>CAXTED010000028.1:0-2108 GCA_964243335.1 uncultured Sphingomicrobium sp. | reverse complement strand
CGAGCTTGTCACGCCGACCGCGGCTTGCCCTACCAGAGGAGCGTGCGTCGGCCGATAATGGCACCCGCGGCAGCCAGGACCACGATGGCAAGCGGGTACCAGATGGCAACAAACAATCCCGCATCGTTCCTGCAGGCTAGTGCATAGGCGGCGGCACCCAGTGAGCCGGATAGTACGCCGGCAATAGCCCCTGCCACCGCCGCACGGGTAACCGCGCCCATCCGCATCACGCCAAGCACGATGATCAGCGACGGCAAGGACACACCCAAAATCGTCAGCACGCATCTACCCGCTGAGATGTTCGAGTTTCCCAGGACAGAGAGGCCCGAATGGTCGGTGGCAGAACGGAAGGCGAGGATGAGCACGGTCGGCACGAAGGCCATGGCTGTCAGTCGACTGCTGCCCGGCAAGGCGGCGCGGCTGGCCAGAACCAGACCGGCCAGACCCAAAACCAGCATGCTTGCGATCTTGTAGGCGAAGGGCGCGCGATGCATGGTGGTCGCGAGGTCGGGCCGAGCGCCGTCCCATGCCAGCACGAGTGCGACGGAGAGGCCAAGCAACACCAGAGCCGCAATCGCGAGAATTACCTTAAAGGTGCGGGGACCGGCGATTCGACTGCGGCCGGCCTGGGCGGTGAGTCGGTCGATCAGGCCATCGGTAAGCACCGCGGTTGCCACCTCCTGTCTCCTGGTCAAGGTGTGTCGTCCCGGCGGGCTTTGGCCTTGAGAAAGCGCTCATAGGCCAATGCATCGCCCCGGCGCTCCGCGCGCATTGCCTCCGCCCACTGAACTTCGCGCGTGGTGAGGTCAGCGTATTCGGTGGTCACGCCAGGCTCACAAGAATGGCAGCCATGCAAGCCGTGCAAGAACAGCGTGTTGCGTTTGCCCTGCCTGCTTCGAAAACCTCATTGAAGCATGTCGCTTGAAACGGCATCTCGATCAAGGACCCGAGAAATGAGGATGCATAAATCAGTTGCCGCGGTGGCTCTTTGCCTGATTGCGGGCGCAGCCACCAGCTTTCCGGCGTATGCCCAGACAACCGCCTCCCCCGTGCAGGCCCACAATGTCGTGCTCGTGCACGGCGCATGGGCTGACGGATCGAGTTGGGAGAAGGTCATCCCCATCCTGCAGGTTGCCGGCCTGCATGTGACGGCGGTGCAGAATCCGTTGACCTCGCTCGCCGCGGCCGATGCCGAAACGCGCCGCGTGCTGGCATTGCAGGACGGTCCCACCGTGTTGGTCGGGCATTCCTTCGGTGGAACGATCATCAGCGATACCGGCAACGCCGCCAACGTGTCAGCCCTTGTCTATGTCGCGGCGCGCGCGCCTGATGCTGACGAGGATGTCGCAGCCCTGAACGGCAAGTTCCCTGCGGCGCCTGCGCGCTCCGGACTCGTCACTCATGACGGCCTGACTACGCTGAGCGAAGATGCTTTTACCAAATATTTCGCAAGCGACCTTCCCCACGCGCAGGCCAAAGTTTTATTTGCCGTGCAACAGCCGACCGCCACCTCAACGTTCACCGCCCGCACGACGGCCGCTGCCTGGCACAACAAGCCGACGTTCTATTCCGTGGCGAAGCAGGACATGACGATATCGCCCGATCTCGAGCGCTTCTTTGCCAAGCGAATGAACGCCACAACCATTGAGGTGGATTCTGGTCATCTGGCCATGGTCTCGCGGCCGGAGGCAATTGCCAACCTGATCCTCCAGGCGGCCGGTCAGACGAAGTAAAGCCCACTGTCGCAGGGGAAAGATGGTTCTGTCACGTTCATGCCAGCAGACCGGTTCCGACAGCGACAGATCCAGAAGTTCATTCAACAAAGTACTTCCAAGTAGTTAGGATCAGAATACCATGAACTACAAGATGATGTTAGAACTGAATGGCCCTGTGAGCTAACGACCGGCGCTTGCAACTGCTCACGCCGGCTCACAACGCCTAACGGGCGTTTCCCGTATGCGTCGCCTAAGTAAATTCCACCGGCCCCGAAGCGTCGGAAGTGTCTGGAGCGGAGCTGCAGACACCGGGAACACCGGGCGCAACTTCTCAATGGATAGCTGTGACTACAAGTTCGAAGGAGATAGACATGTCTTTCTTGAAAAACACAC
>CAXTED010000027.1:0-2135 GCA_964243335.1 uncultured Sphingomicrobium sp. | reverse complement strand
GGCGTAGCCCTGGAACATGGCAATGGAGGCGTGCTTGTACTGGATCTTGCCAGCCACGACGCCAAACGGCCGGTTGGCGATCCACCAGGCGATGGTGCGCCGGAATTGCCGCGTGTTGAGGGGCCAGGGCCGGCCAGCGACCTCGGGCACGGCCGGGTTGGCGGCGTCGCTGAACTGCCTATCGAGATGGGCGCGGAACGCATTTATGCGTCTGCTTGCGGACATGAAACCGCGGCTCAGTGTGGTAGTGCGATCCAGGCTGCACCAGAGGTGGGCGTGGCCTTGCCGTGCGCGGAACGGGGCGGAAAGCCGTTCGGACACCTCGATGGCGCGCGCGGCTGGTGCAATGGTGACCCATTCCTCTAATTGCCCGCGTACAGGCCGATCTTTGTATGCGATGCTCCGGACGACGATGCGCTCGACCAGGCCATTGGCGCTGCGCGAGCGCGCCAGGCAACCCGGCTGCATCGCCTGCAGTTCGGTGTCCCGCATACCCGAGAAATAGGCGACGACGATATAACAGGCGGCTTGGAGGTGCTTCTCCTCGCACGCGAGGCTCGCGGGATCGAAGCGCTCGCGCCAAGGGCGTCCTAGATCAGGATCGTCGCTGACCGGCGTGTCGAAGCCGCCAATCTCGGTGCCGAGCTCGGCGACGGCGTCCCATAAGCAACACCAAACGGCCTCGTTCTGCTGGAGGTTGACAGCGGCGAGCCCGGTCTGCAGCCTGATCAAGGCGTAGTTGAGCATGTGGGACCGGCTATCATCCCTTGCACTGACGCGCGGGTAGGTGCCGCAAGGGCGCTCGACAGACCAGACTGGGATGCCGCGTCCCGCTCGGCGGCGGGCCTCGATCCAGGCTTGCATCCGCCGCAGTTCGCTGCCGGGGTATCGATGGCGGTGCCGCGTCGCATGGTCCTGCCTCAACTGATCCAACTCGGCGCGTGCGGCCAAAATGTCTTGGGAGAAGTGGTCGATATATTTGAGCGACCAGCGCAGCAGGGCACCGATCACTGGCTCGGGGATGCGCGGCGTCAGGTTTTCGCGGGAGTTCGGTCTGCTGCGGCCGGCCACTCGCCCCGCGGTGCGTCCGCCCCAGGGCGCGAAGCGAAGACCGCCAAGCGTGAGAACAGGGCCGAGGCGATGCAGCAACATGATCGGCGCCAGGCGTGCGCTGATGCGTCCGCAGGTCATTGGGTGGCCGGACCGGAGCATGGCCAGGTAGGCGTCCAGCAAATCCTGTTTGATCGCGGGGACATCGAACGTGCCGAGACGCGAGCGGACAAACGTGGCGAAGCGGCGCAAGTCGGACAGCATGGGCCAGCATGATACAGGCTGCGGTGCCAGCCAATCCGTACGCCGCTCGTTAAGCAAGGCGTAGAGATACTCCTTGGCTGTCAAGCGCTCCGCCGGGCATGGGATCGCCAGGAAGTCGATTTCCTGGAAGCTTCGACGGACGTTGTCACGGAAGATGCCGGGCCGCATGTCCCAGCGATCATCGCCGAAGTGCGAAAGGCGGGCCGGGTCGGTGCCGGGTCGTAGGGCAGCGCCGGCGAGCACGACATCGTTGTCGCCCCGCACCTGCGAGCGCAGGACGCCGCGCTGGGCTGGTTGCGCGCTCATCCGGCCGAAGCTTCCGGCGGGAGATAGGGCAGGGGGACCGACGCGGCTGCGGCACGCGCGTCCTCGACGACTGCGGCGGGAAAGGCAGGCAGGATCTGCTCGGTGATGCGCCGGTGGACCCGGCCGAACTTCGCGCTCCAATCGGCGGCTGACAGGCCCTCGCGTTGCAAAAGCACGAACTCCAGGAAGGCGAGTAGGACGGGCAGCTTGCGCGCCGTAATCACCGCATTGGAGCATTCGAGACAGCCCCAGAACGGGGTCGGGCAGGCCTCCCCGGCCGGACCAAATGGGCTGTTGTGGAAGCCGGCGCAGCTCGCAAGCCAGACGTCCTGCTTGCCATCGAGCAACGGCACGATTGCGCTTGCGGCCACGGGCAGGGCGGCCGCGTGGGGTGCCTTGCGCATGGCATCCTCCTCGCTCGGTGGAACGACATGCAGCTTGAGGGCGCTGTCTAGGGCATCCTGGAAAGCGTTTGACACGGCCTGCTGGTGAACGTGCCGTAGTGCCGGGATATC
>CAXTED010000026.1:0-2786 GCA_964243335.1 uncultured Sphingomicrobium sp. | reverse complement strand
AAATATGGCCCGAGCGGGATCACGTCCGAGTCAATGGTCAGGGCGGTTGGTATTACACCCGCAACGCCAAGACCGGGATGCTGCGCCACTCCGCCGAGACAGCTTTCTACGTCTCGAACACACCCGTGACCGCCGCCCGCGCCGCCGAGGCCATCCGCGCGCACTGGAAGATCGAGACTACCTCGCATTACAGCCGCGACGTCACCTTGGGCGAGGACCGCTCACGCATCCGCACCAACCCCGGCGTGTTCGCCCGCCTGCGCAGCTTCGCCTTCAACATCCTCAAGGCAAACCGGACCAACACGCTCAGCCAGGACCGCTACCGCGCAGCCCTCGCAGGCATCGACAACCTGCTCTCACTCGTCATCCATTAGAAGCGTTGAACAGCCCTGCTTGCTCTCCTCCATCGAAGCGTTCGGCTTTTCTGAGTTGTGGAGGACCACCCAAGACGCGGATGACCGCGTAGCACCGCGTCACGCCCTAGCGGCGCAAGCCGAAGCTTACGCCCGTTATGCTCCTCCAAGTCGGCTCTGTTCAGATCGATGCTTAGTCCCGGATGGTTTCATGAAGATCCAGATCTGATTGCCGCAAAGGAAGCTTATTATGTGTGCTCGCCGCACGAGTTGCTGCCGGAAGCACGGTCGGTCATGATCGTGAGGCTCGCGATTTGGGGTGGTGGTCCCTTGTCCATGACCTCGCCATTCTGTTCCTGGACGATTGGACTGTGCACGAAAGTGGCGGCGTTGAAGATGTGATCACCTGGCGGGTCGCGGCAGCCACGTTCATGTTGCGGCAACCGGCAATTTCCTGATCCACTGGCGCGATCAGTTACCTTGGACGTAGGCGATCGGGTTTTGAAGCGGTCCAATAGCTATGTAGCGGCAGCTTTCAAAATCAGATCGGCCACCTCGCGAGGATGCGACACCAGAGACAAGTGGCCGGCGTCGATCTCGACCGTTGTCGCGCCCATTCGCTTCGCCATGAAGCGCTCGAGGTCTGGGTTGATTGTCCGGTCTTTTCTCGACACTGCATAAAAAGACGGCTTCGATCGCCAGGCTGCCTGCGTCACCTTGGCTGCGAAGAGATCATCCGATATCCGCCCCTGTGCTGCGTAAAGAACCCGAGCCTTGGTCCGATCGACGCCATTCGCAAAATCTTCCAGGAAGGCTTGCTCTTGGAGCTGTGCATAGCCTCCAGCGTGGACCACTCCCGCGCTGGCCGGCGGAGCGGGATATGTTTTCGCGAGCGCGGTGTAGTCCTCGTTGGCGTCGGGCGCCCGGGCGGCGATGTAGACGAGCGCTGTTACTTTGGGATCCGCGCCCGTCTCCGTAATCACCTCGCCACCGTATGAATGGGCTACGAGCACGGTGGGGCCGTCCTGAATAGCGAGGACTCGCCGTGTGTACTCGCAATCTTCGGCAAGCGACCTGAGCGGGTTCTGGACCGCCGTCACGTTCATGCCGGACGCTTGCAGAAGGGGAATGACCCCTCCCCAACTAGACCCATCGGCGAAGGCTCCGTGAACCAGCACGACGTTTCGGACTCGCGTTGAGCCTGCAGCGATCGCCGACGAACCACAGCCCAGTGAAACAATCCCCACAGCCGCACCGAGCGTCAAACTTCTCCGGTCCATGTCGGTCTCCTTGGATGAAAAAGCGAAACACAGCCTATCTACGAAGTCAATTATCTTGGAATGGAATTCATCCGCGTTTCTGGTGCAGTTGGGTTGCAGCATGGCGCCGTCTGGCGTCGGCCAGGGGTCACGCATGAGATTTGTCTCGCCTGCCGCGCTTTGACGTATGATGACGCGCCCTGGCGATTGCGGGGGGAGCGGAGCATGTCGATCGAGAAGCTGGGGCAGTATTTTGGTGCGGTCGAGGACCCGCGCTGCTCCCGTAAGACCGAGCACCGCCTGACTGAGGTGCTGGTGATTGCGGTATGCGCGGTGATCGCCTGCGCTGAAAGCTGGGACGACATCGCGCTGTATGGCCGCAGCAAGCTGGCCTGGCTCAGGACGTTCCTGAATTTGCCGAACGGCATCCCCTCGCACGACACCTTCCGGCGCGTGTTCATGCTGATCGACCCCGACGCGTTCGAGGCCGGGTTCACGGCCTGGGTCGGCTCGCTCGTGGACAGGTTCGAGCGCGAGGTGGTGGCCATCGACGGCAAGACGATCCGGCGCTCGTTCGACCATGGGCGGGAGCAATCGCCCCTGCACGTGGTGAGCGCCTGGGCGAGTGAGCAGGGCCTGGTGCTGGGCCAGCGCTGCGTGGACGGCAAGTCGAACGAGATCACCGCCGTGCCTGAGCTGCTGGACTAACTCGCGCTTGAGAACAGCATCGTGATCTTGGACGCCATGGGGTGCCAGACCGCGATTGCCGAGAAGATCCTGGCGCGCGGGGGCGACTACCTGCTGACGCTCAAGGGCAATCACCCGCTGGCCCACAAGGCAGTCATCGAGCACTTCGACCAGCATTGCTTTCGCCGGGGCGCACCCCATCGTGCCGACTGCGATGCGTTCGACGACACGCATGGCCGTCTTGTAAGGCGCCGTGTGTTCGTCAGCACCGATGCGGCGGCCCTGGATGCTTTGAGCGGCTGGCCGGGCCTGCGCAGCGTATTGGCAATCGAGAGCATCCGCAGCGTCAACAGCGCACCCACCAAGGTCGAAAGCGAGATCCGCTACCTGCTGACGAGCTGTCCCGACGATCCGGCCGTCCTGGGCCAGGCTATCCGCTCGCATTGGGCGATTGAGAGTGTGCTGCAGACGCACACGGAAAGGAGTT
>CAXTED010000025.1:0-2789 GCA_964243335.1 uncultured Sphingomicrobium sp. | reverse complement strand
GCATGACGTCTGGCCAACGCTCGGCTGAGAATGAGTTTTCGCACGGCCTCAACCCTTTGCAGCCTCCCGCGGCTCAAGGGCATCGCTTCCTTCCGAAAGGGACGGTGTTCTGGCAGAGTGGGCTAGGCTGGCGACGGCTGCGTCACCGGCCGATAGTGTTCCAGCCAGTGAGCATAGGGCGCAGGCAGCGTGGCCCATGCCGCCCTCTTGACCCCGAGCGTCACGGCCGCGGCGTAAGGCCAGTGAGGATCGGCCAGCAGCGCTCTCCCGATCTTGACTAGGTCGGCCTGCCCTTGGCGAACGGCAGCGTCCGCCACGTGTGGTTCACCCACGCCCCAGGCGATTGCCGTGGGCATCCCGGTGTCGTGCCGAATGCGTTCCACGACCGGCGCCATGAACGCCGGCGAGGCCCATGGGATGGTGGCCTCGGGCGTTGAGAAGCCCACGCTGACGCTGACGAAGTCGAGCCCGGCGTTCTTCAGGCGCCTGATGAGCTCGATCGACTCCGCGATCGCCTCTTCGTCCCGGCCATCGTATTCGACGACGCCCAACCGCGCCGCGAGGGGCCGATCCTCCGGCCAGACCGCGCGAACGGCGGCGAACGTTTCCAGGATGAACCGCGCCCGGTTCTCGAAGCTGCCGCCATACTCGTCCTCGCGACGGTTGGAGTAGCGCGAAAGAAAGCTGTGCGCGAGGAAGCCGTGCGCGAAATGCAGCTCGAGCCACTCGAACCCGGCATCGCGTGCGCGGCACGCCGCGGCCGCGAAGTTGTCCTGCACGCGGGCGATATCGGCGCGGCTCATCTCGGCGGGCACCTTCCAAACCTTGTCACTCCCGAAGGCGATGGCTGAGGGCCCGATGACAGGCCAGCCATTCGGAGCGTCGTCGGCGATCTGGTCGTCGCCTTCCCACGGCCGGTTCGTGCTGGCCTTGCGACCGGCATGGCCGAGCTGGATGGCGGGAACACTCCCCGCCGCCTTGATGGCGGCCGCGATCGGCGCTAGTGCCGCGGCTTGCGCGTCGTTCCACAGGCCCGTGTCGCCCCAGGTGATGCGTCCCTCCGGCGATACCGCGGTCATCTCAACGGTCACCATCCCGGCACCGCCGGTCGCGAGCTGCTCCAAGTGGCCACGATGCCAGTCGCCGGCGCTGCCATCCTTCGCTGAATACATGCACATCGGCGCCGCCACGATCCGGTTCCGCAGCGTGACCCGCTTCAACGTGAAAGGCTCAAACAGGTGCGCCATTGCGAAACTCCGGTTTTCGTTTCCTGGTCAGCAGCCACATAATATCGGCGCTTCGGCCAAGAAGGCGGGTTGAACGATCCAGACTGATGACGGAAAGGACGCAACCGAGCCACGTCGATGCCGGTGGTGCAACGAGGTAGGACAGCAGATGGACCTGGCGGCGATCAACGCCTTCGTGGCGGTCGGCGACAAGGGGGGCTTCCGGGCCGCCGCCGCCGCGCTCGGCATGACATCGGCCGGGGTAAGCAAGGCGGTGGCGCGGCTCGAAGCACAGCTCGGCGTCACCTTGGTCGCGCGAACCACGCGGTCGGTGCGCATGACCTCGGCGGGTGCCGCCTTCCATGTCCGGTGCAAGACGATCCTCGCCGACCTCGATGATGCGGGCCAGCAGGCAACGGACGGGGCAGCCCTGCCACAGGGCCGGATCGTCGTCGGCGTATCGCGCGCGTTCGGGCGGATGCGGGTCCTGCCGGTGATCGCGGACTACCTCAAGCAACATCCGCAAGTGGAAGTCGAGGTCCGCGCGAGCGACCGGCTGGTGGACCTCGTCTCCGAGGGCGTCGACATGGCCATTAGGATCGGCCACCTGCCGGATTCCAGCCTAGTGGCCACCCGGATCGGGGAAACCCGCTTCGTCCTGTGCGGCTCACCGGAGTATCTGGCGGCGACGGGCGTGCCGACCCACCCGGATGATCTAAAGAGGCACGTCGTCATCGGCTACGTCGCGCCCGGTACCGCGGTGCGCTTTCCATACCGCTTCATGGTCGATGGCGAGGTGCGGACGCTGAACCTGCCCTCACGCCTGACGGTGGACGACGGCGAAGCGCTGGTCGGGGCCGCGGCACGATCGGCGGGGCTGGTGATGGTGAACGACTACTTGGTCGAGAAGGAGCTGCACGACGGAAGCCTCGTGCGCGTGCTGCGCGACTTCGAGATGCCGCCCCTGCCGATCAGCGTCCTCAAGCTTCCGACCCGCGTTGCGTCACCGGCGATGCAGGCGCTGATGACCATGCTGCGACGGCGGATCTCGGGCGTGCCGTGAATGCGGGCAATGCAAGGAAGCTACCGTCAGCGAAGTCGACCCTTTGGGCCTCCGCAAGCATTCCTGATCCGCACGGGGAAGCAGGAGACGTCCAAACGCTGATCGCTGGCTTGAAGCGCGTCCGGTCTATGACTGCTTTCCACCCAAGACGGCCGTCGCTCACCAGTCCGGCACAAGATGCCTTGTCCGTCAAACCATGCCCAAGCGGTCACTGTACGACGACGGTCCGCTCTCGCTTCAAAACGTGCCCGTCGGTCCTTAGATCTCGCCTTGCTAACCTGCTCGGATGGCAGGGCGAGCGATCTTCCTCAATGGTCCAATCGGAGTGGGCAAGACGACGCTAGGGCAGCCCTGGCTGAACGGTTATCAGTCGGTTTCATTGATGGCGACGACCTCTCGAACCCTGATCGTTCCTGGTATCACTCAATCCCAGCTTCAACAAAACCCTCTAGTACCTCTGCACAGAGGTTTTGAAGGGTTGGAGATGGGCCACGCCTATT
>CAXTED010000024.1:0-3460 GCA_964243335.1 uncultured Sphingomicrobium sp. | reverse complement strand
AGCACTTCCTTGATCTCGTTCAACGACTTGCGGCCGAAGTTCGGCGTGCGCAGCATCTCGGCTTCGGTCTTCTGGACCAGATCGCCGATGTAGATGATGTTGTCGTTCTTGAGGCAATTGGCGCTGCGCACCGACAGCTCCAACTCGTCGACCTTCTTGAGGAGGTAACGGTTAAGCTGGTTGGTGTCGGCCTGCGTTTCGATCGGCGCCGCGGTGCTGGCCTGACCAATCATCGGCGAGGACACGCGCACGCTGCTGTCTTCGAAACCGACGAACAAAGCCAATTGGTCCTGAAGGATGCGCGCGGCATAACCAACCGCTTCGTCCGGGGTCACCGTGCCGTCGGTTTCCACCGTCAGCGTCAGCTTGTCATAGTCCAGTTCCTGGCCGACCCGGGTGTTTTCCACCTTGTAAGCGACCTGGCGAACCGGGCTGTACAATGCGTCGATCGGGATCAGGCCGATTGGCGCATCGATCGGGCGGTTGGCAGCGGCGGGCTGATAGCCCTTGCCGATGTCCGCGGTGAACTCGATGTTCAGCGTCGCGCCGGTGTCGAGGTGGCACAGGACCAGCTCGGGGTTGGTGATCTCGATGTCGCCGCTCGTCTGAATCTGCGCGGCCGTGACTTCGCCCGGACCAGTGGCCGACAGATGAAGGCGCTTGGGGCCTTCGCCTTCCATGCGCAGCGCCAGTTGCTTGACGTTGAGGACGATGTCCGTGACGTCCTCGCGGACACCGGTCAGCGACGAGAATTCGTGAAGCACGCCGTCGATCTTGATCGACGTGATCGCGGCACCCTGAAGCGACGAAAGCAACACGCGGCGAAGCGAGTTGCCAAGCGTCATGCCGAAGCCACGCTCCAGCGGCTCGGCCACGAAAACGGCCTTGCGACGGATGTCGCCGGTGGCCTTCTTCTCGAGCGAGCTCGGCTTCTTGAGTTCCTGCCAGTTTTTTGCGTTAACGGCCATGTTCATCCCTTGGCAGTGCGGGCGGCGATTTGGCCGCCGCCCGGTGAAACGTCTTTTGTGTCGAGGCGCGGGTCCGAAAGATCAGACGCGGCGGCGCTTCGACGGGCGGACCCCGTTATGCGGGATCGACGTCACGTCGCGGATCGAGGTGATGGTGAAACCCACCGCCTGAAGCGCGCGAAGTGCCGACTCGCGGCCCGAACCCGGGCCCTTGACCTCGACCTCCAGCGTGCGGACGCCGTGATCGGCAGCCTTGCGCCCGGCGTCTTCGGCCGCGACCTGCGCCGCATAAGGGGTCGACTTGCGCGATCCCTTGAAGCCCATCGTGCCGGCCGACGACCACGCAATGGCATTGCCCTGCGCGTCGGTGATCGTGATCATCGTATTGTTGAACGAGGCATTCACGTGGGCCACGCCCGAAGTGATGTTCTTACGCTCGCGGCGGCGTAGCCGCTGTGGTTCGCGTGCCATGATAACCTATTCCTACATCCATGGTCCTGCGAGAGGACCGATTTACCTTGCTCGGAAGCGCAGCCCCCGGCGGAAAAGAAGTGGTGCAACCGTCCAGCGGACGATCGCTGCCTTACTTCTTCTTGCCCGCGATCGGCTTGGCCTTGCCCTTGCGGGTGCGGGCATTGGTGTGCGTGCGCTGGCCACGAACCGGCAGGCCCTTGCGATGACGCAGGCCGCGGTAGCAGGCCAGATCCATCAAGCGCTTGATGTTCATCGCGGTTTGACGGCGAAGATCGCCCTCAACCGTGTGATCGGCATCGATCGCTTCGCGGATCTGCAGCACTTCCTGGTCGGTCAGGTCCTGGACCCGCCGCTCATCGCCGATGCTGAGCTTGGTTGTGATTTGCTTGGCCTTGGTGCGTCCAATGCCGTGGATGTAGGTAAGCGCGATCTCTACGCGCTTGTTGGTCGGGATGTTGACACCCGCAATACGAGCCATGTGTGTGGTCTCTCCGATTTCGCTCCACGGGCCGGCGACCTGCCGTCCCATCTCGTCGCTAGTTGCCCCGCATTCCGGAAGGTCTGACTGGCTTTGTGGCCAATGCCAAGAAAGCGGACGCAGGGCATGCGCCGCCAACAACCGGAGGAACGGGATGCGTGCGCAAATATGGGAGGGCCGCGGCCAAGTCAAGCGGAGTGTCGCTTTTACCGGGAACCTTTGCCTTCATCCGCTCATCCCCTAAAGACCGCAACCATGGAGCGGCTGATCTTGGGCGGCGATGTGCCTGAGCGGCTTCGCGGCGGCATTGTCGCTTTGGGCAATTTCGATGGTTTTCACCTGGGCCACCAGCGCGTGGTCGGGCGGGCGGTTGCGCGTGCCCATCATGAAGGTCGCCCGGCGATCGTGGCCACCTTCGATCCTCACCCGGTGCGCTGGTTCCGCCCCGACGCGGCGCCGTTCCGCCTGACCAGCCTGGACCAGCGCGAGCGGATGTTCGCCGCCGCTGGTGCCGATGCCATGCTGGTGTTCCCGTTTGGCGCAGCGCTGGCCGCTACGACCGCGGAAAGCTTTGTCGCCGACTTGCTCGCCCGTCAGATTGGCGCGGCCGGCGTGGTCACCGGTGAGGACTTCACGTTCGGCGCCAATCGCGGGGGCAATGCCGCGGTGCTGGCGACAATCGGCGCCGAGCACGGGATTGCGGCGGAGGCGGTGCCGGCTTTGGCTCTCGACGGCGTGCCCGTGTCATCCAGCCTGATCCGCGCGGCCCTACGCGACGCCGACCTGCCCACCGCCACGCGGTTGCTCTCCCGCCCCTTCGCCATCGCCGGCACCGTGGCCCACGGCGACAAGCGCGGCCGCACCCTTGGCTATCCCACTGCCAACCTGACCCTCGATGACTATCAGCGTCCCGCTTACGGCATCTACGCCGTGCGCGCGCGGCTGGCGGACGGCAGCGAAGTGCCCGGCGTGGCGAGCCTTGGCGTTCGTCCCACCTTCGAGCCGCCTGTCGAACTGCTCGAAACCTTCCTGTTCGACTGGTCGGGCGATCTCTACGGCCAGCCGCTCGAAGTGGCGCTCCACCATTACCTCCGCGCCGAGGCTCGTTTCGACAGCATGGCCGCGCTGACGGAGCAGATGCAGGCCGACGAGGCACAGGCCCGGCGGTTGCTGGCGCTCTGACCCTCGGCTAAGCGCCGCGCCATGGCATCCGACTTACCTGACTACCGCGAAACCGTGTTCCTGCCCAAGACCGCCTTCCCGATGAAGGCCGGCCTGCCGCAGAAGGAGCCCGCGATCCTGGCCAAGTGGCAGGCGGAAGGTCAGTACCAGCAAGTCCGCAAGGCCCGTGCTGGCGCGGAAAAATTCATCCTCCACGATGGCCCGCCCTACGCCAATGGCGACATGCACATCGGCCATGCGCTCAACCACATCCTCAAGGACATGGTCGTGCGCACCCAGACCCTGCTCGGCAAGGACGCGCCCTACGTGCCCGGCTGGGACTGCCACGGCCTGCCGATCGAGTGGAAGGTCGAGGAGC
>CAXTED010000023.1:0-4180 GCA_964243335.1 uncultured Sphingomicrobium sp. | reverse complement strand
AGCATGTCGGCAAAAGCGAGCCGGGTCAGTACCGCAAGCTGCTCCTGCGTTCCTCGCGAGAGGTCGCCGCAGTTCTCACCACGTCCTCCGCGTACGATCGACGTCAGGCCCAGATCATCACCAAAGCTCGGATCGCAGTCAGGCAAGAGCCGCTCGATGTGCCGACGCGCGCGCCGCGCAACAGGCCCGACGAACGTCCGGGAGGTCTCTGCACGTGCGTGTTCGAGCGTGTCGCGAAGAAGCTTCAGCGTTTCCGCCTCCTGCGTCACGCGGGCCAGGTTGGCGGCCGCAGCTTCGGCCTCTTCCTGAGCAGCCGCAGCCCGGTCAGCCAGCCCCTTCCCGCCTTCCGCCTCGATTCGCGCCTCGAGCCCGGCGATCACCTTCTCCAGATCGATCCGCTGGGTCCGGGCGACCTCCACGCGTTTGTCCAGCACTCCGATCTGCCGCTCAAGCGCCGGGACATCATGCGCCGTTGCAGCACGTTCGGCGCCCTGCAGGCTGACCAGCGCTGTCGCTTCCAGCTGGCGCGCCTCAGACAGAGCATCATCCAAGCGCGCGATCTCAGGCTTAGCTTCCAAGGCAGCGAGCTGCGCCATGGCGTTGGCGGCATCACGTTCGGCGCCCGCCGCCTGAGCCATCAGGGGCGCATTTCGCGCCTCCAGCTCGCGCAATTGCGTCGATGCTGCATCATCAACACCCTCCGCCCGTGCCAGCGCCGAGTCCGCCTCGCCCACAATCACCTTCAACGCGTCGAGGTTTGGCTCCTCACCACTCCCCTTCTCTTCCGCGCTTTCCTGCAATCCGGCTACGAAGGTCTTTAGAGCCCCGGCACCCGCATGGAGCCCAAGCGACGGCACGGCAGGCGTGATCCCGGCAATCCGGGCTTCGATCGTACGGGCGTTCGCAACAGCATCACGTGCGACTTCGTTGCGAGCCCGAGCATCAGCGACACTTGTCACGCCGTGGTCAGCCAGAACGGCTCCAAGATCGTCGCGCGCGTTGGCGAGCTCCGTTTCCGCGGCTCGTAGTCCTGCTGGCGGCCGGATGATCAACTCCGCCGCGCCTAGCTGAATACGCGTCTCACGCGATAGCGTCCGATCACCGGGTTCGGCCGGCATTCCATCGATCCGAACACCGCTGACATCGCCAATAAACTCGATCCGGGTTGCACCAGCCTCGACTGCCGCACGCGCCTTGTCGACGGCACGCTCCCGTTCTTCCAGCGTTTCGATGACGCTGGTAGGGATCAGGGTCGTACCAAGCACGCGCGCCGCACCAAGTTCCGCTTCGAGGGGCAACAGTTCGGCATGCCGCTGTCGTACCTGAGCGATCTCAGTCTGGCGTGCTCGGGCAGCCATCAACTTGGTAGCAGCATCAAGGGCGGCATGTGCGTTGCGCCGGTTGTCGCGGGCTATCCCGAGCCGATTACGCGCCGTACCTGCTCGCTCCCGCGTGCTGGCCAATTCCTCTTCCAGACCCGATCGGTGCTCGCGAGCTTTGTCGAGCGCTGCGGTCGTTTCGCTGACGGCCGTTCGAGCATCGGCAAGGCGGGTGGTGAGCTCGTCCAGTGCCTTGACTTGATCAGCGAGGCGGCCTTGCTCGGCTCGCCTGGTATCGCGCAATTGTGCCGCAGATCGCGCCACCTCGATTTGACCGACCAGAGCCTTTCGCCGCTCCGCGTCTGTCGTATCGGCGAGATCGCGGTCCAACACCTTGAGGCTGGCGCGAGCGGCTTCCAGATCGGAGAAGCCCTGTTCAAGGGCGGCAAGACGGCTGACCGCTTCATTCGCAGCCCGCTCCGCAACCTCATGCTCGGTACGCGCGGCCAACTGCCGACCGCTCGGCCGACCGGTGTTGGTCCAATAATCGGCGAACTGGCTGTCGATCCGGGGCCGGACACGCTGATAGGCTGCACCACCCATGATCGTGCCGACCTCGGCCTCCAGCGTCGCGCGCACGCTGTCACGGACGATCTCGCCAGGAGGCGTGACTTCGAGCGCCTGAGCCTGCCCTACCCAGAGTAGTCCAAGCGCCCCGTGTGCGGCCGCATCACCGGCTTGGCTCGTGTCACGACGAGCGCCGAGCAGAGCCTGTAGCTGAGCTTCGGCATCTTCCCCTTGCGCCCGACCGTTTGGGCTCCGGACCTCGACGGACGCGCTCTTGAGAAAGCGCTTGGTGACCTGCCACTCCCCGCCCCTTGCCTCGAAGCCGACCTCGATCTGCGGTGCGACCGCTTCGCCATGCGGAGCATAGCTGCGCGCCAGCCGGTTGGCCGTGTTGTGCCGGATGAAGAAGGCTGCGCGCATCGCTTCGAGCAGCGTTGATTTGCCAGTCTCGTTTGGCTCGATGATGACATTCAGGCCGTCGCTCAGCCCGTCGAGGACGAACGGATCGCGAAACTTGCGGAAGTTGGACAGCGCGATGCGCCGGATCTTGAGGCTCATGCTGCGTCCTGTCCACGCTGATATTCCACGAACAACCGCTCCAGCGCCCGCTTGGCGGTGACGCCGTCGCTACCCCCCGCCTCTATCATCCCCATCAGCTTCGCCGCAGCCGTCCCGATCATCCCCTCCACCTGAAGCTCAGCCAGATCCTGCTCGCTCGGGCGACCGACGAGGTCATCTGCTGCGACTGCCAGATGACGCAGGCGATGGCGCAGGTCGTTGTCCAGCATCGCGAGAATAGCGATCCGGTCGGACATGCTGACAATGCCGGCTAGCGACAGGCTCAGCAGGGTCGCCGATGGTTCAGCGTTCGCCAGCAAGCGCTCGCTTTGGGCAACAAACCCCTCAGCATCCGCCACGGTCCAGTCTTGTTGGAGCCACTGGAACCTGCCTGTTCTGATCGGCGTGACGATCGGCTCCACGCCTGGTTCGAGCACGACCAAGAGCGCAAATCCCGGCTCGTCGCGCTGAAACTGGTCTGTCTCTGGTGTGCCGGAGTACCAGGTATGTGCATCGACCCGGAGCGCACCGTGCCAGTCGCCGAGCGCAAGATAGTCCAGGCCGGAACGCTGGGCGCGATCAGGTGCGATCTGGTTTTGTGCCTCGCCACGCGACGAGAAGTCACGGATCGAACCATGGGCGAGACCGATGCGAAGCGTCGCGCCCGGCGTCTCCATGGTGTCGAGCAACGCTGTCGGGTCGTCCAGATTGTGCCGGTGCATCAACGGTGCTGGAAGTAGCCAATGTCCCGGCTCAAGCTCGCAAGGTATCGGCTCGGCAACAATGCGAATGTTCGCCGCTCCCTTGGCGCGGACGCGGTCCCAGAGACCGCTGTTGCGGGCGAAGTCATGATTGCCGGGAAGAAGCCACCACGTGCAGGCATATCGCTGCATCCGGGACACCGCCTGCACGATGACGCGATCTTCCGGGCCCTCGGTGTCGAACACATCGCCAGCCACCAGGACGTGGTCTGCCCCATGCTCGACGGCTGCCTTGCCGACCGCGTCGATCGCGTCGAAGCGCGCCTCGCTAAGTGCCGCACGGACATCGCTGTCGAAGCGGCGATAGGGTTTGCCAAGTTGCCAGTCAGCCGTGTGGATCAGGCGTAGCATGAGAGCTTTCTAGTGATGGAAGGGCGGCTGTCGAACAGATATTCATCCCCTGCCCTACCCTGCGCCTGTCGGCGCAGTCAGCTATCACGAGTAGCAAGCAGGCTCGTGGCTGTAGGATGCTACCGGATCGTCACGACCTTCACCTCGGCCGCATCCGCAATCTTCTTCCAGTTCTGGTCGCTGGTCCAGGCGGGAAGCCCGTCCCGTCGGGCTAGCGCCAGACAGAAGCGATCTCCAAGACTGAGGCCTGCCTCGGCCGTCGCGGCTCGCAAGCGCCCGGCAATTTGCGCCAAGGCCTTGTCGGCCGGCACCACCGTCAGTGGCAGCGGATCGAGCATGGCATCCACTTCTCGCTCGGGCATACCGGCATGGATGAAGTGGGTCACCACCTCGGCGTAGTTCACGCTGCTCACTCGCGCACCGGCAATACCGGCTGCGACCTTGGCGGATCCCTTCTCACCCTTGATCATGGCGATCAGGGCCGAGGCGTCGAGGACCACGCTCATTCGCCGCTGTCTTCGCGCCGCCGGTGGAGGAATGCGTCAACCGACGCATCAGGATTACCGTCCGTATAGCGCTTAGCCAACGCCTGCGCCCTTGCGACTGCCTGATTGGCGGTTCGCA
>CAXTED010000022.1:0-4369 GCA_964243335.1 uncultured Sphingomicrobium sp. | reverse complement strand
ATAGCTGTGACTACAAGTTCGAAGGAGATAGACATGTCTTTCTTGAAAAACACACTACTTGGCGCCGCACTGATTTCAGCGGTCGGCGCTGCCGCGTATGCTCAGGGAGATGGCGGAGGTCAGCAACTCTCGAGCTTTCAGCTCATGAATAACAGGGTGCTCGTCGTGACGCCGGACGGGAGAGTGGTCACGCGTCAGGTCGAAGCCCCAGAAATGCTCACTGAGCTTCTGAAGGATGCCCGCCCGATGTCGGCCGGGAGCATCCTGATCATGCATGACAACAAGGTGCATGCCACATCGGATCGACCCACGCAGGGTGGAACCATGTTGTCCGAAGCAATCGTACGTATGCCAGGTCGGTAGCCCGTGCAGGCCCGCCCCGTCCATGCGGTTACGTAGGAGTCCGCAACTGCGCGGCTTTTGCGAGGGCCGGTTGTTTCCGGCGGCCGTCTTGGATGGGGTTGGGACTACGAGGCTCTTGCACAGCCAAGGAGAACCATCGTGTCCAATTTTTCATCATTGCCCACACAGCGAGGTATTCTGGCAGCCGCGGTGGCAGCTGGCCAGGGCCATTCAGTTCTAACCAACTGACCCAGATTTGTGACCCAAACCGTCAGCAAAGCGCTCTATGAACACAGTCCCAGCGTCGACATGCGATGCGCATTCGTGACCAAAAGATTAGAACTGAATGGCCCTGCGTCACGACTAGCTTTGCGTAATTGCCCTCGAGAACTAGCGCTCTCTCTCAGTCATACTGGCTCGTAATGTCTGCCTTTTAGTAGGTAGCTTAACTCAGGTAGAGGCTCCACATGTCTATACAAACGGTTAATCACTACTCAGCCCAATCTACTTCGGGGTGGCTGAAACGCTATTATTTCACCCGCTTTGCTTTCTCGGCGGCATGGGTGGCGGTGGCCTTCGGCATCGCCACCCATGCCCCGTTGCTCGCCGCTATCATGCTGGTCGGGTATCCAGCGTGGGACGCGATCGCCAATTTCGTCGATGCCCAGCGCAATGGGAGCCTCCGCCGCAACAAGACGCAGCTGCTGAACGTCGTCGTCAGCACCATTACCGCAGTCGCCGTCGCCATCGCGCTCGGCGACAACCTGAACAGCGTACTCGTGGTTTTCGGCATCTGGGCCGGGTTCGCCGGCATTTTCCAGCTCGCCACTGCGGTCCGCCGTTGGAAATCCTCTGGCGCTCAATGGGCGATGATCCTAAGCGGCGCGCAGTCCGCATTGGCCGGCTTCCTGTTCGTCAGAATGGCCGGTGGGACCGAGCCGGTCGGCATCGCAACCGTTGCCCCTTACGCTGCCTTCGGCGCGTTCTATTTCCTCGTCGCGGCGATCTGGCTGACGGTGAGCGACGCCCGCAGGAGCACGCTCAGCACGGCAAGCTGAAATTGCGGTGACCGCGATGTCCTCGGGCGGCACATCCAACCCCCTTGGCATAACTTCATGATGCCGCCGAGTGCGCTGCCGCTACCTGCCCCAGCGGCAGCGCACTCTCCCTTAAAAGTAGCCGTCCGGCCGCGCATGCTCGACGAAAAGTCAAGCTCCCCACCAAGCGGAGTGCGCCCTCCGCTCCCGCAAAGCACGGTTCACCGCTTTACCCCGACGCAGGAGAATATGAGATGAGCCTCGACATCGACGCTTCCCCAGTTTCACCAGAGGTCCGCACCTGTAGCCCGAACTCAGCCCCATCGGACGATTGGCGATGAGCGCCCGTGCCTTCGACGCGATCATCATCGGCGCCGGCCAGGCAGGCCCGTCGCTTGCCGGCCGACTGAACGATGCCGGTATGAAAGTGGCGATCATCGAGCGCCATCTCGTCGGTGGCACCTGCGTCAACACAGGCTGCAAACCGACCAAGACGCTGGTCGCGAGCGCGTATGCAGCGCACATGGCGCGGCGAGGCGTCGACTATGGGTTTACGGTCGCCGGATCGATCGAGATCGACATGCCGGCCGTGGCAGCGAGAGCCCGGAAAGTGATTTTGGACTCTCGTGCAGGCAACGAGACCTGGCTCACCGGCATGTCTCACGTCGAGCTGATTCGTGGTCATGGGCGTTTCGCCGGACCGAACATCGTCGAGGTTGATGGCGAGCGACTGACCGCGCCGCGCATCTTCATCAACGTTGGCGGCCGCGCCGTCGTGCCTGATATGTCGGGCATTGAGGACGTCACCGTCCTCACCAACACGGACATGGTGGCGCTCGACGTGCTGCCGCGACACCTCGTCGTTGTCGGCGGCAGCTACATCGGACTAGAGTTCGCGCAAATGTATCGGCGCTTCGGCGCGGAGGTCACGATTGTCGAGCGCTCGGATCGAGTGATCGCGCGCGAGGATCCCGATGTCTCGGAGGAGGTGCGCGCAATCCTCGAACTCGAAGGCATCACCGTCCGCACCGGGGCGGACTGCATCGGCTTCGCCCCGGCTGGAAGCGACATTGCGGTGTCCGTCGATTGCGAGGATAACAGCACGCCAGTGATTGGTAGCCACGTGCTGATTGCGGTCGGGCGGCGACCCAATACGGACGACCTGGGGCTCGACTCGGCTGGTATCACGACGGATGTTCGCGGCTACGTCGCGGTCGATGATCACCTGCAAACGAATGTGCCGGGTGTTTACGCACTGGGCGACTGCAACGGGCGTGGGGCCTTCACCCACACCGCCTACAACGATTTCGAGATCGTCGCCGCCAACCTGCTCGACGGCGAGGATCGCCGCGTGAGCCAGCGGCTGACCGGCTACGCCCTTTACATCGATCCACCGCTCGGCCGGATCGGAATGACCGAGACCGAGGCGGCGAAGAGCGGCCGCCGGCTGCTTCGCTCTAAACGAGCAATGACCCGCGTCGGGCGTGCTGTCGAGAAGGGCGAAGCGCTCGGCTTCATGAAGATCGTGGCTGACGCCGACACGCAGCGCATCTTGGGAGCGGCGATCCTCGGGACCGGTGGCGACGAAGCGATTCACGGCATCCTTGACATGATGAACGCGGATCAGCCCCTCAATACGTTGCGCTGGGCGGTCCCTATCCATCCCACGGTGTCGGAACTGATTCCCACCGTCCTCCTCGACCTGAAGCCGACAGATTGAGGCACTCCATAATCCAGATCGAGCAGTAGCGGACCGAGCCGAGTCAGTAGGAGTGGCTTGCGTAACATCGTTGGAGCGGATGCCGCGCCTTGATAGCTTTATGCGCTCCCTCCCAGGACGGCCGACGTCTGCCACGTCGCAGTGGTTAGAAGTTCAGCGACAACCCGACATCGCAGGCCGGCTTAAACCCGGCTCTGCTCACCGGCTCCATGTCGCCGATCCGGTGTGACGCCGCGCGTGCCCGATCGGGGCGCGCTGCTCGTTCAGACGGTCGAGCAAGCAAGAGGAGGTTGGATACAGCCGCCGCTAATTGGAACTCTTCTTCGGCACCTCGGATGCCGCGCAGGTGCAACCTGGTCAGCCCGCGCTTCGCTTTGGCGTCAGCGAACAGCCGCTCAACCCCGCGCCTCAACTGCATGGATCGCTTGTAGAGGCCGGTCTGCATTTCGGCGCGCGCCATGTCCCGCGCGTTTGGGTTCGGTTGCCGGACAGGGGTGTTCTGCAAAAATCATCCAACCGAGCGGGTCACAGCCCGGCATCACTAGCGCCGGCCCGCGACACCGAAGGCCGACGCGGCAACCAGCGCCGCAGCCATGCCGTACAGCAGTGATGCCGGCAGGACCGGCAGCAGCAGCCCGGCCAGCAGCGGCCCGGCGCCCGCGCCCAGGTCGCGCCAAGTCGCCAGCTTGGCCAATGCTGGCACCCGCGCCGGCCCGGGGTTGTCCGCCGCGGCAACCGGCGCGGGCAAGGGCTGGATCAGCCCGCGCAGCAGCACAACAAGCACCGCCCCGCTCCACAGTAGCCCCAGCCCCACCATCGCAAGGCCGGCCGCCGCGGCGAGCGACAGCAGCACCAGCAGCCGCCGTACCCCGTGCCGTCCGGCCAAGGTGCCGCCCAAAGGTCCCAAGGCAATCTCGGCGGCGTAGCGCAAGGCCAGCGCCGCACCAGCAGCCAGGGCGGCGTAGTCCGGCACCGCGGCTGCGCCCAGCACCGACAGCCCAAGCACGAACAAGCCGTCCAGCGTCAGCCCTTGCACGAAGGACCACACGTCCAACCGGGACGGCAGGGCAAAGCGCGGTCCGGCTGGCGCACGTCCGCCTCCCGCTTCCGGGCCACCGGGCAGCCGGAGCGCGAACGGAATGGCAAACGGCGCCGCGGCAGCCAGCACAAGGAAGGCCGGGCGCGGCCCGGCCACCTGCGATAAGGCAGCGCCCCGGCGTGGTTCAAAGAAGGGTTACAGCTGGAGCCGGGTTGACGCTTCCAGGACGGG
>CAXTED010000021.1:0-5053 GCA_964243335.1 uncultured Sphingomicrobium sp. | reverse complement strand
TCGACACCAAACGCAAGCGCTTGTTCGATTCTAGTCAGGCTGAGGACGCTCTAAAGCGCTGGTCAGCCGGGTGCGTCGGCGCCGATGCCGTCGATGAAGCGCCGCAACCACTTGGGTACCTGGTCGCCGTCTGTTGGCTCTCGAAGAGGCAAGAGTGCCTCGTCCACGGACGTGCCATACGTCGCCCTGTTCGGAGGAAGGCGGCAGAAGGCAAAGCTGAACTCCGGATGCTCCTGCACCGACATCATGTCGTCGCCGGCGTACGGCCAGCTGGTGCGGGTCCTACCGAACTTCGATTCCGGCGGTATCGGATCCTGGCGATCTATCCGAGCAAGCGCCTGCTTGAGCCGCGCGTGAGGCCCGTCCCAACAGGATCATCGCCTTCTGTCGGGTGATACCGGTGCTCCAAGTTGCGGAACTGCCCGCCGACACGCCGCCGATAGGGTCCGCGACGTCATCCGGGCGTGGCGGTAGTGACGAAAGCGGCAAGCTCGCGATTGTAGCGCTCGGGCTCTTCTAGAAGCGGGCTGTGGCCACTGTCCCTGAACAGGGACAGCCGGTTGCGCGGGCTGAGCGCCGCAATTCCTTCCGACATGGCGACTCGCACCAGCCTGTCGTGGACGCCGTGGGTGGACAGGACCTCGGTAGTCGGCGAAGACGGGCTCGAGGTTCGCGAGCGTCGTCTTGCCGACGCCCTCGTTAACCGCGCGCGGTCATGCCGTTGACGACCCGCATGTCGCGGAACTTGGCCTCCGCTGGCTGCCGATGGAAGCACGCGGCGAGGAACCCAGCGGTCGCGGTCGTGCGCTCCGCAAGATCGTGCGAGCTGCAGCGCGCTGCGAACCGGCCGGCCTCCTCCGTCAGCAGGCCGCCTGTAAAGTTGGTGACCGCATCGACGAGGTTGATGCCGGCGATCCCCGATCCGCCGTGCCGGCGCAGACATGCCCCCGCGATATATCCGCCCAGCGACCAGCCGATCAGGACGGGGCGGCGCAGACCGGCGGCCCTGATCATCGCCGCCACGTCATCCGCCCAGAGGTCCGGGTCGGAATAAGCGGCGGGCCGGTCAGGCTTGTCGGAGTCACCATGACCGCGCAGGTCGAAAGCAACGGTGCGGAAGCTCGCCAGCGACGGATCGTCGAACTGCTTGCTCCAGCTTGTCCGGCTCTGGCGCAGGCCGTGGATGAGCAGGATCTCCGGCGCTCCCGCAGGGCCGCGCGCGTCGCCGCGTAGCGTCAGCCCGTCGGCCGTGCGCGCCTCCAGCGGAAATAGAGCAATGGTTTGGCGGCCACAGTAGCAAAAGGCGCCGTTTACCTCCGTGTCACGCCAACAGCGGGGCAAGAAGCGATCGTTGATCGTCACGGCTCTTCAGGTGCCGGGCATTTTCCATTCAGGAGCCAAGCACGCCGCAGGGTAAGATATTTTGCACAACTTGGCGGCGACTCGGTGCGGCTTGAGGTGGGTGGCCCAAACCTCTCCGCTAACTTTGCAAATTCCTCCCTCATCAAAGCTTGAGATGGCTAAATAGCCGGCAAGCCTGCCAGCAATTTGTCTGACGTGATCGGAAAATCCCGCACTCGCACCCCGCACGCATCGTAGATCGCGTTCGCGATCGCCGCGCCTGAACCCGCGATGCCGAGCTCGCCGATGCCCTTGGCGTGAATGGGGTTGGCATGGATGTCGCGCTCTGGGAGGAAGACGACCTCGATCTGGGGCACGTCGGCGTTAACGGACAGGTGGTGCTCACCGAAATCGTGGTTGACCACCTGGCCGATCCGCAGGTCGTGGACAAGTTCCTCGTGTAGCGCGCCGCCAATGCCGGATGTGATGCCGCCAAGGCATTGCGAGCGCGCGGTCTGTTCATTGAGGATGCGGCCCGCGGCGAAGACGCCGAGCATGCGGCGGACGCGAACTTCTCCCGCCACGGCATTGACCCCGACCTCACAGAAGTGCGCGCCATAGGAGGCTTGGGTGGTTTCTTTCTCCTGGTTGCCGGGCGATATCTGGCCGGTCGCTTCGATGCCGTCGCCTACAAGCGACGCGAGATCGACCTTCATCGAGGCAGCGGGTCAGCGCGCGCGAAGCGTAAGAGATATCCTTCTCAGGGCTGAATTGGGGTCGTTGCGCCGGATAAGTTCCACAGGATCAATGCCGATTTTCTCCGCCAATTCGTCCATGGCGCTCTCGGTTGCAAGCATCCCGACCGCTTCGCCAGGCGCGCGCATGGAACCGCAGAGTAGCAGGTTGAGGCGAACAAGGTCATGGGTGATCAAGCGGTTCTCGCCCGCATAGAGGAAGTGGGTCGCGACGCCTGTCGGCTCGAAATAGTCTTGTCCATCGAGGTTGGAGACAAGCGTCTCATGCGCGATCGCCGTCAGCCTGCCGTTCGCGTCAGCTCCGAGACGAACGCGCTGTTCAGTGTTCGTGCGGCGTACCGTCGCCTCAAAGACCGACCTGCTGACGGTGCATGACGGCCTTCACCGGGCGACCGAGCTTCTTGGAAGCGACTGCCGCAGCGACGCTCTCCGGCGCAATACCGAGTTTGGAGCCGAAGCCGCCACCAACGTAAAGGCGACGATGCGGCATTTGGACGCGCTGATGCCGAGCGCCTTGGCGAGCTGCTGCGCATTGGATGTAAGCATCTGGTAGGAACCGCATAGCGTCAAAGCCCCGTCGTCGTCCCATGTCGCGATGGCTTCATCGCTGCGGAGTTCCGACTGGGGGTGGTCCAGGTCGCATCGATGGTGAAGGCGGCGTCCGCCAGCGCCCGTTCTACGTCGCCCTGCTTGAAGTGCGAGGCATATCGCCGCTTGGCGGCTTTTCAGCCTCGCTGCAATGCTTTTCGAAGTCGTACCGGCCAGCCTGTTCGTCATACTCGATTTTGAGCTGTCGCGCACCGTCGCGGGCGGCCTCGAAGGTCTCCGCCAGCACGATCGCGATGATCTCGCCGCGATAGGCCACCTTCTTGACACCTTGCGCGGGCGCCTTCGTATCCCGACCCCACGCGGGAACTGCGATAAAGGTTTCGTAGTCCGTGATTACGTCGGTCACGCCGGGAAGCGACTTGGCGGTTTCAACGTCGATCGGGACGACCTTGCCCGCCCCGATTGTCGCGCCGACTAGGAAGCCGTGCGCGAGATTGGCGAGGGAATACTCGGCGGCGTAGGTGGCGTGCCCGGAGACCTCGAGCGGCCCGTCGATGCGGGGAAGGGACCGATCAACCCCTGCGCGCCGGCGTCGAGCAGTAAGTGAGGATGCGGCTTGTCCATCGTCAGCGACCTGGACGTTCCCGCGAGGGCGCCCAGCCAACCGTCTCAAGCAGGCCGGTGAAGCCGGTGTCGCTCATGCCTGCGTCTCCGTCAGCTCGCGGAGCGACGCGATCAGCGTGCGGCGCGCGAGGGGTATCTTGAAGTCGTTTGTTCCGAAGCCCCTAGCGCCGCCGAGGAGCGCGTCGGCTGCCTCTTCGAAGGCAGCTCCGTCCGGAACCCGACCAACAAGCGCAGCTTCGACCGCGGGATCGCGCCAAGGGCGTGGGGCGAGGCCGCCGAAGGCGAGCGCGGCGTGATTGATCTTGCCGTCTTTGACCACCACGACCCCCGCCACGGAGACGAGCGCGAAGGCGTAGGAGGCGCGGTCGCGGACCTTGCGATACAATTGGCGTGCGCCCGGCGGCGGCGGAAGCTCGACGGTGGTAATCAACTCGCCCGCTTCGAGCACTGTCTCGATGTGGAAGGTGTCGGCAGGCAGCCGGTGTGACTCGGCAAGGGGGATGCGGCGGCTGTCACCGTCGGCCTTGCGCGTCACGACCGTCGCATTCAGCGCCAGCATCACGACCGCCATGTCGCTGGGGTGGGTAGCGATGCAGTGCGGGGAGGTGCCGAGCACCGCCAGGATGCGGTTGTGTCCGCCGATCGCCGCGCAGCCGGTGCCGGGTTCACGCTTGTTGCAAGGCGAGGAAGTGTCGTAGAAGTGATAGCACCGCGTACGCTGCAGCAGGTTGAAGCACGAAACGAGCAGGGTCGCTCTGGTCTTGCCAGAGGTCGTAGCGCACGTTGCCCGGCTCCGCGCGGCTTGGCATGGCCCTGCCGTCGAGCAGGACTCGCAGCTTTACCGACTCGCGTCCCCCGACCCCCCAAGCATCACGTCGTTCGGCTTACTGGCGACCAGGACAGACCGACGCAACGCGCCTGTTACTCCTGGTCAGGCGGCCACGGCCTTGGGTGCTAGGGCCTCGAACGCCGCGACCGAACCCCTACGGTAATCGGCAATCAGTGGCTCCATGACCGCCGCAAATTGCTCGACGAGCACAGGATCGGCATTATCGACGTTACCCATGCCATAGATGGTGTGCGGATCATATTCGAGCGCCACCTCAGCGAATTGAGCCGCCCTCAGGCCGAAGGCGTCTTCGACGACCTTGAAGGAGACGTCGTAGCTGCCGACGCCGGGACCGGTGTCGCGCCGGAACCAGTCATCGTGCCGCTGTTGCTGTCCGTCCCGGCGACGATGCCGTTGCCTGGAGTCCCGCTCGAAACGTTGTTCTCGAGCGTGGCGCCCGACGATCCCACCAGCGCGAAGCCGCGTCCGTAAGCGTTGTCGAGCGCGAGGTTGTTCGAGAACACGTTGCCAGTGTTCTGCTTGGCATCGCCGACGTAGGAGTTGTCGGAGTATGCGTCGTCGCCCACCTGATAAACTTGGTTCCTCGACACCTTATTGTTGGATGAGCCGTTCATGAGCGCGATGCCGTCGGCGTTCATGCCCTGGACGAGGTTGTTGGAAACTTCGGTGCCGCTCGCGCCGTCGAGCCGGACACCGTTGGATGACGCGCCCCTCACCGTCACGTTGCTGACGGATGCGTTGGTGGCGTTCTGGACCAGGATCGCCGCTGCGTCCGGCATGGAACTGCGGCCGAAAGCCGAGACCTCGGCTTGCAGGCTGGAGATTGAGGCGTTGTTCCCGGTGAGCTTGACCGCGCTCTCGTCCGGGTTCGTGGCTCTTAGGACCACCCCTTTCAGGGTGTTGGTTTTCCTGGCGTGAGCAGTCGTGCGGTTGC
>CAXTED010000020.1:0-7985 GCA_964243335.1 uncultured Sphingomicrobium sp. | reverse complement strand
CTCGATCCTGATCTGGGCGGTGTTGGTCACTCTGACCTGCTCGTTGGTCATGCCGGCCACCAAGGCGACGTGCTCGCCGCGCAGCTCGATGCCGCGACTCTCCAGCAGCTCCACCACGCGGTCGATGTCGTCCGGGCTGTTGATGCCAGTGCCGATCATGCCGCGCGCGGCGTAGAGGCGCAGCTTGTCGTGGTCGATCACCGCGGCGGTGTGGAACTCACGTTCCAGGTGCCGGGCGGCGAAGGCGTAAGCCAGGTCGAACCGCTCGCCGTCGGTGAGGCGCTTGTGTTCGATCCCTTCCAAGACGGTCTTATGCGCCCAGCCGATCGCTTCGGCTTGGTCGCGCCACATCTCGCGGTCGCTCTTGCCGGCGTTCTTGGCCAGGCGCTCGGCCATGCCGCTTTTGCGCAGGATCTCGAACTTCTTCTCGGCCGATATCTCGTCCCAGTCGAGACCCTGCTCCTTGGCAAACTCCTTGGCGCCCTGGAGCACCTGCCGGCGGCTCTTGCTGAAGGCGTCGCTGGCGTACTGCGGGATCGCCTCCAGCACCACCGCCTGCTCGTTCTTGTCATAGGCGATGCGGATGCCGAGCTTGCGCAGCTCGTCAGCCAAACGAGCTTGGCCATAGGCGCCGAACTCGTGCACCCGAGAGTGCAGGCGCTGGGTGTCGAGCGATCCGACCCGGCCATCCTCGGTGGCGACCACGTTGAACACGCCGTTGTGGATGTGATCATGCGGGTCGCCCCCGACTGTCGCATCGACCAGGTAGGTTGCGCCGCCGCGTCCGTCCTGCACGGCGTATGTCGGCCGCGCTGTATGATGGCGGAAGCTGACCCATCCGACGGCGCCGGGATCGGCGCCATCCTCGCCACCCTTGCCCTTACGTGCCCAGCCGATCTCGCGGGCGACATAGCGCATGGTGTCGTCGTTGGCACGATCGACTGCGTTGCGGATGGCGGCGCTCTCCGCCGGGGTCTGGGCGAACTCGGCGGCGAGCGTGACCGACTTGTGCGGCGAGAACGTGAAGTCATAGGCGCTGATCTTGCGTTCGTGCTTCGACCAGGCTTCGCCGTTGTCGGCGCGCTTGCCCTCGAACAGGCGGTCCAGCTCCTTGTCCTTGGGCATGTGCGTGGGGTCGATGCCGAGCGCCTGGGCGACCGCAACCGGCATGTCCGGCCTCCACGTCGCGCGGCTGTCGCGGCCTGTGTAGTAGGCCGTCAGCCGTCCGCCAGGGTCGAGGTGCTGTCCCAGCGTCACGCCAGGATCTTGTGCCGGCTCAGGCGTTCCCTCGGTGAAGTACGCTCGTAGCAGCTTGCCCTGGCTGGCAGCCGCGAGCTTGCGGAAGGTCATCATGCCCCGGCACCCCGTCCAGCGCCGTTGCCACCTGCCGACCCGCCAGCCCGGGATGCGATGGCTCGCGCGACATCGTCGGGCAGGTTCTGCTCCATGTCGCTTTGGCCTTTGACGATCTGCCGGCTGTAGCTGGTCAGCTCCTTGAGCTGTCCGATGATGTGGCTCAGCAGCTCCTCCAGGCTCGGGCCGTCCTTCGGCCCTGGGGTGAGTTGCTTGATGATCTCGGCCTGTCCCTCGACCAGCATGCGGAGCAGGTCGCCATGGGTTCGCTGGGTGCTGGCGATCTCACGCAAAGCCTCTCCGATGCCGGCCAGTGTGTTCGTTTCCGTGTTGTCCATTCGCGCCTCCTTGGGTCGCGACAAGATCACCCATGTCGGCGCGAACAGCGGACATGTCCTGAAAGACAGGCTGCGCCGATCCGGCGAGCATCTCGGCTGGAAGGCTTGAGCTTGCTTCGGCAAACCAGGGCTAAGCTGCCCCGAGGTTGCACCGGACCTCGCCGATGACCACGATGGCTCGGGGAAGCTCTGCAACACAGCTCGGGGAGGCTCAAACGTGGACTGAACA
The DNA here is from genome assembly GCA_964243335.1 of uncultured Sphingomicrobium sp. Lineage (GTDB taxonomy): Bacteria > Pseudomonadota > Alphaproteobacteria > Sphingomonadales > Sphingomonadaceae > Sphingomicrobium. The sequence goes on along the minus strand of CAXTED010000020.1, from coordinate 6,065 downwards.
TCAGCCCCTGCGGCCGCACCACACCGGCTGTCGTTCACGGGCACGCGGCTACGGCCCTGACCCAACGGCTTCACCACGAACCACCACTTGACAGCCGGAGTGTGCCTAGCTGACTCTTGCCCGAGCGCGTCCGTTTTCCCGTCCGGCAATCAAAGTGTCCGCTTTGCCGTCAGTTGGCTTTCGAGTTGACGGACAGATCAAACGTGCCCGGGTGAGAGTCGTTTAACGGACAGCGCTCCTTGCGGGGCGGGTACAGCGTTGGATTGATTTTGGCCGAAAGCGGAAGGTCGGCTTGGGAGGGCGAAAATGCAGTAGAGGACATTCGCACCCTCAGAGACTTTTGTCTGTGCCCTGATCGAGCCAGGACAGATTAGTAGAATGAGCGCATTGCAAGCCGCCTCTGTAGCTTCCTCGCTGGCCGTCTTGAGGCTCGCGTCATCTCTTCATGATGCAGGCAGCCGAGTTGCCGCTGATCCCGACACGGCTCGGTCATCCTTCCGCTGAAAATCGCCGCGCCAAATCCTGTTCTCGGAACCCGGCGGTCACATGATCGACAAAGGCGCGGGTCTTGGCGGGCAGCAATTTCTGGCTGGTGAAGTAGAGGGAGATGGCGCCGAGGTCAGCATGCCAATTGGGCAGCAGGCGCTGGAGCGCGCCGCTTTCCAAGTACCGTTTCACATAGGGTACGGCGATCATTGCCACCCCCAATCCCATCAAGGCCGCACGGCATATCGCTTCGGGATCGTCTGCCACGACGCGCGCTTTGTGTGCCAGTGTGGCTTCCACCCCTTCGCGGTTACGCAACCTCCAGACGCGCAGGCGCCCGGTAAGAGCCGAGCGCATCGAGATTCCGTCCAGTTTCTCCAGTTCGTGTGGTTTCAGCGGCGGCTGGCGGCCTTGCAGATACTCCGGAGAAGCCACCGCGATGACATGCAGCGGCGCCAGTCGCTGGGCCACCACGCCTGGAGCCAGCTCCATGCCGCCGCCAATGGCAGCGTCGAAACCCTCTCTGACCAGGTCGACCTGACGGTTCTCGAAGCTCCAGTCCACCTGAACATCGGGATAGCGCTCGATGAAGACCGGCAGCAATGGCAAGACATGGTCGACGCCGAAGGTCAAAGGCATGCTTACCTTCAGCACGCCGGCGGGCTTGCCCGAGTGCGTCGTCACACCGGCAATGGCCGATTGGATGGACTCCACGCCGTCGGCGACTGACGCCAGGAAATGCTCCCCATCCTCCGTAAGGGCGAGGCTGCGGCTGCTACGCTGAAACAAGCGAACGCCCAGGTTGCGCTCCAGCATGGCCACGTTCCGGCTCACCGCGGCGGGTGTCACGCCCAGCCGCCGCGCCGCGGCGGAAAAGCTTCCGCACTCAGCGCTCCGAATGAAGGACTCAAGGTTAGCGAGTGTTTCCATAGGCCGATCTTAAAGGCTTCGTTGAAGCTGGTTCTAGCCATCGATGCCTAATCCGAGCAGCTCCAGCGCGCTATGTCCCGGCCTCCAAACACGAACGAGACCCCGCAATGTCCAACGCAACGGGACCCCCCGCCGACTATGACTGTTTGATGCAAGCCAATCTCGCCAGCGTATTCAACGAGCGCGACGCCGGGAAACGCATCAGGGCGATCAGCGAACTCTATGCCGAAGGCGCGGTGCTCTATGAACCGCCGGACACGGCAGCGGAGGGTTACGCTGAGATCTCCAAAGCGGTGACCCGTCTGCTCGTCAGCCTGCCGCCGGACTTCGCCTTCACGGCGACAGGTCCGGCCCTCGGCCATCATGGCATTGGCCGACTGCGCTGGCAGGCTGGACCGCCAAACGGCCCGGTCGCGGTCAACGGCATGGACATCGCCCGCTTCCAGGATGGGCGGATCCAATCTCTCCACGTCTTCATCGAACCCTTCGCCTGAACATCACTCAGCAATTCCCCAAAGGAGTTTCTCATGCCCAAGAACGGTCTCAATGCTCTGCTGCGTCCTGAAGACAGCGTCCTCGTGCTGATCGACCACCAGCCTTATCAGCTCGCGAACCTCAACAGCCACGACCCGCAGATGGCGGTCAACAATGCCACGGGCCTGGCGAAAGCAGCGAAGGCGTTTGGCGTCCCCACCATTCTGACGAGCGTGCTCGCCGAGCGCGGCGGTCTCATCTTTTCTCAGATTACCGACGTTTTCCCGGATCAGGAGGTGATCGACCGGACCCTCATTAACACCTGGCAGGATCCGAAGGTGGTCGACGTCGTCAAGGCAACGGGTCGCAAGCAGCTGATCATGGCCGGTCTGTGGACCGAGGTGTGCGTTGCCATGCCGGCGATCCAGGCGCTCGGCGAAGGTTGGGACGTGACGGTCATCACCGATGCGTCGGGCGGAACGTCGATCGAGGCCCACGAGGTTGCGCTTCAGCGCATGAGCGCGGCGGGCGCGAACATGATGACCTGGCTGGCGCTGGCGGCCGAATGGCAGCGCGATTGGGCTCGCATGGAAACGGCGGGTCCAGTCACCGAAGTGTTGAAGCAGCATGCTGCCGGCAGCGGCATCGCCTTTATGTGGGAGCAGCAGCTGCTCAATACGCCTGTCCTGAGCGCGGCAGCCTGATCCGGGCGGGGATGACGAGGGTTTCGGACGAACCGCGGCAAACAAGCCGTCTCTCCCTGCGCTCAGCCATCCCCAGTTTGGTCTAGCCATTCGTGGCTTCAAGAGAAGGACAATGAGGATGTCGGTGGAGCGCTTTCCCATCGGACAGGAAATGGATGTCACCTACCCGAACTTCAAAGTGAGCCTGGCACTGCTATCGGCCACGCAGTTGAGGTTCGAGATCAAGGAAGGGCCGTTCGCTCGCACTGAGACCGTTGACGTTCAGGTCGTGCCCCTCGGCAACAGCATCTTCGCTGTGAGCTGGAAAGAAACGAACGGCGCGACCGTCACCAACGTCCAGGACCATGATCGTGGGCTGATCCACTCGTTCGCTACATTGCCGGGCGGCGAGTTCATTCGAATGACCGGCGGGTTCGCGATTACCCGGCCCGCGGTTCAGGTCTCGGACGATCGTCCGGAGCGCAACAAGGCGCTCGTGATCGAGGCGATGACTGCACTGTTCCAACGTCGTGACGCGTCGACCGTCGAACGGCTCTACGCCCCCGATTATGTCCAGCACAATCCCAACATTCCCCAAGGCCGGGACGCTTTGCGGACGCTCGTCGCCGGCCTGTCGCACCAGGTTTATTATGAGCCTGGCCTGATCGTCGCCGAAGGCGATCTGGTCGCAATTCACGGCCGTATCCGCGGCTGGGCGGACGTACCGCAGGTGGTGGTCGATCTCTTCCGGGTCGAGGGCGGCATGCTCGCCGAGCATTGGGACGTATTGCAGAACGAAGTGCCGCTTACGGCGGCGTTCGCAGGGGTCTCGATGTTCGATCCCGACGAACGGGTCAGTGAAGTTCAACCGGCAACGTCATAGGCACGGAGCGGCGGGGACCAGCTGCGCGACTCTTCAAATCGAGAACGATGCGTTCTCGGGGACGGTGCCGACGGAAGGAGCGCGGGCTTGCTAAGTCAGGTGCCGCTACTTCCGATTAGGGAGATTTATGATGAACACGCTTTACTACGCGCCGGGCGCCTGCTCGCTGTCGGTCCACATCATGCTTGAATGGCTGGGCGAACCCTACCGGGCGGTTCGCGTGAACTATGCCGACCCCGAGTATCACAAGCTCAACCCCGCCGGCCAGGTGCCAGCGTTCGATATCGGTGACGGCACCTTGCTGACGCAATGCTCGGCTATCCTTGCCTATCTAGCCCACACCCACCCCAGTGCAGCACTGGCCAGTGACGAGACACCGCTCGGTCAGGCTGATGTTGGGCGATGGTCGGCATTCTTCACGGGCGACGTCCATCCTGCGTTCTTCCCCGTGTTCATGCCCCAGCGCTACACGACAGCAGACGATAAGGGCTCTCTCGCGCAGGTGCGCGCGGCTGGGACCGAGCTTGTTCGGAAGCGGCTCGATTTGCTCGAAGCGCACCTCCTTGGCCGTAGGTATACCGTCGGAAACACCCTGACCTATGTCGACGCCTACTCCGTACCGATGATCCGTTGGGCCTCGTCCATGCTCCCAGGTGGACTGGCCGATTGGCCCGCGGTGAAGGCGCATCATGAGCGGATGCTCGCAGATGCTGGAGTCGAGCGGGCGATGCGCGACGAGGGGCTGATCGAGACCTGACATGGCCGCCGCGACCCCGCACACTAGTGGCGCGCGGGCTCGTCACCATGCGGCACGCGTGCGTGGAGAAAGCCAAAGATGGAATCGGAAGCCGCGCATCACGGCCTCAGCTTGGTGACGCCGCTTGTCTTCTTGGGTGCGGCCGTTCTCGCCGTCCCGCTCTTCCGCCTGGTCAAATTGGGAGCCGTAATCGGATATCTGGCGGCCGGTGTGGCGGTCGGGCCGTCCGGACTTGGCTTGATCGATGATCCAGGTTCCGTCCTGACGCTGGCCGAACTGGGCGTCGTCCTGCTCTTGTTCATCATTGGACTCGAACTCAAGCCGAGCCGGCTATGGGCCATGCGTCGGGACATCGCTGGCCTTGGGCTGAGCCAGGTGGTCCTGTGCGGTGGTGTCCTCGCCGGGCTCGCCATGTTGACTGGCCTCACTTGGCAGGCGGCGGTGATCGCGGGAGCAGGCCTGGCCTTGTCTTCAACCGCGTTCGCGGCACCATTGATGGACGGCCGCAACGAACTGGCATCGCCCTACGGTCAACGTGCGTTTTCGATCCTGCTTTTGCAGGACCTGGCGATTGTCCCACTGCTCGCCCTTGTCACAATACTCTCGCCGGTAGCGGCCGAGACGAGCGGCATGTCCGGCTGGCTCGCGGGCCTCGTCATGATGGCCTCGGTAGCGGCCCTCGTCGTCGTGGGCAAATACGCCTTGAACCCCATGTTCAAGCTGCTGGCGAAATCAGGCGTGGACGAGATCATGACCGCCGTTGCGCTTCTGGTGGTCCTCGGCGCCGCCGCGCTCATGCAGCTTGCGGGGCTGTCGATGGCTATGGGCGCGTTCCTCGCCGGCGTCTTGCTTGCGGACTCGCGCTTTCGGCACGAACTCGAAGCCAACATCGAGCCCTTTCGCGGCCTTCTTTTGGGGCTCTTCTTCATCGCCGTCGGCATGGGCATCGATCTGAGCCTGGTCGCATCGAACGCAGCCGTCATCGCTGGCGCCGTCCTGGCGCTGATGACTGTGAAGACCGCGCTCATCGTCGGATTGGCGCGAGCGACAGGATCGGACTGCCGAGACGCTCTCAAGATCGGAACCGTTCTGTCGCAGGGCGGCGAATTCGCCTTCGTACTTTTCGCGGCCGCCGTGTCGGGCCGCATCATACTGGCGGACACGGCAGCGATTCTGACGGCGGTGGTTACCTTCTCATTGGCGCTCACACCCCTTGTCTTCGGGCTTGTTCATAGGTTCGCGGCCCGCGGCGCTATGGAGACCCGGAAGGCGGATTTCTCGACGGCTAACGGCAATGCACTGATCATCGGCTTCGGTCGATTTGGGCAGGTCATTTCGCAAATCCTGCTGGGACGTGGCGTCGACGTCACCATCATCGATCATCGGGTCGAGGCGATCGATATGGCGGAACGCTTCGGCATGAAGGTTCACTACGGCGACGGCAGCAGGCTCGACATCCTGAAGGCCGCTGGCGCTGGCAAGGCGGAGTTGATCTGTGTCTGCGTCGATGACGGCGAAGCGACGCTGAAGATCGTGGATTTCTGCCGCGAGCAGTTTCCGGTGGCGAAATTGACGGTGCGCTCCATCGATCGCGACCAAAGCCTCGTCCTGGCAGGGCGCGACGTCGAGTATCATATCCGCGAGACCTTCGAATCCGCCGTGAAGCTTGGCGAGCGAGCGCTCGCCGCGCTCGGCACGACGGATCGCGCCGCCGCAGAATTGATAACGGAGTTCCGTCGGCGCGACACGGAGCGCTTCGAGCGCCAGCTCTCGGGGGGCGTCTATGCGGGCGCGGACCTAATACCAAGACTCATTAATCAGAACTCATGGGCCCAGTCGCGCAATCCGAGTG
>CAXTED010000019.1:0-9010 GCA_964243335.1 uncultured Sphingomicrobium sp. | reverse complement strand
CGCGAGCCTTGTGCGTCTGCTGGTAGACGAACTTGCGGCTCACCCCGTGCCGGGCGGCCAGGTCGCTGACCGTCTCCGATCGCGCCAGCGCCTGAATGGCCAGGTCCTTGCGCTCACCCCCGGGCAGCCTCGCCGCTGCGCCAGCACATCGATCCATACGCCCACCACACCTGAAAACGGCAGGGTGCCATCATCCCTTCTGACAGCGCTAACCCAGCCTCACGTGTGACCCGGTTTTGAACCACGCCGAAGTTCCACCCGGCCAAAGACTCTCACCCGCCAAAGGCGATCGCCGCCTGACCCCCAATTTCGCGACAGTCCCCAGCCAGGACCGCTACCGCGCTGGTCTCGCAGGTATCAAAAACCTGCTCTCACTCACCGCCATTCGGGAGCGTTGAACAGCCCTGTGAGGTGGACCGAGGCGGCCATTTCGCCGCCTTCGAGCAGCCGGAGCTGTTTGCGGACGAGATGCGCAAGGCGTTCCGGCCGGTCCGGCAATAGCCGTCTCGGGCTTCTACCCGTGCCGGCGCGGCATTGCGCGCGCGAGGTGACGTAGCAGTATCACCGCCACTTGGTCTGGCGCCTCTCGCGCAGGAAAATGCCCGACGCCGTCAAGCACATGCCGCTCGTAGCCCCCAGCGAACCATTGCTCCTGCCCCTCGGACTCAGCCGGCGGATCGCACCGGTCGTCCTTGCCCTGCAGCATCAGCGTGGGCACCGCGAGCTTGTCCGTCGCTGCGATGGTTGCGCGCTGGGACGCGTAGCGGAAGTCAAGCGGTTCCGCCTGCCAACGGTGGCGATAGCCGTGCAGGGTGATCGGCACCCAATCCGGGTTGCGGAAGCTCTCCGCTACGAGCGCAAATCCCGCTTCGTCGTACCAGCCCGGCGGGCTCCAGGTTTCCCACTGGCGCCGGGCGAACGCGACCGGATCGGCACGAACTTTGGCTGCGCCGGCGTCCGAAGCCATGAACCACTGATACCACCAGCGTTTGCATTGCTCGAACGACGGTATCTCGTAGCGACCGCCGGGTGTGTAGCCGATCGCCAAGGACGCGATCGCAGTCAGGCGATGCGACGCAATCGCGGCCAGCGCGTAGGCAACCCGACCGCCCCAGTCGTGTCCCACGACGGCAAATCGTTCCAACGCCAGCGCGTCCGCAAGATCCAGCACGTCTTGCGCCAAAGCCGCCGTGCTTGCGTCGCGCATGATGTCTTCCGTTCGAAAGCGGGTCGCACCGGATCCTCGCAGCCAAGGTGCGATCCAACGATAGCCGGCCTGCTCCAGCGCAGGTACGACGCGCGTCCAACCCGTGGCGTCGTCTGGCCAACCGTGGAGCAGGATGATCGGAAAGCCGTGAGCCGGCCCGCCGGATAGGCAAGCTACGTCCAGAACGTCAGTGGGAACATGATACATATAGGGCACGACCTCGCGGTTGGTGGCTTCCGATCCTCAAGAAGGCGTGGTTCAGATCCGGGTTATACGCAAAAGGTGGAATTCCATGTTTGGCACGGCTCGGGCCACCTTTGGTGTAACCCATAGACCGCCCATTTTGAACCACGCCGGAGTTTCAACACCCTGAATATCTATACTTCCCCTGTGTTCGGTATCTGCGCTGATTGATAGCGAGGCTTTACTCAAAGACGCGCAGGCTGCTGTTCAAACAACTGAAACCAACTCAGCCATCTCGTGTGCGCGTGTTGAGCACAGCAGTCTTTTATCAAGCGGCGACCGTGAGCACTCCAGGCGGAATCGCGACGAAGGCGCAGGCTTCAACCGTGCGCAACAGCGGATCAGAGACGAGATTGCCGGCAACGTCGAGCCGAAGGCCGAATACCATGCCTGGCCCGTAACGGGTCTCCTCGGGCGCACAGACGTCAGCCAGGAAGGCGCGACGCAGTTTTGGGTCCGCGATCTCGTCCGCAACCATCGCGCCGATCTCGGAGGCGCCGGCAACCTCGTCCGCAGCGCGCAGAACCGCGATTTCGGCATACGGGCCAATGTCCTCGGCGAGACGGTCGGCGATGCGTTTAACCGTCGTCCGACGTGACAGACGCTCGGCGCTGCGATCCGGGATCCCGACGGCGGCGAGCTGTCCTGGCATGGCCAGCGTGTCGAACTGCGAGGTGATCTCGCGCGCCTCGCCCTGAATGAGAAGGCACATCGAGCCCTGCACACGCGGCGGGAGCACGACGCGCTCAGTCGGTGCATAGAACAGTGCGACGCCCTCCGCTGCGATTGCCTGGGCAGCATCCGCCCGAAGCCCGACGAGAGCAGGATGCGCCGGCGCTTTCGCGAGAGCCGCCGCGATGGCCTCTCGCCAGTCACAGCCGAGTAACGCGGACGGGTCTTGTGGGGTGCGAAGATCGGGATCGTAAAAGTTGACCACCGGCCAGGCAACGCCTTCGCGTTGCAATGCATACCACACACGCCGCAACACCTCGACCTGGAGATCGCCCCGGTCAGCGTAGGCGTGAACCCAGTAACGGACCCGGTAGCGGGTCAGCGCCTTGTCGGGCTCAAAGGCGACCGGCGCCACCGTTACGGGCTGATCATCATCGACCTGGTTGAAGTCCGCGACCAGATCACCGATCAGGTTACTCAGCCGCTGAGGCGCCATCGTGATCGGGGCAGGAAATACGGTGTCGACACGGATCGGGCGATCCCGGGGCTGGATTTCGATTGTTTGGTCCACGATGCGGGCGATGGGGAACACGACCATGCCGCCGTCGAGCTTGCGTGCCAAAACAGAACGCCAATTGAAGGCAGTCACCCGGACGGGCTCACCGTCCTGCACAATGGCGTCGCCGATCCTGAGCACGCGATCGGTGTGCAAGGTGAGGCCGCCAATCAGGCTGCCGAGCGTCGGCTGCAATGCGAAACCGAGGACCGCCGTCAAAATTGCCGAGGTGGCAAGCACGGCGGTGACATTGACACCGAGATGCGTGAGCACCATCGCACCAGCGGCCGCTCCAAGGACAGCGTAGAGGCCACCGCGCTGGAAGCCGGTCGGCTCAACTCCGCAGATGGCCAGCAATATGAGTCGAACGACCACCCATTCGACGAGGATCACCGCCAGCAATCCCGTTGTCACCGAGGCCGCAACGTCGAGGCCCCACGTGAACGTCTTGTCGGCAAAAAGGTGATAGCTGGCGAAGACGCTCCGAAACCACCAGAGCACGGACGCCAGCCCGGCCAAGCTCAGGGCGACGAGAATGCGCGACATGGCTTTTCTCCTGTCCTACATGCACCTTGGGGGGTCAGCGCGACACCGGACCGAGAGCCTTGCTCAGGCTCAAGCGGAGACGCCCAATCGCGCCGGCGAGGGCACGGATCTCGCTCACCCCGGAGTGCGGCAGCTCAACATTCCCGTCGTTCGTTTTGCTGGCAACATCGGCCGCGCGAACCAGCGCGCGCAATGGCCTGATCAGCATGACTTGGAGCGAAGCCGTAAGCGCCAAGTAAGTGACGATGAAGATCGCCATCAGCCCAGCGGCGAGCGTCACGGCCAGCTCTGTCGTTCCCCGCAATTCCTCGGTAACTGGAACGCTAAGGGCCTGGACGCCGACCGTTTCACCCATCGTCCATCCGAAGCCGTTGTTCGGACCATATTTCGCGACCATGGCTGGAGGCGCGCGGTCAGGGGTGCTGTGGCAGGTGAGGCATTGCTCGCCAGTCACTCGGATCGGTCGGGCGAGATAGAACACGGTGTGGTCGCCATCCTGCCGGATGCCTTCCAGATCCAGCAGTTTTGGGTCTTCCCGGAAGCGGTTCGTCAGCTCGACTTCGAAGGGTGTCGGCCGGTCATCAAGATTGGTCGGATTGAGCGCGGGCTCGCGGTAGCTGTAAACAGGATAACGGGCTTGTACTTTGCGGAAGACAGCCTGGGCCACGTGAAACGGAACCGTTTGATCGTAGAAGCGATCGGATGGCAGCTTGCCCAGCAGGGGAAAAATGTTCTCGTCGGTGTAGTCGCTGACCGCGAGCGCCGTCGTCAGCAGCAGCCGCGCCTCGTTCGCCGCGCTTTGAAGCGCGCGCTGCCTCAAAACAACAAAGAACCCGCCGGCACCACCGACGAGCGCAAGCAGGAAAATGACGACCAGGACTCGGCGGACCAGCCCGCTGGCGGCGAGCGTTCGCGGGCTCTCCGTCGAACTCTGGCCATTGGTCCAGGACTGCTCAGAACGTGCGGGGGCGATCCCGTGGGGATTGTGATACATACGCTGCCTTCCATCGACAATCGACACCGCGGCGGATTGAACCGGCGTCGTTGCCGTTGCTTGGTGTTCCCGCTCGCGGCCGTACACCGCGAGCAAAGTCGAGTGACCAGCTCCCATCGAGTGGTCCGGGATAAATGCTAGTGTAGCATCGTAGCTGATGGTGGAGGTGACCCAGTTGGGACAGGGTTGCCGCGCGGTATCGGCATGCCCAGCACGATGACCTCCGGCGCGGGCGACCGGTAGCCCAAGGCTGAGCGCGGGCGTACGATGTTGAAATGCGTCCGCCATTGCTCGATCAGCACCTTGCTGGCGTGGTTTATAAATGCGATTTCTAGGCAACACTAGAAACCGATAGATCTTTGAAAGTAAATGGACTTTTTGCTTTAGGTGTTAGCATGATTTGAACCACGCCCCGTAGCCGCATAATCGTTGGCCATCTTAGCTACACCAATTTCCACCACCTTGACGGACACGACCCGCCTTCCTCGACCGCCCGGACCAGGCGCTTGCGCAGATCCTGCGACAGGGGTGCCGTCATCATCAGCCTCGCTGCTCCATCAACAGCGTCGAATCAGAGCCGGCGACTCCATGCAAGCCTGAACCGCTCTAGCCCCTCGCATCGGCGGGGGCTCGAATGGTAAAAATGCATGTCGTAGCCTTTGGCAATCGTCGCAACCCGGGCCATTGCTTCGGAGAACGGCATCTTCGCAAAGGGGGCGAGCTGATCGGCCTCCGCCACGGCGTCGAAGAAACCCTGATGGAGTTGGTTGGAGATGCTGAGCAGGCGAGCAGGTTCGGCAGTGCGGTTATAAAAGGCGTGCAAGCCGTTGATCGGAACGATAACGGTTTTGCTGAACACGGCCGGCACCCATTCCTCTTCGCAATCGCGGACCCGCAGGAAATCAACATTACCTGTCAGCACATAAAAAGTCTCGGCGTATGGGTGGGTGTGTAACGGAACGCCGTCACCGGGCTCCAACGTCATCTCAAACATGGACAGTGAGTGGCCGGAGTCTTTGTTCTTCACCTTCCAGGTAAAGCGTGCTCCCGCAATGTTAAAGCGCTCGCCCTCGTCGCGGGCGACTTTTCGAAGCCCACCGCCGGCCGGGATTTGTCGCGACGTGTCCATTATACTCTCCTACTTATGTCTGATGTTGCTCGGAGGGCTAAGCGCCCTGGACACGACCCCGCCGCCGATTTCCGTGGTGCACTTCAGTGCCGGCGCGAAGACCCTCTCAACCCGATCGAACACGCTCTCGGTTCATCTCGGATCCGTCTCGCCCGACGCCCGCACACACGAGCTATTCGAGCGGTCTGATCGAGCAACTTTTTTTCAGGCCGGACTGCGCAGCAGAGCCGTTCGCCGCTTAAAGTTTAGCCTGGTATAAACAAGTTCAAAGCCGGCCCGCTTGTAATTGCGGTATGATGAATAGCCGTCCTCATTGACATTCTGTGGTGTGGCTGTCTCGCAGGTCAGCGTCTTCACCTGCTTTTCGACGGCTTGGCTTACGCGCGCAGCAATAAGGTCAGCATGAACTCCGCGTGTTCTGTATGGCTGTAAAACGGTTTCAATACCGAGCCAAGCTTCTGAGCCACGCTTCTATGATCCTCAAGAAGCAGGACCATCCTGGTCGACCAACCAGATGAGCGAACCATCCCGCGAATGGTTCCGGCAATCCAAAACCGGTTTGAGTTGTTCTGCCGTAGGTCTCGCCCGTTCCTGCGTCGGCCCTTATGACTTCACATGCGGAAGTCTTACTTCCGTTGTGAGAATCCGTACTTGACGGCAAAAACTTCGCCGAACCATTCCCCGCAGGTTCCAGGCCAGCTCTTTCTAGAGCTGCCTTACTCTTGGCATCTGTGGCATCAGTTCTCATCTGGACAGCCCAGCCATCTGCTGCGTTTTCATCCAGCGATTTCACCGCGAGATCGATTTCTTTTTCGGACGACGCCGCATCCGCACCAATAGCCACTGCACGGTTAAGTTCAGTGATGGGCACGGCCGAATTTACAAGGAGGCCGATGCCGTTGATCTTTTCTTGATTTAGGGATAAGGCTTTAACAGCGCGTGACGGTGCGACCGCAAACAGATCCAGCCAAGCGTCTTGCTCGACCTTCTCAATAGCTTCCTCTTGCGCCTGATTTTTGCCGTTTCTTGTTGGACTCGTCATTTTCGTCTCCAATCGGCAAGGGTTGGCCACTTTGCTTAAAACAAGCCCAGAAAAACTGAGGCATAAGCTGTGGTGTAAATTTCGTGCTGTCTGGGTTTCACGCGCAGCTCCGGTCCTGCCCTGCCAGAAAGCCCAGGAGTACCCGGTTGACGAAGTCGGGGGCCTCCAGGCTGGAGATGTGGCCGGCCTCCGGGATGGGTACGAAGGGGCACCCGATCTGCTCCGCCATGGCTTGGCCACGCGCGACGGGCTGCGCGAGGTCGTCCGCCCCCGTCATGACCAGGCTCGGCACCGACAACCCGGCCAACTGCGGCATGAGGTCACGGCGCCCGAAGATGATGCGGCCGAGCGGCGCGACGCTGTCCTTCAGTCGCTCCGGCGACCAGTCGCGCAGGGCTTGGCGGAAGATCTCCGGCAGCGCGGGATGCCGCGCCCCGACCGTGGGCGAGAAGAACAGCGGCACCACCGTGTCGAGGACGGGGTCGGGCACCGATCCATGAGCGCCGATGATGTCCAGCATGGCAAAGTAGCCGTCCCGCGACTGTTGCGGCTCGGCGGCGAGGGAGCTACCCATCAGCACCAGCCCCCTCACCCGCTCGGGCGCCATCAGTGCGAGCTCGGCCCCCCACATACCGCCGACCGAGAGGCCGACAACCGTGAAGCGCTCAACGCCGAGCCGGTCGAGCAGCGCGAGGTGCTGCCGGGCGAGGTCGCGCATTGTCGCCGTGTCTGGTGGCAGGGCGCCGGAGCCGCCATGGCCCCAAAGATCGGGCACGATCACACGGTAGGACCCGGCGAGCGCGCTGATCTGGGGCGCCCACATCGCCGCGTCCCAGAGGAAGCTCGGCCCAAGCACGACCGGTGGGCCGGAGCCAATCACCGTCACGCCAAAAGACGAGCCATCCAGCTGCTGCGTATGACGGGTCTGTTCGGGGCTGCTGCTCATGTCTCGTTGTCCTAGATTATTCTTGCGTGCTGGCCAGCGTCTCGCGAAGGGTGTGAACTGTTGACGGCACCCTCACGACTGATGGAGTGCTGGCCGATCCTCTGTATGAGATACCGCTGGTCCCCCCGGTGACGACGGCGACCTTGCCTTCGAGTTTGCGGCCCATGTTCGTAACTCCATGCTGGTCAACTGCACAGAAGATGTCGTCAAAGCTGGCTATTCAAAATAGAAAGGATTGAAAGACAACCTTGCAGGATTTTTCATGTCTAACCTTCCGGACTTCGAGGGTCTTGCCATGGTGGCCAAGGTCGCGGAGGAACGCTCCTTCGCGGGGGCGGCCCGGGCCCTGAACGTGTCGGTGCCGACGGTTTCGCGGGCGGTGAGCCGGCTGGAGGAGCGCCTGGGCGGCCGCATCTTCAATCGGACCTCGCGCAGCCTGGCCCTGACCGATCTCGGCCGCTCCGTCGCCGAGCGGGCGGCGCGGATCTACGCCGAGGCCGAGGAGGCTGAGAACTCAGCCCGCGACCTATCGAGCCGGCCGAAAGGGACGATCCGCCTGGCGGTGCCGATGTCGTTCGGCCTGCGCTGGGTCGCGCCGCTCATGCCGGCCTTCTTGCGGCTGTATCCGGAGATTAGGGTCGATCTGCACCTGGGCGACGCCCAGGTTGATGTCGTGGGCGACGGCTTCGATGCCGCGCTGCGAATCGCGGTGCTGGAGGAGTCCTCGCTGGTCGTCCGCCGCCTTTGCCCGATCGGACGCTCGGTAGTCGCGTCCCCCTCCTACATCGCGCGCTACGGGCAACCGCAGCATCCCAGCGAACTGGGTGCGCATCACTGCCTCAGCTACGCTTACAAACCGAGGCAGGACGTGTGGCACTTCACCGGGGCAAACGGGGCAAAGGTCCTGGTCACGCCGTCCGGGCCTTTGCGCGTGACCAATGTTGATGCGCTGATGCCGACGATTCTGGATGGGCTGGGTATTGCGGAACTGCCGGAGTTCATCGCGAGCGAGCACCTTGCGAGCGGCCGCATCATGGAACTCTTACCGGGCTGGACGCTCTCTTCAGGCGGGCTCTACTTCGTGACTCCGACGGTGCGGAACCGTCCGGCGAAGGTCGAGGCGCTCGCGGAGTTTCTCACGCGAAGGCTTTCCAAGCCACAATGGCTATCCCCCGCAAACCGCGATCCCTGAACGGCAACGGGGCACCGTCAAGTTGGCTGACCTCCCGCTTGTCTGAGCGGCCCATCGCCGGGTAGGCGGGAGAGATGGTCGATGCCACGCCGCACGGACACTGGCGCACCACCACCTTCATCGCGGGCCTGCGCAGCGCCGGCCTCGCCGCACCCCTCGTGCTCGACGGGCCCATGACCCGTGAGGGGGGCTGCCGTAAGATTGGGGGGCGTAACATTGTCCGGTGCCGGGCGGCATGGTGTGTGGCGTAGGCGGGGACTATTTCGTGTCGGACACCGGCCAACACCAGCCTCGATTCCGATCGGATCAAGCCTAACAATATTACGACCCCCAATCTTGCGACGATCCCTCACAAGAGTCCCATGCGAAAGTCAGGGCCTTTTGCGATAAATTTCGCACAGCCTGCGGCAGTCAATCCGAGGCCGGATCGGGCGTGGTTCAGAATCCGGCCTTTTTGGGTTACACAAGACGCGCGGAAACGGC
>CAXTED010000018.1:0-13805 GCA_964243335.1 uncultured Sphingomicrobium sp. | reverse complement strand
CAGCAGTATCAGGACGGCCTGATCACCCAGCAGGAAAAGTACAACAAGGTCATCGACGCCTGGTCGCGTTGCGGTGACCGCGTCGCCAACGAGATGATGAAGGAAATCTCGTCGGTGAAGTTCGAGGAGGACGGCCGCGAGTCGCCGGTCAACTCGATCTACATGATGGCCCACTCCGGTGCCCGTGGTTCGCAGGCGCAGATCAAGCAATTGGCCGGCATGCGCGGGCTGATGGCCAAGCCTTCGGGCGAGATCATCGAGACTCCGATCATCTCGAACTTCAAGGAAGGTCTGACCGTCCTTGAATACTTCAACTCGACCCACGGCGCCCGCAAGGGTCTCGCCGATACGGCACTGAAGACGGCCAACTCCGGCTATCTGACGCGCCGCCTCGTCGACGTGTCGCAGGATGCGGTGATCATCGAAGAGGATTGCGGCACCGAACGCGCCCTCGAAATGCGTGCCATCGTTCAGGGCGGCGCGGTTATCGCTTCGCTCGGCGATCGCGTCCTTGGCCGCACCACGGCCGAAGACGTGATGGATGCCAAGACGGGCGATTTGATCGTCAAGAAGGGCGTCCTGCTCGACGAGCCAATGGTTGCTCGCCTGGAGGCCGCTGGCCTGCAGGGCATCAAGATCCGTTCGCCTTTGGTGTGCGCGTCCAAGTCGGGCGTGTGCGGCAAGTGCTACGGTCGTGACCTGGCGCGCGGTACCCCCGTCAACATCGGTGAAGCTGTCGGCGTTATCGCCGCCCAGTCGATCGGTGAGCCGGGCACGCAGCTGACCATGCGCACCTTCCACATCGGTGGTGCGGCTCAGCTCAACGAGCAGAGCAACCTTGAGGCGCCGGTTGACGGCACCATCGAGCTTCGGGACATGCCGACCATCACCGATCCGCGGGGGCGTCACGTGTCGCTGTCGCGTTCGGGCGAAGTCGCCATTCTCGACATGGACGGCCGCGAACTGTCGACGCACCGCATCCCGTACGGCGCGCATCTGCTGTGCGAGACCGGGCATATCATCAGCAAGGGTGAGCGGATCGCCGAGTGGGATCCAAGCTACTCGCCGGTGATCACCGAGAAGGCCGGCGCGGTGAAGTATCAGGACCTCACCGAAAACCGCACCATGACCGAGCAGACCGACGAATCGACGGGCATTTCCCAGCGCGTCGTGACCGAGGACATGGCCAAGTCGAAGAAGGAAGACCTTCGTCCTCGTCTGACGCTGCTTGGCCCCGACCAGTCCGAGGCGGGCGTGTATCGCCTGGCCGCGGGCGCGATCATCGCGATCGAGGACGGACAAACCGTGGAGGCTGGCGAGGTTCTCGCCCGCATGCCGCGTGAAGCCGCCAAGACGCGTGACATCACGGGTGGTCTGCCGCGGGTTGCCGAACTGTTCGAGGCGCGTCGTCCCAAGGACAATGCGATCATCGCCAAGGTGTCGGGCAAGGTGTCCTTCAAGAAGGACTACAAAGCCAAGCGCAAGATTGCGATCGTTCCCGACGATGGGTCCGAACCGCATGAGGAGCTGATCTCCAAGAGTCGCGTGATCGAGGTTCAGGAGGGCGATTATGTGAAGCGCGGCGACAATCTCGTCGGCGGTTCGCCTGATCCGCACGACATTCTGGAAGTGCTCGGCGTGGAAGCGCTGGCTGAATATCTCGTTGCCGAGATCCAGGAGGTCTATCGTCTCCAGGGCGTGAAGATCAACGACAAGCACATCGAGGTGATCGTTCGCCAGATGCTGCAAAAGGTCGAGATCACCGACGGCGGTACCACCACCCTGCTCGCCGGCGAGCAGGTCGATCGCGAGGAAATGGACGAGCATAATTCCAAGCTCGACAAGAAGGGCAAGCATGCCGTCGGCAAGCCGGTTCTTCTGGGGATCACCAAGGCGTCGCTGCAGACCCGCAGCTTCATCTCGGCGGCCTCGTTCCAGGAAACCACGCGCGTTCTCACCGAGGCTTCGGTGCAGGGCAAGATCGACACGCTCAATGGCCTCAAGGAAAACGTCATCGTCGGCCGGCTGATCCCGGCAGGCACTGGCGCAGGCATGAACCGCATGCGTGTCGCGGCCACCAGCCGTGATGCCGCGCTCCGGGCGTCGCAGAAGAAGGTTCAGGAGAGCATTCTCCTGGCCGACACCGCGGCCAAGCAGCGTCAGGCCGAACTGGCTCAAGGTCCCGAAGCCGCGATCCAGGCCGACCCGCTCGCCGCGGTGACGCCATCGGGTCACGGCACCGATGCCGATGCCGGCGAGTATCTGCAGGATTAAGCAGCTCGCCTCGAACTAAAGGAAACCCCGCCGGAGCAGCAACTCCGGCGGGGTTTCCTTTTGGTAGGCACCGGTTGAAGCACCACCTTCCGGTCGTCCAGGTTGCCGCTTCAACGGAGTCGAACCGGTGTCCTGAAGGATACGGCAGTTCTTCGTAGTTCAGGCCGCAGTCGGACGCGGCTCCGCCGGAACGACGTTCTTGAGAACAACGAACTCCCTCACCAGAAAGCCGTCATCGCATAAGGTACCTCCGCCTACCTTCTCAAACCCAGCAGACATGAATTGAGCGAGCCTGTCGTCCCAATTCGCATCGTGCGTGGCCAAATCCTGGCTTTCGAGCAGGACATGGCCCCCTGCCCTTACCATGGCTTTCAGTCGCTCGGCATATTGGCGCATGGGCATGCCAATCCAGTGATGGACGGCGAAGGACAGGACGACATCATAGAGGCGCGGCGGTGCAAACCCTGAAAATTCGGACACGTAGAAGTCGCAGTTGGTGATCCCCAGACAACTTTTCGCCGACTTGGCCACATTGATAAACTTCTGGCTTATGTCGAACCCGTCTACATGCCGGACGTGCTTGGAAACTTCGAGAGCGAAGAACCCGTCATTACAGCCGATATCCAGGACGTGGTCGTCGGCAGTCAGTAAATCCTTCAGGCCGTAGGTTTGGAAGCGGAGGCCAGTCGGTCGCTGCCCCTTGATGAGCAGCTCATCGCAGCTCTGATAGAATGAACCCATGCCGTGCATCATATCCGTGGCATCCAGGTGCGCTTCCATCTCCCGGTGCCAGGCGTCGATCGCGCTCCAGGGCATCTTGCGAATGCCGAAATTCCGGTATGTTAGCTCCTCGAATTCTTCGGTCAGGGCGATCTCGTCTACGGTGAAGCCGCGCCTCGCCAGCCAAGCGCTGTCCCTGATCTTCGTACCGCCGGATGGGTTGACCCTGACTGGCACGTTTTCCACGCGGCGGTGGATCGCCAGCGCGAGGGGGGCGATGCTATTTCCCAGCGCACCGGAAGCAGCGATCACTTGTTCGTCTTGCACGAACACGGATTTTGACGGTGGGGCGCGTTCCAGCATCTCCAGCAAGGCGTGGTCCGCGACATCGAGCGTTTGATCATCCGGGAGCAACTTGCGGAACAGATGCAAGGCGTCCCGGCGGCCTTGTTCTACATCGCCCATCGCCATCAGAGCCACGATCAGATCCTGACGATTGTAGCCGCTTGCTCCTCCCTGGCGGGCAAACAGGTCGCGTGTTCTTGCCGTGGCGTGTGCAACGTTCCTGGCTCGAGCCGCGCCAACAAGAACGTCACGCGCTCTGGCGATAACGAACTTTCCGGTTCTCGTCCGCTGCAGCAATCGTGCTGGCAAAGCCATTGCGCCACTGTCCTTAAGTCGTGTCGAATTCCTCGTTACGATCCTCAAACGGTTCGGTTGTCATAAAGATGCAACAATTGAGCGCAGCTAGGGCTCGGGAGACCGACGCGCAGCCTAGGCATATGCCTTGGGCGCTCAACGGCAGGTTGTGGTGAGTTACGCGCGTCGCGACTCAAATCTGGATCGCCTCGGCCTAAGCGGCCGACCGACCTATGCCGGCCAGCCGCTCCCAGTTCAGCGAACCTGGAGGCCGGTGAACTTGGCCATGAACGCCGCCACGTCGGCCGCTTCCTCGATGATCTTGTCGGTGGGCTTGCCCGATCCGTGCCCGGCGCGCGTTTCGATGCGGATCAGGTGCGGCTTGGTGCCCAGCCCCGGCGTGTTCTGCAGCATCGCCGTATATTTGAAGCTGTGCCCCGGCACCACGCGGTCGTCAGTGTCCGCCGTGGTCACCAGGATCGCGGGATAGTCCCGTGGCCCCTTGATGGTGTGATACGGCGAATACGCCAGCAGCGTGCGGAAATCGGCTTCCTTAGCCGGATCGCCATAATCGTCGACCCAATAGCGACCCGCGGTAAAGCGGTTGAAGCGAAGCATGTCCATCACGCCCACAGACGGATGCGCGGCGGCAAACAGTTCCGGACGCTGGTTGACCACCGCACCGACAAGTAGTCCGCCATTGGATCCGCCCTCGATCGCAAGCTGCCCCTTGCCCGTGGTGCCGCTGGCGATCAGGTCCTCGCCGGCGCCGATGAAGTCGTCGAACACGTTCTGCTTGTTCGCCAGCCGGCCGGCATCGTGCCACGCCTTGCCATATTCGCCGCCGCCGCGAAGATTGACCACCGCGTACACGCCGCCTTGATCGAGCCAAGCCAGCCGCGTCGGCGAGAAGCCGGGCGTCAGCGAAACGTTGAACCCGCCATAGCCGTAGAGCCAGGTCGGCGCCGGACCACTGGTGCCCGCCTTGCGGACGATGAACATCGGCACGCGGGTGCCGTCCTTGGACGCGAAGAAGCGCTGCGTGACCGTGTAATCGTCTGGATTGAACAACAGCTTGGGCGCGGCCCACTCGCTCGCCGTGCCGCTTGCGACATCGTAGCGATACACCGTCGATGGCCGGTTGTAGCTGGTGAAGGTGAAGAACGTCTCCTTGTCTGCCAAGGTGCCGTCGAAGCCGCTTGCCGTGCCAAGGCCCGGCAAAGTGACCGACCGTTCACGCGCGCCACTCAGGCTGTGCACGCGTACTTCGGTCGACGCATCCTTGAGGTAGGAAGCAATCAACTTGCCCCCGACCAGGCTCGCCCCGTCCAACGTCGCCGCATCCTCCGCGATGATGTCGCGGCTGTTGGCGCGCGCGGCGGCGATGTCGATCGCGACGACTTTCAGCTTGGGCGCGCCATCGTTGGTGATGAAATAATAGCGGCTGCCTACATTACCGACGTAGCTGTAATTGTTCTTGAAGCCTGGGATCAGCACCCGCGGCTTGGCACCGGGGTTGCGCCAATCGAGCAGCGTCACTTCATAGCGATCGTCCGTGCCACTGGCGCTCGTGACGATCACGGTCGATCCGTCGTCACTGACCTGCGCCGTGTTGCTCAACTCCGGCTTGTCGGGCCGGCTGAACAGCTTGCGATCGGCACTTTGCGGGGTGCCGAGACGGTGAAAGTAGACCGCCTGATTCTTGTTGAGCGATTGGAAGTCCTGCCCGCCCGCGGTCTCGGGAAAGCGCGAATAGACGAAGCCCGAGCCGTCCTTGGCCCAGGAGAAAGCCGAGAACTTGACCCACTTGACCTCATCGGTGGTGAGCTTGCCCGTGGCGACGTCCAGCACGCGCACCGTGCGCCAGTCCGACCCGCCATCCTGCACCGTGTAGAGCAGATACTTGCCGTCCTCGCTCGGCACCCATTCGGCCAAAGCGGTGGCGCCATCGGCCGACCAACCATTGGGATCGATCAACAGCCGCGGCGTGCCGTTCAGGCTATCCCGCACATACAAAGGCGATTGGTTCTGAAGACCGGCGTTACGCTGGTAGAAATATCGACCGCCCTTCTTCCTCGGCGCCGCGATGCGCTCGTAATCGTAAAGCGCAGTCATGCGTGCCTTGAACGCGGCTCGGCCCGGCAGGCCGGCGAGATAGGCCTGCGTGACCTTGTTCTCGGCATCTACCCATCCGCGCACTTCAGGATCGGTGCGGACGTCATTCTCCAACCAGCGATAAGGGTCCGCCACGGGCAAGCCGAACTGGGTTTCTGTAAGGTCGGTACGGCGGCTGGGCGGATAAGCGATGGCCGCCTCGACCGCCGAATCACTGGCGGTGGTGCTGGTGTCAGGCAAGGTTCCGGTCTCGATCGAGCTTGGGGTCATGGGCGGCGGCGCGGTGAGGTCGCTGGGCGGCGGCGTCACGGCGCAGGCGGTCAAAGCGGAAGCGGCAACGGTGATCAGCAAAAGGTGGCGCATGCAAGCTCCGAAAAGATTGAACCCGCAGCCTAGCACGGTTGAACAAGCTGTCACGCTCGGGGCGGCGCAAGATCGCGCCGGATAAGAAAAAGGCGCCGGCTGCGAGTGCAGCGGCGCCTTGTTTCTTGCCAATCGGAAGCGCGCTCAGGCGGCTTCGTACTCGTCCTCGTCGGCCATCACCGGACCGCTGTCCTGGCCCTTGGCGGAGACATCGCGGTCAACCAGTTCGATGATCGCCAGCGAGGCGGCGTCCGACAAGCGGATGCCCGATTTCACGATGCGGATGTATCCGCCGCTGCGCGTCGCATAGCGCTCGGCCAGAACGTCGAACAGCTTCTGCAGCTGGGTGTCGTCCATCAACCGCGAATGGGCCAGACGGCGGTTCGAAAGGCCGCCCTTCTTGGCCAGCGTGATCAGTTTCTCGACGTAGGGCCGCAGTTCCTTGGCTTTCGCCACGGTGGTGGTGATCTGCTCATGCTTGATCAGCGCCGCCGACATGTTCCGGAACAGGGCCGCGCGGTGGCTGGAGGTGCGCTGCAGTTTACGATGGCCAACACGATGGCGCATGATTTTCGTCCTTTGTTCGTCCGGAGCCCGTGCAAGGTAGCTTCGGCCAGGCAGCGCTTGAGGGTGGCGGCCCGAAACCCATGAAAGCCAGAAAGGCGCACCAAAAGGCACGCCGCAAGCTTGCGCTCCCTCAACGGCAAAGTGCCGTCTGAGTCAAGCCAGGCAAGGTGCAAGCCACGCCTTTCGGACTGCCGTCACTGGCGATCGGCCGCGTCCACCCATTGCAGACGCTCCACACCCGTGATTACCATGGGCGATGAGCATCAACGGACGCTGTCACTGCGGGAATGTGCGGATCGAATTGCCGAGCAAACCCGCGTGGGTTGCAGACTGTAACTGCTCACTCTGCCGCCTGCTTGCCTGGCGCGTGGCATATTACCCGCCCGAGTTGGTAAGCATCACCGGCGAAACGACACCCTATGTCTGGGGTGATCGGATGATCGGCATTCACCATTGTCCGGTCTGCGGGTGCGGCACACACTGGCAGTCTCTTGGCGAAGATTTCGGCCGGATGGGCATCAATGCACGATTGCTCGACGGCTTCGACGAAACCGCCGTGGAGATCAGGAAGTTCGACAATGCAGATTGATCAGGCAGCGTAAATCGCTGGCGGCCCTGACTCGAGATGGTCAAACCTGCTCGATGAAACCTACCACAGGACACCCTCAGGGGTTGAGTGTGATCCTGTTAGTTGGATCTGGAAGTCCGCGATTGTGTCGCCGTCGTTCAGGTAAAGCGACAAGGTCGTCCCGGCCCGCGCATGCGGACCACCAGCCTCGTAAGTGTAGATTGTTCCGAGCGCCAAGGTCATCTGCGCTCCACCCACGCCTGTGTTGTAAGCGCCGCCTGTGAAGGTCCATGCGGTTGTTTGAACCCCGGCAGCCGGGGGATTTGTATCGAGCTGGCGCAGGTCGATCACATCGCCGGAGTTGGGGTCGAATCCAAAGATGGTGTCGGGTTGGCTGTAATTGAAATCGGCCGGGAAACTCACTGGTCCCCCCGACTGAGCAATGGGGGATTCGCCGATGTCGGAGTAAAGGTACGTATCTGCGCCGTTCCCGCCGGTAAGGTAATCACCGCCGAAGCCGCCAGCCAGTGTGTCGTTACCGTCTCCGCCTAGCAGCTGATCGGCACCGGCACCGCCGAACAATCTGTCCGCGCCGGCTCCTCCATCCAAGAAGTCCTGGCCACTGCCGGCGATCAACAGGTCGTTGCCACTTCCTCCGTATAGCCTGCTTGTGCCGATGTCCGTGCCGATTGGATTACCCGCGCGGAGCGTGTCGTTGCCCGCCCCGCCAAAGATCTGATCATTGCCTGACAGACCGTCGTAAGTATCATTACCGCCGAGTAGATCGATCCGGTCGTCGCCATTGAAGCCGACGAAACTGTCAGCACCTTCGGTCGGTTTCGGCGGGTACTGGACCCAGTTCTCACCGAGGAAGTCGCCGGGGACCAGCTTGGTGTTGACGATGATCTTGAACGTCGAAACTTGTTGATTGGCGTAGTAGAAGCTCAGCGAGTAGGTGCCATCGCCATTGGCGACCTGCACGATCTGACCGGCTTCGCTGTTCGCCCTGGCGGACTGACTGAAGGCATCGTCGACGAGCAACCATCCGAGGTTGGCAAATCTGCCGATGCGCGAGCTCCACAGGTCGATCCTGTCACCTTGCGCACGATTGAAGTCCGTGATGGTGTCCACGTCCCCGGCACTGTGACTCCAATTGTACCAGAAAGTGTCCGCGCCAGTTCCCCCTGTCAGGACATCGGAGCCCTCGAAACCTTGCAAGATATCGTCACCCGCGCCGCCCGTCAGCCGATCGTTCCCGGAGTCTCCTCTCAGATAATCATTGCCGGTTCCGCCGCTCAACGTGTCGTTCCCGCCACCGCCGTTGATCACGTCGTTTCCGCCATATCCATCGTAGCGATCGTTACCACCGAGAAGGTCGATCGTGTCGTTCCCGGCCGTACCGCTCAGACTATCGTCACCCTCCGTGGGGTTGGCCGGCACGACGATCCCGAGAAATGCCGTGGCGGAGTAGCTGACCAACCCCTTGAACTCGATCTGGAAGACCGGCGCGGTCGACCCCTGGTGATAGCTGAGCAAGGTGCGGTTCGTTTCCGCATTATAGGTGAAGACGGATTGAAGGCCCGTGAAGGACGCGTTGTAAGAGGCCTGGAGGGTAGCGGTTCCAAGCGCCCTGAGATCGACGGTGTCGCCCTCCGAAGCGTCGAAATCGGTAATCTGGTCGATCTGGCCACCTCTGGAATCGCCGAAAGCCAAGTATCGGAAGCTGTCTGCTCCTTTACCGCCAGAGAGAACATCTGCACCACCTGCGCCGATCAGGACGTCATCACCGTGGAGTCCTTTGATCTTCTCGCCAGAAGCGTTCCCGATCAATGTTTCTGCCGCCTTGGTGCCTTTTACGGCGACTGACTTTCCCCCGGTGAATTTGGCCATGCTGCGTCCTTCCCTGCGCTCACGCGGTGACCGGGCGTGGTCATGACCCGCTGCCTACGCGCTGCGAACTGTCTCAAGCCGCTCGATCCGAATACCATCGCCTGGCAGCCAGATGACCGACTCGCACCGAAGCTGCCCCCGATCTCGGAAGGAGTCCTTAACTCAGATTTAACTGCCTTTTAATCTTGAGCGGGGGCAAGTGGCTCCACGCGCGGACGCTTCGATGACACTCAGCCGGGTCACTCAACTCCGTCGACGATCGCACGGATAAGTTGGTCGCCGTGCGTGGTGAGGATCGACTCTGGGTGAAACTGAAGCCCGACCTGTAGAGCGTCGCCATCGCTGATCGCCATGATCACGCCGTCCACCTCGGCATGAACGGTGAACCGGTTCGGCAGGCCGGTCGTGCACAGGCTGTGATAGCGGCCGATCCGCATGGGACCGGGAAGCCTGGCAAACGGCCCCTGCCCGTCATGCGCCATCAGGCTGACCTTGCCGTGGACCGGCTCCGGCGCGCGCTCGACCCGCCCACCTGCTTCCTGCACGATCGCCTGATGGCCAAGGCAGATGCCGAGCAAAGGTCGCCGCCCTTTGGCTAAGGCGACCAGGTCCAGGCAGCAACCTGCCCGGCTCGGACTTCCCGGCCCGGGGGAAATCACCAGCAAGGCGTCAAGCTCATCCGCCAAAGCCAATGCGTCCGGCGCTGGCACCCGGTTGCGAAGCACGCGCACGGGGCTGCCGAGCCGCTGAAACGCTTCCACAAGATTGAACGAGAAGCTGTCGAGATTGTCGATCAACACTACCGGGCGGGTCATTGCGCGCTTCCCTGCGTGACGGCGAGCACCGACAGCAGCGCCGACGCCTTGCGCCGAGTCTCGTCCGCCTCGCTTTGCGGATCGCTGTCGTGCACCACTCCGGCGCCGGCTCGAACTGCGGCCAAGCCATCCCGCACCAGCGCCGACCGGATCACGACCGCGCTGTCGATCAGCCCGTCGCCGTTGATCCACGCGATCGCCCCGCCGTACGGCCCCCGACGACTGCCCTCCAACTCCATCAGCAACTGCGTCGCGCGCACCTTTGGCGCGCCCGTCAACGTACCGACGTTGAGGCAGGCGGCCAGGGCGTCGAACGCATCCAGGCCGATCCGCAGCCGGCCGGTGACCGACGACACAAGGTGCATCACGCGCGCATGCCGCTCGACGCTGAGCAGCCGCGCCACCCGGCGTGTGCCCGGCAGGCTGACCCGCGCGACGTCGTTGCGGGCAAGGTCGACCAGCATCATGTGCTCGGCGACCTCCTTGGCGTCGAGCCGCATCTCGGCTTCCAGCCGGTCGTCCTCGTCGTCGCTGGCCCCGCGCGGGCGAGTTCCAGCGATGGGGCGAACCTCTACGGTGCGCCCGCCGCCGACATCGCGGAAGATGCGCAGTGAAGTCTCCGGCGATGCACCGAACAGGGTCCAGCCCTCCGCCGAGACAAAGAAGCGATAACTGGCGGGCTCAAGCTGGCGAAGCGCAGCGAAGGCCTTCATCGGGTCCGGACAGGGAGCGCGAAATGTGCGGGAAGGCACGATCTGGTACACCTCGCCGGCCGCAATCTCCTCCTTGCAGCGGCGAACGACGGCGCAATAGGCTGGGTCGTCGAGGTCCGGCGCAGCAGCCACCGGCCCAGCGGACGTGACTGGCCCCGGAACAAGCACCTGCGCCTGACCGCACGCCGCATGCAAAGCGGACAGCCGCTGGGCCGCATCGTTCAACAAGCGTTCGGACAGTGCTGCATCGCTTGATCCGAAAGCCGTGCACACCAACCGCGGCGTTCCGCCACGCTCGGCCACGATCAGGCTTTCCGGCACCCAGAACAGAAAATCGGGCACGCTTCCGGGAGCGTCGGCGGTAGTCGGCATGCCTTCGCTCAGGCTCGCATGTTCGAATGCCACGATGCCCAACAGGCAAAAGGCGAACGGCTCCGCCGCCTCCGCGCCCGCCGCCGCCAGCAACGCCCGCAAGGCGTGCAGCGGCGCGGGGGCTAGCAAGCGCTCTTCGGCATCCTCCTGCGAGGGCGGCGGCACGTGCAGGATCAGGCGGCGCGGCCCAGCCTCCATTACCTCGCCCGGTAGCTTCGACCCTGCCGAAGCAAGCAGCGCCTCGCCATTGGCACTCAGCGCCTCCAGCACCACCTGCGCCCCGCGGCAAGTCACCCGCAGTGCGGCCGCCGCCATCACCAGGGCTGGCCCGTCGCGTCCTTCGAACAGTGCCGTGTCCACCCGCCGGCCGTCATCGCTCAACGCCGCAAACAGGCTCGCCGCATCGGCATCGCGGTCGAGCCGCCGCTGGACAACGCGCGCAGCCTGCATCAGGCGAGCTTCCGGCCGACCGCTTCGACCACCGGTCGAAGCGCGCTCATCAGCTTGAGGAAACCCGCCGGATCAAGCGACTGCGCCCCGTCGGACAAGGCTTCGGCCGGGTTGTTGTGGACCTCGATCATCAGGCCATCGGCGCCGCATGCCGCCCCCGCCAGCGCCAATGGCGTGACGAGGTCGCGAATACCGGTGCCGTGGCTGGGATCGACGATCACCGGCAAGTGACTGCGCTGCTTGATCCACGGCACCACGTTGAGGTCCAGCGTGTTGCGCGTCGCCGTCTCGAAAGTGCGAATGCCGCGCTCGCACAGGATCACCTGGCTATTGCCCGAGCTGAGCAGATACTCGGCCGCCAAAAGCAGTTCCTCGGCTCGCGCCGACATGCCGCGCTTGAGCAGCACCGGGCGCCCGGCCCGACCAGCGGCGCGCAGCAAGGTAAAATTCTGCATGTTGCGCGCGCCGATCTGGATCATGTCGGCATGCTCGGCGATCAGCTCCAGGTCGCGCGCGTCCATCGCCTCGGTGACCACGGGCATGCCGAGTTCGTCGCCGACCTCGCGCAGCATGGTTAGGCCCTCCGGACCGTGGCCGGAGAAGCCGTAAGGGCTGGTGCGCGGCTTGTAGGCACCCGCCCGAAGCATGGTCGCCCCGCCCGCTTTCGCCGCTTCCGCGCTGGCCAGCAATTGCTCGGGCGTTTCCACGGCGCATGGCCCGGCGATGACGTGAAAGGCCGCGCCGCCGACTGCCACGCCGCCAACGTCGACGACAGTGTCATGTGCCTGCAACTCGCGGCTGACGAGCTTGTAGGGGGCAAGCACGGGTTTGACCGACTCCACCGCCGGGTCGCCTTCCAGCTGGAGCTCGCCGAGTATCCGTTCGTCGCCAAGCGCGCCGAGCACCACGCGCTCGGAGCCCGGCATGTGCAAGGGCTGAAGCCCGCGCGATTCGATCAGGGCAAGGATGCGCTGCGCGCTGTCGGCGGGAGCGTCGGGCCTGAGAACGATGATCATGTGAAGTGCTTTCTTAGGAGAATGGCGGGCACAAAAAAACCCGCCGGAACCGGCGGGCTTTGCGAGGATGCTGGGGAAGCGCCCGGGTGGGCGGATCAGCGATCGAACACAGGCGCGCCGGCAGGCGGGACCAGCCAACGCCACCAGGTCGCGCGTGCGGAGCGGACGAGCAAGGAAGACATGGAGGCAGAAGCGTTCATAGCGGTTTGGTAAACCAAGGCGCCCGCGATGGTCAACGGCCATTCACGAGCAAAGCCCATTGTTCCTTCCTCGCCGGAAGGAACAATGGGCTCAGTCTGCCACAGGCTTACTGCGGCAAGCCATTCTCGTAATAAACGGCCTGGTAGCGCGACCCGCGCTTCTCGCATCGAGTCGTGGTCTGAGCGTATTGGTCGGTCGTTCCGGACGTGGCGCCGCTCGCGGTCGCGCCCGTCGAAGCGGACGAGCCCTGAGTAGTGCGGGCCCTGGCAAGCGCGGACGTGCACCGGCCACGGGTTGAGAAGCCACGCGCGAAGGTGCCGCTCTGCAAGACGGTACCGGTGCTGCTCGACGTGGGGCCGGTGCCGCTCTGCATCGCCGTTCCGGACGTCGTTGTGCTTGTCGAACCCGTGCCCGTGCCCGTGGTCTGACCAGCATTTGGGTCACTGGTCGTGCCGCTTCCCGCCGTACCGGTGGCACCGGTCGTTGAGCTTTCCGACGCGCCCGTCGTGGGGTCCGTTGGCGGTGTGCTGGTCGAACCTGTCGTTTGTGCGCCCATGGTGTCGCTCGTCGCGGTGCCCGAACTGCTCGTTGTCTGGCCGGTCACCGATGTATCAGTGGACCCGGTGTTGGTGCCGGATGTCGTGCTTCCGCCTGATCCAGTGGTCGTAGTCGTGGTCTGCGCGAACGCGGGTCCGGCGAGCAGCCCAAGGGCTGCTGCGATCATCAACTTGTTCATGTTCCACTCCTGGTTGAGAAGCCTGGGCTAAGCCGAGGCTTCACGGAAAGGAACCCGCGGCTGGTTGGCTAGTTGCGGCCAAGTGGTTGTTCTTGCTGCATGTTAAGCGCTTTCACGGCCTGTGCCGTAACGATCACGCCAGCGCGTCCGCGAACAAAAAGGGCCGCCCCTTGCGGAGCGGCCCTCGATGTTTTCACCAAGAAGCGTCGGTCTAGCCGAGCATTTCCTGCTCAAGCCTTTTGGCCATTTCCTCAATGTTCTCAGGCGGCCAGCCGGGGATATCCATACCCAGGCGGAGGCCCATGCTGGCGAGCACTTCCTTGATCTCGTTCAACGACTTGCGGCCGAAGTTCGGCGTGCGCAGCA
>CAXTED010000017.1:0-18892 GCA_964243335.1 uncultured Sphingomicrobium sp. | reverse complement strand
GCCGATCGTCGTGCAGCTCGGACGCGGAACGATAGGCGGCGCTCGCAACGGCGCTCGATCCGTTCGCGCGGCTCACAACCTTAGCGGAGAAGTGGTAGATCGCCATGACGCTCTGCACACTGCCTTACTTAGCGCACGTCGGCAACGACGTATAAGCGCGCACTCACGATCTGCTTCGCATCTCTTGACTGACTCGATGTCGCTTTCTGCTCATTCCGTCTTTACCCTCATGCTGGGTGCGCTAGGATGCTGCCAACCGATGCGCGGAAGGGTGAAGGCGATGCGGAAGGTTCGCGATTACGATGCCGAACTGAAGGCGCTGGGTGACAAGGCCCGCGCGCTCAAGGCGAAGCGGGTCGAACAGCTCGGCCAACTCGTTGCCGCCACCGGAGCCGATGCGCTCGATGCAGAAACCCTTGCCGGCGTCCTGCTCGACGCGATTGGATCGAAGGATGCGAGCGCGAAGGAGGCATGGCGCGCGAAGGGCGCTGCCTTCTTTCAACGGCGCGGGCGCAAAGCTGGCGGCGCTGCTGCAATCGACGGATCGGGCGCTGCAACTGAACCGGGCGGCGACGCTGCGGACGGAAGCGGCGGAACGACGAACGGATAGTAGAGGCTGGGTCGTGCAACGTCGCGAACGCACACGCCACCTGATTGAGCTGGGCGGGCTGGTCCAGAAAGCCGGACTGGTCGAGCTAACCGACGACGATCGCGCCACTCTCTACGGCGCACTGCTCGATCTCGCCGGGCGCGGTCGCGGCGACGATGCCGGCGACGTGCTAACGCTGTGGAAGCGACGCGGCAAACGGGCGTTCGATGCGGAAGCAGAAACGACAGCATAGGGGCAATCGGAATGGCATGGGTTCGCTATGGCATGTGGGATCGATGGCGCGACCTGACGCGCTTCCGTCTGGCCTGCGAAATGGCGCTTGCGTCCTACCGGACCTACGTCAACGGCTTCCCGATCGCCTCCGCCTCCCCGCTGGTCATCACCGATCCCGCCGGCTCCAACTTCAAGTGCGATCTCGCCGACTTTACTGCCGTGCTCAACGACGAGCAGCAGCTCTATCGTGTGCTGTTTCCGTCCTACGTCGCTTTGGTCGAAGATCTTGGCCGCGAGCTGGTTGAGACATTGCATACCGGCAAGGGCATACCGCGCGCCGCGTTCGCGGGCCTCGATGCCGCCGCGCCGATCGATCAGGCCGCCGAGCGTTGGATCACCGCCACGCCGGTGGAGACTTGGGGAGCGACTGTCCTGAAACTAGGTGGCAAAAAGTGGTCAGACTTCAAGGGCGGTCGTCGAGGCGTGGTCGAGGCGGTGACGATCCGAAATCTCTGCGCGCACGGCATTCCGGTATTCAATCAACGCGCTCTGAACCGTCTCGCCACGGCCTCCACCGCCAAGCAGAAGCTGCCGACGCTGGGCGATCCGATCGTTCTCGATCGCGCCGCCTTCGTCCGCCACGTCGGCGTGCTGCGCGGCTTCGCCCGGTCGATGGCGGACAGCGTAGCGAACATGCCGGACACGCCATGATGGCAGGAAGGAACCGGCAATGAGCGATTTCGATATCGAGACGATCCGCCGCCAGGTCCGCGCGATGGATTTCGTACGTGGCACGCCAACGGAAATCGCGATGTGGCATGAGGACATGGCGGACTCGCGCGCCAACCTGGTCATCGAGGACATGATCCCGACACCCGACGACGACGCGTTCTTCGCGATGATGCTGGACGAGGGAGTGCCCCCTCCCCTCGTCTCGCAAATCCTGCTCCGGCTGCTCGATCATCCAGACGCCGACCGGTCCTTGCCGGTGACGCCAATGGAAGCGCACTGATGCCCCGGCGACGGATCAGCCCGCTGTTCGCGGTCTTCGTCGCCTTCGTGGTGCTGATGGCGAGCAACGCCTGGCTCAAGGGCATTTTCGGTTATGGCGAGATAGCGACCGACATTCCGTTCCTGCTGGCTGGCGCGGTCCTGTTCCTGGCCTGGCGGTTCAACCGGCGCGCTGACAACCAGCGCAATGATCTGCTCGGCTCCGCCCGTTTCGGCGACCGTGCCGACGTGCGCAAGCTGGAAGCGAACGGGGATCTCCTAATCGGTCGCTCGGCGAAGTCGGGCAAGCTGCTGCACTACGACGGCGCGGCGCATCTGCTGACGATGGCACCCACCCGGTCGGGCAAGGGCGTCGGCACGATCATTCCCAACCTGCTGCTGCTCGATCGCTCGGTGATCTGCATCGACCCCAAGGGTGAGAATGCCCGCGTCACCGCCCGCGCGCGTGCCGCCAAGGGCAAGGTCTGGTGTCTCGATCCGTTCGGCGTGTCGGGCCAACACCCTGCCCGCTACAATCCGCTCGACCGCCTCGACCCCGCCAGCCTCGATCTCGCGGAAGATGCCAACACCCTCGCCGACGCGCTGGTGCATGACGCGCCGGGACAATCGGGCGAAGCCCATTGGAACGAGGAAGCCAAGGCGCTGATCGCCGGGCTGATCCTGCACACCGTCGTCCACGAACCCGCCGATCGTCATGTTTTGGCGACGGTGCGCGACAAGCTGACGCTCGCCCCTGCCGCCTTCACCGCACTGCTGGGCGATATGCAGGACAGCACCGGCGCCGGTGGCCTGATCGCCCGCGCCGCCAACCGCCAGCTCGGCAAGTCCGACCGTGAAGCCGCCGGCGTCTTGTCGTCGGCGCAGCGCCACACCCACTTTCTCGATAGCCCCCGCATCGTCGCCAGCACGGCCGCGTCGGATTTCACCTTCGCCGGATTGAAAGACACGACCGCCACCGTGTTCCTGTGCCTGCCGCCCGATCGGCTCGATACCTATGCCCGCTGGCTGCGCCTGCTGGTGAGCCAGGCCGTCACCGACATGGCGCGGTCCGCCGCCCGCCCTGCGCGGCCGGTGCTGTTCCTGCTCGACGAGTTCGCCGCCCTCGGCCGCCTCGAACCGGTCGAGCGCGCGATGGGACTGATGGCGGGCTATGGTCTCCAGCTCTGGCCGATCCTCCAGGATATGCACCAGCTCAAGGCGACCTATGGCGAGCGCGCCGGCACGTTCATGTCCAACGCCGGCGTGATCCAGACGTTCGGGGTGAACGATCATGCGACCGCCGACATGCTATCGCGCACGATCGGCGACACCACGATCGAATATGACACCGTCAGCACTTCGCGTGGCACCGGCTGGGGTGAAAATCGCGCCGGCCCCTCGGAAAGCGTCAGCGGTCATGTCTCCGTCCGCCGGCTTGCCACGCCCGACGAAATCATGCGGATGCGGCCCGACCAGCTCCTGCTGCTTCGCCAGGGCGAACACCCGCTCGCGGTTGAGAAAATCCGCTACTACGATCAGCGCGAGTTCGCCGGCCTGTTCGATCCTGCGTGAACGATGCGCGAAAGGTGAGCTTTGGGGTAGCGCCTCACCTTCCGAGGGTGGGTTCATCACGGTAGCAGCCGTGGCGGAGCCGGTGATCGGATTGACGATCTACGAAACCGATCGCGAAGGGGCTGATTAAGCCCTAACAGCGAGGTTTGGTGCTGCAAGGGTGCGGGTTGTAGCAAAGTCCTCTTCCCTGCCCTCAAGGCGCTCTTGGGCGGCTCTGGCACGATATTTGACCTCCAGCTCCCTTTCTTCTTTCCGCCTAGCATGCGGCGCTTGCGCCGCTCTGGTGACGGCGTAGCCGGCACGCAATGAATAGTGCATCGGCCGGAGGCCGATTCCATTTTGCGTATTCTGACCTTGGTTATCCACAGGCTGGCCTACCCTAAAGCTCACTTTTCGCCGTTCAGATTCTCTAATTCTTCTGATTCAAGATTCAGGGGGCTGAAAGGCCCGTATTTCTGCGGAAAAATACCTCCAACAGTGAGCGTTGGGGTCGATTCGCGTGAGTTTCGGGGTAGCGTGCGGTGAGCTTTGGGGCCGGTAAAGGTGAGTGTTCGGGCGGGGTTCGGTGAGCGTCGGGGTAGGCTATAGGTCGGGTTAGAAGGATCGGTGAGTTTTGGGGTACCCGCCTCTTCGCTCTAACCGGGGAGCTGAAACATTTGCCTAGCTCACTTTTGGCGGTTAGGGTGAGTTCGTAAGCCCCTCTAGCTCACCGTTGGTCAAGCCTATGTCGCAACCTGCCGTGGTCGATATGACGTTCCGCACGCTGGCCCAGAAGGGGCGCGGAAATCCTTTTGATCCCGCCAATTACGGGGAAATCGTCAAGCCCGGCGAGCTGGTCGATATTGTAGAGCTGAGCCCCCTCACCCTCGCCGATCGCCGCATCTACAATCTGCTGATCGCCAATGCCTGGGAGCGAATAGGTGAGCCCATCATCCATCGTATCGCGAAGTCAGGACTGAAAGGGACGCACCAAGGCAACGAGCGCGTAGAGAGTTCGCTGCTGCGCCTCATGGGCACCATCGCGATCGTCACGATCCGCAAGGATGGCAAGAGCTACAAGCGCCGTGTCCAGCTGCTTGGCCCGAGCGATGAAAGCCTCGAAAAGGACGGCTTCCTTCACTACCGCATCCCGGAAGAGCTGATCGAGATACTGCGGAACAGTCAGGTCTATGCCCGTCTTAAGACGCAAGTGATGTATTGCTTCGAGTCGAAATACGCTCTCTGTCTCTATGAAATGATCGAGCGGCGCATCGGCCTCGAATACAAGCAGAAAGAGGAGTTTACGATCGAGGAGCTGCGCGGCCTGCTAAATGTGCCCGAAGGCAAACTTGAACGCTTCGCCGATCTGAACAAATACTGCCTCAAGGTCGCCGTTGAGGAAATCAACAAGCTCTGCCCCTTCTATGTCGATTTCACGCCGATCAAGAATGGGCGCAAGGTCGAACGGGTGGCGCTTCACTGGTTCCCGAAAACGTCCAGCGGCAAGCGCGACGCACAGAACCTGATCGATCAGCACAGCATCGTGCGACGCGCCAAGCTGCGCGGCGGGTTTCCCGAGATGCCGGTGCTGGTGGATTTCAACACGCCCGCCGCCCAAAGGTGAGCCGCTACCCCAAAACTCACCGATAGGTTTTCTACCGACCTCTACATGCCAAACACGTGTTCACGTTCCGTCGTATTTTCGTGTTATCATGTTCACATGCCAACACGTGGGCGGGCGGCTCTCGGGATGCCCGCTACAGATGATGGTCACTCACCCAACCCTTGCATGTTCCACTCGGGACGAATCATTCGGATCAACCCCGCTTCCAACCCTGGCGCTGTCAGCACCGGAAGCCCGTTCCACGTGGTGGCCTCAGGGGTCGCGATCAGGACCTCAACATGGCTGCCTGCATTAAGCGCCGTTAGGATAAGGCCTTTGACGCGTGCACTGGTCCGCTGCCGAGCGTGACCGCGAACATAATGCGCCATGCGGCCCCGCAAACCGCGCTGGGTCAATCCTATATAGCGGATGATCCCATTCACCACGAACGCATAAACGCCGGCGTCCGCCGGCACGATGCAATCAAGTTTGAAAGCCTCATCGCTGATCGAAGTCCACTGCCCAATCCGAATGAATCCTGCGTCGATAAGGCCGGAGGCCAGAATCGGCTCGTTCACGATAGTCGCTTCAGGCTTCGACCGCCCCTTGGCAGGCGGTTGAATACCCGGACTGGCGGTATTGGTGCGCTGCTTCCGTCCCAGATCGATCCCTGAGCGTTCAAGAACCTGCCGTACGTGTTGATAACGAATGCCGAGTTGAGCAGCGATTTCCGTACGCAAATACCCAGCTCGCGCGAGGGCACGGATTTGGTCTGCCTTGGTGCTCAGTCCGGCAGTGACCTGATGGCCCGGCATACGCTCGCCGGAGGACAGCGGCTCACCCATAATGCTTCGCCCCCTTTGTCTTTCGGAGGTGCTGCGTCACCGCTCCCCGAACGGATGCTTGCCGTACTGGCGCATGAGAAGGTCGATCGCCTCGCCCATCAGGGCTTGAAGAGTAGTTCCGTTCTCGGCCGCCAGCACGTTTAAACCCCGGCTGACTTCCGGACTGAAGTATGCGCTAACGGCCTTCTTGCCCTGCCGCGCCGCCGATCGCACCGACACCGTGCCCTCAATGGCCGGAGCCGGGACGCTCGGCTCCACCTTGGCGCGTTCTGCGCGCTGCTGCCTCATGGCACCAAATTTGCTCATGTCAGCCTCGCTTCCTCCTGCTCTGCTTACTTGTGGGCAAGTTCACATGTTCTCGTGTCCACGTCCATAGCGCAGCGATCTCCTCCGCCGCCTTACCGTCCGGCTCCGCCTCCATCGCGGTTTTCCCTTGCGCCGTGCTGTGATGATAGATCGCGCGCATGGTGAGCATGACGGGCGCGACCGGCACACCCATACCCTCAACGCCTTCGCTGCCCTCGATCAGCTCGCGGGCGTCTCTGTAAGTAGTTGGCGCACGCTGAGGGCCGCCCATGAAGAGCACGAAGGCCGGCTTGCCTGCTGCCTTCACCAGCTCGGCCGTCGTTTCGACGGCTGACAAGTCGAACGCTTGGGGGCGACACGGAATGAGGATCAGGTCCGCGGCCTTGCACGCCTCGCGTGCCATGATGTCCGCATGTGGGGGCGTGTCGATAATGACTAAGTCCGCGCCTAGATCGGCCGCCTGCTGCACCTTACGCGGAAGGAGGGTAGGGGAGGCACAATCCACGACCTCAGGGTCCGCCCCGCCTCGCCAGTGGTTCCACTGGCTGGCAGTCGCTTGCGGGTCCGCGTCGAGGATCAGCGCAGAGAAGCCCGCACTGGTGGCAGCGCCGGCAAGGTGGATGGCAAGCGTGGTCTTACCCGCTCCGCCCTTCTGGCTGATGATAGATATGGTCTTCATGTGGCCACCTGAACGTGTTCGCGTGTGAACATGGTGGATAGCCCACAAGTGTGCAGGATGACAATCTCACTAGTGAACTGGTAGCCTTCGTGGCCTGTAGCGCTTGGTTGAGTGGCCGTAAGCTGCACCCGATGTTCGCGGCATTGGGCTCAGTCGGGCTGGCTGTCGTCGCCCGTGTAGCGATTGAGCGACGAAC
Source organism: uncultured Sphingomicrobium sp. (assembly GCA_964243335.1). Classification (GTDB taxonomy): domain Bacteria; phylum Pseudomonadota; class Alphaproteobacteria; order Sphingomonadales; family Sphingomonadaceae; genus Sphingomicrobium. The sequence goes on along the minus strand of CAXTED010000017.1, from coordinate 11,899 downwards.
CGGCGTATCGGCACGGGCAACTCAGATGGTACGGATTGTTCGTCCCTGGCGCGAGATCCCGTGGGATAGACGGAGCGTGCCGAACCCCTGCTCGAACGCGATGACGATGTCGGCCACAACGGCGGAAAGCTCGTAAAGCGTCTCGACGCAGGGTTGCCCGGCGAGCGGCGTGCCTGCGGGAAAGACGACATCGCCCGTAAAACTGAAATCATGCGCGATACAGGCTTCGTAGCCGGCGGGCGCTGGCACGAAGCAGCCGGTCCGTTCGGGCGGGGCAGTGCCGCCCCTCGCGGTGACCACTGGCATACCCTCGAATCCGCCCACTTGGATCTCCACATTCATCGTACACGCGACGGGCAGGATCAGGCGGTGCTTGTCGGTGATGTCGAGCTCGTGAAGGGCGGCCAGCATCGGATTGCCGAGTGGCGTCGGGGCGAGGGCTCGGACGAGACCGATCGCCACGGGCCCGGCCTTGCCGAGGTCCTTCAGGAGCTTCTGCTCAAGCCCGGTCTCTTTGAGGAGGATCGGAAACTGCGTGTGGTCGGGGCTCTCGCCGTGCGCAATCACGCAGGCGCAAGCGAGGTGATCGAGCGCGGATCGCAGGTTATGCAGGGCATCGCCGATGAAGAGCGCCAGCCGTCGATCCGGGAAGCCCAGCCGCTCGTAGAGATGATAGCCGGGCTCGCCTGTGTCAGTGTGCGGTGTCTGGATGGCCTGGTAGGGCCGCTTGGCGAAGTAGCGGCCTGCCTCCTGCGCGAACGCGGCGATATGGTGATTGGCGTGCGCGACCTTGGCGACCGCGCCCGCAAAATCGGGGCGGGCGGAAGGGGCGGGGATGTTCATCCAGCGGCCCCGTCGGCGAGGCCCGCGACCTGGCGCATGCCGCCCAGGATCAAGCCCTTCGCCAGCAGAAGGCATTGATAGAAGGCATCGACCGCATCGTAATATTGATCCTCCGTGACCCGCGCCGGATCGCAGGGGGAGATCTGAAAGACCACGAGGCGCTCGGCCTCGTCGATCGCGGCGATGCTGGTCCAGAGATGCCTGGCGCTGAGATGCACAAAGGCGCTGGCGTCCCGGTAGACGGTCGTGATCCACGGAAACGTCTCGGCGAGGCGCTCCAGCAGCCGGTGGTCGGTGAGCCGGACGCCCGTGTCGTCCTTGAGCTTGTAGACGGCCGCACCCTCCATGACGGCTGCGGCATAGGCATGAGGGTCGGAAACGAAGCGCAGCGCTGCGACGCGCAAGGCGGTGTCGAGCTGCATTCGCACCATCGGCGCGGCGGCGTGGAAGTTGCGCGCTCGGATCATGGCCGTGAAGCCCTCGGGCAGCGCAATCGAACGCTTCGCGGCCGCCAGGAGGAGCATTCCGACCTGGTTCGTCGGCAAGCCGGCGCGCAGCAGGGCTTGGCCCTCACGCAGGAGATCGGCCTGCTCCGCGGTGATGCGATTGAGGCGCGCGTCTAGCGTGAGGGGTGGTGCCGACTTCATTGGAGTCATCTAGCGTGGCGTACGATTTCGACCATCCTCTCACCGGACCCCGAGATAGAGCGCGGGCCGCGTGAGACGCGTCAGCCTATGGCTTGGCAAGCCGCGATATCGTCGCCTGGCTAACGTTGAATAATGCGGCCACGGTGCGCTGTGTGTCGCCTGCTTCGAGCTTCCGCAATGCCTCGGCCTGCTGGTGGGGGGTGAGGGCGGTCCTGCGCCCGAACTTGACGCCCCGCGCTTTGGCCTGGGTCCGTCCGACTGCGGTGCGCTCGGTGATCCGCGCGCGTTCCCAGCTCGCCGCGATCCCCAGCACCGCGATAATCACCTCGGCGAACTGCGAGGTCGTATCGACCATCGGCTCGGCGATTGACCGGAAGCCCGCGCCGGCCTCCTTCACCGCATGAAGGATATTCAACAGGTCGCGGGTGTTGCGGGCAAGCCGGTCTGTAGCCGTCACCATTAACACGTCGCCGGGGTCAAGCGTGCCGATCGCGCGCCTGAGCTGGGGCCGCTCAGCCGACGCGCCGCTGATCTTCTCGCGATATATTTTGGTGCATCCCGCCGCTTCAAGCTGGGCGAGCTGCTGGGCCAGGTTTTGGCCGGTGGAAGAGACGCGGGCATAGCCGTAGATCACGGGCGGAATTGTGCATCAGATTTTTGCATCAGGGAAGGGGCCGGACTTGCTGGCTTTTCGGCTTGATGCAAAACTTTTGATTTGTGCATCACCATATCCACGGGCGCCCCTCAAGCGTCGATGCTAGCGAGCGTCAGTGCGGGTGCTGGCCAAGCCGCGATTGAACTACCCATAGCAAAACCGTAAGCGTCTTGTCGCTTGTTCCTTTTATGTTCCGATTGGGGGTTGCGCAACAGCCGCGCCTGTGGCTTTGCTATGGCCGCACCACTCCGGTGCAAAATGGTGCAAAACTTAGGGGCAGGGCGATGGCTGGCGACAGGACGGATGGTGTTCAGCAGCTAGATGCCAAGCGGCTCTCGATCAGCGTGCCCCATAGCCTCTATCAAGAGCTAGAAGCACAAGCCGCTCGCAACAACGTGTCATTGGCATGGGTCGTGCGCAAGGCACTGTCCGAGTACCTGGATCGCGATATTCCTCTGCTCCGGACTGGAAACTAAGTTCGTGGGACTTCGACGGAATACATTGCATGAAGGCGATTGCCTAAAGTTGCTTTCTAAGATCGACAGTTCATCTGTGGATATGGTTCTGTGCGACCTTCCTTATGGAACAACACAAAACAAGTGGGACAGCTTAATTCCACTTGATGAGTTGTGGGCTCATTATGAGCGTATTGTTAAGCCAAAGGGGGTTATTGTTCTTAGCTCGCAGGGGCTCTTTACCGCTCGCCTTATGCTAAGCAAAGAGAACTGGTTCAAATATAAGTTTGTCTGGATTAAAAGCAAACCGACAAATTTTTTGAACGCCCGAAAACAGCCTTTGCGTCAACACGAGGATATTTGCGTATTCTATAAACAGCAGCCAGATTATCGACCGGTAATGTGGTATTCTGATCCTTACGACAAAGGCACGCGCAAGGATCAGTATACAGGAAGCTACGGGGACTTTCGACCTGTACAAGTCAAGAGCGATGGCGCTCGCTTCCCCACCGACTCTTTGTACTGCAAAACGGCGGAAAGCGAGTCCGGCGGTGTCGTATGGCATCCCACTCAAAAGCCTGTTGCTCTTGGGCGCTATCTTATCCGAATGTTCACAGCACCCGGCGATCTGGTTCTCGACAATGCGTTTGGAAGTGGCAGCTTCCTAGTTTCTGCTCTCCTTGAAGGTCGGGATTATATCGGCATTGAGAAGAACGAGCATGTTCACAAGTTCAAGAGTGCTCCCATCGATTACATAGAGGTTGCTACGATGCGCTTGGCTGAGGCAAAAAGGATGATGATCGAAAAGTCTCTTCCTTCAATGAAGGATATCGAGCCTGCCAGCCGTGCAATCCCCGCCAAGCGGCGTGGCCTTATTGACGTTGATGACATTATTGGTCCGGCCCTGCTTGGCACGTTCCGTTGATGGCGGTCGCGGTCTACAACGAACGATCGTGGGCTATCGATCTGATCGGATATCTGAAGGGCATTGCTCATAACGAGAACCGGGCCGTTCGTGATGTAAGCGGCGAACAGACAATTACTGATATATCGGGGAGCCTCTTCCCTGATGTTCTACTGTTTGGTGATCGTGATACAGCTCGCATTCTTCAAGGGTGGGAGCTGAAGCTTCCAGACACTGACATAGCGGATCAGGAGTTCTTTGATAACGCTGAGCTGAAGGCCCGTATGTTGGGCCTCGATAGCTTCGTACTATGGAATGTGCGTTACGCACGCCTCTACGCGCTCGACCGTGATGCAGACGAGTTCGTTCTGCACACCGAGTGGACCAACCTTCGCGATATTACGACCCGCTCGGCCGTGCGTGCTGCTCGCGTGCGTTGGGAAGCGCTTGGCGCTGAAATCCTGCAAACGATGAACGCGCTGTTTGCGGATGGCAGCCTTGAAGGTCGCCAGTTCGTCGATGCATACCGAAGCGGGGGTCCCTCAAACCTGATCCTGGCCAACGAGGGACTGGTAGCGGAGGCACTGGAAGCTGCGGCCAAGAAGGATGGCACGTTTCGGGCCGAGGTCACGCTGTGGTGGGATCGGCACCAGAATGAGTATGATGGCAGCAACCGCTTTGCCGCGCTCGCACGCGCCAACCTAATGAACTGGACCGGCAAGTTCCTGTTCGCTCATGTGCTGCGCGAACGCGACGACCGTGCCGGCCCTGTCGCGACCATCTCCACCGAAATGTCCCCCAGTGATGCACTTGGCGTCTTTCAAGGCATCTCCAACCAGTGCAACTTCTGGACTGTATTCTGCGATGCCCTAGGCCTCAGCGTCCTGCCTTCACAATCGTGGGAGCAGCTTTGCCAGTTCAACCGACTGCTGTCTGATCTGCGGCTCGGCTCAGTCGATCAAACACAGATTTCTACGATCTTGGAAGCAGCTGCTTCTGTTGGAGATCGCAAGCTGCGCGGGCAGTACACGACACCCGCGCCGCTTGCGAAGCTGGTGGTACGGCTAGGAGTTAATGACCTGGCTGATCGCGTACTGGACCCGTGTTGCGGCAGCGGAACCATCATCCGAGCGGCGCTCGACGCGAAGCTCGCGGGTGGCATCTCTGGAGCTGAGGCTGCAAGCCAGATTTGTGCCTCGGATATCGACCGCCAGGCCGTCCAGCTCGCGACATTCTCGCTCTCCACGCCGACGTTGGCGCGTCAGCCCCTACGGGTATTCGCACTCGACGCGTTCGCGCTTCAGCCTGCGCTGGGGATCGAATTCCGCGATCCGAACGACGGGAGCCTAATTAAGGAAACGGTTGGAACCTTCGCCTGCATTGCAAGCAATCTCCCGTTCGTCGCTCAGGACGGCAGGCGCGCCTATGGTGACGCAACGGCGTCGGTTAATGCCCTGCTCGAACAGGATGGTGAGGGCCTACCTGGTCGATCGGACGTGTCGGCATACCTCCCGTTCGTGTTCTACGATCTCCTAAAAGAGCGGGGACGCGTCGTCATCATCATCCCGAACGCATGGCTGGGGACGGCTTGGGGACAAGCCTTTTATGATCGGCTGGTTGCCTTCTACCATCTTCGCGCGGTTATCACCTCCGGTTCCGGTCGCTGGTTCTCCAACAGCGATGTGGTGACGAACGTCTTGGTGCTGGAAAAGCGAGCCGCCAACGATGAGAGCCGGTCGGATACGAAGTTCGTTATCCTGAAGCAGCCCGTCGATCTGCTGGCCGACGATGCACACGTCGACAGCGTTGCCGCTCAAATCGAAATCGGCAGCGCTCAAGAGGACGTAATGTCCATCAGGTCGGTAAGCCACGATCAGCTCATCAAGGCCCGGCCGTATGGCTTAGCCGGTTCCGCGCAATTCGTAGATGTAGATTGGCTTCTGGACTGCCCCCTAGTGCCAGTGCGAAACCTGTTCACTATCCGCCGCGGTGAGAGACGAGGCTGGGATAAGCTGTTCTACCCTGCCAAAGGACATGGAATCGAGGCGGATTACATCGCGTCGGTTCTGAAATCCTCGACCAAGATCGAGACTTACGAGGCCAAGGCCGATGGCGAGGCATTTTGCTGCGGCCTCTCTGAAAGTCAGCTAAAGAAGCTTGGTCACACAGGGGCGCTAAACTGGATCAAGCGCTTCAAGACCGTGCGAAACGGAACAGGTGATCCGCTGCCCGATGTTTTGGCGAAGGCGGGACATCACTGGTATGAGATGCGCGCCGATCGCGTCGCCGAGCTTGTGATCCCACTCGCGTATGGCAAGCGCCTCTATGTGGGCCGTGTAAATCCAGCTGCGTTCGTCAATCAGCGGCTCATGGGCCTGAACGCCCATGCCGGCGTCAACATCGACTTGGCTCACGCGCTCCTAAACTGCACAGTTGGGTTGCTTATGATCGAGGGCATAGGCTTCGGCCGTGGCCTGGGTGCTCTCGACCTGAACAAAGACAGGATCGAGGCCAATCTTCACATTCTTGATCCAGACGAGCTTAACAAAAACCAGCGCAATGAGATAATCTCGGCTTTCAAAGCTATGAAAAAACGCAAGGTTTTAGAGGTATCTGATGAGCTAGAACAAGCTGATCGGCAGAATCTTGATGATCTCATCATTGAGTACTTTGCGTTGCCGGCAAATCGGGAGCAAATTTATGATGCTCTGCGGGCCTTGGTTGAAGTACGCCACGCGGTCGAAGTATAACTTAATTTTCTGCAAATCGGGTAAATGGGAGGATTTTCATAATGCCAAGCTGGTGGAAAGACCTTTCTACAACCGACGCTCAGCAGCAGACGACTGGAGGGATAGTTCCCTACTTAAGGCTAACTTCTAGCAGCCTGAAAACCGGTCATTTCCAAACATGGTTTCGTCAGAGCTTTTTCAATATCTGCTCATGGCACCCTGGGCAGTTCAACAACAAGCCTGTTGAAGAAGCGAACGTTACGTTTCATGTGACTGTGCAAGGTCAGTCACTTGGCAATGTTGTGTTTACTGTAACACATGACAACTCGCGAGAGTACAATAACAACGCACCTAACACGTGGCTGCATTGGCCTCCCAAGATGGCTGCAATTCTACAGGCAACAAATTATGCAGGCCACCGGATAACCCTATCCCGTGATAACACAAATTCATTTAGTCTGGATATTCAGTAAATAGGCTAGGCAGATAGCCTGTAGCCGGTGTCACACAGGCTGATCGTGACACCGGCCGCAACCTCACTATTTATCGCCCGCCATATCGTCGAGGTTGTCGCTAGTTTTGCTGTTGGGGTTTGTTCGCAGGTGAGGCTTCGCTCCGGCTCTGTGAACCGAGTGCGCATTATCGATTTGGCCCTTATCGGCCATACGCATAGCCGTTTCCAAAGGGGTGAACCCGCTGTTACCGCTCAACTTCACAGCGGTGATGTTGCCTTTCGCGTCCGCTTTCGCATCGGTCACTTTCTTGCCCATAACGTCTGTCTCCTGAAACGAGGGAGGCGGCACCGCGCCTCCCTCTTCATCCACACAAGCCGGCGAGTTAGGCGGCTATCGCCTGGTCGGGCAGCGCCCGCTTCTCGCCGTCAGTGAGAGACAGGCCGATCTTGGCCTTGATGAACGCCTTGGTCGCGGCCCGTGCCTGGCGGTTCGACACCACCGAGTTGGACACGACGCAGACGTTCTCCCACTCCGGGTTCTTCTTCGACCAATCGATGTTACCGAGCGCTACAAGCTGCGCCTGCCAATCCGGCCGATCCAGAATATCGACACCCAGACCACCCAATGCCCGCAGGACGGTCGAGTGCGATACGATCTTCTCCTGACGCAACTCGATCGCCAGCTTCTGCCCGTTCAGCACCTTCGACCACTCCGGCATGTGCGCAGCGATGGCGTTCCAATAATCCGCCAGCAGATTTGCGTTGGTGACGATGTCCTGCTTCTCACGCCCCTTCAGCAGCTCGACGCAGGCATCGTAGAGCGCCGCCAGAGTGAACAGCTTGGTCGATTTGACGCTGAGCGAGACGCTTTCCTTATCGGTCAGCTCGCGAAAAACCGGCACTTTCTCGATCATCGCGAGGGTGGCAGCAGCGATATCGTCCCGCTTGTCGAACAGGATGTCGAGCGACTTCGACGTTTTCTGCACGTAGCGGTTGAGGTCCGAAAACATCTGCTGAACCCTACCTGTCGACTCCCACGGGAACAGCAGTACCGAGATGGCGTCGCGGTTGATCGGAACACCATTTTCAATCGCCCGAACGATACCGGCAGCCCGGTGCTGGCCGTCGTTGATGATGAGTTCATCACCGAGCTGTAAAACGAGGATACCGATATCCTGTCCCTCAGCGAAGGGCTCGAACCGGGGCTCGCTCTTGTAGGATGCCGTGATCGAGGAGAAGAGGTAATCCTCCTCATTTTCAGCGATATACGTCGCCAAATCCGGAACGCGTTTGTCGTTGAGAACGCGCTGCTCCCGATCTTCGGGACTAATGCCTGCCCAGTTGGTGAACTTAAAAAACTGCGGCACGCCCTGCATTGGCATGAGGCAGCTGTAATAGGTACGCGACCCCATCTTCCCGCGCATCGCGGGAATCCGAACTTCCAACATTGTACTTCTCCAACAGCTCTCAAGGTCCAGAGCGAACAGCTCGCTCACGTTTTTACCAGAGCTGTAGGCACTAAATGACAGAGCTCTCTTTTGGTTGCAAGCGAGCTGATGTAATTTTTGTTGCGAGCTGTGCGCCGTGTGCGGGTGAGCTGTCTCGGATTCGTATCACAGCTCTCTGTCGTTGATGCTGATGGTGCAGCGGATCGGCGCATGTGTTTTGACCGCGCGCTTACGGCACGCTTCCAGCACAACCCGGTTGGCCGTCACGATCTTATCGCCCGCTGCGATGTTGGCGAAAGCATCTGGTGCAGCAGCCCGCATCAACCGTTGCCCCGCTTCCCAACGGGGAAGGTCGAGCATGCGCGCTGCCATACGCTCGGGCCATTGCCAGCTCGCCGGCGCGACCTCGCGCGCAACGAGGCCCGGCAGGATCGCCCATGTGAGGATGCCGATCGCCGCCCCGCCCAGCCCGAACCATAGCTGCCGGTTCTTCTGATCGGCCCGCGTCCATGCCGATCCGACGATGCCGCGAAGCTCGGCCATGACGCGGGCCTTGTCCTCGCCCGCCTTGGCGAGCGCCGCCTGATCCTCGCGCCGGGCGGCGTTGCCCGCTGCGGCGATGCGCTGCGCCATCTGCTCGGGCGTCATCGCCAGCGCCGGACTTCGCGCAATCACGTCGTTGATGACGGCGATCCGGTCGGCCGTGGCGTCCACGCCCTGCTGTATCCGCCCCAACGTCTCGGAATAGTCGGGCACGTCTATCGCGGCCCGCTCGGCCGCCAAGCCCTCAACGGCACGGCGTAGCAACGCCAGCTCCCGGTCCTGGCCTTCGATCACGGCGCGCAACCGGTCGAATGCCTCCGCTGGATCGCCACCCTCTGGAATGTCGTCGCCCATTACCACCTACCGGCTCATGCCACGGTCGCGGTCACGCCCGATGCTGACCGACTGCGCCAGCTCGTTTGCGATCGACCGACCGCGCTCCATTTTCAGTTCCAGCTCGGGCGCGCGACGGTGCAACGCGGATTCGAGCTGCGGGTCGCGGTGCAGCCCGCCTGCGATGCTCTCCATGCGCTTGCCGAGCCGTTCCGCACCCGCACGGTCGCCGGCACGCTCCATGCTCGCCTGCGCCTCCTTCATACCCTGCCACTGCTCCACGAACCGGCCCGCGCGCTTCTCCGGATCGATGCGGACCTGGCGCTCGGTTTCCATCGCCTTCGCCGCGCCGCCTGTGTTGCCCTCCGCTGCATCACGCGCGAGCCGAGGGTCACGCTCGATCGCGCTGGCAAGGTCGCGCGCGCCATGCTGGCGCACCTGGTCGAGCGCGTCGCCGGCCTTCGCCAGCGCCTGTTCCTGGTGCGCCAGCACCGGCAACCCCTTGTCCCGCATCCGGCCTATATCGGCTGCGGCGCGCCCATAGCGTTCGATCGCGCGGGCCTGCGAGGTCGCCGGCGGCCGATCGGCGGGGCCGCGTTCCGGCGACGTCGGTTTCTCGACCGCCGGCTTCGGCCGGAACCCCGCGAACATGCCCCTGGCCTTGTCGCGAACCTTCTCCACAACCTGGCGCGCGAGTTCCGGGAACCGGATCTCGCGCCGGTCGGCGAACGCGCGGGCCTGGTCCTGCTCGGGCCGGGCATAGTCGCTGGCCATGTCCTTGCCCCGGTCGCGCGACAGGGCGCGGACAAGCTGGCGCTGGTCGTTAAAGTCGTCGCGGCCATAATGGAGCTGCACGCCGTCACGATGCCGCGACAGACCGACATAGGCGCTGTGCCGGTCCATGCCGGGGGTGGCGAGGACATGGGCGCGATCGACCGTCACGCCCTGCGATTTGTGGAACGTCGCCGCATAGCCATGATCGACATGGGCGTAATCCTTGGTGTCGAACGCGACCCCGCGCCCGTCATCGAGCCGCACCGCCATGCCCTCGGGCGATACTCGCTCGATCGTCGCCAGCGTGCCGTTCTTCACCCCCATGCCGCGCTCGTTGCGCAGGAACATGATGCGGTCGCCGGTCGCGAACTGCCGCTCGCCGCGTTCAGCCTTCACCGTCACGTCGTCACCAAGGTCGCCGGATGCGCGCAACCGGTCCCGGGCTTCGCCATTGAGGCTCTGCACCTCGGCGTTGGTGTGGGTGAGGATGATCCGGCTCTTGCCCAGCTCGGCCTGGCGCGCGCGGTCCCAACCGTCGACCAGCTCGCCGCGTGCCTGCTCGCGCGTGTCGGCCGCGTGGACCATGCCCTTGCCGTCATAGGCATGGATCGCCTCGCCGGTACGCCCCGTCGCCAGTGCGCGCGTCGCGTCGCGCTGCCAGTCCTCGCGCTGCCGCCTGATCTCGGTGATCTCGGCCGCGCCATGCCTCTCGGTGACGCTGCGGAACGCCGCGCCGGCCTCGATCGCCTGCAACTGCTCGGGGTCGCCGACCATCACGACCTTGGCCCCGGCATCGCGCGCCTGGCTCAACACCCGTTCCAACTGACGCGAGCCGATCATGCCGGCCTCGTCCACCACCAGCACGTCCTTGGGACCTAACGGCTCGCGCCCCTGCCCCCATGCATGTTCAAGGCTGGCGATGGTGCGGGACTGGATGCCGGACCCTCCCTCAAGGTTCTCGGCCGCGATGCCCGACAGCGCCGCGCCGCGCACCGTGTAGCCCTGCCCCTCCCATGCCTCACGCGCGACGCCGAGCATCGCTGACTTGCCCGAACCGGCATAGCCAACGACGGACACCAGCCCGGCGTCGCCAGTCACATGATCGAACGCGTCGTGCTGCTCGCCCGACAGGACAAGTCCACGCGCTTCGGCCGCGCCGATCGCCGCGTCACGATACCGATCGCCGACACCGTGCCCGTCGCGCGCCGCCAGCTCGTCACCAGCACGCTCAAGCCGGGCCTCCACCGCGATCATGTCGCGCGACGTGAACCGCTCCTGGTCGCGTCCGTCCTTCCCCAATGCGACCAGCTCGGGGCTGGCGCGCACCGCCCCCATCACCTGGTCGAACTGCTCTTTGCCGTCGCTATGCCGGAACGCGAACGTCGCAAGATCGCGGGTGGTGAACGTGGCTTGCTGCCGCGTGATCGCGTCCAGAGCGACATTAGGGTTGGCGATGATCTTCCCGCCGTTCTCACGGGCGATGCGCGTGTGATCTTCGATCCGCTCCGCCTCAAGTCCCTGCTCCGGTCGCCGTGATGCTGCCGGGCCGATCTTGTGCTGCGGCTCCAGCCCGATCCCCTGCGCCTCATAGCTGCGATGGTCGATCCGACCCTCCAGCCCAAGCTCGGTCATGCGCTCGTTGACGTATGCGCTCCACGCTTCGCGCCAGTCCTTCAACAGCTCGGTACTATTCCAGTCGCGGTTCTTTTTTCCGAACCCCTCCGGCCCGACTTCACGCATCGTCATCATCACATGCGCGTGCGGCTTCGGCGTGCCGTCCTTCGCCCTGTCCCAATGCACGTTCAGGTCCGCAACCATCCCGCGATCGACAAACTGCTTTTTCACGAAATCGCGGGCGAGCTGGACGCCCTGCCTCTCGTTCATCTCGCGCGGAATCGAGAACTCGACCTCGCGGGCAAGCTGCGCGTCCTTGCGCTTCTCGCCTGCCTCCACCTCGTTCCATAGCGTTGTGCGATCGTTTAAACGCTCCGGTGCGCCCGCCGGCAACATCACCTCGGAGTGGATGACGCCAGCCTTGTTGCTGAAGTCATGATCGCGGTTCAGCCGATCGTCGTGCAGCTCGGACGCGGAACGATAGGCGGCGCTCGCAACGG
>CAXTED010000016.1:33327-34960 GCA_964243335.1 uncultured Sphingomicrobium sp. | reverse complement strand
CATTCTTCAAGGTCTGTTCCTTGAGGTTGCGGATCATCTCGTTGATCGTGTCCTTCAGTGCGGCGACCTCACCAGATGCCTCCACCGCGATGGAGCGCGTAAGATCGCCCTTGGTCACCGCCGTTGCTACGTCCGCAATGGAGCGCACTTGGTTGGTGAGGTTCTCGGCCAGTTGATTGACGTTGTCCGTGAGGTCGCGCCACAGACCTGCAGCGCCCGGGACACGCGCCTGGCCACCGAGTCGTCCTTCGATGCCGACCTCACGCGCCATGTTCGTTACTTGGTCGCCAAATGTTGAAAGAGTGTCGATCATCCCGTTCATCGTGTCGGCGAGCGCAGCGATCTCGCCTTTGGCGTCAACCGTCAGCTTGCGTTTGAGATTGCCTTGGGCAACCGCGGTAACAACGTCTGCGATCCCTCGCACCTGGTTGGTCAGGTTCGTGGCCATCAAGTTTACGTTGTCAGTAAGGTCCTTCCACGTGCCGCCGACCCCTGGGACCTGGGCCTGTCCTCCTAGCTTGCCTTCCGTACCCACTTCACGGGCGACACGAGTCACCTCTGAGGCGAAACCGTTGAGCTGATCCACCATCACGTTGATGGTGTTCTTCAACTCAAGGATCTCGCCCTTCACATCGACGGTGATCTTCTTCGACAGATCTCCGCGGGCAACGGCAGTGGTTACCTCGGCGATGTTGCGCACCTGACCGGTCAGGTTGTCGCCCATCAAGTTGACGTTGTCCGTGAGGTCCTTCCACGTGCCGGCCACGCCGCGCACCTGTGCCTGTCCACCCAACTTGCCTTCCGTGCCAACTTCGCGAGCAACACGGGTAACCTCTGATGCGAAGCCGTTGAGCTGATCAACCATGGTATTGATCGTGTTCTTGAGCTCAAGGATCTCGCCCTTCACGTCGACCGTGATCTTCTTTGACAGATCGCCAAGTGCCACAGCTGTTGTCACTTCGGCGATATTGCGAACTTGGCCGGTCAGATTGGCGGCGAGTTCGTTGACGTTGTCGGTCAAATCCTTCCACGTTCCGCCGACGCCCTTCACGTCCGCTTGCCCGCCAAGCTTGCCGTCCGAACCCACTTCGCGGGCCACGCGGGTCACCTCGGAGGCGAACGAATTGAGCTGATCGACCATGGTGTTGATGGTATTCTTGAGCTCAAGGATTTCGCCCTGGACCTCGACGGTGATCTTCTTGGACAGGTCGCCGCGAGCCACGGCCGTGGTCACTTCGGCGATGTTACGTACCTGGCCCGTAAGGTTGCCGGCCATGGCGTTGACGTTGTCGGTGAGGTCCTTCCAGGTGCCGGCCACGCCTTCCACCTGCGCCTGTCCGCCCAGCCGTCCCTCGGTACCCACTTCACGAGCAACACGGGTAACCTCGGAAGCAAAGCCGTTGAGCTGATCGACCATGGTATTGATCGTGTTCTTGAGCTCAAGGATCTCACCCTTCACCTCGACCGTGATCTTTTTCGAAAGATCGCCTTTGGCAACCGCCGTGGTGACGTCAGCGATGTTGCGCACCTGGCCGGTCAGGTTGGCGGCCATGAGGTTCACATTGTCCGTGAGATCAGCCCAAGTGCCCGCGACGCCGGGCACCTGTGCCTGGCCGCCCAGCTTGCCTTCGGT
>CAXTED010000016.1:0-33227 GCA_964243335.1 uncultured Sphingomicrobium sp. | reverse complement strand
AGCTTGCCTTCGGTACCAACTTCACGCGCAACACGCGTCACTTCGGAGGCGAAGCCGTTGAGCTGATCCACCATGACGTTGATGGTGTTTTTGAGCTCGAGGATCTCACCCTTTACGTCGACAGTGATCTTCTTGGACAGATCGCCCGACGCCACGGCCGTCGTCACTTCGGCAATGTTGCGCACCTGGCCAGTGAGGTTGTCGGCCATCAAATTCACGTTGTCCGTCAAATCCTTCCACGTGCCTCCAACGCCGGGCACCTGCGCCTGGCCGCCCAGCTTGCCCTCGGTGCCAACCTCACGCGCAACGCGCGTCACCTCGGAGGCGAAGCCATTGAGCTGATCGACCATGACGTTGATGGTGTTCTTGAGTTCGAGGATCTCGCCCTTCACCTCAACCGTGATTTTCTTGGACAGGTCGCCGGACGCGACCGCCGTGGTCACCTCGGCGATGTTGCGCACCTGACCCGTGAGGTTGGTTGCCATGGCGTTTACGTTGTCGGTGAGATCCTTCCACGTTCCCGCAACGCCCTGCACTTTGGCTTGGCCGCCAAGCTTGCCTTCCGTACCGACCTCGCGCGCCACGCGCGTCACTTCAGAGGCAAATGAGGCAAGCTGCTCCACCATTGTGTTCACAACTTTGCCGATCCGTAGGAACTCGCCGCGAAGCGCACGACCCTCGATCTCAACCGCCATGTACTGGGAGAGGTCGCCCTTTGCGACCGCCCCGATCACGCGGGCTACCTCCGCGGTCGGCTGAACCATGTCTTCAATCAACTCGTTGACGCTTTGAATGGCTGTTTCCCACCCGCCAGTCGCATTCTTGATACGCCCGCGTTGATTGATCTTCCCTTCCTTGCCGACGACGGCGGACAAGCGCTCGAGCTCGGCAGCCATGTCCTGATTTAGGCCAACAACCTCGTTGAACAGCTTCGCAATCTCGTTGTCGGCGCCAGGCAGATCTTCCGGAAGCCGAGTCTGAAAGTCGCCCTTGCGCAGCGAACGGAGGGCTCGAAGGAGCTGCCGACGATCAAGACTGTCCATGGGTCGTTCAACGTTCACGAAGCTTCCTTTTAGTCGCGTTTGGGGTCGTATTGACGTCCCATTACCATGGACTAGCCCAAGCTAGCTCCAACTGCATAGGCGATACGTTCCTTTTGCACAGGTGAACTTGACAACGGGGACCAATGCAATCCGAAACCGGCGCTTGCCGCTTGTGATCCATAGACTTGAGGATCACGTCTGCCTGGGGCGTGCCAGCATAGGGGTGGAGTGCTGCATCTGCACTCGGCTTGCCGCATATTTGAAAGCTGGCTCTCGTTGCCGCGCTTTTCGCTGGCGACTTTCCGCCATCCGCTTGTCGCTTCGCTAACACTTCTGGGTAGATGGCTTGCTTTGTTACTCCTCCATCGGGAAGACAAACCCTGCTGTCCAAATCCTGCAACTCGTCCCGATCAGCCGCCTCCTCCTGCGATGGGGTCGGATGGACTTCAACTGGCCTGTCCAGCATCTCGCGCATTGCGGCCGCGATCGTTGCAGACGTTTAGTCCTCCCAGCATGGAAGGGTAGCAGCCGCGATCCTGCGTGGAGGCAAAGGTTCTCCAAGCACTTCGACTACTCGAGTTTCGCGGCTGCTTAATCGGGCATGTCAACCACACCAATGTTGTAATTGCCTACCCCCCATGTCGGCCGGGAGAGCGTCTAACAACATGGCGGTCAGATCGCCGCTCGTACCCTGTGCTAGGGACGGCAGACTCGGCCAGCTTGGCCACCTCAAAGAAACAAGCGGCTTGCGTGTATGGTCCGCCGTTCCGGCCTCTTAGGGGTGCATGCGGAGATCTCTGTGGGATAGTTTTTGTTTTTGGTACGCTGTGTAAGCGAGAGTAGTTCAGGTCTACCGTGACAATTGCGTCAAAACTTCTCCAGCTGTTCTCAAGGCTCGCATCTTCCAACACCGCTTTGTCGGTCGGACTCGATACCTGTCAGAACGATGGACAGGCCAAGAACGGAGGTTGCGGCGGCCAGACCAATCGCAGCCAACGTCACGCTTGTGCTTCTGCCTTCCCGGGGTGACGTCCGGCCCGCTGCAGCAGGACTAAGATAAGCAGGACGACGGCAACTTGAGGCGCAACAAGTTAGGCACGTCGGCAGCGCTCTTGGCGACGAAATAGGACGTGATCAGGTCGTCAAGTGAAGACGGCGCGCGCGAAATGGCCAGCCACGGTGCCGGCATGGCTGGAGGTGATGCATCCTTGGTTGTCGCTCCGCCCTTGTTTACAACATCTTCTCCCATTGTGGTCCTCCTAGTAGTCTGCTGACTGAGGACGTCCCAAATGGTTTTGAGTTGGTTGCTAAAGAGGGCTTGGCCGGCGCAAGCGGCGCTCCTCCTGCGCTAACGCTTGATGATCATGTTCTAGCGGAACCGCGGGGTGTTCAGGTGTTGTCTTGGGTGCTCCCGTCACATCAGCTTGTCGAGCGTGATCGGCAAGTCGCGGACGCGCCTGCCTGTCGCGTTGAACACTGCGTTCGCCACCGCTGCGGCGACGCCGGTGATGCCAATCTCGCCGATGCCATGCGCGCCCATGGGCGTGTGCGGATCGGGGATGTCAGTCCAGATCACGTCGATCTCAGGCAAGTCCATGTGGACGGGCACGTGGTACTCGGCAAGGCTCGGGTTCATGATGCGACCGTTTCGCTCGTCGAACTGCGTTTCCTCCATGAGCGCCATTCCCAGCCCCATGATGATGCCGCCGCGGAACTGGCTCGCCGCCGTCTTGGCGTTGATGATGCGACCGCAGTCGAATGATCCCAAGAAGCGGCTGACCCGCACCTCCCCAGTCACCGAGTTCACCCGAACCTCGCAGAACATCGCACCGTGCGAATGCATGGACCAGTGCATCGTTTCGAGAGGTTGGGAGGAGTCGGCCTGCACCGTGATCGAATTCCGCTGGGCACGGGACAGGATGGAAGCGTACCTTTCCGAGCGAGTCGGATCGTCCAACTTCACCAGTGCACCCTCGTGCCCACCGACTTCGTCCAGCTTCAGCCCGGCGAGCGGCGAGTCGTTCCCGGCCAAGTCTAGGAGCTCGGCCGCCATGGCGTTCCAGGCAGCGATCACCGCCGCGCCAATGGAGGCGGTCTGCTGCGATCCGCCCGCCATGATCGCTCCGGGGATGCCGGTGTCGCCATAGCTGACCTCCACATCATCAAGCGGTAGGCCGAGCCGCTCGGCAGTGACGATCGCTGTCGTCGTCGCCGTTCCCATGCCCATCTCGTGCGCGGCGACCTCTACCTTGGCCGTAACACCTCCGGCGCTGTCGCGCTTGAGTGTCAGGCTCGCCGCTCCGCCGGGCACGCGGTAGTAGGGGTAGGCTGCTGTTGCGACGCCCAAGCCGATCAGCCACTCGCCTTCGCGGCGGGCACCCGGCGAGGCAGACCGTTCCGACCAGCCGAACCGCTCGGCACCGTCCCGGTACGCCTTTTCCACTTCGTGCAAGGAGAACGGCAACCCGGAACTCGGATCCTTGTCCGGCTCATTCCTCATCCTGAGCTCGATCGGGTCGATGTCCAGCTCGTAGGCCAACTCGTCCATCGCGGACTCTATGGCAAAGCTACCCGGTGCCTCGCCGGGCGCCCGCATGAAGGTGTTGGCGAGCATGTTCATGGTCGCGACCTTCACGCCGAGCCGAATAGCATCGGCCTGGTAGGTGGACTTGGAGGAGAGGACGAACGGCTCGGGAAAGTTGTTGTGCGCCGTCGTCACCGTCGCCCCCTCGTGTATGAGCGCGGTCAGCCGCCCGTCAGCCTCAGCGCCTAGTGCGACGCGTTGCTCGGTCGGGGCGCGGCCACCAACGATGCGGTGGATGCCCTCGCGGGACAGGGCTATTCGGACAGGACGGTCGGCGAGCTTCGCCGCTGCGGCTCCGAGCATCTGGTGATCCCACAAGCCCTTGCCGCCAAAGCCACCGCCTACATAGGGCGAGGTGATGTGCACCTGTTCGCTCTTGATCCCGAACACGCCGGCGATCGTGGTAGCCGCAGCCGTCACCATCTGGCTGGCGTCATGGATGCGGAGCGTATCGCCCACCCACGCAATCGTCGCCGCGTGCGGCTCGATCGCGTTGTGACTGTGCCGGGGCGTGCGATAAACATGGTCAACGGTGAACGGGGCGGCAGCCAGCGCCGCATCCGAGTCGCCTTTTTCCGAGTTCATGACCACGCCCTGGAACACGCCCGGCTGCAATCCCTCCGCCTTGGCCGCGTCAAACGACGTGGTGGCGGGTTCGGGCGCATAGGCGACCCTGATCAATGACTTGGCGTGGTCCGCCTGCTCCTGTGTCGATGCCAGCACCAGGGCGACCGGCTGGCCGTTCCAGTGAATGCTGTCGTCCTGCATGATCGGCAGGTCGCTCGGACCTGCGGCAGTTGGCGAGGTGCCGAACACGGCCGGGCTCGCCATCTTGGGCGCATTCCAGTGCGTCATGACCAGCACCACGCCCGGCGCCGCTTCGGCTGCCGCCGTGTCGAGCGTAGTGATGCGCCCGCGCGCGATCGTGCTGAACGCAAGCGCGGCATAGACCATGTCCTCCAGCGGGATCTCGGCCGCGAAGCGAGCGGCCCCCTCAACCTTGAGCCGCCCGTCCACGCGGGACACCTGCTTGCCGATCAACCCGTGCTTGTGCGTGATTAGTGGGTCGGGCTTTCCCCCCGGTATCCAGTTGTCGGGCGCCAGCGGCACCAGCTTGCCCATGACTGTCTGCATCGCGGTCTGAGCTGCGATCTTGGCATCGTCCACGATGTTCATGCAACGTCTCCCGCGAGGTCGCCAAGTGTGGCAACGATCGTACGTTTGGCTAATTCGATCTTGAACCCGTTGTCGCGAAGTGGCGCAGCGTCGGCGAGTTCCACCTCTGCCGCCTCGCGTAAACTGGCAAGTGTCGCCGGGCGGCCTCGCAGGGCGGCTTCCGCCTTTTGCGCCCGCCACGGTTTGTGCGCGACGCCGCCCAGCGCCAGCCGGACATCGCGCACCTTTCCGCCCTCTACCTGGATAGCAGCTGCGACCGACACCAAGGCAAAGGCATAGGACGCCCGATCGCGCACCTTTCGGTAAGTTGAGTTCGCGGCGGCTGCAAACGCCGGCAGCTCGACTGCGGTGATCAACTCGCCAGGCGTCAGCATCGTCTCGATGTCGGGCCGTTCGCCCGGCAGGAGATGAAAGTCGACCAGAGCGATCGTCCGCTCGCCGGATCCGCTGCGGAGGTGCAGAACTGCATCAAGTGCAGCCAAGGCCACGCACATGTCGGATGGGTGGGTCGCGACACACTCGGGCGAAGCGCCTAGGATCGCATGGATCCGATTGAATCCTTCAATGGCATCGCACCCCTGTCCGGGCTCCCGCTTGTTACACCGCGATCCCTCATTGTCGTAGAAATAGGTGCAGCGGGTGCGCTGGAGGAGGTTGCCGCCGACGGTGGCCATGTTCCGGATCTGGGCCGATGCGCCGGCCAAGATAGCACGGGACAGCATGGGGTAGCGGGTCCGGACAGCCCGATGTTCGGCGAGCGCTGTGTTCCTCACACCCGCCGCGATCAGCAAGCTGCCGTCCGGCCGCTCTTCGATGGCGCCGGGAAGGCCGGTCACGTCAACAAGCGCCTCTGGCCTCTCCACCGTCTCGCGCATCAGGTCGACAAGATTGGTCCCACCACCCAGATACTTGGTTCCCGGCGGTGCACCCAGCCGCAGTGCCTCGGCCGTGTCGTTCGCGCGGGTGTAGCGAAAGGGAGTCATTCTGCCGCTCCCGTCAGGATATGGCCGTGTTCGTCGGCATACGTTTGAGCGATTGCTGCAACGATGCCGTTGTAGGCGCCGCACCGGCAGAGATTGCCGCTCATCCGCTCACGAAGTTCATCGTGGTCGAGCTTGATCGTTTCCGTCGACAGGTCGCCTGTTACTGCACTTGGCACCCCGCGCCGGGCCTCCGCCGCCATGCCGATGCTTGAGCAGATCTGCCCCGGTGTGCAGTAGCCGCACTGGAACCCGTCATGGTCGATGAAGGCCTGCTGGATCGAGTGCAGTTGGCCGTTCTGGGCCAAGCCCTCGATGGTAGTGACCGATCGCCCTTCATACTGCACCGCGAGCGACAGGCAGGACAGCACTCGCTCGCCATCAACCAGGACGGTGCAAGCGCCACATGCCCCCTGGTTACATCCCTTCTTGGTGCCGGTAAGGTGCAGGTGTTCCCGCAAGAGGTCCAACAACGACACCCGCGGGTCCGAAGTGAGTTCCCTCTTTTCGCCATTGATCGTGATGGGCATGCGGATCTCCTTAGAATCACAAGCGACCGTGGATTGTATCGGCCATTCACGACGGCGCCTTCAACCACACCAACTCAAAGGCCATCAAGGAAGCCGAGGAGGGCGTCGTTGAACCTTCCGGGAGCCTCACGGTTCGGCCAGTGGCCCACATCCGGAACCTCCAGGAACCCGCGCAAACCGGGCAGGCCTACACGTAACTCCTTCTCGCTGGTCTTGAGCATCAGATTCAACCCATCGACCTCGCCCACCAAGTAGAACGAGGGTTGATTGATCTTCAGTCCGCTGAATGCCTCCGTCTGCGCGAAGAAGGGCTCAATGGAGCGATAGTAGTTGAGCGGGGCATGGAAACCGGTCCGCTGGAACTCCCCAATGGTGAAAGCCACATCCTCTGCATCTGCCCAATCGGGGATCTTGACCGGTGATGGGCGGACCATGTGCGCATTGCCCTTCATCGGATCCCAGCGCTGGTCAGCAGGCGGAGAGCCGGACGACCAGTACAGGATTGCGGGAAGGGTCACCGCTGCGTCAGCCCAGAGCTCGTCCGCTTCGGGCTTCATCTGGTCAAACATGTAGAAGTTCTTGGCGCCGGAGGCAGCGATCTGGTCGAGGAAGCTCGGCCCGCCCAGCGCTGCGAAGGGGACGCTCGCGCAGAACACGGCGCTAAATCGGTCAGGCCGCAGCAAGGCGGCAGTCCAGGCCACGTTGGCACCGAAGTCGTGACCGACGATCGTGACAGCCGGCAGCTCAAGGGCATCCAGTAGTCCGACCAGATCGCCGATAGTATGGAACGGCGTGTACGCATTCGTTTCGGCAGGTGCCGAGCTGCGGCCGTACCCGCGCATGTCGGGCGCAATGGCGCGATAGCCAGCATTGGCCAGCACTTCCATCTGGAGCCGCCAGCCCCTCGCCAGATCGGGAAAGCCGTGTACGAGTAGCACCGGCTTTCCCTCGCCATGCTCGACGACATGAAGCTCGATCCCTCCGACCTTGATCTGCGAATGTTTCATGTTGCTGCTCCTTGATTGCTGCAGGGGGACGAACGTAGCTACTCCGGCGAGAAGGGCCCCGCCGGAGGCGAGAAGTATTTCACGTCGATTGATCATGATATCCAAAAGCAGAACATGCAGAGGACCTTAGTTTCGCGTCCTTGATGACAATCGCTCCGTCGTAATCCCGACTGGGTTGCCAATCGAAGCCGAAGAATAATTAGCAGTCTGGCTGATCGAGCAAAACACTAGGCTTAAGGACGTTCGGTCCGGTTTTTCGAACGACTGACGTCCTTGCATGCAGAGTTTGGCTCAACTTTAAGCCCCTTGAAGCCATCGGTATTCTGTCGGAATGGAAGGCTGATCACGCATAATAATTTTGGGCTCCGCTTGCCGGCACCATTCAAGACCTTGCTTGGCACGCCGCTACTTGAAGGCGCGCGCGTCAAGCGTTCTGTAGGGTCACCTCCTAATCTCTAGCGGACCCGCTGCCACTTTATCACAATATTGGTGCCGTCGGGTCGCTGGAAGTTTTCGGTCATCCGATCCCCTGCCACGACCATCGGCAGTTCCTTCGTGGTGCTCTTGTCGCCGATCCAGTTAGGAAAGGTGGAGCCTTCCACGCGATTGCCCGAAAACACGCCGGCCTTGTCGACCGTGTAGGTGCCAAAGAAGGCGATGCTGCCGGCCATGGCGCGAGCATTCTCCTCGGGCGTGCCCTTGCCGCGCTCGTCCGACGCGAACTTGGGGATAGTGGAGTCCGTGAGGACCTCGATGTACCGCATGTCGGTGCCGAACACGAGCAGGCTGTTAGACTTCGGAGCACAAGCAGGCCGGTTCTTGCCCTTGGGATCGATCTGGGCCGAAAGCATCCGCCACGTGCCCGCGACAAGGTTTGGTTTCGTCTTGGCTTCGGCGGCGTTGCTTAGCAGCGTGAGCCAGACCAAGACCGTAGTGATACGTCGACTTGAGGTCATGAGCGGTTCCTTTGTTTCAAAGGAATGTGCGGTGAGGCTGCTGTTCGAGCAGCCGATTTGCGTGGGTCGGAAGCGAGGAAGTAGGTGTGACGAGCAAAGCGCTCGACCCGTCTCCAAATGTCGAGGTCATCGGCTGCTTGCCTGGAGGGGAAGATCACGGCCACGATACGCAACCCCGCAGGCAAAAGGCTTGTTTGCGCCATCCGCGGGCAAGTTCCCCCTTTCACGGTGTCTACAGCAGTTTTTCGATGCGCACCGGCAGTTCCCGGATCCGCGTGCCCGTAGCATGGTAGATCGCGTTGCAGATCGCGGCGTTCGTGCCAACGCAGCCGATCTCGCCGACGCCCTTTATACCCAGCGGATTGACGTCGTGGTCTACCTCAGGGACGAACAGCACCTCGACGCTTGGGATGTCCGCGTTCACAGGGATCAGGTACTCGGCAAGGTTGTCGTTGATGTAGCGTGCGTTGCGGACGTCGATCTCGGTCGCTTCGTGAAGCGCTGAACTGATCCCCCAAATCATGCCGCCCATCAACTGGCTGCGGGCGGTTATCGGATTGATGATCGTTCCAGCGGCAAAGGCTCCCACGATGCGGGGCACATGGACCTCGCGCGTCCGGCGGTGGACACGGACCTCCACGAACTGGGCGCCGAAGGCCATCTTGACCTTCTCCTTGTCAGACAGGCCGCCACCAAAGCTTACGCCGCCCGTGCGCAGCTTTGCCAGCGAGCCCGGCTCAACGCTGCTGGGCGTATTGCCGGCCAGCATTTCCACCGCGCCGCCGACCCGGGGCAGCGCCTGGGCAAGTGTCTCGCCGACGCCATCCGGAGCCCTTAGGGCTCCGCCCAGCAGTATGAGCGTCTTTGGATCGCGCCCGTTTAGCCGGCCCTTGGCGTCGGATACGGCCGACGAAGCGAGCCGAGCGCGCACCATCTCGCAGCCGACCGCGACGGCGTTGCAGATGCTGGCGGCGTTGTTGCTGCCGCCGGCGATGGGTGCCGGAGGGAGCCGACTGTCACCCATCAGCACCTCAACTTGATCGACCCGCAGACCGAGCCGCTCAGCGGCGACTTGGGCGTAGATGGTGTAGGCGCCGGTCCCGAGCTCGTGACCCGCCACCTCGACCTTGGCGCCCTTGGGCGAAAGCGTCACGCGCGCGAACGACGCAGCGATCATTGAAGGGTAGCACGCCGTGGCACAGCCATAGCCGATCTGCCAGTCGCCCTCGGCCATCGACATCGGCTTGGCGTTACGGCGGCTCCAACCGAAGGCAGCGGATGCGGCCTCGAAGCACTGATTCAGCGACCGGCTGCTGTATGGGAGGCCCTTGACCGGCTCGACCTGCGCATCGTTGATGCGGCGAAGCTCCACTGGGTCGATCGCCAGCGCATGGGCGAGCTCATCCATCGCGCTCTCGAGCGCGAACATGTAGGGAACTTCGGGCGGCGTGCGCATGAACCCGGGAGTGTCGCGGTCAGCATGCTGGATAGTGACCTTGGATGTGATGTTGGGAATTGCGTACATCCGCGTCGTGGTGTCGGTGCCGCCGACCTTGTAGCTGTCGGGGCGGCTGCTGACTTCTTCGCCTTCGTGGATGAGCGCGGTAATCTTGCCATTGCTGCTTGCGGCGAGCCGGACCCGGTGGCGGGTCTCGGCGCGATGGGTGGACAGGGTGAACGCCTGATCACGCGTCGACACGAGCTTGACCGGGCGGTCCAGCCGCCTCGCCGCCAGCGCGATCAGCGCCATCCGGGGTGTTACGGACCCTTTTGAGCCGAAGGCGCCTCCTATGTACCTGCTGAGGACGCGTGTCTTCGCGGGATCGTGCCCGAGTTGCTCGGCGATCCCGTACTGCTTGCCTACCATGGACTGGCTGGGCTCGTGGATCGTCAGCTCGTCACCTTGCCATTCGGCGGTTGTGGTAAATAATTCGATCGGATTGTGGTGTTGCGTCGGGGTTTCGTAGCGCTGGTCGATCTTGACGGGAGCCGCTGCAAAGGCAGCCGCCACGTCTCCGACCTTGGCGTCCTCGAAATTCGGATCTGCTTTGGTTGCGGCCTCCGAGACGAGACCCTTAGAGCCGAAGCCGGCCGTCGGGGTCCGCTCAGCATACCTCACCCTGAGCCGATGCGAGGCGTCGCGCGCGGCTTCGTAGGTTTCTGCAAGGATCACGGCCACGATCTCGCCGTCGTGTCGGACCTCCGCCGACTGCAGCGGCATCATAGTCGTCGAGGCGCTTCCGCCCTCGCTGAATGTCTTGATCTGCTTGAACTGACCGGCCGTGTTCTTCCACGTCATAATCTCGATCACACCTGGAAGCGCGCGCGCTTCCCTCTCGTCGATGCCGACAATGCGGCCGAGCGCAATTGCGCTGGTGTGGAGATAGGCATGGACCGGGCGCTTGACCGGCACATCCGAGGGATATCGCGCGCCGCCCGTTACCTTGAGCGGCCCGTCGCGGCGGAGCACCCTGTCGCCGATGCCGCCTGCGACACGTGGAGGGTTGGGATCGCTGCTGGTTGCCATGATCAGACCCTCATGTCGCGTGCTTGGAGCAGGGCGCGCACGAGCGTGCGCCTTGCAAGTTCCGGCTTGTAGTCGTTGTGGCCGTGAGTAACCGAACCGCGCAGTGCAGCGGCTGCAGCGGCTGTCGCGCTTGATTCATCCAGCCGCTGGCCGCGAAGAACAGCCTCTCCCGATGTCGCGCGGTACGGTGCATAGTGGATGCCGCCAAGGCCGATCCGAGCATCCCGCACAATGCCGTCGAGACCCAGGTCCAGCGCGACCGCCGCCGAGGTGAGCGCAAACGCATAGGACCGCCGATCGCGCACCTTCACATATGTCGAACGCTTGGTGTGCGGTCCCGCCGGTATGACGAAGGCAGTGATCAGCTCGCCCGGTCGCAGGCTGGTCTCGATCTCGGGCTTATCGGCGCGTTTGAGGTGAAGCTGCGCAAAGGGGATGACGCGGGCGCCGGCTGAGCCGAGCAGCTCAACCTGTCCATCCAGAGCGATCAGTGCTTGCGCAAAGTCGCCGGGGTAGGAGGCTATGCACTTGTCGGTGACACCAAGCACCGCATGGATGCGGTTGACGCCGCCGAGCGCAGAGCACCCGCTTCCGGGTTCGCGTTTGTTGCACGCCCTGTAGCTGGTATCGCGAAAGTAGGAGCAGCGTGTCCGCTGCAGTACGTTGCCGCCGAGGCTGGCCATGTTGCGCAGCTGGCCGCTGGCAGCCAGCTGGAGGCTTTCGGCGACTACCGGGTAATCGAGTCGTACCTTCGGGTCGTCGGCGACGTCAGCCATCCGCGCTAATGCACCGATACGCAGGCCTCCCGGCGTTGCGTCGATTGCCGAATGGCGAGCCTCCAGCAGATTGATGTCAACGAGTGTGTGCGGGCGCATCACGTCGAGCTTCATTAGGTCAAGGAGGGTGGTGCCACCCGCCAAGTAGACGCTCGCACCGTCGGCACGACTGTCGGACGCACCGGGCAGCATGCCGTTTGCTTGAACAGCGGCAGCGGCGTCGGCGGTCTGGCGATAGGAGAAAGGACGCATGGTTCAGGCCTTCCCTGCTGGGCGAGCCCGGGGCATCTTGCCCTTGGCGTCGTTGATCGCCGCGACGATGTTGGGATAAGCAGCACAGCGACACAGGTTGCCGCTCATGTACTCACGGATCTCCTCGTCGGTGCCGGCATGGCCCTCGTTAACCATCGCGACCGCGCTCATGATCTGGCCCGGCGTGCAATAACCGCACTGGAAAGCGTCGTGCTCGATGAAGGCCTGCTGCATCGGGTGAAGGGCATCTTCGGCCGCGAGCCCTTCGATAGTCGTGATGGCCTTACCTTGGACCGAGACCGCCAAGGTCAAGCACCCAAGCACGCGCCGACCATCGACATGCATGGTGCAGGCCCCGCATTGTCCTTGGTCGCATCCCTTCTTGCTCCCTGTGAGACCAACCTTCTCGCGCAATGCATCGAGGAGAGTAGTACGCAAGTCAGCCGTGAATGCCTCACGGCGACCGTTCACCAGGAGGACCATTGGCAGCTCCCCGCCTCCGGGCGCGTCGGGAGCCCGCTGCTGGGCAAATGCCCCGCCGGGTATTGCCTGGGCGGCAACTGCAACAGCTCCTCCAGTCAGTAGGGAACGCCGGCTGACCTCTAGCAGGTGTTTGACATCATCCATGGAAGTCGCGTTCCCCGATTGAGTGCCGGCCCGCGGAGCAACCGCCCCTTGGCTCTTACGTCGTGCAAAGTGTTCGGCGTTGCTTTATGTTAGTGCTGAACGTGCGTCGCTCTGCGATCGATCCCGCCCGAATTACGGATGGTGAGTCCGGAATGTCATCGAACTTTGACCTTTACTTGTGCCGTTCAATCAAAAACCATCCAGTATTCTTACACTATTCACAGGTTCACCAGAGCCCATGAAACGTTTACGATCATCAGGTCGCCTCACGGCAAGACCTGACCGAAGGCGTGAACAACGACGCCCTGCCGGATTGCGAGTAGTGGGCGCGGTTCAATGGTGGGATTCCCCACATCGAGCTTGATGATGCGCCCATGGTCCCCCGATGCGCGTGATCTAAGTGACGCCCGAACAGAGCCATGTCGCAGCATCGGACAGGTCCAACTATAGTGTTGCCTGGACCGCGCGGGACGGGACAAGGCCACGCTCGATCATAGCCTCGGTTGTCGCTCGCCGATTAACGATCGGCGATTCCGCGCTTCAGCCGGCTCCAGAAACCCTCGAGCACTCGGGGCGGGCCAACAGGTCACACCCCCGACACTCCTTGAGGATAAGGATGGTGAAGTTTGAGGCATCCTTTCATGGAACGTCGTCTGATATGGTCAGCCCTTGGACCACCGCGCTCGGTCGTGGTGATCGCTTGAGGTCGGCTCGATCCAGCGCGAGCCACCCGGCCCGTGCTCGCGCTTCCAGAAAGGCGCTTCGGTCTTGAGGCGGTCCATCAGGTAATCAATCGCTTCCAGTGCCTCGCGGCGATGCCCGGCGGCGGCTCCGACGAAGACAATCGGCTCGCCGGGCGCAAGCGAGCCAAAGCGATGGATAATGGTCAGCTCGTGGATATCAAAACGCTCCCGCCCATCCGCGGCGATCGCCTCGACGGTCGCCCTGGTAAATTGCTCATATTGCTGCAGCTCGAGCTGATCGACCTTTGCACCTTCGGCATCGGGCCGAACAATACCAACAAAGACGGCGACTGCGCCGGCGCTTGGCGACCTCCTGGTCAAGTCGGCCAGCTCCAGGGCCGCGTCAAACGGTACTTCTTGGATGCGGATCATCCGCCGCTCACCGGCGGAAAGAACGCTACCTCATCGACCGTCGTCACGACCTGCCCGGGCTGCGCAAGCACGTTGTTGACGATCAAGCGCAGCTTTGGGTCGAGAAGCGCCGGGATCTGATCACCAAGCCAGGACCGAAGCGCATCTACATCGCGGACATCCCCTGGCAATTCGACACTTTGCTCAGCCGCGCCGACGGTATCGGCGAGCCGACCAAGGAAGAGGACCTTCATCTTTGTGTCTGCCTGCAAATCATGGACTACCTCCAAACACCTCTTCGTAGAAACGTAGTCCGAGGCGAACGGCGACATAGAGCACGAGCAGCGCCGTGACGATCCGGATATGAACGGGGTTGAGTCGCTGGCTGGCGAATATGGACCCGAATAAACCGCCAATCAGCACCATGGGAAACAAGGGCCAAAACTCGATGAGAGTGGAGCTAACCCGAGCCGTGTCCTTGCTAAGCTGTCCGGCAAGCCCGGCAATCGAATTTACGAGGATGAAGAACGCGCAGGCGCCGGCAATGGCACGCTCCTCACCCCAGCGAAGCATATACAGTAAAGGTGCGAGGAAAATGCCGCCGCCAATGCCGACCACGCCGGCGAGGAATCCAAGTGCTCCTCCAGCGATCGGCTCGACCCAACCAACGCGGCGAGAAGCGTGGCCTTCCATCTGCCATCGAGGCTGCCACAACATGATCAGTCCGGAGATGAGCAAGGATACGGAGAGCAGACCAACAAACTCAACTTCGGCGACTTCCAGTCGGCCGCCGAGCCACGCCATTGGGACTGAAAGGACGACCAGCGGCCACACCCGATGCCAGTCGATGTGGCCGGCACGGGCAAAGCGCCAGCTGCCGAGGGATACAACGATGATGTTGCACATCAGGGCCAAGATCGGGATTACGCGGTAGTTGACTCCAGCCAGTACCAGCAGGGCGTTATAGGTTGACCCGCCGCCGAAGCCTGCAAGCGAATAGATTAGTGCGGTAAGGAAGAAGCTCAGGGCCAACCCGATCATGTCGGTGGGCCGGGCCGAACCGGCCCGTTGCCAGCGGCCAACAGCGCTTCCAGGGCCAGCAGGTGCGGTGCTGCGGCTCGTCCAACCACGGCTTCAAGTTGATCATACAACTTGATCAATTCGCACCCGACGTCGGTCAACGACGCGCCGCCGCCAGCCGCGCCGCCGCTACGTGTCAAGATCAGCGGGTGGGGGCCAAGCGCGTTGATCTCGGCCACAAGCTTCACGCTTCGGGCATGTGACATACGCAAGCGCTTCGCGGCCGCCGAAACAGACCCGGTCTCGCCGATCAAGCGGATCAGGCTCAGCTTGCCCGGCCCAAGAGAGCCACTCGATAGCAATGTGCGAAACCATAAGGCGGGCAATCTGGAGGCTGGCCTCGGCTCACCGGCGCCAGATGACGGTGACATGGTCATCAAACCTGCTTTCCAACAGTGATCTCCCGACGGCCATACGAATTCAATTGTCGATATTCACGTCCTAGTTGTATTCGTTCGTGAACAACGGCCTTGGCCATGAGTTGTTCAGAAAGGCGACCCACCTGCATGGATGCCTTGGTGGATCGCTGGAGATGCTGAAGTTGAAGCAGGTCCAACCGACGTCGCGGATGCGAGCAGCCCAGAGCGCGCTGATTGACCCATTCGGGCGTCACATCGATTACCTGCGTATGTCGGTCACCGATCGCTGCGATTTGCGCTGCGTATACTGTATGCCGGCGAACCAGCGTTTCCTGCCTAAGGCCGACGTGCTTACGCTCGAGCAGATCGACGCCTTATGTTCGGCCTTTATCCGCCTCGGTGTGCGTAAGCTGCGGCTGAGCGGGGGCGAACCCCTTGTCCGGCGAGGCTTCCCGGACCTCGTCCGCATGCTGTCCCGCCACCTGGACAGCGGTGCGTTGGAGGAACTGACGCTGACCACCAACGGGACCCGGCTGGCCGAGCATGCCGAAGCACTGGCCGCAGCGGGCGTAAGGCGGATCAACGTCTCCCTCGACAGCCTCGAGGCGGGGACTTTCGGGCGCCTCACGCGTGGCGGTGACGTCAAGCGCGTGATTGCGGGGATCGACGCGGCTCTTTCCGCCGGGATCCGGGTCAAGCTGAACATCGTCGCACTGGCGCTGGACAACGCTGAGGAGCTGCCTTCGCTGATCGCTTGGGCGCACGCACGTGGCTTGGACGCTTCGCTGATCGAGACAATGCCCCTGGGGGAGATCGAGCAGGATCGCACCGACCAATATATCCCGCTGACACGCGTGCGTGCGGCCCTCCAACGCGTGTGGACGCTTGAGCCAATCGCTGATCGATCGTGCGGTCCGGCGCGGTACGTCAGAGTGGTCGAAACTGGCGGAAAGCTTGGTTTCATCACGCCGCTGACGCACAACTTTTGTGCATCGTGCAACCGGGTCCGCCTGACTGCAACCGGCATCCTGTACATGTGCCTAGGGCAGGATGATCAGGCGGACCTGCGAACCCCGCTGCGTAATGGCGCGTCCGAAGAGGAACTCGACCAGATCATCGTGGCGGCCATCGCGCGCAAACCCGAGAAGCATGACTTCCGGATCAACCGAGGCGAGAGTCCGATCCTGTCCCGGCCAATGTCGAGGACCGGCGGATGAGCCTACAGGCCGGCGGGCGGTTCGATCCTTCGCTCAGTATCACCCCCGTCAGGATTGCGGTCCTTACCGTATCCGACACCCGCAACGAAGCGGACGATACCTCGGGGACGATACTCGTTGACCGCATCACCGCCGCCAAGCATCAGATTGCTGCGCGCGCGATCGTTCCCGACGATGTCGTTGCCATTCGTGGGCAGGTGCGCTCCTGGATCCAGTCGGGCGAGGTCGATGTTATTCTTACAACTGGCGGCACCGGGCTGACCGGCCGCGACGTAACGCCCGAAGCGCTTCAACCCTTGTTCGACAAGCACATCGAGGGGTTCTCTGCGGTCTTCCACTTGGTCAGCTATCAAAGCGTCGGACTGTCTACTCTTCAATCGCGCGCGACAGCGGGATTGATCGATGGCGTGTTCGTCTTTTGCCTTCCCGGCTCGAACGGGGCGGTTAAGGATGGGTGGGACAAAGTCATCAGTCCACAGCTCGATAGCCGCCACAAGCCGTGCAACCTGCTAGAGCTCATGCCGCGGCTGAAAGAACGCTAATGGCTGACCTGACCCACCTTGACGCAGACGGGCGCGCGCGCATGGTCGATGTCTCGGAAAAAGTTGATACGCTGCGCACCGCCACGGCGACAGGGTCGATCGCTATCTCACCGGACGCGCTCAAGCTGGCGCTTGAGGGCAACGCGCCGAAAGGTTCTGTCGAAGGTATTGCCGAGATTGCCGGGGTGATGGCGGCCAAGCGAACCGCCGAACTGATCCCCTTGTGCCATCCGCTGATGCTATTGGGGATCGACGTCACGGTGGTGCCAACGCTAGATGGTAGCGGGCTTACGGTAACTGCCACCGTTCGCACCACCGGGCCAACGGGCGTCGAGATGGAGGCGCTCACGGCCGTGTCAGTGGCGCTGCTCACAATCTACGACATGCTCAAGGCGGCCGACAAGGCGATGGTCATCGGCGGAATCCATCTGGTTGAAAAGCACGGTGGCCGCTCGGAGAGCTATCGGGCATGACCTTACCAAGTGTCGATGAAGCACGGGCGCGAATGCTTTCCCATGTCGGTGTGCTTCGCGACGAGCGGGTAGCCCTGACAAACGCTAATGGCCGGGTTCTTCGCGAAGATGTGAGGGCCGAGCGCGACCAGCCGCCGTTTGACGTCTCGGCAATGGATGGTTGGGCCGTGCTAGGCGATGACCTGCCCGGACTCTTGACGATCGTTGGCGAAAGCGCCGCCGGTCACGGCTGGGCAGGGGCGCTAGGGCGCGGCCAGGCGGTGCGCATTTCAACCGGTGCTGCAATGCCGGCTGGCGCAGACTGCGTCGTGATCCAGGAAGAAGCGGTGCGCGAAGGCGGCTGCGTGCGCATAGGCCCACCGGTTGCCGAGAGGTACATCCGTGCACGCGGCGCTGATTTCAAAAGCGGTGATACACTCCTAACGGCTGGATCGAGGCTCAATCCGTGGCGCCTAGCGCTTGCAGCAAGCGCCGGCCGAGCCGAGCTTCGGGTCAGCGTGCGTCCGCGCGTGGCCATCGTTGCGACCGGGGATGAACTTGCCAAGGCGGGGACCGCCCTAGGAATTTGGCAGATCCATGATTCCGTCGGCCCTGGGCTTTGCGCATGGTTTGGAGACCGCGATTGCGAGGTGTCCCTGCTCGACACCTTGCCTGACAACCGCGCCGAGGTCAGCGCGGCCCTGCAAGGGGTCGACTGTGATCTGCTGATAACCATCGGCGGGGCCTCCGTCGGCGATCATGATGTCATCAAGCCTGCGCTTCGTGATCTCGGGCTTGAGATCATCGTGGAGGGGGTCGCGGTGCGCCCTGGCAAGCCAAGCTGGTTCGGGCTGCTTGGCGACCGGCAAGTCGTTCTCGGACTGCCCGGCAACCCGGTTTCAGCGATGGTCTGCGCCGAGCTGTTTGCCACCCCGATCATTGCCGCGATGCAGGCCGCCGCGCCGACCCAAATGACACAACGTGCCTGCCTTGGTGCAGCGCTTCCTGCCAACGGGCCGCGCGAACACTTCATGCGCGCACAACTCTATTCCGATGCGGCGGGTGGGCTGATCGCCCGGGCCGCTGCCGATCAGGACTCGTCGCTGGTGTCGGTACTTGCTGACGCTGGCGGCCTTATGCGTCGGCTTCCAAGCGCACCCGCCGCAGCAGTCGGAGACGCGGTAGACATAATTGTGCTCAACCGCACGTGGCATGGCCCATGAGCGATCAGCCCCCGCCTTGGCCTGATTGGCCAACCTTCGGACTGGATGACGATGTCCGCCCAACTTTGGCGGCCGCGAAGGCGCGCGGTATCAAGGTCGCCTTGGTGACGTTGTTCCATAGCGAGGGCGGATCACCGCGCGGGGCTGGAGCGCAGATGGTGGTCGGCGAAGATGTCCTCACCGGACATGTCTCGGGCGGGTGCGTTGAGCCGGATGTCGCCAATCATTGTTGGCATGTAATCTCTGACGGGTCACCTCAGCGCTTAGTCTATGGCATGGGCGGACCGTGGGACCTTCCGCTGCCTTGCGGCGGTCGGATTGAGCTGCTGATCGAGCTAATCACTCCTGAGGATAACGCTGTTGAAGCGTTGCTGGGGTTCACCGCGCGGCGTGAGGAATGCGTGTGGATCAGCGATGGCGTGGAAAGGCGTTGTGTGGCTTCAGCGGATGCAAGGGTCTCCGGCCTTCGTGAGGCCGGAGTCATGGGCAGTGCTATCTACCGCCGCTTCGCTCCACGATTGCGGATGATCGTTGTTGGAGGGGACCCAACTGCGCTGGCGATCGTTGGGCTGGCCGCGACAGTCGGCATGGATGCGGTACTCGTTCATCGTGTCGGACCCATCATCCCGCCGCCGCTTGCCGGTGTCGCCTATTCGCGCGAGGCGCCGGCACTGGCGCTGGCGGAGATTGGGCTGGATCCATGGACTGCGGTAGCAGCCTGCACGCACGACCATGATCTTGACCATCAGACCTTGCTTCTCGCATTGCGATCGCCCGCGCTGTTTGTTGGTGCACTCGGTAGCGCGCGCCGGCGACCGGAGCGGCTTGCAGCATTGCACGCGGCAGGTTTGAACGAGGCCGAGACTGCCCGGCTGAAATCCCCTATAGGGCTTCCGATTGGAGCACGCGCACCGTGGGAGATCGCACTTTCGACGCTTTCTGAGGTTCTGGCGACCCAGCGGTCTAATGACGCGGGCCGCATGTCCCGCGTCGCATGACGGTGCGAACCTATTATGCGATCCTGCTTGCTGCCGGGAAAGGGTCACGCTTCGGCGGCGCAAAGCTCACCGCCCTGATGAGTGGCAGGATGGTGATCCATTTTTGCACTGCAAAGCGCAGCGTCGGCGCCGGTCGCGGGCGTTGTTATCGTGACCGGCGCCCATGCCGAAGCCGTGGGCGATGCTATCGAAGCTTTCGCGGAATGGGGACAAGAAGTCTGGTCAGTCCATTGTGCCGATTACGCGCTCGGAATGTCAGCATCGCTCCGCTGCGGACTTGCAGCACTTCCCGATAACGCTGCGGGCGCATTTATATTCCTTGGCGACATGCCGTGCGTTCCCCTCACGATTGCTGAAGAGCTCGTCGATGCCGTTGAAGCCGGAGCGCTGGCTGCTGCCCCGGCGCGGGGTGAGCGTCTAGGCCATCCGATACTGATTACCCGCGCCTTGTTCTCCCGTTTCGCGGCTGCTGCTGGCGACGGCGAGGGTCGCAAGATCTTGAAGGGGCTTGGGGATGGCTTGGCTATCGTACAGTGCGAAGATGATGGTGTGTTGTTCGACGTCGACATCCCGGCAGATCTTATGGCCAAGACGTTCGGAAGGCAGCCATGAACCTTGACCAAGACAGTACGGTAATCAGTGTATGGTTTCTTATCGGACATCGGCCCCGTCCTTGAGTTTGGCGGAACAAGCGGGCGTTTGCTTGGCGGGTCCTGTTTGAACCATGCTTACATCGACGTGCGTACTTACTGGACGACCCTCATCGGCTTACGGGGGGGCCCCCCTCTAAAGCCGGTCCAGGCCAGGCCAGCGAAATCGATCATGCAAGACAAAGAGCTATGGTCCACGCGTCTCCGCTTGCCACTCCTTTCCGGCAACAAGAGAGCCCATGCCGTGCCGTCTAGGCACGTGCATCGTTTCCCGAAGGTACGGACCGAGCGAGAAGGGGCTTCCGCCAGTGTTGTGTTGGTCTTGCCCTCGCCGCAACGCTCGTGCTGCAACCTTCTCGCGGCACCTCAGCAAGGATCACGATGCGACATCCGCTCATAACGTTGAGCCATTACCAGATGAGCTAACCGAGCCTTTGGGTGTTTCGCCTGCACCGCTGCAGTAACCTCTTGTGAGGCACGGCCAGCGAAGTAGGGCAGATCTTCTTCGTGGATGCTGCTTGTTGCACTGCCTGTTTCAGCCAGATTCTCAAACTCACTTGCGAGCCGAAGCAAGAGGGCTTGTTCCGGCCGACCTTGGAATTCTTCTGCCCACGACCGACATTCTTCTGCCTCGTTAGTGAGGTTAAGCTGAGGCATGTCTGATTTGGCCTGGCTGTTGAGAACGCGACGTTATTATTCCGGCTCTCAACACCGAGTTTCTGATCATGCTTAACGTCACCTAGGCTATCCGGATAATCGCCGCTCGAACTGCCATGTGCCGTTGTAGGCCATGCTCCAATCCGAAAAAGCATTGCTTCGCCAACGTGTCTTGCGTGGACGATACTCAACCTATCCCGTTCGCAAGTAACCGGACTTCGAGTTCTGCAAAACACCCGCGCTGCTAGGACGCACAGGTGAGTGCTCAGGCTTGGCTCACCATCGACAGCTTGGACTATGATCTACGAGGTACCAATGACCACTTGGGACGATGATCTACGAGGTACCACCGATCGGCGATGCCGTGGCAGTGTCTTCGTGCGGCTGCAGTGGCCCCCTGCCGCATACCTCATCGGCAACCTTCTCGCCGAACTGCACGGACCTGCCATGCTCGGCTTCCTGGACGGCGACGTAGGTTATCGCCTTGTCGGGCGTAGCGCCGTCCCAATGCCGCCGGCCGGGCGGGCACCAGACGACGTCGCCAGCGCGAATCTCGACAATCGGCTCGCCCTCGACCTGCGCCCAGCCCACGCCGCTGATCACGATCAGCGTCTGACCAAGCGGGTTTACCTTCCAAGGCGTGCGCGCGCCCGGACTGAATGTTACAGTCGCGCCGGCAAGACAGCTGGGGCTCTGACGCTCGAAGTATCCGCTGATGCGGACATCGCCGGTGTAGTTAGCTTCAGGGGGCTTGACGCCTGACAAGGTGCTGCGGGGTCCGATCTGCATGAATTATCTCCGAGGGTCGAGGAAAGGAAGAAGGCCGAGGGCTCAGGCGAAGTATTCTGGCCGGTCGATATCCTCGATCAGGCCGACCTCGCTCGGCTCCCATCCGAGGATCTTCCTCGTCCATTCGGCTGAGGCTGGACCATTGCCGGCCGCCCACTTGGCCAAGCCACCAAAGTGCGCTGCGGCGTCGTCGCGTGTTATCGACCGCATTGGTACACCAAGCTGCCGAGCAATCGCTTCGGCAATCAGCCTGTGCGGCACTCCCTGTTCGGCAACAGCGTGGAAGACTTCGCCTCTACCGACCCGTTCCAACACCAAGCGGTACGCGCGAGCAGCATCTATCCGGTGCACCGAAGGCCAGAGGTTCTCCCCATCATCGACGTAGGCGGACACGCCTTTGTCGCGCGCGAGGGCGGCGAGCATGGGCACAAAGCCGTGCGTCTCGCCTAGCCCATGCACCGATCGCGGAAGACGAATCACGGAAGCGTGCACGCCTCGCTCCGCTAGGGCGAACGCTGCCTGCTCTGAGTAGCGCGGGAAGTCGGGCATCACGGGCGATCGCAACTCCTCCGTGAAGGTCTCGCCCAAAGGCAGCAGGCCGATGCCGCCGGTGACAAGGATCGGCCGCTTGGAGCCGGCAAACACCTCGCCAAAGGTTTCGATCGCGCGTTTGTCCTCGTCGGCCAACTCGGCCAGCTTCGAGAAGTCGAGCCCGAATGCAGTGTGGACGACGCCATCGGAGTCACTTGCTCCGCGCCGAAGCACGTCAAGGTCGCCGAGCGAACCTACCAGCGGCGTTCCACCCATGGCGGCCAGCGCAACTCCCTTTTCCTGGGAGCGCACCAAGCCTGTGACTGAGTGACCGTTGGCGAGAAGTTCGCGGGTGACTACCGATCCAACCCAGCCATTTGCTCCCGTTAGGAATACGCGCATGTCGATCTCCTTGACTGGACCAAGGAGCCTTGTGCTACCACGTCTGTCAGACACTGACATAAGTGTCATGTCAGTAACTGACAAGGCTGGTCATTGATGAAAATGGATGTTGCCGACTCGCGCACGCGCCTTCGTCAGGCTGCTCTGGAGCTGTTCAGCGAGCGGGGCTACGATCGCACCACAGCAGCCGCGATTGCGACGCGGGCCGGTGTGACGGAGCGGACCTTCTTCCGCTACTTTCCCGATAAGCGTGAGGTTCTGTTCGATGGCGAGGCCCGGGTGCGGACAGCGCTGACTACCTCCATCGCTGAGGCACCGGTTGGTAAGGGGCCGATGGACATGCTGTTCGAGGCTTTCCGGGCTTTCGAGCCAATGCTCGTGGGCAACCTAGCTTATTCAAAGCCGCGCCAAGCTGTTATCGCGGTCACCCCAGCGCTGCACGAGCGTGAATTGGCCAAGATCGCCGCGCTCACCGATGCGCTAGCGGACGCCTTGAAAGCACGAGGAGTGCCGAAACTCGCTGCGGATCTTGCGGCACGGATAGGCGTGACGGTGTTCGTGCAAGCGACGCTTGCCTGGCTGGAGGAACCCCAGGTGAGCTTCAGGAAGCGTCTGGATCTTGCCAGGCATAAGCTGACGGAACTCCTGGCCGACAGGATCTGAGCGGATGGAGCAGCGCCTCACTCCTAATAGGATCTGCTTGGGTTGTTATTGGAAGAGTGCTGGACGAAATCGGTCAAGTTGAAGCAGAGTTGGACATACAGGCCGCCTAAACGGTGCCTTGGAGCGGACGTTGGTCCATTGGCGTCGGACGGATCAAGCTGCTCGTAGAAAGACCAAGGAGCTCCTGCATACGGCACCCGAGTTCCACACGGGTTCGTTGACCTGGCCCTTCAAGGGCGTGCCCGGCAGCCGAGGTTGGTGACCGTGGAAGCCGCAGCGACAATGGCTCTCAGGCGAACGGGCTGGCCTTTTTGAAAGCTTGCAACTCGGCCAGCGTTCAACCCCTGGACTTGGGCGTAATTAGCACTCTGCGCATTGCGCGTTCTGGAGCTTGTTCAAAGCGGACAAGCACTTGTCGGTCTCTCTAGCCCTAGAACGACCTTATCCGGTAGGGGAACGGCTTCTCCCTCGACACATTGGCAAGATGCGCGGCGTTCGTCGCAGTCATTGCCGCCGTCTTGAGTACCTTCGCTGGCCGATGCGAGCGAAACAGGGCGCTCGCCGCCATGAGTTTACAGCAAGTCACTTACGGCTTTGATCACTCATCCAGATCAACCGCTTGTACGAAAGGGACGTTACGGCCAGCATCCGATTTGGTGGGATCAAGCTTTAATGCTCGGATCGATTCACCGAGGATCCATTCGTCTTTCCCGATGAGCAGCCTGCCTGGGCGTTGCGTGAAGGGTTGAGGCGCAATCGGGCGACCCTGGCGGAAAGCGCCTCACCGATTGTCTGATCAACGTGATCCAAGAAGGGCGACCTTGCATGAAAGCGCACGCACAGGTCTGACCTCCGAAATGGAGACAGGCCGTATCAACCCCGCGCCTACGCTATATACAACTAATATAGTGTGATGCCGGTCAGGCCTACGAGAAAGGGGCATACCATGCAGGCTGTCCGAAGAAAGCTCACACTGGGCGTGATGTTGTTTGGTTATCCAGCATCGTCAGACGCGCAGGCGTTGACTAAGGATGAAGCGACCCCAACCTCCACTAGGAGCGAGGAAGATCACGCCGGTCTGCCCGAAATCACCGTGACGGCGCGTCGCCGCGTCGAGGACGCACAGCGTATCCCTGGCTCGTTTTCGGTGGTGCGGGACGAACAACTCGACCGGTCCTACATCGTCAACACGCAGCAGCTCTCGCAGCTCGTACCTGCGCTAAACTACAGCTCGGCTAATCCGCGCAATACCGCTTTCACGATCCGGGGGCTGGGCAGCAGCGTCGTCGCCGTCAGCCAAGCCAACGACGGACTGGAGCCGGGCGTCGGCTTCTATGTCGATCAGGTCTATCATGGGCGTCCTGCCACGGCCGCGTTCGACTTTAGCGACATCGACCAAGTCGAGGTGCTGCGCGGTCCGCAAGGTACGCTGTTCGGCCAGAACAGCACCGCGGGCGCGATCAACATCATCACACGGGCCCCGACCTTTGCGCCGGAAGCGACCGAGGAGGTTTCGGTCGGAAGTTTCAATTTCGTCCAAGCCAAGGCTGCGGCTTCCGGCCCGATCACCGACACACTTGCCTTGCGGATATCGGGCGTTTCCACGCGGCGTGACGGCTTGATCAGCAACGTCCGCACCGGGCGGGATCACAACCAGATCAGCAATCAGGCCGTTCGCGCCCAATTGCTGTTTAAGCCGTCGGAGGCCTTCCAGATCAAGTTCAGCGCCGACATCGCTAACTTCGAGAGCAACTGCTGCACCCAGGTCTACTACCGCGTCGCCACGCGGGATGTACCGCGCACTGCGACACGGCAGTTCGCCGGCCCGACCGGCCTGGCCGCGCAGTTCAACTACACGCTGCCCAGCATCAACCCTTTCGACCGTGTGACCGATATCGACGCCCAACTCGGTGTGGACACCAACGAGGGCGGTGTTGCGGCGCTTGTAGACTGGAGTCTCGGCGGCGCGACGCTCACGTTCGTCAGCGCATGGCGCTTGTGGAACTGGGATGCGGCCAACGACCGCGACTATACCGGCATCCCGATCCAGATCGAACAGCATATCCCGTCGCGGCAGAAACAATACAGTCAGGAGCTACGCATCGCGTCAAGCGGCGACGATGTACTCAACTATGTGGGTGGACTTTATTTCTTCCGCCAGCGCGTCGCCGGGCGGCCGATATCGATCTATGGTCCAGCGGCGGCCCGCTACCTGATCGGCACCACTACCGGCACGGATGCCACTTCCGTCCCGGCCAATCTGCTCGACGGCTACGGCACCGATGGCCGCACCGATTTTCAATCGAACAGCTACGCGGCGTTCGGCGAGGTCAACTGGCGGCCGATTGATCTCGTCACCCTGACTGGCGGACTGCGCTACACCTACGAGCACAAGACCGGAACCTACGACACGTTCGTGTTTGGTGGACCGCCCACCACCAACACCGCGCTGATCAACGCCCAACGGTCGATCCTGCGTGGCCAGACCTATGCCGCAACGGTCAACAACGGCGCTCTGACCGGCCGCGCGAACATGGCATGGCAGACGACCGACAATGTGCTCGCCTATGCGAGCTACGCTCGCGGCGAGAAGTCGGGCGGCATCAACATGTCAGGTCTTCCGCTCAACGATCAGAACCTGCCCGCGGTCGGCACAGCCGTCGTGCGGCCCGAAAAGAACACAGCCTACGAAGTTGGCTTGAAGACCCGGCTGTTCGATAGCCGGCTGACCTTCAACATCAACGCCTTCTACACTCGCGTTATCGATTTTCAGAGTAACGTTAGCGACACCCGCGCCGCCGCAGCCTTGCGCACCTATCTCGCCAATATCCCGGGGGTGACGGTCAAGGGCGTGGAAGCCGACGCTCTGGTTGCCGTCATCCGCGACCTGTCGGTGCGCGCATCGGTCGCCTATGCGGACGGAAGGTATGCCAGCTACCCATCCGGCCCGTGCCCAATTGAGCTGATCGGCAATACGGCCGCGGCGTGCAACCTGAGCGGGGTCCGTCTGCCCGGCCTGCCGACATGGTCATCGACCGTCGGCGGTGATTATCTTCGCCCGATCAAGGGTCTGGGCGGCAGCATCTTTGCCCATGCCGACGCGACTTACCGGAGCAAGCAACTTGGTGATCCTACCGGCTCGCGCTTTACGACGATCGGCAGCTACACAGTCGTCAACGGCAGCGTCGGTCACCGCAGCAATAAGGGCTGGGAGATCGCAGTGTTCGCCCGGAACGTCTTCAATAGCGACTACATCCAGAACGTCACGATCCAAGCGGGGAACTCGGGCCTGATCCTCGCCACCCCAAGTGACCCGCGCACCATCGGAGTAACCTTTCGCGCCCGCCAGTGATCGCCCCGGCCAGCTGGCCAGCTGGCCAGCTGGCGCCAGCAAACCGCGTCCCGTTGCTGGGCATCAGATCGACGCCTCCCTTGAGGATCTTCTTGCGCAGCCGCCTCGACGAACATAGAAATTGAGCGGGTTGAAGCTTGATCCAGTTGTGGTGGTTGTCGAAGAGGACCAGCACAGCGTGCCCCGCATCCTTCATCAGAACAGGCAAGCTACCTAGAACTGATATCGTCTGTCTACATGGGGGGCAGAGCGAACGCGCCGGTCAACGCGCGCCATGTCTTCGTGCAATTGGCTGAACACCCGCCAATAGGGGCTGCGCCTGGTTCCATCCAGGCGATCGGCATCGATGTCCGCCCAGAAGGAGTCGTTCTGCCAACATTGAAGAACCCCATTGCCCCACGTGTTATGGACAACGTTCTTGGAGATGAGGCCCGA
Organism: uncultured Sphingomicrobium sp.; assembly: GCA_964243335.1. Classification (GTDB taxonomy): domain Bacteria; phylum Pseudomonadota; class Alphaproteobacteria; order Sphingomonadales; family Sphingomonadaceae; genus Sphingomicrobium. The sequence continues at coordinate 6,325 of CAXTED010000016.1, read as the reverse complement.
ATTCATCATCACAGCAATGTTTTCAAGGAATACCAGAAAGAAGATCCTCTCCCAAACCGGAACGCCAGACATATCGTGCTGAGGGCCTTGGAGTATTCCGACGTACACGTTGGTAAGCACAGGACTCGCCTCAAATTCCTTCCGCTGCGTGATGAACTGCTGGTAACGCTCAAGTCGATTCTTCCGGCGGTACTCGGCCAAGCCCCGAAAGAATGCGATCAGTCCACCGATAATGCCGCCAATCTGTATGAGCAGCTGAACCATAGTTCCCGTGCCTGCCATCACCTTGCCTCCTCTATGAGCCTTATGACTTGCGTTCCTGTACTTCGGCGCGGTCAACCGCGCACTCGTGCGTTACCAGTTCGACTACAGCAAACGCCGCTCATCCGGACCCCATCGCAGCGGATCAACTTACAGCCTGTCACCAGGATCAAGGACGTCGGGACGTCTCCTTTGCAGATCGACAAGTGGCGTTTGTCGCCAGACGGGCAGATCATCCAGCGGTACTTCGCCGCCGGCGCGAGCGACTCCTTGGTTGATCCCGCTGAATCGACAGCACAGATCCCGCCCGTGCCTGAGCCAAACGGCCGATAGAACGGCTTCAGCGACTCGGCCGCGGGTCCAAGTGGGTCCGGATGGTGCGAAGGGAAGTTGGGCGAGCCCAGCTCGGTAGGTTCGGACAGCTCGAGTCCCGCAAGTCTTGCACGCTCGAGCATCCGCTGCAGTGTGATTTCCGAAAGGTCAGAGATGGGATTTCCTCCTCCAACGTCGGAGTGGCAGCCGGGGAACCAAGTCTGCTCGAGGTCCTGCGCAGCGGGCACCGCCTGCAATTGGCGCGTGAGGCAGTCGACTGTCTCCCAGCAGCACCTCCACGGCGCTTACCGGTAAGCCCCGCCGCTCGGCCGCGACCTGTACGTAGATGGTATAGGCGCCGGTTCCGATCTGATGACCGGCGAATTCGACCTTCGCACCCGCTGCCGTGAGGTGACACGGGCGAAGTAGGAGGCGATCAAGGCGCGATAAGCGGCGCTCGCGCAGCCCCAGCCAACCTGCCATTCACCGTCCACCATGGACATGGGCCGGAGGTTCCGATGCTCCATTCCGAATGCCGCCGCGCCCGCATCGTAGCACTTGTCAAGCGAGCGGCTGCTGAACCGATGCTCATTGACCAGGTCGACCTTGGGTTAGTTGATCCGACGGAGCCGGACAGGTTCGATGTCGAGTGCATAGGCCAGCTCGTCGATCGCGCTCTCGAGCGCGAACATGTAGGGGACTTCCTAGGGGGGCACGCATGAACTAGGCTTGGCGCGGTCAGCGTGCAGGATCGTCACCTTGGACGTCATGTTCGGCACGGCGTACATGCGCGTGCTAAGGTGGTTCTGCCCACCTTGTAGCTATCGGCGCGGCTGCTGATTTCCTCGCCCTGATGGATCAAGGCGGTTATCCTGCCGTCAGCGCTTTTGCGCTGGAGTGCGATCAGCCCTGTAATCTCCGTGCCAATCGCCCTTCACCTTCGTCCGGCGGACGCACTTTATGAACATGCCGGCGTGCCCGGGTTCGGGCTAACCTCAGAAGGTCTTCACTTTCTTCGGGCAGCCGGACCATCGTGGCAGCGCGTTGGCGGACGGGACGACCAAGCGCCCTTGCGTGGGTTGGCGATTTTCCCGCCCCAAACCGCTGGACTGGCGCTTTTATATTCGAGTGCCAGCTGCGGGGCCGCGACAGGGAGAGTTGCTGCATGTATTCCAGCGCAGGACTTGTTGAACCCGCGTGCGGCCGCAAGTGGGTGTAATGGATGCTCGCACACTAAGTATGTTGCGACAAATTCCTGTCTGTCACAACGGGTTGTGTGATGATAACTCTTGCTTGCGGCGCCGGAGCGCACCGTTGGCCAAGCCTCGACCCTTGGGCGCGACGCATAGGCTGAGATCGCTGCGCGTGGTGCGGCTTTGAGCAGAAGGGCCGCGCGATGGCTAGCAAGCACCTGGACCTGAACGATCTCCGGCTGCTGATGCTAGTCGTCCAGCACGGCGGCTATACCGCTGCTGCGGGGGCGATCGGCATGCCGAAGTCGACGCTAAGCCAGCGCCTGATTGCGCTGGAAAGCGCGGCGGGAACAGCCTTGCTGCGTCGGACATCGCGCAGCCTGTCCCTGACAGAGGCCGGTCGCCTGCTTCTGCCGCATGCCCGTTCCGCGAACGAACTCGCCAAGGATGCCGAACAGGCCTTGGCGGGGCTGGGCGGCGAGGTCGCGGGCGTTGTCCGGCTCTCCTGCTCGATCTCGCTCGCGCATTACGCGCTAGCGCCAATTCTACCGGGCTTCCTGCGAGCGAACGCGGGCGTGTCCGTCAGGGTCGAGGTGACGAACCGCTACGTTGACCTGATCGGCGAGGGGTTCGATCTAGGTGTCCGAGCGCACTCGTCGATGCTCAAGGACTCTACGCTGCTCCAGCGCACCGTGGGGCGCGTGCCCTGGAGCCTCGCGGCGTCGCCTTCCTATCTGGAACACGCCCGCCATCCCTCTGAGCCTGCCGATCTCGCGGATTGCGACACGCTCCACTTCGGCAATGCGAACGGCGATCCAGTTTGGCGAATGACCAGGGACGGGAGGACGGTATGCCAGGATCTCATGCCGCGCCTCTGCTCCACGAGTATCAGCACCCTGCAGACCGCCGCGCTTGAAGGAGGCGGAGTGACCGGCCTTCCAACCTACATCATGCGGCCCAATCTCGCGAGTGGGCGATTGGTGCCCGTCCTGTCCGGCTGGGCTCTGCCCGAGGGTATTCTCACCATCCTTACTCCGCCGCGCACGCAATCTTCTCGGCCAGCGAGGGCGCTCGCGGACTACATCGCCCAGGAGCTACCGCGCATGGTCTAGCCCTGACGTTTGGAACTCAAAGTGGCGTTCGGCCGTGCGATGTTCACCGACGGCCTTGCTATGTTCGCCGACCTAACCGGGGTAGCGAACGTACAAGAGGCGGCAGCACGCATTTCGGTGCCGGGTGGAGGCGGCCGCAAGGTTGGCGCCGCCCCGTCGCGCAATGCTTGCGAACATTCTTGCAACACAGCCTGCATGGCTAACATCCGCCGCCACAGCGAAGGCCTTGCCGCCCGCCGATGTAATCTCGTCGGCCACCGCTCTCGCAGCGTCGGGATTGCTCGTATGCTTCACGTCGGTAAGCCAACCCTGTACCGTTGGTGGAAGACCAAAGCGGCACCCGTCGTCGCCATGTTCAGCGAACGGATTGTTCCGGAACTCGAAGCCCCCCGAGTAACCACGCTCGACGACTCCATTCACGAGACGGTTGATAGGCTCATTCTGGTTTTCAACAGCTTCTTCGGCAAGGTGATCGCCGAGCTGGCGGCTGAAGCTCAGATCGATCCGGCCGTGCCGTGATCGAGGAGCTTAACGAACACTACATCAAGCCCGCCGCGCCAGCACGGTCAACGACATCGTAGAGGCGCAGAAGCAGGACCTTGTACCTGCGCACGTGGACCCGGAGCTCGTTGTTGATGCAATATTCGGCAGTCTATATTTCAACCTGCTGCTGAAGATCAGGCCTCTCACCCCAGAGCATGGCGCTCGTCTAGTGGAGAGCTGCAAAAAACTACTCGCGTTTCAGGACTTACGATCGACGGGGCGGATCGCCCAGTTCGTGAAATGCCGACTAGTCAGCTGAGCGCGAGATCGCTGCTCGATGCCGCTTACCGGCAAAGTCCGCCCGAGCAGACCGAATTGCGTGGCTCCAACAACATGATCGGCGCTCTGGTAAGGTTTTACAGCTGGTGCAATGTCGCGGGACCGGCGTCCTTACGAAAGAGCATTGCACCCAATCCTTCGCGAATGCGCTCGTCGGCATGAAGTTCATCGGTGCTCGTCAGCGGCAACGCAGTTGCAGGGGAGGGCCACCGCCGGCTTCTCAGTACCCCACGACCGATCGGTGTTGCGCCCAGATAACTACTGATCAAGATCAACACAGGACTAATCGCTTGCTCTAGGATCCAGTTAGTAACGGGAACATTGCGGCCGCCGGGCACACCGCCCGCTCACTCAGCTTTGCTGGCACGGTGACACCCGCTTGGAAAAGGCAGATCTTCTGCCTTCTCCAAGGTGTTCAGCGCAAGGAGGAGCATCATGACGCAACACAGCCATGAGATTTTCATTCCCGTCTTGAATGAGGTCTCGGATGCTCCAGTTGTCAGCGCGCGGCCTGCCGATGCCGAAGTGCTGCAACTCGGGTCAAGTTCCATCCCCCGGCAGCCGCTGAGCATTACGCGCATTGCGCACGCCTCCGTTCTGATCGACTTCAATGGCAAGCAGGTGCTGACAGACCCTTGGTTCACGGAAACATCGGAGTACCACCAAGGCGAGGCGCTCGGCCTGGCGGTGGATGACCTGCCCACCCTTACTGCGGTCGTGGCAAGCCACGCGCACTACGACCATTTTGACATCGAGAACTTTCGCTACCCACATAAGGATGTGCCGATGCTGGTCGGCTTTCCAGACATGGCTGAGCGGGCCCGCAAAGCGGGCTTCACGGATGTGCGGCAGGTTGCCCTTGGCGCCACCGAAGTAATCGATGATGTGAGCATTACTGCCCTTCCCGGAGCGCATAATGTGCCAGAAATTACTTTTCTGCTGGCAGCTGGCGGCAACACCGTCTATTTTGGCGGAGACACGTTACTTACGCCTGACGTTCGAGGCATCGCGACACGCGGCCCTGTGGACGTCGCTCTACTGGCGGTCAATGGCCTTCTGGTAGGCGGCGAACCCGCTGTCAGCAGCTCTGAGGAAGCGGCCGTGTTCGCCGGGATGCTGGAGGCCTCCGTCGCCATCCCTACGCACTACCGCTTCGTGGGTGGTGCCAACACGGAGGAGAAGATCCTGACGTACAATGGCACGCCGTTTCGTTTCCTCAACAGCCTGAACCGCTCCGCACCCGGCACCATTGGGCGCATACTGGAACCGGGCCAGAAGCAGAACTTTCAATGAGGTCTGGCAGACCGAGCCCGGCTCAGTAAGATCGGGGCACATCCGGATGCCGTCACAACTAACGTATCTACGCCTGGCGAAGTGAAAGGATTGGACGTTGCGCCTGAACCCGTTGCTGCCGAAGGATATGAGTGCCGACGTGCTGGCACTGCATAACGAGATGGCAAGCGCCATGCAGCAGAATCAACCGGGCGTTGCTGCTCAGGCGGCGTGTGGAGCGTTGACGGGACCGTTCATCCCCATGCTGCACTTCCCGCAATTTGGTCGCGGCTTATGGGAAGGCAGCAAGATTTTCCTCAAGCCATGCACGTTGCCTGATTCGATCAGGCAGGTGGCGATCCTGGCAGTAGGCGCGCAGATGAATGCGCGGTTTGAAATCTATTCTCATGAGATCGTGGCTGAAAGCGCCGGGCTGTCCCGTCAGGCGGTGGCCGCGCTCGCGGCAGGTGAGCGGCCTGCAGTGTTGTTAGAAGACCAGGCCATTGCCTTCAACGTGGCACGGGCGCTCGTTGGGGGGAAGCAACTGCCCGCATCGACGTACCACCTTGCCGTCGCCGCGTTCGGCGAGGAAGGCGCCGCGGAACTGATTTTCATGGTCGGCAGCTACCTGCTGCTTGCAGTCATCATCAACGGGTATGATCTTGCCGTGCCGGGGGAGTAGGTACGTGGGCGTAGCGCCGCCGGTCGGATGGAGGGCGCCACCTTATCGGGCGTGCCGATCGGTCTGGTGTTCGCGAGCGCGTGGCCGAGTTCTCGTACAGCCTAGTTCTTGGCGTGGAGGGTAGCCAAAGTACACTCGGCCAAGCGTGCCGGCCAACGCTCATCGAGCCCAAATCGCGCGGGCAAACAACCAAGCCGCAGGCGTCAAACGGGCTTATTACCTTTCCGTGATCAGATCCTTTTGCCGATATGGTACGACAGTATCAAGGATGGGGGTCGGCCATTACTGTTGCTGGCCGACCGCCACGCGCCAAATGCTGTTAGTCAAAGGAAGCGCACGATGATCAAATTCACCATTCTACTGACCCGCAAATCATCGCACACCCACGCCGAGTTCGTGAAGCATCACAAGGAGGTGCATGCGGGTCTGTTCATGTCGGTACCCGTCGTGCAGTCGACCGTGCGGCGCTACGTCCAGCAGCATGCCATACCTGTCGAACTGCCCGGGATGCCACCGGTCAAGTATGACGGCATCACCGAGCTCTGGTTCGACGATGTCGACTCTCTCGCACGGTGCTTTTCTGACCCCGAGTACCTTGCACGTATACGGCCCGACGAAGAGTCTTTCCTCGACCTGCACGCCTGCGATTTCATCGTTTCGACCGAGTATGT
>CAXTED010000015.1:0-44503 GCA_964243335.1 uncultured Sphingomicrobium sp. | reverse complement strand
CTGGCTCAGTACAGTCGTAACGGACTTAGCCGACAGGAAGTGAGCGCTCTGGAATCGCGGATCAATCTGGTCCGACAGAACCTCCGGCTTGAACGCCGCGACTGGGACGGTCGCCGCGGCTAACGCAGGTTCTGTTAAGCGGATGGGGCGGCCCTCGAGCCGCCCCATCCGCTTAAGAAAACAGGTGGTGCAACCCCTCCAAGCTGCACCGTCCGGGATGGAAGATGGTAGTCACCATGGCAGTCAGGGGAGTCCGAACTTGGCCGCAAGCAGGCCATTGACCAATCAAACGGGCACACCGCGCACCGACGTACCATCACCCGGCCCCCAGCCGATGGTCTGAGATCAGGACAGACCACCGCCAAGCGCAGTGTACAGAGCAACAGCGTTCGACAATTCGGCGCGGCGAGTTTGAACTAACTGCTGTTCCGCAGCGAAGATCTCACGTCGGGCGTCGAGTACGTCGATGATCGCCGAAAAACCTTCCGAGAACCTCAGTTCGACCAGCCGAAGCCGGGATCGAAGCGCAACCAGGCGTGCCTCCTGGGCACGTCGCTGGTCTGCCAAATAGCGGCGACCCGCAAGCGCGTCAGCGACCTCGCGAAATGCGACTTGGACAGTCCGCTCGTACTGGGCGACGGCGATGTTGCGGCGCGCCGCGGCAATGTCGAGATTGCCGCGGTTGGCACCACCGTCGAATATCGGCTGCACTAGGCTAGGAACAAAGCTCCAGATTGGACCGCCGCTGAACAGTCCACTTAGGCTATCGCTCGAAAGGCCTAGCGATCCCGTCAGCGCGATCCGCGGGAAAAAGGCTGCGCGGGCAGCGCCCACATCGGCGGTTGCGGCGCGCAACCCTTGTTCGGATGCGATGATGTCCGGTCGATTATAAAGGAGGTCGGACGGCAGTCCCGCCGGGATGGCGGCCAAGATGCCCTGCCCCGCCAGGGGGCGCGGCCGGGGCAACGTGTTATCCAGAGGACGACCAACGAGGAGCGCGAGAAGGTTGCGGTTCTGCAGTTCGAGCCGTTGCAGGTCCGCGCGCTGTCCTTGTGCGTCGGTCAGCAGCGATCGCTCTTGCTCGATCTCGAGCCTCGAGCCTTCGCCTTCCTCGAACAGGCGGGTGGCGATCCGCAGCGATTGTTCGCGACTGCGCACCGCCACGGTTGCCAGTGCGATGCGCTCAGCCAGCTCGCGGTCGACCAGATGCGCTTCGGCCACATCGGCAATCAGCGTCAGACGGAAGGCGCGCTGGGCTTCGACCGATTGGAGATACAATGCGCGAGCGGCTCGATTAAGTGACCGGACGCGACCCCAAAAGTCGAGTTCGTATGAGGCCACCGCAGACACTTGGTACCGACCGCCGCTTCCGCTTGTGCTGCCGCCCGTCGCACCCGCGCCGTTATCACCAGGAACGGCGGGGGTTGTAGGGTTGGTTGGATCGTTGGGCGTCGCCGGCGTCGTTCCACCCGTACCTCCAGCCGTGCCACCACCGCTTGAGCCGCCGATCGTCCCGCCGTACCGCGCGCTCGCCCGAGCATCCACAGTGGGCAGAAGGTCGGCACGTACGATGCGGTACTGCGCGCGGGCTTCGTCGATGCGCGCACTCGCCACCACTAAATCGCGGTTGCTCTCCAGCGCGTTCGCTATCAGCACCTTTAGTCTTGGATCGGCGAAGAACTCGCGCCACGGGATCTCGCTTGCCGGCCGCTCGACGCCTTCACTCCGCATCTCGGCGGGATAAGCGAGACCTGCGATCCCGGACACCGAACTTGGGCGCTCGTACGTCACCGCCTGGCTACACCCGCCCACCGCGGCCAGCAAAACAACCGCACGCCACTTCATGCGGGCTGCGGCTCGGGCCCGCGCTTGCCCGGTTCCGCTCCTTCTTCGCCGATGCCCTCGTCATCAGGGTTCTCTTCCGCTTGCTTCGCAACTTCCTTGACCAGCGCGTCAGGTGCGGACGTGTACTTGCCCAGCATGATGTACGCAGTCGGCACAAGGAACAACGTTAGAAGCGTGCCGACCGTCAGCCCGCCAAGTGTGACGAGCCCGATCGTGAACCGCGCCTCTGCCCCAGCGCCTGTTTCTAGCATCAGCGGCACCGCGCCGATGATCGTCGCGACGCTCGTCATGAGGATCGGGCGGAGGCGCAGCCCTGCGGCGTCCAAGGCGGCCTCACGAGGCTCCTTACCGCCCGACCTCAGTTGGTTAGAGAACTCAACCAGCAGAATGGCGTTCTTCGCGACAAGCCCGACAAGCAAGATCAGGGCTATCTGCGTGTAGATGTTAAGCGTGAGCCCTGCAAGCCACATCGTGCCCAAGCCTCCTGCAAGCGCCATCGGCACCGAGATGAGAATGATGAGAGGATGTATGAAACTTTCGAATTGTCCGGCCAAGACGAAGAACATGAGCACCAGGACGAGCGCAAGAATTAGGTACAGCGAACCGCCTGTCTCCTGCAGCTCGAGCGCTTCGCCCTTGTACCCAATCTGCGCCTCACCTGGCAGAGTATCCGCGGCGATTTCCTCCAGTTGAGTCAGAGCGTCCCCGAGCGACACGCCTGGCGACAGGCCCGCCTCCAACGTAATCGCGGCGAGGCGGTCAAGGCGTCCGAACTCGCGCACCGTCCCCTCTTCGTCGAGCTTGACCACTGACGAGAGCGGGATCAGCTCGCCACCCTGTGTTCTTACGAAAACATTTCCAAGGTCATCGGCGGTGCGCCTGTCTTCTGTCAGCCCTTGAAGAATGACGTCGTACTCTTCCCCGCGATCGACATAGCGCGTCACTTGGAGCGATCCGAACATGACCTGCAGCGCATCTCCTATCGCCTGAGCATCAACCCCCAATGTGGCCGCCCGTAAGCGATCAATTGTGATCGACAATTGCGGGAGCGTGTCCTTGTAGTCGAGTTCGGGGTTGGTCAAGCCATCGACGCTTTCCGCGTCCTCGAGCAGCCCTTCCGCCCAGCCGCGCACTTCGGAGCGATCGACAGCGCTTAAGACGAACTGAAGCTGTTGCCCACGCCGCCGTTGGCCCAAGGTGGCGGCACCGGTGGCGACCGCTCGTACGCCAGTCACGCTACGCAACTGGCGAGTCAGCGTTTGCTGAAACTCCTGCTGGGATATCTCCCGCTCGCCCCAAGGCGTAAGGCGGACGATGATAAATGCGCTGTTGGCGCTGCTCGCGCCGCCAAAACCTGGCGAGACGATCGACAGGATGCTTGCGATCGGCTTTGTCTCAGACCCTTCGGGGCGCTTGCCATCTTGGTCTGGAGCGGCCGCAATGAACGGCTGCAGCAGCTTTTCGATCTCGACGACCTTGTCACGTGTGTACTCAAAGGACGTACCTTCCGGACCCGTGATGCGAACCCGCAAAGACCCGCGGTCTTCCTCAGGTGCGACTTCCGACGACGTGCCAATGAAGGAGAGCCCGCCCAACGCAACCAAGAGCATTGCCGCAGCAAGTGGGATCCAAGGACGCGCTACTGCACCTTCGAGAACGCTACGATAGCGTTTGCCAAGACGGTCCAGGTGCTCCTGTACCCAATGGTTGATGCGGCTTGGTTTCTCTTCTTTTGCAAACAGTTTGCTCGCGAGCATCGGCGACAAGCTAAGCGCGGAAAACGTAGAGAATGCCACGATCGCGGCCAAGACGACCGCAAATTCCTGGAAGAGACGCCCGACATTGCCCGAGATGAAACCCAGGGGGAGAATCACAGCGATCAGCACGGCGGCCGATGCGAACGTTGCAAGGCCGACCTGCTGAGTCGCCCGCGCGGACGCGATAAGGACCGGTTCGCCCGCCGCCTGCCGCCGCTTTATGTTCTCGACGATGACGACCGCGTCGTCAGTGCACAGGCTGATGGCCAGGATGACTGCTAGGATGACGAGAACATTCAATGAAAAGCCCAGCGCGAGCGCAATCAAGAAAGCTGGGATGATCGACGCCGGAATGGTCACCGCCGGTATCAAGGTCGCGCGCCAACTGCCCAGAAAAAGGTAGATGACAAGAACGACAACTGCGATCACTTGCGCGAGTGTCGTGGCAACGTTGATCAGCGTTTCGCGGATGAATTCCGATTCATCATAATCGACGGACATGGTGACGCTGTTTGGCAAGGACTCTCGCACCTGCTCGATCTCCGCGCGCACGCCAGAGGCAACGGACAATGTATTAGCATTCGATTGCCGGATGATTCCCAGCGCAATCGCGTCCCGTCCGTTCGAGCGCAGCCCGCTGCGATATTCGACGAGACCTACTTCCACTCGCGCGACGTCGCCGAGCGTCACGCGAGTGCCGCCTACGTTGCGAATGGTGAGCTCCGCAAACTCTTCGGCCGACGTGAAACGCGTTTCGGCACGCAGGCCAATTTCCTGCCGACCCGTCTCCAGCCGCCCGGCTGGGATTTCAACATTCTCGGCGCGCAGCCGCGTCACTACATCGGTCGGCGTCACGTTGCGCGCCGCCATTGCGCGCCGGTCTAGCCAGACCCGCATCGCATAGCGTTTCTCCCCGCCCACCTGAATGCGCGCGACGCCATCAACGACGCCAATCGCATCGACGATCAGCCGGTCGGCAAGATCGGTCAGTTCGGGCGGCTTCAGTTCGTTCGACCGCATGGTGATCCACATCATCGGTTGATCGTCCGCATTGGCCTTCTCAATCACCGGTTCTTCGACGTCGTCGGGCAAGCGGCCACGCACGGACGACACCTTGTCGCGAACGTCCGAAGCGGCGTCGTTGATGTCCACGCCGGCCTGGAATTCGATGTTTATCGACGACGCTTCGTTGCGGCTGGTCGAAGAGATCTGCCGAATGCCCGCGATGCCGGACAGATTCTCCTCTATCAGTTTCGTTATCTCGCGCTCGACGATCTCTGCCGGCGCGCCCACGTAAGAGGTGCGCACGGACACTGTGGGCGGATCAATGTCAGGGTATTCACGAACTGGCAGCGTGAAGATCGCGGCCAACCCAAGCGCGATCAGCAGCAGGTTGATCGAAACAGCCAAAATCGGACGTTCGACCGCGAGCGAAAAAACTGAGCGCGCACTATCTGGCACGAGACGCCTCTCCGCCGCGGGGTGCGTTATCGCCAAGTCCGTCGGCGATCTGGCGGCATCGCTTCGTAAGGCTATTCTCGCGCTCCTTATCCTTGTCGCTCCTTTCCGCGCCCTTCGCCGCCTCGCCTCCGCCTTTGCCACCCTTTTGTTCAGCCGATCCGCGTGCGCGCTGAGCCGTGACCCGTTTGTCGATCACGGGCGTGCCGCTGGAAAGATTATCAAAACCTTCAGTGGCGACCAGGTCGCCGGCTTTCAGTCCGCGTAGGATCTCGACACCATCGGGCTCGCGCTGGCCTATTGCGACTTCGGAGCGGACCGCACAGCCGCGGTCGATGCGGTAGACAAACTGCGTCGCACCGCGCACCTGCAGCGCTATTGCGGGGATCACCACCGCCTGCACCGTTTCCGCAGACACGGTGACATTTCCCAGCATGCCTGGTCGCAAACGCCGTCCCGGGTTAGGAAGTCGCGCCTCGGCTGTCAGCGTGCGAAGCGATGGATCAAGCCGCGAAGCGAAAGCCGTTATGCGTCCGCGGAAGACATCTTTCGGAAACGCAGGACTACGCACTTCGACCGAAGATCCAACCCGAACCCGCCCGAGCGAGCTTTCGGGTACAGCAAATCGCAGCTTGACGCTGTCGAGCCGGTCGAGCGTGACCAACTCCGTACCCGGCTGCACGAATGCTCCGACGCTCACCTGGCGCAAGCCCAACGTACCCGCAAACGGTGCACGGATCAAAGTGTCCGCGACTACGGTACGCGCCGATGCAATACGGGCGTTTGCAGCTTCGACGTTGCGGCCGAGATCAGCGACATCACCCCGCGGTATCGCGCCTTCCCCGACGAGCCGCTGCAAGCGCCCGAGGCGGCCCTTAAGCTCCGCCGCTTCCGCTGTCCGCGTGGCAACCTCGGCAGACTCCTGCTCGGCATCGAGCCGCACGAGTACCGCGCCCTGAGCTACGTTCGAGCCTTCGGCGAAGTTGATCGCCGCCACCCGTCCCGCGGCTTCGGCGGTCACCGTCACGGCTTCGGCGGCGAGCACGTCCCCCACGCCTTCGATCGTTCGAGTCAGAGTGATGCCTCGCGCAGGCGCTGTTGTGACTGTGACCTCGACCGGCCGCCCCCCGCCGGACCCACCGCCTTCTTCCTCGGCAGTCAACCTCATGTAGATTAAGTAGATCAGTCCCATGGACAGGATGAGCGTGACGCTGATCCAGGCAATCTTGCTGCGGCGGGTCAAAGGGGACGCTCCTCAAGCTTCGGCCGCAATCATCGCCGCAATTGAAAAGGGGTCTTAGCGCGTAGAGAGGCGCAGACGCCAACCGGACAGAATACTGTAATACCTGATTGGCAATGAAAGCGTACGAGACGCAGAGGCGACGATGGCGGCCGCCGGGTGTCGTTAACCGATCTAGCTGATACGGAAAGCTGCTTCTTGGAAGCTCGCCGACATTCGGGCGATTTGCAGACGTCCCCTGCTCGATGTCCACTTGTGGCCGAATGCGGAATGTCCGCTGCTGGTGACCGGAGTCGTGGAAGCAGACGCTCGTTCACGTTCAATTGGACGCGTCTGGTAACGAGCAGCGCTCGACTGCACTTGGTGACACCCAGCTCAATCAATGGGAGGTCAGCCCGGCCCGGTGCGGCCGACACCGCCGTGCCGCACCGCCATTGCTTCTTACGAACGACTTGTTTTGAGCAGGCCGAGCAGGTTCCTGGCGGCAGTGCCGAGTGGACGGTTGCGCTGGTGAACGGCATAAATGGGGATCGCGCCGGGTAGCACTGCGGGATCGTCGACTGGCAATCGCTCAAGCTCGCCGGCGGCCAAGTGAAGCTCGACCATGTGCAGAGGCATCGTGGCCCAGCCAAAGCCAGCGAGCAGGAAATCAAGCCGCCGCCCCAGATCCACGAAGCGCCAGATGCGCGGGCTGACGACGCTGTAGCTTGGTCCGCCGCTGTTCTCGGGATCGGTCAGCACCAACTGCACATGCTCGGCAAGGACCTCTCGCCCCAGCTTTCGCGTTTCGGCGGCAAGTGGGTGCGATGGCGCCGCCACTGGAACAAGTTCGATGGAAGTCACCTCATAGGCTTGCAGATCTTGCGCCTGATTGGGATGCATGACGCAAAGCCCGAGCGTCGCCGTGCCCGCTCGGACACGGCGCTCCGCACCTCCCAAAACCTCGGTGAAAAGGGTAACTGCAAGGTCGGGGAAGCGCTTTTGTAGCGTAGCCAAGCCCTCGATGACCGGGCGCGTCGGGACCATGCTATCCACCGCGAACGTGAGCTCGGGCTCAAGCCCTTCTGCGATCGAGCTCGCCGTGCGTTCAAACAATTCGGCTTGACGAAGCACCTGATGGGCTTGGGACACCAGGGCTCGTCCGGCCTCAGTCAACACCGGAGCTCGGCCGGCGCGGTCGAACAGTTTAATCCTCTGGGATTGCTCGAGGGATTGGACAGCATGACTGATCGCGGATTGCGCCCGCTGGAGCTTGCGCCCGGCAGCGGAGAAACTGCCCGTGTCCGCAATGGTGACCAGAACCCGCAGTTGGTCGAGGGTCAAGGTCCCCAACATGAACCATCTCCCAAACAGATAGGTATCATCGTTCTTTTATCTCTTCTGCCGAGGTAATGTCCAGCCTATCTCCCAGTTCAACAGCTTGAAACTGGAGAGCCCTTCATGAACCACCATCTTGCGATTGCTGCTGTTCCGACCCCCAGCGCCAGTTGCTACCTTCAGCAGCTTGCCAAGCACTGGTCGCACAGGTTTCACGTCGAATTCACGCCGACCACGGGCAGCATCACCTTTCCCCGAGACCTGAAGGGGAGCAGCTTTGCCGGCGACGCCGTCGTGAGAATGTATGCCAGCGGCACGGCCTTAGAGGTCCGGGTCGAGGCCTCGGAGGCGGCGCAGCTCGAGGGTGTGAAGGGCGCTGTCGCCAGCCACCTAGACCGCTTTGCTTTTCGCGAAGCGCCACTGCCCTTCGGCTGGCGCTAGACCCGAATCTCAGGAGCAAGACGATGAGCACTCGCATCCCCACTTACTTCCTAAGCCACGGTGGCGGTCCCTGGCCTTATCTAGACGGCCCGTTCCGCCGGGCGTTCGACCAATTGGAGCAGTCGCTGCTCGACATTCGCCGGGAGCTGAACGACGCGCCGCGTGCGGTGCTTGTCATCTCCGGCCACTGGGAGGAGCAAGGCTTCGCCATCTCGTCGGGCGAGCACCCCGGGATGGTCTATGACTACTCAGGTTTCCCCGAACACACCTACCACATCCGCTACACGAGCCCGGGGTCGCCCGAACTCGCCAAGCGTGTGCAGGAACTGCTCGGCGCGGGTGCCGTGGATGCGCGGCTCGACCCGCAGCGTGGCTATGACCACGGCACCTTCAGCATCATGAAGCCGTTGTACCCGGAGGAGAACATCCCACTGGTCCAGCTGTCAATCGAACGCAGCTACGACCCGGCGCTTCACCTGCAGATCGGCCGCCTACTGGCACCGCTGCGAGACGAAGGCGTGCTGATCATCGGCAGCGGCCTCAGCTACCACAATCTTCGGGAGCTCCGCGGATCGGCCGGGATCGAACCCTCACGCCAGTTCGATGCTTGGCTCCAGCAAACGCTGATCGGTGCGGTCTCCGATGAGCGAACCGATCGCCTGCTCCACTGGGAACAGGCCCCGCTCGCCCGCGCTGCCCACCCGAAAGAGGATCACCTCATCCCTTTGATGGCGGTGGTGGGCGCAGCCGGGCAAGAAAGCGGCGCGCTGGTTTACCACCAGAAGGATTTGTTCGGCGGGATCACCGCGTCGAGCTTCCGCTTCGGCGACGTGCCCAGCGTGCATTGAAGCGCTCTTAGACTAGACCCACGGAGACCCACCATGTCTCCAAAGTCCGCCGCTACGCACCGCAGGCTTCGGCGGCCCTCCTTATCATCACCGCATTGCTGGTTATGTCCGCTCTGAAGAATGCGGAAATCGGGACGTGAGCCATCTACGGCGATCGAATAGAGTCGTGGCGGCGTGGTAACCTATGCTAACGCCTTGGGATCGCGCACGATAACGCGTATTCGGTCACTGGCTTTCGCACCGCAGACCGCCGGTTTTCCAAGAAGGGGTATGTGATGTCTACCCGGCTCCCGACTGAAAGCGACGACCCAGCCTTAAGCCTGACGATGGCAATAATCGATTCGTCGCCGACGCCCCTGCTGTTGCTCGATGGCGACTTGCGCCTTGCAGGAGCGAGTCAGTCTTTCTGTGAGGCTTTTCGGATCGATCCGAAGACAGCTTTGGGCATGTCGCTGTTTAAGCTGGGTGCCGGAGAGTGGGACCTTCCACAGCTTCGTGTCTTTCTCACTGCGATTGCAACGGGCACGCCTCAAGCCTCGGCATTGGAGGCAGAACTCGAGCGGCCTGAAGTAGAGTCTCGCTGTCTTTGCATCCACGCAAGGTTGCTCGCTTATGAAGACCTTAGCCTTCCACGCCTTCTTGTTGCCATTGCAGATGTCACGGATGCTCGCGCCAGTGAACGTTTAAAAGATGAAGCTATCGAGCGACTGAACGTCCTGCTTCGCGAGGTTCGGCACCGCGTCTCCAACAGCCTTCAGATTGTTTCCGCCGTCCTTCTTCAGAATGCCGGGCGAACCAAGTCCGCGGAGACCCGGAGCACCCTCACGGCCGCTCACAATCGCGTTATGTCCGTGGCAGCGCTTGAGCGACAACTTTCAACTTCGGAAGACGGGGATCAAAGCGTCGATCTGCAAACTTACTTTGATTGTCTCTGCGCCAGCATGGCGGCTGCGATGATCGGCGAAACACAAAAGGTCGCGTTTGTCGTAATGGCGGGTGACTCTGTTCCTTCTCGCATTTCCGTCAGCCTCGGCTTGATTGTCACCGAGCTGGTCACCAACGCCCTAAAATATGCTTTCCCAAACGAGCGTGCAGGCCAAATCGACATCGTCTATCAGGCCCAAGGCCCCAACTGGACCCTGATCGTCAAAGACGATGGAGTTGGCATGCCTACCGATCCAGCCTTGCTTCGCACGGGCCTCGGAACGAGCATCGTTAAGGCGTTAGCCGGCCAGCTCCAAGCTACGATCGATGTCGTGCCAGCGGCGGCTGGCACGACGATTTCGGTCGAACATACCCAAGTTGCGCTAATAAAGAGCGAGTTCGTCACGAATTGGCGCAAGAAGACGTTGATGATCGTGGAGGACGAAGCCCTCGTAGCCATGACGCTCCGCGATGAACTCGAACGAGCTGGCTATCAAATCCTTGACTTGACGGATCGACCTGAAGCAGCGGTAGCTGTCGCTCGCAAAAGTGCGCCGGACCTCGCGCTTGTCAACATTCAGCTAGGCGGCCGGCAGGATGGCATTGAACTAGCGAAGATGCTGAAAGATCTAGATATTCCGGTTCTGCTAATCAGTGGTCAGGTGAGTCGAGCGCATTCTGCCCAGACGGTTGCCATCGGATCGATGCCCAAGCCCTACAGTGCCCTCGAAATGGCCCAGGCTGTGGCTTACCTGCTGGCACATTTTGCGGGAGATGATTCGCTTGCTCGGCCGGAGGCCTTGGAGGTGTTTGAGGAACCTCCCGAGGATTTGGCCCCGGCTGCATGAAGATCAGAGTTTAAGTCAGGCAGCCCGACCCATTGCTTCGACGATGCCAATCCAAAGGCGCAGGCTCTCTTGTCTGCTAAGGGGCAATTCGGACAGTGATCGAATGAACGACGAACGTCCGCGTCCAGCGGCGCGTTGCTGACCGTTGGCTAGCAGCCACTTGCCGCTATCGACTACCGATGAACAAAGGCAGATTACGGGCAGCAATGAGCTGTCTTCAAACGTCCGCTTTTGGGTCTTCGTTGCCGTAAAAAGGTGGTGCCAACGGCAGACCCTGTCCTGATAATTGGGAGCAATCTCGACCAAAGCTGCTGATAGTTCCGACTCCGGACGCAAGTGGAGGCACTACCAATTAGTTTTTCTCCAAGCTGCCGCCTTCCTCAATACACGCGAGAGCTGTTCGACGGAGTAAGGCTTGTGCAGCAATTCGAAGCCATGTTGCCCGTTTTGCGCGAGCACATGGCTGTAGCCGCTGGTCAGGATGATAGGCACGTTCGGATGCAGTCGACGCACTTCGGCGCCAAGTTCGATGCCGTCCATGCCCGGCATTACCACATCAGAAAATACGATATGAAAACGGTTGTGATATTCGCCGAGCAGACGAAGGGCTTCTTGGCCGTCCTTCGCGAGGACGGTCTCGTAGCCCATTACCGTTAGTGCGCCGGTCGCGAACTCGCCAACCTGCTCATTGTCTTCGACCACGAGCACGCACAGTCCGTCCCCGCTAAGGTTCTCGTCCATAGGCGACTCGGCATCTTCGATGCCATCAGGATAGGCTCGCGGCAGGTACAAAGTGAAGGTCGTGCCCTTACCGCAGATGCTATCGACCCGGATATCGCCGCGGGATTGCTTAGCGAAGCCGATTACCTGGCTAAGCCCGAGCCCCGTACCTTTACCGACGCTCTTGGTCGTGAAGAAAGGCTCGAAGATGCGGTCAAGCACGTCAGGCAGCATGCCGCTTCCCGTGTCCGCAATGGTGAAAGCCACGAAGTCTCCGGCTTTCGCGGGCTGTTCCCGGATGGCCGGAATACCTGAGACTGGCCCAGTAGCGATGGTGAGCCTACCTTCGCCGCTCATCGCGTCGCGGGCGTTGATCCCCATGTTAACGATGGCGGTGTCGAACTGAGTCCGATCAGCCTCGATGAAGAATGGCTCCTCTGGCACCTTGACGTCGAGCACGATGCGCGAACCCGTCATAGAGCGTATCATTGGAGCGACCTGTTCCAGCGAGAAACCAGCATCAAACACTTCGGCTTTCAGAGCTTGCCGGCGAGCGAATGCAAGAAGCTGAGCCGTCAACTTCGCGGCACGGTCCGCTGTGTCGCCAATCGCATTGATGTAGCGCGTGCGCTTGTCCTCAGCGAGATTGTCCCGTCGTAATAAGTCCACCGATCCTCGGATGACGGTAAGCAAATTGTTGAAGTCGTGGGCGACACCGCCCGTAAGCTGTCCGATGGCATCCATCTTCTGCGCCTGACGAAGAGCATCTTCGGCTTTCGCAAGCGCTTCCGTTGCGTGGGCCTCCGCCGTTATGTCGCGACCGACCGCGTGAATCCGATCACTGTCCGGCACGGCCGACCAAGCCAGCAGGCGGTAGCCGTCGTCCTGCTTGGTTCGGTAACGATTATTGAACGCCAACGTCGTCACACCTTGGCTGAGCTTCTCCATCTCTGCAGCTGTAACCGCGAGATCTTCGGGGTGAATGAATTCGCTAAGCCTATGTCCTATCATCTCCTGCTCGGTCCACCCCAGCATGCGGTGCGAAGTTGGGTTAACCGCCGTAATTACGCCCTCTAAATCGCAGACGAGCATAAGATCTTGTGACAAAGTCCACAGCCGATTGCGGTCGGCCGCGCTCTCGGCTTGGCTCAGCTTTTGCTCATGGATGTCAGTATTAGTACCGACCCAGCGGACAATAGTACCATTATCGTCCTTGATCGGCAGGGCCCGGGTGAGGTGCCAACGATACTCGCCATCGGCGCGTTTAATCCGAAACTCAGTCTCGTATCTCTCGCCCGACGAAAGAGCTGCGGCCCATCGGCCTGCCGCCTCGTCGAAATCTTCCGGGTGCACGATCTTGCCCCAGTCGGTGCCGACAAGCTCCTTCTCGCTCCTCCCGCTGTAATAGCATACCTGCTCATTGAACCAATCAAGATTGCCATCAGGCCGGGCCGTCCAGCTGTGGTTCGGCATCGCTTGAGCGAACGTTCTAAACTGGGCCTCGCTCATGGCAAGCGCAGCTTGCTCCTCACTCAGGCGGCGCTCAACGAGCACGCGGCCAGTTGTTTCAGGAGAAATATTGAGAACCGCAGCTACGCTTCCGTCTTCATCCCGAAGCGCAGAAAGCGAGTAGTTGAACCAGGCGGTTTCGGTTCCGCCACCTTCGAGCCGAGCCATGACGAACGGGGCATCTTCGAAGTAGATTGGATCGCCTCCTGCCCGCACGCCATCAAACTGGGGTTGAAGCTCCCCCCAGATCTCAGCCCAAACGCTGCAGCCGGATTGTCCCAGTGCCGCAGGATGTTTGGCACCTAATATCCTGCGGTAAGCGTCGTTGTAGACGAGAGCATAATCGGGGCCCGACCAAAGGCAGATTGGGAAGGGAGAATCGAACATTGTCCGGGCCACAGTCCGGAGCGCGGCAGACCAACCTTCGGTCGGACCAAGGGGGCTATTCGACCAGTCCAGTTGTCGAGCGAGCATTCGAACCTCGCCAGGACCTGCGAACAGCGCCGTGGCATTTGTGCAGGCTTCATGTTTGACATCTAAACCGCTCTCGATTGCCAAGTCCATCAGCCTTCCTAGTCCTGCTTAGCTGATATTCATGCAAGTTACGGAAAACAAGGAAGCCGATCAAGCAAGCAAGCCGTGATGAAGTGCAGAACGAAGAGCAAAAGTGAGGAGCCAACATGCCGCATCGAACGGCGGGTTATAGGTCTCCCTACATGAATCTGCCCGGCAAGGTATGCCCTGATCGTGGGCAGTCGACATAGGCTTGGAGCTTGTGCAAGCCCCCTTTCGGTTCGTCGATCGACCGGCGATTATACTACCAGTCTGCAGATCTTGGATCGTGACAACACATGGCAGACGAACCAGTAGAAGGACCTGCATCCTACTTCGCCTCAAATGAGAAGAAGTATGGCCGGCCGATTCTCGAATGGCAGGAGATTGTGCGTCAGAAGCTCCCGGCGAAGCACATGAATTTGTTTGCCATGTTGAAGAACGACCACGGCATGGGTCACGGTCACGCCAACGCGCTGGTGTCCCACACCTGGCGGCCGAGAAGGGCTGAGCCTTTCTATAAAGGCAGCCGACTTCCGAGGGCGCCTTTTGCGTCTGCGGACCTCAAGCGGATTGTCGCTATCAACTGTCAAGCCATTGCACCGTGGCCGATCAAGCCGGCATCAGCCGTACGATTGGCATGACCGAACGACCGAAGCTAAGAAGCAGCTAAGGGCCTCCGAATGAAGGTCTCTGGCGGACAGCGGACGGGCAGGCTATAGGCACGCACGCCAAGAAAGCAGACCTTCAGCTGGCCCGGTATTTAAAAAGCGGCCGGGCTGCGCTTGAACTCACGGCGGGGGTGTGCAGGAAGGCACTATCAAAGGTTAGCGCTCCGTTGCTCCTGCGCCAGGTTTAGCTACGCAGTGTCATCAGGCGCAGGAACATGGCGGTTGGGCCCGGGAAACTGACGCCAAGGCCGAAGCGATGACGGCAAAGAAATGCGCAACGCTGCCGACCGCCCGCGGATTCCGTCGGCTGTTCGGCCCATGGCCTTGGCAATCTCGCCGACCCGCTGCCGAGCCAAGATGCGAGTTCTTAACTCGGCATCGAGTTCCTTTGTCCAAGCGCTACATCTGTGCGCCACTGGATCATCAGCATCGAAGGTCAAAGCTTGTCTGCAGGCTCGAGTTCGCACGACAGTCGCGCATCGGTCTCGATCTGTATGGTCGCGTGATCGATCCCGAACCTGTCTTTGAGTGCAGCGCTTAGTCCGGCGGTAAATGCGTCTCCGGGGTAGCCGCTGGGAACAAGCAGATGCACGGTCAGCGCCGTTTCCGTCGTGCTCACTGGCCAGATGTGCAGGTCGTGAATGCT
Source organism: uncultured Sphingomicrobium sp. (assembly GCA_964243335.1). Taxonomy (GTDB): domain Bacteria; phylum Pseudomonadota; class Alphaproteobacteria; order Sphingomonadales; family Sphingomonadaceae; genus Sphingomicrobium. Next base: position 29,727 of record CAXTED010000015.1, on the reverse strand, counting down.
TTGCACGCCTTTGCTTCCAAGCAGGAAAGCTGCAATCGAGGTCGGATCAATGCCCCGAGGCACAGCGTGCAGGATCATGTTCACCGAGTCACGCAAGAGGCCCCAGGTTCCGAAGGCAATCACCGCCACGATCAGCAAGCTCGTTAGCGGATCGATCCAGGCCAGACCGGTTCGCAACATGAAGAAGCCGGCGATCACGACAGCAGCGGAAACGCCGGCATCAGCTGCCATGTGGAGGAACGCCCCCCTGATGTTTATATCGTTCTTGCGACCGGAAACGAAAAGCAGAGCCGTGGCGGTGTTGATGACGATGCCGATTGCGGCAACGATCATGACCGTACCGCCGGCGACAGGTTGAGGTTCGAAGAAACGCTGGACGGCTTCCACCGCAATCCACACGATGGCCACGATTAGCAGCAGGGCATTCAGCAGCGCCGCCACAATGGTCGAGCTACGGAAACCGTAAGTGTAGCGACCTTTTGGAGTCACCCGTCCGAGCGAGGAAGCTCCCCAAGCAATCAGAAGGCCCGCGACATCGCTAAGGTTGTGCCCAGCGTCCGCCAGCAGGGCCATGGAGCCTGTTGCGACTCCGTAGCCGGCCTCGACTATGACGAACGCTAGGTTGAGGGCCGTGCCGATCGCGAATGCCCTGCCGAAGTCCTTCGGAGCGTGGTCATGACCATGGCCGCCATGTGCATGTCCGACCTCGGCTGGCGCTTGGCCGTGGCGGTGCTCGCCTGCTTGTGCTGTCATCCTGTCCGCTCTCTATCTCGTGCTTGCAGCTTCATGCCGGCAGCATGTCAATTTCGAACGGCCAGATCGCAGTCGATTGGGTGACATTGCCTTCTTCAAGCTTGATTGTGGCGAGCGAAGACACGAGCCGTCCCGCGCTGGTCGATGATCATGGTGTTGTAAGGCTGCTTCCGGTTTCCTTGCTCCATCCCGGGCGAGCCCATCGGCATGCCTGGAACAGACAAACCTCGAGCCCTTGGACGCTCGCGCAGCAGCCTGCGGATGTCGGCGGCCGGCACATGGCCTTCGATAAAGTAGCCGCCGATCGTCGCCGTGTGACAGGAGCGCAGCTCAGTCGGCACTCCAAGCTTCGTCGCAACTGGTCCAACATCGTCCATGTTCTTGACGGTGGGAGCAAAACCGCTCGCCTTTAGATGTTCGACCCATGCTCCGCAGCAGCCACACGATGGCGACTTGTAGACAGTCAGTCTGGCGGCCTTGGTCGGTCGGGACCAGGCAGCCACTGGCAAGGCCGCCAGGATGATGCCAACGGCGCTTCGACGATTGATCATGAGATGCGTCTCCATTCTTAGACTGGGCCCGGTTGTGGTTGGGGGAGAACCTGTTCTCGGACGTCGTTGACGCCAACAGACTTTTGCCGGCCAGCACGCAGCAGCAACTTAGCCACTGCGGGCAGCACCAACAGCGTCAGCACGGTTGAGGTAATCAGGCCGCCGATGACCACGGTTGCGAGCGGCTTCTGCACCTCCGCGCCTTGGCCTGTAGCAAGCGCCATTGGCACGAAGCCGAGCGAGGCCACGAGGGCGGTCATCAACACGGGCCGCAGGCGAGTGAGTGCGCTCTCCCGGATTGCTACCTCCAGCGGCACGCCTGCCGCGCGTTGGTCCTCGACCGAGCTCATCAGCACGAGACCGTTCAGCACCGCGATGCCCGACAAGGCGATGAAGCCCACGGCTGCCGAGATTGAAAATGGCAAACCGGCGAGAGCCAGCGCGAACACGCCGCCTGCGAGCGCGAGCGGAATGGCCGAGAAGATGGCAAGCGCGGGCTTCACCTTCCCAAGGGCGAGGTAGAGCAGCAGGAAGATCAAGGCGAAGACCGCCGGCACCACAATAGACAGGCGGCGCGAGGCGGCTTGTAGGTTTTCATACTGGCCGCCCCACTCCACGAGTGTTCCCGCAGGGAGCCGAACCTGTTCAGCGACCTTGTTTCGAGCCTCGGAGACGAACGAGCCAAGGTCGCTGCCGCGGACGTTAGCCTGCACGACAACTCGCCGCTTCCCATTTTCACGGCTGACCTGATTTATACCCTCGGTGAAACTAAAGCGCGCGAGTTGCCGGAGCGGCACGGTGAGATTGTTGCCGCCGTTCTCGACCTTCACCGGCAAGGCTCCGATTGCCTCCAAGTCGCTTCGCGCCCCGTTGGGCATGCGAACTACGACATCGAAGCGTCGGTCGCCTTCGAACACAATCCCTGCTTCACGCCCACCGAGCGCCGCCGCGACAGTGTCCGTTACTTCCTCAAGCGTGAGCCCATAACGACCGATAGCATCGCGGTCGAACTGGACGTCGAGTGTCGGTGAGCCTTCGGTCTGCTCCACCTTCACGTCAGCCGCACCTGGCACGGTCCCGAGGACAGACGCGACCTGCTTCCCCACCCGTCCAAGCTCGTCGAGGTCGTCGCCGTAGATGTTGACGGCGACGTCACTGCGAACTCCTGCAATCAGCTCATTGAAGCGGAGCTCAATGGGCTGGCTCATCTCGTAAGCATTGCCAACCAGCGGCTCGAGCTTGGCCTCGATCCGCTCGATGACATCTTCCTTGCTGTCCACGCCTGTCGGCCAATCCTTCTTTGGCTTCAGTATGACGAACGAATCCGAAATGTTCTGCGGCATCGGGTCAAGCGCTGCCTCAGCTGTGCCCGTCTTTGCGAACATGTGCTCGACCTCTGGCAGGCTTGCTATGGCGCGTTCGATCCGGCGCTGGAATTCCATCGATTGGTCAAGCGAGGTGGACGGGATGCGTGCGGCGAGGATGGCGACATCGCCTTCATCGAGTTGCGGGATGAACTCGCGCCCGAGCTGATTGAAAAGCAGGGCGGCGGCGGCGAAGATCCCGACGCCAACGCCGATCACCGGCCACGGCCGCGCCAGAGATCGATCGAGCAATGGCGCATAGCGTTGCTTGGTCCACCCAATAGCGCGCACCTCCTTTTCGTCCACGTTCCCCCGGATGAGCAGGGCCACCATGGCCGGCACGAACGTCAAGGACAGGATAAACGCACCGGCGAGTGCCAACATGACGGTCGTCGCCATTGGCGAGAACATCTTGCCTTCAACGCCGGTGAAAGTGAGCAGCGGGGCGAAGACGAGGAAGATAATGGCTTGCCCGTAGATCGTTGGCCGGATCATCTCGCGCGAAGCTTGGAACACTTCTTCCAGGCGCTCTGAAAGGCTCAGAAGTCGTCCCTCGGCATGCTGGCGCTGAGCCAAGCGCCTCAACGCGTTCTCGATGATGATGATTGATCCATCAACGATGAGGCCAAAGTCGAGCGCCCCCAGGCTCATGAGATTGCCCGACGTCCCAGTGGCGTTCATCCCGATTGCCATCATGAGGAAGGACAGCGGGATGACCAGCGTAGCGATGATTGCGGCGCGGAAGTTGCCCAGCAGCCAGAATAGCACGGCAATGACCAATAGCGCACCAATCAGCAAGTTTTCCTCGACTGTTGAGATGGTCGCGTTAACGAGCTTGGAGCGGTCCAGCACTGGATGCACCACAATCCCGGGCGGCAGCGAGCGCGTTAGTTCTTCAAGGCGCGCACCAACCGCAGCAGCGACCGTTCGGCTGTTCCCGCCCGCACGCATAAGTGCTGTGCCGACTACGACCTCTTCGCCGTCCTCAGAAGCAGCGCCAGTGCGCAGGTCGCCTCCGATGCGGACGTTAGCGATGTCACGAACTGCCACTGGCAAGCCGCCGCGCGTGCCTACGATTGCCCGAGCAATCTCGTCGAGATTTCGGATGCGGCCATCGGCGCGCACCAGGAAGGCCTCACCTCCCCGTTCGAAGAAGTTGGCGCCCACGGACACGTTGGCTTTCTCCAGTGCTTGCGCCAGCTCTGTGAAAGAGACTCCCAATCCTGCCATCCGAGACGGATCGGGCTCAACGACATATTGTTTTTCGTAACCGCCAATGGAATCGATGCCGGCGATACCCGGCACTGACGTGAGCTGCGGACGCAGTATCCAGTCCTGCACGGTGCGAAGATAGGCGAGCTTAGCGGTCTCATCGGTCAGCCGCTCGCCTTCCGGAGTGAGATAGCTGCCATCAGGCTGTGGGCCGGGGCCCCCGCCAACTCGAGGTGCGCCGCGTGTTCCGGCTGGCTGATATTCGACGACATACATGAAGACTTCGCCGAGGCCTGTGGTAACCGGGCCCATGCGGGCTTCGACGCCTGTCGGCAGGCTTTCGGAGGAAGCTGTAAGTCGCTCCGCGACCTGTTGCCGGGCAAAGTAGAGGTCCGCATTTTCTTCGAAAATGGCGGTGACCTGGGAGAACCCATTGCGCGAAATGGAGCGCGTGCTTTCCAGGCCGGGGATACCTGCCATGGCAGTTTCGACCGGAAAGGTGACCAGTCGCTCCATGTCGAGGGGCCCCAGCGCAGGAGCGATAGTATTGATCTGGACCTGCTTGTTGGTGATGTCGGGCACCGCATCAATCGGCACTCTAAGCAGCTGGTTGACCCCGAAGATCGCGATGAAAGCGGTTAGCACCACCACTGCCCAACGGTAGCGAATGGAGGTTCGGAGGAGGCGTTCGATCATCGGGGACTTCCTGCGACGTCAAGCGTCGCGGCGTGCGGGGATGGACGGAGTGGGACAGCAGCGGACATCAATGTTCGCCTGCTTCGCCCGCGCCCAGTTGCGACTTCAGCGCGAAAGCATTCCGGGTAACGACCGTTTGCCCGGCTTCGAGACCCTTCAAGATCTCGACGCGCCCACCACCTCGTGAGCCCACAGACACAGGCACCGCCTGGAAGCCGCTCTTGGCCTGGACGAACACAATGTCGCGGCCCTCAATCTGCTGGACGGCCTCCTCAGGCAAGATGATGCCACTTTGCACACTACCGCGCGGGGTCATGCGAACCCGGACAGCCTGGCCTTGAGTAAGGCCGCCCGGTGCGCCGTTGAGCTGAAGCACGACTGTGGCGGCGCGGCTCTCCGAGTTGAGCGCAGGCGTCACCGAGCGAACCCGAGCTTCGACGGACCCGCCGTTTGGTAGCTCAATTTGAGCCTGGTCGCCTGGTCGAATGCGCTGGGCGTCGCCGACCGGCACCGACGCCTCGACCTGGATGCTCTGTGGGTCGGAAACGTTAAACAGTTCGGCACCCGCTGAGACGAAGGCTCCAAGCTGGGTGCCCACTTTCGTAACCCGTCCTGTAATCGGGCTGCGCACCGCGAGGTAGCGGCCGCCGCCGACGACTCCGGACGTCCGTACCGCCGCATCTGCCCGCTGCAGCTCAGCTTCGGCGGTCTGGCGAGCGGCTATGGCTGCTTCGAGGTCCTGCCGGGCAGTGATCTTGGCATTGAACAGCCGCTGCTCGCGTGCCGCGCCTGACCGGGCAGCTTGTGCGCGTGCCGCAGAGGCACTCCGCTCCGCAACGAAAGCAGCAGCCTCTCGGCTTTCGAGCAAGGCCACCGTTTCACCGGACACGACCGGATCTCCCAAGCGCTTATTGATCCGCACCACGGCGCCATCCGCACGAGCGGTGAGCTGCGCCTGACCTTGCGGCGGGGCTGTGACCGTCGCTTGCGCGATGATTTCACTTGTCAGCGAGCCAAGCTGCGCTCGCTCCGTGGCGATCCCGCTTGCGACGAGGCGCTCAGGCGTCATCGGCACGAAGCCTTCGGGACCGTGTTCCTCCCCTTCCTCTTCGTGGGCCGTTTCCGGCGCTTCCAAGGCTGCAGCAGGACCATCGTTCAGCGAGCGGCCGATGAGCACGCCCCCAGTGCCCGCAACCAGAGCCGCAGCGGCAACGCCGGCGATGAGCCGATTGCGATCGGTCAATTGTATGAACTGCATGTTATTGTTCCTGACCGGCGAAAAACCGGCCGAGTTCGGCGGTTGCCAGAGCGAGTGAAAGGCGTGCTTCGGTGAGCGCCGTGGCGGCCGCAGTGTAGGCGTTCTGCGCATCGAGCAGTTCGAGCAGGGTGGCTCGGCCCTCGGCGTAGGAGCGCTGTGCAAGTCGGAGCACTTCCGAAGCCTCACCAAGGCCCGCACCTTCAAGCGCGGCGACCCGCCGCTGGGCGGACTGCACGTTGGCAATGGCATTGCTCGCCCCGGCCGTGGTCGTGGCCAGCGCGCTTGCTCGGCGCGCTTGTGCGCCGGCAAGGGCGCTTCTCGCCGCTTCGATGTTCCCCTGGTTCTTGTCGAAGACCCGAAGCGGCATGGAGACACCAGCTACCAAGCCAAAGTCGCCAGTCTCACGGACGTGTCGGATGCCCACTCCAACCGCTGGTTCAAGGCTACGCTCGGTCAGCTGCTGCCTTAGCTCGGCCTGGGCTGCGACCCGCTCAGCATCGGCGAGCCGAACATCTAGACTGTTTGCAGGGTCGAAGTGGACGGGGGTCAGATCAAGCTTGCCACTGGTCACACTGCCAACCGGAGTTCCGATACCGAACAGCGCGGCAAGCGACGTTCTGGCCGTTACCTCCTCGGCTTCGGCAATCGATCGCTGTGCTTCGGCCAGGGTCAAGGCCGCTCGAGCTCTCAAGGCCCGAAGCGGGGGGTCTCGCCCAGCCTCCACAAGGATGCGTGCTGCGCGCGCCAGACCGCCGGCTCGCGTCACCGTTTCGGTTGCTTGGGCCAGCCGCTCACGGGTAGCGATCGCACGCGCGAACTGCTCACGCACGGATCGCAGTAAATCTGCCATGGCTATCGCAAGTCGAACCTGCTGAACGGCATAGGCAGCACGAGCAGCCTCGACGCGTGCGGACCGCCGCCCACCCAGGTCAAGTCGTTGGTTGACGGTCAGCGTCGCCTCAGCGGATCGAACACCTCGCAATTCGCCCGTGCCAGCAACGTTCTCCAGTTCGAAGCTAATCTCCGGGTTGCTTCGAAAGCCAGACTGACGGACGCGAGCTTCCGCTGCCGCCACGTCGGACTGTGCAGCAGTGATGGCGGGAGAACGTGCAGCCGCTTCCTCTATCGCCTGTGGTAAAGACAGGGCTGACGGTAGCGGGCCCGTTCTCGGGACAGGAACCGTAAGACGCTCCGGCGAAGGTGGGCCCGCGCGTGAGACAGTGGAAGGGCGGCCCACAACAGGGCTCGCGGCACTGCCGACTTGGGCGGCCGCGGGGAAAGATAACCCTACAAACGCCACCGTGGCCCATGCCACGGCTGCAACAGATTGCATGCTTGAAACTCCTGACGAACAAGACGAGCCCGCATCAGCGGGCACGAATTCGTCAGGCGGTCGGGGGCCTCAGCTGGGCGTCGGGCCCTAGTCCAGGCACCCCAAGCGTCTGCCAAGTAGCTGGCTCAAGACTTCCACTACCAAGCGCAAGGAAAGTGGGAAGTTCGGCAGGAGCCGCGGTCTGATGTCCGCTGCATCCCGTATGATGATGAGCAGCGCCTTTGTCGGGGCTGGACGGGGTTTCATCCTGGTCACCGTCGTAATGGCCCAAAGCTTGTGCACCGACTGGGATGCATTCCAGCCGCTCAGCAGCCTGCGCAACTCCACCCGTCCACAGGGACAGGACAAGCAACACGGCACAGACAAGAAATGACCAGCGGCTCATCAGCTGTGCCATTAACAGGAGAACACGCCTGACGGAACCCGCATGAAGTCAAGTGCGATGCGCCGTTGTTGATGCGGGCAGTTCAACCGCACAAGCGGCGATGCCACAATCATGAAACTGCGTTCCCGGACTGGGCAGCTCGGTCAAGCGCCGCATCACGCAATGTGGTGGCACTCGGACCTTGTCGAGGCAGGATGCCAAAGGCCAGCCTGCCAAGAGCGAAGCCCAGCATGACCCCGATTTCGGCGCTTCGGTGTGGCCGATCACGCAACATCCGCAGCCACCTGCCGGATATCAGATAGCGCGAAGGTGAATGCCAGAATGATCCCTCCTGCCGTTAAGCTTTGGCGATGCTCGACAGATCGGTTGATGGGTCGAGCGGCACGCCGGCTTTCTTCCGTTCGGCCGGCTAATCAGCTACATAGCGTGGATCAAGCGCCGGCAGGTGGTCAGAATCGGAGAGCCGGCGAGGGGCAGCAAACCGTTCGCCGTCCCAGGAAAATAACACAGGTGCCCAACAAGCAGGACCTCGCCATTGGCCGCTTTCAGTGTTCCCGCAACCACCTCGGAGTGACTGCAAAGCGCGCAAAGCGGCCAAGCTGGATCATGAACGAGCGTCCGCTTTCACTCGCCGACAACCCTAAAGCAGCCGTTCCGCTTTCCACCAGGAGCAGACATTTGGGTGTGAAGCAGCCCGACCGGCTGAATGTCGCCGAGGGCGGAAAGTCCGCTTTTTCCGGATTTCCGGTGTTAGCATACGTCAGTTACGTTTGCTGCATAGGTTTGCCTTGGTTTCCCCCCGACGTTCACGAGTGCCCACTTTGACTACGGCAAACGACCCTTCAGGAAAGCGAACTGTCGTCACAGCGTCCAATGCGGACGCGGGAGGCGTGGCGATCAGGACGAGAAGCAGCCAGCCGAGCGCCAGCGGCGCCAGACGGATCAGCCTTCTTCCTCGCCGGGCACCTTGGTGGGCGTGGCTAGCGCCTCGCGGACGTATAGCCGCTTGACCATGACGTAGACGACAACGGTCAAAGGCGCGGCGAGGATCACACCGATTGCGCCAAACAAGGTGCCAAAGCCCAAGAGCGCGAACAGGAACAATGCTGGAGGCAGGTCGACCGCCCTTTGCTGCACCAGCGGCGAGAGGATGTTGCCTTCAATCTGCTGAACAAGGAGGTAGAGGCCCGCCGTCCATAGCGCTGCCTCGGGTCCGACAGTTAGCGCGAGCAGCAAGGCGGGCACCGCAGCAACAATCGGACCGATCAGCGGTACGAAGTCGAGCAGACCCGCGATCAGCCCGAGCGCGAACGCGAGCGGAACGCCCAGTGCCCACAGCCCAGCGCCAACGAGCACGCCGACGACAATCATTGCGATCAGCTGCCCTTTCAGCCACGACTTAAGCGCCCTTCCGCTGTCATCGAACGCCTCCGCCGTCACGTCGCGCCGGGCAGCTGGAAGCAGCTTAAGGAGCCCGCTGCGGTAGAGCTCGGGTTGCGAAGCTAGGTAGATGCCGCCGACCAACACGAGCACGGCGTCCGCGACGCTAGCACCCAGCGAGGTGACGAACGACCCTGCGCCTGCGAGAACGCCGCTTCCGCTAGGCGTGGCGTTGCGCGACATTTCCGTTAGTCGCTTCCCAAATCCTAAATCGCCGATCCACGCCTCAAACCCGCTCCAGGCGCGGGGAAGAGTGTCGGCGAGCGCGCGCGCTTGCGCCGCGATCTCGCCCCCGAATAGCCAGGACGCTAGGCCGATCCCGCCCGCGATCAGCAGAACCGTTGTCCCAAGAGCCACGCCTTGCGGGAGCCCAAGCCGGCCCTGAAGCGGATCGGCGAGTGCGCGGAAGATCACGGCAACCAACAAAGCCCCGAAGATCAGGAGCAGCATGTCGCGCAGCCGCCATAGCAGCGCTGCGAGAGCAACAAGGGCGATGAATATGATCGCGCGCTGAATGAATGCCGCGTGCGTCACCGTGTTACCGTCCGGGTTGTTCAAGTCTGTTCTCCCAGCGTGAAGGTCCGCTGTGCAGCAAAGCGGAGCTTTTTGACAATTCGCTCTGGGCTTGGGCTAGGATTGATGACCGCCCTACGTTGAGGGTAAGATCTTGCGCTCGCCGCTGAAGGGGGCGGAAGCTGCGGCGAAACGCCTCGTAATGTCTCGGGTGGGCGCTTAGCGCACATCGACTGCCCTATGTCCTGATTTTGGCCGAAAGCAGACTAACCGCTTGCGGGCAAACGGACCTGGATAGCGGACAGTCAGCACACACGCGGCTCTGGGCTCGGCGATGTTGGACGCGGTACATTCTAGAACCGCGTCCATTCAGCCCTTAGGCGCAGTCAGATGAGCATTCAGGTGCTTATTCATCTCAAACATGCTCACCGACTTTTTGCCGAAGATCTTGAGGAGTTTGGCGTCCGCGTTGATCTGGCGCCGATCCTTCGCATCCTGAAGGTCGTGCCATTTTATGTACTCCCACATCTTCTTCACGACCTCGCTGCGAGGCAGACCCTTTGCGCCTACGATCTCGGCGAGTTCGCCTGATGGAGTTACGGGCGTCGTAATCCGCTTCGCGCTCCGCCTGCCGGCTTACCAGTCACTTTGACCTTCTTCTCCGCGGCGGCAGACTCGTCCTTACCGCGCTTCTCCGCCGTTCGAGCCATCATCGTTTCCTCAAGTGGTGGTGAATGCTTGGTGAGCATCTCCCAAAAGTACAGTGTTTTTCCGAAGCTGCAGTCAGGATCGATCTATGCTTAGCGCCTGAGGCAGATAAGGCTGGATCAGTAACCAAAGCATAGCCGCTGGCTCCGAAACGAGAGACGAAGCCCGTGATCATCGCACCGCGCTGGCTGCTTCAGATCGGCACAGCTGCGAAGTCACGATTGCCCTCAAGTGCAATGTGCGCTCATGCGCGGTCGTCAAAGCAGCGGCACGTAATCAGGAGACTGGCGATGGACGTCACCTTCCCCGACTACCAATAAGTTCGCTTAGGCTCAGTCGGGGTGATCTCCAGATCAAGCCTAAGCTCGTGACAAAGCCTTCCACATCTAGAGTTGCTTATGCATAGCTCAATTTCGAGCTTACGTTGGCGGATGATCTATGCTCGTTAGTGTGCCCCATCACGCAGCCGCCGCTTACCTGGATTCAATCCCGTGCGACGATTAACTCAGCGCCAACCATGATCAGAAACTTGGTGTTGAGAGCGCAAGGAATAACGCTGCGTTCTCAACAACTAGGACCGATGTCATGCCTCAGCGCACTTGGAAGGATGACGCAGAAGATTGTCGATTGTGGGCGATGGAGTTCCGAGAACGACCGGAGCAGGCCCTTTTGCTTCGGCTCGCAAGTGAGTTTGAGAACTTGGCTAAGGTGACCACTGCAACAAGCAGCATCCACGAAGATGATTTACCGTACTTTGCTAGCCGTGCCTCGCAGGAGATTACTGCCGCGGTGCGGGCAAGGCACCCAAAGGCTCGCTTAGCTCACCTGGCGATGGCTCAGCGTTACGAGCTAATGTCGCATAGAAATTAGCTGTGGCACCGGTCTGATCCAGATCGCCTTGCGATTGCTCCTCAGACTCGTCTGGCGAGGAAGGCCGTGTTATCTCTCGGTTATCAGAACAGCGTCTCGAAAGGTTAGCCTGGGAGATTGCTGTTAAGCTTCTAGCTGGTGGGGACTGGGCTGTGACAACAACTGATATCGATTACTTTCGGCTGAGGGCGAGTGCCGAGCGAGAGCAGGCGTTGAGGTCCGATCGCCAAGCCGTGGCAGCAATCCATCAGGAACTAGCGCGTCGTTACCAGACGTTGGTGGACCAGGCTGACAGAGGCGCAAGGTTGTACCTGGCAGAACCAGATAGAGCGTCAGCGTAGCTTCAACCGTTCTTAAGAGAACGGTTGCAAGCTCAAGAGCCAATCGTTTGAACAATCAAGCCGATTAGGTGCTCGATCAGGATCCAAGGGTAGCGAGCATCTGACCTCGAAGCCTGCTCCGTCTTCGGCTGGACTCCGTCTCTGAACAGAGCGGAAGTGGCTTAATTATGCGCGGCGTTGAATTGTGCTGCATGTCGCTCGGCAGGTACAATCCGATGACCTATTATTTGACCGAGGTGCGTGGATCTGAGGCACGGAAGTCGCGTGGCAGTACGCCAAGAGGCTTCGCCACTTGCTCGGTGAAGGTATCCGGAACCGCCGTTGATATAGGGGTGTTGATTCTTGTGGACCCAATAGCGCTGAGAGCACTTCTCAATGACCGATCAACCACCCACTCGCCGCACCTTTATCGCTGGCACAGCCATAGCCACCACCGCAGCTGCAACAGTCCCGGCGATGGCTCAGCAGGCAAAGCGGCCAGCGATTAATCCACCCGGTGCGCCAACAACGCCGCGTGCCGCTTCTTACCCCAAGCCGCCCTTCCCGGTGCAGCGTCAACCATGGCCAGGCCTTGCTTCCAGAATGTCTCCTCGCCCCGATCATGGCGAGACAAGCTACAAGGGTTCGGGCAAGCTTCAGGGCAAGCGGGCGCTTATCACTGGCGGTGACAGCGGCATCGGCCGGGCTGCCGCCATTGCCTATGCACGCGAGGGAGCGGATGTCGCCATCAATTATCTTCCTTTTGAAGAGCCGGATGCGCGCGAGGTCGTCGAACTGATCCGTGCTGCCGGTCGCAAAGCGGTCGCGATCCCGGGCGACCTGCGTGATGAAGCCTTTTGCCGCCGATTGATCGAGCGCGCGGCGAACGAGCTTGGCGGGCTCGACATTCTCGTCAACAATGCGGCGCGCCAACAAACCAAGCCGACCATTGGTGACATATCTAGTGCAGACTTTGACGCCACGATGAAGACCAACGTTTACGCGCCCTTCTGGCTAACCAAGGCAGCCGTGGGACGCATGAGCGCTGGCAGTGTTATTGTTAACACGTCATCCGAACAGGCCTCCGATCCTTCTGAGGATCTTGTCGACTATGCTATGACCCGTGCGGCAGTTCTGAACTTTACCAAGTCGATGGCCAAACAGCTCGCCTCCAAGGGCATACGGGTGAATGCAGTAGCGCCAGGTCCTTTCTGGACCCCTCTTCAAGTTAGCGGAGGCGCAACGCCTGAAAAGCTGCAGCAGTTTGGGTCGCAGAGTCCGCTCGGTCGGCCGGGGCAGCCAGCCGAGATCGCCAGCCTTTACGTCGCGGCAGCTGATCCATCTCTAAGTTACTCAACGGGTCAGATCTTCGGCGCGACAGGTGGAGGCGGTCAGCCCGGGTGACTTACGACTGGTACATCGCGTACCATCGCGTCCTTTCACCGAAACTGACGGCAATCGTCGGGTGCTTGCCATCAATCGAATGGGCATCCGGGCTGACGGAAATCATCTCACAAGTCGTCCTTCCGAAGGGCGGAGTCTCCGCGAGGACGCTGCATAGCCGTCCTCTGCAGGAGCGCGACAGGTGACTGGCACGCCTGAGCCAGGATCGCGCTCCGTCGGGGCAGCTCCTGCCCTGAACGCATATTAGCCCGCTGTGCCGCCACAAGAGTAAGAGCCCCAAGTTTCACAGCCTTAAGGCGCAGGCTTGAGAAGTGTGACAACTGTCATCCATGTCACGCGGTCCGTCGAGAGCATCGACGAGGAAGTCGAATGCAACTACGATGCTCAGCGAGCACGACTGCAAAGAGAGTATTCTATCTCAATACGGGCATTAGCCTACGTGCGCCGCCGCGACTTTCCATGCTTGGCACGCGTATATATGACTGCTTAGATAGGCTTGTTACAAGTGAGGACGCATATGGCATCGGACACCGATCCTTACGAGGGTGCCGTTAGTATGATGGAAGATGCGCTGGAAATGTTAGATGCCTTGGGCGCAAGCCTAGCAGCAGCTCATCTGGACCAAGCGATTTACGCAGTGCCTGGTTCTGGCGGATCCATACGCAAGCGTCGTCAGGCCAGCATGAACATTGATGCTGCTGACGAGACCAGTCGAGGTAAAGACTAGTTCGCAATTTCGTTAGCTGTAAGAACGTCTATCATTTTCTGAAAGCCTTCGTCGGTCAGCATCACGTGTTGGACTCTTTGACCTATTGCATTCCCGTTCTTCACGACTAAGCCGTTTTCTACCAAGCCTTGCAAAAACCGAACCGCTGTTGTCTCGGGGACACCAGAGGCAATACAAGCCGTGCTCAAGCTTGTATCCTGCTTGTCCAAACGACGAATGAGTAGTTCTAGCAGCATGTTCCACGCCGGGTCATTGAACAGCTTGTCACCAAATACACGTTCGCGCTTGTGCCTTAGTTTGACGAGGCGCGCCGCTCTGCCGCGGGCGAGTCGCTCGTGGTCCATGGTGTCACCACCGATCTCCACACTTGATCGCTTCTGAGCCTGAGCAGCTGCGGCATTAAGCATCGCGAGCTCCTGCGGGAGCAAGCGCACCGGCAGGTCAACGACGACAAATTCGTCATCATGGTCTGTAAGACCATCCCTATTCATGCCGCGATCCTTGATACGTTGTGGGCTGCAACACGAGTGGCGCTCTCAAAGCTTCCCAGCAGACCATCGGCTCGCATGCTGAAAACGCCGCGCCGAGCGACAATAAGATGATCCTGAACAATGACGTCGAACGACGCGCATGCTTGGACGAGCTTCGACGTGACCACCAGATCGTCTTGACTCGGCACCGGAGGCCCACAAGGGTGATTGTGGGCGATGATGATCGAGCTTGCCGAGAGCTGAAGGATTTCTCGGACAATCTCTCGTGGATGGACTTGAACGGCGTCGATCGTGCCTTGCCACATGATGCGGTCGGCAAGCAGACGGTTAGTGCTGTCGAGGAAGAAAACGCGAAAGAACTCGCGATCAAGGTGAGACATCTCGCGCCGCAGATATCGCACCAGCGCTGCCGTCGAATGCAGCATGATTCCCTCAAAAGCATCGCTCTTGAGCGAGTGTGTGAATGCCTGGGCGAGCTGGCTTAAGTAGGTTTCCAGCCGTAGTGGTACGAGCCCGGGCACGAAGGCACCGGTTTCGTATGCTCGCAACACGTCAGACAACGAACGATGCTGCTTCAGGAGTAGGTCGGCGACGCACTCGGCGCCATCCCCCACGACCGCGTCGAGGATACGGCTTAAGTGTTCACGCGCTTCGACTTCCGATCCGAGTTTTGACCGCGAATGACGGCGAGAACGAGTATCAGCAGCTGAAAGTAGGCCCAAACCCCCTGAGTCACGCCCAGAGCGTAAGAGACAAGATTTCTTCCGAAAAGGGGCGCGAAGAGGGATAGAAAAGCTGCGAGCTCCAGGGAGGCAACCGGCATCGGCCAAAATCGTCTACTCCGATAAGCGATGGTGAGCGTGACGCCCAACAGGATCGCCTCGTTAAGAATGAGGGGGAGCGAGATGGTCGCAAAACCCTGACCGCCAAAGCGGTAGAGTAGGCCGGTTCCGACCGCGACAAGCAGCAATGTGCATGCAACCAGCCGCTCTTCGCGCTGCCCGCGCAGCAAGACAAAGGTGACGGCGGAGAACAACAGCAATGGAAAGACCAATTTCGCCATGTGCGATGGTCCCGCCGTTACGCTCCGCCGTCAACACTGCATCAGGCGGCTTCGCTTTCAACGACGGTCAACGGCGACGCCGAGGCTCCCAACTTCCACAGATCTCCTGCAGCATAGGGCTTCAAGCCCAAGCCATCACGCACATCGGCATATGCGTGATGAGCCTCAGCAAGCTTGGTGCGGGCAAGGTGCAGAGCAGCCATGGCTTCGCCGACGAGGGCTAGCGCCTTCTCGTCGACTAATGGAGAAACATTGGCCATACGACGTGCGCGGGGCGAGGCGCAGGTTAGTTCAGCTGCACTAACAATGGCGTCATCAATCGCGTTCTCTGTCGAGAGCAGCTTATCAGCTAGTAGAGAAAGTGCGGAAAGGCGGTTCTTCAGCATGAGAGGTTCCTTTCACGAAGGCGAGGCCATCGTGTCGATCAGTTGGTGGATCGAGCAAGCGTTCAGAAAATCCGTGACAGGCCTTCGGCGAGGGACACGATCGCAGCCAGTGAGGTAACGGCCACAAGCATGATCACTCCGATGCAAAGTGTGCGGGCAAGCGGTGTCAGGTCATTCGTTCGGCCAGCCTCGAGGAGAACCGAGTACCAAGGTCTAGCGGCCTGCCAATCTGCGTTGGCCGTATACATGGCCTGCGATTGGCGAAGGGTCGTTGTAGACCTGTCGACCAGCCGGTTCGGTTCGCCGGGCGACGCCTCCCCCTCCGTGATTCGACTGTGACCGGGTAGGTCCGGGCTTTGGTATACCAATTCACCCCATGCCTCATCGAGCCCCTTACGGGCCGGATCAACCATGGCAGAGTAGATGCGGGCCGCCTCCGCCCGCCCAGAAACTCCCAGTATGCCCTGAACTCGCTTCAAGCGCTGATCGACAGTATGGTGCGAGATACCGAGTTCGCGGCCGATCTCCTTGGACGACATATGCTGTGCAACCAGACGGACGACGTCGAGTTGCCCGTCATTCAGGCGCGCTAGGCGCGCAGTTGGATCCAGATCTATCGCCACCGTGGTTGTTTAACATATTTTCTCGGTCGATGCTCCTCCACTGCTCAGTACGAGATTCTCCCGTCCTCATGCCTCTGCAGAGAATGCTCCTCCACTCCTGATGGGGACAGCTACTAAACTCTGGCACGCGAGCACCGATCTTCTGCTGGACTTCGGCTCGGAACGGAGCGGAAGTGGCCTGGTGAGTCGCAGCGCTGATGGGCGCTGCACGCTGCCTGGCAGTTAGAAACTGCCGGGCTCCGGGTGGTGGAAGCGGCAATTCAGCCGCTCCGCGGACCAGGATCTCCAAGATGCCGAAAGCCCACAGAGCACCCGCCTCGCCTGAACCGAAGGACTCAGCCGTCTTAGTCCCGGCACCGGCGGCGGTGCCAACTAAATCCGCTACCGTGCTAACGCTACTGCGGCGTGAGTTGGGCGCCACCCTTGCCGAACTAACCGAGGTCACCGACTGGCAGCCACACACCACCAGAGCCATGCTGACAGGCCTACGTAAGAAGGGTCACGCAATCGAACGTCGCAAGCGCGGTGACGTGACCTGCTACCACCTACCTCTGGCGGACGCCTGATCGTGGCCCGCATCAACGATGAGCTAGCCGCCCTGATCGCGCTGCCGGACACTGCCCTCGGAGAGGAATGGCGCAGAGTATACAAGTCATCGCCCCCTCGCCTCTCACCCGACCTTTTGCGCCGCGGCATCGCTTACAGGCTGCAGGAGCGCGCGTACGGTAAGCTGTCGCCGCACGTTGCGCGCGTGCTGTCCTCTCGCGGCAGAGCAGCACCGGAGGTCACCGCGGGCACTAGGCTGGTGCGCGAATGGAACGGCCGCACCATCGACGTGATCGCGACGGAAGGCGGCATGGTGTGGGAAGGCCGCACCTACCGGTCGTTGTCTGCAATCGCGCGTGAGGTGACGGGAACGCCCTGGTCTGGACCGCGGTTCTTCGGGATTGGCGCTCATGCTTGAGCGGAAGGTGTTCCGCTGTGCGATTTACACCCGCAAGAGCACCGAGGAAGGTCTGGAACAGGAGTTCAACAGCCTGGATGCCCAGGCTGAAGCCTGTGCTGCCTACATCCTGAGCCAGCGGCACGAAGGCTGGGTGCAGAACCCTGAGCGCTATGATGACGGTGGCTACTCGGGCGGGAACATGGAGCGACCTGGCGTCAAGCGGCTAATGGCCGACATCGCCGTCGGCAAGGTCGATGTCATCGTCGTCTACAAGGTGGACCGGCTTACCCGTGCACTCACCGACTTTGCCCGCATCGTTGAGGTGCTCGACGCCAAAGGTGCATCGTTCGTGTCGGTGACGCAGGCGCTCAACAGCACCACCAGCATGGGGCGGCTTACCTTGAACGTGCTGCTCTCGTTTGCGCAGTTCGAGCGTGAGGTCACGGGGGAGCGCATCCGCGACAAGATTGCTGCGTCCAAGAAGAAAGGCATGTTCATGGGCGGGCCGGTGCCGATCGGCTTTGACGTTCACGAGCGCAAGCTCGTCATAAACGAGGCCGAGGCCGCCACGGTGCGGCACATCTTCGCTCGCTACGTCGCGCTGGGCTCCGGACGCGAGCTGATCGAGGAGCTGCGCGCCGACGGCTACCGCACCAAGCTACGTCAGCAGGGTGACCGTGCGGTTGGCGGGATCCCGTTTGAGCGGGGCGTCCTCTTCCACATACTCGCCAACCCGATCTACATCGGCAAGGTCGTGCACAAAGGCATGGAGCATGAGGGTGAGCACCCTGCCCTCATCAACCCCGAACTATGGGTCAGCGTTCAGCAGCAGATTGCCAACAACAGGGTAAGCCGCGGCCGTACACGCAACAGCGATACCACCAGCCTGCTCGCTGGTATCCTGCGGGATGGGCATGGGCGACGCATGACGCCAAGCCATGCGGTGAAGGCAGGTAAGAGGTACCGCTACTATGTGACGCATGCCGCAGAGCTCAGGTCTGGCGAGCCCCAGGCCTGGCGCATGCCTGCTGCTGACGTTGAGGCGGCGATCACGGATCGACTGGTGCGATACTTTCGGGACTCCCGTGAGGTTGCCACGCTTGCCGAGCCCTCCTCTCCTGCTGCAATCCTCCGAGCGCTGATCGAAATTGCGGGCCGCCTTGCCGAGCAGCTTGGGACACCGAATGGTCAAAGGTCGGTTCTGGGTAGGCTATTGGTCGGCGTCACGATTACCGCCGACAAACTGCGCATCCAGGTGGATCGGTCCGCCCTCGCCCGCTTGCTTGAGCTTGGACCACCGGAAACCGCAGAGCCAATGGAACTAGTCGCAGGCGCGTCCAAGGTGCGCGAGGGCACCGCAACGCGGCTGGTGCTAACCGACCCGGGTGCATCCGCTCCTGCTCGCGACAGCAAGCTGGTGGCGCTTTTGGCCGAAGCTCGGGCTACCAGGGATCTTGTGTTCGCCTCGCCCGACCGATCTATCCGAGAGATCGCGATCGAGCAGGGGCGCTGCCGCCATCGCATGGCCAAGCTGATCCGCCTGTCCTGGCTGTCGCCGGACCTCGCAACGGCCATTGTCGAAGGGAGGCAACCTCGCGAGCTGACTGCTCGTCGGCTGCTCAATGAAGAGATGCCGATCGAGTGGAGCGCTCAGGAAGCTCTCAATCGAGTCAGCTGATCCGCGGTATCGCTTCGCTGAAGACATAAGCCTGCAGGTCACCAACGCGTAAGGCTACGAACTTACCCGGGCCCGAGTACCTTGGTGAGAACCATGTAAACCACGGCGCGTTAGCGGATCGACTCTCGCAGTCCGGGCGTTGTTCAAGCATTCTCGATTTAAGACAAAGCGAAACGCACCGATTCGACAATCGTCGGGTAGTGCTACGCGGCTGACTTATTCAGCCTCGATCACTCCACCAAACTGATCCACAAGGAAATGTTCGCATGAATGAAGACGTGAACCATGGCGCGCAGGAACTTGCGGCCGAACTTACGATCGCTTGGCTCTCCAACTCAAACACTCGCGCCCAAGTCGCCGATGTGCGTGCGTTTCTGCAGTCGATGTTTGAAGCCGTCAGTTCTCTTACCACAAACCCTGCTGATGGCGCCGCTCCGGACAACGCGCCGGCAGAAGAGTACAAGCCAGCTACCACGGCACGCCGTTCGCTTTCATCGCCAGACCACATCATCTCGCTGATTGATGGCCGGCCTTACAAGGCCCTTCGTCGTCACCTCTCAGGACACGGCCTCACGCCGGATCAGTACCGTGAGCGCTATGGCCTCAAGCCTGACTACCCAATGGTCGCGCCCGCTTACGCCGAGTTGCGTCGCGCCATGGCGAAGAAGATCGGGCTCGGAAGCAAGCCGCGTAGGGAAGTGACAGCTGCTGACGCGCCTGCGACTGAGGCGAAGCCGTCCAAGCGTCGCAGGAGCCCGGCTGGCGACACAGAGTAGAGGCATTGCTGAAGCCTGGCTGTTGGCTTCAGACCATGCATGCGCGCTTAGGCCTACGATTTAGTTCGTCTCACTATTGCACAGCCGGAAAACTCGGGCCGGGGAGCGCTTACGCAGCTCAACCCGGCCCGACCCCGGTACTTTCCGAGCAGGGGCGACACGACTTGCTCGCCTATCTGTCCAACGCCAACGCGGGCACCCTAGCGATCATGCGGCCGATTCAGTCGCTTGCTGACCGCGGCATGTTAGCAGCTGACGCCCCGGGTAAGCCGACGGTGGGTTAGTTGCTCACGACTTGGCTGGCTTCTTAGGAGACTCACTGAAGTTGAAAGGAACCCGCATGTCCTTAGTCGATTGAATGATCTGGAGGTCGCCCGGCTTAGCAATAAAGCGCGAACTAGGTTTCTCTTTGTCAGGCATCTTGATCCGTCTCCATGCGCATTAGTTCTGCGACTATCGTGAAGTGGCGACTCTGGCCAGGCCCCGCCTCCTGCTGCAAACCTCCGTGCGCTGATCGAGCTCGCCGGCCGTATTGCTGAGCAGCTTGGCATAGCAAGTGGTCAAAGGTCCGTTTCAAGTAGATTATCTCTTGGTATCACCATTACCGA
Source organism: uncultured Sphingomicrobium sp. (assembly GCA_964243335.1). GTDB lineage: Bacteria > Pseudomonadota > Alphaproteobacteria > Sphingomonadales > Sphingomonadaceae > Sphingomicrobium. The sequence goes on along the minus strand of CAXTED010000015.1, from coordinate 9,622 downwards.
TGACGAACTGCGCAACCATTTGGATCGCCCCTTCCCTCCCCCGCTTGCTTGGATCCGGATCCCGACTGAGATCTCAGCCGGGTTTGGCTCGAGACACCGCTTACGTCATACGTCAGAACATGTTCTCTGGTTCGAACTGCTTCTTCGTTCCATCCGGCATTCTATAGATCCCGCTTTCCTCTTCCTGACGGGCGGTTGCGCACTGGATGTCGGTAGCCACCCGACGTTCTTCATATTTCTTGGAGTTTCCCGCCTTGAGATATGATGCGACGACCGCTTTGCCCTCATTACAGATACCTGCTGCGTCCCCGGACTTGAGCACAATGCTGTACCTTTGTTCCGCTTCCTCTGCTTCGTTCGTGCAGGCGGCAAGGAGAATGAAGGCTCCTGTCAGCGGCAGTCTGCAGACACGACGATATCCCCCGCAGATGCTAAAATTAACAAGCCAGTTGCTGTGAAAACGGCGCATTCCAAGTAGCTCCTTGTAGACGATGAGAGACGTCCGACACACGCTCCGCCTGCCGGAGCAGTCAAGCAGATTGTGGCGAATGGCCTCCAGTCGGCCCCCTGCAGCCCGCCTTGAAAAGCTGGGGCTCGACTTCGTCGCGACTTCTCGGCTTCGTGGTGTGCATGGACCAGGACCGTCGCGAACTCATCAACCATATCGGAAGCGAGCTCGCCCGATCGTTGGAAGATGCGAGTGTCGAGGCAGCTCTTCTTCCGAGCGTCCAAGCTGAGCAGCTGACAGAGACCCTTTCCTCGCTCGCGAGGGGCATCAGCGAGGCTCAGGCACTCGTTTCTGCCATGCAGGCGCTTAGCCCAAAGCCACTACTCGCCTCAGTTGAGTAGCTCAGACACGCTGATGCCAAGGGCGGTGGCGAGCGTTTCCACGACCCTGATCGTTGGGTTTCGGGCGGCACGCTCCAGATCGCTGACATAGGTACGGTGAATACCAACTACGTCCGCGAACGCTTCTTGGCTAAGGGCGCGCTCACGGCGCAAACGGCGCAGGTTGGCGGCTAGGCGATGCTGAACATCCACGCTGCGGCAGAAGCGCGCGTGCAGACGAACGATCTACAGACGATGAGTGACAATCGAGCTTGGTGCCGATAGCTCTTGCCCGTGGGTCCTAGAGCTGGCGAGCAGATGCAAACACTAATCGAGCAAATCCGCGGGCGGCTGCAGCGGAGTGCTTACGTCAACGAGGCGGCGATCAGTCACGGGGTCGTGATGCCCATCATAAACGCTCTTGGCTGGGACACGGCTGATCCTCAGCAGGTGGTGCCCGAGTTTCCCATCTCGGGCGGCCGCGTGGACTTCGCTTTGTTCGGCCTTGGCCACAAGCCTGCCGTTTTCATCGAGGTAAAGCAGGTCGGCCGCGCCATGGCCGGCGACAAGCAGCTGTTTGAGTACTGCTTTCACCAGGGCGTGCCCCTGTGCGTTCTGACGGATGGGCGCGAGTGGAGCTTCTATCTGCCCAGCGGGCACGGGAGCTACGAGGATCGCCGAGTGTATCGCCTTCAGATCGACGACCGTGAGCCTTCGAAGTGCGAGCAGATGCTTACGCGGTACCTTTCTCGAGACCGCGTCCGCGATCAATCGGCGTTCGAGGATGCTCAGAAGGATCATCGCGACGCCGCCCGAAGGCGGGAAGCTACGGGTGTTCTACCGCGAGCCTGGAGGGAGCTTACGACAGACCCCCACGATCAGCTGATCGAAGCTCTCACGGACAAGGCAGAAGCGCTCTGTGGCTACAAGCCTGCCAACGATGAAGTGCTCCGCTTCCTGCGGGCACTTCGGCCCGAGGTGCCGATCAACAAACCAGTGACCAAGGAAAGTTCTAAGAGCGCTTTGCAGGAGAGCACTCTCCTAGAGCCAGACGCGGACACGAACTTGGCTCCGCCGGCATCCGCCGTGACCTCTTCGAGCAAGGCGATCACCTACGTGTTGTACGGTCAGCAGTGCACGGCTGCGAACGCCAGCGTTGCCCTGGTCGAGATCTTGCGAGCCCTCGTGGCTGATCACGAGGAGCGAATTCCTGAGATCGCCAGTGCGGTCAGCGGCACCAAGATCAATCACATCGGCAGGTCACCTGCCGAGATCAATCCGGCCAAGCCACACCAAGCTCGAGCGGTGGAGATTGCTCCCGGTTGGTCGGTCGGATTGAACATCTCGAACAAGACAAAGATGGGCATCATCCGGACTACGTGCGACATTCTTAGCGTACGGATGCCGGACGAACTGGACGTTACGCTGCCGAATGGTGCCTGAGGATCACGAACCTCCTGGCTGCCTGACCTACAGCTTGCAGCGCCGAGGGGTGGATACGTCCGCTTCGCGCCCAACTCGGTCGTTGGAGACGGTCGCCAAGGTTCCCGTAAGCGGACATCCGTTCACGCCAAGATCAATGTCCGTTTTCGACCCATTGCGGACGTTCGGCACGCGAGGCATGATGGTGGCATGGCACAGTTAGCTCGCCGTCTGCGCCGGAACGTGGACAAGGAATGGATTAGGGTCGGCTGGCTCGGACGGCCCACTTTGCGACACCACCTGATAGCGTTCACGCCCGCGGCCATCTTGCTCATCCCGTCCATGTTGTTGGAGCAAAGGTCATATTATAAAGGTCAGGCGATCCTCTTTGTCGGTATTTTGCTTTATGGTGCGATAATGATCTGGGTACAGGTGCGCAGAATGGCAGGACAAGGCTATTTCTCATCTGCACGTTCAGATCGGGTAGCCAAGCGGCACCGACGTCAAGTCGCTCGACTGTCCGTCTCTGAGAGCGCGGACTGGCACACGAACGGCAGCTAACCACCCACTGCGGACATCGATGAGGTGGACGACGGGCCCCGAGTCGAACGAGGGACCTTCGGCATTCACCGACGCTCTACCCCGACTGAGCTACGCCGCCGCCCGCTAAAGGTTTTAGACGATCGAATGTCCGCTTCCACCCACTGCGGACATTGACGCATCAGGCTGTGGCAAGCACCTTGAGGATAGTCGGGTGAGCCGCCAGTCGACGAGGCCAGTCAGGCACCCGAGGCCCAGCCACAGAACAAGAACGAACACAGCACTCAATGACGAGCTAGGATCCTGGGCTGCATCCTATGCCAAGTAGAGGATAGACGGGATGCCGGTCATCGCCATGCCAAGGCTGGACGGATGTAGGTTCATTTGAGCGGGGTCACAGTGTGGGACGTCGTTCATCCATCGCGGAGCACGTTGGCAGCTCCACTTTGATGCCAAGGAGGTCGGGCGTGCGGCCGCATTGAAGGCAACCTCGTTGGCCGCTCTCGCCAATCTACGGAAGCCTCTACTGGGCTGATGCGCTAACGTCCGCTCCCGAACCATTGCGGGCATTGAATGCATCAGCCAGTCTGCCGCTAGGGAGCATTCAGCAATGCGTCGCAAACGCCTCGTCCTTATCGCTGGAGGCTGCTTCGTCTTCGCAGCCGCGACGCTTGCCTTAAGCGGCAGTGTCATACTTCTCGACCCTTACCAGCGGGTCAGTTCAGCGCACTTGGTGGATGGATCTCGGCATAGGCTGGGGCTTCTCGACTTAGCGTATGTGCGCGTCGCGGTTCCGAGAATTGAAGGCGAGGTCCAGATAGGCTGCAAGAACGGGAAAGTGGTCAAAGGCCAATATGTCTCGCCCGGTCTGCAAACATGGTTCAGCCTACCGCCCACCTGCTCGCCTGATCGTTCCTAACGTCCGCTTTCGACCCATTGCAGACATTAAGGCTGCTCCGCATAAGTCAGCTATGAGCAGCCCGTCTAAAGCAGAGCGAATGGAACTGCGGCGCAGCTTGGGGAGCCGTCAGGTTACTGCTCCTCATGTGCCGCCCTATCACAGGGGAGCCGACTGCCTTTGGCCACACGCTTGTTTCGAGTGCCACAAATCTTGGAAGCTGGCTGAGGAAGCCTCGGCTAAGTGTCCGGAGTGTGGTGGCGACCTCCACTGGATGGGGCGGGCGTTCAAAGTCCCCAAGAAGACAGACACTGAGCAGTGGGCAAAGGCTCGTGCCCTGTGGTTCGCGGGCTTCCGCTTCTTCAACTCACCAAGCACGAAAAGCACTGCTGAGCAGCTCCCGGGGCGGTTGCGAGAGGTTGACGACTTCGTGCGCCGCAATCCTGAGCATCCCTATCGAGTGAAAAGCTAATGTCCGCTTTCGACCCAAAGCAGACATTCCACCGGGTAGACCTACATGGAATGATCGTCGCAGCCGGGGATCGGGATGACTTCAGAGATCGGCTTTGGACACGTCGTAGTTAGACGATTGCAGATGCGAACCTGCGCACCTCCCCAATACTTGGGCTCATCGACAAAGTAAGTCACCTCTGCTTTGTCGTAAGCGAAGACCGCAGTCCGTTTATCGGACCAGTAAAAGCTTGCTCTGCTGCATTGGCCGAGTGCCAGCCAGTCCTCTTCCGACCAATCTTCACTGCGTCTTGCAATGTGGAGAGCGCCCCCCTCGCTCAGCACCCGGGCCTCAGCTTTGAACGTGTTCTCGGGCGAGGAAGGTAGATCGATGATCTGCCAATCTGGCTCGCGACATCCGGTCATCGCTCCTACGAGCATCAGCAGGGCTACGACTGTTCTCATGAGGTTAGGGCTAGCCCGATAAATGTCCGCTGCAAAGGCGGAGACGCGTAGTCGCGACGAACCACACTAATGTCCGCTTTCCACCCATTGCAGACATCCAGGATCTAACATCTGCTTACGACTCATTGCAGACATTTTGGTCGCCGAGTAACAAGGCGGACAATGACGAGATTAGGCAGCAACCCCGATAGATGGCTTCCACAGTTGAGAGCGGTGCTAATGGCCCTCGCTACTGCACTGCGTGGACGCGCACCCAGCCCGGCGCTGCTTCTCGCGCTACTTCCTGAATACAGGGACTGTCTAAGGGGAAGCGTAGTCGGACTTGAATACTTTCCCCACGGCTACACGGACGACCCTGAGTGCCAGCCGGAGTATGTCGTGAGCCTCAGAGGGTCGTTTTCCCCGAGCTGGCTGCTGCTGGAAAAGGACGTGCATCGCTTCGTGGAGCAACGGACTTAGCAGGGCGCGGTGGCACGTCTGCTTCCGACCCATTGCGGACATTCACCTCGGCCTGCATGATCTCCAGATGGACAGCATCAGCCTCTTGCCTGACCCGGTAACGTGGAGAAATGATCTATTCGCGGAAGATCTTATTCGTCCTATCTGCGATTGCAGTCTGAAGATCACTCGTGCGGGGGAGTCCATGGTTGCAAAAGCGCCATTGCTCGAACTAGCTCACGCACTGACGTTATGCTTCGAAAGATGCGTTCTCACCGGCGAAGATGCATCCGAATATCTGTGGGATACTGGCCGACAAGTGAAGGTAGGGCCAGCGCACGACGCTGACATCATTGTCCACTTTCCGGTAGGAACTCAGCCGATTACGATGACCAAGCAGAGCTACACGGACGTGGTGCTTGCCTGCTATACCCGCGCTCTTATGGAACTCGCTAACGCGCCTCTGCTCAGCACCGTGGATCAAGCAGCACTGAATGGCAGCTAATCGCCCATTGCGGACATTCAGTTTTGGCTTACTCCAGATGCTTGGCCGAATACCGGACCTTCCTAAAGCCCGCTCGTTGCGCGGCGTAGAGCGCGTGCCCGAAGCAGCGGTAGGGCGTATCGATGCCGCCAATGATTGAGGCGGAGCGCCATTCTCTTCGGAGATCACGCAGGGCTTGAACCATGCCTTCTTCGCCAGCGGGCAACATGAAGGATTGCCCCTCGAATGTGACCTCGCACGTCTCAGGCGTCGCGGGACGAACGGAGATCAGCAGCGGCGCTGGTCCGCTGCGCTTTAGCGCCGCGAATGCGGCTGTCGCGCCGATGCAGCAGGTCGCTGCACTAAGCGAGATCAGCACCGCTCTATTCATCATTCATCTTCATGATACCGCTGTCGTATGGCTTACCCTCGTCGTAGGCAACGTCCGCTTTCGACCCCTTGCTGACATCCAACTTCACTGCCACCCTCCAATTTTGTGGAGAGCATGAAGTGAGGCGCTTAGTTCACACACTGATTGTGTCATGCGCGCTGATCATCTTCTGGAGCAGTCCGGCCTCGGCCGACACTCCTAGAGGAGGCAATAACACCCTGCGAGGCTTGCAGGTAGCCGACGTCGACTACTTGGCCGCTGCAGAAACGCTGCTTTCTTGCACCGACCAGAAGCCAATTCCGTCTACGTGCAAAGGAAGTTGGCGCGGAGTCGACTGGTTGCTCTCCACGAAGATATGGACAGCGCAGATCGATTTGCCGAGTGGTGTTCGGTGGTTTGCGAGTTGCAGCCATGACGCCATAGAGCGGGAAGACACATGTTCGTGGACTACCGGAGACGAGTTCGTAATCTCACGGGCCGATGGATACTCTACGACTGTTAGCTGGGGCTTAAGGCGCTTTCCCGGGTCAGCGATGGAAGCACGCTTTGATAACTCCTCACCTATTTCGACATCAAAGAATATGTGGTCCGCAAAGCAATCGACCGAGATTTACTGCCAGATGATCAGAGGCAAGTTGCTTCGCTACCGGTGGTATTCGTGGCCTGAGGAGCAGCAGAGGGGTGGAGAATTGGATCTGAGTGGTTTCGCAAATGCAGCCGCGCTGATGGAAGCGCTCAGAGACGAGTTCACCAACAGTCGTGTGCTCAAGAAGATTGCTACGGGTCGCTAATGCCCCGCCGTAGAGACATCCGCTCCATCCTCATCATCGGTGCGGGTCCAAGCGTCATTGGCTCGGCGACGGAGTTCGACGGGCGACCGTTCGGCTAACGTCTGCTTTCCACCCATAGCGGACATTCCGTCCCGATCCGATCCGAGTGTCCGCTCTCGACCCATTGCGGACATTCGACCTGCCGCTATTGCATCCTTATGGCCTATTCACGAACCAAGGCACGGTGGCGGGGACTGCTAACGACATTAGCCTTCATTGCTGTCGTATTTGGAGCATTCACGGCCTACTTGGCCTTCGTTTTTCGCGATTGGTAAGAGTGTCTGTTTTCGACCCGTTCCGGACATTCTCAGTAACCGCAATACAGAGCATGGAAGGCGAGACATGCGGACGATCTTGTGCTTGCTGCTAAGCTTAGTTGCGGCATTCTTCGCACTCATCGGCGCAACAATGCCGCTTATGCTCCCAGCGCAAGCTGCACAGGATCAGGCATACTACCGATAATTCCGGGCTGCCTCATCTTACATCAATAGAAATGGGAGGTTGCCGGGGAAAAAAGGCATCCGTCAATTCGAGAGAGCCACGACCGGTCCTTCTATCTGGTCCTCGCTGAACACTACTCCGCTTGATTGCAATCCATCCTTTAGAAAGGGTTCAACGGACCGCCTAGTTCTTTCATTTTGGCGGGGTGAATGGTCGGAGTGCTATGCTCATCCGTCAGGGCTGAGCGTTCGAGGGTATCTGCTTTCTGGCCTAGGCGTCGATCTCGCGATCTATTGGCTCATCGCTGCGGTTGCCACCTGGGGGGCGATCCGCTTGCGGCCGGGGAGAAAAGCTTCAGCTTTTTCTTCTCCAAACTTCAGCTAACCGAGCACTGAAGGCACTCCCTCGCGATGTGGTGCGAGTGTCTGCTTAGGACCCAAAGCGGACATTGCCAGCCGTCGAGGCATGGGGCTAAGCTGCTGATTGTTCACAGCAGGAGCCGAGGCTATGACTGACAAGCCGGACAGGCACTTTGGCCAATGCCATTGTGGCACGGTTCAGTTCGAGGTGGAGCTAAGTGAAGGCTTCCGAAGCATTCGCCGCTGCACTTGTTCTTACTGTTGCATGCGGGGCGCGGTCGCCGTCTCGGCCGCCCTGGACGGCATGCGGTTTATCAAAGGCGAGAGAGCTCTGACAAGCTATCGCTTCAACGCGGGCCCGGCGCAGCACTACTTCTGCTCAATGTGCGGCATCTACACGCACCATCAAAGGCGGTCTAATCAGGCCCAGTATGGTGTAAACGTTGCCTGCCTTGATGGCGTTAGCCCGTTCGACTTTGCTGAGGTGCCTGTCTTGGATGGGGTGCACCATCCAAGTGACACTGGAGGTCTGGTGAAGCGGGCAGGCACGCTTCGCTTCGAACGGGCTGACTAAGGCTCTGTCGTTCAGTTCTTCTGATTTCTGCCTTTTTACCCGAAGCGGACATTCGGCCTGAAGCTGCCCAGCGCAAACACCAACTGATACAGGGTTGACCCAAAATCTTTCTAGGTAGACTTATGGCGCATGACACGGTCACGCGCGCTTTCGCCACACGCCCGGATGGTTCTTGCCGTCCTGCTCAATGCGCGTGGCGGATGGTCGCACGGTTACGAACTGGCGCAGCTTGCCGGTGTGAAATCCGGTACGCTCTACCCTCTCCTGATCCGTCTGGAAGCGCAGGGCTTTCTTGAAGCGGAATGGCAACAGCCCTCCGAGGGGGGGCGACCGCCGCGGCACGCCTACCGGCTGACGGCCGGCGGGGTGCAGCTTGCCCTCGCCAACCCTCCGGGTCAAACGGCGTCTCGGGCAGGGCATCGGGAGACAACGATATGAGCGTTGGACTTCGGCGTGGCCTTGCCAATCTTGCCTGTCGCACCCTGCAAGCCACGCTGCCCTCCTCGTTGCAATCGTGGGGATGGGCCATGCGCTGCGAAACGGCGGAGATCCCCGACGACACCAAGGCACTGTTGTTCGCGCTCAACAGCCTGTTTGGCCTCATGCCGCGTGCGCTCGCATCGCGACTGCTCGACCCCTGCGACCTGCCGATCGGCGAAGGTGCTTTTTTTTCTGGAGGGTTAACGACCATGGACTTCTTCAACGGCGCGATGCGTCGCCCCCGCGCGATAGGTATCGCGTGTGCCATCGCCGCGGTCGCCTTGGGCGTCGCCTACATGGCAATCGCCGGCGCTCCGGCGCGTTACCTCGGCATCAACGTAGTCGCGCTAGCAATCGGCTTGACGCTCTTGCCTCTTTTCGGCCGCACCATGCTCGCAGGCCCGCACTGGGCGGGCTTGGCGTTCACGGCCATGGCGGGTGCACTGCTCGCCACCTCTCTGCTCGGCAATGAAGTCAATGGCGCAGCCCGGTGGGTGAGGCTCGGTGGGCTGGCCATCCAACCAAGCTTGATCCTGCTGCCTGTGATGATCGTCGCGTTTGCGCGATGCCGCAACGGGCTTGCCACAGCGGGCATGATGGCTTCTGCCGCCGCTATGGCGATCCAGCCAGACCGGGCTATGGCCGGAATGCTGGCGGTGGGTCTGATCGTTCCCGCGATCATGCGCCCTGACAGGTATGTCATAGCAGCTTTTGTCGCGAGCATCGCGGGCTTCGCCGCAACGTTGACCCGTGCCGATACGCTGTCGGCGGCCCCCTTCGTAGACCAGATCCTCTACTCGTCGTTCGACGTTCACGTAGCTGCCGGAGCGGCGGTGCTGGGTGGCTCGGCCCTGCTCCTCGTCCCCGCGATCGTCGGTTGGTGCCGCGATCCGGCGAACCGCGGCACCTATGCCGCTTTCGGGACCGTCTGGCTTGCCGGGATCACGGCTGCCGCCCTCGGCAACTACCCGACGCCGATTGTCGGTTATGGCGGCAGTGCGATCATCGGCTACGCCTTGAGC
>CAXTED010000014.1:0-46360 GCA_964243335.1 uncultured Sphingomicrobium sp. | reverse complement strand
CCGGACGGCAGTGCGGCGGGTGACGAAAATGCGTTCGTCATTCCGACGATGGGGTGAGCACATGGCCGGCTCAGAGCTTGATTGAGAACGGCAGTCCCGTCGCTCCACTCCGGTCGAGGGTTTCGATGTCACCGCGCTCGAAGACACGCGCGCGATGATGAATCGGGATCGTTCGCCCGGTCAGCCCAAGCTTACCCTGCTGCTATTCCTGATCACGGCGATGGCCCGCGCCATTCGCGAATGGCCAATGCTCAACGCCACCTATGACGATGCGGCTAACGTCATCACCCGGCACGGCGCGGTGCACATGGGCATCGCCACGCAAACACCGGGCGGGCTGATGGTGCCGGTGATCCGCAACGCCCACGCGCTGAGCGTGTGGGACATCGCCACCGAGGTGCTGCGCCTGTCCGAAGCCGCCCGCAGCGGCAAGGCCGGGCGCGAGGAACTCTCCGGTGCCAGCATCACTCTGTCGAGCCTCGGCCCGATGGGCGGGATCACCTCGACCCCGGTGATCAGCCCGCCCCAGGTCGCGATCATCGCGGTCAACAAGGTCGAGGAACAGGTCGTGCCAATCGCCAGCGAGCTCGAAATCCGCAAGCGCAGGAACCTGTCCCTGTCGTGCGATCACCGGGTCGTCGACGGCTGGGACGCGGCCAGCTTCCTGCAGGCGCTCAAGGGCTTGATGGAGAACCCGCTACGGCTGCTGGCGTAGTGCAGGCCCTCTGTAAAAGGGGCTTTGATCCGCCACGTTTCAGACCGCCTGTTGCGGGCGAGTCTATAAAGAGCCAAATGAAGCTGCCGCCTCCACCATTCGCTTTGTACAATCTTCGTGCGCCTGCGACCAGAATGCGTCTCCAATCTCGCGATTCAGCGATCATCCGCTAAGCTTAGTCTGCAGCCACTTTCCGGCACTAGCGATCGCAGCATCTGCTTCCGGAGCGACCCCTCCCAAGAACTGAAAGACGTGTTGCATTTCGGGGGCGACCTCAAGGGTAACATCAACGCCTGCCTCCTTTGCCTGAGCAGCGAACCTCCGGCTGTCGTCAAGGAACGATTCATAGCCGCCTACTTGAATCAGCATAGGAGGCAGGCCCGCCGGATCAGCGAGGATGGGATTGGCGATAGGGTCCTCTGAGCTGCCGTTCGGACCAAGCAATGCTGGAACCAAGCTTTGGATCACTGGGCGGCTGACGATCAAATCTAGGCCCGCATTATCGTCGTAGCTTGCCCCATTTGCATCGAGGTCTAACCACGGTGACATAATGAATATCGCTCCGGGTGATGGGAGGTCATCCCGTCGAGCGGCAAGCGCCGCGGCGACGGACAGACCACCCCCGGCTGAGTCGCCCACGAAAGCTATTCTACTCGGGGCAATGCCGCATGCCAGAGCCCACCGATAAGCAGCAAGCGCGTCATCGACGGCGGCTGGGTAGGCACTCTCCGGTGCGCGGCGGTACTCGACGATGAGGCCAGGGATCCCTGCTGCCGCCGCGATGTGTCCGAACAACTTGCGATGCGACGCACGCGAGCCAGTGACGAAACCACCTCCATGGAAGCAGATTAGCAATGAGCCTGTCGGCTTAGCTAATGGCCGAGCCCACATCGCCGGAATGCCTTCTACAGTCGTTTCCTCGTAAGCGACGTCGGCAGGTTCAGCAGTGACGGTTGCCCACTCCTCAAACATCTCGCGGAACTCACCGATCGGCATCTCGGGATTCGCAGACATGCGACTAGCCCAATTTCTATAAAGGTTTGAAAGTGCCTCAGATTCACGGCTCGCCATTGGATAATCTCCCGTACCTTTGTCTCGTGTTTTCGAGCCCCACACTCACCATAGTTGTATATTGCCGCTAGACCATAAGCATTCGTTCGGACTATATAACGGGTCGTCGGGCGGGTCGCCAAGGGTTTAATCAGGAGATGTCGCCATGGAGGCATACGCAATCGTCCAGCACGGAAGGCCGTTGGAAAAACTCTCTCGTCCAACCCCCGTGCCGACGGGCCGGGAAGTGCTTGTCGCCGTAACACATAGCGGCATCTGCCACTCAGACCTGCACGTTATCGAGGGTAAGTACGATCTCGGCAGCCGGGGTGATCTCGATCTTGCAAAGCGTGGACTCAAGCTGCCGCTCATCCCAGGTCATGAGGTGGTCGGCAAGGTAGTCTCATGGGGCCCAGATGCCGACAATGAAGGCCTGAACGTCGGCGACCTCAGGCTTGTCTTTCCGTGGGTAGGCTGCGGAGAGTGTGCACGGTGTCGGGCCGATGAACAGAATCTGTGCATGTCGACCCGTCCAATGGGCCTCGCCGTAGACGGTGGCTACGGCACTCACGTTTTAGTGTCTGATCCAAAATATCTGCTCGACATACAAGGCCTCAATCCGGCGGTCGCCGCAACGTATGCCTGTTCGGGTGTTACTGTTTTTGGAGCCATCAGAAAGTTGATGCCGTTGGACCCCGACGATACGATTGTTGTGATTGGCGCCGGCGGACTGGGGCTAAACGCAATCTCTTTGCTACGTGCCTTGGGACATGAGCGGATCTGCGCGGTTGATATGGGAGCAGAGAAATTGGACGCTGCGCTGGCGCAGGGAGCGTCACTAGTCGTTCTTGCGGATGGCGACTGCGCCTCAACGGTCGGTAAGATCAGCGATGCGTGCGGTGGTAGGGTGTTGTCAATTATCGATACGGTGAATGCCAGCGCCACCGCGGAGTTCGCGTTCGACGCTCTGTCAAAAGGCGGCAAGCTCATCCAGGTCGGCCTATTTGGCGGTGAACTTAAGTTGCCGCTGCCTCTGATGCCAGCGAAGGCGGCCACTCTTCAGGGCAGTTATGTCGGTGGACTCGGCGAACTGCGTGATGTGGTCGAACTCGCCAAGCGCGGCTTGATGCCAGACATCCCGGTTACGTCTTGCGCTCTTGACGATGTCAACGGCGCCCTTCGAGACCTGCGAGACGGGAAGGTGATCGGACGGATTGTGCTGGTTATCGGCGATGGGGCTTCATCAGACGCCACTCCGACGCGATCCGTGCAGTCGCTCCAAGGAGTTTGAAATCATGAATATCCAGAATCCTGCCTCAAACTTCATTGCTCAAGGCAACACTAGAGTGCTGATCAACGGTCGCTGGGTCGACGCGCTCGGTGGTGAAACCTTCGAGACTTTCAATCCTGCCACCGGAGCAGTTCTTGCTCGAGTCGCGAAATGCGGTTCCCGGGATGTCGATGCCGCGGTTAATTCGGCGCGCTCTGCTTTTGAGGGCAGCTGGCGCAAATCCAAGCCCTACGATCGCCAGCTACTGCTTCTGCGGCTCGCCGAACTGGTCGACCAGCACTTCGACGAACTCTCAATGCTGGATACGCTGGAAATGGGGGCTCCGGTGGCGCGGGTACCATGGATCAAGCGACGAGCACTGTCCTTGCTTCATTATTACGCGGGGATGGCAACTCAGTTGGGTGGTGAAACAATAGAGAACTCAGCGCCTGGAGATATATTCTCTTTTACGCTGCGTGAACCGGTCGGTGTCGTCGGCGCAATCATCCCTTGGAACAGCCCGCTAACTTCGACGATCTGGAAAATCGCGCCAGCGATCGCTACGGGCTGCACATTGGTATTCAAGCCCGCGGAAGAGGCGTCCCTAACCACCCTGCGCATTGCGGAGCTTGCGATGGAAGCAGGCTTTCCGGATGGTGTGCTTAATGTCGTAACGGGTCTTGGCGATGTCGGCGCGGCGATGGTTGAGCACCCCGGCGTCGATAAGATCGCTTTCACAGGTTCAACCGAGACCGGACAAAGAATCATAAGGGCGTCTGCTGGCAGCGTGAAGAGGCTGTCGCTCGAACTTGGGGGCAAGTCGCCCGACATTGTCTTGGCAGATGCTGACCTCGACGCCGCCGTCGCGGGCGCCAGCATGGCGGTTTTCTCGAATACTGGACAGATTTGTAGCGCCGGCAGCAGACTTTTTGTCGAGCGTAAGATCTACGACGAGTTCGTTGGGCGGGTTGCCGAGTTCGCCAAGAACCTAAAAGTAGGTAATGGGCTCGATCCAAGCGTGCAAATTGGGCCACTCGTCTCGGAGAAGCAGCTAGAGCGCGTTACCGGTTATATGTCCAAAGGTTCGAGTGAGGGAGCCGGGCTCGTCACCGGAGGCCACCGCCTAACGGAGGGCGACCTGGCGCCTGGGTATTTCGTCCCACCGACTGTCTTCAAAGATGTTGAGGACACAATGACCATCGCCAAGGAAGAGATCTTCGGTCCGGTCGTGTCGGCTATCCCTTTCGACGATCTCGATGAGGTAGTGCGCCGTGCGAATAGCACGCCTTTCGGGCTGGGGTCGGGTGTTTGGACGCGGGATCTGGGCAAGGCTCATCGTCTCGCACGCGCAGTCCGCGCTGGATCAGTCTGGGTCAACTGCTACCAAGTTATGGAGCCTAACGTACCGTTCGGTGGATACAAAATGAGTGGCTATGGTCGCGAGTCAGGGCGCGAACACTTGGAGGAGTATCTTGAGACTAAGGCGGTGTGGATCAACATGGCATAAGCCGTGTCAGGCTCGATGCAGGCGCCTTGGAAAGGTTGATGTTGCCTAGCGACATGGAGCGCTCTTCGGCTCTCGACCCGATGACTCGTGCTAAGCCATGATGATGCGACGCGAACGCAGACAACTCGGCGTGCGCGACGAGGCTCAAAGCGCGAGCCACAGCCAATGTCCGGTCCGGCGCCGATCGCCCTGAGGTGCTTGTCGGTCAGGCGCTTGGCTTCGCCTCCCGCCCGACGCTGCGGAGATTAGTCCGCAGTGGGGTGCGGGTGAGTTCACGAGAAGGTCAGGCCTCCTCCACGAGATTGGGTCGACCAAGGTGCTGCAGGAAGTCGGGTTTGCCCAGTGACACCCCGGCAGCTCGTAGGATCGCATACGAGGTCGTCACGTGGAAGAAGAAGTTCGGCAAGGCGAAGCCGGTCAGGTAAGCGCTACCCGCAAAGCGGTAGCCCATGCCGTTCGGGAACTTCAGCTCGACTATGCGCTGTGCGCTTCCCGCGAGGCCAGCTGGATCCACGCTTTCAACAAATGCGATCGTTCGGTCGCAGCGTTCGCGTAGGTCGGCGAAGCTGATTTCCGTGTCGGGCATCGACGGCGCATCGATGCCGGCCAGCCTGGCAATCGCATTCTTTGCCGTGTCGGACGCCATCTGGAACTGGGCCGTAAGCGGCTTCATGTCGGGGGCGAGCCGCATCCCGACCAGCTCGGACTCAGGCTCCTGGGCGGCTGCCTTGTCGAGCCAGGCACGCATGTCGCTTAGCGAGTTCACGAACACGGGAACGGATGCATCATAGATCGTGAACGCCATAGGTTGTTCTCCTGAGAAGCCGCAGCGCCGTCCTGCATGAATGCCATCGGCATGACCATGCTCGCGGAAGACGGGCGACCGACCAAGCCGTGAAGCCCGGGACAGACCAAGATGTTTCGCTCATTGCCGATGAGAAAGCACGGGGTGCCTTCGAGCTCGGCTGCTCTCACCCTGTAGCGGTGTTGAGCGGCGCTCTTGCCAACAGACAAGCCAGCACTCAAAAGCGCAGGGCTCCTGGAGACAGGAGCGGGGCGTGGAAACCTCATTCGCTAGAAACTCGGTCAACAGCAATGCTGAGGCCGGGTGGCATGCGCGCATGTCCAGCCGGCAACGGTAAAGGCGCATGCGCCTGCTCTAGCGATCAGGTTTCCAACATCCGGCTTGGCCGACGCTCCGAGAGGCACATAGGAGCAGGGCGGGTTGGAAGCGTGATCAAGCTGATCGAAGACATTCGGCTGAACCTGCGCGCGTTCGCCTATCCCAACGAAGCCAGCATCTCGCACGGGATCGTCACGCCCGTCCTGCAGGCGCTGGGGTGGAACACCGCAAGCCCGGCGCAGCTCGTTCCCGAGTACACCGTGGACCGTCGCCGGGTGGACTTCGCCCTGCTGGGCGCAGGCAGGAAGCCGACGGTGTTCATCGAAGTGAAGGGGCAGGGGCTCGCCGCGCAAGGCGATCGCCAGCTGTTCGAATATGCCTTCCACGACGGCGTGCCGCTGTGCGTGCTGACGGATGGAGCCGAGTGGAGCTTCTACCTGCCAGGTGGTCAGGGGAGCTACGAGGACCGCCGGGTTTACCGTCTGCAGTTGGATGAGCGCTCATCCGAGGAGTGTCAGGCGATCCTGTCCCGTTACCTGCAGCGCGAGCGGGTCTGCAGCGGCCGTGCCTACGAGGATGCCCAGAGCGACTATCGTGACGCGGCCAGCAGGCGCGAGGCTGTCGCGGCTCTGCCGCTGGCGTGGCACGAGCTGCTCAGCGAGCCGGACGGGACGCTGATGTCGCTGGTCAGCGTCAAGGCTGAGAGCTTGTGCGGCTTCTCGCCGTCCGAAGATGACGTGCTCACGTTTTTGCTCAAGCTGAGTGAAGGGCAGGGGAGCGCGACGCGGCCGCGCACGAAGGTTTTGCCAGCTGCGCCTAACGCAACGACAGCAGCGCAGAGCGCCTCACACTCGACTGCGCCAATCGGCAGCAACTCGGGGGTCATCAGCGCGACGCTGTTTGGCGAAGGCTACAGCTTCGAGACGGCGAAGGACGCCTTTGTACGATTGCTTGGCCTGATCACTGCTCGTGATCCCGGCCGAATACCGCAGCTCGCTGCTCAAGTACGCAAAAGCGAGAAGGTTCACATCGCCCGAAGCACCCGTGAGATCCACCCGCAGCGACTAGATCTTGCCAAAGCGGCCGAGTCTATCTCGGGCTGGTTCGTGAACCTCAATCTGTCCAACCGGCAGAAGATGCGCATCCTTGACGCGGCCTGCGCTGTCTACGAGCTGCCGAATGGCTCTTTAACCGTCGATCTACCGAATGCCTGATCGGGCATGCTTCCTCGGAGCTTTGTCCATAATCCGATCAGTTCGATGGAGCAGCCGCGGCGCTGGAGCAACAGCACGCCATTCTCGCTGAACTGACGGGTCTAAGTCGCTCGCGCCTGGCTCGCGAAGAGCCTAGTGCTTCAAACATGAGCCTGCGCTGCCTCTTTGGTGTTCATCAACCGCTGCATGCATCCATCATCGCGCGCGACCCCGGCTATGTTGCCCTGTGCAATGGCTGTTCGTTGCCGCTGGAACGCACTGAGGGCGGCCGGTGGAAGGCAGCTGAGCCGCTCGTAAATCACAAATGCCTTCGGCAACCTTGACCAGATAGCAGCGAGCGACGGGGATGCGGCCGCTGTGTTGACGAACAACTAAACAACTGGGGTGGCCAAGCTGCCTGTTTCAACTCACAAGCACGCTATGTTCCGCGCCAGCCTATCCGGCCAAATCAGGCAAACCAAGCTGCCAAAATGGAAACCGCTTCTCCCTTTGTTCGAAGCGGTCATGAATGCCGTGCAATCGACACAGGATCGGGGAGTTGAAGGGTCGATCATAGTTAACGTCGTCCAGGCGCCGTCCTTAGGGGTCGACGATGTCAACCGCATTGAGGGCTTCGTTATCTATGACGACGGGGTCGGCCTTACCGATGAGAACATGGATTCGTTCAACACAGCTTATTCCGAGTACAAGTTCGCGAAAGGCGGTAAGGGCGTAGGACGCTTCTTGTGGCTTAAGGCTTTCGACAAAGTCGAAATCGATAGCGTGTTCGAGGCAGCGGGGGAGGGACTGCTCCGCCGCAAGTTCGTCTTCGATACTTCATACGACCCTGATCAGGTTGAAGCAGAGCCAGCCAAGGATGCGAGGGTAGCTACAAGCATCGTGCTGTCGGGTTTTCAAGAACCCTACAGAAGTGAACTGACGCTCGACCTCGATCAGATAGCACTCCGGATGTGTGAGCATTTCATCCTCTTGCTTATGCAGCCGAACTGCCCCCAAATCGAATTACGCTCCGGTAAGCAGAGTTTGTCGCTAAACGCTTTTTTTGAAGAGGGATTTAGCCAAAACGCGACACGGTCAACGTTCAACATCAGGGATCAGGCATTCACCGTCCATGGCTTTCGCCTTACTCTGCCGCGCACGGCACGGCATCGGCTGATCTACTGTGCGGACGAGCGAGCGGTTCTGTCCGAGAACCTCGATGATTTTGTTCCGAACCTGTCAGGGCGCCTCACGGACGCCAATGGCAACACATTTGTCTACCTCGCCGTCGTTACAGGCGGCTTCTTGAACGAGCACGTCAACCAAGAGCGAACCGCCTTCGACATCGACGACGACATGGATGCGGAGGCGTCGCAAGGAACAATGTTCGTCCCGAATTTAAAGCGGTCCGAGATCCGCAATGCTTGCGTTGATTTCGTCCGGGTGAGTTTGTCCGAGGTGCTCGCCGACATCAATCTGAGCAAATTGGAGCGGATCCGGAGTTATGTAGCCACGGACGCGCCGCATTATCGCGTTCTGCTGAAGCGCGCGGACGAATTTATTGATCGCATCCCGCCCAGCGGGACCAAGAACGAGCTGGAGTTAGCGCTGCACAGGGAACTTCACCAGCGCGAGGTCGATCTGAAGAAGGAGGGCAGCCGGATCATCACTGAGGCAGCGAAGCTCGACGACTATGAAGGTTATCGTGAACGCCTTTCGCACTTTCTCGAGAACAACAACGAACTCGGCGTCGCGGCGCTGGCCCAGTACGTCGCGCACCGCAAGATCATACTTGAACTGTTCGAGAAAGCGCTGAGCTCGATCGGCGACCGCCGTTATCCGCTTGAGAGGATTCTCCACCAGATCATCTTCCCGATGAGGTCGAGCACAGACGACACGCTCTACTCGCAGCAAAACCTCTGGCTGCTGGATGAGCGCCTTAACTCTTATGGCGTCATCCATTCGGATCGACAACTGCGCTCAATTGACGGACTTGAATCGGGCTCGGCTCTACGACCCGACCTAATCGCCTTCGATCAAGAATACCTCCTTGGAGATGGCCCGCAACCACTGAACAGCCTTACGGTCGTCGAGTTCAAGCGCCCAATGCGCGATGATTACACTGACGAGGTGAACCCGCTAAACCAGGTATTCGACGTAATCGACAAGGTCCGCTCGGGGACGAAGCTGGATGCGAATGGACGCCCAATCGCCGTGGCCAGCCCGAGCATTCCGACGACCTGCTACGTCGTCTGCGACCTAACGCCCAAGTTAAAGCAGATCTTACGCGAGCGCGACGCGACCATCCTTCCGGATGGTCAAGGATTTTACGGCTACAGCAGGAACTACAACGCCTACTACGAAGTGCTCGACTACGGGAAGGTGCTTCGCGACGCGCAGCGCCGCAACGGAGCTTTATTCGACAAGCTGAAGCTAATCTAAACAACTCTTCGTTCGACAATTGCTGTGCGAAAGGCGACTCGCAGCGATCGGGGCGACCGCTTTCGAGATCAAGCCATTCGATGTTGAATTGCCGACATGGGCGCTAAGCTGCCATTCAAATGCGAACAGCCGGAACCCGCCTCGGTGCGGTTGCTTAGACCCACAAGTTGACATTCAGCGGGCTAGCTGGAAGCGGACCCTCGTTCATGTGCAACCATCTCGATGCCTTACTTCGCCGCTAGCTCGAGCCTAGATGAGTACCGATGACGAAGGTTCTCTTGGCGGGCGCGACGGGTATGGTCGGAGCAGCGACGCTCGCGCTGCTGCTCGCGGACGAGCGCCTAGAGCAAGTAGTGGCCCCGACTCGTCGGCTGCTCCCGCCTCACGCGAAATTGCTCAATCCCATTATGACCAGCGAGGATCTTCAGCCCGGCGCAGTGTGGTGGGAAGTCGATGCTGCGATCTCTGCGCTCGGCACGACGCGAGCAAATGCCGGATCGGCGGCGGCTTATCGCGCCATCGACTTTGGTTATGCCCTGGCAATTGCAAAGAAGGTCCGCAAAGGCGGCGCGACGCGCTTCGCGCTAACCTCGTCCATGGGGGCGGATGCAAGGTCCCGCTTCGTCTACCCGCGCACCAAGGGTGAGCTCGAAGACGCCATCGGGCACCTCGGTTTTCGGTCGTTAACTCTTGTGCGCCCCGGTTTTCTTGGCGGAGAACGCAGTGAAAACCGGCCGATGGAGGCCGTCTTGGGTTCGCTGCTGCGGATGGTCGGGCCCGTAATACCGGCCGGCGCTCGCATCAGCCCCGCAGCAACCGTCGCGGCGATGCTAGTCGAGGCGGCTTTGGATGGCACTGCGGGCCGGAACGTCGTCACGTCGAAGATGATCGCTCTTGCTGCGGAAGGTCGCGGCCCTGCGCGGAAAACGGACAGATAGCACTCCCGTGCACGGAAGCGTGGCTTCGTATGTGCGCAAACGATCGCTTCAGGCGCGCGGAAGCACACCGACGAGCATCGAGGTGAGCGCCATCTGAAGGGCGTCCCGAAGATCCAAGTGGAGCACCCCAAGGGCGGGCTCTTCGGCATAGGCGGCGATGAGGCTGGGCGGCGGCGGAACGTACGACGACAGAGCCCCCGCTGTGAGGAGGCTCATCAAGCAGAACCACTGCGCGCCATTGCCGAGTTCGGGCAGGTATCGTCGTACGAGATCGGACATGGCCGCGAGTCTGGCGAGGGATGCCCTTTTATGCCGCTTGGCTACCGCGACTGAGACATTGCGTTCCAGAACGGCACCTTGGGCGCCGAAAAGGTCGCACAGCACCGGCTGGCCCGCCAGCGAAGCGCTAAGGATCCTGGCCAGCTGCCCAGCTCGCTCTGCGGGTGCCGCGTTCGCGTTGATGTCTGCGGCCAACTCGCCAGCGAGTTCAGTGAGCCAGCTCCCCACAAACTGGTCCATCAGTTCGAGCAGCACCGCCTCGCGCGATTCAAAGTATCGCAGCACGTTCGACTTGGCCAAGCTCACGCGCCGGCTAAGCTCGTTGAGGCTCACCTCAGCAACGGGCATTTCGTCGAGCATCGCTGCCGCCATGCTCAAGATCGCTCTGCGACGAACCTCTCGCTGCTCCTCGCTTCGTGCCCGCTGGAATGTCACGCCTCCTCCTTTAAAGACTGCCGGTCTCTTGACGCGAGATCATCCCGCGCTCATATGTCCTACAGACCGGTGGTCTTATAGGAGATTGTAATGATCAGCATCGGACCGAGCAGTCTATCCCCGATCAGCATGGCCGGGTTGCTATCGTAACCGGCGGCAACACCGGGTTGGGCTTCCAAACCGCACGGATGCTCGCCGAACACGGCGCGACGGTAGTGTTGGCCGTTCGGGACATCGAGAAGGGCAACCAGGCGGCTGCCCGCATCGCCGGCGACGTCACTGTTCAGGCTCTCGACCTGACTTCCCTGAAATCGATCCGATCCGCGGCAGCTGACCTCAAGGCTACCCACCCTCGCATCGACCTACTAATCAACAATGCCGGCGTGATGTTCACTCCTAAGCAGACGACGGCCGACGGCTTCGAGGTGCAGTTTGGGACTAATCATCTTGGTCACTTCGCCTTGACCGGGCTCCTACTGGACCGCCTCCTTCCTGTACCCGGCTCCCGTGTCGTCACGGTAAGCAGCAACGGCCACCGCATTCAGGCCGACATCCACTTCGATGACCTGCAATGGGAGCGCTCATACAGCCGCGTCGCAGCTTACGGCCAAGCCAAACTCGCCAACCTGATGTTCACCTACGAACTTCAACGCCGCCTCGCATTGCATGGCACTACAATCGCGGTTGCCGCCCATCCCGGCGTTTCCGAAACCGAGTTGGGCCGCAATGTCCCCGGTGCGTTCCGAGTGCCCCTTACCTGGCTCGCACTCCTACTCGGCCAAAAGGCCGAAATGGGCGCGTTGCCGACCCTTCGCGCGGCCACCGATCCGGCCGTCGTCGGAGGCCAGTACTATGGCCCTGGCAACCGAGGTGAGAATCAGGGTTACCCTAAATTGGTCACTTCAAGCCGCGAGTCACATGATCAGGCCGTTCAGCAGCGACTGTGGACCATCTCCGAAGAACTCACCGGAGTTACTTATTCCTGCGGTGAAGCGCTGACTGACCCACGGCGATAAGTGCGTTGGAAGGAATCGGCAGGCTTGATTGAGCCGTGAATTTTCGCACGTTAGCAAGTATCGGATTGGGTCAAAATGTCGGCGTCTGCTAAGGCCCACAACAGGTCGTTCAGTCCGTCCTACCCGCTCCCCAGCTTCGGACGCTCGTTTATTCAGATGTGGCAGGATCCTCATCCAGCGTGGCTACCCCCATCAAAGGATGCATGATGAACGTCCAGCCGTCGCCGCCGACGATCATAAGGCGTAGCGACTGGCGATCTGCGGTGCCAAGCAGCGATGCTGCCCCTGACGAAGCGGGCAACGTGACGGTCTTGCCATCCTGACGGATGCCGGTCGCCCAGCCACGCCGTCCATCGCGGATCTCTGTGGCAAGGCGCTCAAGCGCCGTCTCGAGCGCAGTGCGCGCGCGACGACCGCTTACCCACGCGTGGCCAGGGGGCCCCAGCTCCGGCGGCGCCACGACGTCCTGACTGGAAACCAAGCACGGTTGTTTAGCCAGACGAGTGGAGTTCTTATGCGGCTGATCGAGAGGACGCACACCCTCCATACTCATCAAGCGGGCAAACTCGTCCATTCTCGTCCTTTCGGTGGCTGCGCCTGGAGCCCATATGCCCGCTTAGGTGGCGGGGCTCCTGTGAGCCGTCGACACCTACCGTGGTCGTAAGCTGCAGAGGTAGGCACAAGGTAGTAGCTCTTCGGTTGCAGAGTCAGGAGTTCGCCTTACGGTAGCACCTCATGGGGTGGCACACGAGAACGCGGCAAAAGTCGGAGTGGACGTTTGTAGAGCGGTCACCTGCACCTCGCGTTCGGAGCCTCGCCGATTACCGCTGGCGGCGGCGACAAAGCTTGCTTGCAACCGGCGTCGCAGCCTTCCTGCTCGTCTTTTTGATCGGCATGCTGATGACCGTTTGGCGCCCAAGCTTGCCGGCCTTTGCCCAGAGTATGCTTCAGGAAGACGAGGCCTCCTTCACCTGCAGCGTGGGGAGTGTGACCGATGGTGACACTTTTCGCTGTCGCGAACAGGACAGCGCCGGTCGCTCTATTCGGGTGCGGCTGTCAGGCGTGGCGGCTCGCGAGAGCGACGGCAGCTGTTCACCTGGTCATCCTTGTCCCTCGAGCTCAGCTGAGGTGGCAACGGCTGAGCTTCAGCGACTGACGGCTGCTGAGACGCTGACGTGTCGCCCTGTGGGAAAGACTTACGGGCGGGTGGCCGCATTTTGCACGACGTCTGCGGGCACCGATCTGAGCTGTGCCATGGTCGATAGCGGCACCGTGCTGAAGTGGCCGAAGTACTGGGGGCTTCACCGTTGCCCCTGAGCAACGCGGCAATCAAGCCGCGAAGCGGTAAGCGGGCGATAGGAGACCAGCGATGAACTTGCTTGCAGATACGGGCCTGCTGACGTGGGCCGTGGCCTTGGCAGCTATCGTTGCGGTGCTTGGTTTTCTTGCAGCGTTGGCAAAGCCGACACCCTCTTTTGCCAAGAAGCGCTTCCTCACTGAGAATGAAGCACGTTTCCTGACGCTTTTAGAAGCTGCCTTGCCGCAGCACCGGATCATGGCTCAGGTCGCCATGGGAGCTCTCCTGAAGGCTGGCGAGAGCAACGGGAAGAAGGCACATTCCGCTCGCAACGCATTTGCTCAGAAGATTGTCGATTACACTGTAGTGACACGGGACTCGGCCGAAGTTCTCTTTCTGATCGAACTGGACGACCGCACCCACAACGCGGTGAAGGATGCTCGCCGGGATGCAATGACGGCCGCTGCTGGATACCGAACCATCCGCATCCCAAGCCGTCCAAGGCCAACAGGCGAGAGCGTGCGAGCTGCCGTCGCTGAACTGCTCCAATCGAGCGCACGTGCGCCGCAAGGGCAAGGCTAGGAACAGGGGAGCAATACCAGATGGACGATCGACTGCTGAATCGCTTGAACGGAGATCGCCTACAAAGCCGACAGCTTGACGAGCTTATTGGACTTGCCCGCGGCTTGATTGCCGATGGGGTCCTCAGTGAAGGAGAGGTCCGCTGCCTGGAGACTTGGCTGGCTGCGAACTTGGCCGTCAGCCATCAACCTCTGATCGCATTGTTGTACGATCGGGTACGAAGCATCCTCTCTGATGGTGTTGCTGACCACGAGGAGTGCGAGGATCTGCTCGCTGCTTTGACCACGTTCACCGGTGATGCGGACCTCGGAGAAGCGCCTAAGGCTACCACCCTCCCGCTTTGTCAGCCCATGCCCGTGCTCCTCTTCGAGGGTAAGCAGTATTGCTTCACAGGGACCTTCAGCTTCGGCCAACGGAAGCACTGCGAAGCCGCAGTGTGCGAGCGGGGAGCCGAAATTGGCAGCCTGACCAAGAAGACGGATGTGCTGGTGATCGGCTCATATGCCACTGACTCGTGGAAGCATTCCTCGTTCGGGAACAAGATCCTGAAGGCTGCCGAGATGAGAGCTCGAGGCATCCCGGTGTCTATCGTGTCAGAGCAGCACTGGTTGCAGCATCTAGGCTGAAGCTCTGACTAGCGGACATCCGCCGTTGTAGGACTGCCAAGCTCTCCAGCGCTGGACTGCAAAAGCAGCGGCTTCTTAGAAGCCTTATGCGTCTTCAAAGACCCACAAGCAGACGCTCGTGCCGCTTGGGCCAATTCCAGAAAGCAGACGCTCGTTCATCTCAGCCACAGCTGGGCGCTAAGCGCTTCAATTGCAGCCATTGAGCCATCAGTCGATTGCCGGCAACGGACTCTCCGATCTCTGACCGCACCTGGAGAGTGCACAGACTCTAGAGTCTAGACCGAGCTGATTTGTCATATCGGCGCGCGCCCACGATCCGACTGCTTGCACTTTCGCGATCCGTTCTCAGTCCTCAGCTAGCGGCAGTTTTCCTCGTTTCGGACGGTAGGCGGGGAAGCAGGCTGATCGCATGCACGTGAAGCTGCACGGTGTTGCCCATACTTTCCTCAATCCGCTTTGCCTCGGCCTTTAGCAGGGCGACCAGCGTGTCGAAGTCGATGCGCTCGCCGGTATCGGGGTGGTCCCACTTGCGATCCTTGGCGATGGTGACGAGAAGGCAACCAGACCGGCTGATTTCGGCCGCCATGTACTTAGTGACGAGCTGGTTCTTCAACGTATCGCGGAGGTCGCGGGCCGTGCGGCCATCCGCCAGTTTCAATTCGATCGTCGCTTCGAATGGCGAACCGGTCGAACGCAACCGCACGTCCGTTTCTTTCTCATCGGCGGTGACGGCCTCCTGATCGACGGTGTAGAGGCCGTGGGCGAGGTTCTTCATCTCGCGTGCGACCTCGCGACGCATAACCTTCTCTTCGGTGATCGCGGCCCATGCCTCGCGCGGCGACATGTCTCGCAGCAGCAGGTCGTCGATATCCTCTAAGCGATCAACCATGACCGAGAACATCGCCGGGCCGGTCAGCGGTGCGGCTTCGCCGGTCTTGTCTAGCGCTACCGCCTGAGCGTCATCAAGCGCGGTAGCATCGACTTCCTCAGCCCACTGCTCTTCGGCTACAGCGATGATGCGATCTCGGAAGTCCGCGCAGAGCGGATCTTCCCCCATCGCGAGCTTGGCGGCCCAACCCTCGTCCCCAGGGGACTTCAAAAGCGCATTGACGATCTCATTACGACCGCGCTCCGCGTCATCGCGGGCGTCCGGCGAATAGACGCCGTCATGCTCGACATCATCGGCCCGCTGCACATGCTGGTAGGATAGCCGCAGCAGTCGCAACAGCGCAGCCGGGGTAAATAACGGCGCGCCAAGATAGATCGCATCGCTGCGATCACCGAACAAAGTCGCTATCAGGTTGACCCCTTCGCTGCGAGCGGCGGGCGCGATATGGGCAAGGCGGCGTTCCAGGGCGTCGATCCCGGCACTAGCGTCCAGCCGCATCAGTACCGGCAGCCACACATACGCAACGGAATTGGGAATATCTTCTTTAAGGCGCTGCTCGGCCGTGTCGCGCAGATGCTGGCGGGTCGCATTATCGCCATGTTTCACCAGAACGTCGACGACCCGTTGCAGCCGGTTGGCAGCACCGTGGGGATTTTCATTGTGGCCAGCACGGTCACCGTTCGCGTCGAGCCAGGCCCGAAGTCGGGGCAAGAACGCCTTGGCGACGGCGGGCGGCGAATGGCTGACGCTTTGCAGCAGCATCGAATGCCAGTTCGCACTGGCTACCGTTTCCAGTTCAAGGCTTAGTTCATTGCCGAGCGTCAAGTCCACGGCATCGGGATGCGCCAGCACCAAGGCCTCAAGCCAATACGGCAGTCGATTAAGTTCGATCGGCGCGTAACGGGTCGCAAGCTGCGCCTCTTCCAAAGATAGCTTCGTTGCCCAACTCGGGTCTTCCGCCTCGGCATAGATTGCAGCGAGGCCAAGCTGCCAGCGCACGAGGTAAGTGTTCTTTTCTTCGTCGAGCCGCTCGCTGCTGAGCGTAGGGCGGTCGTGGCGCCACTGCTTCATTAGCGCCAGCCGCAAGCGGTCAGCAGTGTCCTTATCGAAGGCGGCTTCGATAAAGCGCCGGTTCCAGCCGGATTCCCTGCTTTCGTCCCCGGCCTGGCTCATGGCCCGCCATAGGTTCCAGGCCGTATTGCCGCGTCGATCATCGGCGAAGACCGTGCGGGGATTTTCAGCGATTTCCCTCCAAAACTTCACCCAGCTTTCCGTATCTTTGGCCTCCCGCAGTTCGCTGACCTTCTGCCGCCTCGCGTCGCGTTCGGCCCACTTCTTCATCTCGTCTTCATCGGATGCGGGTTTTAGCCGGTCATCAATGCGCGCGAGCAAGGCAGGCTGATCAGCGACGTGAGTTTTTAGTCCAAGCACGTACTCACGCCATCTTTCGTTCGAGCGGTCCATTCGAAATGCCGCCTCCAGCAGCATCGCTCGGTCGTCCTCCGAGCGCTGCGGGTCAGCCAGATCCCTTTCTATCCAGTCCCGATCACGCACCGGGTCGAGCCTCGTCGGCCCATGTAAGGCAAGCGCAGCGTAGCGATCGATTGGCTTAGCGAAAGGATGGATCGAGTCGATCAACGCGGCGTCGGCCCAGAACAGTGTCGCATTGTCTTGCGCTGAAAGACCAGCGATGACTCTCTTCAACTCGGTGAATGTTTCGTCCGTGCCAGTATCGGAACGCGGCAATCGCATGGCGAGGGCACTCGCTGACAGCCATTCGGGGGTGATCTCTAGGGTGAGACCTTTGACACAGGTCGCTGCCATCGCATTCGCCAGATGCGGGCGATCGGCCTTGGTATGTGGCCAATTATCCTGCCACGCGAAGCCATCTTTTACCAACGGCGTCAGCCCATCGCGCAGCTCGGCGACCTGCACGACGCTAAGCGCCGCATCCGCGATTAAGCGCGGAAGCTGCCACGATAGGTCGCCGACGGTTCGCTTCTTTTCCTGCACGCGCGCCAGCACCCTACAAAGCCTGTCGGTCGACATGTGCTGCGGGTAGAGGCGCAGGATCGCGTTCCGGGCCAACGGGTCCGGCCAGGAGGCAGCATCATCGGCGATGGAGGCGGTCAGCCCATCCAAACGAGGATCGCCGAGTTCAGCCAGCGCCTCGTACGCAAAGGTGCGTTCGATCGAAAATCCCGCGGGGTCGGTCGCCAACGCATAGGCAATGTCGCTGCACGCCGCAATTCGCCCCGTTTCGACAATGCGCATCAAGATTTCACGAACTTCGGTGTTGGCGATCCCTTCGGCCCATAGGCGGTTGATCTCGTCGGCCAGTTCGGGCGCGGCGAACCGATGAATCTGGATGTGCGGCACGCTCAATCCGCGCCAGCCGCTGTCCCCGTAACGCTTCACATAAGCACGAAGCGCCCAAGCCCGCTTCGGCAGGCTTAGCGATTCCGGGTCGCCGAAGGTCAGCAACACGTCCGGCTCCTGGTCGCGCAGCATCTCGAAAACCATGTCGTCGTCCAAAGCGAGCCAACCGGCCACCGCGCGTTTCGACGGCCGCGCGATCGTCTTACCTCGCGTCGTGGCGAAAAGAAGCCGCTTCAATGCGCGGGCGGGCATGCCGCGTGCGCGGAGCGCACGGACACGCTCGGCTGCCAAGAATTCCATGACGGAGCGGTGGTGGAAGCGGACGCGACCGTACGATGCGAACCCGAATAGCGGACGCTCCAGCAGCGCTTTTCGCTCCGGCGCCGTCCAGTCCGGCAGGATGATGGCAGGGTCCTGCGCAACGTCCTCATGGCCCGCATCCGCCTCGGCGCTGTGCCGAATGGTGAAGCGCCGCGTGTTCATCATTGCGAGCGCCAGCCTGCTCGCGCCTTCGATCGCCTTGTCGACCGATAGCTCGGCTGCCTCAGGGCGGTCATCGCGCGGCTTCAGCTTGATCCGGACGTTGGTCATCACCTGTTCGCGGTGAGTGCGAATCCGTTTGAAATCGCGCCAGTCGGCGCAGAGTTCGAGCAAATCCTGCGGACGCCGAGCAAAGTCCTGTGCGTTACGCCGACGCAAGTCTTCCAGCAGCTCGTTGGTGTCGGTAATCCCCTGTGCGCGCGCGAAATCGGCGATCTGCGTGTCTGACAGCGGCATGAGGGCGACTATGCGCCACTCGGCGGGTGCATCGTCCTCCTTCTTTTCGCGATCCGGACGTTTACCCATTGCGACCCGGGCGAATGTCTTGCCGGTTACCTCGGCCTCTGGGGGCGGGGGCACATTGAGCAATCGGCGGATTAACTGTTCATCGAACGGAACAGGGCGCGTGGTGATGACGATGCGGACACGCGCGAGTTGGCCGCCGATCGCCTTGCTCAGTCGCTTCAATGCCTGCTCGACCGATCCCAAGCTGAGTTTCAGTTCATCGATGGAATCGAGGAAGAAGGTTGCTACATCCGCCTGCGAAGTAAGCCACGCATCCAGCCGCCGTTCTTCCTCGTGATCGAGCATGGCCCGCACATCGCTGCTCGCCAAAGTCGCCAGTTCCAGCAGAAATGCGGGTTCGCCCGCATCCCAGAGTCGTTGCCGCTGCTCGCGACATTCGTAAGTCTTGCCCGCCCCAGCCTCGGAGATGATGAGGATGCGTTTGGACCGAAGAATATCCGCCCAATTTGGAGCGCGCGACCAGCCAAGGCTCGTCAGGTAGCCCTGCTGATCCGCTTCCGCGATCTTGTCGGGTGCGATATCGTTGAAAGCGCGTTGAATAACCATCTGTCGTTCCGGTTCTGAGTGCAGTGAGCTTAGCGGAAGTATCGCTTGTTGAGCTTACACCGTAGGTTAGCGAGCCAGCTAAGGCCTAATTTCAACCCTCGACGGTTGCCTTGGCTGGGAGTTGGGGCGATCGGGCGCGATGACTTTTTCCCGACCTTGGCCTCGCCCGACGAGCTAAGCAGCACATTTGAGGTGAGCGCGAAGCGTTGTCGCTGACGACCATCTTCGGCGTGCCCCGCTTGGCGAGATTGCTTAGTAAGTTTCGTGATCGTGCTCGCAAACTAATCAAACGGCTGCTGTTCTTCCGCTTGACACCAGTGGCCCTCAGTGACCGACGTTGGGTCTCTTGTCTGCCGTCGAACTCGAATTGAACTAAGGTCTGATTACGCCACCTGTCGCCCGGAAGCTCCAGTCCGTTCTCACCATGGAAGGCCAAAGCAGTTCGACCTGCTCTGGTACCGCCCGCTCGTTTAATTGGATGTCATCGGCCAGCAGGCGAAGAGTTTCCCGACTTGCGATGCCATGCGCATAGCGCCATCCCGGCAGCCATGGCCACTCCGCTCTACTCTGTCGGTTACGATCATCTCGTTGTGCTGGACTCGCAAGTCGTGCTTGAGGGCAAGCCGCTCGAGCAGATGCCATGGTCATCGCTCTTCGCCGGCTCCATTCTGCTCCTCGTCACGCGGCAAGTGCAGACGGAAATTGACCGCCGGAAGAGTGACGGGCGTCTCGGCAAGCGAGCACGTGCCTTCAACAAATTGCTCGACTACTTCATCGAGCAGCGCATCCCGTCGCTTATTCTGACGAGTCCCAAGGTCGATGTGGCGACCGTTGCCAATCGGCCGATCGACTGGAGCGGTCTTGATGATCTCGATCGGGAAGACGGAGACGACCGCATCGTTGCGCAGGCGCTGAACGCGCTAGTGGACGATCCTGCCAAGCTCGTCCTTCTCAGCCACGACATGCGCCCGAGGGACGCCGCCGCCACGCACGGGCTTCGTGCGGTGAAGCTCCCCGAGACATGGCTGAGGGATCCCGAACCATCTCCAGACCAACGTCGCATCAATGAACTTGAGGCAAGAAATCGGCTGCTCAGCGCCGACCAGCCGCAAGTGGACGTCGCGCTGAAAGTCGTCACTCCCGAACCATGGCGTTACCTGACAGTGGGGCCCGCCTCCCAGGCTCAGGTTGAAGCGATCATGATTAAGAAGCTTGCGCGAGCTCCCCAGCAAGGCAGCCGGCGAGGGAACTATGGTCTGGGCTTTACGGATTACGACAGTTCGCACGATGGGCGGCTGGAAGACTGGCGGACCATGCTGCGCGAAGATTTGCCTTTGATGCACGAAGGCCTAGCCAGAATGCACGCCCAGCACCGGATCCGGGTCACGATTCCAATGTCGGACCAATCCCGGCTGAAAACCTTTCGCTGGAGATCCGGTCAGGGAACACTGTCCTTCACTCCATCCCGTATGCGGTTCTCATTACGGGGCCAGCCCCGCCTTACCCGCGTTCGATGATCGGGCGGATCACGCCATTCAACCCTCGATCGCCGGTGCACCAGTCTCGCGAGCCGTTCACCTTCTACTGGGACGATGAAGGTCCTGGCAGTCATCTACTGCTTTCCTGCGCCTCGTTCCGGCAAGAGAAGACCTACGAAGTCGAGCTTTCGGTTGAGCTGGTCGCCAGCTGCTCGCCGAAGGCGCAGGTCGAAGCGGTCGTAACGGCGTCTAATCTGAAAGGGGACGCACGAGCCCGCTTGTTGGTCGACGTTCAGGCAGTGACGCTAGCGTTCGACGAGGTATTTGATGCCGCGCAGGTCCAGTCGAAGATCGCGCTGCCGTTTCAGTTCACCCAGAGCCCGGATGGCGATCAAAGCATTTTCAGAAATAGTGGCCCTTTCTACGAGCCTGATTAACCCCCTGAAGCCGCGCTCGTCCGAGCACGACTGCTTCGACCTTCCGTCGTCGCCGACATTCCCGACGTTCTCAGCGAAGAACGGTATCGTCCGCTTTGGCGTGGTGATTGCCCGGGCTTGCCTCTCACCTTGTTCGAGGCGGTCTAGGCCAGACCCGTCTAATTGCTTCCGCAGGGGAAGAGGCGGCAGCTCGAAACCGGCATCGACATTGCACTCTCCGGCGGTTGCCATTGGGCTATGCTGTTCCACCCAAGATCGCTCCTGCGCCTACTTGAGATCGAAGTTCTTGAACGGAGTCGCGAGTTTCGAGCGACTCAGAGGGATCTCTCACCTCCGCTAAACTGACCGACGAGCTGCACCGGCTAAGCATGTGCGCGAAGCATGCTAAACTGTCCTAGCTACGGATGAGCGAACGGCGGCTACCTGCGTGCGCTCACCCGTAAGCCGCCGTTCCGCTTTCCACCAAGAGCAGGCACTAGGCTCATCGCTGAGGACGTTTGCTGTCCTTGCGCCGGTGGGGTGCTCCAATAAAGGAGAGTTGGGCTGCTACTCAGACCTTGGCGAGGGCGAGGGCGCGGGATGCGGCGATTAGCGCCGAGACTGACGAAACGATGTCATCTAGCTCCTCGCCGGTTTGGCTCAGTTAATTGCCAGTTGAGCGCAGTCTTCCATCATCATGCCATGCGCGTGCAAAGCTGATTGATCAGGTCGAGCGTGGCATAGTCGAGTTCATTCTCCTTGGTCATGGCGGCCACAAGCCGCCTACCCACAAGAAAGTCGAGACGCAGCTTTCAGTTAGCTCGAGGCTGACTGGACTATCGCCAGGAACGGAGCATTGGGTGCTTGTCGCTGCGAGGCGAGCACGCCGCCGGTCCTTAGGCCCGCGGCTTGGGTCAATGGCAGCGCAGATAGTCTGCTTGCCACGGAGAGACCCAAATGACCGCTCAACCAAAATCAACGACGAAGGCCGCAATGGTGACCCGCATCCTCTCCCGCGAGAAAGGCGCGACGGTGCTCGAGATGGCCAAGGCAACCGGCTGGCAGCCACATAGCTGCCGAGCGTTCCTGACCGGCACACGGAAGAAGTTCCGGATCACGAAGGAGCAAAGGCCAGACGGCAAGCTCGCCTACCGGATCATGGCTAATGCTGAGGTGCCGACCGGCAAGGACGCCCACAATGAGCCAGCTTGAGAGCAAGGTTGCCGAGCTGCACTCGATGTCGCCCGCCCAGCTTCGCGCCGTGTGGCGCGAGGCCTGGCGCAGGCCCGCGCCAGACATGGCGCCAGACCTGCTTCGCCGCGGAATCGCCTGGAAGCTGCAGTCGCGGGTTCATGGCGTGCTCCCCTCCGACACCAAACGGGCATTGGACAGTGCGGCCGAACGCTTGCGCCGTGGTGAGCCCATCCTCTCGGCAGGGGCGGTGTCGCTGAAACCAGGGACGAGGCTAGTTCGGGAATGGCGTCGCAAGACCCATCAGGTGGTCGTGGTTGATCGGGGCTTCGAGCACGAGGGACGGCGTTATTCCAGCCTCACCCAGGTCGCGACGGCGATCACCGGGGTACACTGCTCCGGCCCCAAGTTCTTCGGACTGAAGAAGCAGCATGTTCTGCAGCCACGGTCAGCCGCGTGATCGTGAAGCGTCGCTGCGCAATCTACACCCGTAAGTCGACGGAAGAAGGGCTCGAGCAGGCGTTCAACAGCCTCGACGCTCAACGAGAAGCCTGTGCCGCGTACATCATGAGCCAGACCCATGAAGGATGGGAGCCCATCAACGAGCTGTATGATGATGGGGGTTGGTCCGGTGGCAACATGGCCCGGCCTGGCCTGATGCAGCTGCTGGCCGACGTGGACGCGGGCAAGGTGGACGTCATCGTTGTCTACAAGGTCGATCGGCTGACCCGCAGTCTGGCCGACTTTGCCCGCATCGTTGACACGCTGGACAGGGCAGGAGCTTCGTTCGTCAGCGTGACTCAGGCCTTCAACACGACGAGCAGCATGGGACGGCTGACCCTCAACGTGCTGCTCTCGTTCGCCCAGTTCGAACGCGAAGTGACCAGTGAGCGCATCCGCGACAAGGTGGCAGCATCCAAGCGCAAGGGCATGTGGATGGGTGGCCCCGTGCCGATTGGCTATCGGCTGGGTGACCGTAAGCTCGTCATCGACCCTGACGAGGGGAAGGTCGTCCGGAACATCTTTGAGCGATACGTTGCTCATCGATCTATCGGCCTGCTGGCGGATGAGCTTGCTGCTACCGGCGTACGAACGAAGGTGCGTAGCTTCAGCAACGGCCGGACCATAGGCGGCATCCCGTTTACGCTAGGGCCTCTAGCGGCGCTGCTCAAGAACCCGGTCTACATCGGCAAAGTCGCGCACGGCGGTAAGCTCCATGACGGGGAGCACGAGGCCATCATCGGCGATGCACTCTGGGATGCAGTCCAGAGTGGCTTGGCAACAAACCGGAGGGAACACCGGCTTGGGAAGCGATCCAGATACCCCAGCCTGCTCACCGGTATGATCACCGATCCGGAAGGACGGTCCATGTCGCCGACCTTCTCGAGCAAGGGCAGCACTCGGCATCACTACTACGTTTCGAGGATGAAGCCTGGTGAGGATCGGAAGAGCAAGTGGCGAGTACCGGCCGGCGAGATCGACAGGGCCGTTCTGCAGTGCCTCGTCGCAAGGATGGCAGCGGAAGAAGCAACAACTCTGGAGCATGGTAATGATGGGCCATCCTCGGCAGTGCCGCTGATGGGCGTGCCGGAGCAACGGGCGCTGTTGCTGCATCACTGTGCTAAGGTGCAGCTTATGGCGGACGGGCTGGCTATCAAGCTTGGTCTCGGAGAGCAGACGACCACGGTAGCTATGCCGGCCTGTCTGGCTCGGCGCGGCTCAGAAGTCAGGCTGGTCATCAGTGCCGACGATAGCTCACCGGACCGGCAGCGAGACCCTGTCCTGCTCAAGCTGGTGGTCCTGGCACGCGCGGCCCAGCACGCTAGGCTTAACGGGGAAGAGGATGGCTTGGTCTCCCACTACAGCAAGCCCCACCTGCAGCAGCTGCTTCGTATCAGCTGGCTCGCTCCCGACATCCTCTCTGCAATCACCGAAGGTCGCCAGCCTGTAACGCTGACTGGCCGTCGCCTGCTCCGCACGGCGAACATCCCGCTCAGCTGGCAACAACAGCGAGAGCTACTCGGCTTCGTTTGAAGCTAATCTGCAACCCGCAACTGCAACCGTCGGCCGGATAAAGGGGCAACAGAGATAGTGCATCGGAGCGGCGGCCGTTTGCCTTGCCAGAAGTGTCTCTTGGCCAGAGGATGGTCAATCATTGCTCCCGTAAGCCTCGGTACTTGCGCGATATAAGACCGCCTTGGCCCTGACCTCGGTTTCAAGGCGGCATTCAAAACCTGGAGTGGTGCCGGTTGCAGGAGTCGAACCCACGACCTTCGGTTTACAAAACCGCTGCTCTACCAACTGAGCTAAACCGGCATCTTTCGTGCGCGTGGCGTCCAATGCGTCAGGTTATGCCGAAGGTCCAGCCCTCCGTGTGCGCCAAATGCGGCGTCAGGCCGGCGGGGGCGAAGGCGACGGGGTTGGTGGCATGGGCTCGCATGCCGGCGGCGGTGACCAGCGCATCGGTCTGGTGGTCGTCCGCCTCGAACCGCAGGCGCGCGGGCGGGCTTCCTAGCCCCGCCAGCGCGCGGTTGAGGTCAGCGCGGTTGCGGAGCTTGGTGCCCGGCATGCCCGCGGCGCGCAGGTAGATGCGCGTGTAAATCTCGACGATTGCGCTGCGCCCCGGACGAAGCGGGTCCATCGGCCAGATGGGAAGTTCGCTTGCTAGCGCATGAAGGAGGCGCATCCCGGCGAAGCTCGCCTTGGCCACTTGCGCGGCGCCGATCGCGTCATACGCCGACGCCGTCTTGCGCCCGCCTTGCTCGTTCAAGCGGGCGTCGCACTGGCGGAAGAAGACGAAGTCGCTTTTGCGGCCGTCGGCGATGCCGAAGTAGAAGTGGCGGCGGTGCACCTGCTCGAGAAAACTGGCGGCGCCGAGGTCTTCGTCGCGCGAGTGTTCGTCGACATAGGCCCAGAACGCGCGAGCATTGTCGGGGATGCCGTGCTCGCCGGGCAGGTAGGCGCCGCGCTCCACGAACGGCGGGGCGAAGGAGAAATCGAAGCCGAACAGCGTCGGCTCGCGCTTGGCCTCATGGAGCAGCCAGTCCTTGGCCGCGGTCCGCGACCAGATGTGACCGGGTCGAATCAATCTGGGTGCGCCTTCCAGGCCAGCCGCAGCAATCGCGATACCCTTGTGTCGCGACCCCTTGGCGCCGGACCAATCAATCGCGACGAAGCGGGTGAACAACTTCTGATCCCCAGTGGGAGGAGAAAAGCTCACACCAGCGGCGGCTCACCACCTGGAAGTGGCGGTACGCTTCCCGTCAACCGCTGCGGACGATGCATTGGCGCGGGCGGCGGCACCGCATCGGCATATTTGTTCAACACGCGCGCTGCTGCGTCGCGCCCGCCCAGCCCGAACGCCAGTGCCGTCGCGACGGCAGCCGAGCCCAGGATCAGCCCGAACGCCAGGATCACGATCTCATTGGCAAGACCCATGAAGGTCAGGCCGATCGCGGTGAACAAGGCGATAATGGCGTAGCGCACGACCGTTTGCGCATAGCCGCCCTCGCCAGTGCCGCTGCCGACCAGATTGGCGATGATCCGCGCCAGAAAGATTCCGGCGACAATGATCAGCGTGCCGAAGATGACCTTGCTGCCAAGCTCGGTGATCTGCACCAGGAAGGCGGCCACCGTGTCGCCGCCAAGCTGACGCGCGGCCTCGATCGCCGCGGCCAGCATGATCGCGATGAAAGCGATGTTGGCGATCACCCGCGATGGCGAGCTTGTCGCCGGCACGACGTTGGTGGATCGCACCGCGTCGTCGAAGCCGGTGGGTGGCAGGATGCCCTCAATCAGTGTCTTGACGAACTTGGCTGCGACGAAGGCGACGCCGAGCCACAGCGCGGCGGTCAGGATGCGTGGTATCGCGGCGGAGATCTGGTTGAGCATGGCGACGGCCGGGCCGGAGATGGCCTCGATGCCGAGCACCTGCAGCGCGGCAATCGCCACCGGAATGATGATCAGGGCGAACACCAATATACCCGCCGCGCGGGCCAGTGTCGCGCGAGTCTGCGCCGGGGACGTGCCAGGCGGCAGGGAAGCCGGATCGGCCCGCACCGTGCTCGGGTGATCGCCCAGGCCGGCACGTGCCAGCAGGCCGTCCACATTGGCGGCGGTCAGCACCGTCTCGACCAGCTTGCGCACGATGCGCGCTACGATCAAGCCGATGAAGAAGATCAATCCCGCGCCGATCAGCCGCGGCAGGAAGGCGAAGATCTGATTGGTCAGCGTGTTGATCGGCGCCAGGATCTGCCCGATGCCAAGGAACTGAAGCGCGGCCATGATGCCGACCAGCCAGACGACCAGCTTGGCGATGGTGCCCAACTGATGCCCGACCGTCTCCGGTTGCCCACTCGATCCGCTGTTCACCGCGGCGTGGCGCTGCAGGGCAGGGGTGCGATCGATGGCCTTGTGGAGCGCCCATTTGACCGCGCGCGCCACCAGCCAGGTGACGATCACGATCAGGAGCGCGACAATGATCTTCGGCTCCCACAGCAGTGCCTGTTCCTGCCAGTACATCGCCGTGCCGTTCACCTGATACATCGCAAGCTCCCTTGTGCGCTTTTAGCCGTCCGACCCATCGCGGAGGCGCTGCCAGTGGCGCAGCCGCTCCGCGATGCGCGCCTCGAACCCGCGCTCTGTCGGTGTGTAGAAGGATATCGCCGCCAGTCCATCGGGCCAGTAATCCTGCCCCGAAAAGCCCTGCGCGTCATTGTGGTCATAAGCGTAGCCCGCGCCGTAGCCGATGTCCTTCATCAGCTTGGTCGGCGCGTTGAGGATGTACGCGGGCGGCGGCAGCGATCCGGTCTCGCGCGCGCTCTTCCAGGCGGCTTTCTGCGCCATGTACGCCGCGTTCGATTTGGGTGCGGTGGCGCAATAGAGGCAGGCCTGCACCACCGCGAGCTCCCCCTCGGGCGAGCCGAGGAAGTCGAACGCATCCTTGGCGGCGAGGCACTGCACAAGCGCCTGAGGGTCGGCCAGGCCGATGTCCTCCGACGCGAACCGGACCAGTCGGCGCAGCACGTAAAGCGGCTGTTCGCCGGCTGTCAGCATGCGCGCGAGATAGTAAAGGGCGGCCTGCGGATCGGACCCGCGCATCGCCTTGTGCAGCGCCGAGATGAGGTTGTAGTGCCCTTCGCGATCCTTGTCATAGACTGCCACACGCCGCTGCAGCAGCTGCGCCAGACCCGCGGGATCGAGCGGTTCGGCGAGCTTCACCGCCAGCAGGGTCTCGACTTGGTTGAGCAGGAAGCGCCCGTCGCCGTCGGCACTGGCGACCAGGGCGTCGCGGGCGGCGGAGGTAAGGGGAAGGGGTTGCTCCAGCAGCGCCTCCGCCCGGTCGAGGAGCCTGACCAGCGCTTGGTGATCCAGCCGATGCAGGATCACGACCTGGCAGCGCGACAGCAAAGCGGCGTTGAGCTCGAAACTCGGGTTTTCGGTAGTGGCGCCGACCAGAGTGACCGTGCCGTCCTCCACGAACGGCAGGAAACCATCCTGCTGCGCGCGGTTGAAGCGGTGGATCTCGTCCACGAACAGAAGCGTGCGCTGACCCGACCGCGCCTGTGCCTTGGCTTCGGCGAAAATCCTCTTGAGGTCGGCCACGCCCGAGAACACCGCGGACAAGGGCACGAAGCGCAGGTCGACGGCATCGGCGAGCAGCCGGGCGATGCTGGTCTTGCCCGTGCCCGGCGGTCCCCACAGGATCAGCGACGACAAGGCGCCCGCCGCGACCATTCGACCGATTGGTCCGGACGGTCCGGTAAGGTGCTCCTGCCCAACGACGTCCTCCAGCCGGCGCGGTCTCAGCCGGTCGGCGAGCGGCGCGGCACGGCCGTCTGGCTCGGGCGGAGGCTGGTCGGCGAACAGGTCGGGCATCGGTATGGTTTAGAAAAAAGCCGACGCTTTGCCCACACCTCTTGCAACAGATAGCTCGAAGATATATCTGCAGCCTATCAGTCTAGGAGAGAAGATATGGGTGGATGGGCATGGCACAGAAGTGAGACAGGGTGCGGCGGTGGTCATCGCGGCGGCGGCCAACGGGGTAACTTTGGCGCTCGCTTCGGCATGGGACGCGGCTGGGGCGGCGACTTCGGCGACGGTATTCACATCGACTTCGGCGTTGGCCGGAGAGGCGGCCACGGCGATGGCGAAGGTGGCGGGCGCGGCCGGAGGGGACGCATGTTCGGCTCGGGCGAATTGCGGCTGTTGCTGCTCAAGCTGATCGCCGACGAGCCGCGTCACGGCTACGATCTCATCCGTGCGATCGAGGGCATGACCGAGGGAGCCTATGCGCCAAGCCCCGGGGTGATCTACCCGACGCTGACCATGCTGCAGGACATGGGACTGATCGAGGAAGGGCCGAGCGAAGGCGCGCGCAAGCCGTTCAAGGTAACCGAGGCCGGGCGCGAGCATCTCGCCGCCAACGCCGATGAAGTGGCGCAACTTGTCGAGCGACTGGAAGGCCACGGCTCTGCCCGAGCTAAGGGCCGCAGCCCGCACCTGGGCCGCGCGGTCGGCAATCTGATGGCGGCGCTGCGCAATCGGGTCAGCCACGAGGGCTGGGACGAAGCGCTAGTGCACGAGATCACCGCCATCCTCGACGAGGCGGCGGGGCGCATCGAACGCGTGAAGTAAGGTATCCCTCCCTTGCCACCGACGGGGGAGAAGCCTCTATTTCTTCAAGCGAGCCAGGCGTTCGCGATGCTCGATCGCGCGGCCGTAGACTTGCACCACCGAAGCATTGATGCGGTCCCAGTCCTGCGTCTCGGCAAAGGCAAGTCCCGCCGCTCCATGCCGCGCGGCAAGCGACGGATCCGCGGCGTAAGTGGCGATGGCATCCACGAAGGCCGTGCGGTCGAACGGATCGACCAGCACGCCGGTGACTCCATCCTGCACTAGGTTCGTCGCGCCCGTCGCCGCCGCCGCGACGACGGGCAGGGCACAGGCCATGGCCTCCAGCGTGACATTGCCGAATGCCTCGGTGACCGACGGATTGAGGAACAGGTCCGCGCTGGCAAGCGCCCGGGCGAGATCGGCACCGGTCTGGTGCCCCACGAACACGCCGTCGGGCATCTTGCCTTGGAACCAAGCTTTGGCGGGCCCATCGCCGATCACCACCACCCGGTGCGATATTCCTGCGGCTTGCAGGGCGTCGTGCACGTCGACGAACACGTCGAGCCCTTTTTCCATCACGATCCGGCCAAGGAAGGCGATCACCAGCTGATCGTCGGCGATGCCATGCGCGTGGCGCCACTCAAGATCGCGCCGGCCCGGATTGAACTGGTCCCGGTCCACGCCGCGGGCCCAGATGGCGATGTTGCGGTTCATGTGCTGCGCGCGAAGCACCGATGCGGTGGATTGCGCCGGGACCATCAGCGCATCGCAGCGCTGGTACAAGCGGCGCAAGATAGCGCGGACTGCCGGCTCGGCCAGTTGCAGGTGGTAATAGGACAGGTAGGTCTCGAAACGGGTGTGAACCGATGCGACCGCCGGAACGCCTCTCTTGCGAGCCCAGCTGACCGCCCGGTGCGCGACGATATCCGGGCTGGCGATCTGAACGATATTGGGGGCGAAATCCGCCAGATCGCGGCGAACGGCGCGGGGCAGAGCCATCGGAATGCGGTACTCCGGTCGGCGCGGCACTGGCAATGAAGGCACGGATACAAGGTCACCGGTAGGGGGGAACGCCGGATGCTCGACCGTGGGAGAATAGACACGCACGTGCGCGCCTTGCCGCAGAAGATATCCCACCAGTCGATTGAGCGCCTGATTCGCGCCGTCCCGTACGTAATTGTAATTGCCCGAAAACAAGGCGAGGCGGAGGTTCCGGGGGTCCATGGTGCCCGCGGCTTAGCCGTTCGCGGGTGCGTTGTTCAACTTTCGACCGCCCACAGGCGGCACACGGCGCATGCTTCCGCCGAGCAGTGCGGCAAGGCCGACGATGAGGACTAGGCCGGTGGCGAAGCGCATGGCAAGCGTTTAGCATGACCGCGGCGCCGCCGGAACCGAGCCAATGCCTGCCACCGGTGGTGAATGCCGGCGTTCGACTGCTCGTGCTCGGCAGCCTGCCGGGCGTGCAGTCGCTCGCCAGCGCGCAATATTATGCCCATCCGCGCAATGGCTTTTGGCCACTGATGCAGGGAGTCATCGGCGCGCGACTGGTGGACGTGCCTTATGCTGAGAGGCTGGATGTCCTGCTCGCGCACGGGGTCGGCTTGTGGGACGTCGTGGCTGAGGCGCGCCGGTCAGGCAGCCTCGACGCCGCCATGCGCGATGTCGCCGCCAACCCACTCAGCGAGCTGGTCGCCGGACTGCCGCAGCTGCAGGCCATCGGCTTCAACGGCGCCACCGCGGCTAAGATCGGCCGCCTTACGCTTGGACCAACATCGCTCACGCTGATTGACCTGCCATCGTCGAGCCCGGCTTTC
Organism: uncultured Sphingomicrobium sp.; assembly: GCA_964243335.1. Taxonomy (GTDB): domain Bacteria; phylum Pseudomonadota; class Alphaproteobacteria; order Sphingomonadales; family Sphingomonadaceae; genus Sphingomicrobium. The sequence goes on along the minus strand of CAXTED010000014.1, from coordinate 15,713 downwards.
ACTTTGCCGCTCGCGCAAAAGGCCGAACGCTGGGCCGCCCTGACGCAGTATGTTGACAGCCCCGCCCCGAACCGGCCAGCGTCTCCGGCATGAGCGAACCGACCCCCGACCCCGGCGACGTCACCGAAGACGAGCGCGATCCGGCTCTGTCCATGGTCGATGAAGCGCTGGTCGCGGGCACCATCGCCACCACCAACGGACTGCTGGTCATCCTCGCCAAACTGGTCGCCAAAGGGGTGTTCGACCGCGAGGACCTGATCTCGTTCAGTGAAAGCTACTCCAAGCCCCTCGACCACCAAGGCATGCGCGAGAATGAACTCGTCACCCAGATGCAGGATCAGATGGAGTCGACATTGGCAGAACTGATGCGGTTCCTGGCGGAGAAGTAGGCGCTCTCCATGGGCAACCGCACGTATCGTAAACTCCCGCCTCAGTCCCTATAACAGCCTGATGTCGCTGCCCATCGGCCTCCTCTTGTTCACCGCAACCGTGTTGGCGATGGAGGCCGTGGCCTATGCCATTCACCGCTGGGTGATGCATTCCCGACTGGGCTGGACGCTTCACCAGAGCCACCACCGTGAGCGTCATGGCTGGTTCGAGGCCAATGACCTCTACGCCATCATCTTCGCCGCGCCCTCCATCGCGCTCATCTATGCGGCAGGGCAGGGCATGGTTGGCGACTGGGCTAATTGGGTGGGCGGCGGCATCGCGGCCTATGGCGCGATATACTTCGGCTTCCACGACATCGTCGTTCATCGGCGGATCGCGCATCGGATCGTGCCGCGCTCCCCTTGGTTCAAGCGCATCGTCCAGGCGCACCGCTTGCACCATGCGGTCGAGAGCCGGGATGGAGCGATCAGCTTCGGGTTCCTATGGGCGCCGCCCGTGGACCGCCTCAAGGCAGCTCTCGCTGCGCGAAACCGTGCCGGGGTCAGGTCGCCGAAGGGATCTCGGCCGGGTGCCGGGGGCGAGTCCAAAGGCCGGTCCGCGCCGTCTCCCTGACCGGCCACAAGGCTTCCCAGAAAGCTTCCATCACCAGCGCAGCTTTTTCCGATTTGCCCGTGGTGATCCGGCTATCCCAGGCGCGCTGGCCCAGCGCCGCCGCCCGCGTCGCCACCTCGCCGTAGATGCCAGCCGCTGACAGCACCGCCCAGCGGCTACGGAAGGGCAGGCGTGCGGCCCCGGTTCGGCTCGAGTAGCGGTACGCGTCGGCCAGTTCGGCAAGCTTCCGGGTCATCCGCGCTAGCGCCGGGCGATGTCGCGGATCCGCCAGATTGCTCTCCAGCAAACCCTCGGCCGCCAGCCATTGCGCGGGGAGATACACGCGTCCGACCTTGGCATCCTCGACGATGTCCCGCGCAATGTTCGCCAACTGAAACGCAATGCCCAGGTCGGCCGCCCGGTCGAGTGTGTCGTCCTGGTCCGGTGCGACGCCCATGACGTGCGCCATCATCACGCCGACAACCCCCGCCACCTGATAGCAATAGGACAGCAGATCCTCCTCGCTGTCCGGTCGCCACGCCGCCGCGTCCCGGGCGAAGCCGGCGAGGTGCTCGGCCGTCAGCGCGGCGGGGATGTGGCACTCCTGCGCCACCAGCCGGAGCGCTTCGAACGGCACCAGCCCGGTGGCGCGATCCGCCAGCGCATCGTCCGTGCGCGCTTTGAGAAAGGCGATGCGCTCGGCGGGATTGTCAGGTGCCTGCGCGTCATGGCCAAGCGTCTGGCCGTCGGTGATATCGTCGCACGCCCGGCACCAGGCGTAGAGTAACCAGCTTCGCTCACGCGTCCGCAAGTCGAAGATCTGACTGGCGAAGCGAAAGCTCTTCGACCCGGCCGAGATGCTGTGGGCCGCATCGGCGACCAGCCGCGCCCGGTCGACCGTGGGTGCCCTCACGCCAGCATCAGCCCGGCCGTTGCCTCCGCGCTGCCGACCACGCCCGGAATGCCAGCGCCGGGATGCGTGCCGGCACCGACGAAGAATAGGTTGCGGATCACGTCATCGCGGTTGTGCGTGCGGAACCAGGCGCTTTGCCACAACACCGGCTCCAGGCTGAACGCCGATCCAAGATGCGCGCCCAGGTCGCGCCCGAAGTCGGCAGGCGCATAATGGAAGCGCGTGCGGATCCGACTGCGAATATCGGGGATCAAGCGCTCGGCCAGCACGTCCAGAATGACCTCCGCATAAGCTTCCCCATCCTTGTCCCAATCGACATCGTTCTGCCCCATGTTGGGCACCGGCGCGAGAGCGTAGAATGTCGAGCAGCCCGCTGGCGCCATCGACGGATCGGTGATCGTCGGATGGTGCAAGTACAAGGCCGGATCGGTCGCCACCTTGCCGCGATTGTAGATGTCGCCCAGCAAGCCCTTGTAGCGTGGGCCGAACAGGATCGTGTGGTGGGGGATGTCGAACGTCCCCTCCAAGCCAAAGTGAAGCACGAACAGGCTTGGCGAATAGCGCTTGCGCGTCAGGCTCTTGACCTGCTTCGCGCCTCGCGGAGAGCCTTCGATCAGGCCGTAACTATGCACTACGTCGCCGTTGGAGGCGACCGCATCGGCCTCGCCGCGCCATCCCGATCTGGTGCGAACGGCCTTAGCGCGGGAACCCTCGACTTCGATGGCGACCACCGGATCGTTGAGCCGAAGTTCGCCCCCCAGCCGCTCGAACAGTGCCACCATGCCGCCGATCAGCTTGTTGGTGCCGCCCAGCGCAAACCACACGCCGCCGTCGCGTTCCAGCTTGTGGATCAGCGCATAGATGGACGAACAGGTCATCGGATTGCCGCCCACCAGCAAGGTGTGAAACGACAGCGCCTGCCGCAGATGCTCTTCCTGAACGAAGCTTGCGACGATCGAATAGACCGACCTCCATGCCTGATACTTGGCCAGCGCAGGCGCGGCCTTGAGCATATCGATCGGCGACTCGAACGCCTTGGTGCCAAGCTTGACATAGCCTTCGTTGAACACCCCGGCCGAATAATCGAGGAAGCGCTTGTATCCCGCCACGTCGGCCGGATTCAGCGCGGCGATCTGCCCAAACAATTGCTCGTCGTCATTGGAGTAATCGAACACCGTGCCGTCGGGCCACGACAGACGATAGAATGGCTTGACCGGCACCAGCTTGACGTCCTGCGCGATGTCCTGGCCGGACAGTTTCCAAAGCCGCTCGAGGCAGTCGGGATCGGTGATGACCGTCGGTCCGGCATCGAACACATGACCACCGCGCTCCCACACGTACGCGCGTCCACCCGGCTTGTCGCGAGCCTCCACGATGGTGGTCTGCACACCAGCCGATTGCAGGCGAATGGCGAGCGCGAGCCCACCGAAACCGGCGCCAATGACGATCGCACTCTTCACTCTGGGTTCCTCAAGACTTTGATCGCGGGGCGGACGGAAACAGGCGGCTTCCCGGCCAAGATGCGAAACCGGTCATATGGGGTGGAACGCCCGGCATAGAAGCGGGCGATTAGGGGGGCCGAAAGGCGGTAGAAGCGCTGCAGCACCTTGTATCGCTGCGGCGGGTCGGCGGCGCGGAACAGCATGCGCGCGAGCAGGCGATCGAAGGCGGAACGACGCCAGTGTTTGAGCGCACGCGCCCGGCTTGCCGCGCCGAGATCGTCCAGGGGAGCCTCATCGGCCAGCCATGAGGCGAAGCGGACAGCCTCGGGAAGCGAGTAACTGGTCAGGGGATGGAAGAAGCCGCCGCGCGCACCGGAGCGAGCCACCCGGTCGGTTGCCGGCCACAGCTTGTCGAAGTCGCCGCCCATGACGACGGGTAACTGCCCGGCTTCCTCACGGCTGCGTTCGGCGACTTGCCAGCCGCGTATCGCGGCATAATCGCCGATTCGCTCGGCCAGCAGCTCGTGGTCAAGCTCGGGTCCGTCGGTGTAATAGGTGTCCTCAACGAACAGATGCGTCGGGTCGAACGGCAGGCAGTAAACGAAGCGATAGCCGTCCGACTGGTCAACCGTGGCATCCATCACGATCGGCCCGACGACCCCATGCCCTTGCGGAATGTAGAGCAGTTGGCCGACGAACTTCTGCCAGCCGAGGGTTAGTCCCTCCGCCTTGCCACCGCGGGCGTCGAGCACCGCTCGGGCATGCAGCACTTCGCCACCGTCCAGAGTCACCGAATTCGGCGACACTGTCATTGCCATTGCTCGAATGATAGCGTCGGAGGGCAGGGCCGCACGCACGGCAGCGTCCAGCCGCTCGCTGGTGATCGACTGATACGCTTCGCCAATGTGTCGGCTATGTTGCGGAAATTGAACTTGGTACGATGCCCAGCGGTGCGCGATCAGCGGCTCCACCAGTGTTCGGTCGCTTGCCGCGATGTCGCTGCCGAAGAACGACCACAAATGATTGCCGCCGATCGTGCCCGGCTCGACCAGTCCCACCCGCAGTTCAGGGCGCCGCGCGGCCAGTGCCAGCGCGCACAAACCGCCCGACAGGCCGCCGCCGACGATCAGGACATCGAAAGGGAGCGGCGCCATGTTCAAGGGCTCTAGCGGCGCTGGCCGGCGAACGCGACCCCGGCGAAAGGGCCAGCCATATGCAAGGTTCATGGACAGGTCAGCCGTGGGCCTGTTAGCGTTGCGGCATGAACACACGCCTCCGCTTTCTGCTCGCATTGTCGATCGTCGGTCTCGGCGCTGCTCCGCTACCGGCCGCCACTCCGGTCTCCCAGGTCGGCCTCGTGCTCAGCGGCGTTCGCAACGCCAAGGGCGTCGTGCAAATCTGCCTCACCGACAGGCCGGTCAATTTCCTCAAGTGCAAGGACGACCCGGCCGCGCTTCGCCGCACGATCCCCGCGGCGCAGGCAAGCCGGGGTCGTATCGCCTTGGGCATCGTCCGCCCTGGCACCTACGCGCTGCTGGTGTTCCATGACGAGAATGCCGACGGCAAGCTTAATTCCCTGCTGGCCGTTCCCCGCGAAGGCTTTGGCTTCTCCGCCAATCCGTCGATCCGCATGCGTGCCCCCAAGTGGGAGGAAGTGCGCGTCGCCCTCCCGGCCGGTCCGGTCACGCAGGCCGTCCGGATGAAGTATATCCTTTAGCGGCGATCAGCTGCGTTCGCGAACCGCGGTGAATTCGACCCCTGGCCACTCCTGCACGAAGCGGCCGAACTCCCAATCGTTGCGGAACATCAGCACGGGCGCCTCGTCCTGATCGGCGGCGAGCATGGACCGGTGGCCCTCGAGCAGCTTCTTGAGCAGCACCGGATCGTCTGATCGCACCCAGCGGGCCACGTCGTACGGCGACGGCTCGAAGTCCAGCGCGAAGCCATATTCACCGTCCAGGCGGGTCTTGAGCACATCCAGCTGAAGTTCGCCGATTACACCCACGATCCAGGATGACCCAAGGGCCGGCCGAAGCAAGCGGATCAGGCCCTCCTCGGCCAGGTCCGACAGGCCGCGCCGCATTTGCTTGACCTTCATCGGATCGCCAAGCCGCACCCGGCGAAGGATCTCGGGCGCGAAATCGGGCAGGCCGGTGAAGGCCAGATCGCCCTTCTCGGTCAGCGTATCGCCGACGCGCAGGGTCCCGTGGTTGGGGATGCCGACGATGTCGCCGGCGACTGCGCCGTTCACCAATTCGCGATCGCGGGCGAAGAAGGTGATGGGATTGTGCACCGCCATGGTTTTGCCCAGCCGCGAGTTGGTCAGCTTCATGCCTCGCTGCAACTTGCCCGAGCAGATACGGACGAACGCCACCCGGTCGCGGTGGTTGGGGTCCATATTGGCCTGCATCTTGAACACGAAGCCGGTCAGTCGTGGCTCGTCGGGTTGAACTGGAGCGGGGCGTGCCGGTTGCGCGCGGGGCGGGGGGCCGTGCTCGGCAAGCCCGGAAAGCAATTGTTCAACGCCAATGCCCTTGAGCGCGCTGCCGAAGTAAACCGGGGTCTGGTCGCCATTGCGGAACGCCGCGAGGTCGAACGATGGGTAGGACGCCTGCGCCAAACCGCCATCCTCCCGCAGGCTGCTCGCCGCGTCGGCCGGTATGGCCGCGTCGATCAACGGGTCGTCGAGCCCCGAACAGGCGACCCAGGCACCCGCGGCAAATGCGTCGGCGCGATCGATCGGCTGAAAGCGATCGTTCGCGAGATCATACAGCCCCTCGAACAACCCGCCGATGCCCGTGGGCCAATTCTGCGGACTGACATCCAGCTGCAACTTGTCGGCGATCTCATCGAGCAACTCGAACGGACTCAGGCCCTCCCGGTCGACCTTGTTGATGAAGGTCAGGATGGGGATGTTGCGTAGGCGGCAGACTTCGAACAGTTTGCGCGTTTGCGGCTCGATGCCCTTAGCCGCGTCGATCACCATGATCGCGCAGTCCACCGCCGTCAGCGTGCGATAGGTGTCCTCCGAGAAGTCCTGGTGGCCTGGCGTGTCGAGCAGGTTGAACAGCCGGTCGCCGTTCTGGAAGGTCATCACCGAACTGGTGACGGAGATGCCGCGCTGCTGCTCGATCTTCATCCAGTCCGACCGGGCACGCCGCTGATTACCGCGCGCGCGCACTTCGCCGGCTTCATGGATCGCCCCGGCAGCCTGAAGCAGGCTTTCGGTAAGCGTGGTCTTGCCGGCGTCCGGGTGGGAGATGAGCGCAAAGGTGCGCCGCTCGAGCTGGTCGAAGCTCTTGGTCGAAGCTGGCCCCTCGGATGGCGAGGCTGGCTTGATCGCGGTGTCGTGCAGGTTCAACTCAGGTCAACTCATCTGGTGTTCGAGCCGGGCTTCTAGCAAGAGCCGGCATCGAAGGCTTACAACAAAAGGGTGGCAATCGCTGCGCTCGGCGAGCAGCATGGCCAAAGCTTTTGGAGATAGTAACATGAAACGCGCCGTGACCTGTACCCTGCTTGCAATAACGGGCTTCTCCTTGAGCGGCTGCGTCGCCGGAATGGCGCTGAGCGCGGCCAGCATGGCGGCCCGCGGCGCGCGCGGAGAGCCGGCCAACAATGAGCATCTCATGCCAGTCGCCCGGCAAGCCTGCATCGCCCGCGCCGCCCAATATGGCACCGTGCAGGTTATCGACATTCAGCCGGTCAGCCCGGGCAAGATCACGATGTGGGGCACGGTGACCAACAACGGGCGCCGGCAATCGTTCGAATGCCGTTTCGGGACGAAGGTCAACGGCTTCAAGCTGCGTCCCCTCTGAGCCAGCCGATCCGCCACTGCTGAGGCGCCAGTCGGAGCCGATCAGTCTCGCTTCAGTGACGAGCTACCCGCGCGGGTTCGGCAGCAACAGCTCCAGCCTCCAAACTTACCCGAACGTGGAGCACGGCCGCCCGGTCAGCGAAGGTTCGCTTCCATCCCGGCTCGACGTCCAGTCGCTTGACCAGCGGCGCGTCCGGCGCGAGCAAGGTCCACGTGATACGGTACCGGGCCGCGGCTTGCCGGAACGCCGGCATGTCGCCCTGCTCCACACGGTTGAACCAGCGCACGTGGGCATCGCCGTACATGTCCGCGCGTCCGTCGATCACCGGGCGAATGCCATTGAAGATCAATGGGCCGCCGAAGATGTAGCTGTTGAACACCGGCTTGCTTCGCAACGCTTGCGGAACATGCGCCAGCGCGGCGCTTGGCCAGCTGGGTCCATTCTGTCGTTCCAGCGGAAGTGCCAGGCGCACCGCCAGGATGATGGCGAGCACTCCTGCGCTCAGCGGTAGCCAGGATGGGCTCCGTTCGCGCCACTCCAATACCCTCGGCAGCACGGCGATGTACGTCAGGATCCCGAACAGCGCCTGATGGCGCACGTGCTTGATGGCAAGGTAGGTCAGCCCAAGCAGCAACACCCACCGCACCACGCCGAGCGCCTGCCAGCGCCGGATGGCAAACACCCACACGACGGCCGCGAAGATGAAGAACTTGAGGTCCGTCGGAAGCTCGGCCCGGCGCCATTCGGAGATGCTCGACAGGGTCTCCATCCCGCTCACCTGGAACGGGTAGAGGAAACCCTGGATGCCGTGCGGAGTGACGCTTGCGGCGATCACGGCAACAAGGCCGAACGGCGCCCAACGTATGACGGCGCCTCGAACGTTGCAGGTTTCAAGCAGATCCTCGAGCGCGAACAGCCCCGCCAAGCCCAAGCCCAAGATGTAGCTCGCGTGAAGGTTCGCCCACAGGAGCATGATCAATCCCGCGACAACCGGCGGAGCCGTTTTGCGATCGCGCGCGGCCACCAGCAAGGTGGTCCACAAGGCAAGGATCGGCCAGGCAAGTACATGGGGACGAACCAAAGCGGAAGCCGCCAGCGTGGCGAAAAGGCCCGCTTGAACCAACACGCCGTAGCGCGTGGGCAGCGGCAAGGCCTTGGCGCAAACCCACATCGTGCCGCCAACCGCCAAGGCGAACAGGAACGCGAGCCCAGCCCAGCCGGCGACCGCAAGGGTGCCGGACATGACCAGATCGGCGAGCCATTCCTGCGCGGTCCACGAGTGTCCCAGATGCGTGAAGGAGAATGGGTCGGTGTCCGGCACGGTCCTATGCGCCGCAATCCAGCGCCCGGTCGCCAGATGCCACGCCGTGTCGCCATCGTTGAACGTCTGCGGCGCGAAGGCGAGCCAGCCCACTGTGGCCAAGCCCGGCAAGGCAGCGACCGGCACACGATGCTGCCCTATCCCCATATCCTGCGATGGTAGCGCCGCCGGCTATTCCCCGCAAGGATACGGCGCTGCCACCACTGACAGGATGGGCAGGAGCAGTACGCGATCCAGCTAGCTTTCTAGCAGGAGGAAGTCGGTAGCTCTCTGGCCGTCGCCGTCAATCGACCTCGATGAGGATCAGGGAAACGTTGTCCGGGGCGCCGCGCGCGAGCACGGTCTCAAGGAGCCTGTCAGCCACTGTCTCCAATGCCCCCCCCACAAATCTCTTGCAGCACCTCGCGATCGTCGACCACCCGGGTCAAGCCGTCGCTGGCAAGCAGGAACTGGTCACCCGCTTTAACGTCTCCGCTCGAGATCTCGACAACGAGCTTTTCGGCAACGCCCACCGCCCGCGTGATGACATTCGCATTCGGGTGATGCTCGGCTTCCCCCGGTGACAGCATCTTGGCATCGACCAGCTCCTGCACGAGGCTATGATCCCGCGTGATCTGGGTGATTTCGCCGCCACGGAGCCAATAAGCGCGACTGTCCCCGGCCCAGAAGCATCGAAATCGACCATTATTGATCAACAAGCCCACGACCGTGCTACCGATCGTGCGCGAGCGGCCATCCGAGTGCGCCATGGCAATCAGGGCTTCGTTGACCTGCTCAAGCGCTGCCAGCGCATTGGCTGTCGCTCCCTCGATGTTCTCACTTAGCGGAACACGGGACAGGGCCTCCACCACCATGGCACTGGCCACCTCACCCGCGTCGTGCCCACCCATGCCATCGGCCACGACCCACAAGGCGCGCGGCGTACGAACCAGCAAGGCATCCTCGTTCACCTTGCGGCGGAGCCCCACGTGCGTTCGGCTTACACACTTAAAACCCATGCTCGTCCCCTGAACCGCTCAATCATCGGCCTAGCATTTACCACGACTTCATGCGACTTAGTTAATCGCTGATTAAGGGGGAGCAGTAGCGGTGGAGAAGGTCTATAGTAACAAGGCGTTACCACCAGGAACAGTTTTGCGTGAATGGCGGCTGGAGAACGTGCTGGGGGTTGGAGGCTTTGGGATCGTCTATCGAGGTCGCGGTATCTACTTTGACGAACTTGTTGCGATCAAAGAGTATTTCCCTAGCTCAATAAGTGAGCGGGATGCCGAGGATACCGTAGTCGCGATCAATTCGGACGCCGAAGAAGTTCATGCGCTCGGTCTCAAAAAGTTTGTCGAGGAAGCCAAGCTCCTCTGGAACCTGTCCACCCCAACCAGGCACCCCAACATCGTCAATGTGCGCAGTCTCTTCGAGATCCACGGCACGGCCTACATGGTCATGGACTTCGAAGATGGCGTGTCGCTCTCCAAGATGCTCAAGCAAGGCACCCGCTTCAACGAGCGCAGCCTCGTCAACATCGTCCGTCCGATCGCCGAAGGGCTCGAACGGGCGCATCGCGTCGGCGTGCTGCATAGAGACATCAAGCCGCCGAATATTCTCATCAACCCCGACGGGAGGCCTGTGCTGATCGACTTCGGATCGGCTCGGTTCGAGGCGGCGGAGGCGACCAGCACGTCGGTCACGTTCCACACCCCGCCTTACGCTGCGCTCGAGCAATATGTGAAAACTTACCAGCAGGGGCCGTGGACCGACATCTACGCGCTAGGCGTCGTTCTCCACGAGTGCGTAACAGGCAAGAAGCCGCCCGAAGTGCTTGAGCGATTGCACGGTGGGCTAGGCGAACCGCTGGCGGACAGTCATTGGCCGGGCTACAGCCATCGCATTCTGGCAGCCATCGACGCCGCCATGACCATCCGCCCGGACGACCGGCCAAGGTCTATCGCCGCGTGGCTGGCAACGTTTGACGACGGCAAGCCAGAAGCGGCGACCGCCACGGTTCCGGTGGACGAGGATGCCACCCGCTTCGCGAACTACGACCAAGCAATCGACAAAATCCAACCGGTTGACCCGCCAGAACCCGAGTTGAGCCGCGGCGAGGAGTTGCAGACCGGCGTCCCGGACAACCCCAACGCGGTGAAGTTCAAGCTAGCCGGTGTGGACAACATTGCTACGGGTAGTCGCAGACGATCTACAGTATCGGATTCAGCGGAGCACGATCGCCCAGCCAACCAAGTGCCCGCGTCGAGCGAAGAGCCGGTCGGCCGCTTCCGCTCGCCAAAAGCTATGGCGGGTGCCGCGCTACTCGTGCTTGCAGTGGCCGGAGGCGGCTGGATGCTGCGAGGCGGTGCCGGCAGTTCGGATAGCGCCGCAGCCGATACCGAGATTCTCACCTCCTCTGCGATCGCCGATGATGGCGGCGCGCCGATTGCCTTGACCCAGTTGGAAGGTTTGTCTGCTGCTGCCGCAGCACTTGCCAATGATGCTCGCACCGCAGGAGTCTCGGCTGCCGCGATCGATCCGCTCGTCAAAGCGGGCGACGATCTCGCAACGCAGTTCGAAACCTTGCAGTCGGATGCTCGGGACCCGGCCAAGGACGCCGCGGCACAAACTGCCGGGAACGCCATGCGCGCTCGGGCGGCATCAGCCAATCTCGCCTTTGTCGACACCATACTTCGCGACGCTGAAGTCAAAGCGTTGCGGCTAGAATCCAGTGGGGCCGTGGGTCGCAACCCTGCGACAAACGCCGCCAGCGAGTCCGCGATCTCAAACGTCGAGCGTGAGCTGGCTCAGCTCCGCGACATTGTAACGGGCGCGCGAGCCGCCTCCGACCCCGGGGCCTCAATGGCGGGAGCTCGGCAGTCGCTTGCTAAGTGGCAGAGTTTCTCGGGAGCATGGTCCACGGCAACGCGTGTCGCGGAGGCCATGGTCCAGCCTGCAACTGCGGCGCCAACGGCCAGGACTGTGCTGATGCCGAACACACCGCGGTCCGTGGCGCGACCAAGCGTCACCGCCGCTCAGCCGCTCATGCCAGCGCCAGCCGAAGTCGCCGCTAGCTCCAGTAAGGGTCTGTCTTCAGCGAAGTCGAGCCAGTTCGCCGTCATAGTCGAAGAGGGCCGCCGTCTCGCGACGCGAGTCACACGAGGAGGGGGCAGCAGCAAGGCCAATGTGCAGCTCGCCAAGAGTTATGAAAAGTATCTAATCAACCTGAAGGATTCCATGCGCGGCGTGACCTCGGACAAGGAAGCAGATCGGCTGATTGCTCAAGCCAAGCAGACCAGCGCTTATCTGACTTTCCTCGTGAAGCAGTCGTCCGCCGCCCAATGAGCTCACTTGCCCCGGTGCCCCTGCTGCTGTTGACGCTCGCCACTGCCGCGCTGCTCGTCGCCCTGTGCTTCTTCACCCATCTGGCCGTGATGGAGCGGCTCAGTAGACGGGTTTACCGCCCGCAGAACTTCACTGCGCATCCGGTGCGGCTGGTTCTGTTCACCTTGTTCGCCGCGCATCTGTTGGAAGTGTTCTTTTACGCGATCGTCCTGTGGCTGTTTGACTGGGCCGGTCTTGGGACCCTTGCTGGCAACGTCGACCGCAGCTCGGGAGGGCTCGTCGATCATTTCTATGTGTCGATTGCATCGTACACCACGCTTGGCGTCGATGACATCGTTCCGCAGGGCGCCCTGCGTCTGCTTGTCGGCATCGAAGCCTTGAACGGGTTGGTGCTGGTCGCTTGGAGCGCGTCCTTCACTTACCTCGTGATGGAACGCTGCTGGGGCACCGGGCGCATGAACGACGAGACCCGGGACTAAGCGGGGATCTCCAGTGAGCGTTCGCTATATGCGACAGCCCACTCGTTGAGGTCGGCCAGCATGTTGGACGCCGTGCTCTCCAGTTCGGCTGCCAAGCCTTCAAGAGTGACGATCCCCTCCAGACGGACCGAATTGCCCTTCAGGGCGGCTGCGGTGCTGGACGAGCGGCTGGCGGCGAGCAGATGCTCACCATGCCCCCGCATGCCGAACACTGCGGCGCCGATCGCTGGCAGTCCTGCCGTGAGGAAGATGAAGGGAGCGGTCAGCGCCTTGATCTGCTCCGGGAGCAGCACATAGCCGATCACGAACAGCACGCATGACGCGATCACCGCACCCATCAAGAAGTTGCCGAACTCATGCAGGCGATGATCGAGCAGGTGCATGCGGTCGGCATTGACCTGATGATACTCCGCTTGCTTGACGATCTGCTCAGACATCACGTCCGTAGAAATCTGGCGGATGTCCGCATGGGTCAGAATGCCTTGCGGGTGCTGCATCTCCCGCCAAACGGCGGCGGCGTACCATCGCGTCCAGTCGGCCCCGGCGTTGCGGTTGAGGGGCCCGCGGATAAAGTCGCTTCGGAATGGCGTATTGATCATTCCGGTCCGCTTCAGATGGTATAACGGCCGCAAGGATTCGGCGAGGTGGCGATATTGAAGCCATCGCCGGTGCCAATCGCCTTCGGTGCCCGCCCGCGTGTTGAGAAACAGCAAGCCGATGGCGCCAAGCTCCGCAACTACCAGAAACACTTTGGCGTTTGGAACAAGAAGCCCGGTTAGCGCCAAGATGACCGCGAGTGCCGACAACACGTAGTTCGTCACGTGCCCACTTCGAAACAATTGTGCGTAGCGGATCGCGAGGAAATTCGCCCAGCCATATGCATGATCCAGGCTGTGCCCTGACACCGGATCGATGCCATGACTGGACTTGGAACTGTCGGCAATGTCGTGAGAGATGGAGCTCTGCCGCCACGGCGCGCCAAGCGATCTTACACGCAGCATGGCAAGCAGAAGCGGATACTCGATGCGCCAGTTGGTCCTTCTTTCGCGCTCCTGAAAGTAAGCGGACAATTGCTCGCGTTCGATCGCCGTATGCGGACTGAGCGTATCCTGGACCAACTCGAAATAGGCATTCGGGCCGGCGAAAGGCTGCTCCAAAGGCTCCACCGCATCGCCGCCAACGAGCAGGCGGGGCGCCTTTGTCTCGCCATTGGTCAGATCGATGGCCAAGTGGATTACTGGCACACGATTGGCGAGAGCCAAGTCGATCACATGCGCCGTTCCTCCCGGACCATTGCCTTCCCGGCCATCCCAGACAGCAATCAGAATGTCGGCAGCGGCGATGACCGCTTTGCCTACCATCACATAGGCGCCCTCCTCGTCGGACCGGCTGCAGGGCAAAGCGAAGAACTCATCCGCGGCGGCCAGTTGACGATCGAATTTGAGGCGCTCGGCGCCCACTTTGAAGTCGGCTCGATAATCGTCCGGAGCAAACGGCAACAGCGCGCGCAGATGGTAACCGTTGGCCCTGGCACTGCTCGCCGCCATTTGGTCAGCACCCGTGGCAAGGGGCGAGTGAAGACGCAGCCGCGGAGGATCCGGAGCAAAGATGTCAGCCTCGATCCCGTGCAACTGGCGCGTGGCGTCGCGCAGCTTGCACAGCACCTCATCCAAGATCGGGCGTAGCTGGTTGCAAAGTTCAGGTGGCAGCATGGACGCGCGGTGCCCGGTGATCCCGACATTGAGCGTCATGCCAGGCCGCGGCGGGTGTTCAGCCACAATCAGCCGGTGACCAGTTCGCGTGGGGTGCAGCAGCGATTGGATGTGGTTCACCGGATGCTTGCGCTCGTCACTGTCACAGCGTGACGCCTGGTATTCACACCTCGGCCCTTGAGCGCACCACATGCGTGAATGAAACTTCCCCTACTTTCAAGGTCGACCGGACGCCGAAATAAGCGGTGCCTTTGATGCGCTCCCCGTCGATAAAGGTGCCATTCGTCGAATTAAGATCGGAAACGCGCAGCCGATCGTTGGCCAGTTCCACCAGGCAGTGGGTGCGCGACACCTGCGAGTCCGACAGGATGATGTCGGCTGGTGCAGTGCGCCCGATCTTGAGACCAAGCGGGCTCACCACGTAGCGCTGTAAAGCCCTGTCGCCCGCTGCAATCTCCAGGCAGTGATATTCATCCGCGACGAACAACTGCAAATTTTCAAGGCGAGGGCAGATCTGTGTCGCTTGCTCCTCGAATTCGTAATTAGCCCGGGCAGGCTCCGCATGCCGCCCCAACGGGCGGGGCGATGGCATGCGTGCCGGCGCGCTTCCGCCAGCGAAGGGCAAGTGACGGCCCTGCTCGGCTACCTTGGCCGTCTGCGAAAACCGTCGCTCAGACGAAGCCATTGCGGGCCGTTTCGCGGGTTCGCTCCGATCGGAAGTGGCCGATGCTGCCGCCGCGTCGGCTCGCTCAACCAATCGGCGCACATCGCGCAAAACTGTCTGCCACGCCGGGTCTGAAGTCTCCCCGGTCCAGTTCGACAGGTCGGTCGTGTGGGTCAGCTCGAAGATGATTGGACGGTCGCATGGCTCGATGGTGATCGGCGCGAGTTTCTGGCGGCGGTCGGCGATCGTCACTTCGGCTCGCACCCAGCGCGACGCTACGGAACGCGGCGACCACAGGACCACGACCGCTTTGGCCGCCTTGAGCTCGGCCTCGATGACCTCGTCGAACGATTCGCCCGAGCGCAGAACGGCGTCCCACCAGACGCTGAGCCCTTCCTTTTCGAAGCACTCGGCGAAATAGCGCGCCGCAGTTCGGTCCTCGCTGGTGTACGAAATAAAGATATCACGTCCGGACAAGTCGGCTCCCCAGCTCCACAATTGAACGCGAACAGACCGAAGGAACTAAATTCCTCAAAACACGTGACAATTCGTCGTAATTGCCGCTTGAACAGCAACCGCTCCCAATCGAATCAGTCGCGACTGTCGTGTGCTAAGTTCCGTATAGATCATAAGCCAATTTTGCAAGTGTAGCTAAGACTTGGAAGCGAGGCAGAAGCATGCGTCAACTCAACAAGACCTGGACTTCTTCGAGCCTTGTTGTGCTATTCCAGTGGCTTGGCGAAGACGATCATGTCGCCAAAAGAGCAACTGCGAATGGGGAGGGGACACCCGCCCAGACGATTGCTTTCGGCGGACATTATCCAGCCAAGTCCGCGTCACCGTTTTCTGTTGTGAGGATAGCGCGGCGACGGCCGCCATCTGACGCAGGTTAGCCGAGCCATGCCCAGATCAGTGGCCGTTACCGCGAGCGGCTGCGCATCATTTGGCGGCAGCAGCCACGCATTCGCGCACGATTTGATGCGGTGGTGACCCCTACGAGAATCGAACTCGTGTTTTCGCCGTGAGAGGGCGACGTCCTAACCGCTAGACGAAGGGGCC
>CAXTED010000013.1:0-54163 GCA_964243335.1 uncultured Sphingomicrobium sp. | reverse complement strand
GGGAGGAGTCGAACTGATCGGCACGGCGCCATACGGACATGTACACCTCCTGGAGGACGTCCTGCGCTTCACCTTCGTCGGTCAGTAGGCGCAGGCAGATGCCGTAGAGCTTCGCGGATGTGCGGTCGTACAGATCTGACAAAGCCGAAGGATGTCCTTGGGCCACGCCGTCCAGCAGCGGAATAAGGATAAGGCGACTGTCGCCTCTAGAATTGATTGACGCGGCCATGACCGGCATCTTGGCCCAACTTACAACCACAGGGAAGCCGATCCCGGCGGGCGAGGGCCAGGAGAGAGCCATTTGTCGGCCAACGCTAGTCAGCCTCTTTAGTAACCTGTCTCGTGGAGCCTGTAGATGATGCAAGCCTGCGCGCGAAGTTTGTTAACTTTGTAGAGCTGTGAAATCGGTTTGCCTTAGCCGCTGCGTAACTTCGAAGTGGAAGGGCAAAGAGACCTACGGCTGCACGGCGCGCCTTACGCGTCACCATCGAGTCTGCGCTTTGAGGCAGCAGTAAGCAGTATACTTGATCCGTCCACCGGTACGACCTTTGCCCCCAATCTCGCCTTGGTCGCAGCAGCCTATGCTCCCATACTTGCCAGTCGCCGCTGCGCACGTTGGCCATCGTGCTCCTCGACCATTCGGTAGTGTGGGGCTGCGGTTGTTTGAGCCAACGGCCGTTTACCGCTCGACTAAGGAAAAGGTCTGCGTCTTTGGAATGGAGCGAAGTGTTGCCGCAAAGAACCTCGAAATCAGCAGAATCAGAGACGCGGCACTGCTGGAAGTTGAATATGTGTCGAATGACCGCTTCAGTCCACATGATCTTAAGTATGCAAGCGGGATCATCTGAAGCGTCTCAGCATCACTCGCTTGTGGGCTTATCCACCCCCTTGTGTTCCATCCGCTGAGACTAAGAGCGTTTTGGCCCAAGCGTTCAACGCCCTCCGAGAACGTGAAACAGCGTCCCCGCTAGCACCATGCAAGCAAGCATACTGAGGGGAATGGCCAATTCTTTCATAAAGGAGAGATCTGCTATTTGAGAACTCGACGAAGCCTCTCCGGTGTTTGCTGCTGTGCCATCTTGTTCTCGCGCGGGCTCTAGCGCTTCATCGTAATTTGTCACTTAGGTTCAGCCGGAGGCTGGTGCTTCAACAACGGGGCTAGCCGCCCCTCGAAGCGCTTCGCATCGTCGCTTATCTCTAACTCGCGAGTGGCCTCCTTGAACTTCTCGGGTTTCCACTTGTCTCTTGCCGGCATTCGCTAATGCTCCGTTGCTTGCTGGTCGGATAGTAGCATGGCACGCGCGCTAAGCTTTACGATTAAGGCCTTAAGCTCGCTAGCCAAGTTTTGTCTTGTCAGCGACCGCCAGCCCGGACGAAGATGCTTTGCAGTCGAGCACGTCTTAATTAGTTTCACGGCAAACAATCCGGCCCAGCTTAGCGCGCAGGCCAGGCTGCGACAGGGCTGGCTGTGCCAGCACACGATCGCGGCCAGCGGCGAGGTCCGCGTCATTGTTCATAAGCCGCTCTCCTGAGACTGTTCGATAGAAAGCGACGAGGCGTTCGACGCGCCCGAACGTCGCTCCTGAAGCGGCAACTCGGACGAAGAAGTCCCAGTCCTCGCAGGTTTGAAAGCTGGTGTCCCAGCCACCCACCGCAAGTACCACGTCACGCCGAAGGATCGACCAACTGGCTCCAACAACGCCTCCGGTACGCAGGGCGGCTGTGATGTCGGAGCCGTCCCAACAGCACTCGGGCGTTCCTGCTACTCCTTCAAGTCCGATTCTAGAGAATAAGCCAACGACTACGTCCAAAGCATTCCGCGCCGCCGCGCCTAAAAGGGTGGCCGCGGCGTCCTCGATCCAGAGATCATCGCTGTCTAGAAAGGCGATCCACTCGGACCGGCAAACAGCCAGGCCGGCATTGCGCGCTGCCGAGGCTCCTTCGTTGCGAGGTAGGAGCAGCGGCACAACGTTTGGGTATTCACGCCCAAGCGTCTCGATCATGTTCGCGCTTTCGTCCGCCGACCCGTCGTCGACCAGTACAATGCGCTCGGCTCTGTGTGTCTGAGCAACAACGCTCCGCACCGCGTCAGCGACCACATGGCCGCGCCGAAAGCTTGGAATGACAACGTCGTACTGCGGTAGAAGCGCCAGGTGGGCTAATGTATGAAGCACTCGGCTTACCTAACGGCGAACAAGCTGAGCACAACCATGCCATGGGAAGCGGTCGTGGAGAAAAACTGGTTTGAGCGATCCTGTATCAACATCTCTAGAGAACCCACTTACCGCAATCCAGGCCGACGGAGAAAGGATCAATCATGCAGCTGTACGGCGTACGAGGGTGGGGCTCAGCCATCGTGGAAGCCATGTTGGCACTCGTCGGCGAGCCCTATAAATTCGTCGACGTTGCAGGATTCGACCAGCAGGGCGTCGCACGGGAGAGACTTGCAGCCGTCAACCCACTTAAACAGGTGCCGGCCCTAGTGCTGAGCGATAGGACCGTACTTACCGAGACCGCCGCCATCGGTCTGTGGCTTGCCGGACGGCACCCAGCTCTGGCCCCACCCATCGGATCGTCAGAGCATGGGCGCTTTCTTCGTTTGATGATCTGGATCGTCGCGAACGTCTACCCAACTTTCACTTACGGTGACTATCCTGAACGATGGTGCCCGTCAGCCTCCGAGGAGCTTGCCGCGGCAACCGATCGTTACCGCGAAGAGCTCTACCTTTGGCTGGAGCAACAGGTTGTTGGGCCCTATCTGCTCGGCGAGCAGATTTGCGCGTTGGATTGCTACCTTGCAGTGATGATCGGATGGAGGCCGCGCCAGTCTTGGTTCCGCGAGCACACGCCGAGGCTCTTCGCTACAGCCGCGCTCACGCTCAAGCACCCGCGACTGAGCTCGGTGGTGATTGCCAATAAGCTGGAAGCAGCAGTGAGCGGCTGAGTTCGTTTCCATTTAGAACTAAAGATAGATGCTCAACGCGTCCGAGCACGGTCCAGCCCGGCTCTGTATCGACGGCTGCCAGCTAGTCGCGCTCCGCTGTCCAGGAGGACATCGAAGTCGCCGGTGCGCTTGACCTCGACCGCACGTATAGCGGCTTTTCGGACTAGGCGGCTGCGGTGAATACGAACAAAGCTTGGGCCAAGCTCAGCTTCGATCGCGGTGAGCGTTGCGCGGTGCAGGAGGATTTGCTCGCGCCACGCGAGTTCTACGTAATTCCCAGCTGCGGTGACATGTTCGATCTCGTCCGTCAGTACATGTCGAGTGAGCGAACCATTGACGACGGCAAACGTGCGGGCAGCGACCTGTTCAGGCTCGACGACAGAGGGCTCGCGCAAGGGCTCTTCCACGCGGGACAGCAGCCATTGGCAAAGAACACAGAGACCAACGAACTGCAGATAGGTGGGCACATCCTTGCGGAACTCATAAAGGTACGGATTACCGAGGTTTCCCTGGAAGTGGTAAGTCTCGCCCAGCATCCAGTAAGCCAGATGCCGAAGGCCGATCATCACGCCAATGTGCCACGCGGAGGCCACTACAACTCCTACCACGCCCACTCCGATGGCCATTCGCCAGGACGCCCTTGGAGGTGAGACCCGTGCCACCGTCCACCATATGGCGACCATTGCCGACCCCCAGGCAACGATGCTGGTCACCTGCCAGATCCAGACGTGCACGCTTCGAACCTCGACCCCCGCAGCAGCGAAGTCAGCGATCATGGACTCGGCGTTGCCGAAGGTAACGGCGGCGAGAACGAGGATGAAGGCCGCGAGCATGGCGCACGACAACCTACGGCGTGAACCGGTCGTCCCCACCCAGCCTCCGCTTGTCCCTGGCACTCGCTCGATCGTCACAGCCCACCCGCAAGTCGACCCTCCGTGCTTGGGATCGACAACGGCTGCTGTGTAGCCCGGCGATCTTGCCAATCGCCAGCGGAGATCAACATGAGCGTGCCCATACCGGCTTCTCGCCACTTCGGCATGGACTGGCTACGCATCGGAGCATTCCAGCTCTTGATACTTTACCATGTTGGTATGGCCTTCGTGCCATGGGACTATCAGGTGAAACTCGCCACGCCGCCCGTGGACTGGGCAACCATCCCGATGTTTCTGACCAATCCGTGGCGACTGGCACTTCTATTCACTGTTTCCGGCTTCGCCTCAGCAGCCATGCTGAGCCGACAGGACAGCCTCATCGAGTTCGCGAAGTCTCGCCTGATCCGTCTGGGCTTGCCGTTGCTTTTCGGGATGGTCGTCGTGGTCACGCCGCAGCCTTGGGTGTGGCTGGTCACGCACTACGGCTACCCACATGGGTTCGCACACTTCCTGCTTCACGATTACTATCGCTTCCAGATGATCCATGACGTCGCCATGCCGACTTGGATGCACCTGTGGTTCGTCGTCTACTTGTTGGCCTACACGCTGATCTTCCTTGCTCTGCAGGTGTGCCCTGAGCCGGTGCGACGTCGCAGCAGGCGCGTTACGGAGCGCGTACTTGGTGGTCCCATGCTTCTGCCAGCCGGCGTCGCGCTGAGTTTTGCTGCAAGGACGTTCCTCTCGCCGGGTGTCGAGGACAACCACATGCTATGGGGCGACTGGAGTGCTCACGCCACCTACCTGCCGGCCTTCCTATTTGGCGTGTTGCTGTACAATTCGCCAACCATCCATGCGGCGGTCGTACGTTGGTGGAAGATGGCTGCTATTGTGGCAGGTGGGGGTTGGCTGACTATGGCCGCCATCGAGGTGACTTGGCCCGGTGACACCCTTGGTCCTTCTTGGGCACCGACGGTATTCCACTTAGCTCGGGCCTGTGAAGCGTGGTGCGCAATTGTTGCCTTGATTGGTTTCGCTGATCGCTTTCTTAATCGCGACAGCCGTTGGCGTTCAACCTTGGTTGAAGCAGTCTTTCCGTTCTACCTGGTCCACCAAACGATCATCCTTGTTGTTGGTTTGTGGCTTCTGCGGACGGACACGAGCACGGGCGTTCGGTTCGCAATCGAAGTCATTGCCACACCCGCTGGGTGCTGGGTGTTCTATGTTCTGGGCCGGGAGATTAATTGGCTCCGCCCACTTATCGGGCTTAAGCCTAAGAGCATGCAGCCTATTTCTGTTCAGGCGAGAGCCGGAAACATTGCTTAACTCGGCTCACTGCGATCCAAGATAGATGCTCAGGCTTCAAGCATCCAGGACAAGGTACATTGAGTGAGATCCGGGCCGGCTTACCGATTATTGCTTTTGCCGATGCAGCGGCGCTTGAGCGTTGGTTTCAGGCGCAGACGCCAACTTCGTCAGGACTTTGGATCAAGTTTGCCAAGGTAAAATCGAAGATAGCAACGGTGACAAAGGCGGAGGCGATCGATGCTGCGCTTTGCTTCGGCTGGATCGATGGACAACTCGACAAGTACGACGACGAGCACTGGCTCGTGCGCTTCACGCCCCGCAAGACGCGCAGCAAGTGGTCACAGGTCAACCGCGAGCGTGCCACAGAGCTGATTGCTATGGGCAGAGTGCGCCCGGAAGGATTCGCACGGATTGAGGCAGCGAGAGCGGATGGCAGGTGGGACAAGGCCTACGCTCCCGCAAGCCGGGCCGCGGTGCCAGCGGATCTTCAGGAGGCACTTAACAGGTGCCCAGAGGCAGCAAGCTTCTTCGCGAGGCTGAGCGGTCCGAACCGGTATGCCGTTCTGTACCGCATCGAAGCTGTAAAGCGGCCTGAGACGAGGGCACGCAAGATCGCGGAGTTCGTCGCGATGCTAGAGCGACATGAGACGGTACACGGTTAGACTCGGCTCACTGCTCTGCGGCAGTTGTAGCTGAGCGAAGCGAAACGGACCCGCTCAGCTTACTGGCGAGTCTGTGTCCGGCATCGAACATACGAAGCTGAGCTGCTCAAGGGCGTTCGATGGCTCATGTTAATGCCAGCGCGTGTCAGCTTACGCAGGCCAACGCATTTGCAACAAGCAGCGTAGCCGTTGCACCCGTGCAGCGCTGCAGCCCAACGCAACCTTCGTCTTCTCCGAGCTGTTAACCATCCTCACTCGAAAGGTCCGAACAATGTTCATGCGCGTCGACAAGCTCCAAGCTGACCTGCCTGCACCCAAAGAAAAGAACCCCAATGCCGGAGCTGCCTTGCAGGAACTGCTCGGTGGTAAATATGGCGAGATGTCGACGCTTGGGAACTACATGTTCCAGAGCTTCAACTTCCGATCGAAGAGCAAGCTCCGTCCGTTCTACAGCCTGGTCGCCTCGATCACCGCGGAGGAGCTCGGCCACGTCGAACTCGTGTCCGCCGGTGTGGCGATGCTCAACAACGGACCCGATGGCGACGACGTCACCGACGGCGGAGATATCTCCGGCGCACCGCACGAGCTAATGCAGGACATCCGTCTGGCCGCCTCATTCCTGTCCAACGCTGGCGGCGCAACGCCCACGGATAGCAACGGGCGTTCGTGGAACAACGATTTCGTCACGACCACGGGAAACGTGATCACCGACCTGCTCCACAATTTCCATCTTGAGTGCGGCGCGCGGCTTCACAAGCTGCGCGTCTATGAGACTCTGAGCGACCCGACCGGGCGCGAGGTTTGTGGCTATTTGCTGGTGCGTGGATCGGTGCACGCGCACAGCTACGCACTCGCAATCGAGAAGCTGACCGGCGTTGACCTCAAGAAGATGCTGCCGACGCCTAACATCGATCTGAGCAAGATACCGGAATCGCAGAAGTATTTGGACGAGGGTTCGCACCGTCGGCTCTACACATTCAGCCCGAACGACTATCAAGAGATGAAGGGCATCTGGAGCAACGACGAGGTGGCCTTGCCGGGCGATCCTCCGGGAAATCTGGAGGTCGTGGTAGGCATGCCCGACGGCGGCAAGATCCAGGAGCTAGCGGGTCAGCCTAACGTGTTCACTCCGAATTACGCGCCAGAAGAAATGTACGAGATAGCGGCGATGCTTACCAAGAAGATGTAGTTTTGTAGAGGGCGCGATCAGTCGCGCCCTCTGCTTTCGCGTCAAGCGGCGAAGCGGCTGTGCTCAAACGTCGTTCCAAGGGGAGAGTGCATGATGGAAGTCATCAGGCTGGAGCTAGGGCAACGCCCTTCCGACGACACGGATTGCATAAAGGTCGAAGAAACGGCCGATGGTCGCTTCGCGCTGACGGGCACGGTTCTGTGCCAGCAAGGTGAAGACGATCCCGAATCTGTGTCCCTCATGGAAACCGCTACATTCGAGAAGATGTCGGAGGCTGAGGAGGCAGGCGTTGTATGGGCGAACGCGCAAGGAGTCCAAGTTCTGCACGTCGGCTACGGAACCTTGGGCCGTCCCATTGAGCAAGCAGAGGTCGACAGACCTCTCTAAGCGCGAGTCAGTCGCGTCATAGTTGTCGATTGATGACACCGATAGGAGCTGCGCCTGCCGACAAGAAAACTACAGGTTTAAGCATTGCCCATTTCACTGGACCAACGAAAATGCCGACCAATCATAAGCGTAAAGTCTAGGCGGAACTTCGGCGCGGCGCGCGATCGCGACACCGATGATCGAAGGCGGGTTACTCATGAGAGGGATGCTGATATCGCTAGCCTTCGACCAAGCGGTCGCGCCGGTCCGAGGACGTACCTCCAATTGTACGCATATTCGAAGGTATCCTTGCCAGACGCCGCGCTCGAAGCCCGCGGCGGAAGGTCTGACGCCTTCCCCCGCTGTTGGCGACAGGCCGATCTTCCTGCCGATCTCGACTGCCAGCTTAACCGGGGAGCCTGTCTGATCTCTTCGTCTGAACTCAATTAGCTCGTACTTCGTTTTGCGGCTTAGGACAGGTACTCGGTTGCATAACGGCGTCGGACAGTAGGCTTGCGAGCTTGAGGCTTGTGTCCCTTGAGGACTTGCAATTGTCGTCGGACGGCCTCCTGTGATCGGCCAAGCTTCTTCGAGACATCCGTCGTGTTTGCCCCGTCACGAACAAGTGCAAGTAGCTGCTCGTTTTCGGCCGCAGACCACCGATAGGAAGCTCTTTCGTGCATCTTCTTGATCCTTAAAAAACATGCGTTGGCTTAGACCGAGATGCCGCGCTTTTCATATGGGGTACAATCGAGGCTAGTTGCATCTAACATTTGAGCCACTTCGACCGGCATGGGCGCAAACATTGAGATGACGCGTTAAGCGAGACGCTGCAAGGAGAGTTCAGTGAGCGGGATGGTCGAAATCCAAGATGCATACGACGAGCTTGCTAGGGAGCACATGGAGCTAACGTTCGCATCCTATGCCTTCGGCTCTTTCTTGAGCGCCCAGATCACGACTGGAGCAAAGACGAACCCCGAAACGCTCGCGCAACAGTACGACGCCTTGGCGGTCGACGCTGGCAAGCGCTTCGCTAGTCTTGGAAACGATAGCTACCGCCCGAACAGACATTTGGAGTTCCTAGCGGAAGCATTGCGCCAGATGGGCAAGCCGGGAAGGGATCCTTCTGCCAGCGCATAGTGCGTTGCTGACCGGCAGCTCTGCGAAAGTTAGGCCCGATCGTCCAAAGCGCGTTTTCCACTACTCAGCTTCAGTCATTTGTTGTGAAAGTCCACGCTCTCACGGCCAATGCCGGTAATCTAAGCCAAACCGGAAGTATCATAGCAGAAATGTTAAGGGCCGATGGTCAATCAGATTCGGTGAAAGCTCTTTGGGGAATACCGTGTTACAATTGGTTTACATCAGCTCGGCCCGCCAGCCGATCACTCATGCCGCGTGCCTCGACATATTAGAAACTTCACGCCGCAACAATCTGCGCAGCGGTGTGTCAGGGCTTCTCGTGGCCGGGGAGCGGCGGTTCTTGCAGGCACTCGAAGGACGAACAGACGCTGTTCGAGCAACCTACAAGCGGATCCTGGCTGATCCGCGGCACTACGCCTGCGTGCTCCTGAGCGAACAATACATTGACGAACGTTGTTTCGGTGATTGGGACATGGGCTATGCGCCGGGCGGCGCCGATCTGTCCGACGATGCCAAGCTAGCCACCATCGTCACCAGTCTCGTGGAGCCTGTAGGTGATGCGAGCATGCGCGCGCAATTCGTTGGCTTTGCAGAGCTGCAAAGTCGAGCTGCTTGAACAACCGCATTACGCTATAAAGCAACCAGGCATTGAAAGTACTCCTACCGACAGGGGTGCTCACCTAAGCCATAGCTTCGCGCGCGACTGAGCCAACCCGGCGACGGCCCTCCCAGGCTTGCCGCACCCGCAGAGGCGCCGCCTGTCTCTCAGATCATCAAAGGCGCGGCGCTCCCACAAGCGGCCCGTGATCCATGAAACTCAGAAGTCCAGTGGTTTACCGGAGGAAGCGTCCACGCTGTTCAGCAGCAGCCATTCGAGACCTTCGCGCACGGTTGTAAAAAGGAGCGATGATCGTGAACCATAGCAAACCCACGCCAGCAATCACTGCGGGTGCGATCCAGATGATAAGTGCCAAGAGCAGCAGCGACATAATAATCTCCCACGCACACCAGACTGTCGAACGGACGCTGATCAAGCAGCGGGATCATGCTGTCTCAAGGCGAGACGCGTGACCCGGGGTGGCCTCTAGGGTCGGGAAGATGAACGATGCCTACCTAGATTGCTCATCAAGCAGTCATGTAGGCCGGCTGGACAGCTTGGATCGCATGGCTCAGGTGAGCGCCAGACCCATAAGCCAGAGCACTGCCCAAAGGAGTCCTGAAGCTACAGCCACCAACAGCATGTTCGGACCATGAAGCCGGACATAGTTGAAGTCGGGACCGAACTTCACCTTATTGGGCGCCAAGCTGGTTATTGTGGGTGATCTGACGGGCAATCTCGTCGGCTTGCCTGTCATAAACGATAGCAAGGGACATGAGCGGCTCTGGATTGCGCACGTTCCGAGCAAGGCAGCGGCTCTGCCGAGCACGTGCCCGCATCTTCATCAGATCTTCATACATCGCGAGAGAGCGCGCGATGCCCCGCGGAGTTCCCGAGCGTTTACATCCGCTAGGGCGAACCGATGCCTTTAAGAGCGGTCCGCCCGTTCATAGCCTACGTTTACCCTTGGCGAGGGCTACGACGAAGCTTTTCAAGCAGAGCTGGTAAGGGTGGCGACAGCCGCAGCCTAATCAAGTCCTCACCCTGCCTCATCGTGTCGACGCTGTGTTCTGTAAGTTGGCCGCATTCGTGCTCTAACACCACTTTGTAGGGCTGCTTCTGACCAGGTGTTATCACGATCCGGCCACGTGTGACGCGCATGCTCGTTCCTCCAATACGCTCTCGTAATTCGTGCAGCCTTTACAAAGCGTTACTCGACGATCCTTTATGAGAGGGGCTTAAGAGCAGGACAGCGCGAAGTTCGGGTCAAGCCAATCGCGAGCTGCAATCAGAGCCGCAGCATGGTCGTCGGGTACAAAGGCAAGCTAGGTGGTTAGGTGCTCGAAACCCTGTCTGCCGGTGGATGGACGAACGCGACGGACATCGCAGCGGTGAACAAATACGCCGAGGAGCTAGAACGAGGTGCCAAGGCTCAGCGCTTGATCCCGCCAAGGAATGACACACCGGATTAGGCGTCCAGCGTGAACAGTTGATCGTCAGGTACTTAAGTGTGACGTCGCGCGGTAAAGTTCGAGTTGGGTGTCTCGGCCTTGTCGATGGCTTGTAGAAGGTCATCGAAGCTGCCGGTCGTGGGTACTGGGAAAGCTCGAACGAGCTCGTTGCCAAGCACAATTGAGTCTCGGCTGGTCACTCGGGTCGCCGTGCAGTTGCGCTGTGCCTGTGCCACGTATGCTCCTTCAGCTTCTCGAACTTATCTTGAACAACCAGAAACACCGGACGTGAAGGGGGGCAAACATTTCTCCATCGAAGTGTGTTAATTGGGACTCATGCGAACTC
Source organism: uncultured Sphingomicrobium sp. (assembly GCA_964243335.1). GTDB lineage: Bacteria > Pseudomonadota > Alphaproteobacteria > Sphingomonadales > Sphingomonadaceae > Sphingomicrobium. Next base: position 43,290 of record CAXTED010000013.1, on the reverse strand, counting down.
GTTCGCTGAATCGCGAAAATAGCTTCACCTAAAGTCTTCGTCAGCTCGCAACATTGAGCTAGCCGGCGTGGAAGAGGATACTTAGCCGTAGCGCCCTCTCTGTTGCTTACGAGCGTATGCTCAAGCTTCCGTTCCTCGAAAGCTTAGTGGCTCGCCTCAGCTGCAGTTCTCCTCCGACTGGGGAACGCTCGCAGCCAAAAGCAGTTGAAGAGGAATGACTGATCCTATTCCTAAGCAGGTCCTCGTGGTTGAGGACGAGCCCTTGGTCAGAATGGTGGCGGCCGACGCGCTGACTGATTGTGGGATCATGGCCTGGGAAGCAGGGGACGCTGACGAAGCGTTGCACATGCTCGATCGTCATCCTTGTATCGGCTTGGTGTTCACTGACGTGGACATGCCTGGTTCGTTGAATGGTCTGGACTTGGCTCACCGGGTCAGCAGCTCCCGCCCTGACATCGAGTTGATCGTAACCTCTGGTGCCGTCACCATCAGCGACGAGCAACTACCCGATCACGGGATCTTCCTGCCTAAGCCTTACCTGACAGCTCGGCTGATCAACCTTGTTGCCAAGAAACTCGACGGCAACTCGGACTAGCAGCGGCGCCCCGCTTCAGCTTGCTTCAATTTGAACGACGCTTCCGTCACGCTAAGTGAGTGCGCGACAGTGTCCAGCGCTTATAATTGTTCTTCCCCGATTGGCGCTGTCATGGTGACACGCAGGCCGGGCGAGTTGTCGACCTGAACAAACGTGCCCGACAGGCGGCGGACCATGGAGGCGAGCATCTTTGTCCCAAATCCTTTGGCATCTGACGGCAGACCGGCGCCCCGATCCGCGACTACGAGGCGGAACCTGTTGCGCTGCTGCTCGATCGCGATGGCAAGTGGCCCGGGCTTGCCGTCGTAAGCGTACTTGTTGGCGTTGATGACGAGCTCAGTGAGGATCAACCCAACATTGATCGCGCGGTCCGTTGAGATGAGGATCGGCGCGAGTTCAAGCGTGAGCTGCTCGCCCCACGCTGGATCCATCGTTGAGATGATCTCCGAGCAGAGTTCGCGGATGTAGCGGGATAGGTCGACCGACTGGACGTGCTCGTCCGTGTGGAGCCGCCTATGCACCATGGCTACCGCGGAGAGCCGGCGCTGCGCCTCTTCCAGGTGGCCCGTGAGAACTGCATCTCCAACGGCTCGCCCCTGCAAGCCAAGGAATGACGAGACAAGCTGAAGGCTGTTCTGCACGCGGTGGTGAACCTCCTTCATCAAATAGTCCTTCTGCACCAAGAGGCTTTCGTTGTCCGCGATGGTCGCCGTCAACTCGCGGTTGACCTCGAAGAGCCTGCGGTTCTGCCGCGCCTCGAACATCGTCTTGCGGAGCCTGCTGGCGGCCTCGACCTCAAACAGCGTCCACGGCGCCGAACGCCCTCGCACAGCCTCGCTCCAGGTTTCGAACGATGCTCTTGGCGAAAGCAGCGTGTTGGGGTCTGCTGGAAGGTCTTTGTGCGGGTTGCCCGCCCAGTTCACTACCTCGATCTGCTCTGCGCGAAACCACATCAGGATTGTCGGCTCATCAGTTGACATAGTGATCGCCAGCACGCCGCTGGCGAGGTCTTGGCACGCAGTGGCAGAAGGCAGCAGCTCCGACAGACGGTCCGTAGCAAACGGTGTTGCCTTGGCCGGCTCTGCAACGTGTGCGGCTACAGCGCGGATGGCCTCCTCGGGAGGGGACTTGCCCGAAACATACAGCTCTGAGCCGCGCACGGCGGCGAAGCTGTCCGCCCCCAGCATAAGACGCAGGTCGTCGCCAGCGGAAGCGAAGAAGGTCGCCAGCGAGACGTCGCTGCCAAGCCGGAGCACCACCGCATCCTCCGCTGCCCGCAGGCGGATGCGTTCGCGATAGAGTTCCGCGTCCTCCTTCGCCCGGATCTGTCTGGACAAGCTCCCAGCCAGCGCACGGCATGCCATGCGAACGTGCAGCGGCAGCAACTTGGGCGAAGCGTTGTGGCACGCCACAAGCCCCCAGAGAGCACCATCCTGCACAATCGACACGGATGCCGAAGCCGCCACGCCCATGTTCGCCAGATAACGCAAGTGGATCGGCGAAACGCTGCGCAGACTAACGTCGCTTAGATCCAGACCAGAAAAGTTCGATGGGCGAAGGGGAGCCGGTTCGTAGCGGATATCCGGGATGACGCGAACTCGGTTTCGCACGTAAAGCGCGCGTGCCTGCTTCGGAATGTCACTTGCTGGAAAGTGCTGGTTGAGGAAGGTATTAAGCGTCGGATCACGATCCTCTGCAAGCACGACGCCCGCCTCATCATCAAGGAAGCGGTAAAGCATCACCCGATCGAAGCCCGTTAGTTTGCGGAACGCCTTGGCGGCGCGATCGCACAACTCCACCAGTCCAAATGCCTGCTCGAAGGTAGCAGTTGCTTCTTCCATCGTCGCAAGCACTTCGATTGCTGAAGGCAGTTCGGGCGGCGCTGGCTCAAGTTCGACCAGCAGCGCATCGCCCGAGCGGTGGGCCGTTGCATCGAAAGTAGTGGTCGCGCAGCTTATTGGCCCAAGGGCAATGGTTGCGCTGGCCGGACGTGCGTCAAGCATGCTCGCCACGGGCTGGCACAGCAGTTCTTTCAGGTCTCTCCCGAGCCAGTCGGCGCCGAGATGTGCTTCGAGCTCTCCTGCGCCAGCCTTTACCTCTAGGGTGGATGCATCTGCAACAAGGAGGAGGCCGTGAGGCTGGATCGAACCGGGAATATGGATCGGTTCGCGATCACAAGCGGTCAGGTCAAGACGCTCCCCGGAACCGCGCTCCGGCGCTGCATGGGTAGTCTGGTTGTTCAATCTTTAATCCAGGAAGACGACCCAAACTGCGCCGTTCGTTACCGCAGCGATACAGCTCAGAAGGATGGGTCCTGTCAATGTTGTACGATCGACTTCACGGGAGCAACGAGGGGGTGGTGTTTCAATGCTCAGTCAGAAGTGGGTTCATTCGCCAGAACGACGCCCTTCATGGAGCGCCTCATGACTCTAGCGCGCAAGGCTATCGCGAAGTTCTTCGGGGCGCCAGGTGAGACGAGCCAAATCCAGACATCCAAGGCAATCTAACGGTCTACCAGACACTGCCGATCGCGTAGCTTCGTTGACGCAGAACGTCGTATCGGTGCAGGCCATTGATATTGCAAGACAGGCAGACGGCCTGCGACCGGGCGGACCGGCTTCTCCCTAGGTGAAATCTGATCGATCAACTCGCGTCCCTCTTTCTCGCCGCTGGGGCAGGCGTGCTCGGAGGGGCGATGAATGCGCTCGCGGGAGGCGGCACGTTCGCGACGTTGCCGGCGCTGATCGCGCTCGGTCTTCCCGCCAACGTTGCCAATGCAACATCCAACGTTGCCTTGCTCCCCGGTGCAGGAATGAGCGCGTGGGCCTACCGTGACGAGCTCGGACCGATAGCGGGCATCTCAGTCCGGCTGCTCGCCACGATCACCTTCGTCTTTGGGCTGGTTGGCAGTTTGTTGCTCGTGCTAACCCCTACCGAGACATTCGACATTCTCATCCCATGGCTGCTGCTCTTCGCCTTCGCGGTGATGGCGTTCGGCAAGCGCGCCAGCAGCTGGCTTCATTCGCGCGTGACGATCGGGCGGCCCGTCCTGCTCACGACGCAGGCAATACTCGGCATCTATGGAGGTTATTTCGGCGGGGGGGTGGGGCTGATCACAACGGCAGTTTATGGGCTGCTCGCCAACATCCGCCCGCGCGAGCTATTTGCGATCCGCACTACCATGCTGGCGGTGGCGAACCTCGCCGCTGCAATTGTTTTCATCAGCTTTGCCATGGTGTGGTGGTGGGCCTGCATGCCGATGCTGTTTGGCTCGATCGCGGGCGGCTGGCTCGGGGCGCTGCTCGGCAAACGCTTGTCGGATCGGGTAGTGCGTATTTGGACGTTGCTCATCACTGGGGCGACGACCCTCATATTTTTTGTGCGGGCATTTGGCGGATAGCAAGCCGGGCAGAGGTGCCACCGGATCTTAAGGCAGTATTGGATCGGTGCCCGGAAGCAGCAACCTTCTTCGCAAGGCTGAGCGGTGGGGACCGGTATGCGGTCGTGTAACGCATCAAAGCTGTTAAGCAGGCGGGGACAAGGGCACGCAAGATTGCGGAGTTCGGCTTTGTGCTAGCGCGACAGGGAGCGGTGCAGGGCTAGACTTGGCGTGCTGCCCTCCGTCGGATCGTTGACTGGGTGTACCCGACTCCGCTTAGCTGGCTGTCGGGTCTAACGAACAGGACCCTTGCGTGCCTACCCCTGCGCGCAGGCAGAAACTACGGCCAGCAGTGCCCTTGCGAATCTGAATTGGGGAGCTTGTCTATCTCGTCAAACCAACGAAGAAGGGGCCATTCGCTCGGGTGAGGGAGGTGATTATGGCACGATCGACAGAGAAGCATGTCAAGGACGAGACGGCTAAGTCCGAGAAGGTGACGTCGACTGGTAAGGGCACAGGCGGTGTTCGCGGCGGGCTCACCACTCCGGTAACTGCGTCGGCTGAGCTCGCCGAGATTGTCGGCAAGGATGACCTGCCTCGCAGCGAAGTCGTGAGCAAAGTCTGGGCTTACATCAAGAAGAATAATTTGCAGGATGCAAAGGATCGTCGGCAGATCAATGCGGATGACAAGCTGGCGAAGGTGTTCGGCAAGAAGTCTTCAGACATGTTCGAGTTGAACAAGCACCTCAGCGCGCACCTTACCACCAAGAAGCCGTGACCGGAGGTGATGTTTCGTCTGCCTTGGCAGTTCGTCCTGTAGAAGGCTGCTGCTCGGCATGACGATCGCCCCTGCTCTCCAAGCGGGTCTTTGGGGTCTGCTAAGCGGCTCCGCACTCCTTATCGGTGCTGCCATTGGTTGGTTTGTGGCGATGCCGCGCAACGTTGTAGCGGCGATCATGGCCTTTGGTTCAGGCGTACTGATTTCCGCCTTGTCCTTCGAGCTGATGGATGAGGCGTGGAAGCAGGGCGGCTTCGTTGCCGTCGCTACCGGCTTTATCGCAGGCGCTTCGATTTACACTGGGCTTAACATGGCCTTGGCTGCACGCGGTGCTCGCCATCGTAAGCGATCCGATGAGGACGCCCGGGTTGAGCATGCCGCATCCGCCCCGGAAGGGAACAGCGCGTCACTAGCTCTTGGTGCGCTGATCGACGGTATTCCCGAGTCCATCGTCATTGGCACTAGCCTCCTTTCCGGCGGAGCGGTCGGCTGGGTGGCAGTGGCTGCCGTGTTTCTGTCGAACCTGCCGGAGGGTCTTTCGAGTGCGTCAGGCGCACGAAAGGAAGGCAAGACGGCCACTTACACCTTCACGCTTTGGGCCGGCATAGCACTGATCGCCGGTGTATCTTCCTTTGCGGGGTACACGCTCTTTGCTAGCGCTTCACCCGAGGTACTCGCTGCTGTGCAGGGTGTGGCGGCAGGTGCGATCCTAGCTATGATCATCGACACCATGGCGCCCGAGGCTTTTGAGGGCACTCACGACTACGCAGGGCTGATCGCCGTTTTCGGCTTTCTCACCGCGTTTGGCTTATCGAAACTGGCCTGAGCACTTTGGCGCGCTGACCCCTGATCATTGCATCAACGTGCAGGCCTGGCTTCAGACGGAGAGAAAGGGCTCGGGAGATGATCGCTTGCATCAAGTGCCTCGCGGGAGCGAAGACGCGAAACGAGCAGGTGAAGCGCTACCTCGAGATCTAACGGCGACCTGAAGGCATCCCGGCGCCATGATCCGCAAGGACGAGGCGAAATCTGGTCCGGCTGCTTCTAAAGCAATCGATTAGGATGTGCCTAGACTGGGAACAGCCCGGCTCGCCTCAGGCAGCGTCAGGGCGAAGATGCCAGCCGACAGCAGCGTCGCGCCCTGGCACCAGCTGCAGAGCGCTTTGTTCTGCTCCCACTCCTCGCGTGCCAGCCTCAAGCACGTCACGAGGTCGTAGGCAGCCTTAGACGAGGCAGCGATCGGCAACAGCGGCTGGCCGGAACTCCGTTCCTTTCCGCCGGCCGAGATCAGTGCTGCCGTAATGCCGTAGTTGACGATCATCAACATCGCATCGGGGGTCTGTAGGCGCGCGTAGGCGTAGTCCGACGCATCGACCTTTTCGGCATCGAACAATTTGCCTGGCGCGATGTCCGGAAGGCGCTTGATCAGTCCCATCTGATAAGCGCCGACGACGGCGCCGATTGCCACACCAGCGAACGATAGAGCAACCGCCCACCGTCGGCGCTGGAGATCGGGGCTGCTGGTTTCCCGAAGCTCGTGACTGAGCTGGGCTGGTGCGATCCGTTTCATCCGCATGGCATGCATCTCCTCGTATGTGTTCGTCACGCAGCAAGGCCCCTGCCGCGAGGCTTCAACGCAGGACCCTGGTAGTCAGCAGAGGCCAGCACGTGCTGGCCCCCACATTCACATCTGGATCAAGCCGACTGAGCCTCGGCCTGGCGGTTGATGCGAGCCTCGGCGATCTGGGTCAGCCTCGCGTCAGTGGCCTTTTCCTCATCCAGCGACTGCTGAAGCACGCTGGCGCAATCGTTCCGGCCCATCTCTTTGGCCCAGGCGATCAGGGTGCCATATTGCGCGATCTCGTAATGCTCGACCATCTGCGCGGCGTGCGTCAGGCCGGCGTCGAGTACTTGTTTGTCATCGATGTCGCCGGCCAGGCTATTTCCGGCTTTCAGAATGCCGTCAATCGCTGGGCAGGTCGCTTCCTCCGCTTCTGCTCCGTGCATCCGGAACACCTCCTGAAGGCGCGTATACTGAGTGCGCGTTTCTCCTAAGTGTTGCTCAAAGCCGGCGCGGAGCTCGGGCGAGGTGGCCTTGCCGATCATAATCTCGAGCTGCTCGCCGATCTGGCGCTCCGCGTAATAGATTTGCTGAAGTACACTGACGAACAAGTCGTCGAAAGTTTTGATGCTGTTGAAAAGCAAGCCCATGGGCCGTTCCTTTCGATTTCGATGAAAGAAGCCCAGCGGGCGGGCTTCATTTTGTCAACGTCCTCGCCAACCCGGCGTTGCAAACGATCCGGAGCCGAAAGAAGTTCGCGATCGGACCACGCTAGAAAGCTTCAATGGAGCCGGCCCTTGTCTCAGCCGGATGCGCGACCAACACCGCTCAACGTTCCATCTAGCGAAGGGCTTCTGTCGCACCATGGTTCAAGAGATTACCTGCTCGGCCGCTTAACTCGTTGAGGTGGGCCCTCGAAAACGGGCGAACGACTCACCACATCGCATTGATGGAAAACGACACCCCCTATCAGAAGACTGACGAGGCGCTCGGGGCGCTCACGCCCGAGCAGTACCGTGTCACTCAGAAGAGCGGTACTGAGCGTCCTGGCACCGGTCCGCTGCTCGGCAACAAAGAGCCGGGCATCTATGTCGACATCGTCTCCGGAGAGCCGCTCTTTGCGAGCACCGACAAGTATGAGTCGGGATGCGGCTGGCCGAGCTTCACCAAGCCGATCGAGCCGGCTAATGTTGCGGAGTTGTCGGACAGGTCGCTCTTCATGAGCCGGACCGAGGTCCGCTCAAAGCACGGTGACAGCCATCTTGGGCATGTCTTTGATGACGGCCCGCCCGACCGGGGTGGCCTGCGCTACTGCATCAACTCGGCTTCGCTCCGCTTCGTTCACCGCAACGAGATGGCTGCTCAAGGGTATGGCCAGTATTTGGCTCAGGTCGAGGAGGTGGCGTGAGCACCGAGCGGGCCGTCCTCGCTGGAGGCTGTTTCTGGGGCATGCAGGACTTGATCCGCAGGCTGCCGGGAGTGGTCTCGACCCGCGTCGGCTATTCGGGCGGCGAGGTGCCTAACGCCACATACCGCAATCACGGCAACCATGCCGAGGCGATCGAGATCGGGTTCGACGCATCGCGGACCAGCTATCGTGCGCTGCTGGAGTTCTTCTTCCAGATCCACGATCCGACGACAATGAACCGGCAGGGCGGTGACGTCGGGGTGAGCTACCGCTCGGCCATCTTCTACGCCAACGACGACCAGAAGCGGGTCGCCGAGGACACCATCGCCGACGTCGATGCGTCGGGACTGTGGGGCGGGAAGGTGAGGACCGAAGTATCGTCGCTAGGCGACTTTTGGGAGGCCGAGCCTGAGCACCAAGACTATCTGGAGCGCATCCCGGGCGGCTACACTTGCCACTTTGTCAGGCCTGGCTGGAAGCTGCCGCACCGCGCCCAAGCGGTCTGACTGCGGACGTTGGACTTGTGACATCGTACAGCGGCAATCGCTATGAAACGCTTGTCTATCAAGCGCTTGGCGTCGTTTCACCCGCCCAGCGCCTCGACGGAAACCTGCCGGACGGGCGCGGCTGAGTTCACGGAACGCTCAGGCGTCCGCCACGAGGTTGGGTCGACCAAGATGCTGCAGGAAGTCGGGCTTGCCGAGCGAAACACCGGCAGCTCGCATGATGGCGTATGCGGTCGTCACGTGGAAGAAGAAGTTCGGCAAGGCAAAGCCGGTCAGGTAGGCGCTGCCGTCAAAGCAGTAACCCATGCCGTTTGGGAACTTGATCTGAACTTCGCGCCCTGCGCTTTCCGCCAGGACGGCGGGGTCCACGCTTTCGACAAAAGCAATCGTTCGGTCGCAGCGTTCGCGCAGGTCGGCGAAGCTGACTTCCGTGTCAGGCATCGAAGGAGCCTCAATGCCGGCAAGCCTGGCAATGGCATTCTTAGCCGTGTCGGAAGCCATCTGGAACTGGGCCGTAAGCGGCTTCATGTCGGGAGCGAGCCGCATCCCGACCAGATCGGACTCAGACTTCTGGACGGCGGCTTTGTCGAGCCAGGCTCGCATGTCGCTTAGCGAGTTAACGAACACGGGGACGGAGGCATCATAGATCGTGAACGCCATGGGCTGTTCTCCTGAGAAGTCGCGGCGCCGTCCTGCATGATCGCCATCGGCAATGCCATGCTTCGCAGATGACGAAGGGCGACTGACCAAGACCTGCAGCCCGATGAAACCAGCGATGTTCGTGCGTCCTTGCTGATGAAGGCACGAGGTGCCGCGGGTTTCGGGCGCAGTCTCTTGTGATCGGTGATGAGCACCGCTCTTGCCAACGGACAAGCCAGCACTCAAAAGCGCAGGGCTCCTGGAGACAGGAGCGGGGCGTGAGAACCTCAAGCAGAGCAACCGGTCGTCCACTTTAGGAGGGCCGGGTGGCATGCGCGCATGTCCAGCCGGCTTGCCGGTAAAGGCGCATGCGCTCTGTGCTTTGCCAGGGTTCTCAACATCCGGCTTGGCCGACGCTCCGAGAGGCACATAGGAGCAAGGCGGGTTGGAAGCGTGATCAAGCTGATCGAAGACATTCGGCTGAACCTGCGCGCGTTCGCCTATCCCAACGAAGCCAGCATCTCGCACGGTATCGTTACACACATCCTGCAGGCACTTGGGTGGAACACCGCAAGCCCGGCTCAGCTCGTTCCAGAGTACACGGTAGACCGTCGTCGGGTAGACTTCGCTCTACTGGGCGCAGGCAGGAAGCCCACGGTGTTCATCGAAGTGAAGGGGCAGGGGCTCGCCGCGCAAGGCGACCGCCAGCTGTTCGAGTACGCCTTTCACGACGGCGTGCCGCTGTGCGTGCTGACAGATGGAGCCGAGTGGAGCTTCTACCTGCCAGGTGGCCAGGGGAGCTACGAGGACCGCCGGGTTTACCGCCTGCAGCTGGATGAGCGCTCATCCGAGGAGTGCCAGGCGATCCTGTCCCGTTACCTGCAGCGCGAGCGGGTCTGCAGCGGCCGTGCGTACGAGGATGCGCAGAGCGACTACCGTGACGCGGCCAGCAGGCGCGAGGCTGTCGCGGCTCTGCCGCTTGCGTGGCACGAGCTGCTGAGCGAGCCCGACGGAACGCTGATGTCGCTGCTTAGCGTCAAGGCTGAGAGCTTGTGCGGCTTCGCGCCTTCCGAAGATGACGTGCTCTCGTTCCTGCTCCAGCTGAGCGAAGGGCAAGGGAGTGCGCCGCGGCCGCGCACGAAGATTTCGCCAGCGATATCTCTCTCGGCGGCAACAGCGCAAAGCGCTCCACCTGCGGCTGCGCCAGCCGAGAGCAATTCGGGGCTAATCAGCGCAACGCTGTTTGGTGAAGCCTACAGCTTCGAAACTGCGAAGGACGCCTTTGTGCGATTGCTTGGCCTGATCACTGCTCGTGATCCCGGCCGGATCCGCAGCTGGCTGCACAGGTACGCAAAAGCGAGCGGGTTCACATCGCCCGCAGTGCTCGTGAGATCCACCCGCAGCGGCCGGACCTTGCCCGTGCGGCCGAGTTCATCCCCGGCTGGTTCGTGAACCTTAATCTATCCAACCGGCAGAAGATGCGCATCCTAGACGCGGCCTGCGCTGTCTACGAGCTACCAAAGGGCGCTCTGATGATTAAGCTTCCGAATGCTTGATCGTTCGCAGCTTACCTAGGCAGCTCGAAGCCTCCATTCACCATGTTGGGCTAGTCAGTCCTTTGATCGTTGATTAGCGTTAGTACATGGGTCCAGGGGAAATCAGTATTGAGCAGCTTAAAAAGCTAGTGGCCGCCGTTAACTCGTCCGGCGGGTCGGAGTTGTCCAATTACCAGCTTTTCGTCGAGCGCCTGACTGGCGCCATGGCGCTTCCGCAGCCCGATTTCGCCCGGGAGGAAACGCGCTTCAACGATTACGTATTCGAACGAAATGTTACGTTCCGACACTCCAACGGGACCAGCTCAACGGGCCGCATTGATTGCTACAAGCGCGGTTGCTTTGTTCTCGAAGCCAAGCAGTCGGCCAAGCGCCAGCAATCGCTGGAGACCGAACAGCTTACGATCGCGGGTCTCGAAACCGCGCAGAAGCTAGGTCACGCAAAGCGTGGCTCGAAGAGCTGGGACAAAGTTATGATTGCCGCGCGGCGGCAAGCCGAGGATTATGCCCGAGCGCTGCCCGTCGATCATGGCTATCCGCCTTTCTTGCTGATCGTAGATGTCGGCAACGTTATCGAGGTCTATGCCGACTTTTCGGGGCTCGGGAAAAATTACGATCACTTTCCTGATCGTCAAAGCTATCGCCTTTCAATGGACGATCTGCTTCTGGCGGACGTGCAGGAACGGCTAGCGGCGATCTGGACCAATCCGCAATCGCTTGATCCGACGCGCAAATCGGCCGAGGTCACGCGCGATATCGCTGCTCGGTTGGCGATCATCGCCCGGCGGCTGGAAAAGAAGTACGCGCCGGTCGAGATTGCCGAGTTCTTGATGCGCTGCTTATTCACGATGTTCGCCGAGGATGTTGGATCGCCTAACGAGGCTGATCGGCTGATACCGAACAAGGGCTTCGAGTCATTGCTGCATCAGATGATCGATACTCCGCAGCATTTTGCTCCGGCTTTGGAGAGCTTGTGGAGGGTCATGGATTTGGGAGGGTATGATGCGCGCCTGAACGCGACAATCAAGCGGTTTAATGGTGGCCTGTTTCGCGATGTAAAGGCGCTGCCGCTTGATCAAGACGACGTCGCCGGGCAATAGCCTATCGAAATAGTAGCCGCCAATTCTGGCAACCCGATCAATGACGACTATCTGGCCGGTACCGCGCTTAACAACGAGCTCGCGCGCTCCGGCTGAATTGCGGATGTAAGCCCGGTCGATAAGGCCGTCGTGGTCGAAATCACCAATGACGACCGACGCAGCGGCAAGAAGTATAAGGCTCATCATCAGCTCACTCCATCGCGCAACCGCTCTGTAGATACGGCCCGATAACTCAGAGCGCCGCAGCCGCCAGAAGCATAGACCGATCCTCTTCGACTTCCACTTCGGCCCGCTCGGCTGATCTCGCCTTGTCGCTGTGGGCCACCGACTTGGGCAAAGCAGCAAGGGCAAGGATGTAGCCGATGATGGCACTACCTCCGTAACCGACAACAGGGGTTGGATAGTTATTTAGGGCCGCTGCAGCGATCGCCGCCAGCCAGACGGCACCAAGCGCTCCATATAGCAGGCGTTCCTGTGGATCTCGAACCCACGCGATGGCAGCGGGCAGAACAAGCAGTACTGCTCCGGTGAGCACCGCCAAGCCGGCAGCCGGGTGAACACTGAAGGCTGAGTAGAGGATCTGGTCCACATGCGGCGCGGCGGAGAGTTGATCAGGTTGCGCGAGCGTTGCGGCGAGGCCAACGGTGCCGGCCGAAGCGGCGGCCCATGCAGTCGCATCGCGCCTCAACAAGGCAATCGCGACGAGCCCTGCTGCTAGCACACCTGCCATGCCGGCATCGGGCTGAAGAGCGATCGCCAGAGCGACGACGACGACTCCGGCCGTAGCCAACCAGGTGCTCGCTCGAGCGAAACAGAGAACCATGAGTGGCGATAGGATAAGGCTTGGCTGCACCGACAGGCCCGCAATGCGGAACCATCTTGAAGCGCCCTCGACCGATTGACCAAGCATCGCGGTAAGGAGGAGAGCTGCCGCGGACAACCAGATGATCGTAGTACTACGAGCAGTGGAAGGCGGCACTCGCTCCAAGATCGCTAAAAGCACATATCCCACAAGAAGTGCGACGCAGTTGATGGCCAGGTATCGAGAGGGGGCACCTGACATCCACAAGTAGATCAAGCCGAGGAAGGCTGCTGCAACTCCGCAGGCCAGGACGAGCTTGCGAGCTTGAAAGTCATTGTGTTCGGGCACGTGGCCGCTCCCCCAAGAGAAAGATTGCGTAACAGGATCACCAAAGATCGGACTTCCAGCGTACATGGACAGCGTTCGTGGAAGGAACCCACCGAAGCTGCTCAGGGCGTAGAGAAGCGCTTCGTTATCGTCGCGGATCTGCGCCACGTCAGCTCGCACCGCTTCGCCCCAGACACGCAGCTGGGCGGGCAGAAGGCCGCAAAGGCTTCTGCAGGTGAGGTCAGCCAGTCGCCGGCGCAAGCTTAGGCTCACGAGCAGGCCTTTCCGGTGACCAAGCGTCCTGTCGCCTTGGCTTCGACCTGAACGCTTTGCGCCAGCTTCGCTCCCGCAGGCGTCAGGCGATAGGCATGGCGCGGAGGCCGACCAGGCCCGGCTGGCGGTTGCCACTCAGCCTCAAGGAAACCTTGCTCAGCAAGCCGGATAAGAAGTGGGTAGAGCGTTCCCGACTTGATGCTTGCCGCCCGCGCAAGATCGTAACCATGCGACCATCTGGAACCGGTTCCCAGGAGAATGCCAAGAACGATCCGGGCGTGGGGCGAGAGGGCTCGTTGACGTTGCATGCACCCATAAGTCTACATAGATAGAGCAGAGTCAAGCAACATCTCGTTGGTGAGTTTCGTCAGGTTTCCCCAAAGAGCTGACTGACTAAGTTGTATGAACCGGGCGGCTGCTTTCCAGGTTCATGCACGAGAACCGTACCATCCGCTTACGGCTACAAGTAGCGCTCCCAGTCTCAAGCTGGCAGGTTGCTACCAGCGAATACTCTCGCGACGAACTCGGCTCCCATGCGCAGACCAACTGGATCAACGCTGTGACCAAGCCCAGCCGAGACATGGGTGGTCACGTTGACGCCCGCCCGGCGCAGCGCGTGTTCAGCAGCATGCAGTGCTGACACGGGCACAATAGGATCAGCTGAGCCATGGATCAGGAGAACGGGAGGCTTCGTAATTCTCTGGTGGGCAAGATCGGCAGCGCCGGTCAGCACCCCGGAATAACCCAGGATACCTGCGACCGGTGCTTTACGCCTTAGCCCAACGTGGAGGGCCATCATCGTGCCTTGGCTAAAGCCGACAATCGCCAGGTCAGCCTCTGCTAAGCCATATTGCGTGAGCTTGCGGTCGATAAAGGCGTCGATAGCCGGTGCAGCGCTGGTGGCGCCCGCTGTCAGGGCGAGAGGTGTGAAAGCCGTAAGCGGCCACCACTGGTACCCAGATCCTACGCCACCGCGCTGAGGTGCGTTGGGCGCGAGAAACAGCGCGTCGGGCAATGCCTGCTGCCAGTGGGGCGCGAGGGAGATGAGGTCTGCGCCGTTTGAGCCGTAGCCATGCAGCAGCAGGACGATCTGTTTCGGGCGGCTGCCTGACAAAGGCTGCAGGCTCGAACCGTTCACAATCTTGGACAAAGCGAGCTCTCGATACCGGGTAAGCTGAACCTAACCGTCAACCGGCTAAAGCTGTTGCAAAGCCCGACCCACAAAAAACGCCGCCACTTGGCATCTGCGTCGCTCATTTGAGCGGAACCTAAGCTATCACTTCAGTCATTGAAGTAACTAGTGTAGTGCCTATGTACGCACAATCAGAACGCGGAGGTTGTGATGCTGTGGCTCGAAAGGTTGCGTCGGTGGGAACACGCGATGGAAGACATCGAAGATTCACGCGGCAGCGAGCGGCGACAGCTCCGTGATCGTGCCCGCGCTCTGGAGGAGCAGCTTTCAGTTGGGGCAGGCGTGGGCGAGGCACACGCGCGATGAAGCCCAAGTCCTTTGCCGGCATGCGCTGTTCGATCGCGGGCACGCTAGAGCTTATCGGCGATCGTTGGGCGCTGCTTCTGATCCGCGACCTTTCCCTTGGGCTCAGCCGCTACGACGATCTGCGGGCCAGTACCGGCATCCCGGCAGCCACGCTGGCGGCGCGCCTCAAACATCTGTCCACGTCGGGGATCATCGAGCGCATACGGTATCAGGAGCGGCCACCGCGGGACGAATATCGACTTACGCGTAAGGGGCGCGACCTTTGGAAGGTCAGTGTCGCACTGCGCGAATGGGGCGATCGCTGGGATTCGACCGGTTATGGCCAGCCAGCCGTCGAGACGATCGATCGCGAGACTGGGCGACCGCTGGTGCTGGCGATGGTCGATGCGGCTACCGGCGTCGCAGTGCCGCCCTCGCGCATCCAGCTTCAGGCAGGTCCGGGAGCTGACGACACCATCCGCCGCCTTCTTGAGCCTGCCAGTGGAACCACATCATGACATTGAACCCGGTGACCGATCATGAGCAAGCAGCGGACGGCTTTGCCCAGCTTCAGGCGATGATCGCGGGCGGTTTGAAAGCGCCCATGGGCGAAACGCTTGGCTTCAACCTAGTGGAGGTCGAACGCGGCCGGGTGGTGTTCGAGGGAACGCCGGATCGCAGTGTCTATAATCCGCTTGGGTCGGTCCATGGCGGATATGCCACGACCTTGCTCGACAGCGCCTGCGGCATCGCCGCGCACAGCATGCTCGAGGCTAATCGTGGCCACACCACGCTGGAGCTCAAGGTGTCGTATCTGCGCGGTCTGACCGATGCGAGCGGCACCGTGCGCGCGACCGGCCGCACCATCTCCGTCGGTCGCCGCGTCGCTTTTGCCGAAGCTCAGTTGCACGACGGCGAGGGTCGGCTGTGCGCAACCGCGACATCGACGCTGCTCGTCTTCGACGTTCCGGCCCAAGGGCGCGGCGCCCTGCAGTCCTGACGATCAAGGAAACCGACATGCGCTTCTTCGACGATCTGCCAGCTGCGCTGGCGCCGGTAGAATTGTGACGGGCCTGCGGCAAGGCCGTGGTCACCTTGGCTCGGGCCTTGGCTCGCGTGGCTTGATCGATCCAGCACCCCACGCCCAATGCGACGAGGCAGGTGACAGGCTAACACCAAGCCGGCTCGCCCTGCTGGCTGGCATGGCGGCGCTCGGGGCGCTCGCCACCAACATCATGTTGCCGGCCTTTCCGGCGATGGCGAACGATCTGGCTGTCGACCCACGCGACTTAGCTTGGACACTGAGCAGCTTCTTCGTCGTGTTTGCAGTGGGGCAGCTATTCGTGGGTCCCCTGTCCGATGCGTTTGGCCGGTCGCGCTTCGTGCTCGGCGGGCTGGCGGTGTTTGTCGCAGGCAGCCTGATCTGCGCCATCGCGCCGACGCTGCAAGTTCTGATCGCTGGACGCGCGATCCAGGCGCTGGGCGCGTGCGCAGCCTCGGTGCTTGCCCGTGCGGTCGCGCGAGACCTGTACCACGGCCCCGCCCTCACCCGCGCGTTGGCGCTCGTGATGATCGCTATGGCTGCCGCGCCGGGCTTCTCCCCGGCACTCGGCACGGGCATGACGCTGGCGTTCGGGTGGCGCAGCACCTTCGTGCTAGTCGCCGCGGCCGGCGGTCTGGTCGCGCTTCATTACCGCAGTAGCGCGGGTGAGACGCTGCCTGCGCACCGGCGACGGTCCGCACGTCTGGGCATGATCGCGCGCGGCTATGCCGGCCTTCTCGTCGATCCCCGCTTCATCCATCCAGCGATAGCGGTTAGCCTGGTTATCGGTTGTCTATACAGCTTCTTTGGGGCTGCCCCCGCGATCCTGATGACAGGAATGGGGCTCAGCTCGGCAGGCATGAGCCTTTTCTTCGCCGCCACGGTACTGGTGGTGTTCGGCGGCGGCATGCTGACCGGGCCGCTAGTTCGCCGCTTCGGGGCGCCGCGCATCGGTATGACGGGTATCTTGATTGCTCTTGCCGGCGGGATCTGGCTCGTCTTTCAGACGAATGCGTCGGCGCCTGCCCCGTTCATGGCGGCCGTAACTGTGTTTCTAGCGGGCATGGGGCTGGTGAACCCGGTTGCGACAGGCCTGGCCCTGGAGCCGTTCGGCGATCGTGCGGGCATCGCGTCGGGGCTCTTGGGTTTTCTGCAGATGGCTTGCGCCGCGATCGGCACGGCGATGATCGGTGCGCTCCCGCTCACAGCCGCCACGGCATTCGCTTGGGTCGTGCTGGGCGGCACTACTCTGGCCACGATCGCCTTCTACCTGCACTACGCACGAACGGCCCGATTGTAACCCACCACGGCTGTCAGCGGCATCCCGGAAAGTTGCAGAGAGGCCCTGGTCGGCACGCGTTGCGGCTCGGTGTTCCGTGCCAGCTTGATTGTAATGTAAGCGACGTTGCAAATGTTCATTCGAACAAGGCGAACGGACTTAAGCACGGAGCGGATGCTCGAGCACAACCGCCCGTTCCTACATAGGGGCGAAAGCGACCCACGCCCGGCAGCACAAGATCGCCTACTTCAGCGTCTCAAGAGCGAAAGATACGAGACCCGGAAGCGGCCACTTGCACCTCTCGACGGCACATGAACGAACGGCTGGTTACGGCAAGCGGCGAAATGTCGCTAAGTGTCTGCTTTTGGGTGATGTCGGACATTCTTGCCGCGACTGCTAAGCGCCCATTCCTGTCGCTCAGGACAATCTCCGATCCTACCGAAGAGCTGTCCGAAGCGGGTCGTGTTCCCGGGTTCGGAGGACTCTATTGCTCGGTGAACCGCGAGCCGGAATTGTTGACTCTACAAAAAATTGGGGCGAGACAGCGATTTACCAAAAGGTCGAACTTAAAGCCAAACGGGGGTTCTCTTGCTATGTCTTTCGTCCGAACTTGTGCGCCGGGTGTTTTTGTCGCGCTGATGAGCAGCAGTGCCTATGCGCAGTCGTCTCCGGCGACGGAGGAGCCTACGACGGTAGATCAGGAAGTTCCTCCGTCTGAGGTCGAGCGCGTAGAAGTTCCTGCAGGCGAAATCGTGGTAACCGCTAGGAGGCGCAGCGAAACACTGATGGGCGTTCCGGTTGTGGCTTCGGTGCAAGATGCGATTACGCTTGAGCGTTATAACGCGGGAGATCTGACCGCGATCGGAAGTCTCACGCCATCCGTTATCGTTGCACCCTTCCCCGGGCAGGGCGGCGGCTCAATTTCAATCCGCGGCATTAGTTCGCCAGCGAACCAGACTGGATTCGAGCAGGCAGTTTCAGTTGCAATCGATGGTGCTCAGACGAGCAACGGTCGGGTAGCAACTTTCGGTTTCTTCGATCTTCAGCAGGTTGAAGTGCTCAAGGGCCCACAAGCACTGTTCTTCGGTAAGAACAGCCCAGCAGGCGTGATATCTATCACCACGCAGGGGCCCACCCGAAGGCTCGAGGGCACGCTTCAAGCATCTTACGAATTTGTGGGCGACGAACTGACCACCCAAGGCGCGTTGTCTGGCCCGCTTAGCGATAGCTTAGGGTTTCGTGTGGCGGTTCAGTACCGCCGTCTTGCGGGTTGGCTCCGGAATATCGCGACCGCTACCTCAAACCCATTTTACAATCCCGCTACGGGCGCGCCGGCAAGCATTGCCCTGCTTCCCGGCGCTGCAGACCGACGCCCCGGAGTCGAGACAATGACCGGCCGGGCAACGTTGGTCTACGACCCATCATCCAACTTCAATGCGACCTTCAAGATTCTTAGAGCACATGAGGATAGTGACGGGATCGGCGTATCCGCTCAGAATATCGGCCCCTGTGTCGGTGGGGTTCCGAGGGTTAACGGGATCCCCGAGCCGTTTGGCGAATGTGAAAGAGACAACCGGACATCGATTGGTGCGACACCAATCGATATCGCGAGAACGTTTCGATCTCTTGATATTGACGGACGTCCATTCGGTAAGCTCGATGTTCTTCTATCTTCTTTGAAGATGGGGGCGAAGTTTGGCCAGTGGAGCGTCGATACGGTGACGGGTTACAGCAAGACAAACTATGAAACGTTTTC
This sequence comes from uncultured Sphingomicrobium sp., assembly GCA_964243335.1. GTDB lineage: Bacteria > Pseudomonadota > Alphaproteobacteria > Sphingomonadales > Sphingomonadaceae > Sphingomicrobium. The sequence continues at coordinate 24,815 of CAXTED010000013.1, read as the reverse complement.
CGGCATCGACCAGACTACGTTCTCGCAAGTTGCATCGATCGAGATCCCTCGTCAAACAGAGTTCAGTCAGGAGGTAAGGCTGTCCTCTGATTTCGATTCCCCTTTGAATGTAATGCTCGGAGGGTACTATGGATATACAAAGCTTCTCTACACGCAAGAAACTAAGATAAGTGACAGCGCGTTCTACAATGCAGTGGCGGATCGCTACGTGATCTTCGAAGCCGATGCGAGGCAACGAGGACATGCTCTGTCCTTGTTTGGCCAGGTTCGTTGGGACATCATGAGCGACTTAGAACTGGCCGGCGGGGCGCGTTGGACCCGTGAGGTAAAACGCTTTTCCAGACAACACATCTACGGTGCTGGCCCATTCAACTCCGGCAACACAGTCTTCGCCGGATCGGACGAAGTCGGAGTTCTCAAGGGCTACTTCAAAGACAAGAACGTGTCACCAGAAGTCACACTGACCTGGAAGCCGACTTCGGACTATACTCTTTTTGCCGCGTATCGGACTGGGTTCAAGTCGGGAGGGTTCGGGCTAGGAGTCCCCGTGACCACTACCTTGACGATCGCTGACGTGGACTATGGTTCGGAAACGGCGGCGGGGTTTGACGTGGGCGCTCGTGGCCGGTTCCTTGATCGGCGATTATCGCTGACGGCGGCTGTGTTCGCCTACAACTTCTCTGATTTGCAAGTGAACGTCTACGATCCCGCCCGTATCACATATACAATCAACAACGCCGGCAAGGTTGTCCAACGCGGCTTCGAGGTTGAGGGCAACTTCAGCGTCAACGATCAGCTGCAATTGCGGGGAGCAATGGCCTACGTCAATAACAAGTACCGTGATTACACTGGTCAGTGTTACGCCTATACCTTCGCGCCGGGAACGGCGAGGAGTGCGGCCGCTCCACCTCCGAATTGCTCGTTCGCCAACAATACAAATCTAGTGTTGCAACAAGTCTATGATGGGCGAACGCCAGCCCGGTCGCCTCGTCTGTCCGGCAATGCGGGTTTCACGTACGATGTCCCCGTGCAAGACCATGAAGTGGAGCTTACAGGTGACGCCTTCTATTCAGGAAACTATTTTGCAGCTGATACCTTAGCTCCATCTACCTTACAGCGCTCGTTTGTACGGCTAAATGGCAGTCTTAGCCTCACACCGGCAAACAAAGCTTGGAAGCTTTCACTGATCGGGAGAAATCTGACGAACAAGTACTTCCTGCTTTATGCGAACGATCGCACCGGTGGTGCCGGCGTGCCCAACGCACCAGGCGAGCAGCGCGGTGTGGTGAATCGCGGCCGCGAGATCGAGCTCCAAGCTAGGATCAGGTTCTAAGTGAAATCGCTCACTACACGCGATCATGCAGTCATGCATTCTGAGGTCAGACGCTCGACTTTCGTCCGAGAGGAGCCTCGCGACAACGGATCGGTGCAACAGCCGTGAAAAGACGACAATCGAGTAAAGGATTGATCCTTGCTGCTTTGCTGACGGCCTATTGTCTGAACTTCATCGACAGGCAGGTCGTCGGCATTCTCGCCACGCAAATCAAATCGGAATTGCTGCTGACGGATACTCAGCTAGGTTTGCTCGGCGGGATCGCCTTTGCTCTGCTTTACACAACTTTAGGCATCCCCGTCGGCATACTGGCTGACCGTTGGAGCCGTAGCGGTGTCATTGCGATTAGCCTCGGCCTGTGGAGCTTCTTCACGATGCTATGCGGCGCAGCTTCGAACTTTGGGCAGCTTTTCCTGTCGCGGCTAGGTGTCGGCGTGGGGGAAGCTGGCGGAACCGCTCCTGCATACGCTCTGATCTCCGAAACCTTCCCTCCGTCACAGCGAGCGCGTGCCCTGGGGATTTTCGCCCTTGGCGTTCCGATAGGCTCCGCTTTTGGCGTGTTCTTAGGTGGTGTAGTAGCATCATACTTCGGTTGGCGCTGGGCCTTTGCCATCGTCGGAGGAGCTGGAATCCTATTCCTGCCCCTGTTCTACTGGATCGTTGTCGATCCTGTTCGCCCTTCGAACAGAGCATCTCCGCCCCCGGCAAAGGTGGTGCTTGGAGCTCTCGCGGCCAAGCAGACCTTCTGGTACATCTCATTCGGAGCCGCGTTCTCCGCGATGATGTCGTATGGATTAGCCTTCTGGTGGCCGCAGCTTCTCCAGCGGAGCTTCGGCCTAGACCTTAGAACTACATCTTACATCTTCGGAGCGGCGTTGCTTTTGGGCGGCGGCGGCGGCGTGTTGATTGGAGGATGGCTCGGCGATCGCCTTGCGTCTTCGGGAAAAGCAGGCCTGGTGCACCTGCCAGCCGTTTCTTTCCTTATTGCAGTGCCGGTAAACGCGTTGGCGATTATGTCTGGCAGCGTCTGGCTGTCCACAGTCATGCTCATCCTTGGCCAAGCGTTAGCTAATATGTGGCTTGGTCCCACCATATCGGCCGTGCAGAATCTCGTTGCTGCCCAAATGAGGGCGACAGCTTCAGCTGCCTTCTTATTTATCGCAAACATCGTTGGTTTAGGTGGCGGAGTGTTCTTTCTGGGAAGGCTGTCGGATGTCCTCGCGCCGCAATTTGGTGACAATTCAATCCAGATAGCCATGCTCCTGAGCTTGGTCTGCTTCCCTGTAGCTGCTGCTCTGATGTGGGTCGCGGGACGACATATCCAGCGCGATTGGCATGCTGATCTTGTGCCGGGCTAAGGAGCTGGCGTCCTCCCGTTCCGCCAAAAACTGGAGGACGCCAAGAGATTCTAGTCTACAACCAGTCCTTCAAAGTCACCTGCTGCGCGCCACTTTTCCCACATATCGAAGAATTGCGTGGAGGGCAGGTACCAACCCGATCCAATTGCGCTTCTTCGATCGCTAACGTTACCTTCAGAGTTGAAGTAGCCTGGCGTGCAAGCTTCTTGGAATGGCCGCCGTGCTTCCGACACAGCGTTGATCGCACCCTGCCAAGCTTCCTCTGCCTCTTCAGTAGCTTCGACCGCCCGAAGATTGTTATCTAAGCAGTGCTTGATCACGAAGGTGATATGATCCGCCTGCTCCTGCAGCATGTGTGGGACGTTGATGGTAATGCCAGTCTGCGTCAGGCCCATGAAGAACATGTTGGGAAAGCCCTTGCTGAATAGACCATGATAGGTGCGTAGACCTTCCGACCATTTCTCAGAGAGCTTTGCTCCGTTCCTGCCGATCACATCGTAGCCGGCTTGATGCGCCCAAGTGGTCCCAAGCTCAAATCCGGTGCTGTAAATAAGGCAGTCTAGCTTGTATTCGACACCACGAACAACCACGCCCTCTTTAGTGATTTCATCGATGCCCGTGCTTACATCGACTAACTTCACATTCTCGCGGTCGAAGGCCTGTAAGTAGTGGTCGCTGAAACCAGGGCGCTTGCACATCGTACGGTAGTAAGCCTTCAGCAGTTCGGCCTTCTGCGGATCTTGAACATGAGCATCAACCCGTGCTCTGATCTCTTCATTATAGGCGTAATCCGCCGCCTCTTGAGCCTCGGCGGCAGTTTCCGGACTAAGCTTGTCGGCCGGCACGGCGGCAACCGAGTTGATCATGAGCCCGAAGAAGCGCGCCCAGCCGTCATTCACTGGGCAATCTAAAGTTTCGCCATTCGACAACGCATTGAAGCTTTCTATCCGCGCACGATGCCAGCCCTTTGGTTGAGACTTAAACCACTCAAAGTCAGTCGGGCCATTGTCGCGAACGGCAACAGCGGTCGGGGTTCGCTGGAAGACCGTCAGCTCTCTCGCGGCTTCTGCCAGTTCCGGAACCACCTGCAACGCAGTCGCGCCTGTTCCAATCACGCCGATCCGCTTGTCGCCCAGTCGGTCGAGTCCTCCATCGGAGCTTCCGCCAGTGTAGTCGTAGTTCCAACGGGCAGTATGGAACGAACAACCCTCGAACTTTTCAATGCCCGGAATGCCGGGAAGTTGCGGCCTGCTGAAGATCCCGCTCTGCGTCGAGATGAAGCGAGCACGCAATTCGTCCCCACGGTTAGTCGAAACAATCCAACGTGCGCTGCTCTCGTCCCAAGCCATGCCGGTCACCTTGGTCTGGAAGAGTGCTCGCTGGTAAAGATCGAAATGACGGCCTAACTGTTGCAGATAGGCTAGGATTTCACTGCCTCGTGCGTAACGTTCAGCGGGGACGTAGCCAGTCTCTTCCAAGAGGGGCAGATAGATGTACGATTCGACGTCACATCGCAGGCCCGGATAGCGATTCCAGTACCACGTGCCGCCAAAATCAGCGGCCACATCTAACATCAGAAAATCGTTGAGACCGTTCTGGCGTAGCTTAGCGCCCAGCTGGATCCCGCCAATGCCCGTACCCACGACAAGGATGTCGACTTCAGTCCGTACTGAGTCGCGTGCATTGGGCTCACCGGCGTATGGATCCTCGGCAAACTTCGCGTACTCTCCATCTACGAAATGGTATTGATCCGTTCCTGCGGAATTGAGACGCTTCGCTCGCTCGGCGTCGTAGCGTGCGCGAATAGCCTTTATATCAAGGTTCTCGCCTGTCTCGTCTTTACGCATTTCACTCTCCATTCGGTCTGTCGTTTGTTCGCCTTGCAAGCGAGATGGTCAGAATGTGCTGAAAAGTATCGTCGAGTTGGTCATCGAATGGTCCACCCGCCATCGATTACCATCGCGGCACCAACGACAAATGACGACTCGTCGCTAGCCAAGTAGAGCGCGAGATTGGCGATCTCTTCGGGTCTGCCTTGCCGACCTGCTGGCACGCTCTCGACAACTGCGAGGAGTTCCGGTTCGTCCTTTAGAAAAGAGCGCGAAAGATCTGTTTCGATCGCTCCGGGGCAGATCGCGTTGGCTCGGATCCCCTGCGGACCATAGTCGGCCGAGACCTGTCGGGTTAAGCCGATTACGCCATGCTTCGATACTGTATATGCAAGCCCGCCCGCTTGCGCGACAAGTCCAGCCATCGAGGCAAGGTTGACGAACGTACCAGCCTTTCGCTCGAGCATGCCCGGAAGAAAGGCGCGGCTGACCAAGAATGTGCCGGTCAGATTTATGCCGATAATGCGCTGCCAGAGCTCGTCAGTAACGTCGCCAAGCGGCGTGAAACCGTCAAGTACCCCTGCATTGTTGCACACGACGTCGACACGACCGAACTTCTTTATGGAAGCCGACACCAGTTCATCGACCGATCCCCCGTCGGCTACGTCGGTATGTACACTGATGGCCGTGCCTCCGGAGGCATCTATTTCGTTCGCCACCGATCGGGCCGCAGCCTCATCAATGTCGCAGCAGACCAGGCTCGCTCCCTCGCTCGCGAAGCGCACCGAGATCGCACGACCGATCCCTTTCCCTGCCCCAGTCACGACCGCCACCTTGTTCTGTAGTTTATTCGTCATTGACGTCTCCAAGGTGAGTGTTTTTAAACACAGGTCGGTTGGCGTCTCCATCGCTGGAGTTCCGCTCAGGTTAGCTCGGCAAGTGCGCTTACCGAGAAGGGGTTCAGGTCTCGAGCGTGACCAGCAGCGACCACCTTTGGCCAGTTGGGATTTGTGATCAGCGCACGCCCGATGGCGATTAGGTCGAATTCTCGTCGTTCGAGCCGATTGACTAGGTCAACGATTGAACGCGGTGTCGCCGTTTCACCTTCCATCAGCGTGGCGATCATCTCTGCACTCAGAGTAACCGATCCCACGGTGATCGTCGGCTTGCCCGAGAGCTTTCGGGTCCATCCGGCGAGATTTAGATCAGAGTCTGCAAACTCCGGTTCCCAGTAGCGCCGTTGCGAACAATGAAAGATGTCGACTCCGGCGTCGATCAAGGGACGCAGAAAGGCCTCAAGGTCAGTGGGAGATGACCAAGCACGAGCGGCATAGTCCTGCATCTTCCATTGTGAAAAACGGAGAATGATCGGAAAGTCAGATGATGTCCGTGACCGGATACGCTTGACGATCTCCGCGGCGAACTTGGTTCTCGCCGCTGTGTTTCCACCGAAATCATCATTGCGAGCGTTAGTCTCGTGCCAGAAGAATTGGTCGACTAGGTATCCGTGGGCACCGTGGATCTCGACACCGTCGAATCCGAGCGCGTAAGCATTGGCTGCTGCCGAGGCATATGCCTCGATAATCGCCTCGATCTCGCTGGTCACCATCGTTCGACCGCCTTCGACTCCCGTCTTCACCAGACCCGACGGTCCAAGCCTTTCGGCGTCAACAACTGCCTGATCATCGTAGATTTCAGCAACTTCGCTCTTGGCAGCCGCGCCCACGTGCCAAAGCTGGGGTACAATCTTTGCGCCGGCATCATGAACCTGCCGACATACCTCACCCCAGCCGGCAAGCGCCTCCTCGCCATAGAAATCGGGGACGTTCGGGTCGTTTGATGCGGAAGGATGCCCGACCCAGGTCCCTTCGGTTATGATCAAGCCGACGCCGCCCTCCGCGCGCTTACGGTAGTACTCGGCGACGTTCGCACCGGGCACACCGCGAGGGGAAAAGGCTCGCGTCATCGGAGCCATCACAAGACGATTCCGAAGAGCGAGGGAGCCGAGTGCAACAGGCTCAAAGAGAGCGGCTACTTCAGTCGCCGGATTCTCGAGGCTTCCTACGTTTTGCATCGTGATCTCCTTGCTACCCATGGGTCTTGGAGTTGATTGGCAAACCCGCTCGCGCAATCGCGCCGGAGAACACCTCCCCGGGCAGCCAGCTTTCAATCTTGCGGCGCAAGGCAACTAGGCGATCGATGTCGATGCCGGTCGAATAACCTTCCGCCTCAAGCAGATACACTGCGTCTTCAGTGTTTACATTGCCGGTCGCGCCAGGTGCGTAAGGGCACCCACCCAAACCGCCGATCGAGGTGTCAAATCGCCTTATTCCTACTCGTAGAGCTGCAACGATGTTGGCCAGGCCCAGCCCGCGAGTATCGTGGAAGTGTGCTGAAATCCGAGCCGCGGGTAAGCGGCTCTGCAACTCGCTGAATACGCGTTCAACTTGGCTCGGTACTGCGTAGCCGACTGTGTCGGCAAGCATGATCTCGGCAGCCCCCAAGGCGGACAAGTAAACAGCCAGATCTAGGACGGTGGCCATATCCACATCACCCTGAAGCGAGCAGCCGAAAGCTGTCGCAATCCCACAGCTTAGCTCGACTGTTCCCCGCAATCCCAGTTGATCTCGAAGTGCGACGATGCGACCGAATTCAGCCAACGCTTCGTTCGTCGTGCGCCGCGCGTTGGCCGCGCTATGCGCTTCACTAGCCGAGATGACGTAGTTGACATGATGCAGGCCGCTGCTGAACGCGTCGTTGGCGCCACGAAGATTTACGACCAGCGCTGAGGCAGAGAGTCCTGGCACTTTAATTGCCGCCTCGACGAGTTGCGCTGCATCAGCGAAGATAGGGAAGCTTCGAGGCGGTACGAAGGAAGTTACCTCGATGTCCCCTAAGCCAGCCGCAAAAGCATCGGCCATCCATTCAAGCTTTCGCTCGGTTGTTAGGTCGGCTTTCACCATCTGTAAGCCGTCGCGAAGCCCGACTTCCCGAATGATCGCGCGCTGCATCTTCATCGTCCCTGAAAGTGCGGCATGCGCTGCTCGTTGAAAGCGAGCACGCCTTCTTTTCGATCGCTTGTGGGAACCAGCCGATTGTAGGCTTCAATCTCGAACGCCAAGCCGTCTGCAAGAGACATTTGCAAGCCTCTGGAGATTGCTTGCTTTGCCTGGCGCACCGCCAAGGGAGCATTGGCGGAAATCCTCTTCGCCCGATCAACCGCGCCAGTGAGCAAATCTTCCGGTGCCAAGACCTTGTTTACAAGTCCCCATGCCGCCGCTGCCTCTGCGGCGAACGGCTCAGCGCTAAGGATAAGCTCCTTAGCTCGCCGTTCCCCGACTGACCGTGCAATTGTCTGCGTGCCCCCCGCTCCCGGGATGATACCAAGGCTAGTCTCGGTGAGGGCAAAGCGAGCGGTGGAAGACGCGTAGATGAAATCGCAGCACGCCGCGATTTCACAGCCACCTCCATACGCGGCTCCATTTACAGCCGCTATGATAGGAAGCGGGCAGGCTAGGATAGCGCGGGCCATCCGCTCAAATATTACGTGCTGGTCTCGCCACGCCACATCACTCATCTGGTTGCGTTCCTTAAGATCGCCCCCGGCGCAGAACGCCTTGCCCGCGCCCGTGAGTATGACGCACCTAACTTCCCCGGCCTGCATGGCGGTTGCTTCGAAAAAGGCGACAAGATCGAGAGCCATTGCAGTATTTAGCGCGTTCGCGCTCGCCGGTCGGTTCATCGTAACGAGCGCGATGTTGTCTGCGACCTGTTCGACAATCAAAGTTGGGTAGCTGCTCAACAAGATGCGATCCTTAAAGGAGGGGTCGCTCTAGAACCGGTCACGGCCCAAACATCTTGCAGCCAGCTTTCTAGCTCAGCGGATTTGAGACCGGAGACGCCTCTTTCATGCAGTTCTGCGGCGCTTTCGGTAGATACGGCACGGTTTGCGCGTTGTAGACAGTCTATCCACTTAACTTTGAGATCATGCGGCGTCATTGGGTCGGCGGGCGAGCCTGGCGCTGCGCTCCGCTCATAGTGACGCTTAGAACCGTCTGTCATCAACAACTCCAGCCGAACGGGCGCAGCGCCGATTTCCTCGGCGGTTAGCGTCGGGCCCGCGGCTTCCGCGACGGACACATCGGCAAGCCGCTCCTGCACTATCCGCCTTGACACTGCGCGATCACCGAAGCTTTCGAAGGTTATTTCGCCATCGTGAAGGGCCGCCACGAGGGCGTAGGGTCCGCTGAACTTCGCTTCATCGCCAGACTTGGGAAACTGATGGATGAGGGGACGGGTGCCGCCCAGCGGCACTTCGACCCGAAACTTTGAAATGTTCCCCAGCTTCACTCCTTCGAGCGAGGCTTCTTTCCCCAGAGCAATGATTTTATGCAGAAGGTAACAGCAGGCGTAATTCTTCCTTTCGAAACCGGGTACTTCAATGGCAAAAGGTGCGCCAAGCGGCACATCCTCCGGCCACTTGGCTTGCGAGCCACCACTGAATGCTTCGAAAACGCCGCCTTGACCAAATAGATCGCCTTCATGCGCTGTGACTCCAGCGCAGGCCCATTCAACTGCTCGTATAGCGTTCGCGGCTGCCACGCCGACATGAACGGGTTTCGTCATCGAACCGAAATTCATCCGGAGACCGCACGCAAGGCTTGCTGCGATTGCTAAGGCGTTCGCAGTCTTGATCGGATTCAGCCGACGTAGCCGCGCGACCGCGGCAGTAGCGCCGAACACGCCCATGGTCGCTGTTGAGTGAAAGCCGAGTTCATAGTGATGAAACCCGATTGCCTGCCCCATGCGGATCATCACTTCAGTCCCGATTGCGTGAGCTTCGCAAAGCCGCGGTCCGTCCAGTTCCGACCACTTCCCGCTGGCAAGCAATGCGGCTAGCACCGAGGCGCTCGGGTGGCAGATCGCGAGCATGCTGACGTCGTCGAAATCTAAGGCGTGCGCTGCGGTCCCATAGAGCAGTGCTGCATCAGCACCACGAACTAAGGAATTTGGGTTGAACGACGGGACACCTACGAGTTGCGGCGCCAACGTCTCCGCTATTCGCGTGGTTGCTTCCTCCATGCTTCCCGCAATTAGGACCCCTATGGTGTCCAGGATGGCCGTTGCGGCAGCCGAAAGCACATTCTCGCCTACACTCGCGTGGCATACGAAAGTAGCCATGTCTGTGCTGGTTATCGGCATGATTTCATCTCAATAGGATCTTGGCATGCCCAGGCCGTGCTGGGCGACTTGCGCAAGGACTAGATTGTTGGAGATTGGCGCTGTTCGAAAGAGGCGCGCTTCCTTCCACTTCCGTTCCACGTGGTACTCGGTTGCAACTCCGTACCCGCCGAAGGTTGTCATGCACGCTTCCGCCGCTTCCCACGAAGCCTCTGTGGCAAGATACTTCGTCATCAGCGTTTCTTGAGCGCACGGTTTGCCGCTGTCCAACAGCGTGGCGGCACTGTTTCGCATAAGCTCAGCGGCCGTGATGTTCATGTGCGCGCGCGCAATCGGAAACTGCACGCCTTGGTTGGCACCAATCGGCCGGCCAAAGACGTTGCGTTCCGACGCGTAAGCAGAAGCCGCGCTAACGAACCATTGCCCATCGCCGATAGACTCGCTCGCCACCAGCAGGCGCTCCGAGTTGAGCGAGTCAACGAGGTATTGAAAGCCCTTACCTTCCTCCCCAATCAGATCTTCGGTTGAGACGTGAAGGTCGTCGATGAAGACCTCATTTGTGTGATGATTAAGCATGGTCTTTATAGGCTTGGCCCGCAGGCTCTCACCGGCCTGCGCGATATCGACCAAGAACAAGGACAAACCGTCGGTTTTGCGCTTGACCTCGGCAAGAGGAGTGGTCCGTGCGACTAGAAGATACAGATGCGATTGGAAGTAACGCGATGTCCAAATCTTCTGCCCGTTAATAACATAGCCATCGGCAGTCCGGGTTGCGAAGGTCCTCATGGCAAGCGTGTTGGACCCAGCGTCGGGCTCGGTTACACCGAATGCCTGCAGTCTAAGGCTTCCGTCAGCGATCCGTGGAAGGTACTTCTTCTTTTGTTCGTCGCTGCCGTGATTCAGTATCGAGGCCATAGTGTACATCTGGGCGTGGCAACTCGCACCGTTCCCACCCGATCGATTGATCTCCTGAAGTATTAGGCAGCCGTCGAGTACGCCTAACCCAGAACCGCCAAATTCCTCCGGAATAAGGGCACCCAGCCACCCCGCGTCCGTCATTGTCGAGACGAACGCTTCCGGGTAGTCGCCCCGTTCGTCGCAGTCACGCCAGTAGTCCGGGCCGAAGTCGGCGCAGAGCCTCCGAACTGCTTCGCGGATCTCCTCTTGGGTATCGGTGTATTCGATTGCCATCTTGGAAACTTTCGATTGAGCTACGCGATCGCGCCGGCTGCTCTGAGACTGGCGAGTTGTTGGTGGTCATATCCAAGGTCGCCCAGGATGTTGTCCGTATCTGCGCCCAACTCCGGTGGCCGCTCGAACTTCGACCCGCGAACTCCGCCGATGCGAACGGGGAGCGCGACTACTTGGTGGTCAGGACAGTCAGAGAGCGCCAATGGTCGTATAATTTCCGCCGCCGCCACCTGCTCGTGAGCCAACATGTCCGCCACGGTGTTCAATTCGCTGCATGGCGCTCCAACCGCTCGTAATGCTGACACGACTTCTTTTACTGGCTTAAGACTGACCTTGGCGCAAAGCGCAGTTCTGAGCTCGGCTCGATTTCGGACTCGGTCGGGGTTTGTCCTGAAGCGCGGATCGACGCTAAGCTCCGGAGCGCCGAGCCCCTGGCAAACCCGCGCAAAGAGACGGTCGTTACCCGCGGCGATGAAGACGCTACCATCTGACGCCGGAAAGAGCTCATATGGCGCTGTCATCGCCATCGCTGACCCGAGCTTCTTCGGCACCTCTCCGGAAGCGCCGTAGCTAGAAACGAAGACGCTCATCCATCCTACACCGGTATCTAGCAGGCTCGCCTCTACGTTGGACCCGAGCCCAGAAGTACTTCTCTCAAGTAAGGCTGCTAGGATGCCGATTGACGCCCACATGCCCGTTCCTATGTCGATGAGGGACACGCCGACCCGCACGGGATCCTCTCCTTCGTTCCCAGTGGTGCTCATTACGCCAGTGAAGGCTTGCATCAGAGGATCATAGCCGGGGAGGCCGCTCAACGGGCCCGTCGCTCCAAAAGCGCTTATAGCGCAATAGATAAGATTGGGATTAACTCGACGCAAATCCTCCCACCCTAGTCCACGGCGCTCTGCACTACCCGGCTTCAGTGAATGAACGAAGATGTCTGCTGTTTCGGCCAGCTCCGCTATCAGTCTCCTTCCATCCTCCGTATCGATATCGATGCAAACGCTAGCCTTGTTGCGGTTTAGAGTCAGAAATGTCGAGGAATGGCGCCCTACGGCTGGCGGCATCCAAGACCGGGTGTCGTCACCGCCGCTCGGGCGTTCAATCTTGATAACAGTGGCCCCGAGATCGCCAAGCATCTGACTGCAATACGGACCGGCAACATTCTGGGTAAGGTCGATTACCGTTAAGCCGGCTAACGTTCCTCGTGCTAACATCCCCTCTCGCCAACCTTTCTTGCGCTATGTCGAATCAGGGCCCGGAGTTAAGATTCCAAGCGAACATGCGCTTGCACCTTCAATAGTCCGAACAAATCGGAGAGCGCAAGCTGTTGTGCCTGCACAAGGCTGATTTTGCCATCCTTTGACCATATTGGGCCAAGCTTGATTATGTTGTAGGCGAGTTGCGAGCCGCAGATACGGCTATCGGCAGGGGTCACGATGGCTAGAGACTACAACGGAGTTACGTCGCGTACGAAGGCGATCGCGTCTGAACTTTCCGCAGAGATGGAAAACGGGCTGTACGCCGTTGGAGATCGTTTTCCGACGGAGCCTGAATTGCGGCAGCGGTTCGAAGTCGGACGGCATACGATCAGAGAAGCTCTGAAGATGCTCACCGAGCAGGGTCTAGTAAGCCGGCGACGCAAGACCGGCACGTTTGTGCTAGCGACCTCACCCGTAACGCCATACGTCCACAGCCTGCGCGATCTCAAAGGTCTTTTAGATTTCGCTGAGACGACCGTCCTTGAGGTAAAGTATGTGGGTGGTGTATCAGCGGACACCAAGATCCTACGAGGCTATGACGACATTCCAGGTGGCCGTTGGCAAAGGGTAGCTGGACTGCGGCTCGTACGCGGTGACGACACCCCGCTCTGCTGGTCCGAAATTCTTGTTCCCGAGCGGTTCAGCCCGCCACGAGAAAAGATCCTTTCAACACCGATGGCCATCTATGAAGAAACAATGGCGCAGAACGGCCTCAAACTCGAATATGTTGAACAGGAAGTTACGGCTTCACTGCTTCCGCCAGCCATGATGTCCTTGCTTGGCGTTGAAGGCGACAATGCTGCCCTCGCCGTCAAGCGGCGTTATGTCGCGCACACGGGCGAAACGTTCGAGATTTCGCATAACCTCTATCCGGCGAACCGTTACAAGATCCGCAGTGTTATCCGTCAGCGAGCTTAGTGTTGCGGCACGAAGATACTAGAGCCCGTTGTCTTGCCGCGCTCTAAATCGCGGTGAGCAAGCGCGGCATCGTACAACCGATATTCACGCGGTGTTTGAACTACAATTTCCCCAGACACAATCTGGCTGAAAACCTTAGAAGCTGAACGCGTATAGTGCGCCTGATCGCTCACGTGGTGGAAGACTACAGGCCGACTGACCGACAGTGAACGGGCGGCCAGTCGCGTGAACTCCAAGGCTGCTACCGGTCCGGACACCTGACCAAATAAGGCAAGGTGCCCAAAAGGCTTAAGGCAGTCGAGCGAACTATCGAAGGTGGCTGCGCCCACACCGTCGAACACCATGTCAGCCCCAACGCCGTGCGAAACATCGCGAACACAGTCTGTTAGCTCTCCGTCGCCGTAGCTAACCACGCGGTCACAACCAAGGTCGCGTACAAGCGCGGCCTTCTTTCGGTTTCCCACGGCAGCAACAACTATAAGGCCAAGACTTTTGGCCATCTGCGTTAGAATCTGCCCTACGCCGCCTGCCGCCGCATGGACGACTACGACAGCACCAGGATGAAGAACTCCAAGTCGCGTCAGCAGCATGTCCGCAGTTAGGCCCTTTAAGAGGGCGGCAGCAGCAATCTCGTGCGTGATCTCGTCTGGAAGCGGCAACGCCAGCGCGGCTGGCAAGACACGACGCGTTGTATATGTTCCATAACGTGCCGTCACATACGCGACCCTGTCGCCGACCTCGATGCCTAAGACTTCACGACCCACCCATTCAACAACTCCCGACGCTTCGATCCCGGGTACTCCCGGGAACGGCATGGTGGTGTACTGGCCGCTCCGTACGTAGATATCATGGTAATTAAGGCCGATCGCCTCATGGCGAACGACGATGTCTGCGGAACTGGCGTCACCAAGCTGGTCATGAACCCATTCTAGTGCGTCAGGTGGGCCAGGCCGGGTCACGCGCATCGACGCGCAGGCAAACTGATTTAGAGCTGTCATGAGCCGACCCTGACTTAAGTCCGAACTATTGACAATGGTAATCTCGCCGTGGGAGTGGGGAGACAAATATCAGGAGGCTGGGATGGGATTGCTCGACGGAAAAGTAGCCCTTGTTACCGGAGCCGGGCGAGGCATCGGGCGTGAGATTGCACTGCAAATGGCGGCGGCAGGTGCGAAGGTTCTTGTCAACGATGTCGGGGCTTCGCTCGATGGCCAAGGCACTGACGCTAGTCCGGGACAGGAGGTCGTTGAGTCCATTCGTGAGGCCGGAGGTCGTGCGGAATTGAACGTAGGTAGCGTGGCGGTTGCCGACGAGGCGCGAGCTATGGTTGCGCAAGCGATCGGTACGTTCGGACAGCTCGATATAGTCGTGAATAACGCGGGTATTCTTCGCGACGTAATTTTTCACAAAATGACTGATGATGATTGGGACGCCGTCATCAAGGTGCACCTATATGGTAGTTTCAACGTAAGCCGCGCAGCCGCCAGCCACTTCCGCGATCGTTCGGCTGGAACCTTCGTCCACATGACTTCTACCTCCGGTCTTATCGGCGGAACGGGTCAAGCAAATTACATGGCGGCAAAGCTTGGGATCGTTGGCCTGTCCAAATCGATCGCCATTGACATGAAACGATTCGGGGTTCGCTCGAATTGTATCTCTCCGTTTGCATGGAGCAGGATGGTCGGTTCAATTCCAGATGCACCCGAACAGCAGGAGCGTCTAAAGGCACTGCAATCATTAACACCTGACAAGATTGCGGTCGCGGCTGTGTGGCTTGCTAGCGACGCCACGAAGGAAATTAACGGACAGATCTTCGCCGTGCGCAAGAACGAGATCTTTCTGATGTCGCAGCACAGGCCATTCCGGTCTGTTCATCGCGGGGAGGGCTGGACTGCCGAAACGCTAGTCGAGCAGGCGCTACCTGCGTTCAAGCCGTCGCTTGTACCACTGGACGTTACGACTGACGTATTTACGTGGCTGCCGATCTGATGAGCGGCACGTCCGACATCGCTCCATTTTTCAATCCAAGAAGCATCGCCGTTATTGGGGCTTCTGAGGATCCGGCGAAGATCGGTGGACGCCCAGTTCGAAACCTCCTCCTTGGTGGCTATCGAGGGCAGATATTTCCCATCAACCCGAGACGCGAGCGGGTGCAAGGATTAAGATCCTTCGCGAGTATTGCGGATATCGGTGAGTCTGCCGATCTTGCTATCATATCGCTACCGTCTCTCCAGGTATCCGACGCTGTTAAAGCTTGCGCCGCCAGTGGCGTGAAAGCGGCAATTGTCTTTTCCGCCGGCTTTGCGGAAGCAAGCGACGAAGGCGCGAGGGCGCAGTTGGAAATCCGCTCCGTGGCGCAAGCAGCTGGCTTACGCCTACTCGGTCCGAACTGTTTAGGTACGATCAACACTCGAAACGGCGTGCTCGCGACCTTCACGAGTGGTATCGTTGAACAGGCACCGAATCCTGGTGGGATTAGTCTCGCCAGCCAGTCTGGCGCCTTTGGGTCGCACTGTCTCGCGCTCATGCGTGAACGCGGACTGGCACTGAACCTATGGGCGACTACTGGCAATCAGTGCGATATCGAGGTGGCCGATTTCCTTGCGTATATGGCGGCGGATCCGGCGACTGACGTTCTAGTCGGCAGCATTGAGGGCATTCATAACGGTCGCCGGCTGATTCAAGCTTTCGAGATTGCGCGCCGGAAGCGAAAGCCAGTTATTGTCATGAAGGTTGGCACATCGGAAGCTGGCGCCGCCGCAATGGCCTCGCACACTGCTAGCTTGGCTGGCTCGGACGCAGTTTTCGACGCGGTACTTCGCGAATTCGGTGTTTATCGCGCGCGCACCATCGATGAGTTGATGGACGTTGCCTATGCTGCCTCACGGGGTCGTTTCCCGACAGACCTTGGGCTCGGCGTTGTGACCCTTTCCGGTGGCGTCGGCGTTTTGATGGCTGACGCTGCTGCCGAGGCTGGCGTAGAGTTGGAGCCCTTGCCAGCGGCAACACAGGAGGAGCTCAGGTCCTTGGTTCCGTTCGCGGGAACGCGCAATCCCGTCGACGCGACAGCCCAAATCCTTAACAATCCCGATCTCGTGGAGCCGATGCTTAAGCTGTTGCTTGACGAAGGCCAATATGCGTCAGTCATCATTTTTCTTTCGCATGTTGGCCTCAACCCAGCCGTAATTGGAAAGCTGGTGCCGGGTTTGAAGCGGGTCGCTGATATATACTGCGACCGATACTTATCCGTTTCGGTGTTATGCCAGTCGGATGTGCGCGCCGACCTAGAATCTGTCGGATACACGGTCTTCGAAGACCCCACGCGAGCGGTGCACGCCGCAATCGCGCTGGCGCGTTTCAAGCAGGGTTTCGAAAGGCGCCAAGATACCCATTTCTCCTTGCCAGACCCGGCACCGATCAAGGCGGGTGTGCGCTACACCGAACATGAAGGGAAGCAACTCCTTCGCACGGCTGGCCTGCGTGTAACCTTGGAGCAAGTAGCGGCAAGCGCAGACGAGGCAGTGCACATCGCTTCGGAGATTGGATACCCGGTTGTCTTAAAAATAGTCTCGCCCGACATTCCGCATAAGACCGAAGTTGGCGGCGTGATCCTCAACTTGAAAGACATGGCCGCCGTTAGAACGGCATATGCTGAAATGCTGGATCGCGTCGCACGTGCAGCGCCAGGCGCCAAGATCGAAGGAGTTTTGGTTGCTGCGATGGTTCCGGCCGGGATTGAAACCGTGCTTGGCGTCTTCCGTGATCCGCTCTTTGGCCCGGTTGTGATGTTTGGTCTGGGCGGAATCTTCGTCGAAGTCCTTCGCGACGTTGTGTTCAAGCCCGCCCCGTTTGGTGTCGAGGATGCCAAAGTCATGATTGATCGAGTACGCGGAAGCGCTCTTCTACACGGCGTAAGAGGCTCGCCGGCTGCGGACATCGAAGCGCTTGCCGAGGCTTTGTCGCGGCTGTCACTGTTCGCCGCCTCAAACGCAGATACGATAGCATCGATCGACATCAACCCGTTCCTTGTCTTAGCGGCGGGGGAGGGCGCGATCGCAGTCGATGCTTACATCGAAACAGTTACTGTCGGAACACCTGTACCGACAAGCCGCGCGGCATGAGTAAGTTCAGACGCTACGCCGACCTGCAAGTGGGCGCCCGCTTTCCAGAGCAACCAGCTCGCTACGAGGTGACGGCACAAACCGTCGCCGCTTACCGGGCAATCGCCAAGGCGCCCGACACAGGTAGGAAAGAGGGTTCCAGTGACGTTGCTCCACCTACTTTGGCCGCGGTCTACATCCGCCCCGCTCAGAACGCGCTCAACGGTCCGCCGGGCGGCATACATGCGAAGCAGCAGTTTGATTTCTTTTCACCTGTAAGGATTGGCGACACGCTTGAGACGTTCCTTGAGGTGAAGGAGCTCTACGAGCGCAACGGGCGGAAGTACGTCGTTAGCGAAACCGTGACGTGCAATCATAGGGGAGAAGTCGTCTGCAAAGGGCTCATCACACAAGTGTGGGGGCAAGAATCGTGAACGACGCTATGCTTCTCGGTAAGACGCTTCTCAGTCGACACTTCATTGTCGATCAGGAGCTTATCAAGGACTATGCTTTAGTCTCCGGCGACATGAACCCGCTTCATCTCGATCCTGAGTTCGCGAGAAGCACGAAGTTCGGACGAACCATCGCACATGGGATGATGACCCTTGCCTTTGTTTCGGAAGCTATGCGGGAATGGGCAGGGGAGGCTTGGGAGGAGCGCGGTTATCTAAGCGTCACGTTCGTCGCGCCGATATTTGCTGGTGACGAGGTGGTCGTACAGGCTGAGGTTCAGTCCGCCACACCAACAGCTGACCTTTGCAAAGTTGAATGTTGGATAGGCGATCGCCTGACCTTGACCGGCCACGCAGGTGTACGGAAGGTGTCTGGCAATGGATGAGGCCGTTATAGTCGGCGTCTCCGACGAACCCCTAGAGAAAGGTGTCTTTGCAACCCCAGCCTGTCCACTGCAAGCTCAGGCGCGTGTTGCTAAGGCTGCACTCGCCCAGGCTGGGCTCACTCTGGCCGACGTGGATGGCCTTTGTACGGCAAATCTGTGGGGATTGCCGGGCGCAGGCATACTTCCAACGATAACTTTATCAGAGTATCTTGGTATCACGCCGACCTTCCATGACAGTACGAACCTCGGTGGGGCGGCCTTTGAAGCGCATGTCGCGCACGCAGCCATGGCGCTCGAGCGCGGGCAAGCAGACGTTGTATTGATCCTTTACGGCAGCGCCCAGAAATCAGAACGTTCGCGAAACTTAGGCGGCCGACCAGCCAACCTAACCTTTCAGTACGAAACGCCTTGGGGCTTGCCGACGCCGGCTGGCGGTTATGCCCTCGCTGCAATGCGCCACATGCACGATTTCGGCACACGGCGGGAAGATCTGGCCGAGATCGCTGTAGCAGCCCGTCAATGGGCTATGCTGAATCCGCAGGCAACCAAACGCGGGCCGATGACCATCGACGACGTTTTGAAGGCTGCGCCGGTTTGCGAACCCTTGGGCGTACTCGACTGTTGCCTCGTTACAGACGGCGCCGGCGCAGTAGTTATGACTCGGGCGTCGCACGCCAAGACGCTTGGAGTTCGGCCGGTTTACGTTCGCGGTTACGGCCAAGCCGCTAGCCATTGGACCATCGCAAGCGCCCCCGACCTGTCCCGCCTCCTTCCCGCCGAGATAGCTGGAAAGCGAGCAATGGAGATGGCGGGGATCGGCCACGATGGGATCGACCTGGTGCAGCTATACGACAGTTTCACCATCACAACGCTGCTTACCCTCGAAGCGCTCGGCTTCTGCGCCCGCGGTGAGGGTGGCGAGTTCGTGCGCGGCGGCCGCTTAGGGCCGGGTGGAGAGTTCCCCATCAATACCTCCGGGGGGGGACTCTCCCATTGCCACCCTGGCATGCTCGGCATCTTCCTTCTGGTTGAGGCCGTACGTCAGTTGCTGGGCAACGTTGAGCCTGCACGACAAGTGTCGAACGTTTCGACGGTGCTAGTGCACGGAACTGGAGGCACCTTGTCGAGCGGCGCAACCTGCATACTTTCGGTGAATTGACATGGAAGCAACCGAACGAAAACCTGCACCATCGATCGATCCAGGCAGCGCGCCATATTGGGAGGCGCTCAAGGAAGGCCGTCTTGTTCTCAAGAGCTGTGAGGGCTGTGGGAAGGCTCATTTTTACCCCCGCGAGCTTTGCCCATATTGTCACTCAGCCGACCTTTCCTGGATCGAGGCGAGCGGACATGGCTTGATTTATAGTTTTACAGTCTGCCGACGACCTGCTGGACCCGCGTTCGTAGACGAAGTGCCGTACGTGGTCGCTCTCATCGATCTTGCCGAAGGGCCGCGCATGATGTCCCGCGTTGTGGGCGATCCCACCAAGGTGGCCATTGGGCAGCACGTGAAAGTCTTATTTGAGCGTCAACCGGATGGCCTCGTTCTGCCTTTTTTTGAGTCTGTGGAGCAAAAGCTGTGATGGAATCGGGCCGCAGCGAGAGCGTTCGCATGATCAGGGACAGTGTCGGAGCGATCGCGCCGGAAGGCGGCGACCTGAAGCGCGTACGCGCGCTTCGTGACGCTTCTTCCGAGATCGAACCGAACGTTTGGCAGCAAGTCGTAGAGATGGGCTGGTTGACCCTGCTTCTTGGGGAAGAACAGGGTGGCCTAGGCCTAGGCGTCCGGGAGCTTACTGTTATTGCAGAGGAGCTGGGTGCGGCCCTCGTCCCGGAACCCATCGCGGCTGTAGCATTGATGGTGCCCCTCCTTGAGGGGAGCGCTCGCCAGGATGTCTTAGATGGGACGCGTATAGTCGTCCCTGCGTGGAGGGAAGAAATCAGTGGTCCTGGTGACAAGCCGCGGACGTCGCTGCGAGTCGGAAAGGTAACCGGTACTAAGATCTCCGTAGCCGCGGCAGCACCAGCGGACGCGTTTGTTGTCAGCACTGACGAAGGTCCGGTTTTGGTGGACCGCCGTGCTGCAGGCGTAGAGCTTGATCTGAAGCAAACACAGGATGGCGGTCATGTCGGCACCCTCAGGATGACCGAAGCGCCCTGCATTACGGTTGCTGGAGATCTTTCCGTCTCACTTGGCATGCTCTCGCTGGCACATAGCGGATATCTGCTTGGCGCTTCCGAGCGGGCCTTCAAGATGACTATGGATTACCTTACTATCCGTAAGCAGTTCGGCCGACTTATCGGCTCGTTTCAAGTCTTGCAGCATCGCGCTGCGGAGGCTGAAATCCAACTTGCACTAAGCAGAGCTGTGCTCAACGAAGCGATTGCCGACGTTGAGCGGCGCGCCAGCACCGTGGATCAAGTCCGAAGCCGTTCCCGTGCGATTGCCCGCATATCTGATACGGCAATGCTGGTCGCGCGAGAGGCAGTCCAGATGCACGGAGCCATCGGCATTACGGACGAACACGACATTGGATTGTTCTGCCGTAAAATCCTGACGATCTACAATCAATTTGGCACTGCCGCCGCGAACCGCTCGCGTTACGTCGGCAGCCTGCAGCTGGAGCCTGCGGCATGACAACAAACGTGTTCTCCTCGATGGGCGCCGAGCCAGATTACAATGCGCTTAGCGACGACGATTTTCGCGCAGAGGTGCGCAGCTGGATAGAAGAGAACTATCCGCCAGAGCTCCGCTTTCCGATCGAACGTCTACATCGTCGCGATACTAAGATTTGGTATGACCGGCTCGCCGAAAAAGGTTGGCTCGCGCCCGGCTGGCCTAGGGACAAGGGCGGCATGGGTCTTGATGCCGCTAAGCGAGTCGTTTTCATCGACGAACTTGAGCGCCACGGATGCGCTCGTTTCAACGATCAGGGCGTGCTCATGCTGGGCCCGCTGCTAATGACGTACGGGACCGCTCAGCAGCAGGAGTACTTCCTTCCAAAAATACTCACGGGCGAGCACATCTGGGCGCAGGGCTATAGCGAGCCGAATGCCGGATCGGATCTGGCTAGTTTGCGGACTGAGGCAGTACTCGACGGAGATGAGTGGGTCATAAATGGTCAGAAGACTTGGACGACGCTCGGTAACGACGCGAATTGGATCTACGTGCTCGCTCGAACGGACAAAGACGCAAAGAAGCAGCAGGGAATTAGCTTCCTGCTCGTACCGATGGATTCGCCTGGAATCACTGTTCGGCCGATTTTGACGCTCGGCATGTCGGATGAGTTCTGTGAGGTGTTCTTCGACGATGTTCGGATCCCCAGAGGAGCTTTGGTCGGAGAATTGAACCAAGGCTGGACAATGGCGAAAACACTGCTCGGATTCGAACGCATTTTCGTCGGATCGCCCGCTCAATCAGCATACGCCTTATCGAGGCTGGAGACGATGGCTCGCCACCTGACAATCTTCGATGACCCAGAGTTTCAGTCACGATACAGCAGACTTCAGGTTGACCTCGCGGACCACGTCTCGCTCTACACTAGCTTCGCCGATCAATTGAAGCGCGGTGAGCCGATCGGCGCTGATGTTTCGATGCTGAAGATAAATCAAACCGAGCTCTACAAGCGGATCGCACAAGCTTTGGTAGACTACGCGGACGGCTATGCCGGAGCTGAGGGACTCGTTGCCGAGCTCGGTTCCGTTCAGGCTTCGACTATCTGGCTCCAGTCGCTTCAGACGACAATTTACGGCGGCACTTCGGAGATCCAGCGCGACATCCTCGCGAAGCAGGTTTTAGGTTTGCCCGCGTGACCCTTTCCAAGCAGTCCTAGCTGTAGCGCGCACCTGAGTGAAGCTCGTGCGATTCGCACGCGTGCGATCTCTTGTTCGAACCATTCCTGCTTGTGCACTGAATCGTTTCATCTGGAGGCCGCCTCTCGTAAACAGGGGAGGGTGGTGGAGCTTCAGCGCAAAGCTCTTGACTTCCCCCGGGGTCCACATAGAACTGCGAGATGGTTAAGTCCGAACGAATGCCGGATATTACTGCGAAAGGATGATCGATGGGGCGGTTCGCGCTGTACGGATGTTCGCTAACTGCGCTGATGGCAGCGGAGGCGGCTGGGGCTCAAACGACATCAGGTGATGTTCAAACAACGCCGCCAGGAGCAGCGACCAACGCAGTGGTCACACCAACGCCGTCGAACCCTGAGACTGACCTACCGGCAGAGATCGTTATCACCGCGACAAAGCGCGCACAGTCGCTGAATGACGTGCCAATGTCCGTGAACGTCGCGAGCGGTGAGCAACTGAGGTCCCGCGGTATCACGGACGTAGCTGATCTTGCGAAGCTGGTCCCAGGATTCACGTATACAGAGAGTGCATTCGCTACACCTGTGTACACTCTACGAGGTGTCGGGTTTTACGACACCAGCCTCGCAGCCAAACCTAGCGTCAGCGTCTACGTCGACGAAGTCCCGCTGCCGTTCTCGATCATCACGCGGGGAGCTACACTCGACCTTGAACGAGTCGAGGTCCTGAAGGGGCCGCAAGGCACGTTGTTCGGGCAAAACTCCACGGGCGGCGCGATTAACTACATCGCTGCTAAGCCGACTTCCGTGTTTCACGCAGGTGCCTCGGTTGGCTACGAACGTTTTGGCAAGTTCACTGCTGACGGATACCTTTCTGGTCCGATCAGCGACACAGTTGGAGCGCGCCTGGCAATCAAGACGGAGCAGGGCGGAGCTTGGCAGCGCAGCCTCACCAGGCCTGGCGACACTATCGGCAGCAGCCGGTTCACGACTGCGCGCTTCCTTCTCGATTTTCGGCCCAGCGACACGCTACGCTTCGAGTTGAATCTAAACGGCTACGTGGACAAGTCCGACGAAACCGTAGCCCAGTACATTGCTCTTACGCCGCTCGCGAACCCGGCCCGTGCTGGTGCCCTCGGTGCTGCGCCACGCGCTCTAGACAATGCGCGGGACGCCGACTGGACCCCTGAGCCGCGGCCCCGCCGCAACCATTCGTTTGGGCAGGCCTCATTCCGCGGCGACTGGGAGTTTTCGCCAGGCGTCTCGCTCACGTCTATTACTGCTTACTCGCGATATAAGCACGATCAAAACATCGACCCTGATGGAGTCGCACTCAACGACTATTTTTACCATACCACCGGAAAGCTCAATTCCTTTTCTGAGGAACTGCGCGTCGGAGGCAAGCTTGGCTCGAGCTTGAACTTTATCATCGGCGCCAATTATGCTGATGAGCGCACGCGGCAAAGGGACGAAAACACGTTTCTTGACGCTACGTCTGCCTATCAATTCACCGACACTTTCGCGGCTCTCGGTGTGCCCAACTTCCCACCGTTCTTCGGGTTCACTGATTTCGATACACAGAACTTTATCAACAAGGCGGCGTTTGCCAACGTCGATTATACTGTTGGCAAGTTCGTTTTGCACGCCGGGGTTCGGTATACTGACGCGAAAACCACTTTCAGTGGCTGCACAGCCGATGATGGTGGCGGAACGTTGGCACTGGGCTATCAAACCGTGCTAAATTCCATTCGCGTTCCAGCAGGGCTTCCGGCGATCACAATCCCGGCCGGCGAATGTGTCTCTATAGACATCCCAACACTTTCGCCTGGCCTTCGGAACGCCACGCTCAAAGAAAACAACGTGTCTTGGCGCGGGGGAGTGGACTACAAGCCGTCCAAAGGCGTGTTGGTCTACGTCAGCGCAAGTCGCGGCTACAAGTCAGGAAGCTTCCCTCTCCTAGCAGCCAGCGACAATGCACAGTTTGATCCTGTCACTCAGGAATCAGTCACCGCCTACGAAGTCGGTTTCAAGCTTAGCCTATTGGATCGCCTTGCACAGATCAATGCTGCAGCGTTCTACTATGACTACCGAAACAAGCAGCTGAAGGGTCGCTCTATCGGGAATCCCAACATCTTCGGTCCACTCGAACGCCTGTTCAACGTGCCGAAGTCAAGCATCAAGGGAGCCGAGATCCAACTCGATCTGCGTCCTACTCCCGGACTGAACGTGAGCATTGGCGGAACGTATATCGACAGTAAGGTGCGTGGATCGTTTCTGAACATCGACTCGTACGGGACCGCACGGGATTTCGGCGGATCGCGGTTTCCCTATACTCCGAAGTACCAGTTCGTGGCTGACGCGCAGTATGCGTGGGATGTTTCAAATGCGCTCGATGCGTTCGTGGGCGGCAGTCTAACATACCAGAGCAAGACCATCGGCGCTCTGGGTCCGCAGACCGACTACCCCTATCCTGAACTAAACCAGCTTGGCGGATTGACCATCAAGGATTTCGCTCTGGTAGGTCTGCGCGCGGGTGTCGAGTTCCAGGACAAGAAGTACCGGCTTGCTGGTTTCGTCGAGAATTTAACGAACACATACTATTATACCAACGCCACCCGGATCACCGACACCACGGTGCGGTTCGCAGGGATGCCGCGTACATACGGCGTGACCTTCTCCGTCAGGTACTGACCCTCGAACACATCGCGACGGGGGTCTCCAGTCCCTCGTAGCAATGGTCCATCTCCCCCGATTGAGCAGGCAAGTTCGGTTGCAGCCAGGGAGGGGCATGGTCGTCAGCTTGGCCTTGGTCTCGGCGGCTGAGCCTTCCTATCGCCTACAATCACGGATCGTGCGCAGGCGCGGAAAAGGGAGTATCTAAGTGCGAAACATCGACCATTATATCGGCGGCGGCGGCAGCGTCAGCGCGGGCGAGCGTAAGGGCGAGGTGTTCAACCCCTCTGCTGGCCAAGTGCAGGCGACCGTGCGCCTTGGCACCG
>CAXTED010000012.1:0-62138 GCA_964243335.1 uncultured Sphingomicrobium sp. | reverse complement strand
CGTACTTGTTGACGCGGCTGAAGCTGGCGAGGCTGTTGATCAGGCCGATGTTCGGCCCTTCCGGTGTCTCGATCGGGCAGATGCGGCCATAGTGGGTGACGTGAACGTCGCGCACTTCAAAGCCTGCACGCTCGCGCGTCAGACCGCCGGGCCCGAGTGCTGACACGCGGCGCTTGTGGGTCACTTCGGACAGCGGATTTGTCTGATCCATGAACTGCGACAGCTGCGACGAGCCGAAGAATTCACGCACTGCGGCCACCGCCGGCTTGGCGTTGATGAGGTCGTTCGGCATGACCGTCGACACGTCGACCGAGCTCATGCGCTCCTTGACCGCACGCTCCATGCGCAACAGCCCGACGCGATACTGGTTCTCCAGCAACTCGCCGACCGATCGCACGCGGCGGTTGGCCAGATTATCGATGTCGTCGATTTCGCCCTTGCCGTCCTTGAGGTTCACCAGCTCCTTGATGACCGCGAGAATGTCTTCGCGGCGAAGGGTGGTGACGGTGTCCTCGGCGGTAAGGCCCAGGCGCATGTTGAGCTTGACCCGGCCAACGGCCGATAGGTCGTAGCGCTCAGGGTCGAAGAACAGGCCGTAGAACAAGGCATCAGCCGTTTCGCGCGTCGGCGGCTCGCCGGGACGCATCACGCGGTAGATGTCGGACAGCGCCATGTCGCCGTCTTCGGCCTTATCGGCCTTAAGCGTGTTGCGGATCCACGGACCGATGTTGACGTAATCGATCGCGAGCAGCTCCAACCGATCGATGTCGGCCTTGTCGAGCTTTTCGAGGTTTTCGGCAGTGATCTCGTCACCAGCCTCGACGTAGATCTCGCCAGTGGTCTCGTTGATCAGGTCAAACGCGGAGAAGCGACCGTAGATTTCCTCGGTCGGGATGATCAGGTTCAGCAGACCTTCCTTGGCGGCCTGATTGGCGCGCCGCGGAGTGATCTTTTCGCCAGCCTTGAACATGACTTCGCCGCTATCGGCGTTGATCACGTCATACTGTGGCTTCTGACCGCGCCATTGCTCGGTAGCGTAAGGGATCTGCCAGCCGTTCGGGCCACGTCCGTAGACGACATTGCCGTAGAATTGGGCGAGGATCTCTTCGTTGGACAGGCCAAGCGCGTGCAGCAACGCGGTGACCGGAAGCTTGCGCTTGCGGTCGATACGCACGTTGACGATGTCCTTGGCGTCGAACTCGAAGTCCAGCCACGAGCCGCGGTAAGGGATGACCCGGGCGGCGAACAGATACTTGCCCGACGCGTGGGTCTTGCCGCGGTCATGGTCGAACAGGACGCCCGGCGAGCGGTGCATCTGACTGACGATCACGCGCTCGGTGCCGTTGATGATGAAGGTGCCGTTCCACGTCATGAGCGGCATGTCGCCCATGTAAACGTCCTGCTCCTTGATATCGATCACCGATTTCGCCTCGGTGTCCGGATCGATCTCGAAGCTCGTCAGGCGCAGCGTGACACGCATCGGCGCGGCATAGGTCAGCCCGCGCTGGCGGCACTCGTCGGTGTCGTACTTGGGATGCTCGAGCTCATAGCGATCGAAATCGAGGTGCGCGGTGCCTGCGAAATCCTGGATCGGGAACACCGAACGCAAGGTCTTTTCGAGGCCGGAAACGTAGCCGATCGAAGGATCCGAGCGTAGGAACTGCTCATAGCTTTCGCGCTGAACCTCGATGAGGTTTGGCATCTCGCTGATCTCGTGGATGTTCCCGAAGATCTTGCGGATTCGCCGCGAATTGCTCTTGCGTCCGCTGCTGGTGTTGTGCGGAGGTTCGATCGCTTTGGTCGCCATGAGTATCCCTGCGTCTGCAACCGGGCGGCACTCACAAACGGAGCGACGTCGCGGATGGACCCCGACGTGCGGAGTCCGGTGGAGCCAAGGGACAAGCCCGAGGCGCGATGGTTTGAGGCGCTGCTCCCGCTCGCTCCTTCCCCATGCGTATGGTCCGTGCGCTTGAACGGACCCTGTCCCGGGAAGGGCAGGAAAGCCCCGAGGCGCACGTCACCGTGCGGCCGGAGCTGAAAATGTCTTGTGGGTAGGATTGGCATATAGCGCTTCCGCCGACGGATGGAAGGGGGAAGTTGCGTTTATCGGAACCAAAATGCGCTGAAGACGTGCGAGCCATGCAACATCAGCGTCCAGCAACCTTTTCTCTGCGGCAGCGGTTGGAAAGGACGACCAATCTTAAATCGGGAGTGTCTCCAATGCGCGTCGTTCTGCTCAGCCCAGCCTTTGCTTTGCTCGTGGCCTGCGGAAGCGGCAGTGGCAGCGGGGGCGGTGAGGGCAACAACCTAGCCGCCGCGGCTGCCCAGTCCGACCCCGCGGCGGCGCAGGCGATCAACCAGGCGCAGGCCGCTGGATTGAACGAGCAGGCCGCGCTGGCTGCTGGCGGTGCCGCCGCCGCGGCGAACGACCAGGCGGCTGCGGCGAATGCTGCGGGAGGCCCAGTCCAGGCTCGGCCCAACCTCCCGTGGAGCCCGAACCGCAAGGAGGATGGCCGCACGCCGCCCGACAAGATGCGCGGCACCACCCAGGATCCGGGTATTCGCCAAAACGGCGAGCAGGCCCAGCCGCAGCCGCCGGGCTGACGCCCAAGCGCTTGGACGGCAACGGAAAAGGGCGACCCCTTGCGGAGCCGCCCTTCCCAATCACGAGCGCTTCAAGACGCCCGCGAAACCGTTTGCCAGCCGCGGCCAAAGCCGCGGCCGATCAAAAGCTTACTTGAGCTCGACGGTACCACCGGCGGCTTCGATCTGCTTCTTGATCTTCTCGGCTTCTTCCTTGTTGATCCCTTCCTTGAGGGCCTTGGGCGCGCCTTCGACAAGCGCCTTGGCTTCACCCAGGCCAAGGC
Organism: uncultured Sphingomicrobium sp.; assembly: GCA_964243335.1. GTDB lineage: Bacteria > Pseudomonadota > Alphaproteobacteria > Sphingomonadales > Sphingomonadaceae > Sphingomicrobium. Next base: position 59,271 of record CAXTED010000012.1, on the reverse strand, counting down.
CGGTGATCACGCGGACTTCCTTGATGACGTTGATCTTCTTGCCACCGTCGCCGGTGAGGATCACGTCGAATTCGGTCTTCTCTTCTTCAACCGGAGCAGCAGCGCCGGCAGCAGCCGGAGCGGCTACGGCAGCAGCGGCAGAAACGCCCCATTTCTCTTCAAGCGCCTTCGCAAGGTCGGCGGCTTCAAGGACGGTCAGCGCGGAAAGTTGATCAACGAGGTTCTGAATGTCGGCCATGTGAGATAACTCCTGTGCGGGGCCCGTGCCCCTTGTTCATGCGGTAAGAAACAAACGAAAGGTCAGGCGGCTTCCTGCGTGGCGTAAGCCCCGAAGACGCGGGCCAGCTGAGCGCCAGGCTCGGCGATCGTGCGGGCGATCTTGCTCGCCGGCGCCATGATGGTGCCGATAAGCGTTGCCCGAAGCTCGTCGAGGCTTGGCAAGGCGGCCAATGCCCGAATGCCGTTCAAGTCGAGCAAGGTGTCGCCCATGGCACCACCGAGGATCTCGAACTTGTCGGTCGTCTTGGCGAAGTCCACCGCTACCTTGGCGGCGGCCACCGGGTCCACCGAAGTGGCCAAGGCGGTCGGGCCCGACAGCATATCGCCAATCGGTTGATAGCGAGTGCCATCAAGCGCGATCAGCGTCAGGCGGTTCTTCGCAACTTTGAACTGCGCTCCGGCGTCGCGCATCCGCAGGCGAAGATCGGTGGATTGCGCCACCGTCAAACCGAGATTGCGGGTGATAACCACCACGCTGGTCTCGGCAAACACCTGCTTCAGTTCGCCGACCATATCCGCTTTTTGCGAACGATCCATGCCAACTCCAACAAATCTCGGCCGAGGAAATCCCGGCCGGGCTGCAACAATCCCGGCGCGCGGACGACTGCCAAAGGAGGCAGCCGGTGCGAACCGGGAACTTGTGTCCAAGGGGTGGAAGGAGGATCGCCCCGCGTTTTACCGCATGAGCAGGCCGCGCTGTGCACATTGGCACCGGCCCGCAAGGAATCTCTTTATACCCCGTCTAACGCTGCAGATTAAGCTGAGCCCTCCGAAGGGAGAAAACAGCAGCGGCGGTCTAGGACGGCGTCCGGGCGAACCCGGACAGAAGGGCCTATACGCGAAATCGTCGCGCGATCAAGTCTGGCGGTCGGGCTTACTCGCCGTCGAGCGGCAGAGTTTCGCTCTCGAGGTCGGCACCGGACGCAGCGCCGGTCGCGTCGGCCAGAGCATCCTGGGCATCGCGCATGGCGAATTCGGCGGCGATCGAGTCGGCGGCGGTGCCGGCTAGCTTGGTCGGCTGGGCGATGATGTGATCGTCTTCGCTAGGATCGCGCTGTTCCTCGGCGGGAACGGCTTCCGCTTCGGCGTTGGTGATCTCGGCCTGAGCTTCGAGATACTGGTCGGTGCTGGTCTGGTTGGTCTGGCTGGTGTCGGACATGAAACGCATCCCTTATGGTTTGAAGGTCAACGCACGTCCGCCGCGAAAAGCCCCTCTCCCACGAAGGGAGAGGGGTAATCGTCGCTAAGCTTAGACGGCTTCGTCCAGGGCAACCTTGACGCCCGGGCCCATGGTCGAGCTGAGCGCGGCCTTTTGGACATATTTGCCCTTGGCGCCGGCTGGCTTGGCGCGGGTAATGGCGTCGAGCAGCGCGTCGTAGTTGGTACGCAGGTCCTCGGCGGCAAAGCTCGCCTTGCCGATGCCCGCATGGATGATCCCGGCCTTTTCGACGCGGAACTCGATCTGGCCCGACTTGGCGTCGGTCACCGCCTGGGTGACGTTCATGGTCACGGTGCCAAGCTTCGGGTTCGGCATCAGGCCCTTGGGACCGAGCACCTTACCGAGGCGGCCAACAAGACCCATCATGTCGGGGGTCGCGATGATCCGGTCGAAGTCGATCTGGCCGCCCTGAATGGACTCCATCAGGTCTTCGGCACCGACCACTTCGGCGCCCGCCGCCGTGGCTTCATCGGCCTTGGCACCGCGCGCGAACACCGCCACGCGAACGTGCTTGCCGGTGCCCTTGGGCAAATTGACCACGCCGCGGACCATCTGGTCGGCGTGACGCGGATCGACGCCCAGGTTCAAGGCGACCTCGATCGTCTCGTCGAACTTGGAGGTCGCGAGCGACTTCACCAGACCGATGGCCTCGTCGACGCCGTACAGCTTGACGATGTCGACCGAAGTGCCCTGGGTCTTCTGCTTCTTGGTTTGCTTGGCCATCGGATCAGCCCTCCACTACCTGAAGGCCCATGGCGCGGGCCGAACCTTCGATGATCTTGGTCGCCGCGTCCAAATCGTTGGCGTTCAAGTCCTTCATCTTCGTCGTGGCGATTTCCGCCAGCTGCGAGCGCTTGATGGTGCCCGCGGACTCCTTGCCCGGCTCCTTGGAACCCGACTTCAGGCCAGCGGCCTTCTTGAGCAGGAACGAGGCTGGCGCCGTCTTGGTGACGAACGAGAACGATCGATCGGCGAACACGGTGATCACGGTCGGAAGTGGCATGCCCTTCTCGACGTCCTGGGTGGACGCGTTGAACTGCTTGCAGAATTCCATGATGTTGACGCCGCGCTGACCCAAGGCAGGGCCGATCGGCGGAGATGGATTGGCGGCGCCGGCAGGCACCTGCAATTTAATATAGCCGGTAATCTTTTTAGCCATGAGCTCACTCTTTTGTTTGGCCTTGCTCGTGCAACAGCACGCAAGGCCGCAAGTTTAGCGGTCCAGACGAAAGCCAAGGCTTCCTCCCGCAGGCGATATCCGAGGTGATCGGAAGCGGCGGCGCATAGCGGCAAAGCGGCTGGCGGGCAAGCGGCGTGAGGGGGTCGGCAGCTTGTCCCAGATCGGGCGAAAGGTCCCAATGTTCGCACTGGCGTACCGGTTTGCGCCGGTTGGCTGAGACGGCGTGTGAGGAAGCGAAGGTTCCGAAAGTTCCGGGGGTCGTTCTATTCTTTCGGTTTGGGGTGGGGTGCGGAGGAGGGCGTCGTGGGGCGTGTGCGATGAGGCATGGGCGCGGATGGCGTGCATGAAGGGAACTTTGGCAGGGTGAGGCGGAGTAGGACAGGCTTGCCCCTTCGCGCTTCGGCTAGGTTTCGCATTCGTGCGGTGCCGCGACTGATCTGAGGGCCCTGTGCTTGGTCCTTCGAGACGGGCCTTCGACAGCTTCGCTGCTCAGTCCCTCCTCAGGATGAGCGGGTGGGGGGCGACCGGCCCGTTCGTCATTGCGAGCGTAGCGCGGCAATCCACTCTTTTGGCGAGCGCGGTGCTTGGGGGCGGATTGCCGCGTCGCTGCGCTCCTCGCAATGACGGCCGAGGAGGCGCGCGGTGCTTGGGGCTGGTCTGCCCCGTCCTTCGATACACGGCCTTCGACTTCGCTCAGTCCGCACTCAGGATGAGCGGACGGGGGCGTGTTTGTGGCGGCCTTGCGGCCTAGCGTAGCTTGCTGATCGTGAGGCCGTCGACCTTGGCGCGGTCCTTGATGGACTCTTCGGAGCGGGTGAGGGCTTTGGCCATTTGCTTGAGGGGCATGTTCTTGGCGGCGAGGGTGTGGAGCTTCTGGATCTCCTCGCTGTTCCACGGCTGGCGGTGACGTTCGAATCTTTCGTGGGCCATGTGCTGGGCTCCTTTGGGGAGCCTTCTCGCGCGGAGGGGCGCGGGAGTAAATGGGCCGTCTATGTGGACCGTCCTTCGAGACAGGCCTTCGAGACGGGCTTTGCCCTCCTCAGTCCTTCCTCAGGATGAGCGGGGGGCAGACGTGAACGGAGCAGGGCAGGGCAGAAGTAGAAGGTCACGGGAGTGAATCCCGTGACGTCGGACGGGTTGCCTCGCTTGCGCGTCGGCACCCGCCGGCCGGCGCGCATAGGCTCTACGCCTAAGCCAACGTGGCGCTTCGCGCCTGTTGGCTTAGGCTCGGCCTATTTTGCGCGCTCTACCTGCTCAAACTCCAGCTCGACCGGCGTGGCGCGGCCGAAGATTGAAACGCCGACCTTGACCCGGCCGCGGTCGAAGTCGAGTTCTTCGACGGTGCCGTTGAAGGTGGCGAAGGGGCCTTCGAGGACCTTGACCTGGTCGCCGATCTCATAGTCGACGCTGATGCGGGCCTTGGGCGCGGCGGCGGCGGCTTCTTCCTTGGTGTTGAGAATGCGGGCGGCCTCGGCTTCGCTGATTGCCTGGGGCTTGCCGTTGGGGCCGAGGAAGCCGGTCACCTTGGGGGTGTTCTTGACCAAGTGGTAGACGTCGTCGGTCATGCCCAGCTTGGCGAGCACGTAGCCCGGGAAGAACTTGCGATCGTTGGTGACCTTCTTGCCGCGGCGGATCTCGGTGATCTTTTCGGTCGGCACTTCGATCGCTTCAACCAGCGTTTCCAGCCCCAGACGCTTGGCCTCCGACAGGATGGAGTCGCGGACTTTGCCTTCAAAGCCAGAGTAAGCGTGGATGATGTACCAGCGGGACATGGGAAACAGCCTTGTTTGAGATCGAACGAACGTGCGGCGCGGGGTGGATCAGGCCAGCAGGCCGAGCAGCGATTTGACGATGGCGGCGAACATGGAGTCGATGCCGAAGAAGAACACCGCCAGGATGCCGGTCAGGATGAACACCATCACGCCGGTAACCCAGGTCTCGCGGCCGGTTGGCCACACGACCTTGGATGCTTCGGTGCGGACCTGGCGGATGAATTCGCCGGGAGTTGCCTTGGCCAAGTGCGGTGCCTTTGGTTGGGGCGCTGAGGTGCGCCAGATAGTAAAACGAGGTCCGCGGCAGGAGCCGCCGGACCTCGGTGAAAGCACGTTGTAGCGCGGGTGGCGGGGAGGTTCAAGGCGGGGGTGGTTTGTGGGGGCGAAAGGGCGTCGCGTAGAGATCACTAAGGCCGGCACGGGGGTGAACCCCGCGTCGTCGATCCGGTCGCTGGCGCGCCGGTCGGCCGGGCCTTCGCGTGCTGCGCAGCGGCGGCTAGCCGGTGGCTAGCCTGCCTCGCTGCGGCCTGGCAGGGGCAGGGGGACTCGAACCCACGACCCTCGGTTTTGGAGACCGATGCTCTACCAACTGAGCTATACCCCTAGGCCGCGGCGAGCGGGTAGCGGGTGGGGGCGCAAAGGGCAAGTCGCCGTTCGCCGGCGCACGCCGGCGAACGGGATTCAGGCGGCGACGTCGAAGGGCTGGATCTCGCCGGACAGATAGAGGTTGCGGGCCTTGGTGCGGCTGAGCTTGCCCGAGGAGGTACGCGGCAGGCTGCGCGGTGGGATGAGCTCGATCACCGCCGAAATGCCGGTGATGGCGCGGACGCGTTCGCGAATGTCGTCGCGCAGACGGCCACGCTCGCCCGGATCGCTGACGCGGCAATGGACCAGCACGGCGGGGGTTTCCTCCCCGGAAGGACCGGTGATGGCGAAAGCCGCGATGTCGCCGGACTTGAAGCCGGGCAGCTGCTCCACGGCCCATTCGATGTCCTGCGGCCAATGGTTGCGGCCGTTGATGATGATCATGTCCTTGGCGCGGCCGACGATGAAGATGTAGTCGTTCGACAGATAGCCCATGTCGCCGGTGTCCAGCCAATGATCGGCGGACAGGCACGCGGCCGTGCTCTCATCATCTCGGAAATAGCCGGCCATGATCGACGCGCCGCGCACGAACACCTTGCCGATCGCGCGATCCGGCAGGAGCGCTCCGGCGGCGTCGCGAACGACGATCTCCATGCCGTCCACGGCCTTGCCGCAGTTGACGATGGCGCGGTAGCGGCGCGGGCGCTCCTGCGCCGCGGTGCCGACGCCGGAAAGCTCGCTCTCCTCGACCAGCTCCAGACGAATGCCTTCACCCGGCGGCATCAGCGACACGGCCAGCGTGGCTTCGGCGAGGCCGTAGCTTGGGCAGAAGGCACTGGCGCGAAAGCCGGCGTCGGCGAAACCATCGACGAACGACTGCATCACGTCGGGGCGGATCATGTCGGCGCCATTACCCGCGATGCGCCAGCGCGAAAGGTCGAAGCGCTCGGACGCCTTGATCTGATTGGACAGGCGGCGCGAGCAGATGTCGTAACCAAAGGTCGGCGAGTAAGAGAGGGTCGTCCCCGGATTGCGGCTGACCAGATCGAGCCAGGCCAACGGCCGCCGCGCGAACTCCTCGGTCTTGAGATAATCAACGCTGAGCTGATTGGCGATCGGCGACAGCATGCACCCGACCAGGCCCATGTCATGATACCAGGGCAGCCAGGAAACCACGCGGTCGGTATCGACCAGTTGCAGGCCGACACCGTGCGCACGCAGATTGTTTAGCAAGGCGTGGTGAGTGACCGCCACGCCATGGGGAAAGCGGGTCGAGCCGCTGCTGTACTGCAGATAGGCGATCTCGCTCGGGGCGGCGATCGGCAGGGCGTCGACGCTTTGCGGAAGGGCGTTCAACTCGGCCCAGTCGCGCGCCTGAACGCCCTTCTGTTCGGCGGCGGCGGTGCAGAAGCCAGCCAGTTCCGCAGGGTAGAGGAACAGCGCCGGATCGCTCGAGCCGAGCATGACCTTGAGCTGTTCGACATAGGCCTCGCGCCCGCCGAAGCTGTTCGGCAAAGGCAGAGGCACCGGCCACAGTCCGGCATAGATGGCGCCCATGAAGCAGGCCGCGAAGTCGGCGCCGGTTTCGGCAATCAGGGCGAGCCGATCGGCCGGCTTGAGGCCGAGCGCAACGAAGCGCCGGGCGTGCGCCAGCGCATCCTGGCGAAGCTGCGAATAGGGAAAATTGTGGGTCAGCGTTCCGCGGGCGTCGTGGAAGTTCATTCCGCGGCGGCCCTGTGCAGCATAATCGAGTGCCGCGCCGAGCGTATCGAAGTCGGCCATGCGGCGAGGTTGGACGTCGCACGTCGGGGTGCCGCCGGGAGGGGCAAGGTCTGCGATCTGCGAGAGGACGCCTGGGGCCACGAGTAATCCTTCACTATTACCGGTCGTTCGGGATCCCCGCGCGCAGCCGACGCCAAGGGGAACGATCGTTCGGCTTCTTACTTGGGGGGGAGTGTGGCACAATGATGGCGTGAACGGGGAAGGGCAGCGCCGAAAGGACCGGTCGCGCGAGCGGGCACCGCCGCGCCCCCTCAATGCCGCGCGTCTCGACGAGATGGCCATTCGCTATGTTTCGCGCTTCGCTACGACCCAGGCCAAACTGCGCGATTACCTGCGTCGCAAATTACGGGAACGCGGGTGGGAGCCAGGTTCGGATGCTGATGCCGAACCGCCGATCGAAGCCTTGATCGAGCGCGTCGCCAGGCTGGGCTATGTCGACGATGCGGCCTTTGCGCGTGCCAAGGGCGAGGCGCTGACGGCGCGGGGTCTGGGGCGCGGCCGGGTGACGCAGGCCCTGCGCGCTGCTGGCGTCAGCGACGACGATGGAGCCGAAGCCAAGGCCACGGCGGACGAGTCGGCTGCGGAGGCCGCGCTGCATTTCGCCAGGCGTAAGCGCATCGGGCCTTTCGCGGCGGTAAAACCGGATCGGCCCGGCCGCGAGAAGTGGATCGGGGCGATGCTTCGCGCCGGCCACCCGATGCCGCTGGCCCGCGCGCTGGCTAACGCGGGGCCGGGTGAAGAAACCACGGCCGAGTACCTCGCAGAACTGGGATCGTGACAGGCCCGTAACATTTTGCCAGGAGCGTGTGATCTGGTAAGGTAACTCTGTGTCAACGAACGTCGCGTCACCCATTGCGCCGCAAACCGTCCCGGAAGGTGGAAGCCCGGTCGAGACCGAAGCGCCCCTGCGCGTGCAAGCGACGGTAAAATGGTTCGATGCCGTGCGCGGCTTCGGCTTCCTCGTCAGCGACGCTGTCGATGGCGATATCCTGCTTCATTTCAGCGTCTTGAAGGAACATGGCCGGCGCAGCGTTCCCGAAGGAACGCTTGTGACCTGCGACGTCGTGCGCCACAATCGCGGGCTTCAGGCCAGCCGCGTGCTGGAGATCGACATCGCCGAAGCTCCGCCACCGCGTCCCGTGCCGGTGGTCGATGCGGTCGGACGGGCCGATCGCCAGGCCTTGCTGGACGAAGCAGGTTCGTTCGAACTGGTGGAGGTAAAGTGGTTCAATCGGGTCAAGGGTTTCGGTTTCGTCACGCGGCCCAGCGGCGTGGGCGGAGACATCTTCCTCCACATGGAAACGGTTCGGCTGGCGTCCTTGTCGGACCTGCAACCGGGACAGCAGCTGCGGGCGCGCGTGGCGGACGGTCGCAAGGGGCTGACGGCGGTCGCGCTGGAGGGTGGCTCGCCAAGCGCGGTCGCCTCGGACTGATCGCCGGACTGGCGATTGCGGTCGTACCGTTGGCAGCGTGTCAGACCCAGCCAGCCTCGGCCAAGGTCGAGCGTTCCGTCGCGGGCCTCGAGCAAACGCGTTTGACGATCCGCACCGCCGGCGGGGCCGAGCATCGCTTCACCGTTGAAATCGCTTCTAGCGCAGACGAGCAGGCGCAGGGGCTGATGAACCGTCAGGAACTGGCGCCCGATCGCGGGATGATCTTTCCCCTGTCGCCGGAGCGCGAGGCGAGTTTCTGGATGAAGAACACGCTGATCCCGCTCGATATGCTGTTCGTGCGCGGGGATGGCACGATCGCCAGGATCGAGCAGAACACCGTTCCCCTGAACCTTCAGCCGGTGCTGAGCGGCGAGCCGGTGGCGGCGGTGCTGGAGCTTGCCGGAGGGCGGAGCGCGCAGCTTGGCATCCAGGCGGGCGACAAGGTCAGCTATGAAGGCTTTCCGGCAAAGCGCTGACTGCGCCAAGGCCTTAAACTTGCACTCGCTTCGACTTCGCGCCAAGGCACCACCGCATGGGCTTGCTTCGACTCTTGTTTCGGCCAAGCTGGTGGAACGACACCAGCTTCACCACCGCCATGTTCACGCGCCGTCACGGCCAGGAGGTCGGGCGCGATGAAGTCGGAAACCTGTATTTCCAGCACAAGAAAGATGCGCGCCGGCGCTGGGTAACCTACAGCGGCGCCAATGACGCGAGCCGCGTCCCGCCGGGTTGGACGTCGTGGCTGCGCGGACAGATCGACGACATTCCCGACAAGTCGCTGCCCCCGAGGCGCGCCTTCGAGCAGCCCGCGCAGGCGAATGTGACGGGCACCGAGAATGCCTATCGGCCGTCAGGATCTCTGTCGCGGGGCGGCGAGCGGCCGGCGGCGACCGGCGATTACCAGGCGTGGACGCCCGAATAATCGTGCGCGACGCGTGGCTTTGTCTTGCAGGCGTCGGGATGATGCTGGGTGCTTGCGACCGCGCCCCGCCGCCCAAGCCTCAGGCGCAATCGGCATCGGTGCCGTTGAAGGCGCCGGGCGCATCCGTTTCAGCGACGGGCAGCATCGCCGGCGTAACCCCGATGGCCGAACGCGTGGCGGTGCTTGGCTTCCTCAACAAGCGCAACGGTATCGAGCGCGACATCAGCCTGAAGCCCGGGCAGGCGATCCGGGTGCGGGACGACCTGATCGTGCGCCTGCGCGCATGCGAGGTCACGCCGCCGTGGCAGTTCGACAAATGGACCGGCGCCTTCGTGCAGATGGATGTGCGGCAGAGCGATGGCCAGTGGCGCCGCGCCTTTTCGGGCTGGCTGTACAAGGAATCGCCGTCGCTCAACGTCGTCGAGCACGCAGTTTACGATGTATGGCCCAAGAGCTGCGTGATGAGCTTCCCCGATGCGGCGACATCGTCAGAATCGGTCGGGGTGGGCAGCAATGCATCGAGCGAAGACCAGTCGGCGGGCGGCGCACCTTCGGACAGAGCCGCGGATAGAGCCACCAGATAGGACTTTCGCGGCACGTCGATCGCGCCGAGCGAAGCCAAATGCCCGGTCATGAACTGGCAGTCGAGCAGGGTGAAGCCGCCTACCTTGAGGCGCGCGACCAGCCAGGCCAAAGCGACTTTGGACGCGTCAGTCTTGCGGCTGAACATGCTTTCGCCAAAGAAGGCCCGACCCAGGCGAACGCCATAAAGGCCCCCGACCAGCGTGCCGTTGCAGCTCCACACCTCGATCGAATGCGCCTGGCCGCGGGCATGCAGAGCGATGACGGCAGTCTCGATGGCCGGATTGATCCAGGTCGCTTCGCGGTCGGCACAGCCGGCGAGAACCTGGGGAAAGGCGCGGTCGGCCGTGACGCTATACTCGCCGGAGCGCAGGCGCTTGGCGAGGGATCGCGACATGTGGAAGTGGGCGAGCGGCAGGATTGCACGCTGGCGTGGCTCGACCCAGAACAGGTCTGGCGCCTCCCGGCTGTCGGCCATGGGAAAAACGCCGCTGGCATAGCCCTGAAGCAGGAGGTCGGGGTGAAGGTAGGTCATGGCGCGAGCGATGGTGTAGCAAGGGCGCGGCGGCGGCGTCACCCCGCGCAAAAGAGGGTGCAGCGCGGTGCCAAAACTGTCCCTTTCTGAATCACGTGAGTCCGCCGGGACACGCTTGGTAGCGATAATCGCACCAAGGTTAATCTTTTCGCTTGGGGGTGGAGTCGAGCCGTGCAAAGATTCGCGCCGACAGTCCATCGCGCTAAGCGCCGCAGGGGGAACCAGGGTCCATGAGCATTGATTTCATCCGTCCGACCGTGGACGAGCTTCGCCCACGCATCAGCGTCATCGGTGTCGGTGGAGCTGGCGGTAACGCCATCGCCAACATGATCCGGCGCGACGTGCAGGGTGTCGACTTCCTCGTCGCCAACACCGACGCGCAGGCGCTCAACGCGTCAGCCGCCGATCGCCGCATCCAATTGGGCAGCAAGATCACCCAGGGCTTGGGCGCGGGCGCACGGCCGGAAATTGGTCGCGCTGCCGCCGAGGAAGCGATGGAAGAGATCGAGCGCGCTTTGGACGGCGCGCACATGTGCTTCATCGCGGCCGGCATGGGCGGCGGCACGGGTACGGGCGCGGCGCCGGTGATCGCCAAGGCAGCGCGCGACCGCGGCATCCTGACGGTTGGCGTCGTGACCAAGCCGTTCGCCTTTGAAGGTGCCCGCCGTTCGCGCGCCGCCGAGGCCGGCATCGACGAGCTCCAGCAGCATGTCGACACGCTGATCGTGATCCCGAACCAGAATCTGTTTCGACTCGCCAATTCCGACACGACCTTCAAGGAAGCGTTCGAAATGGCCGACGAGGTCCTGCAGCAGGGCGTTCGCGGAATCACCGACCTGATGGTCATGCCGGGCCTGATCAACCTCGACTTCGCCGACGTGCGATCGGTGATGGGCGAAATGGGCAAGGCGATGATGGGCACCGGCGAAGCGTCGGGCGACAATCGCGCGATCGAAGCCGCCGAAAAAGCCATTTCCAACCCGCTACTCGACGGCGTCAGCATGAGGGGCGCCAAGGGCGTGATCATCTCCATCACCGGCGGCGAGGACATGCGCCTGATGGAAGTCGACGAAGCGGCCAGCCACATCAAGGAACTGGTCGACCCGGACGCCAACATCATCTGGGGATCGGCCTTCAACAACGACATGGACGGCAAGATCCGAGTCTCGGTCGTGGCCACCGGCATCGAAGCCGAGGTTGCGGCGGCGCCGGTCACCAACAAGGGCGGCACCGGCGCGTCGAGCAAGGTGTTCACCTTTCCTACGACGCGTGCGGGCGGGGCTGCTCCGGTGAGCCATTCGGCGCCAACGGCGGTCGTGACCGCTCCAACAACGGTGCTGACGGCAGACGATGACGATGGCGACGAGCTGCTGCTCGACAATGACGACATACTGACCCCGCCGGTCAGCTCCGCGCCGATCCCGGCTCCGATCACCGAGGACGAGGTCGTTCAGCCCAAGCGTGACACCGGGACCTTGTTCGAGCGGATGAGCAGCATCGCGCGCGGTGCTTCCAAGGTCGACGACGTCGAGCCGACGCCGTCGTCGGTCCGCCGCGAGCCACTCGACATTCCGCGTTTCCTCAACCGCCAGAACAATCAGTAATCCTATCAACCGGCGCACGCCGGGGCTCAGCTTTCTTCAGGGGGAAAGTCTGAGTCCGGGTGTGCGCCGACGATACCGCTCTTGTCTTCAATCCATCCCTTTCGCCGAACTGCTCAACGCGCGGACGCCGTTCAGACAGGTTCCCGCAAGCCTTTTGCGTGCATGAGCATCGCATCATGAGCTCTCGTTCGTTCATCTGCCTTGCCATGCTTGCTGCCGGTTGGCCGCTCGCCGCCCCAGCCCAATATATCGGCGGTCATGCACCGCCTCCGCCGGTCGCTCCAATGGCCGGCATGGTTGAAAGCCCCGAGGCCGCTCTTGCGCGCAACGTGCGGCTGCTGGCGATCGACCCGCGCGCATACGACGGCTTGCTTGGTGCCGGCCGGGCCGCGCTCCGGCTGGGCGATGCCCAGGCGGCGATCGGGTTCTTCGGGCGAGCCGAAGAGGTCAATCCGCTCAGTTGGGTACCCAAATGGGGGCAGGGCGCGGCGCTCGTCGCAATGGAAGAACCGCAGGCAGCGCTGGGCTATTTCGGCGAAGCGCAGCGGCTCGGTGCATCGCTGGTCAACATCGCTGCGGACCGCGGGCTGGCGTTCGACCTGCTCGGCAAGCAGCCGGGGGCGCAGGCGGACTACCGCGTCGCGCTTGGCGGAGTGGACGCGATCGAGGCTCGGCGGCGACTGGCGCTGAGCTTGGCGGTCGCCGGCAAGAAGGCCGAGGCGTTGGCCACGCTCGATCCTCTACTGGCGCGGCGTGACCCCGGTGCGCTCCGGGCGCGCGCGTTCGTGCTGGCCCTGTCCGGCGATCCGGATGGCGCCCGAAACGCGGCCAATATCGCCTTGCCGGGCATGGCGGCGGTGCTTGATCCGTTCTTCCGCCGATTGCCCGGACTTCAGCCCGCCGAGAAGGTCGCGGCAGTACACTTTGGGCATTTCCCCGAGGGCGGAAGCAGCGGTATCCGGGTCGCAGCAGCGGCGCCAGTCTACGTGCCGCCATCCCCGCGTGCACAGTCGGTTACAATAGCTCCGAGGATTGCGCCGCCAGCCATTCGCAACAGCGAGCCGCTGGTGCGGACCCCTGTGACCTCGCGCGTGTGGGTGCCACCGATAGTTCCATTCTCTAATCCAAGGCTCGCGCAGACCCCACCGCCGACGAGCACAGCAGCCTCGACGCCGCCGCCAGCCAGCCCAACAAGGACGCAGCACCGCGACATCTCGGACAGCAGCCCTCTGGCGCGCGGATATGTAGGCAGCCCGCGACGTGCCGAGGCAGCGAACACGGTTACCGTGACGGAGCCGGTCGCGCCCTTGGCCTCGATCACCTTACCTCCGCCGCCCGTCACGACCGAGACGGTGCGCTTGGCCGAACTCGATCGCGTTCTCGCGGCAATCCCGGGTCCGTCGCCGATCGAAGTTTCAGCCGAGGCTTCTCGCGCGGAACCCAAGCGGCCCGATCCCAAGATCAAGGCGGCTGCCGCGGCAAAGGCAAAGGTAAAGGCTGCGGCCGAACTCAAGGAGAAGATGGCCGCGGACCTCAAGGTCAAGGCTGAAGCCCAGCGCAAGGCGGACGCCAAGGCCAAGGCCGCTTCGCCGGGCAGATTCTGGGTGCAACTGGCAGGCGGATCGGCGGCCGATCGCATGCCGGCGGAGTATAAGAGGCTCAAGGCGAAGAGACCGGCTCTGTTCGCCAAGCGCACGGGATACGTAGCCGAGCTAAGGGGTTGGTCGCGGCTGCTGATCGGGCCGTTCAAGAGCGAGGACGAGGCGCAGGACGTGGTCAACGACCTCAAGCCGGCCGGCATCAACGCTTTTGGTTGGGCCAGCCCTGCTGGGCAAGCGGTCGAGAAGCTGCCCGCCAGATGATCTCGGCCGGGGGGCTCGCCGCTTATCCTTCTTTGTCCCGCGGGCGGCAATTCGTAGAAGAAGACAATGGCCCGCGCGGTCCGCGGGATGCATTCCAACGCGACCGCGACCGGATCGTGCATTCGGTCGGCTTTCGCCGCCTTCGCCACAAGACCCAGGTGTTCGTAGCGCCGGACGGAGATCATTACCGCGTTCGCCTGACTCACTCGATCGAAGTGGCGCAGATCGGCCGCACCATATCGCGCGTGCTTGGCCTCAACGAAGACCTGACCGAAGCTTTGTGCCTGGCGCATGACTTGGGGCACCCGCCGTTCGGCCATGCCGGGGAGGACGCGCTGAACGCCGCGCTGCAGGACGCGGGCGGGTTCGACCACAACGGCCACACGCTGCGCCTGGTGACCCGGCTGGAGACGCCTTACCCAGGATTCGATGGGCTTAACCTGAGCTGGGAAACGCTGGAGGGGCTGGCCAAGCACAATGGGCCCGTTGCTGCCCCGAAGTGGGCGCTGGCGGAGGCGGATGCGGCATTACCGCTGGACCTGGCGCGGTGGCCGAGCCTGGAAGCGCAGGTCGCGGCGCTGGCGGACGACATCGCTTACGACAATCACGACATCGACGACGGTCTGCGCGCCGGTGTGCTTGAGCTCGACGCCTTGCTCGAGGTGCCGCTTGTGCAGCGGCACTGGGACGCGATCGGGGCACGGCATCCGGGCCTTGCGGCCGACCGCAAGCTGCGGGCGCTGGTGAGGGACCAGATCGGCAGCATGGTCGGCGACCTGCTGACCGAGACGCAGGCGCGGATCGAAGCCGCCGGGGTCGAGACGATCGAGGACGTACGGGCTGCGGGAAGGGCGCTGGTCGGCTTCTCGGAGACGATGGCTGCGGAAGAACGCGCGTTGAAGCGGTTCCTTTACGCCAATCTCTACAACGCACCGCCACTCCAGCCCGTTCGAACGGAGGCTCAACGGGTGGTGGCCAATCTGGCCGAAGCCTATCTGGGTGATCCGGCCTTGCTGCCAGATGCCTGGACCCGGGAGTGCACCTCGGCGCAGGAGACCGCGCGGCACGTTGGCGACTATATTGCGGGCATGACCGACGGCTTCGCGGTCAAGCGGCACGAAGAACTGGTTGGCCCAGTCGAACTGCCACGAAAGTTCTAGCGGCCGGGCGCTAGACAAACGGCTCCGAAACGACTCTCTTGCGGCTTTCCTGCAGGATGGAGCCGCAATCCATGAACAACGCCAATCTCGACCGCCACCAGCCGCGTGCCCTGGCGGTGCTGCGCATCATGAGCGGGCTGCTGTTTCTTGCGCATGGCATGCAGAAGTTCCTCGGCTTTCCTCCCGGCGAGCATGCCGGGGGCGGACTGGCGTTCGACAATCCGGGCGCCTTTGCCGGGATCATCGAGCTGGTTTGCGGATTGCTGATCGCTATTGGCCTGTTCACGCGGCCGGCTGCATTCCTGGCATCGGGCACGATGGCGGCGGCTTATTTCATGGCCCATGCGCCGCAGAATTTCTTTCCAATCAACAATGGCGGGGATGCGGCCATCCTGTACTGCTTCGTGTTCCTGTATCTGGTGTTTGCCGGGCCCGGAGCATGGAGCGTGGATGGTGCCCGCAAGCGTCGCTAGTGTCGGTCAAGATGTCGTGACGAGGGTTTGAAGGGCGAGAGCGTCGCCGGTCGCGGCGCTGCTCGCGGTGTTGTCGAAGATGCACCAGCGATCGGGCGCGGGGTGGGCGCCTATAGCGTTGGCATATTCGGCAAGGCGGATGGCGTAGCTTGAGCGATAGATCACCGGGCTGCCGTGCAGGCGCCAATAAGCGAGGCCGGGCCAGCCGCCTGGTTCGGCAAGCTTGGGGTCGCGCGCGGGGTCGGCGGCGACGCGGGCGGTGCGGTGTTCGATCAGCAGGGCGTCGGCCTCCGGCTCGACCCAGCTGGCGTGGCGCGGCTCGATGGCGATGCCGGCGGAGCTTTCATCGGCCAGTTGACGCAGGAGGGCAGCGACGCTTTGCGGCTCGAACGCGAGGCTGGGCGGCAGTTGCACCAGCAGCACGGCCAATTTGTCGCCGAGCCCTGCGACCTCGCCCAGGAAGGTCGTGAGCAGGTCGGCACAGCCCAACAGCTTTGCACTGTGAGTGATGGTCTTGGGGATCTTGGCCGAGAAGCGGAAGGTGTCGGGAACGCTGTCCCGCCAGCGTGCCCAGGTGGAGGCACGGTGGGGTCGGTGGAAGCTGCTGTTGATCTCCGCCGCCGAAAAGCGCGCCGAGTAGCGTTCGAGCGACGTGCCTTCGACCGGAAAGCTGTCCGCCGCGTCGCGCGCTATGCTCCAGCCAGCAGTACCGATGCGAATGGTCATGGTTGATGAATGCGCGGGTACCCCAGGCGGTTGCTGGTTGGCGAATGCGTGACGCTCCCGTGCCGGTGCGCTAGAGGCTAGCGCACCTACTACAGATGTGACGTCAAAGGACTTCTCGCTTGAGCCTCTACGCCCAATTTTCCGCGTACCTCGACACCGTTCTCGATGCCCTGACGGCGGAAGGGGCGCTGCCGGCTGGGCTGTCGCGCAAGGCGGTGGCGGTGGAGCCGCCGCGGGACCCGGCGCATGGCGATTTGGCGACCAATGTGGCGATGGTGCTGGCCAAGCCGGCGGGGACCAACCCACGTGCGCTGGCGGCTTTGATCCAGCTCAAGCTGGAAGCTTTGCCGGGCGTGGTGGGTGTCGAGATTGCTGGGCCGGGGTTCCTCAACCTGCGGCTCGACCAGGCCCGGTGGCGCGAGGAGCTGGCGACGATCACCGCCGAAGGCGATCGATATGGCCGCCGCGACATCGGCGCGGGCGAGCGGGTCAATGTGGAATATGTCTCGGCCAATCCAACCGGGCCGATGCACATGGGTCATTGCCGCGGCGCGGTGGTCGGCGATGCGCTGGCAAGCGTGCTGGAAGCCGCGGGATACCAGGTAACGCGCGAGTATTACGTCAACGATGCCGGCAGCCAGGTCGATACGTTGGCGCGGTCGGCGCACCTGCGGTACCGCGAGGCGCTGGGCGAGGACATCGGCCAGATCCCTGAGGGTTTTTACCCGGGCGACTATCTGTTGCCGATCGGTGTGCTTCTTGCCGGCGAATATGCGGACCGCTTCGTCGGCGCTCCGGAAGCCGAGTGGCTGGCACTGTTCAAGACCCGCACCGTGGCGGCGATGATGGACTTCATTCGCGCCGATTTGGCGCTGCTCGGCATCCACCATGACCGGTTCAGTTCGGAAGCGGAGCTGCAGGCGGCCGGCGCGCCGGAGCGGGCGATGGCGACGCTTCAGGCAGCCGGCCTGGTCTATCAGGGCACGCTGGAGGCACCGAAGGGCGAGGCGGCGGACGATTGGGAGCCGGTCGAACTGACGCTGTTTCGGTCGAGCCAGTTCGGCGACGACCAGGATCGGCCGCTGAAGAAGTCGAACGGCAGCTGGACCTATTTCGGCGCCGATGCGGCCTATCACCTGCAGAAAGCGGAAACGGCCGATCATTTGGTCAACATCTGGGGCGCGGACCATGCTGGTACGGTGAAGCGCATCGTGGCGGCGGTGACCGCGCTGACGAACGGCCGCGTCGATCTGGACGTCAAGATCGTCCAAATGGTGCGCCTGTTCCGCGCCGGCGAGCCGGTCAAGATGAGCAAGCGATCGGGCAGCTTCGTGACGCTCGCCGACGTGGTACGCGAAGTGGGCAAGGACGTGGTCCGCTTCATGATGCTGACCAAGCGAGCCGACACGCCATTGGACTTCGACTTCGCCAAGGTGGTCGAGGCGTCCAAGGACAATCCGGTGTTCTACGTTCAATATGCGCATGCGCGGATCGCCAGCGTTGGGCGTAAGGCTGCCGAAATGGGCATCGACGTGTCGACCCCTGCGGACCTGGAATTGCTCGACGACGAGGAGCTGGGACTGGTGAAGCTGGCTGCGCAATATGCCCGGGTTCTGGAAGGAGCCGCGAGCGCTCATGAGCCGCACCGGATCGCGTTCTTCCTCTATGACCTTGCGGCGGCTTTCCACGCCTTGTGGAACCGGGGCAATGACGATCCTTCGCGGCGCTTTGCGATCGAAAATCAACCGGATGTGTCCCGCGCGCGTCTGGCTTTGGCGCGCGGAGTGGCGCAAGTCATCCGCAATGGTCTGGCCTTGATGGGGGTCGAGGCTGCACAGGAGATGCGTTGATGGTCGCCGAACGATCGGAGCGACTGCCTTGGCTGCATGAAGTGCCCCGATCGGCTCCGGCGGTCACTCACCGACCACGCCACAAGCGGCGGCTCGCCGGTCAACTGGCCGGGGTTGCCCTGCTGCTGGCGGGGATTGGCGGAGGCGCCTACTGGCTCGGCACCCGCGATGGCCAGACGCAATCGCAGGAAACCTCTCCCGCTGCCGGACCTGTCAGCGTCGACGTCCCCCGAGCCACTCGGCCGCAAGCCGCGCCGGAGACGCCCGCTGCTCCGATCCTGCCGGTCCCGGTGGCCGAGGCGCCGCCTCCGCCGATCGAGCAAGTGATCGCAGAGCCGCCCGAGAAAGATTTGGCCAAGGTAGTGCCCGAGGTTACCCACCCTGAACTGCCGGCTCCCAAACTGAGCAGCAGGGTGCGCGAACGCCTCAAGCAGGTGCGAGCGGACGCCAAGCGCGACGAGGTCAGCGAGCCGGTCAGACGCGCAATCGCGAGACCGGCCCCGCGGCGCTTCGCGCTGGTGCCACCGGGTCCGCCGGGCCGGGTCGTTCAACTCGGCAGCTTTACCGACATTCCTGTGGCCCAGGAGAATTGGCGCGCTGTTGCCAAGCGCTGGCCGTATCTGACCACCAAGACACGCATCCTGTCGCCCATCTGGATGCGCCAGGAGAATGGCTGGCGGCTCTATTATCGCCTGCAGCTCGGCGCGGCTTCGCAAGCGCAGTCGGTTGTCATATGCCAGCGGCTTCAGAAAGCGGGGCAGCCGTGCGTGGTGGTGTATTGATGGACGATGTTGGACGGAGCCGTGGCGGCGGCGAAGAAGCGTTACCTTGGCTGGAAGCGGTGGACGACGACGATCGCGCTCCGGTGCTGTCAGCGCGCAAGATGCTGGCGGCGGTGATTACCGTGCTGCTGGCCGGGGCGCTGATTGCGGGCACCCTGTTCTGGCTCGGGCGCCAGCAGGGATCAAGTGGCAGTGGCCCGCCGATCGTGATCTCCGCCCCGACACAGCCCTATAAGGTCAAGCCGAGCGATCCTGGCGGGCTGGACGTGGCGGGCGAAAGCGGCACGAGCTTTGCCACCGGCGCTGGCGAGGAAACCGATGCGGAGCTCGATCTCAACGCGGCACCGGAGCAGGCGATCGCGCGTCCCGCTCCAGTGGCCAAGGCGGAGCCAGTAGCTGCGGCGCCGGGCGAACAGGCTGCGGCGCCCGTTGAGGCTCCGGCCGCGCCAAGCGGACCCCCGGGCAGCACCATCCAGCTTGGCGCTTACGTCAACCAGGCGCAGGCCGAGGCGGCTTGGACGGCTTTGTCGAAGCGCTTCCCGACGATCGCCGGTTTTGGCAAGATCGTAGTGCCGTACAAGACGGCAGAGTCGAGCGGCTATCGGCTGCGCGCCGGCGCTGGAACTTCGGGGGCGGCGGTTCAGGCGTGCCAGGCCCTGAAGGTCGCGGGCGAAAACTGCTTCGTCGTTCGCTGATGCAGGCCGCGATCTATGGCATGGCGGAGGACTCGCTGACGGGCGAGGAGCGCGCGTTCTTTCGCGATGCCGACCCGGCCGGTTATATCCTGTTCCGCCGCAATTGCGTGTCGTCCGAGCAGGTGCTGGCGCTGACCAATGCCTTGCGCGATCTCCATGGCCGGCCCGATCTGCCGATCCTGATCGATCAGGAGGGCGGGCGCGTGGCGCGCATGCGGCCGCCCGTATGGCCGGCTTTCCCGCGCGGCGAAGCGTTCGACCAATTGTACCAGCTGGCGCCTTCCTCAGCGATGGAGGCGGCGCGAATGAATGCCCGTGCGCTGGCCCTGACCTTGCGGGACGTTGGCATCAACGTCGATTGCCTGCCGATGCTCGACGTTCGCCAGCCTGGAGCAAGCGATATCGTCGGGGACCGTGCTTACGGCTTCGAGCCGATGCAGGTCGCGGCGCTTGGCCGGGCGGTGCTGGAAGGTTTCGCCAGCGCGGGCGTCGTCGGGGTGGTCAAGCACATGCCGGGCCACGGTCGCGCCTTGGTCGACAGTCACCTCGAATTGCCGGTGGTGAGCGCCAGCGATGCCGAACTGGAGGTCGACCTGGAGCCGTTCGAGCGGCTTCGCTGGGCGCCGATGGGCATGGTCGCGCACATCGTGTTCGAAGCGTGGGACCGCGAGCGTCCCTCCAGCCAGTCGCCGTTCGTCATCGACGAGATCATCCGCAGGCGCATCGGCTTCGACGGCTGGCTGATGACGGACGATATCGGCATGCAGGCGCTGTCGGGTTCCGCCGGCGAGCGATCGGCCGCAGCGTTGGCCGCAGGCTGCGACGTGGCGCTGCACTGTTCGGGGAAGTTGGACGAGATGATCGACGTCGCGGCGCATATTGGTGCGATGAACGCCGACAGCGAGGCGCGATTGGCGCGGGCCATGGCGGGGGCGCTGATCGAGGAGGAAGGGCCGGACCTGGCCGAGGCCGCAGCCAAACGCGACGAGTTGCTGGCGCTGGTTTGACGCTTCGCTTGGTGGCGCGGAATGACCGGCAGGACCCAGGGCCGCGTCCGTCGCGCGACTGCAAACTGGAAAGCGGCGACCAAAACGCCTAAGTGCAGGGCATGCATGGCCGCATGCGCGGTCGTCAGAGACAAGGGTGACACATCATGGGCAGCTTCAGCCTCATTCACTGGATCATCGTTGGCATCGCCATTTTGCTGCTATTTGGCGGCAACCGCTTCTCGGCGATGATGGGCGACGTCGCCAAGGGGCTGAAAAGCTTCAAGGCCGGAATGGTCGACGATGAGGAAGAGCAGCGCGCCAAGTCCGAGCAGCATCTGCAGCAGCAGGGGCGCATCGGCGGCTATGATCGTCCCATCGATGTGGCGGCAAACCCACGCGCCGCCGATCCGGTGCAGCCGCCAGTAACTCCGCCGGCACCACCGGTCTCCACGGTCGACGGCCAGCCGCGCTAAGCACGGGCGGGAAGCGCCACGATGTTCGGCGTCGACAGCACCGAACTGATCATCGTCGCCTTGTTCGCGTTGATCTTCATCGGCCCCAAGGAGCTGCCGACTGCCTTGCGGACGGTTGGCCGCATCGTCGGGCGGATGCGCGCGCATGCCCGACACTTCACGTCCGGTATCGAGAACATGATGCGCGAGGCCGAACTGGAGGAGATGGAAAAGAAATGGCGCGCCGAGAATGAGCGCATCATGTCGCTGCATCCAATGCATCCCACGCCAGACACCATGCCGCCGGTGGTGGACCCCTATGCCAATGCGGCGCCGGCGCCATCCCGGGACTTTTCTTCCAACTTCGACCCCGACGTGCCCGTGGAGCAGCAGGTGATGCTGCCACTAGGCCTGCCGCCTGCGCCCGACGACACCCACATCCATCTGCCCCCTGGCGAGCGGCCACTGCCTTGAACGACATCGACGACAGCCGCGCACCCTTGCTCGATCATCTGGTGGAGCTGCGCAAACGGCTGCTGGTCAGCGTGGCTTTCCTGGCGGTGGCGTTCTTCATCTGCCTGTATTTCGCCCGTCCGATCTTTGGCGTGCTGGTGCAGCCGTTGCTTGCGGCGGGACAGGGCAAGCTCATCTACACCGACGTTTTCGAGGCTTTCTTCGCCGAAGTGCGGGTGGCGCTGTTTGCGGCGCTGATGCTGTGCTTCCCGGTATTCGCGACCCAGATCTGGCGGTTCGTGGCGCCGGGATTGTACGTAAAGGAGAAGCGGGCGCTCCTGCCGTTCCTGCTGATGACGCCCGTCTTCTTCGCTGGCGGAGCGACTTTTGCCTACATGCTGGCGATGCCGTGGGCGCTTCACTTCCTGCTCGGCTATCAGGGGAATGTTGGCGGGGTTCAGCAGGAAGCACTGCCTGGCGTCGGCAATTATCTGGCGTTCGTGACGCGCTTTCTGTTCGGCTTCGGAGTCGCCTTCCTGCTTCCGATTCTGCTGATGCTTCTGGAACGCGCCGGACTGGTCACGCGCGAGCAGCTGGCGGCCAAGCGCCGCTATGCGATCGTCGGCGCGGTGGCCATTGGTGCGGTGCTGACCCCGCCCGACGCGGTGTCGCAATTGATGCTCGCCGGCCCGCTGTACGCTCTTTATGAATTCGCCATTTTGGCGATCCGGGTGACGCGTTGGCGGGAGAAGCGCAAAGCGAAAACTGCCACCGAGCCACCTCTTGATGGCTGACGCACACTAATCGGATTTGCAGTTAAGCCCCAGACACAAGTGGGCCCGGAAACGCGACCGGGGGGGAGGGTTCGCGGTTCCGGGCCCATGTAAGCGGACAGCGAGAGCGGGGGGGCAAAATTCGCTATCCGAAGAGTAGAACGACGTTGCCAACCGGGGGTTCCGCCACCCCTCCGATTCAGCGCAATTAATTCTCGCGGGGTGGGAACACGGGCAGATCGACACTGTATCGACCCAGCTTTTTCTCCAGGGTCGAGCGTAGCTGTTTTGCCAAGCCCGCCACGATCCGCTCGAATTGGCGGCGATCGGGTTCGTCCGCGAGATCGGGGTTGAGCACCGGGCTGGACAGGCTGAACCGGGCGGTAAGATCTCCGTTGCGCCGCAAGCTCAGCTCGACGGGTTCGTCGGGACGGCTAAGCATGGCGAACTCGACGATCTCGGTGGTGAGAAAAGCGACGGCGACCGCGACATCCTGCGTGCTGTTGAGCGTTTCGAGATCCAGGTCGATGTCGAGCGAACGCGCATCCTCCGGGGCGGAAGAGCGTAGGGATGCGGCAAGTTCGCTCAGTAAGGGGCGAAGCGCGATGCCGCGGCTCTCCTCAAGCTCGGCGTAATGATTGCGGTGCACCACGGCGAGCGCATCGACCCGCCGGCCGATGGAAGCATAAGCCGCGCGGGCATCGACCGTGTTGGCACTCCGGCCGTGGATGTTGAGCAGGCTGGCAACCACCTGGAGATTGTTCTTCACCCGGTGATGCACTTCGCGCACCAGCTTGCGTTGGCCAGCCAAGGCTTCGCCCATCTGCTGTTCGCTATGTTCGATGCGTTCGACAGCGCGGGCAAAGGCCTGACCGAGCTCCTCGATCTCAGTCGCAGCACCCAGATTGGCCGGCAAAGTGAAAGGTTCACTGCCGGGCTGATATCCGCTGACCGCCTTTTGCACGAGGCGAAGCGGACGGATCAGGAAACGCGTTACCAGCAGCCAGGACAGTAAGGCCGCGACGATCCACATCAGGAGCGGCAAAAGCATGATCAGCCGATCAACGGAGGCGATGCGATCGATGGAGGCGACCGACCGGACCGATAGACCCGTGGCGACCATGTGCTCGCGGACGACACTATCGGTGGAAACGGAGGTGGTGCCCGGCTGATCGATGAGCACCATGGACCGCGAGCCATCGCTCACGGCGATGTGGTTCAACCGCGATGAATTGGAGGTCGCCGCGTCGTGCAGTTCCGCACTCGTCAGATAGCCGGTGGCCTGTCCGCCAATCAGGCCAACACGATAGTATAACAGGGTGCCGCCTTCACTGATCCAAAAGCGAATGTCGCCGGGCGCGACAAGCAGCGTTGGCCGTTCCGGACGAAAGTTACCGGACCGGCAGAATGATTGTCCGTTCGGATCGGCGAGTTCAAAGCGGCTGGCAAGGCCCGGAGCAAGGGTGAGCGAACGGGCGATGAGTTTGCAAGGCTCCGGCGAACCTTCGCGAAGTGCTCCGCCACCTGCGATCCTGAGGGACAACACATTGCGGGCGATCAGGTTTTGAATGGCACGCGTGACGATCAAGCCCTGATCATCAGCGCGGCCGACCATGGCGGTATTTGCCTGATTGATGCCCTGAGTTGCCGCCCAGATAAGGACCAGTCCGAGCGGAAGAACCGCGGCCGACAGTATAACAAGCAGTTTGCCAGCTGTTGGAAGGCGGCCGAACCATCGCCGGATGCCGGCGATCACGCCGCTAACGCAAGCGGCTGGGAGGAAGCGAGATCAGCGAAGCTTGCCGAGCAAATCCATGAAGTCACTCGGCACGTCCTCACGAAGGGTCTCGTCGTACACAGTGCGCAGCGCCTTCCCGAGATCAGGCGCCGCAGTCGCCGACTTGGACTTCTGCTTGGGTGCCTTGGGGGGCAGTTCCGGTGCGTCTTTACCACTCAACCTCTCGTCCCCCTCACGCCAGCAATTTGCACTGGCGCAAACACCGATTTTCCGAATTGAAAAGACCGCCGCATTTGCAGCGGCGCCATTCCCCCTAAGTGTCGCACAGCCGACACGTCAATGACCAACATAGTATAGAAGCCTTGTCGGTCTGAAGAGGGGCTGCACGCGGGCACAAACAAAGGTGCTCCCGGATAGTTCCACATCCATGTTAAGATATCGAGTGCGCCGCTCCTGCGGGTTCGCGAGGCTCCCGCAGGGTTGCACATTTTGCCCTCGGCCCTCAATAGGGCGGCCAAGACCGCACACAGGAGCACTAGGAAAACCATGTCGCTTGGACAGGAACTTGCGCCTCATCTGCCCTTCTTGCGCCGCTACGCGCGCGCGCTTACCGGCAGTCAGAATCACGGCGACGCATTCGTGCGGGCCGCCTTGGAAGCTATCGTCGCCTCACCGGAAAGCTTCCCGCGCGACGTCGAGCCGCGCCTTGGTTTGTACAAGACGTTTCACGCCATCTGGTCGACCGCCAATATCGAGGAAGGCGAGGAGCCCGGCTTCGACGCTTTAGGCAATCCGGAGGGCATTGCTCACGCCCGCCTGTCGCGGATCACGCCTTTGTCTCGCCAGGCACTGTTGCTGACGGCGCTGGAAGGTTTCTCCTCCAACGACGCCGGTTATCTGATCGGTGCTCAGCCACAGGAAGTGGACAGCCTAGTGTCCGAAGCTTTGGCCGAGATCGAGCGCCAAACGCTGGCCGACGTTTTGATCATCGAGGATGAGCCGATCATCGCGATGGATATCGAAACCATCGTTCGCGACCTTGGCCACAATGTCACGGGCGTGGCGGTGACCCGCGACGAAGCGGTGGCACAGGCGCGCGCCCACCCGCCGGGTCTGGTGCTGGCCGACATCCAATTGGCTGACGATTCGAGCGGCATCGATGCGGTTCGCGACATTTTGGTCGAATTCGCCGTGCCGGTGATCTTCATCACGGCCTTTCCGGAGCGTTTGCTGACGGGAACCCGTCCGGAGCCGACGTTCCTCATCACCAAGCCGTTCCAGCGTGCCACCGTCAAGGCGGCAATCGCCCAGGCCCTGTTCTTCGATGCGGCCACCGTTCCCGCCGGCTGAGGCGGGACGGACAGTCTGGGCGCGCCACGGAACATGGCGGTCAGCCTAGACGTTGCGGGTGCTGAACATCACGAACTTGGAAGACCTGTACCCCTATGGTTGACGAAACGCCCGAGCATTTGACCGGAACTCAAGCACGTGGCGGCACCACGCCCGGCGTTGCCCGCGTGGCGCTGATTGGCGGGTTGGGGCTAGTCATTGTGATCTTTGCCATTATCTTGTTCGTTGCCGGCTAGGGGCCGAGTATCAACGGTTGGCATTAGGTTGAGCATGGCCGGTCCGCTTGAGCGGCCGGCGGCAACAAGGGGCGGGGCAGTGAACGTACAACCGGATGACGATGACGACGAAGAAGAATTCGTTCGTCCCGAAGTCATTCCCCTTTCGGACTCGGAGTTCAAGGATCAGCTCGCGCAGGTCATTCCGCACCTGCGCGCCTTTGGTCGATCCCTGTCCGGTAGCCGCGACCTGGCCGACGATCTGGTGCAGGAAACGCTGCTGAAAGCCTGGGCGGCGCGAAAGCGTTTCCAGGCCGGCACCAACATGCGTGCCTGGACCTTCATCATCCTGCGGAACCTGTTCCTGAGCCAGATGCGCCGCGCGCGCTTCAAGGGCGAATGGGACGAGATCACCGCGTCCAAGCTGCTGGCCGCGCCGGCCAGCCAGGATCGCCATGTCGAGCTTGGCGACATGCAGCGTGCGTTGATGCACTTGCCGCAGCCGCAGCGCGAGGCGCTGATCCTCGTTGGTGCCGGCGGCTTCGCTTATGAGGAGGCGGCGGAGATCTGCGGCTGCGCGGTTGGCACCATCAAGAGCCGAGTCGCACGTGGACGCGTTGCGCTTGAGCAATTGCTGTCGGGCGGCAAATTGCCGTCGCGTCGGCAGCACAAGACCGATCCCAACATCACGGCATTGTCCCAGATCATGGGCGAAGTGGACGAATTGTCGCGGGATCGCGGTTAGCTTCGGCTGCCGCACCGCTATTCCACGCGCCACCCAAGGCGACCGATCCTAATCCTGCAGAGCTAGTTCAGGACGCCCGCCGTGCGGGCCGAACTCTAACCCAGACGCGAGAGCAGGTCGTTGAAATCGTTATCGGAATGCGCTGCGGGTGCCGACGCGAAGGCACGGCGGAGGGCGGCAGTGACGCCGGCATGAGCAGGTGGAAGCTCGACCCTGATGATTCTACGATCCACCGAACTATCCACCGCCGCCTTTGAAGAAAGGTCGGTTTTCATTTGCTGGATCAACGCCAAGGACGCCAATCGGTTTCGTGAACGCCGCGTGGACGGCTAAGACTCTGCTCCATGGCGACACAAATGCAACAGCGGTCTGAAGCCATCGAGCGCGCCAATGCCAAAGCGCCATTCCTGCGCGACGCCATGCTTCTGCATCCGGACATCGTGGAAGTGTTCGGGGAGCGGGGGGCGGAAGCGGCGGTTGCTCTGTCGCTCGCCGCCAGCACCGACGCGGTGGCGGTGGCGCTTCGCGGGCGCCGACACCGGCTCGCTCTGGCTGTCGCCTTGGGGGATCTTTCGGGCGAGCTGTCGCTGGAGCAGGTCACGCGCACCCTGTCCGACTTCGCCGACGCGGCGATCGAAGCCGCACTCGGCCAGGCGATGGAGGAGCGTTCGGCCGGCGCGTCGCACGCCGGTTTTGCCGTGCTGGCGCTTGGCAAGCTGGGCAGCCGCGAACTGAATTATTCGTCGGATGTGGACCTGATTTTCCTGTTCGATCCCGAAACCCTGCCACATCGCGCGGGCACGGAGCCGGCGCAGACGGCGGTCCGCATCGGCAAACGGCTAATCGAGCTGCTCCAGGAGCGCACTGCCGACGGCTATGTCGTGCGGGTCGACATGCGGCTGCGGCCCTCCCCGGAGGTGACACCGGTGGCGCTGTCGATCGATGCGGCCTTATCCCATTACGAGACTGCGGCTTTGCCGTGGGAGCGCGCGGTGTTCATCCGTGGTCGGGTTTGCGCCGGGGACTTCGCCTTGGGCGAGCGCTTCCTGGCCGCGCTCAAGCCGTTTGTCTGGCGGCGGAGCCTGGATTTCGGCGTGGTTGACGAAATCCGCGCCATCTCCGCCCGCATTCGCGATCACTATGGATCGGGGCAGCAGCTTGGACCCGGTTACGACCTGAAGCGCGGGCGCGGCGGCATTCGCGAAGTGGAGTTCTTCGCGCAGATCGAGCAGCTCATTCACGCCGGTCGCGAGCCGGACCTGCGCGCGCCAGCAACGCTCGACGCCCTTGGCGTGCTGGCGAAGGCGGGCAAGATCGCGCCGGACGAAGCGGCCGAGCTTGGAGAAGCGTACCGATTGCTGCGTACCATCGAGCATCGCGCGCAGATGGTCGCCGATCAGCAGACGCATTTGCTGCCCGCCGACCCAGAGGCACTGGACAGCTTGGCGCGGCTGCACGGCTTGGCGGACGGCGGAGCGTTGGTTGCCTTGCTGGAGCCCCATGTGGCGCGGGTCGAAACGGCTTTTGGACGCCAGCTTGGTGATCGCGATCAGCGGCGCTTGAGCGGTGATCCGTCGACGCTTGCCAGCGAACTTGGCAAACTTGGCTTTGCAGACCCACAAGCCGCCGCGATGCGGTTAAACGAGTGGCGGTCCGGGCGGGCGCGGTCGCTTCGGTCGTCGGCCGCGCGCGATGCGCTGGAGGGCATGCTTGCGCCGATGATGGCCGGGATTGGGAAGGCGCCCGACCCGATGCGCGCACTAAATCGCCTGAGCGATCTGATCGAGCGGCTGTCCAGCGGGGTGAACCTGTACCGCCTGATCGCCGCCCGGCCGGAGCTTGGCCGAACCCTCGCCCTAATCCTGGGGCAAGCGCCGGCCTTGGCGGATCAGCTCGCACGGCGGCCGCAACTGATCGACGGATTACTGGACGACAGCGCCTTTGCCGAGCCGCTGGAGGTGGAGGAGGTGGTTGCCGCGCTGACCCCCAAGCAAGGCTTGGCCTATGATCTGGTGCTCGATCGCACGCGTCGGTCGGTCAATGAACGGCGCTTCGCCTTAGGCGTGCAGGTGGTCGCCCGGACCCGCGATCCGCTGCGCGTGGCGACCGGCTATGCCGATGTGGCGCACGGTGCTTTGCGGGTGCTGGCAGACGCTACGCAGACTGAATTCGCGCGGCGGCACGGGCTGGTGCCAGGGGGCGAGCTGGCCATTCTCGGCCTTGGTCGGCTGGGCGGTAGAGCGTTGACCCATGCCTCCGACCTGGACCTCATCTTTCTGTTCGACGCGCCGGCGGACGCGCGATCCGACGGAGAGAAGTCCCTCACAGCAACAGAGTATTACAATCGGTTGGCGAGCCGTATCGGCGCCGCTTTGAGCGTGCCCACGGCGGCGGGTCCCTTGTATGACGTAGATACGCGGCTTCGACCGCAAGGGGCCAAGGGCTTGCTGGCGGTTCGGCTCGACGCCTTTGCCTACTATCAGCGGCGCGAGGCCTGGACGTTCGAGCATATGGCCCTGACGCGGGCGCGGGTCCTGCACGGATCGGAGCCTTTCCGGGCGGCGGTGAACCAAGTGCTGACCGAAGTGCTCAGCCCGCGCGATCCCGCCAAGGTCATCAGCGACGCAGCGGCGATGCGGGCCGACATGAACCGGCACAAGCCGGCGCGTGGGGACTGGGACCTCAAGCGCGGCGGCGGCGGATTGGTCGACCTGGAGTTTGCCATTCACGTGCGGCAACTGACGACGGGCGTGGGCATGACGCCTCACCTCGGCGATGCGCTCGCCAAGCTGGAGGCGGCTGGTCTGGCGCCGGTAGGCATGAGCGCTGCCCATGATCTATTGACCCGTGTGCTGGTGGTGCTTCGCCTGGTGGCGGAGGACGGAGCGGAGCCGCCGGAGGCCAGTCGCGACCTGCTGGCGGCATCGTGCGAAATGTCCGGCTGGCCGGCCTTGCTTGCGGCGGTGACCGCGGCACGGCAGGAGGTTTCATCGTGGTGGCGGCAGATACGGGAGAATGAAGCATGATCGACGAAGGTGGGCAGGCGCCGGCGCAAACGGTTAGCGGCGCGGACGGCGCGGTAATCGACCTTGGCTCGCCCGGGCGGCCGGTCGTGCTGTATTTTTATCCCAAAGACGACACGTCCGGCTGCACGCGGGAGGCCCAGGATTTCACCGCTTTGGCGGGCGAGTTCGAGGCGGCGAATGTGGCGGTCGTCGGCGTGTCGCGCGACAGCGAGGCAAGCCACGCCAAGTTCACCGCCAAATACGAGCTTGGCGTGCCGCTGCACTCCGATGCCGACGGTGCTCTAAGCGATGCCTTCGGTGTCTGGGTCCAGAAGTCGATGTACGGACGCAAGTATATGGGGCTGGAGCGCGCCACCTTCCTGATCGCGCCCGATGGGCGGGTTTCGCGGGCCTGGCGCAAGGTCAAGGTTCCAGGTCACGCCGCGGAAGTGTTGGAGACTGCACGCAAGCTTTGAGCAAGCTCTTCAAACAGCTCGATAAATCCTTATCTTGCCGTTGTAAGAAGTGTTTCTTCCACGGCCTTTGTCCCGTTTGAAACCTCCGCCAAGGGGTGGTAGCGGCAAGACCGATTAATCGTCCGACCAGTTCAGGAGCCCCATGTGGCCGAGTTCACGCTTCCCAAGAACAGCAAGATCACCAAGGGCCGGACGTTCAAGGCGGATGGGGCGTCGAAAAAGGACGTCAAGAACTTCAAGGTCTATCGCTACGATCCGGACAGCGGGGCCAATCCGCGCTATGACACCTATGAAGTCGACATGGCCGAGTGCGGGCCGATGGTGCTCGACGCGCTGATCAAGATCAAGAACGAGATCGATCCGACGCTGACGTTTCGCCGGTCGTGCCGCGAAGGCATTTGCGGATCCTGCTCGATGAACATGGCTGGGCGCAACGGCCTGGCCTGCACGACGGCGATCGAGGACATCAAGGGCGAAATCCGCATTACGCCGCTGCCGCACTGCGACGTGGTCAAGGATCTGGTCCCAGATTTCACTCATTTGTACGCGCAATATGCGTCGATCCAGCCTTGGCTTAAGACGGCCACGCCGGCCCCATCGGGCACCGAGCGGCTGCAAAGCCCGGAGGATCGCGAGCGGTTGAACGGTTTGTACGAGTGCATCCTGTGCTTCTGCTGCTCGACGTCCTGCCCAAGCTATTGGTGGAACGGCGATCGCTTCCTCGGGCCGGCGATTCTGCTGCAGGCCTATCGCTGGCTGGCAGACAGCCGCGACGAGATGACCGGCGAGCGGCTGGACCAGTTGGAGGATCCATTCCGGCTGTACCGCTGCCACACCATCATGAACTGCGCGAATGTGTGCCCGAAGGGTCTGAACCCGGCCAAGGCAATCGCCGAGACCCGGAAGCTGATCGCCGAGCGCGCGGCCTGAGTTTGCTCCCCCCCGCCAAGGGAGGGGAGAAGATGTTGCGCGTCGCGCGCGGCGCCCCTAACCCCGCGTCCCATGGACGCCGAAACCCTCAACGCCCGCATTCCCTCCAACGCCGTCGAGGACGCGGACAGTCCCGGCTGGTACAGTTGGGCGGACTTGCCGCAGGACACGTTCGCCGCGGCGACGGGACGCCTGCTGTTCCGCGGTGATGGTCCAGGCCGTGCGATCGTCCGCATGAACGTCACCGACAAGCATCTGAACCTTGGCGGATCGATCCACGGCGGGGCGGTGATGAGCTTCATCGACATGGCGATGTTCGCCGGCGGGCGTTGCGCCGGGATGGAGCGCGCGCATTACGTTACGCTGGACCTGACTACGCACTTCCTTGGCCGCGGTGTATCCGGCAAGCCGCTGGACGCGCATGTGCATCTGCTGCGCCAAACACGCACGCTGGCGTTCATGCAGGGTATCGTGAAGCAGGACGACGCGCCGTGCTACAGTTTCGCCGGAACGCTGAAACGCCTGCGCACGCTGTGACTGCCGGTCCGGTCGCGGCGGCCTATCGCCGGCTCTTGGAAGCAGGCGAACTCCAGCCCGACGCGGACCAGGCTGGGGGTGTTGCTGCGCTCGATCGCCTGGCGGCGGACTTGGCGAAGAAGCCGTCCTTGTTGAAGAGGCTGACTGGGCGCAGCGGACCCAAACCGCGAGGCGTCTACCTGTGGGGCGGCGTGGGACGCGGCAAGTCGATGCTGATGGACCTGGCGTTCTGCGAGATCCCCGTGGAGCCCAAGCGTCGGGTGCACTTTCACGCCTTCATGCTGGACGTGCACCAGCGGCTCGGCCGGGCACGAGTGGAAACGCCGGGCGACCCCATCCCGCCAGTCGCCGAAGCGATCGCCAAGGAGGCGCGGCTGCTCGCCTTCGACGAAATGGTTATCAACAACACCGCCGACGCGATGATCCTGTCGCGGTTGTTCACGCATCTGCTCGACGAGGGCGTGAGCGTGGTGACCACCTCCAACCGGCCGCCGACCGACCTCTACAAGGATGGGCTCAACCGGGAGCTGTTCGTACCGTTCATCGATCTGCTGAGTGCTCGGATGCAGATCGTGCCGCTCAACGGGCCGACCGATTACCGGCTCGACCGGCTGAGCGGTGTCCACACCTGGCACGTGCCCAACGGACCGGCGGCGACAGCCGCGCTCAGCGAGGCGTTTTTCAAGCTGACGGATTACCCGGTCGAGGACCGCGAGCATGTGCCAACCGAGGAACTGGAGGTCGGCGGCGGGCGCACGCTGCATGTGCCCGAGAGCTTCAAGGGCGTGGCGGTGTTTTCGTTCAAGCGGCTGTGCGGCGAGGCCCGGGGCGCGGCGGACTATCTGGCGGTGGCGCAGCGCTTTCACACGGTGATCCTGGTCGGGATCCCGGTGATGGGACCCGAGATGCGCAACGAGGCGGCACGGTTCCTGACACTGATCGACGAATTGTACGAGCATAAGGTCAAGTTGCTCGCGGCGGCGGACGCGGAGCCTGCAGGCCTGTATGTGGGCCGCGACGGCGCGTTCGAGTTCGGACGCACGGTCAGCCGCCTCGAGGAAATGCGCAGCGCGGAGTATCTCGCGGAAGGGCATGGCGTCGGCGGCTAGGGCGGTCGCGAGCGACACGAAAAGGCCGCCGGAGCGAATGCTCCAGCGGCCCTCTACACTGCCTAGGCGTGCTTAGCGCAGGAGCGTGCTGAGCACCTGCTCGATGATGCCGCTCTGGCGATCGACGCCGTAGAGCGTGCCATTGTCGTAATAATAGCGGTTTGACTGATCCAGATCGTACTGGCGACGCAGATCGTAGGGCAGCTGGTTGTAGCCGTACGCGGTGCCGTAGCCGTTCTGGTAGCGCTGGCCGCGAGCGAGCTTGCGAGCCTGGCCGGGTGCGCGGCAGCCATTGTTCTTCTTTGCGAGACCCGGCGGGCAGTTGCGACCGCCGTAGGAGGCGCGGCGATCATAACGACGATCGTCGCGGCGATCGTAGCGCCGATCATCGTCGCGGCGGTCGTAGCGAGTCTCCTGCTTATGACCCTTGCCATGGCCCTTGGCATGGTCTGGCTTGGCGACGGCGGGGGAGCCCGCGGCCAGCACGGCGATGCCGGCCAGTATCATGAGCTTGCGCATATCGAGTACTCCTTGATGCAGGTTATACTGCCAGATAGACCCACGAACGTGTGGACTTGCTGAACGGTTGCGTTTTGCTGTGCCACAGACCTGCACGCGGTTGCCCCACACGCTGCATTGGCCTAAGCGCCCGGCCAAACCGCACTGCCGTTCCGGCCGTTCTTGGCCCGCCCAGCGGCAGTGCTCCTTTGTGCAACAATCGGAGAAGGCTGTTCATGGCTCGCAGGAAAATCGCGCTGATCGGTGCCGGCAACATCGGCGGCACTTTGGCGCACCTCGCCGCACAGAAGGAACTGGGCGACGTTGTCCTGTTCGACGTTGTCGAGGGCGTGCCGCAGGGCAAGGCGTTGGACCTGTCGCAGTGCGGCCCCATCGAAGGCTTCGACACGAAGATCAGCGGATCGAACGATTATGCGGCCATCGCCGGGGCTGATGTGATCATCGTGACCGCCGGCGTGGCGCGCAAGCCGGGCATGAGCCGCGACGACCTGCTGGGCATCAATCTTAAGGTGATGAAAGCCGTGGGCGAGGGCATCAAGGCCAATGCGCCGAATGCGTTCGTGATCTGCATCACCAATCCGCTCGACGCCATGGTGTGGGCCTTGCGCGAGTTTTCGGGCCTGCCGCACCACATGGTGGTGGGTATGGCCGGCGTGCTCGACAGCGCGCGCTTCAGCCACTTCATCGCCGACGAGTTCCAGGTGTCGGTCAAGGACGTGAACACCTTCGTGCTTGGTGGGCATGGCGACACGATGGTGCCGGTGGTGCGTTACTCAACGGTCAACGGCATTCCGGTG
Organism: uncultured Sphingomicrobium sp.; assembly: GCA_964243335.1. Taxonomy (GTDB): domain Bacteria; phylum Pseudomonadota; class Alphaproteobacteria; order Sphingomonadales; family Sphingomonadaceae; genus Sphingomicrobium. Next base: position 25,742 of record CAXTED010000012.1, on the reverse strand, counting down.
CCCGACCTCATCAAGATGGGCCTGTCGAGTCAGGAGAAGATCGACGCGATCGTCAAGCGCACCCGTGGCGGCGGCGGCGAGATCGTGGCTTTGCTCAAGACCGGATCGGCATTCTACGCGCCGGCAACCAGCGGCATCGCGATGGCCGAGGCTTATCTGAACGACCAGAAGCGTATCTTGCCATGCGCGGCGTATGTGCAGGGGCAGTATGGCTTGGACGGGCTTTATGTCGGTGTGCCGGTGCAGATCGGCGCGGGAGGGGTCGAGAAGATCGTCGAGATCGCGCTGGATGACGAAGACAAAGCCGGGCTGAAGGTGAGCGTCGATGCGGTCAAGGAGCTGCTCGAGGCTTGCAGGACTATTGACGGTTCGCTGGGCTAGGTTGTCCTGTTCCCGGCGAAAGCGGGGGACAAGGAGCCGCTAAGGCGGTTGTTTTTCGATTGGACTGGACCCTGGCCCTCGCCGGGGAACAAGAAGGGCTAATATGAGCATTCTCGTCGACCGTAATACCAGGGTCATTACTCAGGGCATGACCGGGGAAACCGGCAGCTTTCACACGCAGCAGGCTCTGGCCTACGGCACGCAGATGGTTGGCGGCGTCACGCCCGGCAAAGGCGGATCGACGCACCTCGACCTGCCGGTGTTCGATACTGTCGCCGAGGCGGTCGAGAAGACCGGCGCCACGGCTTCGGTGATCTATGTGCCGCCGCCCTTCGCGGCCGATTCCATCTTGGAAGCGATCGATGCGCGCGTGCCATTGATCGTGTGCATCACCGAGGGCATTCCGGTGCTCGACATGGTCAAGGTGAAGCGCGCGCTGACCGCATCGGGATCGCGTCTGATCGGGCCCAACTGCCCGGGCGTGCTGACGCCGGGCGAGTGCAAGATCGGCATCATGCCGGGCAATATCTTTTCCAAGGGCAGCGTCGGCGTGGTGTCGCGTTCGGGCACGCTGACTTATGAAGCGGTGTTCCAGACCACCAACGAGGGGCTCGGCCAGACCACTGCAGTCGGCATCGGCGGCGATCCGGTCAAGGGTACCGAGTTCATCGACATGCTGGAGCTGTTCCTGGCGGACGACGAGACCAAGTCGATCGTCATGATCGGTGAAATCGGCGGCGCGGCCGAAGAAGATGCCGCGCAGTTCCTGGCGGACGAGGCCAAGCGCGGCCGGTCCAAGCCCACCGTCGGCTTCATTGCAGGCCGCACCGCGCCTCCGGGTCGGCGCATGGGTCACGCCGGCGCGATCGTGTCGGGCGGCAAGGGCGACGCCGAAAGCAAGATCGCGGCGATGGAAGCCGCTGGCATTCGCGTGTCGCCAAGCCCATCTGAGCTTGGACGGACGCTGAGCGCCTTGTTGAAGGGCTGACGTTCCCCCGCGTGGGACTTGGCGGGCGCATCGTAGCGCCGGGCCTTTACCCGCGCAGGAACAAGAGGAAGTGATGGACGAGATTTTCGAGACCGAACAGGGACCAAGCTGGCAGCGGGCGAACTGGCCGCTGAGCGCCCTCGACGACATCAATCTCGGGCTCGATCCGACCGATGCGGTGATCGAGAAGGTCGCGGCAAAGGCCAAGGACAAGGCTGCATCGGGCGGTGCCGATCCGACCGCGGTGCGCCGCGCGGCGGAAGACAGCATCCGCGCGATGATGCTGATCCGCACCTACCGCGTGCGGGGGCATCTGGCCGCGAACCTCGATCCGCTGGGCCTCGCCAAGCGCGAGGAGCCGGCCGACCTGCAGCCATCGTTCCACGGCTTCACCGACGCCGATCTCGACCGGCCGATCTTCGTCGGCGGCAACCTTGGCCTGGAAACCGCCACCGTGCGTGAGTTGGTGGCCGTGCTGCGCGCCAATTACTGCGGCAATGTCGGCCTTGAGTATATGCACATCAACGACCTTGAGGAGCGCCGCTTCCTGCAGGAGCGGATGGAGGGCAAGGACAAGGGCATCTCCTTCACGCCGGAAGGCAAGCAGGCGATCCTGGAAAAGGTCATCCATGGCGAGCAGTGGGAGAAGTTCCTCGCTCGCAAGTACGTCGGGACCAAGCGCTTCGGCCTGGACGGCGGCGAAAGCATGATCCCGGCGCTGGAAGGCGTCATCAAATATGGCGGCCAGCTGGGCATCAACGAGGTCGCGGTCGGCATGGCCCATCGCGGCCGGTTGAACGTGCTCGCCAATGTCATGGGCAAGCCGTACCGCGCCATCTTCAACGAGTTCGCCGGCGGTGCTGCCAATCCGGCTGACGTGGGCGGATCGGGCGACGTCAAATATCACCTTGGCACCTCGTCAGACCGCGAGTTCGACGGGCAGAAGGTGCATCTGTCGCTGTTAGCCAATCCATCGCATCTGGAGGCGGTCAATCCGGTGGTGCTGGGCAAGGCGCGGGCGGTGCAGACCATTACCGGCGACAAGCATGGTAAGCACGTGCTGCCGGTGCTGGTGCACGGCGACGCGGCGTTCGCGGGGCAGGGCATTGTCGCGGAGTGCTTCGGTTTCTCGGGACTGCCCGGATACGGCACCGGCGGGACGCTTCACTTCGTCATCAACAATCAGGTCGGTTTCACCACCTCCCCGCAGTTTGCGCGCTCGTCGCCTTATCCGTCGGACATGGCCAAGTCGGTCCAGGCGCCGATCCTGCACGTCAATGGCGACGACCCGGAAGCGGTGACCTTTTGTTGCAAGCTGGCGATCGAATTTCGGCAGACGTTCGGCCGCGACATCGTCATCGACATGTGGTGCTATCGCCGCTTCGGTCACAATGAGGGCGACGAGCCCAGCTTCACCCAGCCGGTGATGTATGCGGCGATCAAGACTCACCCGCCGGTCAGCGAGCTCTATGCCAAGAGGCTGATCGAAGGGGGCGTGATCGACCAGGCATGGGTCGAGGCGCGTACCCAGTCCTTCATCGAACTGCTCGAAGGCGAGTTCACGGCCGGCGCGACCTATTCGCCGAGCAAGGCCGACTGGTTCGAAGGCCGCTGGCAGGGTTTGCGCAAGCCCGATGAGCCGGTCGATGGACGCCGCAACACCGGCACGGGCGTCCAAGACGCCGAGTTCGATGCGGTCGGCAAGGCGCTGACCACCGTCCCCGAGAACCTCCACATGCACAAGACGCTCGGTCGCATTCTCGACGCCAAGCGCGCCATGTTCGACAGCGGCGAAGGGTTCGACTGGGCGACGGGTGAAGCGCTGGCGTTCGGGACGCTGCTGGCGGAGGGGCACAATGTGCGCCTGTCGGGGCAGGACAGCGGCCGCGGGACGTTCTCGCAGCGGCACGCGGCTTGGACCGACCAGGGCACCGGCAACAAGTTCATCCCGCTGCAGACCGTCTCGGGCGGCCGGTTCGAGGTTCGCGACAGTCCGCTGTCCGAGTTTGGCGTGCTCGGTTTCGAATATGGCTACACGCTGGCCGACCCACGCACCCTGGTGCTGTGGGAAGCGCAATTCGGCGATTTCGCCAATGGCGCGCAGGTGATCATCGACCAGTTCATCACGTCTGGCGAAAGCAAGTGGCTGCGGGCCAGCGGTCTCGTGATGCTGCTGCCGCACGGCTACGAAGGGCAGGGGCCGGAGCATAGCTCGGCGCGGCTCGAGCGTTATCTGCAGCTGTGCGCCGAGGACAACATCCAGGTTGCGAACTGCACCACGCCGGCGAACTATTACCATCTGCTGCGCCGGCAATTGCTGCGTCCGTTCCGCAAGCCATTGATCGTGATGACGCCCAAATCGCTGCTTCGTCACAAGATGGCGGTCTCCAAGCGCGCCGACTTCACTGGGGACAGCCACTTCCGGCGGATACTGTCCGACCCGGCCCCGCCTGCTGCTGGTGCGACAAAGCGGCTGGTATTGTGCTCGGGCAAGCTGGCGTATGAGTTGCTGGAAGCTCGCGATGCGGCGGGCGCGCCCGACACGGAGATCCTGCGGATCGAGCAATTGTATCCGTTCCCGTCCGAGCCATTGATTAAGCGGCTGGCGGCGATGCCGGACCTGAGCGACCTCGTCTGGGCGCAGGAAGAACCGCGCAACAATGGTGCATGGTTCTTTGTCGAGCCGTTCCTGGAAGAATGCCTCAAGGCGGCGGGATCGTCGCTGCGGCCACGCTACGCCGGTCGCCTGTCGTCCGCCTCGCCGGCGACGGGACTCGCGAGGCGGCACATCGCCGAGCAGACGGCGCTGATTGCGGACGCGCTCGGTACCGGGCAGGTCAAGGCCGCGGCCAATGAGGCTGCCGAAGATACCGTAGAAGAAGCCGGCAAGGCCTCAGGTTAAGGAATATCAATGCCGACCGAAGTCAAAGTCCCCGCGCTGGGCGAGTCAATTACCGAAGCGACGCTTGGCGCGTGGCTGAAGAAGCCGGGCGATGCGGTGGCGCTGGACGAGTCGATCGCCAGCCTGGAGACGGACAAGGTCAGCGTGGACGTGCCCTCGCCAGTCGCCGGTGTGTTCGGCGCGGCGGCGGTGCAGGAAGGTGATACCGTTGCCGTTGGCGCGGTGATCGCCACGGTGAACGAGGGCGGGGTGGCCGCTGCGCCCGCGGCGAGTTCCCCCGCGCAGGCAGAGGCTCCGATTGCTGCTGCGCCGGCCGAGGCGGCTCCGTCGAGCGGCGAGATCAGCGACCAAGATGCGGCAGCGCTGCGCTTGTCGCCTTCCGTGCGTCGTGCCGTTGCTGAAACTCATGTCGATCCGGCCGCGATCCAGGGCAGCGGACGGGATGGCCGCTTGACCAAGGAGGACGTCATCGGTGCCGCGACCGCAAAGGCCGCGCCGACCAGCGCACCGGTTAGCGCAGCGGCACAGCCGGTCGTGCAGGCTCCATCAGGTGAGCGCGGCGAAGAGCGCGTGAAGATGTCGCGGCTTCGGCAGACCATCGCCAAGCGGCTCAAGGACGCTCAGAACACCGCCGCGCTGCTGACCACGTTCAACGACGTCGACATGACCGCGGTGATCGAAGCGCGCGCCCGCTACAAGGATCTGTTCGAGAAGAAGCACGGCATCCGCCTGGGCTTCATGGGCTTTTTCGTGAAGGCGGTTGCGCTTGCCGCGAGGGACGTGCCGTCGGTCAATGCCAGCATCGAAGGCGATGAGATCGTCTATCACAACTACCTCGACGTTTCTGTGGCAGTGTCGGCGCCCAAGGGGCTGGTGGTTCCGGTCGTCCGCTCCGCCGACCGCATGAGCTTTGCCGAGATCGAGAGCGCGATCGCCGGCTATGGCAAGAAGGCCAAGGACGGCACGCTGACCGCCGAAGACATGAAGGGCGGCACCTTCACCGTAACCAACGGCGGCGTGTTCGGCAGCCTGCTCAGCACCCCGATCATCAACCCGCCGCAGTCCGCGGTGCTGGGCATGCACCGCATCGAGGAGCGCCCGGTCGTCAAGGACGGGCAGATCGTGGCGCGGCCGATGATGTATCTGGCGCTAAGCTATGATCACCGGCTGGTCGACGGCCGTGAGGCGGTGACGTTCCTGGTGCGGGTCAAGGAAGCGATCGAGGACCCGACGCGTTTGCTGATCGACCTTTGATTTCCAGTTCGAAGACCTAAGTCGTCATTCTGGCGCAAGCCGGACCTAGACGATCTCGCCACGGTCCCAGGCAATTGCCGGGATGACGAAAGTAAGAAGAATGGCTGACGAATTCGACTTTGACGTTCTCGTAATTGGTTCGGGTCCCGGCGGGTACGTCGCGGCGATCCGCGCGGCGCAGTTGGGGCTGAAGACGGCGTGCGTGGAGAGCCGCGAGACGCTGGGCGGGACCTGCCTCAATGTCGGGTGCATTCCGTCCAAGGCGCTGCTTCACGCGTCCGAGCTGTTTGCCGAGGCCAAGTCGGGGAGCCTCGCCAAGTTCGGCATCGATATCCAGGGCGCGTCGCTCAACCTAGAGCAGATGCACGCTGAAAAGGCGAAGGCCGTGACCGAGCTGACCGGCGGCATCGCCTTCCTGTTCAAGAAGAACAAGGTTGAGTGGATCAAGGGCCGGGCGACCTTCACCGACGCGCATACGGTGCAGGTTGGCGAGCGCTCGGTGCGCGCCAAGAACATCGTCATCGCGACCGGATCGTCGGTCACCCCGCTGCCGGGCGTGACAATCGACCAGGAAGTGATCGTGGATTCGACCGGCGCGTTGGCTTTGCCGCGGGTGCCCAAGCATCTGGTGGTGATCGGCGGCGGCGTCATCGGGCTCGAGCTTGGGTCGGTGTGGCTGCGGCTCGGCGCCAAGGTCACCGTGGTCGAGTATCTCGACCAAATCCTGCCCGGCATGGACGAGGAAGTACGCAAGGAAAGCGCCAAGATATTCAAGAAGCAGGGTTTCGAACTTCGCACGAGCACCAAGGTCGTCGGCGCCCAGCGCAACGGCGACACGGTGACGTTGACTGTCGAGCCGGCCAAGGGCGGCGCGGCGGAGACGATCGAGGCCGACTTCGTGCTGGTCGCCATCGGCCGCAAGCCCAACACCGACGGTCTCGCGCTGGAAGCGGCCGGGCTGCAGGTCAATGCCAAGGGGCAGGTCGAGATGGATCACCAGTTCCGCACGTCGGTGCCGAGCATTTGGGCGATCGGCGATGTCGCGCCGGGACCGATGCTTGCCCACAAGGCCGAGGACGAAGGCATTGCCGTCGCGGAGAACATCGCCGGGCAGACCGGCATCGTCAATCACGCGATCATCCCGTCGGTGGTCTATACCCATCCCGAGATTGCCGGCGTCGGCCTGACCGAGGAGCAGGCGCGTGCCGGTGGCGAGGTGAAGGTCGGCAAATTCCCGTTCATGGCCAACAGCCGTGCCAAGACCAACCGCGATACCGATGGCTTCGTGAAGGTCATCGCCGATGCGAAGTCCGACCGCGTTCTGGGCGTGTGGATGATCTCAAGCCTGGCCGGGACGATGATCGCCGAGGCCTGCGTGGCGATGGAGTTCGGCGCCACCAGCGAGGACATCGCCTACACCTGCCACGCGCACCCGACCCATGCCGAGGCGCTCAAGGAAGCGGCCATGGCCGTGCAGGGCAAGCCCATTCACATCTGAGGCGAAGGGGGCGCCGCGCGGTGCCCCCTTTCTCTAGCCGAGCAGCCAGCCGAGCAGGCCCTCGATCGTCGAACGGTCGCGGGTCGGCATGGTGCGGATCGGGCTCATCGCGCCGCACTGAAGGCAGCGTACCTGGATGGCCGGGCCGCTGAGCACTTCGCGCGCGTCGGCGATGGCGGCGAGGAGGTCGCCGCGGCTACGGTCGCCGATCGCGGCGAAGGCATCGCTGTCCGTCGCTTCGCTGTCATCGTCGTCGCGGAAGAAGCTCATCAGGCTGGCGCGGAATGACCTGGGCCGGTCGAGGTAGGTGACACCGCGTTCGTCGCCGAGCTTGGCCAAGGTGGCCGCCTCGGCGATGGCGTCATCCAGATTGCCGAAGCGGTCGATCAGCCCAAGCTGATGCGCCGGGCCGCCGGCCCACACGCGTCCCTGGGCGATCTGGTCGACCTGCTGCGGGGTCTTGCCGCGCGCCTTGGCGACGATGCCGAGGAACTGGCGATAGATGCTCTCGACACCCATTTGCGCCAGCTGACTGGCCTGGGGGGAGGGGCCCTTGAAAATGTCCGGCTCGCCCGACAGAGGCGTGGTCTTCACGCCATCGACACCGACGCCCAGCTTGGCGAGTGATCCCTGGAAGCTTGGGATGACGCCGAACACGCCGATAGAACCGGTGATGGTGGAGGGCTCGGCCAGCACGCGCGTGGCGGCGGTGGACACCCAATAGCCACCCGACGCGGCGACATTGCCCATGCTCGCGACGACCGGAATGCCGGTCGCGCGGGCGGCCATCAGCGCCGAACGGATGCGTTCGGAGCCGGTGACCGAGCCGCCCGGGCTGTCGATCCGCACGACCAAGGCCTTCAGTTTGCCCGAGCGCACGCCCTTGTCGATCGCCTCGGCGATGCTGTCGCCGCCGGCGGTACCGAGCGGGGCGCGGCCATCAACGATGGTGCCGGCGACGGTGACGATCCCGATGGGGCCGCGTGATGGCTTGTCGCCCTTGTCGGCAAGGTAGCTGTCGAGGCGGATCCGCTTGTAGCCGCCGGGTGAGCGGGCGTTCTCGCCGCCAAGTGCCCGCAGCCGGGCGGAGAAGGCGTTGCGGTCACCGATCTTGTCGACCAGCCCGAACTTCTGAGCCGTCAGCGCGAAGTCCCCCGAAGTGCCCCCGACCGTGCCGACCGGGTCCCTGAGGTAGGGCTCCAGATTGGCCTTGGGGCGGGCACGGCGGATGTCGTCGCGCCAAGTCTCGAACAAGGCGCTGGCCAGTGCCTGCGAGTCCGCGCGGGCTTCCGGCGACATGTCCTGGCGAATGTAGGGCTCGACCGCGGCTTTGTACGTACCGACGCGGTAGACGTTGGCGGTCACGCCTAATTTGTCGAACAGGCCTTTGTAGTAGAGTTGGTTGCCGCCCGGACCGACGGTTGCGACCTGGCCCAGCGGATTGAGCCATACCTCGGAGGCGTGCGCCGCCAGTTGGTAGCGATCGTCGGTGTAGCCCGTAGCGTATGCGAGCACCGGCTTGATCCGGCGAACCTGGTCCATGGTCGCGCCGAGGTCGGCAATGGCCGCCTGTCCGCCGCCGCCGAAGCGATCGAGATCGAGGGCAACGGCCTTCACTCGGTCGTCGTCGCGACTGGCTAGCAATGCGGCCTTCAGTTGGCGGAGCGCATATTGCTTGGGGCCAGATCCGGCGCCGGTGACCAGGCTCGACACGTCGCCTTCGGCGGGCTGCTCGACCAGCGCACCGTTAAGATCGAAGGCGAGCACGCCTTCGGTGACGGCGGGCGAGGGACGGGCGGACAGCGCCGCGTAGATGCCGCCGAAGAACAACAGCATGAATAAGAGAACAAGCGCGTCCTTGACGCCGACCAGCAGTTTCCAGATTGCCTTGACGAACCGCATGGTGGAGCCTTCTTCGCTTGTGTTGACCGCGCGCTAGCGGAAGGGCGCAGCAGCGAACAGGAGTTTTCGATCAATGCCCGTTGCATTCTGCCACCTTTCTTGTCAGCGCGGCAGACCATGACCGACCTCTTGATTCCGTTTGAACATCCCAGCTGGTTTCAGCCTCTGTTCCGGTCGCTTGATGCACGCGGGATCGATTACCGAGCGGTGGACATTACCGACCACAGGTTCGACCCGGCCGACCTTGGCGCGCCCGCCAAGGTGGTGCTGAGCCGAGTGGCGATGTCCGGTTTCCTGCGGGAGGCCGAGCATCCGATCTTCTATGCCGCGGCATTGATGGATCATTGGCAGCGGGCCGGCGCGACGGTGCTGAACGGCGCCGATGTGCTCGCGATCGACAGCAGCAAGGCGCGGCAGTTGTCGTTGGTGAGCGGGCTCGGGCTGGATATCCCGTTAACGCGCATCGTCCACCGCGCGGCGGACGTGCTCGCGGCTGCCGAGGGCATGACCTACCCGTTGCTGGTCAAGGCCAACATCGGCGGTTCGGGGGCCGGGATCACGCGCTACGCCAGCCGCGAAGAACTGGCCGGGGCGGTGGCGGATGGCACGCTGCCGACCTCGATCGACCGGGTCCTGATGGTGCAGGACTATGTTGCGCCGCGCGGGGGCACGATTCTGCGCATGGAAACGCTGGAAGGCCGCTTTCTCTATGCGTTGGAGGTGGAAAGTGGCGGCACGCAATTCGACCTGTGCCCAGCCGATGCCTGTTTGGCGCAGCCTGGCCGAGCGGCGCTGACCATGCGGGCGGTGGAGCCCGCGCCCGAGCTGATCGCCATTGCCGAGCGGGTGGCGCAGGCCGCCGGCTTGTTCGTTGGCGGCATCGAACTGGTGATCGACGACCGCGATGGCTTGCCGCGTGTCTACGACATCAACGCCTTGTCCAACTTCGTCGCGGACCCCTTGACGTTGCTTGGATATGACCCTCACGAACGGCTGTTGGACGCGCTCCAGCGTCAGATCACCGCTCACGGAAAGGCCTGACCGGATATGCGCTTTGGATATTGGATGCCGGTGTTCGGCGGCTGGCTTCGCAATTTGCCGGACGAGGGCGGACAGGCGAGCTGGGATGCGGTCAAGGCGCTGACGCTTCGGTCCGAACAGACCGGCTGGGACCTGACGCTGATTGCGGAGCTGTTCCTCAACGACATTCAGGGTACCGACCAGCCGGCGCTCGATGCCTGGTCGACCGCGGCTGCCTTGGCGGCGATCACCTCGTCCATCGAGCTGATGGTCGCGGTTCGGCCCAATTTTCACCATCCGGCGCTGCTCGCCAAGCAGGCCGCGAACATCGACCAGATCGCGGGGGGGCGCCTGTCGCTGAACGTGGTGTCCAGCTGGTGGGCCGAGGAGGCCAAGCAGTACGGCCTGCAGTTCGACGCGCATGACGACCGCTATGCGCGCACCGCCGAATGGCTCGACGTGGTCGACGGGCTGTGGCGGGAGGAGCGCTTCTCCTACGCCGGCGAGCGCTATCAGCTGGACAATGCCATTTGCGCGCCCAAGCCGGTGCGCCAGCCGCGGCCGGTGATTTATGCCGGGGGCGAGAGCGAAGCGGCCAAGACGCTGATCGCCGGCAAGTGCGATGCGTATGTCATGCATGGCGACGCCGCGGAGGCGATCGCGCCCAAGGTAAAGGACATGGCGGGACGGCGTGAGGCGGCGCGCGGCCCGGCGATGCAGTATGGCATGGCAGCGTTCGCGATCGTGCGGGACAGCGAGGCCGAGGCCCAGCGCGAGCTTGAGCGCATCACTCAGGCACCCGCGCAGCCGCCCGCCGGTTACGCCAATTTCGACCAGTGGCTGTCGGGCACGCAATTGGAGCGGGAGCTCAAGTTGCAGGAATATGCCGTCAGTAATCGCGGTCTTCGGCCGGGTCTGGTCGGAACGCCCGAGCAAGTAACCCAGCGCATCGCCGACTTCGAAGGCGCCGGCCTTAATCTGCTACTGTTGCAGATGAGCCCGCAGCCCGAAGAAATGGATCGCTTCGCGGCGCAGGTGATTGCCCCGCTAAGGCGCTCACCCCGGCGAAGATAGTGGCGTAACCTTGCCGCAGAGGGGCGCTCCTGCTAAGCGCCCGCCGTTCGGCCGTGATTTACAGCATCACGCGCGAATGCCTCGCCGGCATGGGGTCGGCGGTGCTTATCACCTTGGGTTGCCAGGCCCGCCAGATGGAAAGCCGACCGAAGGTGGTCCGGCTGGCGGCATATCGACCGATTAGTTCAGAGAGAATCATCTTCTATGGCCACTGCGCCTTTTCCAAGCCGCGACGATTTCGCGGCCATGCTCAACGAAAGCCTCGGCGGCGAAAATGAGGCCTTTGAAGGCCGCGTCGTCAAGGGCATCGTTACCGCGATCGAGAACGATCTTGCCGTGATCGACGTTGGCCTCAAGAGCGAAGGCCGCGTTCCATTGCGCGAATTCGCGCTTCCGGGCCAGAAGGCCGAACTGTCCGTCGGCGACGAAGTCGAAGTGTTCGTCGACCGCGTCGAGAACAGCATGGGCGAAGCGATGCTGTCGCGCGACCGCGCTCGCCGCGAAGCCGCTTGGGACACGCTTGAGAAGGAATTCGAAGCCAATAACCGCGTCGAGGGTGTTATCTTCGGTCGGGTCAAGGGCGGCTTCACCGTGGACTTGGGCGGCGCCGTGGCGTTCCTGCCCGGCAGCCAAGTCGACATCCGCCCAGTGCGCGATGTGACCCCGTTGATGGATCTCCCGACCCCGTTCCAGATCCTGAAGATGGATCGCCGCCGCGGCAACATCGTGGTGTCGCGCCGCGCCATCCTCGAAGAAACCCGCGCCGAGCAGCGTTCGGGCCTGATCCTGAGCCTCGAAGAAGGCCAGGTTATCGAGGGCATCGTCAAGAACATCACCGACTACGGTGCGTTCGTGGACCTCGGCGGCATCGACGGCCTGCTGCATGTCACCGACATCAGCTACAAGCGCGTCAACCACCCGAGCGAGGTCATCAACATCGGTGACACGGTCAAGGTGCAGATCATCCGCATCAACCGCGAGACCCAGCGCATCAGCCTTGGCATGAAGCAGCTGGAGAGCGATCCATGGGAGGGCGCGCAGGCGAAGTACCCGATCGAGGGCAACTTCACCGGCCGCGTCACCAACATCACCGAATATGGCGCCTTCGTGGAGCTCGAGCCAGGCATCGAGGGCCTGGTGCACGTGTCGGAGATGAGCTGGACCAAGAAGAACGTCCATCCGGGCAAGATCGTCAGCACCTCGCAAGAGGTCGAGGTCAAGATCCTCGAGGTCGACCAGGAGAAGCGTCGCATCTCGCTTGGTCTCAAGCAGGCGCAGTCCAACCCGTGGAACGACTTTGCCGAGAAGCATCCGGTCGGCACCCAGGTCGAGGGCGAGGTCAAGAACTCGACCGAGTTCGGCCTGTTCATCGGCCTCGATGGCGATGTCGACGGCATGGTCCACATGTCGGATATCGCCTGGGGCGTGTCGGGCGAAGAAGCCTTGGCGCTTCACCACAAGGGCGAGACCGTTACCGCGGTCGTGCTCGACGTGGATGTCGAGAAGGAGCGCATCTCGCTCGGCATGAAGCAGCTTGAGCGTGGCGGCGTTTCCACCGCCAGCGCATCGGGCAGCGTCAACAAGAACGAGACGGTCACCGTGACCGTTCTCGAGGTTCGCGACGGCGGGCTGGAAGTGCAGGTCGGTGACGACGGCGCGACCGGCTTCATCAAGCGCACCGATCTTGGCCGCGACCGCGACGAGCAGCGTCCCGAGCGCTTCCAGGTCGGTCAGAAGTTCGACGCGCAAGTGTCCGGCTTTGACCGTTCCAAGAAGCCGACCTTCTCGATCAAGGCTCTGCAGATCAGCGAAGAGAAGCAGGCCGTGGCGCAATATGGTTCGTCCGACAGCGGCGCGAGCCTTGGCGACATCCTTGGCGAGGCCCTCAAGGCCGCAACCAAGAAGTAAGCCAATATCCCAAATGGGGCAGGTGCTTGCGCCTGCCCCCGCTTTGGGGCAGCATGTATTGGGGAGCTGCCTTCGCGGGCGGCTAGTTTTAAGTAAGGGGCGCACGACCACATGATCCGTTCGGAACTTGTGCACAAATTGTGCGGTGACTTTCCCGATCTTACCCAGCGCGAGATCGAGGGCGTGGTGAGCGCGTTATTCGACTCGATCACCGAGCAACTCGCAACAGGCGGCCGGGTCGAGCTGCGCGGCTTCGGTGCCTTTTCCACGCGTCAGCGCGATGCCCGGGTGGGGCGCAATCCACGTACTGGCGCGAGCGTCGACGTGGACGCGAAGCGCGTACCTTATTTTAAGCCGGGCAAGGAAATGCGCGTCCGGCTGAACCTTGGCGAGTCTTCTCCCGAGGAAGCCTGAGCTACTGGGCGAACCCGCCCAAACCTTTCGCGGCCAACCGCCGCGACATTGCGGACGTGGCGGAACGGTAGACGCTACCGACTTAAAATCGGTTTCCCGATCGGGAGTGCGGGTTCAAGTCCCGCCGTCCGCACCACTTTGATGCCGACGCGAGCGGCGTTGGCCGGGACGATTGCTGCCGGCTTTTGGCGACGCGTACGAGCTTTGCCAGTGAAGCTTGCAGGTGCTGCCAGCGCGAAACATCCAGAATGGTGTAAATCGTTAAGCCCAGCCGATTAAGGTCGGCAAGGTGCAGCCCAAGACCATCTCGCTTCCAAACTGGCGTCCTCGCTACAGCCGGCTCGCGGCGGCCAGACGCGATCTGCTTGTTATCGCCGTCTTGATCGGGTCGGTCGCCGTTTTCCTGTGGAATGGCAACAGCCTGATGTGGACTGTGCTGGACGGACGGAACGATGCGTTTCGGCATGGCGTGCGGATTATCAGCGCCGCCCTGACGTTGAATGTCGCGCTGATCTTTTTCAGCTGGCGTCGCTATGTCGACCTGCAGCACGAATCCAAATCCCGTGCGGACGGGGAGAGCCGCGCCGCCACGCTGGCCGCGACCGATTCCATCACCGGCTTGGTCAACCGCAAGGGTTTTGCGGATGGCGTCCAAGCCTTGGCGAACCAAGCCGAGCGGGATGGTCGATCGCTGGTGATACTCTCGCTCCAGATGCAGCGGTTCAAGACGATCAACGATCGTCACGGCTATGACATCGGTGACGCTTTGTTGCGCCGCATCGCCGCGGCCTTGCTGGCGGAAGTGCCGGTCGGCGCAGTGACCGGCCGCCTGAGCGGCGATGAGTTCGCCGTCGCTTTGGCCATGGCACCCGAGCACATCGCCGCAGCCGAACCGCTGTGCGAATTGCTGTTGCGCGGCATGGCCCGGACCTATGACATCGAGGGCACGCTGGCCCAGGTCGGCGCTTTTGCCGGGATTGCGGTGCAGGCGCACGGAGACACCGTCCGCACGGCCAACCTGCTGCGCCGCGCCGATATCGCCCTGGACGGCGCACGCACGGCGCGCGCGGCCCGGCCGGTGTGGTTCGACGAGGGCATGGAGCGCGCGCTCATAGCCCAGAGCGAACTCGAGCATGCCATGCGGATCGGCCTGGAACACGGGCAATTCTACCCGGTCTTCGAGCCTCAGGTTGATCTGGCCGCTGGCCGGATCATCGGCTTTGAAGTGCTTGCGCGCTGGAATCATCCAACCTGCGGCACGATCGGACCAGACTGCTTCATCCCCATCGCGGAGGAGATCGGCGTCATCGGAACATTGTCCGAACAGATCATCCTTGCCGCGCTTCGCGCCGCGCGCGGCTGGGACCCGGCCATCACCTTGTCGGTCAACATCTCGCCTTCGCAATTGGGCGATCCGTGGCTCGCTCATCGGCTGCTCGGCTTGCTTACCCAGGCCGGCTTTCCCGCCGAGCGACTGGTGGTGGAAGTAACCGAAGGATCCTTATTCTCGGACATGGAGCTTGCGCGCTCGCTGGTGGCGAACCTCAAGACCCAGGGCGTGCGCATGGCGCTGGACGACTTTGGCACGGGTTTCTCGTCCCTCTCGCACCTGCGCTCGCTGCCGCTCGACGTGATCAAGATCGATCGCAGCTTCGTGTCGACCTTGTGCCAGGACCGGGAAAGCGAAGCCATCGTGAAGGCGGTCTGCGCGCTTGCCGGGGCAATCGGCATGCCGGTCACCGCCGAGGGCATCGAGGATGCCGACACCCTTGCGGCTGTTCTGGCGCTTGGCGCGCATACCGGGCAGGGCTGGTTTTTTGGCAAACCGATGAGTGCCGAACAAGCAGGCGAATTGCTGGTGCGCGATGCCGACGAAGGACGGCGAACGGCACGACCAAAGAGCCGGCGAAGCGCGGCCTGAGCGCCTGCTGTCCCGCTTGGGGACGGCTTGGATCAGAGCGCCATTTTCGGTGTTGAGCATGGTAAAGAACCCGTTAAGGTTTATCCATGCCGCTATCGACGCCGCCAATTGCTACCCGTCGCCCACCGTTTGGGAAGCGAGTGGATGCATCTTTCTACACCCGGACGAGAGGGGCCAAACCGGCTCTGACAGTGGCCGATGATCTACGCTTGTTCGGACTGACCTTTGCCGCCGGCTTTCTCGTCGTGAGCGTGCTGATCGCCTAAACCCGTTGGGCTGTGCAGGCTTCGCACGCCAGGTGAAGCTTCCAGCCTAGCCCGGCGGCGATGATGCTGGCGAACGATACCAGCAGAAGGGTGCCCGCGACGGTTACCCCGATTTGCACCAGCAGGGTCAGGCATACGGTTGCCAGAACCATGAACCCCGAGTTGACGATGTTGTTGGCGGCCACCGTTCGCGCCGTTTCGGACGGCGGTACGGTGGTGGTCAGGAAGGCATAAAGCGGCACCACGAACATGCCGCCGGCGATCGCGACACCAAGCAGATCGAAGACCACCAGCCAAGCGCCGGGGAAGCGCAGGAACTCCCGTACCCCGACGAGTTCCGGCGAGGGCGCCCAACTGCGGCTGAGCAGGTACAGCAACAGCACGAACCCTCCCATCGCCAGGGCCGACACCGGCGCGAAGCGGGCCGACACGTGACCCTTGAGCAGCCGGTTGATCGCCACCGAACCGATTGCCACCCCGACGGAAAAGGTCGCCAGGAACAGCGTCGCAACGCTCTGGTCGCCTGAGAAGACGTTCTTCACCAGGGGCGGGAATTGAGCCGCGAGAACGGCGCCCATCGCCCAGAAGAAGCTGATCGCCATGATCGACAGGAACAAGCGCGGGATGTGCATGGTCGCGCGCACCAGCCGAATGGATGCGCGAACGATGTGCCAATCGACTCCGCGGCGGGGAAAGCTCTCATCGTCGGGTACGTCGATCGGGGGAGCAGGGGGCACGAAGCTGCCGGCGATCCGGCCGATCACGGCGGTGACCAGCACGCCCGCGGCGGCCCATTCCGCATGGTAGCTGCCGTCGGGCCGCTGAAGCACCAGCAGGCCGCCCAGGATCGTGCCGAGCAGGATGCCGATATAGGTCCCCGCCTCGACCAGGCCGGTACCGCCAAGGACCTCGTCCTCATGCAAATGCTGCGGGAGGATGGCGTATTTAATCGGGCCGAAGAAGGTCGAGTGAATGCCCATCGCGGTCAGCGCCACCAGCATCAGGGGCACGTTCTGGAGCAACAGGCCGACCGCGCCGAACAGC
This sequence comes from uncultured Sphingomicrobium sp., assembly GCA_964243335.1. Lineage (GTDB taxonomy): Bacteria > Pseudomonadota > Alphaproteobacteria > Sphingomonadales > Sphingomonadaceae > Sphingomicrobium. The sequence goes on along the minus strand of CAXTED010000012.1, from coordinate 9,170 downwards.
ATGATGCCGATTTCCGCCGACTTCACCGCGCGAATGATCCGCGCCTTGTCGAAGGCATCGGCCAATTGCCCCGACAGCGCGGAGAGAAGGAAGAAAGGGAGAATGAAGAGACCGCCGGCGATGGCGCTGAAGGTCGCCTCCTGCTCGGCGGACCGATAGATGCCGTAGATCACCAGCATCACCATAGCGGTGCGGAAGAGGTTGTCGTTGAACGCGCCCAGGAACTGAGTCACGAAAAGGGGGAGGAACCGGCGACGAGCCAGGAGCTTGGGCGAGGCTTCCATAGGCTGAACGCGGCATCCTTCGTGTCCGCCCACACTGGCGGCGAGCACGGCATAACGTGTTGACGGCCTTGGGCAAGTGTTCCTCCTTGCCGTATTCACGCGAGAGCACGGGGCACGAGCAGCGCGCACACGCATTTGCCTGCCGGCCTTTTAAGGCTAACGCTCCTCGCGATGTTGTCCCTGCCGAACCTCCTTACCCTGTCGCGCATCCTGGCGGTGCCGATCCTGGTGTTCCTGCTGTGGCGGCCAACCCCGGTCGATTACCTCGTCATATTCGTGCTCTACTGCATCGTCGGGATCACCGATTATTTCGACGGCTATCTCGCCCGCGCGAACGGCCAGATCAGCCGCTTGGGTCAGTTCCTGGATCCCATCGCGGACAAGATCATGGTCGCCGCGGTAATCGTCATGCTGGTGTCCACGCGAAACAATAGCGGTGAGCCGCTGATCCATTCGTTTCACATCATCCCCGCCCTCGTGATCCTGCTGCGCGAAATCATCGTCTCGGGCCTGCGCGAATATCTTGCCGGGCTGCAGGTGTCGGTGCCGGTCAGCCGCTTGGCGAAGTGGAAGACGACGCTGCAACTGGTGTCGCTTGGCGCGTTGATACTCGGCGGCGGCCTGCCGAATGTTGAGTGGGTCCACCAAGTTGGTCTGGTCAGTCTGTGGACTGCCGCGACGCTGACGTTGATCACCGGGTGGGACTATCTGCGCACCGGCCTCAGGCACATGGATTGAGCGTCCAAGGGTCGATCAATCGATTGCGCCATCCGAACGAGCAAGTTTAATCGTTTTCGCCTCAAGCCCTGGTGACGTATGAGGAGGCTCAAGATTTCAGGAGTAGAATCATGGACGCAGTTACAGGCGAAGGCCCGCTGAACGGCTGCCCGGTCAAGGGTGGCCCGCGGTCCCTTTTGGGACGGAGCAACAAGGATTGGTGGCCCGAGCAGCTACCGCTCGACATCTTGCATCAGGTCGGCGGATCGCCCGATCCGATGGGTGACGATTATGACTATGCCGAAGCCTTTAACGCGCTTGATTACACCGCGCTGAAGCGCGACCTCACGTCGCTCATGACCGACAGCAAGCCCTGGTGGCCGGCCGATTACGGAAACTACGGTCCGTTCTTCATTCGCATGGCTTGGCATGCGGCAGGCACCTATCGCACGGCCGATGGGCGCGGCGGCGCCAACAGCGGCCAGCAGCGTTTTGCTCCCCTGAACAGCTGGCCGGACAACGGCAACCTCGACAAGGCGCGGCGCCTGCTGTGGCCGATCAAGCAGAAGTACGGCAAGAACATCAGCTGGGCCGACCTGTTCATCCTCACCGGCAACGTGGCAATCGAGTCGATGGGTGGACCGGTGTTCGGCTTCGGCGGCGGCCGCAAGGACGTCTTCGAGCCCGAGAAGGACATCTATTGGGGTGCCGAGCAGAAGTGGGTCGACGCGGAGGAAACCCGCATCCAGCCCGAGCGCGAGATGGAGCTCGAGCATCCGCTTGCGGCCATCCAGATGGGCCTGATCTACGTCAATCCGGAAGGCCCCGGCAGCGTTCCCGACGCGCTGGGTTCCGCCCGCGACATCAAGATCACCTTCGAACGCATGGCCATGAACCACGAGGAGACTGTGGCGCTCACGGCGGGTGGCCATACTTTTGGCAAGGCTCACGGTGCCGGCGATCCCAGCCACGTTGGCGACGCTCCCGAAGGCGCGGACATTTCCATGCAGGGACTTGGCTGGACCAGCACGCATGAAAGCGGGTTTGGCGAGCACACGATCACCAGCGGCATCGAGGGCGCTTGGGTGAACACGCCAACGGAGTGGTCCGAGAACTACTTCCGCCTGCTGATGGACTATGAGTATGAGCTGGTCCGCTCGCCTGCCGGTGCGCAGCAGTGGCAGCCGATCAACCAGAAGCCAGAGGACATGGCACCGTCCGCGCATGATCCGTCGGTGCTTGTGCCCACGATGATGACTACGGCCGACATGGCGCTCAAGGTTGACCCCGAGTTCCGGGTCATCTCCGAGAAGTTCCGCAACGACCATGAGGCGTTCAAGGATGCCTTCGCGCGCGCCTGGTTCAAGCTGACGCACCGCGACATGGGGCCCAAGGTTCGTTACCTCGGCCCTGAAGTGCCGGCGGAGGATTTGATCTGGCAGGATCCGGTTCCGGCCGCACCAGTGCCGTCGCAGGCGGACATCGATGGCTTCAAGCAGAAGATCCTGGGTTCGGGCCTAACCATCGGCCAGTTGGTCAAGACGGCTTGGGCGTCGGCGTCCTCTTATCGCCGGTCCGATCATCGCGGCGGTGCCAATGGTGCGCGCATCCGCCTTGCACCGCAAAAGGACTGGGCGGTCAACGAGCCTGAGGAACTGGCTGGCATCTTGGCGAAGATCGAGGAGCTTCGCGGGTCGCTGTCGATGGCCGACGCGATCGTGCTTGCGGGCACCGCAGCGGTCGAGAAGGCGGCCCGAGACGCCGGCTTTGATGTCGAGGTGCCGTTTGCCGGAGGTCGCGGGGACGCGACACAGGAGTGGACGGACGTGGGCAGCTTCACGGACATGGAGCCGGTTGCCGACGGGTTCCGCAACTACCTCAAGACCAAGCATTCGGTGCGCACCGAGGAGTTGCTGCTCGACCGCGCCGCTTTGCTTGGGCTGTCCGGGCCGGAGATGACCGTCCTGGTGGGCGGGCTGCGCGTGCTCGGTGCCAATCGCAAGGATGCACCGGAGGGCGTGTTCACCGATCGCAAGGGTCAGTTGACCAACGACTTCTTTGTCAATCTGCTGGACAATGACACCTTCTGGGAGGTGATCGACACCAGCGCCGACGAGGAGTTCATCGGCTACGATCGCGGCGGACGGGTGGCGCGCTGGAAGGCAACCCGAACCGACCTCATCTTCGGGTCGAACAGTCAGCTTCGCGCCACCGCGGAAGTCTATGCCGAGCGCGGAAATGAAGAGAAGTTCGTGCGCGATTTCGTGCACGCCTGGACCAAGGTGATGAACGCCGATCGCTTCGACGTCGGCGGTTCGTCGGGCGATGAGTTCGCCGGAGTAGCCTAAGCCTTGCTCGGGCGGAGGGTTTCGGCAAGCAGCTGGAACTCCTTCGCCCGGGGGCTCCCGTGCCGCCAGATCAGCGCGATCTGGCGCGTCGCGGCGGCTGACTCAAGTGCTCGCACGCGGATCGACGTGTAGCTCAAGAGGCCGGCATCGACCGCCATTTGCGGCACCAGCGTCACGCCCAGTCCATTGTCCACCATCTGCACCAGCGTATGCAGCGAGGTGCCGAAAGTCATCGAGCCGGAACGCAGGTCGGGACGGTTGCACGCTGCCAAGGCATGGTCCCGCAGGCAGTGGCCATCCTCAAGCAGGAGCAGGCGCGCGGGATCGATCGCGTCCGGGGACAGCGTTTCCGGAAGTTCGTCCTGGCCTGGAGGGAAAGCCAGCAGCAGCGGATCGTCGAACAGCGCCTCGCTGTCGATGTCCCCGCACGCGAACGGCAGGGCCAGCAGCACGCAGTCCAGCTGGCCGCGCTGGAGGGACTCGCAGGCGATCTGGCTGGTTTCCTCGCGCAGGTACAAGCGCAGGTCGGGATAGCGCTCCCGCAGCCGTGGCAGGACCGTAGGCAGCAGGAATGGGGCGATAGTGGGGATCACGCCCATGCGCAGTTCGCCCACCAGCGGCTGACCGGCGGCACGCGCCATGTCGGCCAGTTCGCCGGCTTCGCGGAGCACACGGCGGGCCTTGTCGGTGATCGCTGCGCCGGCAGCCGTGAAGCGGACTACGCGGCTGGTGCGCTCCACCAGAGTGACGCCGATCAGCGCTTCAAGCTCGCGAAGGGCAGCCGACAAGGTCGACTGGCTGACGAAGCAAGCTTCCGCCGCGCGACCGAAGTGACCGTGGTCCTGCAGCGCCACGAGGTATTGCAGCTGGCGAATGGTCGGCAGGAACGTGGTCACTCGCGCAAGGCTTCCCCGCTTAGAGCTTCGATCTGGGTGATGGCGATATCGCGGACGACGCCGCGGTCGACCCCGCAGGCGCGCGCCACCTCGTCACCGGCCAGGCTGTCGCCGATCGCCAGCAAGGTCAGGCTCAGTGTCATCGTGTCGACGGGCCGCTTGTCGCCGGCCACGCGCATGGTGCGGATGATGCGTTCGATCACAGCTACGACCGGCTCCAGCGCCTCGCGTTGCCGGGTCAGCGCGATCCAGCCGATCAGCTCGCCCGCGCCCTCGCGGCGAAAGGCGTCGAACATCGCGTCGATCACCGCGCGCTCGGTGCCGGTGCCCTGGCGGCGCTGCTCGATGGCGCCCTCGATCGATGCCGCGACCGAGCGGGCGATCTCCTCCGCCAGTGCGCGACTGAGGCCGGCCGCCGAGCCGAAGTGGTGCAGCACGTTGGCATGGCTGCGGCCGATGCGCTTGGCGACGGCCTGGAGTGTCACGGCCGCGGCGCCACTTTCCATCAGCAGTTCGCGCGCGGCCTGAACCGCCGCGGCGCGACTTTCCTGCGGTGAAACGCGTCTACGGCCGTGCAATCCTATTGACATTATTGTAAGCAATTCCAAATAAGCAGCACGGCTCACTCGCTGGTGGAGGACGTACATGACGGTTGCAACCCTGGATCGTTCAACGGCAACACCGGCCGACTTGACGATCACGCCGCGCGATCGGCGCTTTGGACGTGACGAACAAACGCCGCGCTGGTGGCTGAATGGCGACCCGTTCGCCACTGCCGTCTACAATGCATTGTCGGCGACTTTCCCCAAGGGCGAGGCCTATTTCGTCGAGAGCGTGCGCAAGTTTCGCGACGTTGCGGACGAGCGGCTGGCGGGCGAGATCCGCGCCTTTACCACGCAGGAAGTCATTCACAGCCGCGAGCATCTGGCGTTCAACAAGCGCGCCAGCGACTCGGGTTACGACCTGACCGAGCTTGAGCGCACGGTCGACGAAAGCCTGGCGCTGTTGGATGGCCGTCCGGAGATCCTCGACCTGGCGTCGACCATGGCGTTGGAGCACTTCACCGCCATCATTGCGCACGAATTGCTCGCCAACCCGCGTCACCTGAAGGGTGCGGACCAGGCCACGGCCGACTTGTGGCGCTGGCATGCCGCCGAGGAAGTCGAGCACAAGGGCGTCGCCTATGACACGTGGCTCGCGGCGACGGCCGGCTGGACACGGTATAAGCGGTGGAAGGTCAAGTCGATCATCATGCTTCTGGTGACGCGCAACTTCGTGTCGCACCGCACGGCGGGCGCGCTGGAGCTGCTGCGGCAGGACGGCATCACTGGTGCACGTGCCTGGCGCGGCCTGCTGTGGGCGATGTGGGGCAAGCCCGGCATGTTCCGAAAGGTCGGCTCGGCCTGGATCAAATACTTCCTTCCGGGCTTCCACCCGTGGAACGAGGACGATCGCGCGCTCATTGCCGGCTGGGAAAGCGACTATGAATATCGCCAGATCCCGCCGGCCAAGCGCGTGCGGAGCGCCGCCTGACTCTCCTTGCGCGTCATTGCGAACGCAGCGTGCGTTCGCAATGAAGGCTAGGCGGCGGCCAAGACCGGCTGCTCGGCCCTAAGTATCAGCTGATACCCTCGCGCCGGAGCGTCACAACCGCGCGCGCAGCTGCGCCGCGGTGTGGTCACACCGGTCTGGCTGAACCCAAGCTTCTCCAACACCCGCGCCGAAGCGGGATTGTCGACGAAGTGGCAGGCCTCGAGCCGCTCGATGCCGAGCGCTTCGGCGATCGCCACCAGCTGATGGCCCGCTTCGGTGGCGTAACCCTGGTTCCAGTGGGTGCGGGCGATCCAGTAACCAAGCTCCACCGCGCCCGATGGCCGCCGCGACAGGCCGCAAGCGCCAACCAACTGCGGCGCTCCGTCGGTGCGCGCGAACAGAAGGAAGCGGGGCAGGGTGGCATCCTCGGGCGCGTCCAGGAAAGCCTGTGCATCGGCAAGGCCGTAGGGCCATGGCGCGGTGGCAAGATTACGGACAATGGCTTCGTCCGCAATGGCGGCGGCCAGCGCCGTGGCATCCTCGGCCCAACCTGGCCTGAGTAGCAGGCGCTGCGTACGTGCGAACATGATCAACGACCCCTCTGTTCGTCCGCATCGCCCCTAGCGGCGCTGCGTGACAGTTTCGTGGGGGAAAAGAAAAAAGGGAGAAGAGGGGGCTGCCCTCTTCTCCCTTTGTTCCAAGTCGTTGTGAGACTCAGTCCGGGAAGCCCCCTCTGTGGGGACGGCCCGTCAGCGACCGATCCCTATTCTGCTGCCTCGGCCATCGCCGGCATAATAACGTGCACAAATTTGCGGCCCAATTTGCCGCTGCTAAACTGCACTTTGCCTTCGGTGAGCGCGAACAATGTATGGTCGCGGCCCAAGCCGACGTTCTTGCCCGGGTACACGCGTGTACCGCGCTGACGAATGATGATGTTTCCGCCCAGCACGCTTTCGCCACCGAACTTCTTCACGCCCAGGCGCTTGGACTCAGAGTCGCGACCGTTGCGCGAGGAGCCGCCTGCTTTCTTATGTGCCATGAGAGGTTACTTCGCCTTCGTGTTCTTAGTTGATCAGGCCGTAGCAGAAACGGCTTCGGGAGTCGAGGTTTCGGCTGCCGCAACCGGCGCGGAAACCGCGGCGCCGTTGCCGCCCGAGTTGTGAGCCTCGGTCTGGCCGCCGACCGACACGATCCGCAGGATGGTGTACTGCTGGCGGTGGCCCTGCTTGCGGCGGTAATTGTGGCGCCGGCGCTTTTTGAAGACGATGACCTTGTCACCCTTCGCCTGGGCGATGATCTCGGCGCCGACGGTCATGCCGCCTACGTCCTGAAGGTCGGTTCCGTTGCCCGCAAGCAGGATATCGCCCAGCGACACGCTGTCGCCAGCCTCACCGGCCATCTTTTCAACGACGATCTTGTCTCCGGGGGCAACGCGATACTGCTTGCCGCCCGTGCGCACGACTGCGAACATTGGCTTTATCTCTTCCTGAACTAATCTCATCTTCCGCGCCTGCGCCGATCATCCCCGCCGAAACGGGGCCCGCGAAGCTGGCGCGCGGAAAGCGTGCCGCCTATGCGAGGGGGCGGCGCAAGTCAACCGCCGCGCGGCCGTTAACTCAGTGCTTGTGCTCGCGGCGAAGGTGGTAGCGGCCCGGCTCGAAGGCATCGAACAGCCCGTCGATGGCCGGATGGTCGACCGGCTCGTCTTCATCGTCGACCACCAGATTCTGCTGCGACACGTAGGCAACGTAGCTGCTTTCCGCATTCTCGGCGAGCAGGTGGTAGAATGGCTGGTCCCTCGCCGGACGGATCTGCTCGGGAATGGAGGCGTACCACTCCTCCGAATTCGCGAACACCGGATCGACGTCGAAGATCACGCCCCGGAAATCGAGCATGCGGTGGCGCACGACATCACCAATGCCGAAGCGGGCACTGGTCACCGCGGGGGTGGAATGGTCCCTGTTCATTCGATTGGAACGCGTGATTGGCATCATGGGTGCATATCTAACCCTGCCATGATGAACCAACAAGGGACCGATTGAGATCAGAAGGGGACGCGCACGCCGGCCCAGTCGAAGCAGCCGCCACTGTCCGACGGTGTCAGTGCCTCGAGAACGGCGATCAATTGCGTTGCGGCTTGGCCGGGATCAAACAATTGCTCCGCCGGTACGCCGCGCTGGAACGGGGCGCTCATGCCGGTGGCGACAGTGCCCGGGTGAAGGGTGACGCACACGGCTTGCGGACGGGTGCGGGCAAGCTCGATCGCGGCGGTGCGCCACAATTGGTTCAGCGCTGCCTTGGACGCGCGATAGCTGTACCAGCCGCCGAGCCGATTGTCGGAGATGCTGCCCACCCGGGCGGAGAGTGCGGCAGCCCGCGCGTCGGGCGCGAGGTGCGGAGCGGCGGCCGCGAGCACCAGCGCCGGACCGATCGCGTTGACGGCAAAGCTTCGGCTCAGCGCTGCGGCGTCCAACTGCTTCAGCGCGCGCTCCAGCTGTTGGCGGGCATCGTGGAGCAAACCGGTGGCAACCCACAGGCGATCGATCGGTGCATCGAGCTGCAGCGCGGCAAAAGCAGCGGGGATGGTGCCGGGTGTTTCCAGGTCGATCGGCTGCCAGCGGTCGTGCGGCGCATCAGGCGCCCGGCGGGACAAAGCGTGCACCTGCAGGCCCTGGGCGCTCAACCGGCGGCACAAGGCCGCGCCGATACCGCCTGAGGCTCCTACGACTACTGCCTGCATGTTGAGTCTTCTAAACATGCGGCTCGGCGGGGCAAGTTGGCGCGTGAGGCCCCTAGGCAAGCGGAAGGGGCGCTGCTAATGGCGCCCCCCTCGACCCCGGTGGAAACGCCGGTTCTGCACGACTAAGCCTCGCGGAGAGGTGGCTGAGTGGTCGAAAGCACCGCACTCGAAATGCGGCGTGCCCTCACGGGTACCGTGGGTTCGAATCCCACCTTCTCCGCCACGGCTGTGTTTCCTGACATCCGCCAAGCTCCCATCCTGCCGGTCTCGCAGAAGTATTGGCCACGCTAAGGTCCAGACGCGTCCATTGCCGTTCGCCAGCAGCCACGTTACGGTGTGGGGAAGAAGGTGAGGAGAGCGGCTATGGGGAACCTAACGGCAACGGCAATCAAGGCCGCACTGGGCAAGCCCGGTCGGCACAGCGATGGTGAAGGCCTCATCCTTGCTGTAGGCGCTGGTGGCAACGGATCGTGGATGGTCCGCGTCCAGAAAGACGGCAGGCGCCGCGACATTGGCCTGGGTGCCGCAAGCAAGGTCACGCTATCCCAAGCGCGGATGAGAGCCGCAGAAGCCCGCGCTCAAGTAGAGGCTGGGCTTGATCCAGTTGCTCAGCGGCGCAAGGCGGCTGGCATCCCCACATTCCGCGAAGCTG
>CAXTED010000011.1:0-75707 GCA_964243335.1 uncultured Sphingomicrobium sp. | reverse complement strand
AAAGGGGGCGGCATAAGATGAAGGCGGCGCTACTGAGCAAGGCAGCCTTGTGCATCTGCCCCCCGGCCATGCTGGCGACCACCGCAGCCTATGTCCCGCCGGTGCGTAAGGCAGTTCATCACGCGACTCGCCCTGCACCGAAGGCGCCGCCATCGCACACGCGGGCGCAGCGGCCGGCCGCAACTGCCGCAGCGGTGCCCTGCCCGGCTGCCTTCATCAATGCGCCGGTCGTGCCACAAGCCACGTTCGCGTCGGAGGTGCCACCCGATAGCGTCACCAGCAACTATTTCGGCAGTCCCGCGGGCGGCGGTGTCTTGGTCGGCGGTGCCGGCCCGGGCGGCGCGGCGCCGGGTGGCGGCGGCGTTCCGGGCAGTGGCGGACCGGGCGGCAGCGTACCCGGTGGCGGGGTGCCGGGCAGCGGCGCGGGCGAAACTCCCACGCCCGCGATACCCGAACCCTCGACCTGGTCGATGATGTTGCTCGGCTTCGGCCTGCTCGGCGCGGCGCTACGCAGCCGACGTCCGGCCAAGGTGCTCGTCCCTGCCCGCGCTGGCGGCAGCGGCGGTGCACGATCGAGCCGTCGTCGCCGGCGGAGCGCCAGCGTCACGGGCGGAGGGATCCTGTGGGGCCTGCTCGAACCGGTGCAGGCGATGACCGCCAGTATTGGCGGCGGATCGAAGATGGGCTTGCTGGCGAAGGCAGCGATGTGTGTCTGCCCGCCGGCGCTGATGGTGACCGCCGTGGCGACGGTCCCGCAAGCCCGCAAGGCGGTCTTTGCGGCGACCGCGCCAAGGGTCCCCGCCGGCGTGCCGGCCGCGATCACGCCGCCGTGCGACCCGGGCGTCCCCGTGATAACCGGCGTATAAGGATCGAACGGCTCGTTTCCGCTCGCATCGTGCACTTGGAAAGCCGACCTTTTACGATTTCACGCTATCCAGCCTGATCCATCAAGGCGGGCACTCTGCTGCTCGCGCAGCACCGCGATGATCTGCTTCTCAATTAACCTGGTCTTCTTCACGTCCGTCCCCCTCACTAAAGCGGACTCTACCTCAGAATGGCGGAGTATCATGGGAGTACGTCACCAGTGGAGCGAAGCGGACATGCCGGTGTCGCAATGTCCTGAGTTTCGGACGTCGCGTACGTCGTCACTTTTGCGGCATCCGATCATCGCAATGGCAAGAACGCACGTTAAGCCTCAGGACTCCGGAAAGGTGTAATCGAGCTGCGGACCAGAGAGTCGGCACTTCTTCTTGGCTAGGATCTCGTTCCGTAGTTGCATCCGCACGCCCATTCGTGAGGACGGCGCGTAAGCAGCATATTGAGCGATATAATCTTCAGTGTTCCTGATCCGCGCTGCGTCGCCTTTCAGCCGTTCGGGACATACCAGGATGTGCTCGAGCACTCGACGCTCGGCGGTGCTAATAGCATTGCCGGGGATCACCGCTGCCGCAATCAGTATGAGCCCGGTTAGCAAAGCGAAATTCCAATTACCACGAACTGCGCCGCCGGCCGCTCAGTCAGCGACGCTTATAGTTCAGGCGAAACGAACGCTGACTCGGCGACGACGCAATGCTATGCCGGTCATGCCAAAGCCGAGCAACATCATCGCCCAGGTGGACGGTTCAGGAATGGCGTTGATGTAATCCTGCAGTATCGACGACGTGGACTTGGCGTAGCTCAGATTGCTGAGGATATCCTGATTTAGGTCCCATCCCATGGCGTCGAAAATCGCAAGATCCTGCGCGGTGACGATGCCGATCTGGCAAAGCCCGCCGGTCGGATCATGGATGCCCACCTGCGCTTCGAGCAGCACGGTACAGGTCACCCCGTCATGCTGACGCGCGCCTTCACGCCAATGCGACGTCTGGAAACCGTCTGGACCTGCCGAAAAGTTGGCATTGCCCATGAACTCGGTAGCACCACCATCTATCGAAAAGTAGGGATCGCCAGCATAGCTGATGTCCCAGCTGCCGTTCTTGTAGCGGAATAGGTCTGTGTTGGCCGGGCGCGACGCGTTGGTCGTATTAGGCCCGACGTTGCTCGTGAAGCCAAGCGCGTGCCCCATTTCGTGAACGGCCACGCTGACGAAGTCAGACGACACTTCCTGAAAGCCGTCGCGGGTATCAAAGTCAAACGCGCGTGCGCTATTGAACCGGATCGTTGCGTCGATCGTAGCCGCGCTGCCGGTGTAAAGCCCGAGCGCCTTCTGAACGGTGTTGTTCAGCGTCACTTGGGCGTTCTGTACGTTCGGCAGATTGGCCACCACCGACGCATCAAGCGGAGTCGTTGCGTCAGCCGTGACTGCCGTCATCCAGGCGCTCGTCGCCTTCGAGCTCGAAGCGCTGCCGGTGGATCCCAAAGTCGTAGGAGCGAAGCCCGTGGAGCTGAAGCCGACGTTGAAAGTCAGAGTGACGTTGTCGAGCAGCACCGACTCCCAGTAGTCCGCCGCAGCGCGGAATCCTGCGAAGGCAGCGGTCCCTTGGTCGACGCCACCAGTATTGTTGAGCACGATGGTGAGCGCTGAGGCCTGTGTGGCCACTGTGGCGCTCGCGAGTGCAAGGCTTACCATAGCAAGACGGTGCCGTGTCTTCATGCGTGTTTCCTCCTGTTGTGCCGCCCCCTTGGCTCGCCCCTTGAGAAGGGTATGTGGTTAATTCCTGCAAGGCAATTGTTGAGGTGGCCCCAAATTGACCTGACAGGGTATCTGAGGTGGCCCCTCAAATGACCTGACAGGGTCTCGCTCTTAGATAAGAGTGAGGCATATGACTGACGGTACGACCAGGCGTTACAATGATGGTGAGGTCCTCTACGGTGTGCAGCGCCAGAGGCGGCGCACACCGGAGGAGAAGTTTCGGGATCGTCTGATCAGCAGTTGCTCGTGATCAGACGCCAGACTGGAGCATGCTAAACCATCTTTCCACAAGACGTGGCGGCTTATTTCTTATTACTATTTCCTATTTAAAGAGCGACCTAAGGTTTTGCTCGGCCGAAATCTCAAGACAGTAACGCTTTCTTTGCGTAGCAGATCCCCGGTTTTGGGCACCCGAACATCGCGAGCACCATACCGCACTACAAAGAACACCCCAAAGCCGCGCATCTGTGCTTGTCCGCCTCGAGAAAGATGGCTGGCAATGGTGTTAAAGAAGGTTCTAACTGCCTGAAGAGCTACATCATCCGTGACATTTGGGTTTAGTTCTACAAGGCGTTGGCGAAGATCGTCATTTTGCATTCTGCTTTCCCAGCCAAAAGGTAGAGCACAATAGCCCGGCGCTTCTTCCAGCTCAGGCGGCCGCCCGCTCCCCTAGTGATGCATGATCGCCCGGCGAACAAGGGGTCACCATCAGCGCTGATATCGCTGCCACAAACGAGCTTGCCAGACGCGGCGTTAAAGACGCGCTGGTCTCGAAAGTCGCATGTCGCCGCTTGCGTGCGCTTTCGTTTCGTAGAGTTCGGCTGCTGCTGACGCAGAACTCAGTCATAAGCGATCGGGATCCAGCCAAGTTGATCGAGTCCGTTACACATACCCGACGGGGGCATGGTCGTGTCAGTGCCAGCCTAGCCCCCTATGTCGCCGACGTCCTGAGTTTCGGACGTCGCGTATGTCGCCGCTTTTGCGATAGTAAAATGTCCGCCCGGTCAAGGTTGGTCTAACCATCCGGACTTTGGATCTTCGCTTCGGTAGCGACGTTAGGCAGACGATCTCGCCAACCAGTCTCGGGTGTTTGCAGCCGTAAGCGTGTCTGCATAAAGCCCTCCGCTAGTACCCTGGTCAACAATCGCATCAAGCAAGGCGCGGCCAGCGCCTGTAGAAGAGGCGCTGACTTGATCAGCAATCCAGGCCAGATTGCCAAACGGGAGCGGCCGCAGATGGATCACGCGACCTTGTATCTCGCAAATCGCTCCCACGTTGATTGCGGTTCCGATGCAGCGACTTCACGAAGGTAAAAGCCGTCTCTTGTACCACAATATTGCACCATTACAGAGTTCAACGGTCGTGTTAGGCGGTCGTGATTACGACGCTGGAAAGCGCAAGCCACTTGAAGGAAGCGATTCATATGAAGCTTTTGGCCGCAGGGCGTCTCTCCACCGTAGCTATCACCCTATTGTTGGGGTTTGGCCTACCAGGTGCCGTACACGCGCAGACCCTGGCGGACGAGGTCCGATGCGTCATGCTGAGCAATGCTCTGGCGTCGGGATCGGACAATCCGCGTGGTCGACAGATCGGAGCGTCTGTCGGCGCTTACTTCATGGGCCGGCTCGACGCGCGTCAATCCGCTGAGGTAAAGGCCGCCCTTGCTGTACAAGGAAAGCGCATCGCTACGTCAAAGGTGCCGGCGTTGATGAGCGCGTGTGTGGCCCGCGCAGGCAAGGCGGAAGCCCGCCTCAGGGCGCTTGCGAAGTGAAGGTCGAGAATTGCATCGGAGATGCCCCGGCTACCATAGGGCACTGTCGGGCATTTGGCGCGATCCTTCAGCGCCATTACACGACGCTGGCTTCAGCGATGTACGGACACACATAGCTGGTGCGCCGCCAACCGAGGTGTTGGCGGCGCACTCACATTTGCAACCGTGGGATCAAACGGCGTAGCTTACCTTCGTTGACCGTCGGCGCATGGCGCTGCCGATCAGACCGAAGCCGAATACCATCATCGCCCAGGTGCCTGGCTCAGGGACAGAAGCGGCGAACTGCCTGTAGATTGTGGCGGTGGAGGTCGTACCATAGGTCAATGCGTTCGTGCTTAGGTTCCAGCCCATCGCGTCGTACGCTGCCAAATCGAGCCCAGTCACATACCCGGTCTGACCGAAGCAGAATGTTGGATCTAGAATGCCGTTTCCGATCGCGCAATTAGGCGTATCCTTCCAGTGCGACGCCTGCTGACCATCACCGTTGTAGCGGCCTGTCGACATGGTGTTGCCAAACAGCGCTGTCTTGCCTCCGTCGACAGAGAAGTACTTGGTCCCACCGACCGAGAGATCGAGCGTAGGATTCGTGCCAAGTAAGATGTTGGTTGGGTCAGTGCTGTAGCGGAACATATCGAGCGCGCTATAGATCGACGTATCGTTGAGGCTGTAGCCCAGTGTGCCGGCCGATGGCCCCTTGCCGATCCCGTAAACATCGAGAAAGTCGACGCCCGAAACGAAGCCGAGCGCGTGGCCGATCTCGTGAATCGCAACGCCGATGAAGTCGAACGTGTTCGAGGAAATACCATCCGTCGGATCGAAGTCGAAGCCGAAGTTGCTGCTAAAGGTGACGTTGCCGTCACGCGCCGCGGCAGAGAGGCCGGTGCTGCCACCTATGGCTTTGATAACAGACGTGTTCAAAAACAGCGTGCGACTGCTCGTCGTGCCCGCGTCGTTATAGGCGAGTTTGCTCAGGTCGTCGTTGGTTACGCCATTGACGGTAGTCGTACCGTTCGTGATGAAGCTGGCACCACCCGAGCTCAGCGTTGGCAGTACAATGTTCTGGTCGATCGCTGAGCCGCTCTTGGTTGCGTTAACCCGCGCTTCCCAGTTGGCCAGGCTGTAGTCAGCGCGAGTGCTGCCAGTCGAGCCGATGATGCCGGTGCCAAGCGAGGCAAAGCTCACGCCAAGGTTGACCGTGGCGTTGTTGGTGAGCATCGTGCCCCAGTACGCCGCCGCAATCTTGAAACCCTGTTCTGACCGCGACCCTGTAACGCCGCCGAGGTCGATCAGGTTGATTACGGCAGCACTGGCTGGCCCCGACGCCAAAGTGATAATCGCCGCGCCGCAACATAGAATGTTCTTCAATCGCATCTGTTATGACCCCTGTTTACGAATAACGAGTGTCGGGCACCGACAGTCTGTTAACGTTTCGTTAACCGTAGAATGTTGCACCGCAACGAGGTTGTCAAACGGTAAGGGCGCTCGGCTGGGAGTTAGAGTCAGAATTCATTGATGACAGCCTGATTGGCCGGCGGAACGTGCAGGCTACTCGCGGTCGCAACCATGCGATCGGTGTTATAGAAGCGGTAGATCCCCGGCCCCTCCGCCAAGCCGCAATGTGCGAGGAGCCCGCGAACCACGCATTCGACGCGGTCACGAACTCGGTGAAGGACACACAGCAGCCGATCGCCGAGCCGCTCTTGCCAATAAGCCAGCAAGGCATCTCGAGGAGGAAATGATGCGCGATGTCCTCAAGGTAGTAGCTCACGCGCCGCCGTGGATGCTGCCAGGGGTCAACGTAGCGGCCAATTCATGCCGAGCTGATCAGCATCTCCTTGTCGATTGCAACGAGCTGCAAAGAGGCGCTCTCACACAACCAACAAAGAGGAATCTTTAGGCGTAGATTATCTGGGGCGCGCGACGACGATAACGCAGGGCTGCGCCGACCATTGCGAAGCCGGCAAGCAACATCGCCCAAGTTGATGGTTCGGGAACTACACCGGTTGCGGTGAGACCGATCAGCGGCCCGCTGCCGATGGTGTTGATGAAGCTCGCTCGCCCGCTTCCGAGATTGACGCTATATAGCGCGCTGTCGATGTTGAGGAACGCCATGCCGGTCCGGCCAGAGATGTCGAAGCCGATCAGGTTGGCGTTGGTAAAGTTCACGCCCAGCGATCCGACCGCGCCATAAACACCGCCATTGGGGTTGCTCGACAACATCAGCGAGTCAGTGACTGAGTCGATACCGAACAACATCGTCGTTGCCGGCGTCGCGCCGAGCGGTACGCTATTTGTATAGCCCGCGCTGACGATGTCGATCGCACCGCTCGCCGAGTTGATCGGCGTATCCACGGTCGCCGCGCCGGTATCAACGTTGATACGGAGGTTCTGATCGGTGTTGCTGGTTACGCGCAGCCGATCGGGGACTGGGTTGAAATCAATACCGTAGCTGGTGCCTGAGGGCAGCGTCGACGACGTGCTGATCAACGCCGCGATGCCGCTGGTAGTCAGCGTGTAAATCCGACCGCTCGACGCTGCGATGCCGTAGAGCAGACCGTTGGAGGAGCGCAGATCGAGCCCAGAGAGCGTATCGCCTGCCGTCAATCCGGAAATCGCAGCAGAGGTCATGATCGTCGTCGGGCTTGCCGAGTCGAAGGTCACGATGCGCTGGTCGAACGTCAGACCGGCGAGCTGTTCCGCGCCGACCGTCGATAGCGGTGCCACGATCGCGAGCACAGCACCAAGCACTTGCCGTTTCTTCATACGAGATCTCCCTGTCCGGCGCCATTCGGCCATCCGGCAGGAGTCACGTGCCGCAGATACGAAAGACGCAGCCAAAAGATTAAAATAACGTGAACAGCGGGCAAGCTCATCTGAAGCATGACACTTGGGTGGAACGCCTGAAAGCCCAGACTATCAAGGTGCGCACCTTTGTTGTCGCTGGTAAGCACATGCAGCCCGACTGCACAGTGTAGAGCCAGGCGTGCCCGCGCTTATGAGGCATTCTCTCCACCCGCGCTGACCATACCAGCCCTGTCGCTTATGTCCTAAGTTTCGCGACAGCGTCGAGTAGCATCGACTTACCTCCTAGCGGCGTGTCGCAAAAGTCGGTTGCTAAAGTCAGAAGTTTCTGTACATATTTGCGACATGCTGATTGGCTATGCACGCGTCTCGACCGATGATCAGGATCTGCGGCTGCAACGCGCCGCGTTGAAGGAGGTCGGTTGTCGCCGGATCTTCGAAGAGAAGGTGTCTGGCGCGAAGCGCGATCGCCCCGAGCTCGCCCGGCTGCTTGATCAGATCCGCGGTGACGATGTCGTCGTGGTAACCCGGCTCGATCGGCTGGCACGGTCGACGAGAGATCTGCTCGATATCGCGGAGAAGCTGAAGGAGGCCGGGGCAGGACTCCGATCGCTAGCTGAACCCTGGGCGGATACGACGTCGCCAGCCGGCCGCATGGTACTGACAGTGTTTGCCGGCATCGCCGAGTTCGAGCGCGAGCTGATCCATCAGCGCACCAGCAGTGGTCGGGTAGCGGCGAAGGCGAGGGGAGTCCGCTTCGGCCGTCCGCCCAAGCTCACTCCGGATCAGATCACGCTCGGTGAGCGTTTGGTGAGCGAGGGCACGTCAGTACGGGAAGCTGCCAAGCTGCTTAAGTGCCACCACGCTACGCTCTACCGAGCGATATCGGCGGAGGCGTCGTCGTGACGCTTAGCCTCTCACAGTCTGACAAACTGGCATTGGACGTATAATGCCGATCCGTCCCGAACATGTGTTCCTGTACCCGATCGACTGGCCGCAGTTGTCGCGTCACGTCCGCTTTGTGCGGGCAGGGGGAGCTTGTGAGCATTGTGGACGCCCTCATGGGCAGAAGGTCTTTCATCTGGGCGACGGACGGTGGTGGGATAGGAGCCGGCAATGCTGGCGCGATGGCCGAGGTAGACGCGTACGACGACCTACCGAGAACATCCTAGCTCGAGGTGCCTGGACGCCAGTGGTGCTAGCCTGTGCCCACCTCAACCACGATCCTAGCGACAGCGCGCTTCATCAGCTGGCAGCACTCTGCCAGCGTTGCCACATGATCCACGATGGTCCGGAGCACCGACGCAGGCGCTGGATGAACGCGCACTATCGGCGGGCGTTGGGTGACCTATTCCACGGTCCTTACCCTATGCTCGGCGCCGATTGGATTACGCCTACGCCGATCAGCATGCTCAGCAGCGGCAGCACACTCGATAGCAGCATTCGATAAAGCTCAGTGTTTCCGCTGGCAGCTTGCTATCGCTCCGATTCAGCTGTACGTACGTTTACGTCAATACGCGAGTTCGCGTGGCGTTCGAATGGGATGACGGCAAGGCTGCTTCGAACCTCGTCAAACATGGCGTCTCGTTCGAATTGGCAAAACAGGTCTGGAACGATCCTTTTTATGTCCATCCTACTCGCTCGGGTCGAAGGCGGAGAACAGCGCTGGCATGCACTCGGCTTGGTCGGGTCGGTTGTCGTGCTGGTCGTCGTTCATAGCTACCCTGATCCCAACAACGAGGATCGGACACGCATCATCAGCGCCCGAAAGGCGACCAAACAGGAAAGGCACCGCTATGAGCAAGAAAGCGCTTAGCCCCGAATCGCAGGATCAGCTCGACAAGCTCGCGGCGCTGCCGGAGGAAAAAATTGACACGGCCGACATCCCCGAAGCCTCTCCCGAAGCATGGCTGCACGCTCGCCGGCCTGGCCTCTACCGACCGATCAAAAAGCCTGTCACGCTCCGCCTGGATGCCGATGTAGTCGCCTGGTTTAAAGAGCACGCACAGGACCGTGGATACCAGACCGAAATCAACCGGGTGCTGCGCCGCTATGTCTCAGAGGCACAAGTCTGACACAGGGTTTAACGCTCGACATCACGTAGAAAAGCGCGGGTGGGGGTGCCCCGTGCCGCAATCGTCCGAAGCTATTGAAACCTCGGCAAGCGGTCGGCATAGCTAATAAGAGAGCCGAAATCGCGATCTCAATTATAGTATTCGCTATGGCCGTATCGTTAGGTTACTCAACTTAGGATCAGGACCCATTGATGTGAGTGCCGCGATCTGATCCAAGCTCCGCGAGGAGACTCTAGATGAGCGACCTGTATTGGCTGAGGGACGAGCAGAAGGCGCGGCTTCAGCCGTACTTTCCCAAGAGCCACGGCAAGCCGCGTGTCGATGATCGGCGGGTGTTGAGCGGCATCGTTTTCGTCAATCGTAACGGGCTAAGCTGGTGCGATGCGCCAAAGGATTATGGCCCGCACAAGCCTGTCCTGAGCTTGTCGAAGGGACGCTGTACAACCGGTGGAAGCGCTGGGGAGAGAAGGGCATCTTCCTCCAGATGGTGGAAGGGTTGGCTGCCGCAAGCGCCGACCCGAAGACCGTCATAGTCGACGCGACCTACCTCAAGGCACACCGCACGGCATCGAGCCTGCGGATTAAAAAGGGAGTCTCGGCCGCCTGATCGGCCGCACCAAGGCGGGATGAACACCAAGCTGCACCTGATGCAGACTGGTTCAGGGACGCTTTGCAGGCCAGAGGCAACTAGCCCTGCATCCCAGGTCGGCGGTCCCGCAACGAGCCTGTCAGGTATGACAAGCGCCGATACAGACGCCGCAGCCGCTTCGAGATCATGTTCGGCCGCCTCAAGGACTGGCGACGCGTCGCCACTCGCTACGACCGGTGCCCTACCGTCTTCCTCTCCGCCATCGCCCTCGCCGCCACGGCAATCTTCTGGCTGTGATCAACAAGTCCTGAGACTAGGGGCCGATCGCCGTTGACTTAACGACACCTTAACGCGACACAATCCGCGCGCGAGCGATGATTCGCTCTGGGGAGACTTTCCATGTCGTTCGTTATTAAGAGCGCTATAGGCGCGTTCGCTTTGGCCTGCGCCGCGTCCTCATCAGCGGCGACAATCACCTATAGCAGCGCGTGCCCGCAGTTCTGCGCATTCGCCAAACTGGACGGAACGGTCACCAGCGTTCGCATCCAGCAACGTTACGCCGGCTATCAAATATTCGAACCAAGGCCGTTCTTCATGGGCGTGTCTACATACCGGGTAACGGGCTACATCGACGTATTGGGCGGCATCCGAGTTCCGGTTGACCAAATTCAAGAAACTACCACGGCACTATACACCAGCGCCGACATCGATCAGCTTCTAACGGGTGATCTTTCTTATTTTTCAGGAGCAGGGTACTTCTCAGCTGGTTCAGCACCCAATCTTTCGTACACTCTCCTGTCCGGTCCTGCGCTGGGGCCGCAATTTCGCGGCATCCCGAGCAGCGGCGATATCACGCTCACAATCAATTACATTGCCGCCGTTCCAGAACTCGCTACATGGGCGATGATGCTGGTTGGCTTCGGCATGATCGGCGCGGCGACCCGGTATGGTCGCAAGCGCACCGCAGTTTCGTTCGCGTGACTTAATCTCCCATGCGAACGCGACGGAGCCGCTAGCCGAAAGGCTGGCGGCTTTTGTCCAAAAAGGAGCAGGACGCCAATCTCGCGTTAGAATGCAGTGCTATCCGTACCACCGAGGCAAAAGATGGCTCCGAACGGTGTTCACATCCTAATCGTGACAGCTTCGTATACTGCGCTCGTCTAGATTGCGAACTGCTGAAAGCTGACAAACCTAAGTTAAGCTGTATGGTATTTGCGTAGCTGTCTCGTTTTGGGATGATTTCTACCTAAATTGCTCAACTGTCACGCCCTGTTCAGGTTACACGCGGCACAAGAATCTCTTGATTTGTGGGTAAGCGTTATGATGATTGGTATAGGGATCACCTGTTTTGCGGGCATTTTGGCGGTTGTCGGGTACGGAAGGCGTGTTGAGCGCGCTTACCGAGGTTGGTCTGCCCCGAGAGCATCCGGCAACGTTGGATCAGACCATGGTGCTACCAAGATGTGATCAACGAGTCCTGAGCCTGCGATATCCCTACCTGTGATAGCATTAACAAGCGAGGTTTGCAGGTGATCTCAGCGACGAGGGGCTACTTTGCGGGAACGCCTTCTCGCGCTTCTCGTGCGAGTCGCTCATGTCATTCGCGACTAGCGAGCTGGAAATTAGAGCGCTGGCCAGCAACGATGATCTCATAGGCCGATACTCGGATCGCGATTTTATGGCGGGGCACCTACAATGATCCGAGGGAATAGCAAGATACGTGTGCTATCTGTGCTGCTCGTCCTGTTCGGGATCGTCGCCTTTGCAGTGTCTAGGAAGGGGCTGGAGCACAACCTCGCTGGCCTACCGCACTGGACGACTTCCTGTCCGAGGAATGCCGTGCCGATTCTGGTAATTGGCCAGTCGCAGGCGTCAAACACCGGCCCGCGCCGACATATCTCGTTCTCTGGCTCCCGTGCCTTTGCTGATGGCCATTGCTACTACCTTCGCGACCCTATGCCCGGCACCGGTGGCCGTGGCGGAACGATTTGGCCAGAGTTTGCTGACCGTATCGGCAAGCCGGTGCTGATTGCTGACATCGCAATCTCTGGATCGGCCATCGAGCAATGGACGACACCTGATCAACTAGCAAAGTTCAGCCGAACGCTCACCGCGCTGCGTGCAGCAGGTTATCCAAAGCCGCTCATTATTTGGATGCAGGGAGAGACAAACGGCGCTCAGCAAAGCAGCGCGAATGCGTATTACGCTCAGCTACACATCCTGCTTCAGGTCGCGCCAGACTACCGCTGGCTGATAACGCGTGAGAGCATCTGCTATGGTATGCAGACGAAATGGATGCCGCTGGACATGGCGCGAGACCGGATCGCTCGCGAGTTCAAATCGGTCACGATTGGTCCCGACCTCGACAAATTCGGCCTTTCCCTAAGACAGTCCGATCGGTGCCACATGACCGCCAATGGCCAAGCGATTTTGGCTAACGCTCTCGCTATCACCGCCCGAGTGCTGCTGTAAGGCATTTCTCTGGCGGACCTCCGTTAGCTTTCACATTGTCTTTGACAAGCAGACAGATCTGGACGCCCTTTCGGCAAAGCGGGCTCGCGGCGATCGACCAAATCATCCCATGGCGTTGCTCCGTGACCAGTTGTCCAACGGCAGGGTACAGCGTCGGAACGCGACGACGATTGCTTCCCCGGCCTAAGTCAGGGTCGTGAGCAAAGCTTGCGATCTCTGAGTTGCTGCTCGGACAGCATGCTTGTTCGTCGCGCTCCCATGACGAATTTGCCTATACGGATTCGTTCCTTCCTAACAGAAGGATCGCACCTTGGGATCAAACAGCTAGTTGTGACATTGTCGAGAGGAGCCGGTGTTAGATCCCCCGACTACTACACTGCCACGGTTTTGCGCCGCATCGCCCCCTTGCTAACCTCATCCGCTTTCAGGCAGATCGCAACCCAACAGCGGCATCGGCCAATCTGCACCACCTATGTTGAACTGAGGATACAACGCCTCGGGCTGCCGTTACCCAAGACGGAAGTCGTCTTTGCAGCATTGAGACGATGCGTGCTAGATGGCAGTGTGAGTGAAGGCGTTTCCAGTTTGCCTTGGTCCGTTGAAGACATTAAAAATAAACTAGATTTGCGGGAGCGACCTGCAGAGGAACACAAATTGAATGATGATGAGATGAATGCCCTCGATTTGGCAACGGAGCTAACGATCGCGTGGTTGGCCAACCCCAACACTCGGACAAAGGCGGATGATGTTCCCGCGTTCCTCCAAAGCATGCACGCTGCCCTTACGGGGCTAACCGGCTCGGCCAAACCGGAAGAACGGCCTTCGCCGGAATATACGCCTGCCGTTTCTGTCCGGAAGTCGCTAAGCTCACCAGATTACATCGTCTCGATGATTGACGGTAAGCCGTATCGTACTCTGAAGCGCCATCTGGCCGGCAATGGTTTGACCCCCGCGGAGTATCGCGAGCGGTTCGGTTTGAAGGCCGACTACCCGATGGTAGCGCCCACCTACTCCGCCGCGCGAGCCACGATGGCACGATCGATTGGCTTGGGACGCAAAGCGGCGCCGACCGAAGCATCTGCACCGGCTGAAGCTCCTGCATCGGCTGAAGCTCCTGCATCGGCTGAAGCTTCTGCACCGGTTGAAGCTTCTGCACCGGCAAAGAAGAAGCGCGCTTCCAAAGCTGCCGCTGGCGAGTGATCATCGGGGGGGAGCTGGCTAATGTCAGCTCCTTTTCGCTGTTGATTGCCTCGAACCAGAGCGTGCGCTGCTGGCATGTCCGATTGCTGACAGCTCTTGCACGCCTCCGCGCGTTCCGTTCCACTTGAATGCTGAGGACAAATCGACGAGAAGCCAGCTTACACAGCAGCCGACCTCGACGTCATCCTAGCTGCTGTCGATGGCCGAGACGACGAGCCGGACGGCTCGCTCAACGATGACGACAACGACCTCGGTAACTTACATAGGCAATGCACAACTGCGCGCGCTTGGAGGCGGGCTTTGCGACCGACCACGGGGTTCGGCTTAGCCGTCGCAAACGCACATGTGTCGATTTGAGACAACATCGTTGACCCGCTGCCATGCATCTATTGTGCACTGCGCAACGTATTGTTAACCGTCAGCCTCGGCCGTCAGGATAGCGATGGGCGGGCATTCAAAAACCGGGAGAATTGTTAATGCGTACAATCAAGCTCGTCCTTGCGGCAACCGCGCTCTGCGCGCTTCCTTCTGTTGCTGATGCAGCCGTGATGGGCAGCCTTGGCGGCGGCACCCTTCCGTTCTCGACCCTCAGCTCGGCAGGCCTGAACGGCGGCGCAGTTGCAACGCTTTCAGGCGGCAGCGTCCTCACACAGGATCAGCCGAACGCCGACATTCCCGAGGGCGTCTTCGGCGGCACCTTCCTCGCTGCCGGTCCGACCGCGGGTCAGCCTGCAACGCTGACGTTCACCCAGCCGCTTAGCTACCTCAGCTTCCTGTGGGGTTCGCCCGACACGTACAACGTGCTCACGCTGACAAGCAACCAGCAGACCTATACGTTTGACGTTGCGAACCTGAACTTCGCCGTGCGCAACGGCGACCAGAGCGTCTCGCAGTACGTGCAGTTCGCTGCGACGGCGGGCGAGTCGATCCTCAGCGCCTCGTTCACCAACAGCCCGGCTTTCGACGCATTCGAAGTTTCCAACTTCAGCGTCGCAGCGGTGCCTGAACCCGGAACGTGGGCGATGATGCTCGTCGGCTTCGGCATGATGGGCGCTTCGATGCGCTATCGTCGTCGCTCCACGTCGACCGTCTACGCATAGGTTTCCCTTACTTCCTATGTGCTGGAGAAGCCGTCAGCCGAAAGGCTGGCGGCTTTTTCTATGGTGGGTGACGCACGCTCTAGTGGAAATCCTGCAGCATTCTCTGAGTTGGCGTGGAAATGGCTGCCGCACCTGTCGGTGCAACAGCCTTCCCTCCTGCCCAGGAAACCTGAATTACGCGCACTCTTGCGTCGAAAGCAAGGGACCTCAATGCCTAACGATCGTAGATGGCCGGGTTAGTGTTCGGGGACTCACATCCGTCTCGATGAGTGACGAGCAGCAATCGCTTCCGCTTGCCGCGCCCTGGACACCATGCCGCCGCGGCTCTTAATGCTTCGCGATGGCGTCTAGGACGGCGCGGCGCTTTGGCGTCTTGCCGATTGGCTGGCCGGCATATTCGCGAAGGCCCCAAGCACCATATTGGCTGATCGTGCCGGTCGCCGAGTAAAGCGTGATGGTGTCGCCGATCTTGGCTTTCCAGTCGGCAAGAAAGCGATCGTAGAGTACGCCCATCTGCGGCGAACGCTGCATAGCTTCCATTACGGGCGTCAACGCACCGGTCGGCGCGATGAGATGCTGCCCAGCCTCATAGGCAATGTATCGCTTACCGTACTTGCCCGCGACCGCCTTGTTCTCGATTGCCATGGCAATCGTGGCCGCGCGGGCGACTTCCAGCCGGCCAAACAGCGCAGGCAGATCCTCTACCGTCACCTTGTCGTTCGGCGCGTTGAAAAAACCGTGTCCGAAGTAAGGCGCGGTCGCGAGCGCGTCGATCCAGTCGGCCACGCCCGGGAAGCCCAGCGCAGTGCGAGCCGTCCAGCTGTTATCGTTCTGGGTCGCAATCACACGAACGAGCCGCGCAGGGCTCGCCTTGAACACGTCGGTCGTGATCTTGTGGAACCAGATCGACTTTTGCGCGAGGCGAAGCGGGTTGTTGGTATACTTGTCGGTCGATAGCGGCGGGACAGCCGCAAGCCCTTCGTTCATCGCCTGCGTTGCCACACCAAACTGAAAATTCCAGACCTCGTTCGAAAGCTCAAAGTAGGCGCAATGACTCTTGTCGAGCCGGTCGCGGACGAGCTCAGACATGCGACGGACATAGCCTTCGTCGGCATTCCACGGGACCGTGAACCAGGCATCACTGCCGGCTGCGTTGGCGAGGTCGACCATTGTCTCGATCGCCGAACCATCGCTACCGCCGCGCTCCGGCGTTGATCGCGTCGCCCAAGTGACAGCGGCCGGGTTGCCGTTGGTGCTGGACCAGTCGAGGAAGCGCAGCACCTTGTAAGGCCGCAGATCGTCGACATAGCGCGCGTCGAAGATCCCAACTGTCTTCAACCCCGGCTCGCGGCAATCAAGGTTGTCGAACGGTGCCGAGGCAGTGACGCCCTTTACGTAGAGCACGACACTCGGCCGCCCCCCCTTGACCCGATTAAAGCCCGGCCACGTGAAGGCAAGTTTCTTGCCACCGCTCCAACCGTGAGCATCGCCATCGGCTTGAATCTGACCATCGCCCGTCCAAGTGCAGACAACAGCCGTGGCCTTTCCCGCCCACACCGCCTGCGGAGGGTTCAACGAGAGCGCTGCGCCGCCTATTAGCGGGAAGCCACGAGCGCTAGTCTGAGCATCGGCAAGCTCGCCCCAACCCGCGCTCGGATCCTTCCACCCACCAGTTCCTCGGGCAAGGTTCGCGAAGGTGCGCTCGGTATTGTAATAATTACTCGGCGCCACGTTGATGCCGATCTCGCTCTCCGGCACCTCGGGTCTGACCGGGGTCACGCTTGCGGCGGTGCAGCTACACGATGCAAGAGCCGCCCAATATAGCAATCTGGTCACTCGCCTTCCTCTGCCATAATGCTAAGCGTCGCTCTTGCCTTAGGTCCCTTAACCGTCATGATCGCGCCTGCTTTGGTGTGACGGGTAGGCACAAGCTTTGGCGATTTAACGGCCACTAAGCAATCATCTGACGCCGCATCAGCGATATCAGCCACTGCCCCCACATCATCCGTCAGCCTCCGTGAGGAAACGCCTAAGCTGTAGCCACCAAGGGCGCGATCATTGCGGCACACACCGGCCAAACGGACTCAAAACATCTCACAGGGCCAAAATTGGGCGATGCACAAGAGAGTCAGCCCTCGTTGATCAGAGCCAGCAGATAATGATGGCAGCGATAGCGACTGCAAAGAAGAAGGCGGTAGGTATCGGTCAGAGCGGTGGCCACGCGCCGCCAGTCTTTCAGGAGGTCAAGCATCATCTCGATGCGACTACGGCCGATAGCGGCATTTGTCGTATTTGACCGGCTCGTTGCGCGACTTGCGCCTTGGAATGCAGGGCTGGGTGCCCTTGACGTGGAGAGCATCACTGGACCAGTCGCATCGTAGCCACCGTCGCCAAGCAGCCACTGCGCTTTGGCAGATCGTCCACCAGACAGCAGCTCCAGGTGTAATCGCTAACTTGGCCGGCACTCAGGGGCTGGCCATTCAAGTCAGCAATGGCATGAGCTTGGTGTTCACACCCCTGTGGTGCGCCCGATCAAGCGTCAAAGATCCTTTTTTTAACCAGCAGCCTCGATGCCGTGCGGTGCGCCTTCAGAGAGGTCGCGTCGATCATCACTGTCTTCGGCTCGGCGTCTGCCGCCACCAGCCTTCTTACCAATCGCGTGAACACGCGTCGCGCCCGCTATCGCTTCCATAGGTTTACAGCGTGTTGTGTGGGCCATGGTCCTTCGGTGTATCCCGCCAGCGAAGCCTTCGCGTTTGACGAACACGATGCTGCTCAACATCCGTCAGTCATCGACCCGGGGCTTGCCGCGGCTCTTGGGAAGAACGGCTGGAAGCGATCCATCTGCTTGTCGGTCAGCCAGTATAGGCCGCTCATGGCCAGCCACTTTCGGCAGTTGGATCAAATCGCAGCCGCCATATCAACAGATCGTTAACTTAACGACCATGCTACTCTCAGTCGACAAAATCCAGCTCTACTAGAGATAACAATCGCCAGTGATATTAATCGAAATTTTACTATACCTCCAAAATTTTTTTTTGAAGCAATGTGGATCTAAAAGTATCTGTTAAGAGTTTTGGTCGCAAAAACCCCTTCACAATTCGGGGGTTCTCTTCATGACTGATTACGTTTCAGCCTGGGCCGGTGACCGGGGTCGGATCCGCTTTGCAGGTGCTGGGCTGCTGTGTCTTGCAATTGCATCTACCGGGGCGTTTGCGAAGCAGACAAACTCAACAACGCCAATCACAGTGGTTGCGGCACCCGCGCCTAAGGCGAATGCTGGGAAGGGACCGGTTCAAAAGCCAACGAAGCCTTCCACTCCAACTCCAACTCCAACTCCAACACCAGCACCGGCTCCGACACCTACGCCTACGCCCACGCCCACGCCCACGCCCACGCCGGCTCCAACACC
The DNA here is from genome assembly GCA_964243335.1 of uncultured Sphingomicrobium sp. Classification (GTDB taxonomy): domain Bacteria; phylum Pseudomonadota; class Alphaproteobacteria; order Sphingomonadales; family Sphingomonadaceae; genus Sphingomicrobium. The sequence goes on along the minus strand of CAXTED010000011.1, from coordinate 57,654 downwards.
AGCGCCGGCTCCGATGCCAACTCCGGCACCAACTCCGACGCCGACGCCGGCCCCATCTCCAGTGCAGGCCACTCCAGCGGGTACTGCAAACCTTGGCATCAACGTGGCGCCAAGCAACTACTACAACACAGAACGGACCTTCGCGAACCTGGCTAAGGGCGCAAGCGCATGGGCCGATCAAAACGCTGGCTGGGGCGATATGGTCGCTGAAAAGCTAAACAGCTATGGCAATCCAGTGTCAGCTGGAGTGATGCCGCTCGTTGTGCCGCAGCCGGTTTGGGCGGGTAAGGACACTGCGATCAAGTGCACCTGGGAAGGCGCCGGCTCGGTGCGGCTCGACGGCGACCGTACAGGAGAGAGCTATGGCGACCACACGGTCTCGGCAACCTGGCGTGGCCGCACCGATCCCTCCGCACGCCCGAGTATGCTCGTGTACGTGTCAGGGGCGACCGCCGCAGACCCGATCCGCAATCTGGATTGTCGTGAGCCGACGCTCGTCGCAAACGGCGTGTTCGACCAGCGGCTAGTCGACGATCTGAAGCCTTATAGCGTGTTGCGCTTCCTGGATTGGTCAAGCGCCAACTGGAACCCGGCAACCGTTACTTGGAGCCAGCGAACGACCCCGGACAAAATGGTTCAGAACGGCATCGACGGCATCGCGCTCGAGCACATGGTCGACTTGGCTAACGCGGCTGGTTCCGATGCATGGTTCACAGTTCCCTGGAACGCGGACGAAACCTACGTTCGCAACATGGCCAAGTTGGTGCACGACCGTTTGGCCATTGGGCAACGCGCCTATTTCGAACTCTCCAACGAGGTCTGGAATTTCCAGTTTAACGTGGCAAACCAGTCGCTAAATGAGGGCGTTGCAGCCAGCCTGTCGCCGGACAAATACACCAACAACCTCCTGCGCTATGCTGAGAAGTCGGTTTGGATGCATAAGCTGCTGACTCAGGCGTTCTCTGACAACCCCAAGCGGCTTGTGCGCGTGGTAAGCTCGCAGAATGACAATACATGGGCTTCTGGGCAGATCATGGGCTTTCGGGATACCGCTCAGTGGGTCGACGCACTCGCGACTGCTCCATACTTTGGCCACAGCTTCTTCTCCGGCGCGAATGCGGGGGTGACGGATATATTCACGTTATTCGTGGCGCTTGATGCGCAACGGATTGACACACTGACCAAGGCCAGAGCCAACAAGGCGGTCGCCGATCAGTATGGCAAGCGGTACGTAACCTACGAAGCTGGGCAGCACATTCTCAGCCCGGACGGCCCAACCTCCGGGATCGCCGCGCAAATGCAGCGTAGCTCGCTCATGTACGACATGTACAAGCGGTTTCTGAGCGACTGGACGAGCAAGATTGGCGACACGATGACGCTCTACTCCGCTACTGGAACTATCAGCCAGTACGGTGCTTGGGGCGTGCGCGAATATGCTGGCCAGCCGCTTGCGGAAACGCCAAAGCGCCGCGCTGCCCTTGAATTTGCGCGCTGAAAGATCACCCTTGACACACATCGGAGTCTCACGCGCAATCTAACTAGAGAATCATGAGAAAGGCCGCCTCCTGACAGGATGGCGGCCCTTGTCGTTAGCGAAATAGGCTATGCACTCATGCCTCGATTACTTTGGCCAACAGCGATAACCGTGTCGAAGCACGGACCTGAATAAGACGACGTCTTTCATATCGATTGGGGTCTGACTTAGGCGTGCTGCTAATGCTCGATGCGACCGAGCAAGGCGAAGTTAATGTGCGGGATCTGTGGAAGGACGCCGCCTGATGTTCCGTGACAGGATAATTATAGGCTTGAGACTGCGCCCATCGGAGGCGTCATCCCGGCCGAGCACGGCGCAAGCCTTCTGCAGCTCCTCAACGTGACCGCATAGGAGATCGGGATCACAGCGTGGTAGATCTCTGCGGCCGACGCGGTTTCACTCACCGCGGCAAGTCTTAATGAACGGTTCGAGCCGGACGACTATGTGGTCGAGTTCAGCATAAGCGAAGTGTTCGCACCCGAGCAGCGATCGTGGAGAAAGCGGCCGAATGGGTTCGGCGCGATGGAGGCGACAGGTCATCCTTCTGTGATGTGCCGACCTAGCTTTCCCCATTAAGCTCGCCAATGCGATAACGTGTTGTCGTGTTTGGTCTCCTGGAGAACTGGCACCTGTGCCCCTACCCGCTAACAACCGTCAACCTGGTTCTCTCGCCGTCGCTCCACAGTTGTTGTCAACTTATCACCACGAACAAAAAGCCAACCTTGGCCTCAGACAGCAGGAATGTCGCTAGAGGAGCACCGTATTCTAGTCAAATCAAGCTCTGCCACACTGATCGAAAGAATGCTGTTGGTCGTTACGCTTAAAGCAACAGATTAGCTGCGATAATGAGATAAAGCTTCAGAATATTGAAACCCATTTGGAGTATCTCCGGCCCGACTTGAGCAAAGGGGCATAATTCCGGTGACCATCATTGTTTCCGCAGCAACGTCTACTATGAAGTCAAAACTGGTAGCGGCGGCTAGCGCCAGCATCGTCGCCAAGATCGCAGCGATGGTTGCCGTCGCCGGCAGCGCGGCAGCAATCGCTGTGACCGCGGGGGCGGTTAGAACAAAGGACTTACCCGCGATCCTCGTGATCAAGGAACCCGCAAAGGCAGCGCCGCAGATCGCCCCTCCCATGGTCGTGATCCCCAGTGGGCCGCGGTTCGAGGTCGGCGTCAACGTCGCGGGGAGCACCTACTACAACACCGAGCGCGTGTTCGCGAACCTTGCGCAAAGCTCAGGTGGCTGGACGGATCCGAACGCGGGTTGGGCCCCGATGGCAGCCGAGAAGCTGAACAGCTATGGCTATCCCAGCGTCGCCGGCGTGCTGGCACTCAACGTACCGCAACCCGTTTGGGCGGGCAAAGACGTCGCCGTCACGTGCACCTGGCTCGGCAGCGGGACGGTCAGGATCGACGGCGATGCTCGCGTCGCGGGCGACAAGAACGGCGTATCCTTCAACTGGAAGGGGAAGTCAGGAACCGAGCGGCCGAACATTCTGGTCTATGTCACCGGTGCAAACACCGCCGATCCCTTCCACTCGCTCGATTGTCGTGAGCCGGGGCTGGCCACTAACGGGGCGTTCGATCGGCGTTACGTTGACGACATGAAGCCGTTTGGCGTGCTGCGTTTCCTCGATTGGTCGAACACAAACGGCAACCCGGCGAACGTCACATGGGAGAACCGGACGACGCTCGACAAATCGGGCAGCGATGGCGTGGCGTTGGAGTATATGATCGATCTCGCCAATGCGACTGACTCTGATCCTTGGTTCACGGTCGCCTACAATGCCGACGAGACCTACATCCGTAACATGGCCAAATTGGTGCACGATCGGCTGAAGCCTGGGCGTCGTGCCTATTTCGAGCTGTCGAACGAGATTTGGAACTTTCAATTCCCTGTTGCGACACAGGCGCTCAACGAAGGTCTTGCCGAGAAGCTGTCGACTGACAAATATAGCAACAACCTTATGCGCTATGCTGAAAAGTCGATCTGGATGCACAAGCTGCTGACCGCAGCGTTCGCTGACAATTCGAGTCGGCTGGTCCGAGTGGTGAGCTCGCAAAACGACAATAGTTGGACCGCGCGTACTATCCTGGCTTTTCGCGACATCGCCGACTGGATCGACGCTCTCGCGACTGCTCCCTATTTCGGTCACAGCTTTTTCGACGGCTCTAACAACGGCGTGACGGATCTCGACAAACTCTTTGTGTCGCTCGAGGCGGAACGGATCAACACGCTCGTTAAGGCCGGCGAGAACAAGGCAGCTGCGGCCAGCTACGGCAAGCGCTTCATCGCCTATGAGGGCGGGCAGCACATTATCGCCAACCCCGGTAACGCTGTGACCGACGAAAAGATGCAGCGCAGCCCTCTGATGTACGACATGTACAAGCGCTTTCTTGCTGATTGGAAGACACAGATTGGCGACACGATGACGCTCTACTCAGCCACGGGTACGATCTCGCAATATGGCTCATGGGGCATGCGAGAATATGCCGGCCAGCCTTTGGCCGAGACGCCCAAGCGTCGGGCAGCAATGGAATTCACTCAAAAGTAGGTCTTCCTCGCGGTCGAGGTGAGCCAGCCCGGCAGCGCTTCCGCTTGCCGGGTTTTCACGTAGATTAAGCTCAGCACCCCTCAACACGACTGTGGCGCCTGTAGCGGCGCTTGTCGTACCTGACGGGCTTGTCACGCGGTCCCCGGCCCGGATGCAGGGCTAGACTCTCTGGCCTGGAGGCGTCCCTGAACCAGCCTGCCTCGTAGCCGCGGTTGCCTAGAAGCCCCTGGGCTCTTGGCAGATCATCCAGCGACGCTGCCACGCCGGTGTACTCGCTAACTTGCCCGGCGCTCATAGCCGGGCTTTGCGAACCCGTTCACTTCGTTATGTAGGTCGCCTAATTGCCTACCGAAAAGGCGACTAAGGTGGCACAGCGCAACCACAGCTTCGCAGCAGAGAAACGCAATATGGCTACTCCTTTGACTTCAAAGCCGAGACGAGACTACCGCATTGGCTTTATACTTTCGACGCTCTTGGGAAATCAAACAAGATATAACACTCTAAGAAGGTTTAGCCAATCGGTTGATGGTGTGGAGTGCGTTTGGGCTCCAGTCAGACATTATTATCTGCCCAATGAAAATGATCCAGTAAGATATTTACCCGATCCCCTACACACGCGAGCTGTAGCGGTAGCGCAGTCCTGGCCCGTTCTTAAGCGCCTTAACGCCCTTGATGCTGTCATGGTTCACCAGTTTGAAATATCTAGTCTGCTTGCAGCGCTGCCTAAGACACTGATAAGACCCATAATTGTAAATGCTCATGATAATCCTCCGGTTCTTAACAGGGAGACGTATCCGTTATATCCTGAGCAACGCGATCAATCACAATGGCGAGCAAAGCTTAGACTATCAAATGATATTTGGGCCGCTCGTAGATCTGGATATTTCATTGGATTTAGCGAATGGTCCGCTGAGATCATGCGAGATTGCGGATTGGAGTCCAGCCAGGTTGCCGCCCAACACGTTGGGCTTGATTTGGATCAATGGGTCAAAACCACGCGCAAAGGGATTAACGGCCATAAGCCCAAATTGCTCTTTGTCGGAGGTGACTTTTGCAGAAAAGGCGGTCGTACGCTACTAGACTTGTTTAACGATGAACTTAACGAGCACTTCCTACTCGACATCGTTACGAAGACCGATATCGGTCGCCCCCCCATGAATTGTCGGGTGTTTTATGATTTGCGTCCAGGCGACAGCCAGCTAATTGAATTGTTTCAGCAAGCGGATATCTTCGTCTTTCCCACCGAGGCAGATTTGGTTCCGTGGGTAGTTCTAGAAGCCATGGCTTCCCAATGTGCGATCGTAGCAAGCCGCATTGGGGGAATACCCGACATGGTCACACCTGCATGTGGCATCTTGATCGATCCCGCTCAAGGAAATGAGCTTCGTGAAGCGCTGCTCACGCTTGCTGGTGACCCCGAACGACGGGAGGCCATGGGCCTAGCGGCGAGGATGCGGATAGAGGCGGCTTATGACGCCTCAAAGAACGTGCCGAAAATTTTTGAACTAATTAAAGGATGGATTGACAACCGCCGCCGCATCCGCGAAAAAGGCGACTAGACCCATATACCAGCAGGCTGTCTCCGACGCGCCAATGGGCGAGATGGAGGGTCACGGCGCTTAGCCCTGCTTTGTGGATTGACACAAGCTTGCGAATATATGTGCGTGTATAATGGATTAACGGAAGCCATCGAGGTTATAAAATGAATAGGATGTCCAGCCTGCTTGACGCATTGCTATCAATGTTCTCGAGCATAGCCTTCCAGTCCCCGGCTGAGTCCGTAAGAGATTCAGGTAAGTGCGAGTGTTGCGGCACTACATTGGTGGTTATGGGTGGTCGATGCAGCCAGTGTAGCTAAATGCATATATATAGTTGAACCTATCGAGAAGACTATTAGCCTCAAGGCCCAAATGTATAGATTGTACGTGGGGCGATTATAGCTTATAGATGATCATGGATCTTACATTTGCCCGTTTTCAAGCTGCTCAGTAGTTTCTTTTCTGAGAAAATGCCGTCCGTCTGTCTGATTGATTAAATATTTTCCATTAATTGTTTCTTCATTGCTGTATATATCTTCTTATGCTTGAAGACTAACTTTAGTTGGCGAAGCGAGGGCAACCCGTCGCGATGTCACTTGCTACGATAACGCGCCAACATCGCCTCGCCTATTGCGGGCCCGAATGTACGCACGCGGCCGAGCCGCTTAAGAGCACCTACTCGCATTCATGGGCTAAACCTGTCTGCAATTTCGCATCCAACTGCCGGTCGATGTTAGGGGTTTTGCTTATCAGCGGTTACGCACTCGCAGGACGGCACCACTAGGCGGAATAGAGCGCATACGTGAGGTATGCCAGACGCCTAAATTCCCGCCGCCCGCGCACCACGGTATCGAGGATCAGCCCTGCAAAGACGTTAAGCGCCGCCAGGATCATTAGGCCGGTGACCAGGATCGCGGTCGGGAAACGCGGCACCAACCCGGTCTGCATATAGGTGATCGCCAGCGGCACCGCGAGCACCACCGCAACCAGTGACAGCAGCAGCCCGATCGCGCCGAAGAACAGCAGGGGCCGCTCGATCCGGTAGAGCGTCGCGATCGTCCGCAGGATCCGCCAGCCGTCACCATAGGTATTGAGCTTGGAGGTCGAGCCTTCCGGCCGCGCGAAATACCGCGTCTCGATCTCGGCGCATGGCATCTTTAGCTCGAGCGCATGGACGCTGATCTCGGTCTCGATCTCGAACCCAGCCGACAGTGACGGAAAGCTCTTCACGAACCGCCGCGAGAACACCCGGTAGCCGGACAGGATATCGGTGAAGCTGCGTCCGAACAGCCGCGCCAGCATCCCCGTCAGCAAAGCGTTGCCGAACCGGTGCCCGCGCCGATAGGCCAGCTCGGCCTCGCTGATCCGGCTGCCGACGATCATGTCGAGCTGCTCGTCAAACAACCGCGCGATCAGCGCTGGTGCCGCTGCCGCGTCATAGGTCGCATCACCGTCCGCCATAACGTAGACGTCGGCATTGATGTCCGCGAACATCCGCCGGACCACCGCGCCTTTGCCCTGGATCCGCTCGCATCGCACGATCGCACCCGCCGCACGCGCCACTTCGGCGGTGCGATCGCTGCTGTTGTTGTCGTAGACATAGATCGCTGCCTCCGGCAGCGCCGCGCGGAAGCCCGCGACCGTCTGCGCGATCGCCGCTTCCTCGTTGTAGCACGGTAGCAGCACCGCAACAGCGGGTTCATTGTCTCTCAAGATCACCTCTATTTATCAGGTTTTGCCATACCCGCAGCCGTCGAAGACCAACATGGTAATTTCGCGGGATACCAGATGTAGCGCCGGTTTGGGAACATAGCTGTTCATGACGCTCGAGGCGCAGCGTGCCGCCACCATCGCTAAGGCTAAGGAAAATAAGGCGCTGCCGACACCTACGACTTGTTGATGAGGTAGTAGACGTGCGTGAGGCGGCCGGACGGTGATAAATCAGAGCGCAAGCTTTGGTAGCACCGCGATCGCGATTACATATGCTTAATGGCTACCCAGCATTCGTGACACAGCCCGTAGATCTCGGCTTGTGCGCACTCGCAGCACTTGCAGATACCCTTGTCCTCGCAAAGCTGCGCTCGCCTTTGTGTAGCCGTAATGGACATGCAAATTGCATTAAGGCCTCGGCCTGGTGCCAAAAAGACGTCGGTCCAGTTCATTAATACAGGCTAGCCGGGGTATACTAATCGGTCAATGCGATGCGCTCGTGCGGTTAATGCCGCGGCAACGGCCAATCGACCCTAACATTCGCATTGGCAGACCACCTCGGTATCCGTCGCGGTATTTGCCCATGGCAAGTTAAACCGGCTTCCCTCATCATGATCGATCGTGGTTCTGCTGAATGACAGCGTCCCGGCAGGTCGCTGTCCAGCAAAGCGAGGAGTCTCGTTTTTGAAGTGCGCGTTCCTGCGCACGCTTCGCATACAGCCACAATCCGCCGATGATGATCAGGCCAACGAGGAGCGCCACAAATTGTCTGTTACCAGGGGGGGTAGCGTCATTCACTTGCAAATTTCCGTTGTTGCGTATCATTCGCCAAACGACCAGCAGCCAGAGAGCTCATATGATGACTGCCAGACCAAGCGTGCAACGTATGATTATCACCTTGCTGCTGCTGATCGCGGTTTTAGAACGTTTCGGTTGGGCCGTGAAGCGTGGATGGGACGGCCAGGCAGGGGAGGCCACGAATGTAGCTGTCGCTATCGCAACCGGTCGCGGATTCGCCGATCCTTATTCGTTTCCATCCGGCCCAACTGCCCATCTCATGCCTACTACTCCCGTGATCGCCGGTGCTGCGTATCGACTTTTAGGAGTGCGATCCTTGGCGGCGGAAGTAGCCCTGCAAATTGTTGCATCTGCCGAGATGATCATAGGCTACCTGCTACTATTTGCGCTTTTTGGTCGCTTAGGTTCTTCTTTCCCAGCAAGACTACTGGCACTTACAATCATGTGCCTCATCCCTGTTTTTATGGGGCAAGAATCGCTTGATTTTCGATACTGGGAAGGTGGACTTGCAGTGCTTCTCATGACCGCAAGTCTGATACAGGTTCTGGATCTTGAAAAGCAGACCCAGCAGCCTTCATATCAGCAAATACTTATGACTTCGCTGCTGTTTGCACTTACCTTCTTTACAAGTCCTCAACTTGGTATCGGTGTAGGCGTTTGCTGTTTAATCGTTTTAATCAGGAAAGGAGATTGGCGGCACCGCCTCGGGATGGCTGGGATTGCCGTAGCCGCTCTTTGTCTTGTCCTAGCACCGTGGGTAATCCGCAATGACATTGTCATGGGAAAGCCGATTCTATTACGAAGCAATGCCGGGTTGGAGCTAGCGATTGCGAATAATGATCATCAGGTGTCAATGCCGCACAAACTGGCGTTCACTGAGAGTATGGCAGCGATTCACCCGATGTCTAGTTCTGACGCACGCAGTTCCATAAAGAGCAAAGGAGAGGTCAAATTTATGAATACTTTATCTACCTCGACCACACTCTGGATTGAAAATCATCCGATTCAGTTTGCACAGTTGTGCGCTCGCCATCTTAGGCAGATGTTTATCCCCGATGCGTACCAGTTCGAAATTGGATCCGGCGCATACTCGGATATGAGAGCTACGCTGTATTCCTTCATTGGCGTCTGTGGGTTGATAGGAATTGCGTTCGCAATCCTTCGTAAACAGTACGGGTATATCTATGTGGCTGTAATAGTCGCGACTGTCGCTCTTACCTATCTGCCATTTCAGCCGATGGCTAGGTATCTTTACCTAAGCTATGGCTTACTTACATTCTGCGCGACTTACCTAATAATAAGCTTGCTCAGCTTAGCCGACCGCGCCAACAAGGGAGTTCGTCACGTCCGCGCTGCCCAGCAATATGGTCATTACAAGGATAGATCACAATAAACGATGATGTCTTCACGATTGTGATACCCATGCTGGCATTTTATCGAAGGCCTCATCCCACCGCGGAATTGCAGACTCTCGATCGAAGGGCGTTGGTGCGATACCGTTGCGTATCAGGTCGTGTAATTCACCCGGCGCGTGCGCGCTCTTCCTGCCGAGCCCCACCAGCTCGCGCATCCGCCAGATGCCATACCCGGCCATCCATGCTAGCGCGGACAACTGCGCACCGGCTGATCCTAGGGTTTGTACGAAGTAGCGCCGCCTGGAGCGAAACCAGTAGTCAGGCAATCTCGCCTTCTCGCTGGCACCGTCGACCACTCCAGTCGCAGCACCGCCAATATGACAGGCTCGACTGCCCGGCACGTGCAACGCCTTCCATCCTGCCGCACGTAAGCGATACATTAGTTCGACTTCCTCAAAATAAAGGAAGAAGCCCTCGTCGAAGAGGCCACAATGGCGCAGCGCTTCGGAGCGAAACAGCACGCTGGCGCCAGTCACCCATTCAGCCTCGACTGGCTCGTTCGCGCTGACCAACCCAGGCTTTGTGCCGACCAGTCGCTCTAGCAACGGGGTGTTCGCACCGCGAAAGAATTCGCTTGCGATGGTAGGAAATCGAAACGCCGATCCGACCGCCCAGCCTCCAGGCGCGAACAACTGGCTGCCGGCAGACGCCACTTTCGGATCAGACCGCATTGCCGCGACTAGCGCCACGAGCGCGCCCTGCTCGATAATGGCATCAGGGTTGACAAGGTATACGAACGCCGCTGGCTGGGGCCGCTGGAGAGCGCGACGGATTGCCTGGTTGTTTGCCCAGGCGAAACCACCATTGAACTCGAGTGGCAGCAGCGTTACCCACTCGTTGTAGCGCGAAGCTGCCACCCCCGCGGCAAGGCACTCAGCCGATCCATCGTCTGATCCGCCGTCGACTAGGATTACCGAAAGCTCAGGCAAGTAGGCCCGCTCTCTGGCGAGTGCGTCCAAGCAATCCAGCGCCATGGCAGGCGTACGATAGTTGACGATAACAGCCGTAATGCGATCATCGAATTGGGAGCCTTGGGTAGTCATCAAATACTCGTTTTGCCGAGACGTCAATCGTTCCATACCGGTCGAGAGTCAGCCGGCAGCAACGCCCGCTACATGGAACTTATATCATCGAAAAGCCAAGCTGCTCTTCTTAGTCATCAGTCGATCCAGACATCGCACGGCCTGCCCACACTGCCTCGGGCAAATGCCACGCCAGCGAGCATGGCAGATCAGTCGAGGCCTCATGCACTGAACAGGCTTCAGCATAGCCGGCGCGTACAGCACGGGGCCGGCTCGGCCACGCTTTCAACGTCCTAATCGGAACGCCAAAGGGGGTGGCGATCGACGTAGAGGCTGGTCTTGCACGCTTTTCGCGGAAGTGGACGCAGAGCGTACAATGCTAACGCGCGAAAGCAATCGGCACAGCTATCGAGCCAAGCAGGTGGCGGCCGATGCAGGCCATGGGAAGCGCCGCACTCAGATCGGCTGAGGCGCTATTGTCGATATTGGTACCACCATCAAAGATAATACGACCGTCGTCAGCGTGCTCTGTCGTAACGAGGGATCGTCGGTGAGTTTGTGTTCGGCGGTAACCGGCACGGCAGCTGAGAACGATGGATGAGAACCTAGCCATCATGACCACTGACGTGAGGCGCTGCTTACGGAATAGCGAAACTACTAATGGTGCGTCGATCTTAGCATGATTCTTTATAACAATCGCAGTTGGTGCCGATCCGTTATAAGCATTTCGGAATGCCCCCGCAGGCAAACTAGCGCGACTGAGGCATCAAAAGTCGGGCAAACACTCGCCGGAGGATCGTAACGAGGTACTCCTTTCTAACGCTCTGACAATCAACACAGATCTCCCTGCCGTTCCTTGGTGGCGGGGCATCGATCTCACCTGTTCCGCCACAGCTTTTACACATCTCATGGCCCATTCGATCCTCTTCCTTGCCTCCTACTGGAACAAGAGCTACGCTTGGCCAGATTGACGACTAAAGGCAAGTTAGGGCAATCTGACCGCCTTTCAAGCGGGATGGTGCCGCTCGACATCGCGCAAAACTTTGAGGCGATCATCGCGGCCCGCGATTGCCGGCTACCGATCATGTGGCAGGTTGCGAACTTCATTCCGGCTACACCAGATGATGAGCGCTGCCGGCCCGGATGCTGAAGAGCGCGTCGGATCGCCTGATTGTTGGCTCAACCGAGGCCGTCAGTAATTTCGAATGGCAGTAGCGTCACCCATGCCTTGTGCCGTCACGACACATCGCCCGACTTGCCATTGAGGGTCCCCCGGTTTCTCATACAGGCTGAGGGTGAGTTTCCGGCGTTCATTCAGCGGCGATCTTGGCCGCTGCGGCTGCATATTCGACCGGCGTCAGCCAGCCAAGCGAGGTGTGAGGGTGGCTCTCGTTATAGTCCCGCCGCCAGGCTTCGATCTTGGCCCGGGCGTCCGCCAGCGACAGGAACCAGTGGGCGTTGAGGCACTCGTCGCGGAAGCGGCCGTTGAACGACTCCACGAACGCGTTGTCGGTCGGTTTGCCTGGCCGGCTAAAGTCCAGCGTGACGCCGTTCTCGTAAGCCCAGCGGTCGAGCGCCTTCGAGATGAACTCGGGGCCATTGTCCATCCGAATGGTCCTGGGTGCGCCGCGGATCGACGAGATCCGCGTCATCGTCGCGACCACCTGCTCCCCCTTGATGCCCTGGTCGACGTCGATCGCCAGCGCCTCGCGAGTGAACGCGTCGATCACCGTCAGCGCCCGCAAGCGCCGGCCGTCGAGCAGTGCGTTCGAGACGAAGGCCCTCGTGAGCTTGTCGAAGGGTCCATCGACCACATCTCGTTGGCTGCCGAGGCCGCAGGTTGCCGTTCGCGGTTGGCTGTGCTGACGTTGCGGCGGGGTTCTTGAGCCGAAGGCTCAGTCCATCCTCTCTACAACCGGTACACGCGCTTGTGATTCACGACCCATCCTTCCCGACGCAGCAGTATGTAGATCCGGAAGTAGCCATAGCGCGTACGCGTTGCCGCCAGATCACGGATGCGCATCACCAGCGGTGTCTGATCCGGCTTGTGCGAGATGTAGCGCACCGACGACCGCTCGACACCCAGCGCCGAGCAACTGCGCCGTTCGCTGACAGCATGGGACGCCTGGACGTACGCGACGAGCTCGCGTCGCCGTCCAGGCGTCAGAGCTTTTTTGCCAGAACGTCCTGCAGGATATGCTTGTCCAGGCTCAGGTCGGCGAAGAGCTGTTTGAGTTGTCGGTTCTCATCCTCGAGCTGCTTCAGGCGCCTCAGCTCGCCAACGCAGAGACCACCATAAACCTTCTTCCATCGGTAGAACGTCTGCTACGAAATTCCCATCCGGCGGATGCCCTCGGCCACCGGCGTGCCGGTTTCCGCCTGCTTCAGCGAAGGCGATCTGCTCGTCCGTGTACCTCGACTTCTTCATGTCCTAGCTCCTTGCCCGAAGGCTCTACAGGGCCGGAAAACTCTCACTCAAACTCGATGAAAAAACAGGGAGGACGTCATGTTGCGACCGGTAATCTGATCCTTGTGATGGCCATCTAACGCTGGTCTCACCGCCACTAGATCGCCTCGCGCGAGCTCGTTAATCCACCAGCGCCCCTGCCCGCCAGCCCTGCTGCTACAAAGTAAGGGCGCCAGATATCCGCACCACCCCGGGATGCCCGTGCAAAATTTGACCGTAGATCCTGCTATCAGCCCTCGAGCTTGCGACGAAAACGCTCTACCGGATGCCGCTGCTGTGACGTTTCTGACGCCGCCATATCGTGCGACGGCATTCGTATCAGGATGCGTAAAAGCTGGAAAAGAGTAAGGCCCTACGTCAATGAAGTTACTGTCAGTAATTCCTGCGATCCGTTCCAAGATAGGAGGCGAAACAAGCGTCGTTGCGGGTACGTTAGTTATGCAAAACGGATTACGCCTACTCGGCTCAATCATAATGACAAGGCTTCTTACAGCAGAGGCTTTTGGCATCATAGCGATTATAACCTCTGTGCTAGTGACCTTCGGACTCCTAAGCGACATAGGTATTACCGCATTTATTATGCGACACCGGGGAGCCGAGGACCCCGACTTTATCAACGAGCTCTGGACCCTCCGATTAATACGCTCGATTGTATTAACAGTAGCCATTTTGGTGTTATCTCACCCAATTGCACAGTTTTTAGGAAAGGATGAGCTTCAGTACGCAATCGCACTTAGCTCGCTAACCTTTGCTATTGATGGCCTGGACTCCCTTGGAGCACTGCTGGCACTTCGTGGTCGGCAGATTAAGAGGCTTAGCCAGCTTGATCTTTTGACTCAGGCCATTAATCTCTGTTCTACCATTCTTTTGGCTTGTATAATCAAAAGCTTCTGGGCGATATTGATAGGCAACATGATAGGTCAATGTCTGCGTGTTTGGCTAAGCTATTATATGTTTCCTGGAATTCGGCACCGATGGCGGTTTAGTCGCGCCCGAGCTGTTGAAATGTGGAGGTTCTCAAAGTTTATAACTGGCTCGACAATTTTAACATTAATCATCAGTCAGGCAGACAAGATAATACTTGCCAAGGCGTTTCCGTTGTCGGTTTTTGGCCTGTATGTTGTGGCAGCGGGATTGTCAGCTGTTCCGGCTGGAGTTGCTGGCGCGTATGGTGGCCGTATCCTGCTGCCAAGATACGGTGAGGTCGCGAGATACCAACCTGAGAATCTTCGCCAGACCTATTATGATCAAAGAATGAACTTTCACTTACTCTACGCTGCCGGCGTTGGCATATTAGCAGGGTGTGCGCCGATAGTTATAGAGGCTTTATACGATCCAAGATACCAGAGCTCCTCAATCTATCTCCAAATCTTGCTTGTTGGCGCATTCTTCTCATTTGGCAATGCCGCGGCGAATGATATTATGATCGTATCGGGTCATTCCTTTTTTCCCCTAGCAACTAACATAGCTAGAATAGTGTACTATTCCGTTGCGGGCTTAATAGGCTTCAGGATTGGCGGTGCGTTCGGACTTATACTGGTCGTCGCTACAATAGAGATGGTTGCTCAGATTTATGCGTGGTTTGTTTTGTCCAAACATAACCTATTAGATTTACCTAAGGAGTTTGCGATCATCGCGCTCGGATTAGTGGGTTTTGGCATAGGCACTTTGCTTAACGGTATTCTACTTTGGGCTGTCCATGCGGCCGGTCTAAATATCGCGTGAGGGGGGAAGAATGTATCTCGGTTGGCTTAAGATGCTTGGCCTTTTCGAGGCGTCAATCGAAACCTATCTTCCAAAAAGCCGGCCACATTCTCGGCGCGTCGATGCCTGTGGGCTAATCCGCGAGCATCCTGCAGGCGCTGAAAGTCGGCAGCCGCTGGTGCCCGGCTGACGATAGTCCGTCGACGGCGGTTTACAATCGGATCGGCCGCTCGTCGCATCGGGGTTTCTGGCTCAAGCAGGAGGATGGGTGCAGTGACGAAGCGCACTGCAATCGAATAGCACGTACATCAAGGCACAACGAACGCGTTTGCGGGAAAGGTACGCTTGCACCAAACAACTGCCGCGCCCGGGGCGCTGGACGATCAAGGTCCACGCGCTCAACGACGTCATTGGCCACGCTCGTGCGCTGATGCTGACAACGGGCAGGCTCGGCGATGAAACCACCCCTGCGGTACTCGAGACGGCTAGCCACATGTCATTTCTGATGGCTGACAAGCCTGTCCTGAGCCCGCCGAAGGGAGCACGAGGCGGGACCGGCTGCTCCGCTCGTTACGCGACGCTTGTGCTGTCCCATTCGTTCCGGGCATGCGCAACCGCAAGCGGACCATCGATACGGCAAGGACTGCTACCGCGACCGACACCTCATCGAAAACGCCTCGTGCCCCCTCGAAGAGTTCCGTCGTGTCGTCAAACGCTACGACAAACTCGCCGCCAACTTCCTCTCAGGCGCGGATGGCAACAGCCATTGCCTTGCCTGTGAATGACCTAAAGCCCTAGCTGAAGCAACCAGCTCGATTGATCAAACCTTGGCATTACCAACATGCGATGCTTTGTAAAGGCACCCATATCGTCGTAGTTCGGAGCAAGGCCTCGAACAGTTAGGTAACTATAAAGCTTACTGACCCAACAATAGTGCTGTCGTAAATTGGTGATCATTTTACAGTCTTCCCGAAATCACCGCGCAAACTCGAGCGCCGCTCGTCGCTTTGGCGTGTCGGCAAGCGGTTGCCCGGCATATTCGCGGATTCCCCAAGCGCCATACTGCGATATTGTGCCCGTGGCAGAGTACAGCGCCATGGTATCGTTAATTTCCGCCTTCCAGTCGGTAATGAACCGCTTGTAAATGTCGTACATCATCGGACTGCGCTGCATAGCTGCGGCAGTGTCAGCGTTAGCGTCTGCGGCAACTATATGTTGGCCTGCCTCATACGCGATGTAGCGCTTGCGGTATTTATCCGCTGTGTTCTTGTTTTCTTTAGCCTTTACAATCGCGTTCACGCGTGCGGCCTCAAGCGAGACGAATAAGGTGAATAGATCCGTCACCCCCGCATTTGCGCCCGAGAAGAAGCTGTGGCCAAAATACGGAGCAGTAGCAAGTGCATCCACCCACTGGGCTGTATCACGGTATTGTAGAATTTGTTGACCAGTCCACGGATTATCATTCTGTGAACTGACCACGCGCACTAGGCGACGTGGGTCGTCGGCAAATGCCTCAGTCAACATCTTGTGCATCCACACCGACTTCTCCGCATAGCGGAGCAGGTTGTTAGTATATTTATCTGTACTCAAGCCTTCCACGATGCCCTCGTCGAGGGCTTGTCTCGCAACAGAGAAGCTGAAGTTCCAGACCTCGTTCGATAGCTCGAAGTACGCCCTGTGGCCGGACGCAAGCCGATCATGAACCAGCTTGGCCATGTTGCGGATGTAATTCTCATCGGCATTGTAGGCGACCGTGAACCAGGGATCCGCTCCTGCCGCATTGGCAAGGTCGATCATTTGCTCGATCGGCACGCCGTCGACGCCTGCGGGCGACAACCAGCCGGGCACCGCACGCGTGTCCCAAGTGACGCTCACGGGGTTGTTGTTAGCGCCCGACCAATCAAGGTAGCGCAGCACGCTATACGGCTTTAAATCGTCGATCGCGCGTTTATCGAACTGACCGACGACTTCGAGGCCCGGCTCGCGACAATCGAGGTTTCTGAACGGGTCGGCCGCGGTAGCGTTTTTCAGGTAGACGATGATGCTTGGTCGCCCTGTCGGGTTCTTAATGCGGTCTATCCCCGGCCATGTGAATGAGACGCGTTTGTCGGCCGCTCCCGATCGGACATCGCCGTCAAGCGTCACGGTTCCGCTACCCTCCCAGGTGCATGTCACCGCCGTAGCAACGCCCGACCAGACCGCTTGGGGAACGTTCAGAGCTAGAGCCCCAGAGCTCGCGGGGTTACCTGCGGTGGTGAGCTTGTCCGCTGCCATGTCGCCCCAAGAAGCGCTTGGATCTCTCCAACCGCCCGAATGAAGCGCCAGGTTCGCAAACGTGCGTTCAGTGTTGTAGTAAATACTTCCTGCCACGTTCACTGCGAGCTCAAACGACCCCTTCTCTGGCGTCGATACGGACCCCGTTGGGATTGGGAAAGGCGTCGGCGTGGGGGCCGGCGTCGGCGTTACAACGGGCGTTGGTGTTGTAGACGGCGTCGGCGCTACAGCGGGCGTCGGTGTGGGGGTCACAACTGGCGTAAACGTAGCGGTCGGCGTCGGCACGGGCGATGCCGTGCCGGATGGCACGACGGTTACCGCATCCGCAGCGGCGAGCCCCGACCCGCTACCGCTACCGCTACCGCTACCGCTACCGCCACATGCCGCGAGAAGCGATGCGCCGGAAAGCGCAAGCCATACGCGCACGGCTCGACCCCACACGCGAAGACTCTGCGCTTCTGCGTTGCCAACAAAGCCGCTTCGTCCCACCCGGTTACTCCCAATCACAAGGGAGCAATGTACCGACAGGTGGTAAGCTATTCGTAAATCATACTGTAACTTAAATTCACCAGATATTAATAGAACCCTAATGACGATTCATATCGAAGCTCCCTGAGTTGTTTCTCGCTAGTGCTTTCTTGCCGGACAAGGCGCTGCACAAAGCTGCATGATGACTTGGCAGTACGGTTCATCGCAACTTGTCTTGGCAGACGACGCGGCTGGTCTCCGGCCAATCTCTGTATTTGAAGGGCACGAAGTGCCTGAACAGCCCGTTCTGAGCTCCCTTTCCGAAGGGCAGACAACTTTGGCATGCAGCTCGGCAGCGCGCTCCCTCTAGCGCACTCGGTATAGATGCTCCAGATGGCTCTCGACGCGGCTCGCAATCTCGCCAACCCGGCTGTCCTCACAGCGACTAAGTGAGGCTTGTGTGTAGAGGCACGAGTACACCGCGCATTCGTGAAACACGACATCCAAAGTGCCCGTCATCCACTACGCAGGAAGCGGAGTTCCCTTCCGCAAGCCTCAAGCGAGGTCGCGCGGTACGCCCGACCGCCTCTCACGTTGCCATTGTCCAGTCGGCTGCTAATGACACCAAAGCAGCCAAATCGATCGTCGGGGAAAGCGTGAAGACAACATTACATAAGCGGCTCATTGATCTAAACGGCTTGGGCCCGGGCTTCGATCATCTCCGGATCGGCTTGGCCTTGAGCATCTTAGTGTGGCACAGCTTCAGTATAAGCTATGGCCAAGCTTACGGTCAATCACTTCCACGATTTCCTGTGCCCGTTTACTTGGCTTCACTGCTGCCGATGTTTTTCGGTCTTAGCGGATTTCTAGTTATGGGCAGTGCAATCCGCGTTGGCGAGCTAAAGAAGTTCATTACTTTTCGGGTTCTTAGAATCCTACCAGCTCTGTTCACTGAAATCATGATTTCAGCGCTTATCCTCGGCCCTCTTCTGACAGCCTATCCACTGAGCCGATATTTTAGCGATCCAATGTTTTTTGAGTATTTCGGTTCTCTTGTCGGGCGAGTGAGGTTCTCGCTGCCTGGCCTATTCCTGACAAATCCGGCGCCAGAACTGGTGAACTTCGCCCTTTGGACCGTCGGACCGGAAATACTTTGCTATGTCATCATGTCAATGCTGCTTCTGACAAAGCTATATCGTAGCCGTAAGGCCATGTCGATTGTTACCCTAGTTTATCTTGCAATCACAATTATTACCGGTTTGCTATTTCCCTCCGGTCAGTTGGGAGAGGTCTTACCAGCTAGTGTGCTAATCTATGCCTTCTTGTGCGGTAATATCATATACCTATATCGTGACACAATTCCTTTTGACGGACGTCTTGCAATTATGGCGTTGTGCGTTGGTTATGGCTTGATATATATTGTTGAGCGGACTGGATTGCTGTTACTCGTCTATGTGGCAATTCCCGGAATGATTTACGGTGTTGCTTTTGTAGGACTCTGCAAACTCCCAAGGCTTCCCTTCTTTCATCGTGGGGACTATAGCTATGGAATTTACATTTATGGCTTTCCCATTCAGCAAGCAGTTACCCACTTCTTGCCGAACCATCGAGAATGGTATGTCAACCTTGTAATCGCTCTCCCAATTACCTTGCTCTTCGCTGTTGCATCGTGGCATCTTATTGAGAAACCAGTTCTAGAGCTGCGCAAGAGGGTAAAACCGGCAGTAGAAAACGCTTCGCCGATATCAGGTCGACCGTCGCTACGTCAGACGGCGCTTTTTGGGGTGCTCGCGCTTTACGGTTTATTCGTGCTTGATGCCTCGAATGTTCTGCCAGTCAGACCAGGCGTCAAGATGGCCCTTTATGGCTTTGGCTTGTACGTTTACAAGTCAAACGATATGCGCCCCTCGATTTTCTAAGCACCGAGGAGTTGGGTGGACTCTGCTCCGACCTCGTAAAGCCAACTGCGCTTTGTCGTCGCGACTTCGATCAGCGCAGATTTCCTTTTCGAAGGCAATTTCTTCCGCAGGCGCATCGCTATCTTGACATGATAAGTCGCGCTATGTGGTAATTGGGCGGCTTGAGTGAAAGCCGATCAAGCGAGCGGGAGATACTGACGTAAGCCGCACAATCGGCTACGTGCATCAGTACATATGTTGTCCGCCATTGATGCTCAGCGTCGATCCGGTCACGAACCCCGCCTCTTCCGAACACAGGAACGCGACGCCGCGGGCGATTTCCGAGGCTTGGCCAAGACGACCGACCGGGATCTTGGCGACGATCTTCTCCAGCGCGTCGGCGGGCACCGCGGCGACCATGTCGGTGTCGATATACCCCGGCGCGATCGCGTTGACGGTGACGCCGGTCTTCGCGCCTTCCTGCGCCAACGCCTTGGTAAAGCCGTGGATGCCCGATTTCGCGGCGGCGTAATTGACCTGGCCATATTGCCCGGCTTGACCGTTGATCGATCCGATATTGACGATCCGCCCCCATTTGCGCTCGCGCATCCCGGGGAAGGTCGCCTTCGCCATGTTGAAGCAGCCGCCCAGATTGGTGTCGATCGCTTCCTTCCACGCTTCGTAGGTCAGCTTCATGATGGTGCCGTCGCGGGTGATGCCCGCGTTGTTGACGACCACGTCGATCGGCCCGAGCTCTGCAGCGACCTGCACGCACCCCGCCTGGCACGCGTCGTAATCGGCGACGTCCCATTTGAAGGCACGAATGCCGGTGCGATCGGTGAAGGCCTTGGCGCGTTCGTCGTTGCCGGCATAATTGGCGGCGACGGTCATGCCGGCCTCGTGCAGCGCCCGGCTGATCGCCTCGCCGATCCCGCGCGTACCACCCGTAACGATTGCGACCCGTGCCATGCATTCTCTCCTGACGTCGTTTTGCGGTGCGCCGTTCAGAGCACTTCATGCCGACTACCTAAAGTGGCAACATTCCGCTGGATGAAATTTAGCGGCTCAATCCTGCTGAAGCTGGTCTACGGCATAACCTCCGCCCCACATTGATGGTCCTCGCGGTTGTCTCGGCGCTGTGTCCGGAAGGAGGATGGACCGTTAGCACCTCGGCTTTATATAGGCGGCTGCCGCAGTGCGGCGTTCGACACGAGCAGAGGTCACGAATGCTTAAGCTAGCGATTTACGTATCCGTGCCGCTACTGGCCGGAGTGATCGGCTTTATCATCGCCATTAGTAGGAAATGGCGACACCCGTTTGTCATGCGCCTGCCGTGGGTAAGCCTCTATAGTGTAGCAGTCACCTTCTTCAGCCCTTCTATAATTGTTTACTTAGTTCTTTGCAGCCTCACGGTTCCTCTGTTTGCGAGAGGACGGGAGGAAATCGTGCCGATATTTATATTTTCAATGCTTCTCTCGCCGGTTATCGGCCTCACGACCCACATCGGGTCTATGATGCTTCTACCTATAACGGGCTTTACAACCTTGGCTGTTGGTGCCGCGTTATGGACGCTAAATTATGGTAGACATAGCCCCACAAGATCGTATTTATCAGCGTTATGTATTAGCTCTTTCTTATTGGTCTTGTTGATTGCGGGAGCACGAGAAACTTCGTTCACAAACGTCTTACGTGTCACGCTTGATCTAACGCTGTCAGTTATCATTCCATTCTTCGTCGTACGCCGCTGCATAACGTCTGGCTATGATGTTCGTTTGGTTGTAATTGGATTAATAGCTGCTACGGCGGGCTTGTCGGCAATAGCAATTTTTGAAGCCAACACATCATGGCCGCTATTTAGAGAGGTATATGGGCACTATGGCATTGAACTAGGTCAAGGCGCAGCCGTCAAGCTTCGCGGAGGATTTCTAAGATCGCCTGGCCCATTCGTTGAGCCAACTACGTTCGCCCTTTGGCTTGCACTTGGCACAGGCTCACTACTGGCATCGTCTTGGCTTTTCCGCTTCAAGCTCAATTATTACGCGATGGTGGTTTTCCTGCTTTTTGGCCTATTTGCGCCGCAGTCACGCGGGGCTTGGCTTGGCTTGATTGTCTTCTACGCTGCTCTTCAAATGGTCAGTGGCAGATCAGCGTCATTATTAAAACCTGCGCTGTTCACATTCTTTGCCGGGCTATTAATATACGGCACTGGGTTAGCCGTACCTCGCGTTGGTAACATGCTAGGTCTAAGCAACACAGGCTCTGTGAGCCGGGACTATCGTCAAGACCTTTTTAGCCGTGGATTAGAAGAGTCAAGGAATCATCTGCTGTTTGGCACTAGCTTGGATAGAGTCAAATTTGAGCTTAGAGATCTTGTTCAGGGGGAAGGTCAGGTAGACTTTGTCAACAGCTATCTGTACGTGCTACTAGTGAGTGGCTTGTTAGGTCTTGTGCTCTACGCTTTTACCCTTGTAGCACCGCTGGTTGCACTTTTTAAGTTGAGAGAAGGAGCTCTACTTGAAGACCAAGTTGCGATATCGATAGTTTTCGCTGCTATCTGCTCTCTGACAATGATGTTTGTGTTTACCGGCGTTGGCGGCCGAAATATCACGGTCATTGTCGTCCTTGTTGGGTTGGCTGGCTCGCTCCTAAATGCAGGTCAAGCTGGCAAGAGACGTATCGGGGAACATTAACGCCGCAGAGAGTTGCGAGATGGCCGTCGTACCGTGCGCATCGAAGAGCCCCCCAGCGGGAACTGTCCGGATCGGTGAGGTCACGAGCAGCACCAATATCGGTCCTTTTGAGCACAGGTGACGTCTTCCGTTTCTTGCCCCGTCTGAGCGAGTCTCTCCGAAGCTGTAGAGCCTTTGAGCACACGAGCTGGAGACATGAAGAAGTTAAGGTACACGGACGGGCAGATTGCCTTCGCGCTAAGGCAGGCGGAGACGAGCACGCCGGTGATTGAGCTCATCGACCGGACGAAGTTCGGAGCAGCCGATCTAACGGCGGAATACGGTATACGGCGGGTTGGGCGTGTCTACCGGCGGCCAAGTTCGCCACACAACGAACACTGACACGCACTCTCGGCCTAGATGACAGCGCGCTTCTCTACTCGGCCGGCTGATCAATGGCTTGATTTGAAAGGGCAAGCAGCGACGAGTTCCCCCCGTTTAGGGGGGTTCGTCCCGCCAAATGCACCGGCGGTCGACGCGCCCGAGAAATCGTCTTGTATCAAGACAGTGCCGGCGCTTTGAGGAAAACACAGGACGGAGGCAACGATCTCTCCCGGCCTGTTCTCCATCATCGATAAACAGGGCATCGCGCTGTTCGCGCGCGGCTGCCCTCTCGTCAGAACGGGCCCTCCATGCACCTCATCGCGCAGCCTACGAAATCGACCAGTACAAAGCGCCGCTTAATGGCTACTACCCTCCTTTGTTTTGTCGCGGCAGGCGCCTGGGCGGAGCAGAAGGAACCTTTTAGCGCGAACTACCCGATCCTCGTCGTGCCCGGAACGCGGGCACCAAGCTCGCCACCCACTCCGACCTCGACGCCTGTGCCCGTAGCAGTCCCAACCAACCCTTTAGGACGCTCGCTACGGCTCGGCGTCAACGTAGCCAGCAGCGTCTATTACAATACCGAGCGCATCTTCGCGAACTTGGCGCAGGCATCCAGCCCGTGGGCCGACCCCAGTTCGGGGTGGGGCACGATGGTCGCCGGCAAGCTCAACAGCTATGGCTATCCGACTAATGCCGGAGCGCTGCCAATCAACGTGCCGCAGCCGGTATGGGCGGGCAAGGACGTGGCGGTTACCTGTACATGGCTCGGCAGCGGTACGGTCAGGATCGACGGCGATACGCGCGCAGTCGGCGCCAACAACCGAGTGTCGTTTACTTGGCCGGGCAAGACTAGCAGCATTCGGCCGAACATCCTCGTCTATGTTTCGGAAGCGAATGCATCGGCGCCGTTCCGTGGGCTCGATTGTCGCGAACCCGGTCTGATCGCGAACGGCCAATTCGACCAGCGTTTTGTCGATGACATGAAGCCGTTCGGCGTTTTGCGCTTCCTTGACTGGTCGAACGTCAACGGGAACCCTGCTAGCGTGACGTGGGCAGATAGATCGACGCTAGACAAGAGTGGCGTTGACGGTACCGCGCTGGAACATGAGATCGATCTTGCCAACGCGGTGCAATCGGACCCATGGTTTACCGTCCCCTACAACGCCGATGAGACTTATATCCGCAACATGGCCAAGCTGGTTCATGACCGGCTAGCACCCAGCCGCCGAGCTTATTTCGAGCTCTCGAACGAAGTCTGGAACTTCACCTTCCCGGTCGCGAATCAGGCACTGAACGAAGGCATCGCCGAGAAGCTTTCGCCGGACAAGTACAGTAATGGACTGATGCGTTATGCAGAGAAGTCGGTTTGGATGCACAAGCTGTTGACTGGAGCGTTCGCGGACAATCCGGCTAGGCTGGTACGTGTCGTCAGTGCGCAGAACGACAACCCCTGGACCGCCGGCCAAATCCTGAGCTTCAAGGATACGGCTCAATGGGTCGATGCACTTGCAACTGCACCGTACTTCGGGTTTAATCTTTACGACGGCGCAAACGCTTATGTCACTGACCTGCCAAGCCTTTTTGTTTCTCTAGAGGCGATGCGAGTAAGTACCCTTGCTAAATCGCGCGAAAATAAGGCGATTGCGGACAAATACGGCAAGCGCTACATCTCTTATGAAGGCGGGCAGCACGTTATCGCACCGTCGGCCAAGGCGACGCTGGACACAACGTTGCAGCGTAGTCCGCTGATGTTTGATATCTACAAGCGCTTCATTGCGGACTGGAAGACGCAAATGGGTGACACGCTGACGCTCTACTCTGCGACTGGTACGATCTCGCAGTATGGATCGTGGGGAATGCGCGAATATGCGGGGCAGGCCTTGGTGGAAACGCCCAAGCGACGTGCCGCGCTTGAAGCTATTGCAATGCCGTAACGATGGCCGGGGCTATTCCTCCAGTAAGGCGGCGGCCCCGACCAGAGCTCAATGTTGCTAACGAGCTATCAAGTTCTGTTTGCACCCTTTGAGATTGCCCGTAGATTACTGCAGTCGATCTGGTCGAGCTTCGGCTAAACGCTCCGTCATTATCGAGGACAGGATTCGCAGTACCGATGGGCACAACGGTCTCGTGATTATAAAGGCACGCTGCCGTCAGATAGGTCGCCGGTATCAGTGTGTCTTATTATGCCGAGCGTGTCGAACAGCCGCACCGCCGAAACCTGCTAACATTCGACACGATCACGCCTACTGCGCGTATCTCGGTGGGGTCAAGCAGCCCCACTTCCACGGGCTTGCCATTGTAGCCAAGCGTGCGTCACGCTAGTAGGATGGCAGTTTTAAAGACTCCAAGTCGCAGGCATTACGGGGATTTGCAATGCGGATGCACAATGAGGCAAAAAACCAGCAGTTGTATAGGTCTGCAGTGAGGCTTCGTTCCGGAATTCCCCAAATTAACCCCTTCCGTGTGGCGAACAGCAGCGGGTCTCTAGACGCGAGCTTATATAGTCTAGTAGCGCATAGGTTTAGTTGGAGGTCTGCATGGCGGCATTAGACCAGCGCTCCAAGATACGTGACTGATCTTTCATTGTGTTTTGTGTTAACAGTCCATATCGTCCGTTGCGTACCAGTTTATTATGCTTCGTCTCAGGCAGCTATCTCGAGGGGCGCTAAGAAGATCCTTAAATCAGCTTCTACTCTTGTTAGAGTGCGCTCGCACCTCGTCCAGATAGTTATTTTTTGAGGACACTATGTTCGGCTTTGTAATTGTCTCTCATAATCAACCTTCTCAGCTAGCTAGGCTATGCACCGCACTAACAGAACTATATTGCGCTCCACCAATAGTTTGCCACCATGACTTTGCGCAAAGCTCGGTAGATCATTCAGCCTTCTCTGATAACGTTTCGTTTGTTGACAACCCGGAGAGAACAGGCTGGGGAGAATGGAGCGTAACGTCGGGCGTGATGCGGTCGATTAAGCTTCTATACCGCGATCACAACCCAGCCTGGTTTACGCTATTGAGCGCCGCCGACTTTCCAATCAAGTCAGCTGCATATGTGCAGCGCGTTCTCGAGAACTGCGGTGCCGACGCGCTGATGGATCTTCGTCCTCTGCGACACCCTTCTCCACAGAGGCATTTTGGCAAAGAGGATCCAGCCCTTGTTCATCATTCTGATGAAGGATTGGCTACTAAACGCTACTTACACGCAAGGATAGCGCTTTCAAGTACAAATAACGTCTCGAAAAATCGATCTTTTCGGATTCCTGTAAAATCACCGTTTAGACCGTTTGATAATGACTATCTTTGCTACGTGGGAAGTCAATGGTTTACCGCGAATAGAAGCTGCGCCAATACGCTACTTAATCTTTCGTCGCAAGATCTGCGGTTAATGAGGTACTTGCAGAGCCGCTGGCATGCTGACGAGTGCTTTATTAACACAGTTCTTGGAAATAGTCGAGATCTGCGCATCTATCGTAATCCTTATCGATTTACTCGCTGGCATCCTGATGCGCCTTCCCCTGAGACTCTTGAGATGCATGATCAACAGTCAATGAAGGCGTCGTCCGCATTCTTTGCGAGGAAATTCGCGGTCAATGCTCCGGTAATCGCAGAAATCGAAAAGTCGTTATTATCAGGCGACGACCATAAAGAGGTCATTGCAAATTTGAGAAATGAATGAACCTCCTGCCCTCGTCATCGCACTTTACCCTCGGTACTTTTTAATAGCAGAAAATGGTTTTTATGAGCCAAGATGCTAGGATGGCAAAAATCCTAGTTGGCTGATCTTAACAATCGCTTATGATGTAAAGGATCCGGCGTTTGCCCTGATCAACCAGCGCCCAGCACGATCGGCATTGTGGATTGTGGCCGCCTGTGGCGGTTGCCGTCTTCTGCCGCCATGCGGCCGAGTACTCGCGGGCACTGTGATATACTTTGTCGCCAGCCAGCTAAATCTTCCAGATAACCTATCTAATTATTCTTGTATGTTTTGATGCGCGATAGTCGATAAGCGATCACTCACTCGCTATGCGAGGAAGACTAGGTGTTTAGTCCCGGCATCTGGTGGATCGGGTCGACGATGAACCGGTCTGGCTCTGACGTCCAGATCTTGGCGATGTATTCGTAGGGTGTGAGGCCGCTGAGCGTCTTGAGCCGGCGGGCAAAGTTGTAGGCGGCCATGAAGTCGGCGAGGTGCGTCTGCAGCTGGTCGTGGCTCTCGTAGTGAAAACGTTTGACCGTCGCCTCCTTGATGGTCCGGTTCATGCGCTCGACCTGACCGTTGGTCCATGGGTGGTTCGGTTTGGTGAGCCGGTGCTCGATGTTGTTGGCCTCGCAGATCATGTCGAAGCGCATTTGGCGGGACCAGGCGGTGTTTCGGTTGCGCGGCTGCTCGGCGAACTGAATGCCATTGTCCGTCAGAATGGTGTGGATGCGGTATGGTACGGCTTTCAGCAGGTGTTCGAGGAACTCCCAAGCCGTCCGCCTGTCAGCCTTGTCGACTAGCTGCGTGACCGCAAACTTGCTGGTGCGGTCGATGCCAACGAACAGATAGAGCTTGCCTTCGGCGGTCTGCACCTCGGCAATATCGACGTGGAAGAAACCGATCGGATAGCGCTTGAAGCGTTGCCGCTTCGGTTTGTCGCCTTCGATGTCCGGCAGGCGGGAGATGCCGTGCCGTTGGAGGCAACGATGCAGCGCTGAGCGCGTCAACTGCGGGATCGACGGCTGCAAGGCGTAGAGGCAGTCGTCGAGCGGCAGCAGTGTGTGGCGCCGGAACGCCACAACCATTGCCTCTTCAGCCTTGGACTAGGTGGTTGAATGAGGGGCCTTCGGCCCAGTCTTCAGATCCTCGACCGTCACCCTTTTACGCCACTTCGCCACCGTCTTTGGGTTGATCCCAAGCTCCCGGCTTAGTGTCGCGAGCGAAGCTTGCGATCGCTGTATTGCTGCTCGGACGGCGTGCGTGGTCGTGGCGCTCCCGTGACGTACCTGTCCCATACGGCCTCCTTCCATTGCAACGAAAGGATCGCACCATCAAACCGTGGGATCAAACACCTAGCGTTCGGTATGGAGCGCTATTGATCGACCAGACTTTCGGTGAGATCACCACGCTTGGTTACTAGGTTCATCGCAGCCTGTTTCAGCAACACGACCCGGCTGCTCTCCGGGCGAAACCGATCGTCATAATGATCTCGAAGCGCTTGGGCAGCCTGCTCTGGGCTCACCCCTTCTGGAGGATGCGCGACTTGGGCGTGAAGCTCGGCTGTACGCTCGTTCCAGCGCTCCCGGTGCAGATGCTCCAGATTGGCCTCGATCGCGTCCGCAATTTCATTGAAGCCCGCTGCGCTCATGATGCGATCTCCTCTTCGCAATATAGTGCTTAGGGTCCAGCTTCGTAATGGATGGGCGCCACAACATAGGTTCATCGCACTGTTTTCTTACGCTTTGATGATCCGTGACCAACCTGTACCCGGTCCACTTAGCGCACAACGGCAACGGAGACCGGCCGAGTGAACAATGAGGCAAAGGATCAGCTGCTCGCCCTGCTCCAGATCGAGAGCCAGCACCGGCAACGCATCGACAGCATCTGGACGCAGTACAAGGATGCCATGCTGGTCATGCACGGGCTGATCTTTGCGGTGGTGGCGAGCCTGATCACCGTCCCGGGTCTCAGTCCTAACGGCCGGATCGGGATCGTCGCCTTCACCGTTTTCCTGGACATGATCTTCCTGCTCGCAAGCAGGCGCGAGGTCGAGCGATCCGCAGCCGGGATGCAAGCCGACTTTGCTGCTGATTACCGCGCGGTGACGGGCGTCGAGCCTCCGCGAACCCTGTACAGCCGTGCGCTGAAGATGAAGAAGGGATCGGCAAACCAGGAGGGTGGCGTCAACCTGCTCCCGCCTAACGAGTAGCGATCATGCGCCCCCAGATATACGCCCTGATCAACCACCCGTCCGATCTGCTCGGCGCCTACGGGAACAACGCGCCCGATGGCAGCTGGACCGGCCGGCTCGATGACCGGGCGTGGGGGAAGTCTGCCAACCTGCTCTGCTACTTCACCGACACGGGAACGGGCGAGCAGCACCGGTTGAGCGTGTTCTTCGACAAGGAATACCGGCCTGCCAAGGGCGGCCCTGCGATGGACGAAGAACCGCTCGGGCAGGTGTTCAGGATCACGACCAAGCCGGGCAGAACCGGCCTTCCCCGGTTCATGACGGCCGAGCTGGCAGATCCAGTCGCCAGTAGCTGATCAGCATTCTCAACACGCGCCTGCGCGGTGCGACCGCCTATGTAATCGAGGTGTCATTACCACAATCTATTTGCCGGCCTTGACCTCGGACCCCCTAGGTTGAACCTCGCCCGGCCGGTCACTTACTCCGGCCGGGCATTTTGTCCCTATCGCAAGCCGGATCTACTGCGTGTCGTGGATGAACGATGCGAGCATCACAGCTACCTAGCGGCCTCGACCGCGATCATCACGGCCACGCTCCTTCTCGCGCTGCCTGACCCGCTCTCGCTCCTGTTCCTGCTGGCGGGCACGCTCGATGCGCTGCTCGCGCAGAACGGCCTCGTACAGCTTCGCAAGATGAGGATCCTTGCGCTCGACCTTGCGGCGCGCCAGCTCATCGCCACGGTGACGCTTCTGCCCGGTGACAGGGCCAAGATACTCCTTCAGGCGCCCAATACGTCCAGCCAGCTGAGCGGAGCGCCGCTGCAACTTGCGGGCAATCGCTTCCCAGGCACCGCGCGCAGCCTGGTAGGATGGGCGCCGCAGGCCCGCCAGCAACCCTTTAGGCGCTAATGGCTGCGTGCGGGCGTGCTTGTCTCTCACCGCCTCATGGCGGCCGTACATGCCCTGCGCACGCCCCTCCAGCCGCTGTGCCCGCGCCTGCACGCCTGCCAGTTCACGACCGTGTTTCGCCTCCCAGCGCTGAACGACCGCTTCGCGCGTCAGTCGCTCATGGGTCTGAGCTCCCGCATTCCGCTTATCGGAGACCCCGTGCGCGGCCTGCCGGCCCCGTTCCGGCCAACGGATCTCGCGGCGATCGGCAAACGCCCTTGCCTGGTCCTCGCCAGTCGGCGCCGGGTAATCACCTGCCATATCCTTGGCGCGGTCGCGCGACAGCACACGCGCCAGCTTGCCCTGGTCGGCAAAGTCGTCGCGCCCATAGTGGAGCGACACGCCGTCCCGGTGCCGCGACAGCCCGACATAGGCAGCGTGCCGGTCCATCCCCGGCGTTGCCAGCACATGCGCCTGGTCGACCGTCACTCCCTGTGACTTGTGGATGGTGGCCGCATAGCCGTGGTCGACATGGGCGTAGTCCCTGACGTGGAACCCGACCTGCCGCCCGTCATCGAGACGCACGGTCATACCGCCCTCGCCCACCTGCTTCAGCGTACCGAGCGTGCCGTTCTTCACCCCCATGTTCCGCTCATTGCGAAGGAACATGATCCGGTCGCCGGTCGCGAACTGGCGCTCGCCGCGCTCGGCTTTCACCGTCACGTCGTGGCCAAGATCGCCAGTCGCGCGCAACCGCTCGCGTGCCTCGCCATTGAGGCTTTGCACCTCGGCATTGGTGTGGGTGAGGATGATCCGGGTCTTGTCCGGCGCTGCCTGCCGCGCACGATCCCAGCCGTCGACCAGCTCCGCCCGCGCTACCTCGCGTCTGTCGGCCGGGTGGACCATCCCGTGCGCGTGATAGGCTTGCAGCGCCTCGGCCGTCCGGCCGGTCGCCAGCGCCTTGGTCGCGTCCTTCTGCCAGCCCTCATGCTGCCGGCGAACCTCGGTGATCTCGGCCGCACCATGCCGTTCGGCAAGGCTGCGGAACGCCGCACCCGCCTCGATCGCCTGCAACTGCTCGGGGTCGCCCACCAGCACCACCTTGGCACCGGCATCGCGCGCGGCCGACATCACCCGCTCCATCTGCCGCGTGCCGATCATGCCGGCTTCATCGACAACAAGGACGTCCCTGGGACCGAGCTGCTCGCGCCCCTGCCCCCAGGCATGCTCAAGGCTGGCGATCGTGCGCGACTGAATGCCCGAGCCACCCTCAAGGTTCTCGGCCGCAATCCCCGACAAGGCGGCGCCGCGTACCTGGTATCCTGCATTCTCCCACTGATCCCGCGCAATGCCCAGCATGGCTGATTTGCCCGTCCCGGCGTAGCCGAGCACGAGGCAAAGGTCGGCACCACTGGTTACATGCTCCAGCGCGGCCTGCTGTTCTTCCCCGAGCACGAGCCGTGCACTCCCGGCAGCGGCTTTCGGGACAGCACCCGCCGCTGTCGGGAGACCATGATCGGCTCGCTTTGCAAGATCGTCACCGGCGTGCTGAAGCCGGTTCTCGACCGCAATCATCGCTCGGCTGGTGAACCGCTCCTGACCGCGCCCGTCCTTGCCGAGCGCCACCAGCTCGGGGCTGGCGCGCACCGCCCCCACCACCTGGTCGAACTGTTCCTTGCCCTCGCTGTGCCGGAACGCGAACGTCGCCAGGTCTCGCGTGGTAAAAGTCGCCTGGGTCCTCGTGATTGCGTCCAGCGCGACCGCTGGCCTGGCGATGATCTTCTCGCCATTCTCCCGCGCGATCCGCGCGTGATCCTCGAGCCGCTCTGCTTCGAGGCCCTGCTCCGAACGGCGCGATGCAGCCGGCCCGATCTTGTGCTGCGGCTCCAGCTCGATACCCTGCGCAGCGTACGACCGATGGTCGATCCGCCCCTCCAGCCCTAGCTCGGCCATGCGCTCATTCACATGGGCGCTCCACGCCTCGCGCCAGCCGTTCAGCAGGGCACGATCGTTCCAGCCGCGGTTCTTCTTGCCGAACCCTTCGGGTCCGATATCGCGCGTTGCCAACATGACATGCGCGTGCGGCTTTGGACTACCATCCTTTGCCTTGTCCCAGTGCACGTTCAGATCCGCGATCATCCCGCGCTTCACAAACTGGGCTTGCACGAAGTCCTGCGCGAGCTGCACGCCGTGCGCCTGGTTCATTTCTCGTGGAATCGAAAACTCGACCTCGCGAGCAAGCTGGCTGTTCTTCTGAAGCTCGCGCGCTTCCACCTCGTTCCACAAGATTGCGCGATCCAGCAACCGCTCTGGAGCACCTTCCGGCAGCATCACCTCACGGTGGATCACGCCGGTCTTATTGCCGAAGTTGTGGTTGCGCCCAAGCCGCTCGTCATACAGCTCGGATGCCGAGCGATACGCCGCAGCCGCAACCGCACTGGCGCCTGTCACGCGCCCGATAACCTTGGCAGAGAAATGGTAGATCGCCATCTTGTTCTGCTACTGCACTTCCAAGCGACGCCGTGCAACGGCGTATAAGCGCGCACTCACCACTCGCTCCGCTCTTGCTGACTGACTTGCTGCTGCGTTTGGTTCCGTTCTCGCTTTACCCTCGCATCGGGTGCGCTAGACTGATTTGTAACTAAATCGCAGAAAGGGTTGAGTGGGTGCGCAAGGTTCGTGATTATGATGCCGAACTGAAGGCGCTGGGCGACAAGGCCAAGGCGCTAAAGGCAAAGCGGGTTGAGCAGCTCGGCCAGCTTGTGGCTGCAACCGGTGCCGACGCGCTCGATGCCGAGACGCTCGCCGGTGTGCTGCTCGATGCGGTGGGATCAAAGGACGCTGAAGCAAAGGAGGCATGGCGCGTGAAAGGCGCCGCCTTCTTTCAACGACGCCGGCGCAAGAGTGGCGGCAGCGATCCGCTCGACGGATCGGGCGCTCAGGCTGACCAGGACGGCGACGCTGCGGGCGGAAGCGGCCGGGCGTCGGACCGATAGCAGAAGCTGGGTGATGGATCGCCGAACACGAACCCGTCAGCTGATTGAACTGGGCGGGCTCGTCCAGAAAGCCGGTCTGGTCGAGCTGGTCGATGATGATCGCGCCACCCTTTACGGCGCCCTGCTCGATCTCGCCGGGCGTGCCCGCGGTGATGATGCCAGGGATGTGCTCGCGCTGTGGAAGCGACGCGGGAAGCGCGCCTTCGATGCAGAAATATCCGATGTGGAGAAAACCTCATGAACGAATTTGACGTTGAAGCCCTTCGCGCTGAGGTTCGCAAATTGAATTACGTGCGCGGCACGCCTGCAGAAGTCGCTGCGTGGCGCGAGGATGACGAAGACTCTCGCGCCAATCTTGTGATTGAGGGTATGACCCCGACGTCCAACGAGGACGCATTTCATAAGATGGTGCTGGACGAGGGAGTGCCACCTCCCCTGGTATCGCAGATCGTGCTCCGACTGCTGTCTCACCCTGACGCTGATCTGACGCTGCCGATTACACCCTTGAGTGCAGCGCACTAGTGGCTGGCCCGCTCATTGGCGGCAGCCGGCCGATCAGCTGGCGGCTCTCAGGCGTCGTCGCAGTGGTGGTGCTGTTCGCCAGCAACGTCTTTCTCAAGGGGATATTCGGCTACAGCGAGATCGCGACCGACATCCCGTTCCTGCTGTTCGGTCTGATCCTGTTCTTCACCTGGCGCACCAATCGAAACGCAGCCAATCGTCAGAACGATCTGCTCGGCTCCGCACGCTTCGGCAACCGCGCCGACGTGCAGAAGCTGGAAACCGGCGGAGATCTGATCATCGGCCGTTCGACCAAGTCAGGCAAGCTGCTCCGCTATGACGGACCCGCGCATCTGCTGACCACGGCCCCGACCCGCTCGGGTAAGGGTGTGGGTACGATCATCCCCAATTTGCTGCTGCTCGATCGCTCGGTGATCTGCATCGACCCAAAGGGCGAGAATGCCCGCGTCACGGCCCGTGCACGCGCTGCGAGGGGCAAGGTATGGTGCCTGGACCCGTTCGGCGTCTCCGGGCGCCCTGCGGCCCGCTACAACCCTCTGGCGGGGCTTGATCCGGTCGGGCTCGATTTCGCGGAAGATGCAAACACGCTTGCCGATGCGCTTGTCCACGATGCGCCCGGCCAGTCAGGCGATGCGCACTGGAACGAAGAAGCCAAGGCGCTGATCGCCGGGCTGATCCTGCACACCGTTGTTCACGAGCCGCTCGAACGCCGCACCCTGGCTACTGTGCGGAACAGCATGACCCTCGCCCCTGCCCGCTTCGCGGATTTGCTGACCGCTATGCAGGACAGCGCCGGTGCTCATGGGCTGATCGCACGCGCGGCCAATCGCCACCTCGACAAGTCCGATCGAGAAGCCTCAGGCGTGCTCTCGGCCGCCCAGCGCCATACCCACTTTCTCGACAGCCCGCGGATCGTCGACGTGACCTCGACGTCGGATTTCGCGTTCGCCGATCTGAAAGAGCGCAGCGGCACCGTGTTCCTGTGCTTGCCGCCCGACCGGCTCGACACCTACTCGCGTTGGCTTCGTTTGCTGATCAGCCAAGCCGTCACCGGCATGGCGCGCTCTCCTGCTTGCACCGCGCGGCCGGTGCTGTTCCTGCTCGATGAGTTTGCGGCGTTAGGCCGTCTGGAGCCGGTAGAACGCGCGATGGGGTTGATGGCGGGCTACGGACTTCAGCTCTGGCCGATTCTCCAAGATCTGAACCAGCTGCGAGGCACCTATGGCGATAAGGCCGGTACCTTCATGTCGAACGCCGGTGTGCTTCAGGCGTTCGGGGTCAACGATCACCCCACGGCCGATCTGCTGTCGAAGACGATCGGACAGACGACGCTGGAGTATGCGACCGCGGGCACGTCGGAAAAGAGCAACTTGTTCGAACCCGCGGAACGAAGCCGCAGCACGTCCACCCATGTCACTGCCCGCAGCCTGATGAATCCCGATGAGATCATGCGCATGCCGGCCGACACGATGTTGCTTCTGCTCCAGCGGCAGGATCCGCTGATGGTTGAGAAGATCCGCTACTACGACCAGCGTGAGTTCGCCGGGCTCGCCGATCTAGCCTGATACGGTCCAAAAGCACGAAGGCGCTCGACCATAGGTGAATCATCGAGGCGGCGATCGACGCTGCCCTCTCCTTGCCCGTCATCCCGGATCGAGTTCAGGGTGACGGAGCAGAGGCGTCCTCCGGCCCTACCCGCGCGCCAGCCCGCGCAGCGCCTGCGCGATCGTGTCGACATGCGCGACCGAATCGTACCGCGTCTCGGCGATGACCCGCCCTTGCCGCCCTCGACCAGCGCCTGCACCCCGGCCGCATAACGGTTGGGCCTGACCGCCACCACGACGACGTCGGCATCGCGATAGAGCTGCGCCAAGTCGCGCCATTCGTAGAAGGACTGGTGGAAATTGGCAGGCATCGTCTCGGGGAAGGTCTCCGCCAGCAGCGCAGCGTCGGTGGAAAAGCCGCTGATGCGGACGTCGAGATCCAGACCCGCGGTCGCCTCGGCCAGGGTGCGATAATCCCGTTGTTCGAGACCGACGCTCACCACCAGCGGCCGTGCCTTAGGCCCTTGCGCGCCCGGACTGAAGAAACGGATGTCCGTCTGATCGTAGATGAAGGATCGACGGTTGGCCGCGATGCCGGCCGACCCGAGAAAGTCGATCTGTGGCCGCGAAGGGCTGAAGATGAGGTCCGCCCGCCGCTTCAGCCCGAACGCGCGGAGCGCCACCCGCGCGCGGGTACGGTCGACATTGTGCACCATCATTGCGACCCGCGGACCATTCTTGCGACCTCCCGCCACGGCCGCAACGGGAAAGCCGCTATGCTCGCCGCCACAGAAGATCACGTCCCCGGGCCCGGTCTGCGCAGCCAGGCGCCGAGCAAGCGCCCACGTGCCGGGCGAACCGATCAGCCGTGATCGCACCCGATCGTCCAGGCGCGCCGTCGCCGCGGGATCGGGCGCATGAACCACCGCGTCGAGCTGATCACGGAGCATCGCCATCGCATGCCGCGGCCGATCGCCACGGGCCGCCTCTTGCGAGATGGCGTCGAGGTCGGTGTGCTTGTCCATGACGATGTGGAAGGTCATCTGCTGCTTTCTGCGCGAGTGAGCCGGCGGTCTCGATGCGATGCCCGCCTGCGATAGCGTGGGTCAACCCGCGCCGACCTGGCAGCCGACCGCGCAGGTAGTAGAGCTTCGCACGAGCACGAGCACGAGCACGCCGCTCTTGCGGGCGACTTCGATCGAATTCTATCTTGGCCAATGTCGCAACGCTGCCGGGCACACACCACCAGATCCGCTAGGCTTCAATCGGAAGCCTGCGGCTGTAAGGCCGCCTTTGTGACGATGACAGCCGGCACGCAGCAAGTGCGTATGGGCGTTAGAACCAATTCGCAAACTTTGCTTTTTCGAGTTGAACGAGTTTTCGCGGTTAGAAGATTCTGTTAAATATGAGAAGTTAACAGGTTAAGTAGCGCAAAATGCGAGTTTCCTCGTGGCATTTCAGAGGCTTGCACAGGTGCCGGGTGGGTGAAACCCCGTCTTTCGGTGGGTGATACCCCGATAGTCTGGTGGGTGAAACCCCGAGACAATAGTGGGTGAAACCCCGTGGCTAGTGGAGCTTATATAGCCTTCTTAGGTCAGTTATTTGGGGGCTGAGCAATGGCAAGACACATCCTTGCTTCGCTAGGCTTGAGCCGCATTCAGCCGAGCGGTGGGTGAAACCCCGACAGGACAGGCGTGCGGTGGGTGATACCCCGATAGGTCACCGGCGACCGGCTAGATGATCCATCTTTGCATCGACCTCCTCAGCTCGTCGACGATCGGCGTCAAACCGAGCACGTCGCTCTTCCTCCGTCCGCATTCGCTCAGCGAGGGCCAGCGCTTCGGCTTCTCCTCGGCGCCTGAACATCACTGCGGAGCTTTTATCGGTCGTCTCCGACAGCTCCATAGTGTAATCCGGAAGCTGATCAGCCTCGATCACACGCCGGAGCATTCTGTTAAATTCCTTTGGCTGAGCGTCGCTCCCGGTCTTATCGCGTAACAGCTCCACGCGGCACAACCAGCCACCTTGCTGTGAGCCCACATGCTTACGCGCAATGCGATACAGCGCCCGCTCCACTCCCCCCGAAAGGAGAAAATAATCGGGGTGCATAGTCAGCAGCGACTTCTCGTTGATAATCCCCTCGTAAACCCAATCTGAGAGCGTTAGCGTCATCCCTCGAGGCTGCTCAGTGTCGGCATCGGTGTCGAAGGTCCAACTATCTAGCCAGTTAAAGCCCGCTTTCTGCCGGCGTGTTGTTGCGCGGATGGAGGTTGTGATGGACGTGGTTTGGAGCCGAAGCAATGCTGCTTGTAGCTCCTGATAATCTCTACCTCCGGTGCTGCGTTTGATTGCGCGTAGTAAATCATAGGGAGTTGTCGTCAGCGTACGTGGCAGGTCGTTCAGACCCTGCTGTTTCATCCTATTTAGGGTCGACGCTGCCCAAATTAAGATATCGGCATCCCATATTGTTGCCATGCCGTAGTCCGGAATAGCTTGCACGCGCACCCATGCTTCGCCGTCCGGGCTTTTGTACTCAATCGGCTTTAAGCGCTTGCGCTTCTGAAGTGAGAAGAACGGCCGCTCCATAACCTCACGCTGATCGCGGAGTGAAAGATCTCCTAGCGCTGGGATGAATAGGTCGAACTCAGGATTGGGATTGCGCCGCTTGCTCATGGCGCGAACCTGGTATGGCCGCGTTTTACCAGATACTGACGGAGCAGGCGCTCAGTGATTACAGTGAGCGGCTCTCCGCCTTCTTCGACGCTAAGTTGGCGCAATGCTCGGTGCATATCCTCTGGAATGTGGATCAGCACCGGCTTCTTGCCAGGATGGCTGCTGCGCTGCACAGGCGTTGCCGATGCTGATGCGTCGGTCGCGCGACGTCCTCGACGCGGCGCGCTTTCGCGCACTGACTCGGGGGCCCGGTCAACAGCAGGAGCGGCTACCGGTGCTGCCTCTATAATCTCGTCATCAAAGATACCGGCGAGTGCAGAAGGCTTGCGAGCCATTATGCAGCCTCGCTTATAGGCTTAATCGTAAAGCCGCTTAGTCGCTTAGCCTCAGCATACGCAGCGCGCATCTCGGCCGCTGCCTTACTATCCGGCTCCGTCTCTGTTGCGGTTCGTCCCAACGGCGTCGCCTTGTAGAAATCTTTGCGAAAGTGGAGTTGGCTGTTGAACATGGTCACACCCTTGGCCGCAAACCCAGCGTGGGCCTCCCGCCCCTCTCCCCCTTGATGCTGAACCTGAGTCAGCATGACGGCAAATGAGGTGCCGGCCTGCTGCACCTGCTTTACGGTTTGCAACACCGAATGAATATCAAGCCCACGCGGTGCGACAGGGACAATAACGAAATCCGCCTGCTCAGCCGCTAGCATAGCGATGTCCTTTGAATTTGCTGGTGTGTCGATGATGATAAGATCGACCTTTCCGCTGCTCCGACCACGTGAAACGTGAAGCGGCAGGCCGGCAACGCTGCTGTCCTTAACGGTAACATCGTCCTCGTTTCGGCGTTCTGACCAGTAGAGCGCCGACCCCTGCCGGTCGTCTGCATCAAGGATCACGACGGACGCTCCCTCTCGTGCCGCCTCAACGGCGAACCCAGTAGAGAGCGTGGTCTTGGATTGACCGCCCTTTTGCGCGATTACAGCCCATACTTGCATAGCCCGCTGCTCCGATTAAGTAATAAGCGGCATCTACCGCTTAGTCGGTTATTCGTAAAGACGCTTACTCGCTTAGCCGTGTTTCTGCATCGACTTTGGCTCAGCTAGAAGGCTCTTGGTCTTGAGGAAGGGCACTCCACAACGAGGCTGTCGCACCCAAACAGAAGCCAAGATACTAAGCTACTAAGCTATTAAGCTACTAAGCTACTAAGCTACTAAGCTACTACGCTACTAAGCTACTAAGCTACTAAGCTACTAAGCTGGTATGTTCTGAAGCTGCTAAGCTCGACTTTCCGCATTTCAGGCTGCGTTGCAGGCAACATCGATTAGCCGGTCGAGAATGGCGTCGGGTGATTTTGGTAGGGGCAGTCCTGTCGGGACATGGCAAAAATCTGGTCAGTCCATAATCGTCGCCGGAGCGCAGCGAGCGCATCGTTGAAAGTTACGGCTTGTCTGGCGTGCCAGCGTGCCGAAAGCACGACAATGGTTTTGACCTTGTGGATGTCGTCCGCGATCAGGGTAATGAGGAAGAACAGGGCGGGCAGCATTGGGTGGCGGGGGCGATAGCGCGATCGGTCCACTGCCGCTCGGTCTCGATGCCGAGGTGGCGGCGTACCTTGGGGAAGGTGATCTCGATCGCCCAGGGGCGGATAAATCAGGTAAGTATGTCCGCGCGCTAGGAGTTGGGTTGGTGGACGGGAAGGCTTGTGACCTGAACCGGCCAGCCGGATCGCACACCGCACGCCATGCTTGGCGACAAAGGCCATGCTGTTGACGCCATCCGTGCCAACATTACCAAACAATGGATCGCCGCTGTTATTCCGGGTCGATCTAACCGCCGCGTGAGGACCGAGTACGACCGCACGCTCTACGAGCACCAAACCACGTCGCGAACTAAGCCCAACGATCGCTGTATTGCTGCTCTGCCGGCGTGCGCGGTCGTGGCGCTCTCAAGACGTACCCGTCCAATTTGGCTTCGTTCCGTTGACCGAGAGGATCGCACTTTGCCCAGAGGTTATACGTTGTAATCGAGGGAACCGTCGCCGCTACAGTTTTGCCTTGGTTGCTGATGATGTCCTAGGCTACGACTCAACGCATTAAAACGGGTATGCCCTGAGGAGCAATATGGCACCAAGAATCTCAGTTCTGCTGCCGACTTATAACGGTGCCATGTTCGTTAAACAACAAATTCAATCGATACAAGCCCAGACCGAGCAGTCCTGGGAAATGCTGATTTGTGACGATGGCTCAGTTGATGGCACGTCTGAAGTAATTGCCGCATTTGCACATACCGATCCCAGGATACGGATGTTACCAAGCAGTGGCAACAAAGGTCAAAGGCGTAGGATCATCGAGCTTCTCGCCGCATCGAGTTGTGACCTAATTGCCTTTAGCGACCAAGACGACGTTTGGGATCTTAACAAGCTTGCCATCCTATCGTCGGCAATTGCAGGATATGACCTTGTCTTTGGGTCATCGCACCTAATTTCTGACGATGGGCGTTCTTTGGGACATACGTTGCTGGAAAGTCTTTTGCCGCTCCCACGCTCAGGTGATCGATTAACATACTTGTTTAAACCGGCTGTCTCGGCACATGCGATGCTTGTTCGCCGGACTATGGTAAGTGATATGAGCCTAAGGCGGGGTACGCATTTTGATTGGTTGATATCACTCGAATGTGCATTTAGATCAGGAACAGTCTATGTGGAGTCTGCTATAACCAATCACAGAATGCACTCGAGTAACCAAAATAATGGATTTGCCAGGGCAGAGCAGCTGCCGCCAAGTTTGCTTAGCAAGAAATCGATTAAAAGATATTTATTTAGCAGATCAGAGGAACGGTTAGATTTGCTCACGGCCTGTGAGCATCTAGCAGAGTCTGAAGTCGTTTCAGACAAGGTCTCCTATGCCTTTGCACAGGCTAGAGATCTTATCAAGAGCACTTGGTATAAGCCACACAAGCCCAAGCTAGTATATAGGTCCTTATATGATGATCTAGAAAGGTTGATTAGCCCCTTCGCTGGATCAGAAACTGATTTATTATATGCACAATATGCTCTGAAAAGAATGACGACATCTCCTATGTCACCTGGGCGAATTTTTACGTATGCACGCGGAGATTAAAAAGCTGAACCTTGACTTGGCTAGCTGTGATCACGTCTTAAATGGTCCGGTTCATTTTGAAGGATGCCATATCGGAACGGTACGTCACGGAAACGCTTTAACCGGGCACGCTGTCTAGGCAGCGATACAACTACCGCAGGGTTCGCTCGCGACGCCGAGCCGCGAGGCGAGGATTATTACCAAGCCTATTCTAAGCTCGTCGCAGAGACAGTGGCCAAGTGACGCAAGCGGGCGGCAGTCGAGAGTTTGAAAACGGGGCCTAAGCTCGACGTTCCACACCTCAGGCTGTGTAGCAGGCAAGATCGATCAGGCGGTCGAGTATGGCGTCGGATGAGTTGGTAGGGCTCGGCAAGACCCGTTGCTAGGTCGACCGCCTGTCGTCTCCATTACGGTTCCACCGTTCACGGGATCAACCCCAACCCAACGCGACGCAACGGCCTCAGAAACGCGGAAAGCCAAGCTAAGCTCACAATCGACTAAGCTGCCAAGCCGGTAAGCTACTATGCGGCTATGCGGCTATGCGACTATGCGGCTAAGCGGCTAAGCGCCTAAGCCGCTAGGTGACTAGAACGAGGGCGGTTTTAAGCCATGATTGACTTCGGCCCGATGAAACGCGCCTGCCGCTTTTCGTATTTATGAAGCTGACCCAGGCACATCACGAACCGCTCGTGGTTCCACGAGTACGCCTCGAGCGAATTCGACGTGAAGCCCTCGGAGAACTTCGCTTATGACCGACCTGTCCTACCGACCCCGCCTAGACGACCTGCGCCCGATCACGTCGGCGAGCGAAGGCTTGCTTGCGCCTGACGCGACAGCCGTCCGGACATCTCCGGCATCGTCGTTCATGGAGCGGCAGGGGTACCGGGCCGATCACCTCGGCGACTTCGTCGTGCCGTTGCCCGACCCCTCCGCGATAGCGGCCGATGTCCTACCCGTCCCCGGCAGCAGCAACGCACGGCTCGACTACGAGCATTTCTCGGTAGTCATGTCGAGGAGCCGTCGCCTGGCGCTGTTCACCGGCGTCAACATCGATGGCAGCGCCAGCGTCTCGGTCTCACGAGGCGGTGATCCATGGGCGTTCGACGGCCGGATCCCCGAGGCCGCTCAGGCTGGCGACGAGCTCTACGCCAACAACGACTTCGACCGCGGCCACCTGGTGCGCCGCGAGGATCCAAACTGGGGTCCGACCGCCGGCGTCGCCAACCGCGACACCTTCCACTTCACCAACTGCGCACCGCAGCTCTCCGCCTTCAACCAGCGCACCTGGCTCAGCCTCGAGGACTATAATCTTAGCAACGCGCGACCGTGTTCACCGGCCCGGTCTTTCGCCAGAACGACCCGGTCTACCGCGGCGTCTCGATCCCGCTCGCCTATTGGAAGGTCGTCGCGTTCGTTCATGACGACGGGCGGCCCTCCGCGTCCGCGTACCTCATCGATCACGACGTCGACCTGACCGAGCAGACGCTCCTGTTCGGGGCCTTCAAGACCTATCAGCGCTCCGTCACCGCCATCGAAGGGCTGACCGATCTCGACCTCGGCGAGCTGCACCAGTTCGACGGCTTCTCGAACGAAGAGGACGAGCGGGGCGAAGTCGTCCGACGGCTCATCAACGGGCCGGAGGATATCCTCCTCTGAGGCAACAAAATAGCGCTGTCCCACAGAGAACATATCTGGAACATCGGCTGTCGGATCAACGTGGAGTCGAGAACATGACCGACATGATCGACGGCCCGATGCTTATGGGTATCGCGGCGCTCATCACCAGTATCGCCAATGTCATCGCCAACCTGCGGTCCCGCGATCGGCTGCGGGATCGAGCACGGCTGCGCCGCATCCCCAGGCGTAGAAAGGGGAGGGAGGATCGCGATTTACGGGCATGATGCCCGAAAGGCTGAAGGAGACCGCCATGCGCCGCTGCGCCAGTGCCGTTCTACCGTTGATGACTGTCCCACTCCTCCTTGCCGGATGCGCCACCAACGCTATCCGGCTGGAGGCAGCCGGGGCGGTGCAAGCCCGAAGTCGCGAGGCCGTGACGGCAACGGCCAGCTACTTCGATGCGATCGAGCAACGTCGTCGCGACGCCGCTGCAGCGCTGGTAGCGAGCGATCCCAGCTGCCTGCCGGCAACGCCGCTCAGGATTCAGGTGCCTATCGCACCATCAGCCACGGCCGCGCCGCTGTGCCTCTCCGGCGAAGCGCCGGCGCCGGGCTACAGCGCGTTCGAGATCGACATCGGCAGCAGCCCGCGCGAGGTGCTGGAACCCCGCATCGCACTTATTGCCGCGATCAGCGACTATGCCGATGCGCTGGCTGCAATCCTCGATGCTCCCAAGACCGACGTGTCGGCCGAGATCACCGCCTTTGCCG
Organism: uncultured Sphingomicrobium sp.; assembly: GCA_964243335.1. GTDB lineage: Bacteria > Pseudomonadota > Alphaproteobacteria > Sphingomonadales > Sphingomonadaceae > Sphingomicrobium. The sequence continues at coordinate 15,223 of CAXTED010000011.1, read as the reverse complement.
ACCAGGCCGACCGGCTTGCCCGCTTCAGCACCTTCGTGGCCGGCACCGACCTGCCAAACGTCAACGCGGCCGTTGCCAGCGAGCAGGGCCAGAGCCTCGTCGCGCTGATTGCCTTCGCGAGCGACCTCGCGCGCGAAGCCCGGCAGACACGGAACGTGCGGGCGCTCGTCATTGAGCGCGGCGCCGTCGTCGATCGCGCGCTCGCTTCGCTTTCGACGCAGGTGACGACGTGGGGTAGGGGAGCGGCTCGCAACGCCGACGACCTCTACGGCAACGCCCTGTTCCGGACTTACATCCGCAACCGCGAGAGCCTGTCAGCCGACCAGCGCGAGCAGCTCGCCGCGCGCGTGTTCGCCGCCCGGGAGGCCGCAAAGGATGGACCGGCACGCGCCGCCTTGGTTGCTGACGCGATCGACCTCGCCGCCAAGGCTCAGGCAGGACTGCGCGATGCGCTGGCTGGCCGGCTGACGCCGGAGCAGCGCCGCGCCGCAGCCCGCTTCAACATCGACCGCATCACCCGAGCACTTGGCCTGATCGCTTCGCTCGCAACCCCCGCCTGAGGAGGACCCAATGACCACCTTCACCCAGGCCGTGGACGCGGCCGATGCTCTCACCGACCAGCTCCAGGAGCTCACCAGCAACCCGCGTTACCTCCCGCGCTTCTTCGACACCTTCTTCGGCCTGCGCACTGCCCTTGGCAGCGCCAGCGACCGTTTTGCCGCCATGCATAGTGGGGCAGGCGAGGACCTACCCGTCTTCGCCACGGTGCTTGATCGGTGCGAGCAGGCAGCAGCGGTCGGCGTGGCACTGACCCCGGGCGACGCTGCGGTGTCACGCTATGCCAACGCCGTGCAGCGCGCGATCGCCGCGATGGATGGGCAGGGCGGCACAACCGCACGACCGGGGCTTCGCGGCACGCTGAGACTGCGGAGCGGATCCGGATCAACGGCAACGGCCCGGGGAGGGCGTCGAGCAGAGCCCGCACCCGAGCCTTATTATGCCAGCCTCGTAAAGCTGTTCCCGGTCGAGGCGGTCACGCTCTACCCGCTCGCGATCGGGATCGCTGCCGGCGACGTCGTCATTCGCCTGATCCTCATCTGCATCATCACGCTCTTCGTCGTCGCGCTGCGCTGGTTCGGAACACAGGAGGAGAGAGGGGGAGATGCCGATGTGGTGGCGATCGCCGTCTCGGTCATCTCGTTCGAGCTCTACGCAGCCTCGCTGGGTGGCTTTGGCTACCTGCCGGGCGGGCCCGAACAGACCAGACAGCTCCTCGCCTTCATCACCATCATGTGGGTCGCGCTCGTACCGTTCGTCCTGCGCCGCGCTCGCCGCTGACCAACTTTCAAGGAGATACGATCATGTGCACCTCCACCCATCGTCATTCGCTTCACTGCATCCTGCCGCCCTACATCCTGTCGCAAATTGCCGAGAACGGCTCACCCGAGATGCGCGCAATGGCGGTGCGTAGCCTGCTGATCGATCCGACCATCCGCATCGTGCGGGCAAGCACCGCAGGGCCGGTCACCGGAAGCATCGCGCGACTGCGGGCCGCGGCGGGCAACATCCTGACGCCGAGCCCGCTGCGGACGATCCGCGACGCAGGTGGCGAACCTGAGGCACCAGGCGCAACCGTCGTGCGGCGCGAGGGCGATGAACCCACCGGCGATGTCGCGGTAGACGAGGCCTATGACGGCCTTGGCGCAACCTTCGCGCTGTTCTGGGAGGCGTACCAGCGCAACTCGATCGACGATGCCGGCACGCCGCTCGATGCAACGGTTCATTACGACCAGGATTACGACAACGCCTTCTGGGACGGCACCCAGATGGTGTTCGGCGACGGCGACGGCGAGCTGTTCAACCGCTTCACGATCTCGCTCGACGTAATCGGTCACGAGCTCACCCACGGCGTCACCGAGAAGGAGGCGGGGCTCGCCTACTTCAATCAGTCAGGTGCGCTCAACGAGAGCATTTCCGACGTCTTCGGTAGCCTCGTTAAGCAGCGCCTTCTGGGGCAGACAGCGGAGGAAGCCGACTGGCTCATCGGTGCGGGCCTACTGACGGCAAAGGTCAACGGCGTCGCGCTACGCTCGATGAAGGCACCCGGGACGGCCTATGACGATCCGGTGCTCGGCAAGGATCCGCAGCCGGGACACATGGACGACTTCATTCGCACCAATCAGGACAATGGCGGCGTCCACATCAACTCCGGCATTCCCAACCGAGCCTTCTACCTGGCGGCAACTGCTATCGGCGGAAACGCATGGGACCGCGCCGGGCAGATCTGGTACAACGCGCTGCTTGACCCCAATACGAGGGCCAACACGGACTTCGCCGGCTTTGCTCGCGTCACCATCGACGTCGCGGGGCGGTTGTACGGCTCAGACAGCGCTGAGGCGACCGCAGTCACCAAGGCCTGGAGCGCAGTTGGAGTGATCTGATGCAGACCGGCAAGGCTTGCGACGAGACGGTGACGGGCGAGGCCCGGGTGCGTGTCGAAGGCGGCCTTGCCCACTTCCCGGGCCTGGCGAAGGAGCAGACCGTCTCCTTTGACGATCTCGCCATCCCGCAGCGTCAGGAACTCGCCAGCCTTGCCGATCTGGCCGATTTCTTCGGCTGCACGCCGGCGACCGACACCGCCAAGGCGGATGCTCGCACCTACACGGTCGGCCTGACGATCGACGGGCGCAGCCGTGAGATCACCGTTGCCGAGCCGATCCGCGATCCGGCAATGGCCAAGCTTGTTTCGGTCGTACGTCGGTTGAGCAAACAGCACAGCATCGATCGCTAGTGACTAGGTTAAAGCTCCTCTAGCCCATTCAGCGGCAGCTTTGGCTCGCGACAACGCCGAGTTCGTCAACATAATCGCGCGCGGGCGGTCATTCCGACCCGTGTTGCAATTACTGAGTGTTCGCGGCAACAACAAGGAACATTGGCTTACACCACCGTTGCGCCTCCGCTTCGCTCCACCTCCAGAGTGCAATGCCGGCGAAGACGGCAATGCACTAACTATCTACCCAAGCTACTCGGTAGGGCTGCCCAATGACTAAGAGAGCCGCCGCCTTGGCTCTAGGGAGGCGACGGCTTCAGTTCAGCCTAGGCAAAAGGATCTAACCTCAGGCGAAGGTAACGCTCGCGGTGACCTCGCTTTTGCGACGACGCATTGCGAGACCAATGCTGGCGAAGCCGACCAGCATCATAGTCCAGGTAGCGGGCTCGGGAACGGCTGGTGCGGCCAAAGTGTTCGCGAGCGTGAGGTTATTGGCAGTCGCCCAAACAAAGTTGGTATTCGGCTCGAATGCGTTGAGTGCTGTAGAAAGCAATGGGCCGGTTGAGACAAAGCCGAGGAAGCTCGCGGTAGTCGCTCCAGTAATTGTCTGGGACATCGCTCCATCGCTGTCCGTCACCGTAAGTGTGATGTTGCCCGGAATAAACTGACCCGCCATATCGGTTCCGAAGAAGAAGCCGCCGAACGCCGAGATACCGCCTGTAAAATCGCTAAACGTAATTACATCGCTACTAGTGTTGGTTGAAAGCCATCGATCAGCATCTGAGCCAGCTCCATAGAATCCGAGCGGTGCAGCAGCCGTATAGCCAAAGGCTCCACCGTTACGGATTACTGGAGAGAGCGTGAGCTCGTTGATGCTGAAGTCTTCGAACGTATCAACACCGGTAGGGCCAACAGCGTCCAGGAAGGCCTGCTGCGACGTGTAGACGGTGAGTGTGCCGTGCGCCGGACCTGCAACGGCCAAAGCAAGCGACGTTGCAATAATCGAGACCTTCTTCATAGCACTCCCTAGGTCGATAGATTCTGAACGTTTTGCCTAGAGATTAATAATTTGTTTATCAATACCCGTAAAAGGGCCTGTCGCAATTTGGGACACGTAAGCGTAGTTAGATTCCCCAAGAGTTTGTGCTATCGCTAATGATAACATAGCATTCTTCATCGTACCCGGTTACGGGCCGCCCGACTCCTTCCATAATGCTGTGGCTTTCACGCACGTGTCTACGAAGGGTGAAGATCGTTAAAGGTGATGCGCCTCTAGCATCTTGGATGACACGAATGTCCGCTATGGCGGCGACATCGACACTGTCGTGGGCGGTCCGAGTTGAGGGTCAGCGTTGATAAAGACACACCAGCCCGCGCCGCCCAGCAACAGAAGATGGTGCTAAGAGCACAGTGGTCCGCGATTATCGCAAGCCTGTGGCCTGATGTCGTGACGGTTCACACAAAGGACGTCGACATTACGAGTGAACCGACATTCTTTGATGGTTACGGCTGCCACGTGCCGCGTGGTAGAGTGAACCTCCCCAAGCCCACGCCCTACTACAGGAGACGAGCTCAAGGGCGTTTTGGCACTACCCCCGCCTGTAACGAGTGATCCCGTTGAACTTCGCAATCGACCGCCACCACTACCGCTCGGACGGACCCCATTGCCGGATGCCGGGTTGATCACCGACACTCGGCTGCTCGTTGCCAACTTGCCAACCTACAGCCGCCACGGATCATGCCCTGCTGCGCCACCAGGCCGAGAAGACCGGACGCGCAGCGCCTAATCCATGCGGGCTTACCGCGTAATGAAGGCGCGCGGAATGTTGCTCAAGAAGGGCGGCAAATGGTGCAAGGAGCGTCGTTACGACAGTCGCCTCGCGGTCGATCAGCGCAACGCCTGCTGGTGTTTCGACGGGCTGGGGACTGCCTGCGACACCGGCGAGAAGGTGCGCGTTGCCTTCGTCCGACTGCTGTGATCACAAGGCGATGGGACATGTGGCGACATGGAGCTGCTCCCTTCTGGGTGGTTATCGACTATGACAGTCTGGATCGAGGAAGGGACGAAAGATACCTAAGAAAAAGCAAATCTGATACGTATATTGATCCTCATATTTCATGGAACGGACAATTAGAAAAATGGCTTATCGATCAATATAACGATCTTTTAAGCTTCGAGCCCAGATGAAAGCTCGATCCGATAACCGACGTAAGCCCTTGTTTAATACAACAGCATCTAGATTCTCGGTATAATGTTTCTTAAACAGTTCTTGATGAGTCGATTTCTCAAGCGTGCTATATATCAATCCGAGATCCAGCTCGTTTCGGACGATCCGGTGAGGATGACTATTCAAGATCGGCATTATTGCTTGCGTATAAGCGATAGGGCCCGTCAAACGAAGAACACCGATCCATCCAGTTCCGGTGCGTCTGGCGCTATAGGACGCAACCCCGTTGACTACCCGTTCAATCACGGCCCGCAAAAACGGGTGCCCCGGCGAGGCGATTACATGCCACTGCTGAAATTCGCCGCCTTCCAAGTGGGCAAGATCGGCATGCAACCCCCAGCCTTCGTGAGGCTCGCCAATTTGATTGCGCCACCTTGACAATATGTAACCTTCATCACCGCGCACTACTTCATCGATAGGTTGAGCAAATGTGCTCTTAACGTCGATATATACCCCCCCATGGGCATATAGCACGAGGTAGCGAAGAAGGTCAGCACGTGCTACCCCATAATCTGGGTTAATCCTCAGGTACATAGTAAGGACATACTGCCCATAGTATTCAGTTATAAATTCCATGGCACGTTTGTCGTCATAGAATTGGTGGGCCCAATGGGGATTCCTTTTTCTTATATCTTCGATATTAGATTGGAGCACACTAGGAACTTCGCTCCCTAAGTAGATTTGGTGAATGATGCGCGGAATACGGCTGACATATTCAATGTGGGGTAGTCTCGCGCCCGCCCTTTGACCCGTTACCATCGATTCGTCCTTAATGTTCAACCTACAAGACGAGGATCAGTTAGGCCTAGTCCCCGCGTTGGGTAAAAACTTCCTTATATTTAGCACGCCCAAGCACAAGGTCTTCAAGCGCGGGGCAACACTCAGATCATGATGGTTGGGCGAATCTTTCGAAAGAATGTCTCGATAGGTCTGATCGGCCGCCGATCGTTCTCGAAGGGTTCGCCCTAAATACGTCGTCGCTCGTGCGCAGCTCAGACTAGCGCGCTGCTTGAACCGGGCTGCGGCCGTCGACGCTTGTTCAACGAACGGACTAGAGGTTTGGGATATTTCGTGAAGTAAGTCGGTCATCGACTGGTTGATAGCGCACTGCTCTTCGTACCGCCTCAACGGAATGGAAAATCGATCCGATAGTCGACCGCGGTGGGCAAGTGCTCCACTCGCATTCGTGCCATGCTGCCTGTAAAGGATCAACGGCTCTGCTATGTGCGATACCCGTCCAAGCGCTGCGGCGAGCATGTAGATCCAAGTGTCATGCGACAAAGGGCGTTCAGTAGTGAATGGGTGACGTGGACGCTTTTTGCGGTCTATTAACCCCAGGAGTTCACGGCGAAATATCATTGAATTTCCAAAGCCGGTCTCGAAAGGATCAAGTTCGAGAGGGTTGAAAGCATGGTCGAGCGTAATGCCCTGCGTCCAGCGCAGGCCGGTAGGATTTAAGTTTTCATCCGTGACCGTTAGGGTATGAAGCGCGATAAGACTTTCGTCTTGTTCTAAACGGCTTGCGCAGATTTCAAGCTTTCTCGGCAGCCAGACGTCGTCCTGGTCACAAAACGCGACGATGTCACCGCGACAGTGCTCTGCTGCGTTCAAAAAATTATCAGCGAAACCAAGACGACAGCCGGACTGTGCCAAAATCACAGGAAACGGAGCGCTTAGCTGAAATTGTTTGACAATTCCTAATGTATCGTCGGTGGACCCGTCATCGCTAACCACCAGTTCGCGAGGTAGCAGGGTTTGCGCAGCTAAACTCTCGAGCTGCTCCCCGATGTAAGCCGCCCCGTTGTACGACGCCAAGGCAACTGAAATACCATTCACTGCGCTATGCCTTACTACCCCGAACCGAGCCTCCGTCGCTAGACAAAGCAGGTGAGGATCTCAAGCGATGGCGGCGTCGTGCAGGTGCTGAAGCTACACGTGACGGCCGTGTCACTCGACCATTCTCGCACATCTGTTCGCCTTCTCCGGCATATCGAGGCCGCCCGCATCGGCTGTCCGGATCAGCGCTCACATGCTGCCCGTAAGCGCGGGAAAGCCGAGCCAAAAATTAGCGCAGTTTTGTTGAACTTAGGGCCTCTGCTCAACGGCTTACGACTTCCGCCGGGGATGTTATAAGGTGGTAAACTTCACTCGGTCGCAAACCTACTGGGAACGTCTCGTGAGAGGCGCAGCGCGCAGCCGGAGTGGACTTTATCCAACCGCCCCTTAAAAGCTTTTTGATGATCGATTTCATCTTTAGCGTGACCATGTTCGCTTCGATGGCCATCGGCGCCTTAACAGCACGACCAGTATCGCCGCCTAGTTCAATCAGCGGTCGTTGCAAGACGTACGCCATGTCGATGATCGTACCAACGATCGTTATCGTTCCTCTAACATGCTACATAATCTATAATAACGTCTTCCTTTGCGCTTCGAGATGCGGCGCCACGAATAGCGAGATTATCCTGGTCGGTGGTTGTGCGTTCGCTATCGTCACCGCGATCAGCGGCGCAGCGGGCGCGTCAATGCGCTTGGAGCCGCGCGTACGCTAATGTTCCTGACCCTAGCGAGGCCGCGCAGCCTGCCTGCAACCATACTGCTGCAACAGATTGGCACGCGACCTGCTACGTGTCGTGATTGGCGTCCGTTTGCATGCCGACGTTCGCCTAGCGCCAAAGGTGACCAACCGACGGGGAAGCGACGAGCCGCTCGATTGCAGCTTGGCCATCGTGCACCACATGGGTTGGCAGCTGAGTGGAAGCCGATGAGAAGTGGGTGCCAAGCTTTCCTCTCACCGCAGCGCCTGCCACTGCGTCGAGAACGTTGGTGATAAGGCGGGCCCTCTTACTGCATGCCAGATAGGCCGCCAAAAATGGCCCGGTGCTTCTGCGGCGATGGGCAGCGGAGCGCGCAACAACCATGCGCATTGCAGCGCAGGTTGTAGTCAGGCATCACGTAAATACGAGCAGAATCAAGGGCCAGACGTGAACCAATCATTGTACCTCGACGTAGCGGCGTCGAAGCGGCAGGGCTGGTTGGCGGCCGGCGGTTTCGTCCTTATCGCATTGTTTATATTAGCGCTTCCCGTGCTAGAGTTTGCATCGCATAGCAATATACGTGAAGCCCTTCGTCATGCCGTGTTTATCGAGATCTACAATAGAACTGTAATCTCAACGAATTATTTTCAAGACGGCTTTGTTCGCCGAGGCCTTTCTGGTACTATCACGAGCTTATTCTCGTCGAGTTGGACGTTGAGCACGTTATTCTTCGTCGGTCTCTCTTCCATCTCCCTGATCTTAGCACTGTCGGCAGTTATCAGACGTTTGGCTGTACGGACGTCGTATCAAATAGCTCTCTATTTATCGACGGTCCTTGCCCTGTCGCCCCAAGCTTTTTGGGGGTGGTCGCTCGATCCTGTTCGCACCGACATGCTCGTTGCTACGAGCGTCACAGTCTGCGTAGTGATGTGGTTAGGGGGACATCGGGCAGCAGCTGTAACCTCGCTGCTCGCCGGCTTGCTCGTTCACGAAACCGCGATTGTCTTCGGCGCTCCATTGCTTATACTTATGATGTGGCACGACCAAAGATCGTCTCTCATCGATCTGCGTCAATCCTTGCTTTTTACAATGTTACTCGTGATCGGGGTAATCGTGCTGCTTGTCTCGCAGCATTTCTACTCCGCGCCCTCCGACATCATAGCTTCGCATATGCGCTCCCGATCACCGCCCGACCTATCAAGCAACTCTGACCATCTATTGTGGCGTGACATCGCTATCTACATGTCGGTAAGTGGCTCACGTGGCCTAATGACAGCGGTATGTAGCAATCTTGAGATGAACCCTCAATATTGGTTTATGGGCTGCGCAGCCTTCGCGGTAATCTGGGCACACCTTTATATCACGCGCATTGGTAACTACAGTCTTCTATCCTTCTGCCTAGTCGGTATACCGCCGCTGATCTTCATGCTGCTTGTTGCGAATGACACCGGTCGTTGGCTCAAACTGTCGGCTTTGAACATATGGTTGCTCCAGAGCTTCCTGCTTCTCCGTGCGCCCGTCTTGCCAATGCTGACGCGCCGGCGAGCGGCAATCGGCCTAAGCCTGCTCGCCGCGCTGGTTTGGATGGGTCCGTCACGCTACTTTTACGTTAACGATGCTGCCCACGCTCTGGCGCTTCGAACGGGCTTCGCCGATCCGCCTCCGCTGGGCCTTTGGATGGATCGGTGCGCGTCAGGGTGGCGTGCCGACGTCTACGGACGTGCAACGCTAGGCGAAGCGCCTTGATCCCGACAGCGGCGCCCAGACACCGTTCGCACGCGACCCTTCCCGCTCTGTCTGTGGTCCTTTTGGTGGTCGCAGCGGCTATCGCGATCGTCAACCCTCAGCGCGAGCTGCTTACCTGGGACGACGGCTGGGCTTATGCTCGCTCGGTCGTGAGACTGCTCTCCCGCGGTGAGTACACGCTAGATCAATGGTCAGCTGCCAATATGCCCGTCCAGATCGGCATCGCGGCAATGTCTGCTTTTCTGTTCGGCTATTCCTTGACGCTGTTGCGTTGGACAACCCTCGCGCTCCTCGTCCTGCTCCTCATCTCGTTCTTCTACCTGCTACGCGCGATTGGCTGTCGTGCCGGCCATACTATGGTGCTGACGCTCGGCCTTCTCGCGAGCCCCGTGGTGTTCGCATTGGCCTTCACGTTCATGTCGGACGTCCAATTCCTATCCTGGCTTATCCTTGCCTTGTACCTTTATTGCCGGGGCTTGGAGTCGGGCAGCGCGCGCTGGCTTCTTGCCGGCTCGCTGGCCGCCGCCTGCGCGATTGGAACACGGCAATTTGGAGTAGCGATCTTTGGTGGCTGGGTGGCAGTCGCTTTGTTCGCCCGGCGGGACACTCGCCTCAACCGGATCGGTTGGTCAGCCGCCCTTCTCATTCCCATCGCGATGACCGCCTGGCAGCTGAATAGCGGAACCTCGGCCCCGAACTTTACCCAAGCGTACCGTCTTGCAGAGCAACGGGTTCTACTGAGCCAGCCGCCATTGCGCCTGATGATAGAAGCGATTTGGCGATTGTCGATTTGCCTTCAGTACCTCGCCGGGTACCTAATTCCCGTTGCTCCGCTCACCATCGGACTGTGTGTTGCAAGGTGGCGCAGAAGGCCGAGGACGCGGCTGCTCGCCGGAAGCCTTACGTTCGCGACCTTGGCGCTGGTCGCCTTCGGACTTCACCTGAACTCACCGGTCACGGTCCGACCCCCGCCCACTGGCAACTGGCCGTGGCCCGCGCTCGGCATGATCTGGGTGCTACCGTCACAGCCTTGGGCGAGCAGCCTAGTCAAGCGGGTCATGGACATGGTTGCGTTCTCGGCGATTGCGCCGCTTGCATGGCTCGTATTCTCCAGTCGACTGCCCGACTGGCGTTCGGGCCGCCCCAAAGCCTTCTTGTTCCTGACGGGAGGCACAGCCATGTCACTGTTCGCGCTCCTTGGCGGCTACGTGCAGTTGAACGACACCTATGTGATAGCGCTTGTTCCATTCTCGTTGCTTGGGCTCGGTTATACGACATTGTTCGAGAGGATAGGCAAGCCGTGGCTCGTTGCCAGCGGCGCGCTAGCTCTGTCGATGACAGGCCTGCTGGCGGTATCGCTACACCATCAGTATGATGAGCAGCAGGTTGCCTGGGACGAGGCGGAGCGGGCGTTGCAAAGCGGTGTCCCTGCAGCCGAAATCAGCGGGCCAAAACATTGGGCAGAGTATCACGGTGCCTTCGACGACTGGATAGCCGCTGGCACTCCTGGTTTGCAGCCGCCGCCGAGGCGGCTGACCATCGGGTCGGATCCATTTCACGATCCGTTCTATGCTTGGCTAACCGAACGTAACCACCGAGTCTCTGCGCGTGGCTGGACTGCTCGCGACCAAGGTGATGCAATCAGGGGGTCGCGCCACATTGGGCACGTAGAGACGTTCAAGGAGAAGAGGTAAGATATAGGTACGCGCTTTGCCCCCTGGTATACGAACTTCAGCCCGGCAGATCTTCGCCTTCAGCCTGCCCCGATCCGCATGACAGCCGATAGCCACTGACTGCCCCGCAGAGTGCGGAAGGCGCGACCCCGATGAACCCAAAATGCTACGTTCCGATAAAGCGCCGATCAAGGGCAGCATGGGCGTGGCAGGGATGAATGTGCCCGCCCCAGCAGCGACTCTTCGAACGCCAGTAGACCGACACTCAGCCAAATCAGGCCCAATTAGCCAACAGGAAGGTCACGGCCGCGTTCAAGCTGTCGATGATCATCATATGCGTCGTCAACAAAGAAGGCCTACCACTACTAGGAAAGGAAGTTCGCACTCGAAGCGGCTGCATTGCTATCATCGACAAGTTGCAGCTCGCTCTTTCAGGCAATTCTTTGCGCATCCGAGCGCCACGCTCGTCCAAATGCCCTAGCGACTAAGAGGTAGAACGCAAAGTGCTGGTCCATGGAGCACTAGCGCTTTGCAGCCTGTGGCAATGCTGAGCGCCAGCCGGGTGCACATCGATCCATCAGGCGCGTGTATAGTTCGCGATCTGGCAGATAGGCGGCGGCAGCTGTGAATCTGTGCAATCGAAACGGGCGATCATACCGGCTGGACCCTAGGAGAAGCAGCGATGCCAAGATAACGGAACCGACACCTATGCGGCGAAGGGAAACGATCGTGCGGTCCCCACCGATTGTGAGACTTGCCGATAAAAGCCATGCATTGAACACGCTGAGTTGAGCCCATCGACCAACATCGTTAGCTACCACCAAGAGAAAGAGGCTCGGTGCGATCACCCCGATCAAGAACAGCAACGGCTTTCTACCAGACGGAAGCACAAGCCAATAGGCGCCAAGCGTGACGAGCGCCATTGCCGACCAAAATAGATATTTGGGTCCCTCTTCCAGGTTCAGGCAGATCGCCTCCTTGACGCCCTGCAGACCTTGAACCTGCATGTGGACGGCCATAGCCTGGTCATCAAGCATTCTCTCGCTCGCAATGCTCGGAGCGGCAGACAGCATATAACGCGCTAGCATGCTGCTTTGAACAGAAAACATCACCTGGCAGGCGTACAGGCCCGCCAAACCAAGTCCTAACAGAAAGAGACTGTTCAGGACGGCTCGATCATCCAGACAACCTCTGTCGCGGGAGTCGCGAGCCAACACCCATAGGAGCGGTAGACCAAAAATAATTGCGGTTTCATGCGCCAGCGACCCTGTCAGGAGGCATAACGCAGCGGGCACCATGCGTCGCTCTTGAATCAGGACGGCAGTCCAAGCTACAAAACTCGCGACCAACATATCAGTCCGAGCATAGTCTAATGACCAGCCAAGAAATGTCTGTGGCGATAGGCAGACGACTGCCGCTAGATAAGTCGCCAGTGCGATCCCTACACGCTCTGCAAGCCGCCTGATAATGACGCAGATCGGCAGCGCTAGCCAGGCTGCCGAAAACATCGTGAACAGCGCCGCGCTTTCTTTCCAATTGGGAGATAGCAGACGTGCGATAGATCCACCAAGGCCTCGGCGGACAAAGCCATTGTCGAAGTAGTTACTCGCTATCACTGTACGACTATAGATAATGGACGCCTCGAACTGGCGTATTCGGACAGGATCATTCGACATATAGGCTTGGTAGGCGTAACGCCAACCAATTGCACATATGACTGCGAAAGCTAAGATCGACAGAATCGGTCCGGCAAAAACAGCCTTTGGCCTATTTGCGTGCTTAATTAGGCTCACTAAAGGCTTTCCTGTTAAACTAATTTAGCGATAAGTAGAACAGCTACAACTACTCAGCTTTTATAATAAAGAAGCTAGAAACTATAGCCTTTATAACGGGTCCGGGTGATAGTTCGGCCCGAAAAGTAAGTACTAGCTTATAAGCGTGTTCGCCTCCTGCCTATCGCTCACGCCGGTCGGAGCCCAGCGGCGCGTTTCAGCACCCATGTGCCAAGATCATTGAGAAGGTCGGCCCCGTTTGTGTCACTGGTGAGGAGCATGCATCCCACTTTCTCCGGTGTAGCGCCAGACGTTCATGCATCCACCCTGTCTTGCTGTGGCATGATCCGCAACTGCGGCTGACCAATCCACGTGTCGCAGAAATACTGAGTTTCGGACGTTTCAAATGTCGTCACTTTTGCGACACAAGGTGATTTGCCGATCCTGGCTACGGACGCTTCACGTCGGACTCGCTACTGGAAGTCGAAAGCGGGTTTACCAGCCTTGCACGCGCCAGATCCCGTCTGATCGCGCCATAGCCTGGAGAGGTTTCGCTGATCCCGGCCAGAGCGACAGCCCAGTTCGCGTGTCGTGCGTCATACTGGCGTCGGATGCCTGACACAGGTTGCAGTTCTCCCGCGTTCACCCCGACGACCAGCGGCACGCCAGACAGCTGCACGATGAGCGGTGCGCCCGATGCCCCCTCTCTGGTGGCACAGTCGTGCAGCAGCCAGCCTTGTTGGGGCAGGTAGGCACGAACGCCGCAGCCTTGCTGAACGCTCATCTGCCTCATGCTGCGATCACGCGAGAAGCTCGGCATGGTGAGCGCGGCTGCGGGCAGCATGCGCTTCTCATTTGGCCGGGCCAGATCGTACCAACCCAAGGTCAGGCCGGGGCATCCAGCGAGCCGAATGATTGCGACATCGAGCATGTCGTTGCTGGCGCCTTCCCAGAAGCGCACGCTCCCGCGAACAGTCAGTCTCGCTTCTCGTCCAAGGCTCAACCCGAAGCGCACGGTCACTGGATAGTATGCAGTGGGATCTGGTGCCTCGGTCCTGCCGAACGGCACATGGTAGCTGGTCATGGCGTAACAAGGAGACACCAGGAACGCAGTGCCCCACCCGGGTGCCACTCCGCCGAACCCCTTGTTGCTGGAGAGCGAGAAGTCCGACGCGATCGTACCAACAGGCAGCAGCATGCGCCATAGTCTGTCCTGCTGATCCACGAAGCTGCGGGGCTCGACGCCTGTCGCGGAGAACACGTTAGCCGACGACGTGGAGGGCGATGCCAGGGTTGAGCCGATAATCGCCGTGAGCAGGACCGGCAGCCCTTTACCTGATGCCAAGATCGCTCGCTCTCGTCGTTGGGCTCAAGCGTCTTCCAACAGCATAGCGACAGATGGTGCCGCCATCGCTCTACCGGGCGCCAGGAGAGCTTGGCGCCTTGTCGTAAGGCGTGAACCTACCGAAGCGGCAAATGCCGGATGGCGTCGAGCCTGGACCTCGAACTGTCCGGAAGCGATCACCCCGGCACAGCTGCACGCCTCGTCGCTCCACCACCAGCGCCTGGAACGGACGCAGGGTAGCACAGCTCCCTTCGGGATGAGTGATCCAGGTGCGCTTCGCCGTGCGCGAATACGCGATGGTGGAGCCGTCGACGATCTGTGCTTGAGAGCGGGTCTCGGCATCCGAGATGCAGTCGACGGGTTCACCTGCGACGCGACCGGCTAACGGACCGTCATCGGAAGCCATTAGGATCGGAACCATCAGCAGGATCAATCGCGTACGCATCGTCGCTAGTCCCTTCTGTATCTCGTCTCGCTCGGAATAGGCGATCGGACCATCCGTCGCAATCGCGGATCAGAGACTGTGAAAGCTGTGAGCAGCGTGAGCCGGTATGGACATCGTCGCAAATATGCTGAGTTTCGAACGTCGCGTATGTTGGTGCTTTTGCGACAGATTGATGGCCGCATCGGCATGATCTTCCAGGGGTTGCTCGACCAGCTTGCTCCAGGCGCCGCAGCAGTGGTCGACGATCTCGTCGCAAGAAACGAACGCGCGGTTCCGTGAAACGCCGGCCGTGCATGCGCGGTCAATAATGGGTCGGATGCTCCATACCGACGATTTTATGGTAATTTCGGTTGTTAAGGTTTCACCGGCTACTCCTTACCCGCTCGAATCTAGCCGAGCGTGTATTTGGCGAGTTGTAGTAAATCCATGCGTCGCATCTCTATCATCCAAGGGGAACACCACGTCTCCGGTGATCCCGACGTAGTGATCTCGACCTTGCTGGGTTCCTGCGTGGCTGTATGTTTGCAGGACCCGGGCAGTTGCATTGGTGGCATGAACCATTTTCTGCTGGGGGAACCCGCCGAGGGCGAAAATATCCGGCCGAGCGACATGCACCGTTACGGCATCCATGCAATGGAATTGCTGATAAACGCCTTGATGCAGAAGGGAGCGGTACGCTCGCGCCTGCGCGCCCATCTATATGGAGGTGC
>CAXTED010000010.1:0-83055 GCA_964243335.1 uncultured Sphingomicrobium sp. | reverse complement strand
TACGGACGGGATAACCGCTGAAAGCATCTAAGCGGGAAGCCTCCCTCGAGATAAGGTATCATCGAGCCGTGGAAGACCACCACGTTGATAGGCCGGGTGTGGAAGTGCAGCAATGCATGGAGCTAACCGGTCCTAATTGCTCTGTTCGCGCTTGAAGAGTCCCACCATCATCGACAGCCCTCGTTCGGGCGGTCGTGATAGGTTTGCGACGCTAGATAAATAAACACATCGATTTCTAGACCCTCTTGGCCCCCCGCCGGCTTCATAGCTTGGTGATCATAGCGCCTGTGACCCACCCGATCCCATTCCGAACTCGGCCGTGAAACCAGGCAGCGCCGATGGTACTTCAGCTTAAGCTGCGGAAGAGTAGGTCGTCGCCAGGCTTTGTAGTCGGCGGGTCCAAGAGTGAGTGTTTGCCATGTTAGGCAAATGCCAGAACCCATTTACACGTCATTGAAGAAGCCGCTGCCGGTGAAAACCGCGCGGCGGCTTTTTCGTTGTATCGAGCCTTTCCGTTTGCCGCGCGTTTTCGTGGCAGGAGGCTTCATGAACCGGTTTGTTTCGAGCTGCTTGCGAGCATGAGCGAGGCGAAGCGTTTCTTTCAGTTTCGCCGATCGGTGGCGCGCCTTTGGGTGCGTCGACTGTGAGGCGCCACTGGTTTGGCGCGGGGTGGAGCAGCCCGGTAGCTCGTCAGGCTCATAACCTGAAGGTCGTAGGTTCAAATCCTACCCCCGCAACCAACCAGAAGCCCGCAAGTCGAAAGACTTAGCGGGCTTTTTGCTGTTTTGGGGCTGTGTGCCTGCAGCGTGGCTGTAAGCACCACGGAAGCAAGAGCGCGTGGATGCGCCTGTTAGTGAGCCGTTGGGTTAGTGCCCGCGGCGCTCTTATCGGACGTGTGCAAGATCTGAAGCGAGCTCGACGACGGTTGCGATAACGCAGAGAGACTTGCCGGCGATGACGCCATATTCCACCTCGCGAGCGGCGGTCACGGTGTGGGGGCGCGGGTCTAGCCGGGCAAGTTGCCTCGGCCGTTGGATTAGGCTTCGTCGTCATCTTCCTGGTTTTTGATCATTGAGGGGAGGGAAGCAGCGGTTTGAAACCCGACTGCCTGCAACAGGTCGAGCGCAGACAATCCGGGCTGGTGCCTCCGTCGTCTGCTCTTTGGCCAGTTGCCCATGAGCGCGCCGTCCTGTTCAGATAGCATCGGCGGCGAATGTCCAAGTTGGACTGAAGGCAGACATGGCCCGGGTCGGGCTGATGTCTTTCCCGAGCCAGACGCTCGGCAGCTTACACATGCTTCACCTGTTTCGCTCGGGCGCTTCGCCCGGTTAAGCAGGGAAGCGGAAAGTTGCACTATCTGGACGAAGGAAAGTGACGTCGGCGGGAGCTCCGCCCGGCCCGTCCAACCAGCAGAAGCAGGAGCCTGGTCAGCGTGCCGTCATCAGGCAACTGCGAGGGCAGGCACGGGTAGAGCGCGACACGGTTGAACGGCTTGCCGGTGCCAATTGTCTACGACCGCGCCTACGAGTTGCGATGAAGCGACTGGCGGCATACCAGCGGCCGCTAATTTGTCTGCAATGGCCGGAAAAGCGCACATCAGGAAGCACTTGCTACCGCCCAGATGAAGAGGAGCATCGCGAGGGCACCAAGGCCACTCCTGACGCTGTGAAGGTTACCCCATCGGACAAGCAACGTACGACTATCAGGACCCACCTGGACTTGTTGCATTGCCATCAGGCGCTTGTTCACCGGCATGATCACGATCAGCGTGAAGGGCCAATTAGCAAGGAGGGCTACGCTTCCCGCGAGCCACTGCCACTCCGATGAGAGAAACCACGCGAATAGGCCCGATACTCCACCGACAATGGCCAAGCCGGACTGGATGGGCAGCGCCCGTTTGTAGCTGGGTTGCCACTGCGCAAGGAGCGGCCCGTCTTCGAGCCCGAGCCGCGCCGGGTGTTCAACTAGGCTAATGTAGAGGGCCGCTCCCGCGAAAAGGGTGGCCGCGACAAGGGCAGCTAATTGCAATTCGATCATTGTTTGTCCTCGGTTGCTCACGAGGACGCGCGGGACACAAAGCCCACTGCGCCGCCCCGGAAGTGTTCGGTTCGACGCCGTGGCTAAGGAGAGCACGTTAGCTGCGGGCGCGGGAGCTACCGACCTGCCGCTCTATTCTCGACGACCAAAAATAGCAGTGGGGTCCGAGAGTGACAATCTGCGATGTCCGCCATGGGGCGAATGCAGGCGTTCAAATCGGGACGGCTGCTTGCAACAGGTGGAAAGCGGACGTTAGCTACTATGGTGCTATTGGGTCGGCATGGACGAGCATGGATCCGAGTAGGCGACGGATGTTGATTGGTGGGTCGCTCCCCGGAGCGCTCGCCATCGGAGGGCTGCTTCCTCCGGCATGCGCCATGCGTCGGATCAGGCAGAAGCCCGCAACGTCGACGAACAGCCCTCCCGAGCGGCCGCCAGGCGAGGCCGAGCCGATGCTGGAGGAGGACATCACGCCGGTGCTCGTGCGGCTCGATGCCTGGTATGCTGCCCATCTGCCACCAGACAAATATGTGTTCAATCCACCAGCCACGCACGCGCAGCTGGATGCATTCGAGCGTCTAAGCGGCGTTGCGTTCCCTCGCTCGTACCGCCAGCTTTACCGGTGGCATGATGGCGAGAATAACGACCGCTGGGGTCATATCTACGGACTTCCGCTTTTGCCTTTGAATGAGGCGGCAACGCAGTGGAGGGCGTGGGCGCGCATATTGGCGGAGTTTGGCGGCGACCGCTATTTCATCCCAGGGGCCGCGTGGCCCAAGGACGCCATCGACCCGGCCTACATCAACCCGGCTTGGATACCGCTGACGCATGATGGTTCCGGCGGCCATATCGGCCTCGACTTCGACCCGTGGCCCGGTGGCCGCGTTGGTCAAGTGATCCTCTTCGGACGCGACGAGGATGTGAAAATCGTGCTCGCGGAGTCTCTGGGCCGCTTCCTGGGCTGGATTGCTGACTTGTTGGAAAGCGGCAACTTCCGACTCGAAGCAGATCCCGGCGAGCAGGTGCTACGTCGTTTCCGGTTGGAACGGCCACCATCTGACGAGTTCCACGTAGGGGCGCGGAAGCTTTTGGGCGCACCGGGGCAGTTCTTGTGACCGAGCAGCGTTGCCCTCGTGCGGGCCGTGTCCGTGACTGACGTAAAAATCAATCGAAGCTACGACTTGCGAAGCATTCGCGCAGCGAGTTGCCGATCAAGGTAGCAGCTAAACTTGTCCAGCACGGCTACGGGTGCGCGGTTTCAAGTCGCCCTTCCGTGAAAAACGCGTGCCTCAGGGTTTGAGCACGATCTTTTCGACTGCCGCGGCGGTGCTTGGATGGTATCCGACCTTGGCTTTGGCAAAGAAGGCGGCGGCGCGAGGGCGGCCCCATCCACCCTGCGCCATCAACCCGCGATAGATGGGGTAGATCAGAAGACCGCGACCGACCTGCTGCACATAAGCCTCGATGCCAGAGAGGGCAGGATCGTACCGGTTGGCGATCGCCAGTTCCGCCCAGGCCGAGCGGACATAGGCGTTGGGGGAGGATGATAGCCCGAGCGTCTCGTCCAACTCCTTGAGCCGTGCCGGCGTCTGCTGCCGGGGCAGGCCGTTGAGGAACCGCAACCACTGCTGCGTCGCCCAGCCCTGCGGATTAACGGCCGACACGGGCCCGCCGGCTTTCACAGCCGCAACCTTGGCATCGACCTGCGCAAGGGTCGTCGAGGTGACGTGAACCGCATTGCCGGGAAGGCCAGGCTGATAGGCCCAGCGGTCAAGCTCGAGCTTGGTCTCCAGTGCCCGGTCACCGCGGATCAAATTGCGGCGTAGATCAACCAGGAAGCCGGCGGTGGTCTGCGGCTTGAAGGCGAAACGGTCGAAGTAGGAGCGCAGATAGGCATCCCACCGGGCGCGTCCGACCGCCTGCTCGATCGTGCGTAGAAAGGTCGAGCCCTTGAAATAGTCCAGCTGCCCGAAGGTAGCGCCCGGCTCGCCATGCAAGCGGGTCGTCGGCGCCTGCTGTCCACCGGCCGCGGCAAGGTCGCGCTGAAGCCCATCCCAATCCAGGTCCGCATACATGGCCGCGCGCTCGCGCCCATACACCGCTTCCATGATGCGACCTTCGAAATAGGTCGTGAAACCCTCGTTGAGCCAGCTGTCCGCCCAGGTCGCGTTGGTGACGAGATTGCCCGACCAGCTATGCGCCAGCTCATGCGCGACCACGTCGGTGTTGGAACGGTCGCCGGTGATGATCGTCGGCGTCAGGAAGGTGAGGGTGGGGTTCTCCATGCCGCCGTATGGAAAGCTCGGTGGCAGCACGAGCATGTCGTAGCGACCCCAACGATACGGGCCGTAAAGCGCCTCCGCAGCGTCGATCATCCTTTCGACGTCAGCGACTTCCCGAACAGCAGCGTCGAGCATCGAAGGTTCGGACCAGACCCCGGAACGGGCGCCGACCGCTTTGAAGGCGATGTCGCCAACCGCCATTGCGATCAGATACGGCGGGACCGGCTTGTCCATGCGAAAGCGGAAGCTGTGCTCGCCACCTTTGGCCGGCCTGCCCTTGCCGCCGTCGAGGCGCTCGCCGCTCATCACGGCCACGAGGTCGGCGGGCACCGTGATCGTAGCTTCCCAGGTCTGCCGAATGCCGGGGCTGTCCTGGGTCGGGATCCAGCTGCGATTGTTGATCGGCTGACCCTGGCTGAACAGATACGGCTTGCGCTTGCCACTGGTGAGCTCGGGTGCCAGCCATTGAAGCGCGGTGGCGCCGGGTCTGGTCGCATAATTGACGATGATCCGCCGGGCGCCGTTCAGTTGCACCGTCAGCGCTTGGCCTAGTTCGGGATCGTCGGCGCCTACTGCGTAGCGCAGCGTCTTGCCCGCTCCGTCGGTCACGCTGCGAATCGCCAGATTGTCGACGTCGAGCACGATCTCCTTCGCGTTGCTGGCAGAAAGGATGTCGAGAGCGGCTGTGCCGGCCATAGTCTTGGCGGTGAAGTCGGCGCGCAGGTCGAGCGCAACGTGGGTCACTCGCGCAACCTGGGGCTGAGCGTGAGTCCAGACGTCCTTCGCCTCGGGCGTGGTCAGGACAGGTGCTGGGATCTGCTGCGCGGAAGCGGGAGCAACGAGCAGGGCGGCGGCTACGGAAGCAAGGAAGATTCGCATCAGCGTCTGCTATCCGCTGCGTGTTTGCACGGCAATGTCCGTGGGTTGGAGGCTAAGGTAGTTCGCAGGACAGTGCCCGCCGGCTAGGCGAGGCACCAGGGTTGAAACTGCAGGGGCGTCCCGCGCGCCGGGTCGGCGCTGCCTAAGCTCACCGCCGAGGTCCGTGCTGGTCATGCACCGCGTGAGATAGTAGGTTACAAGCACATCAGGCTTGAGAGCGTCCTCGGGGGCTGCACCAGGGCAGGATCAGCCGTGCCCGTGCTCAAGAATGCGCAACGTGTCGGTGGCAAGCTTCCTGAATTCCATTCGAACCTGTGGGTCCTCGTTCAGCCACGAGCCTTCGGCGAACGGAGGCTGACGCTCATCCCACATTTCCTCCGCTAGTTCTTCGATGAAGCCGTCGCGATCGGCACTCGGACAAAAACGGTGGCGGCTCATGGCTGACTTCATGCCCTCGCGCTTATGGCGTTAGCTCAACCCTTCTTGCCGCTATTTCCCTTATTGCCTCCACCCCGTCCAGTTCCAGTGCTCCCAGTGGCCTTGTCGCCGCCCTTTTTAACCACTGCTCCCGCGTTTCCGCCTGCACCCTTCTGCGCCATTGTTTTCTCCAGATCGAACGCGTTCAACTCGCTAGGATGGCCCACGTTCCGGCAGAGGTTTTCCTGATAGAATCGTAGGTGCTTTGCTCCGATTGCGTGCACATCCATTCGCCTTATGCCCGCGATCTAGACAGATTTTCGTTGTCTGAAGGCCAGCGCCGTTGCTCCCGCAGCGATGGCGACAACAGCAATCCCGCCCCAGCTGAAGCGCGACTTCGTTCGTACCCGGGTTGCCCGGTCCTCTCCGCTTCGCATACCAGGAAGTCGCTCGACCGAACGCGATGCTTGCTCAAGCGCGTTGCTGAACATTTTCAGGCGCCGGGAAGGACTAGCCCGACCAGCATAGAGTTGCGCGTCCACGCGATCCCGGAGGCGATCGATCAAGGACAGCGGAAGGGCAGACAGGACATTGCCCGGCGGTCGCCGCGAGACGATCGGATGCGCGCGCGTTGGTGCGATCAGCCGCACAGCCTCCCAGGCAATGCCCAGCAGCCATTGCTCCGCCCGGCTGGTCGCGAGTTGCAGGCGGGGAAGCAGCGCATTCTCCTCATCCCCGACGTCCTCTCGGAACAGATGCACGAGCTGCGCAAGCATCTTTTGCCGCTCGGGTGAGAGGGGATCGATCTTCTCAAGTTGGGTAACCAGCTCATTGTTCTGCTGATGCTCACGTTCGACCTGAAGGGTAAGCTCCTGCCAATCGGGCAAGACCCGCCGGATAGTGGGCCAGAGCACGGCCTCTTCGGCAAAGGCATGCGGAAAGACGAGCCGATAGATGTCGAGCAGTACGATGTTCTGGTCGACAGGGGGCGTATCCGCGAGCCGGCGCAGCAGGTCGCCTAATCGGACGTGGTCGCGCTTCTGCAGGCTGAGCACGCTCAGCGGTCCGCCAAGCTGCGCCACGGTTTGATCGGCGATGGACGTCATTTCGCCGCTGCTATGCGTCTGCAACATACCAACTACCTCCCTGAGCTAGGCTCGCGCACGCGAGCGGATGCAATCACCACGGAGTGTCGGCCGGATGCTTCCGACGCCAGCATCTCCACGATCGCGCGTGCGATCTTCGCGCCGCCGGCTTGGGACGGCTCGATCGGGTTCGCATAGCGAAGTTGTCGTCCAGAAGGTCGGTGTAATGCGGGCCGCTGCCATGATGGCAGAGCGTCAGAATGGGGTTGAGACCGAGCCGCTGGATCTCGCCCAAGCGCTCGTCGGTCCAGCTGAAGTCCCGCTGTTCCGGTTCATCCGGCGAGATGCGTTCCCACAACGCCGGGTAGCGAACCGATCGCATGCCCAAGTCGGCAATCAGATGAAGGTCCTCCAAGCGGTATTCATGACCACTGCGGAGTGTCTGGTCGAACCACTCATCGCCGACGCGATTGACGGTACACTCATAGCCACCCCAAAGCTCTAAAGCTGCCATTTTCTGCCGATACTTGCCGTTGAATGCAGCCCTTAGAAGGTATTGTGTCTGGTGAGAGTTCCTCACTTTCGCGATAAATCATAGTGAGTTAGGTCGTTTAGTTCCGCGATGGCAGAAGCATGTCGCTCCGACCATTGGCCAAGCTGCCGACGGGGCCGCTTCAGAGATTAGACGCGTTGGCCCAGTACGCTGCGGCAGCTGCGCGACCCGTTCTCGGCCAGGGTATGTGCTTGCGAAACGCATCGTCGAAAACACCGTCCACTCGAACGCTGAAGGCCAACTCGCCCGTGGCATCGGCGCCATGAAACTGGTTCACCGTGTCGAACCATGCCGCGTGGGAATCCACGTACAGCTGCTCACCCGTTTGAGGGTTTAGCATGTAGAACGGCTTACGCCGGTTCGTTCGAAACCAGATAAACTCGTGGCATAAATCCTGGCTGTCGTGATCCTTATGCGCCGACACGGCGCGTCCATCAGGGTCGTACATGATCAGCATCCGAGCCGTCGCCTTGAATGGCAGGGTGTCGATGAACGCCATCAACGGCCCGAACTCCTCGGCATCGGGTGTCGGCTCCCATAATTCGGTACGATCCAAATCATAATAGTCGTCCGGCTCGCGTGAGCGGGACAGATAAACCATGCGCGTACCTGGCTTGTCGGGCGCATCGGGCTTCAGCAGGAACGGCCCCGTATAGAATTGCCGATCCTGGGTACTGTTCAAGCGGGTCTGTAGCCGTCCGGAAATGAACGCATCGAGCGCCGTAAGCTGATCGACATCGATGAAGGGATCCAAGTTCATGTAGCTCGGATAAACGGCTTCGCTCATCGGGTGCTCCAGCTTTGATCACGTTCGCGGCCCTACTGCAACCAAGGCCAATTCGCCAGACCAACGCACTTATTTACAGCGACTTAACCCTGATTAGGGCGAGCTATAAATGTTTTAAATAAAGGCGGCGCCTCATCCCCAGGAATCGACTGGAGGCAATTTCTTGCCACCCCCGGTCGTGCCTCACGCTGTCTGCTAGATTCGGAATCGCTCATGAAGATTTATGTCAGCGGCCTGTATGCAGGCGGCAATCCGCAGCCCGGCGTAGGGATCGTGCGGTCGCTTCGGCAGGGGTTCCCGCACGCCATTCTGGTGGGTGTGGAATATTCCAATCGCGTGTCCGGAATTCATTTCGACGAATTGGACGAGTTGTGGATTCAGCGTCCCTGGGGCGAGATCGATCTCGATTCCTACGGTGAGAAGGTCCGCGACGTTCTGGACAGCGGCGGCCTGTGGATCTCAGGCAGCGATCTGGAGGCGATGTGGCTAGCCAGTCAATTCCCGGACGGCCATCCGAACCTGCTTGCGCCGCCGATGGCCGGTATCAAGCGGATCACCAAGCCGGCCGTTGAGGCTGCCTCTGAACTGCCGGTCAGGATACCGACCTATTTGTCGACCGAGCATTCGGACTGGGATCTTCACGCATTCTGTCGCACGCACAATTGGCGCGTGTGGTTGAAGGGCCCTTATTATGACGCGTCACGCACGCCGACCTGGGACGCGTTCACTGCCGTTCGCAACGCACTCGCGAAGGTTTGGTCGACCGAGAAACTGTTCCTTCAGGCCCATGTCAGCGGCTACGAAGAGTCGGTCATGCTGTCGGCCTATAAGGGCGAGCTGCTCGGCGCGGTGAGCATGCGCAAACGCGATGTCACGCCCGAGGGCAAGACCTGGGCCGGCGATGTCTCGGAAGTGCCGCCAGCGTTTCTTGAGCCGCTCCGGCGCATGGTGCGCGAGACCAACTGGACCGGCGGCGGTGAGTTGGAAATGGTTCGGGACGCGGCCGACGAACTGTGGCTGATCGAGATGAATCCGCGTTTTCCGGCCTGGGTGCACGGCGCAACAATCGCCGGGCAGAACCTACCCGCTTTGCTCGTTCAGGCGGCAACTGGCGTGAAAGCGCGTGAGCCGATCGCGGAGGCTTCGGAGTTCACGCGGGTCGTGCTTGAAGTCCCGGTGCGCAAAGACTTCCCGCTTCCGCCATTGCCGGAACCATTCGCCGGAGCGGTGGGGCATTCAATGAAGCATCCGTCCGGGCTGACGGCGCTTGCCGCCCGGCTCCACGAGATGGATCCGGACATGCTCGACGTGGCGCTGGTGGAGGAGGGGGCTGACACACCGACCGGCGTCGCTGCGCTTCCCGACACCTACGTCGCCGACATCGACGCGCATGACTTCGCGGCCGTTCAAACTCCTCAGT
This sequence comes from uncultured Sphingomicrobium sp., assembly GCA_964243335.1. Taxonomy (GTDB): domain Bacteria; phylum Pseudomonadota; class Alphaproteobacteria; order Sphingomonadales; family Sphingomonadaceae; genus Sphingomicrobium. Next base: position 73,595 of record CAXTED010000010.1, on the reverse strand, counting down.
ACATATTTCTGGAAAGCACAGCGGCGGCGTTGTTCGAGCGTGCCGCGGAACGCTCGCGCCGCCTGAGCAGCGATGGGCTTGAGGTCATCAGCGGTTATTCGATCAAGACCAATCCCGACAAGCGCCTGATCAAGCTGGCGCTGGACAACGGATTCTACGCGGAGGCGATCAGCCTGGCGGAAGTGCAGTCCGCGCTGGAGGTTGGCTTCAGTCCTGACCAGGTCATCCTCAATGGCCCCGGCAAATGGTGGCCCGAAGGGTTGATGCCGCGCGAGCAGATGCACGCGGTGTTCTGCGACAGCGTTGCCGACCTCGAGCGGGTCGTCGCAGCGATCGAAGCGGGCACCATGTCGGCAAAGCACGTCGGCATCCGCATTCGGACGCCCAATATAATTTCGCGATTTGGTATTCCGCTGGATAGTCCAACGACTTTCGGCAAACTGGTCGCAGCTGTCGGGCGGCTACCGACCGACAGCGCCTTTGGCGTTCACTTCCACATGGCCAGCTCGCACGTCGGCGTGGCGCAGTGGTGGCACCTGTTCGAATCCATGCTGAAGTGGTGCCGATCGATTCAGCGGCTGACCGGTCGCACCATCGAGATGCTTGACATCGGCGGCGGCTGGTACCCCGACGACTGGCATTCGGACGAAACGACCAAGTTCGCAAAGGCGGTCGAACTCGTTGCCGCGATGTTGCCCGACGTTCGTCAGATTGCGTCCGAGCCGGGCAAGGCGATGGCCCAGCCGTCCATGGCCCTGGCGATGCGCATCCTTGAGATCCAGGAGCATGAGGAAGACCTTGTCGAGGCGGTCGTCGACGCATCCATCGCCGAGAACCCGCTGCACTTCTGGCAGCCGCATCGGATGGTGCGAAAGTGCGGCGAGAGCGGCGAATTGCAACCGATTGGCCGTGGCAAGACCTATCTGATGGGACGGCTTTGCATGGAGCACGACATCATCGCTTCCAACGTCCAGCTCCCGGAAGGCACACGGGCTGGCGACGTGATTATTTTCTGCGATGCCGGCGGTTACGACAGGAGCATGTCATATGTATTTGGTCGAGGATAAGGCTGGCGCCGCCAAGAGCGCGCAAGGTCAGTCAGAAGCTCCGGCGTTCAAGGGCCTGTGCGGCGAGAGAGTCGATCTCGCGGCGCACGTGTCTTCGCCCGGCGGCAAATGGCACGACTTCCCAAATAGCCACATCTCGCATCACGGGACGGCCTGCTGCGACATCGCGCATGAATGGCTGCTTGCGTTCGACTTCGCGCAACTGAACGGCGGTGACCTGCTGACCGGACCGCGCTGGATGCGCGAGCACAGCAAGTGGGGTGCGTCCGCGTGGCCGATCCACTGGTGCGAAGCGGTCGGCCGCGACATCGTCGACTGCGGCGTGCATGCAGCGATGGCCCACGAGGCCTTCGTGGCACGGGGCCTCACTGCCTTTCGCGCGCAGTTCGTGCAACGCTACAGCGATGACGCCGCGTCTTCTTGGCGGGCCAATTGGACGGAGCAGGGCGTATCCGATCATTGGATAGATGGCGACGCCATCTATCATGAGGGCAATGCGGTGCTGGTTGGCACGGATGAGCTGAAGCTGTGGGACGGATCGGCGGGCTGGTGGATCAACCCAAGGCAGGATGTCGGATACGGCAGCCTTGCCGCCGTTCGCATCGCCGCCGATCCCGCGGACTACCCGCGCGGTCTCAGCTGGGGCAATCGCCGCATCCACGTCAACCAGTGGACGGCTGTCTGAAGGCTCGCTCGCCTCGGCGGCGCTAACTTACGGTCGGATCAAAGTGTTTCACTCCTGCAATAAACCGTCGGGCTGCCTGCTCGTTGGGTCATGCATGAAGGAGATGAGAAGATGAGTGATCGCGACCAGAACCGCCAAGACAATGACGCTCTCCAGAGCGGTGAAGGCCAGCCGGGCCACGGCCAGAGCGAAGACGAATTCGGAGCCGGCGGCCAGACCGTGACCGACACGCAAGGCGAGGGCAGCGCTCGCGACCGCGAATTGGAGCGCGATTCCACTTTGTCGACCGATCAGCAGCCCAGCGACGATGGCTGATGCCGGCTGAGGGCTCGGCATTCTCCCGAGGAAAGCTTTCGGTCAGGCCCGGTGGGCATGTCGCTGCAGCGGGCGAACTAGGCCAGTTGAAGCTCGCGGTGGACGGCGCAGAGGTAGGCTTGCTGCATGTTCCGGCATCCTATGTGCCCAGCGTTGCCGCGCCGCTTGTTGTTATGCTTCACGGCGCCGGGGACACGGCACAGCATTCTGTGGACCTCGTGAAGAGCCATGCCGACCGCACAACCCGCGCCTGCGTCTGCCGCTCATGAGCAGCACCACCTTTGGCCAGATGAGGGAGACCATTGCCGATCCCGGCCGGAACAGTTTCGGCGCCTTGCTGGAGCGGATCACCAGCGAACGCGCCCGTTTGGACGATGAGCTTCAAAGGGGCGGAGCGGTGCTTCTGCGCGGCTATGATCTATCCACGGTGCAGCAGTTTTCAGAAGTCGTTGGCGCATTGTCCGCGGGCGATTTGCGACAGTATCAGGGCGGCGCATCGCCTAGGACAGCGATGCTCGGCGGCGTTCGGCCGATCTACAACTCGACCGACTATCCGGCCGATTGCGAGCTGCCGTTGCACAATGAGCTGTCCTATTCCGACGATTATCCGGGCCGCATCTACTTCATGTGTCTGACCGAGCCGGAGGACGGCGGAGAAACCACGCTAGGCGATAGCCGGCAGATACTTGCGGCGATGCCGTCGCTGGTCCGGGCGGCGTTCGAGCGAAAGGGTGTGCGCTACATCCGCCATCTTTGGTCAGGCACTGGGACGGGCTATTCGTGGCAGGACGTGTTCTGCTCGGACGACCGGGCGGAGGTCGAGGCACGCTGCGCGACGATTGGTGCGGACATCGAGTGGCTGGCCGGTGACGTCCTGCGGGTCGTGCAGGTTCGGCCTGCGATTGCTGTGCACCCGGACACCGGTGAGGAAGTCTGGTTCAACCAGGCCGACGGCTTCCATCCGAGCGGCCTCGATCCCGCGACCTACCGCGAGTTGCTCCAGCTTTGCGGCAGCGAGGAGCGGTTCCGGTTGAACGTCACGTTCGGCGACGGCAGCCCCATCGGCGCGGACATGTTGTCGGCCGTCCGCGACGTTATTCGACGGGAAACGGGGCCGCATCCTTGGCGCAAGGGTGACGTGCTTGTGCTCGACAATTTGCTGACGGCACACGGACGGCGACCGTTCCGCGGGGCACGCGCGATCGCGACGGCGATGAGCTGATGGACGATGACGCAGATCGCGAACAGGCGAGGCTGGACGTCGTCGAGCACCCGGACGCGAGTGACAGGGACCAGATACTTTCCTGGCTTGCGGGCTATAATGCGAGCCGCGTCGGGCCTGGCGAGCATCGAGCGATGTGCATCCTCCTTCGCGATGACGACGGCCAGGCAATCGGAGGTCTTTGGGGCGCGACCTTCTACGACTGGCTCAGTGTCGAACTACTCTTCGTACCGGAAAGCTCGCGAGGTCGCGGCACGGGCGCCGCGCTCCTCCAACGTGCCGAGGATGAAGCGCGAGCCCGGGGCTGCATCGGTGCATGGCTCGATACCTTTAGTTTTCAGGCGCGCGGCTTCTACGAAAGGCAGGGCTACCAGCTTGTCGGCAGTGTCCCGGATCATCCGGTTGCAGGCGCCCGCCACTTCATGATGAAGCGCTGGGTCGGATAAGACACTTTGGTCTCGGAACTGGTATCCAACGTCGGTTCGTCGTTTGCCTGCTTGCTCTGAGCCGGCAAACTTCTGAGTTTCCGGGGGATGTACTTACATCGATCTATAATCGAAGTGGTCGCGGAGCCCCGGCGGATCGGCTTAAGATCCGAGTCGAAAGGGGCAAATGTATGTGCACCGAGATCGAGTATCATCTTCGGCGGGCTCGAACCGAGCGAGACATGGCTTACCGAACACCCCATTCCAGTGCTTCCGATGCGCACATGAGTCTGTCAGCTTTGCACCTGCAACGAGCCTTGCTTCTTCAGCAGGTAAGATCTGTGCCCGTCGGGAATGTGACTCCTTTCCGCGCTCCCAAGGAGATCAGGGTGGAAGCCGCCATCGACGGATCGTTTGCACCGAATCTTGATTTGCAGGCTTGAGCGGGCTGGTCGCCTAGGCCGGGGGTTGAAGCAGGGATTACCCATGAAGTGCTTGGACGAAACCCCTGAACAGGTCGCCAACAGAATGCGCGAGCTTGCGGCAGGCGTCGCAAACCCTGCGGATGCCGATGCGATCAAGCGATATGCCGATTGGCTTGAACGGCACCCGGATGCGGAGGAGCTCCGGGACTCCGGCGAAGGCAGCTCGTGAAGGCGCCGAGCGTGCTGCGCATCTTGTTTTGGGCCTTCTGCATGATCAGCAGGCGTGCTGCGATCTTCGTCGCACCACTGCACTCCAACGTGCTGGTCGCCTGAGTCGTGCGGCGCGACATCGGCATCGCTGGCGCCCTCCTCCTGGCACTCGCGGCTACCAGCGGCTGCGCCACCTCGACGCACCTTCGCCCGGCCGAGTATGCGCGGGTTTCGGGACGCACCTATGTGGTGGTTGGCGCATCGAGCGGCTTTGGTCAGGGCGTCGCGCTTCGGCTTGGGCACCTGCGCGCGAACGTCGTGCTTGCTGCGCGCCGGACCGACCTGCTGGAACAAGTTGCGGCCCAGATACGCGCGTCTGGCGGACAGGCACTGGTGGTCACCACCGATGTCTCGCGAGCGGACCAGGTTGACGCGCTCGCGGCCGCGGCCACACAGCGGTTCGGACGGATCGACGTGTGGATGAACATAGCCGGCGTCGGCGCCAACGGGCGATTTTGGGACATACCCGCTGCCGACTACTCCCGGTTGATCGATGTGAACCTGAAGGGCGTGGTTTACGGCAGCCAAACCGCGATGCGGCGCTTCATCGCACAGGGTGGCGGCACTCTGGTCAACATGGGCTCCGTGGAGAGCGAAGTTCCGGTCGCCTATCACGCCACTTACGGGGCAACCAAGGCGGGCGTGCTGCATCTGGGGCGCGCGCTCAACGAGGAAATCCGCCACGCAGGACTTTCCCGAACGATCAAGGTTGCGACGGTGATGCCTTGGGCGGTCGACACGCCCTTCTTCCAGCATACCGCCAATTACAGCGGCCATGCGGATCGGATGATCCTGCTGGATGGACCTGAAAAGGTTGTGCAAGCCTTGGTCTGGGTATCGCTACATCCCAAGGAGGAACTACCGGTCGGCTGGAAGGCGCAAATGGCCACCACGTCGCACGACCTGTTTCCCGACCTGACGGAGAGGATATCGGCGGACGTTCACCGGACCGAGCTGCAGAAGGGAACGCCGGTGCCACTCACGTCCGGTTCCGTGCACCAGCCGATGCCGGAAGGTCGAACGACCGAGGGCGGCGTGCGTGCTCGCATGAAGGCGGAAGACGCTGCACGATCGCGGAAGCCGAAGCCTTAAGCGCGAAGGCAAGTATCCCAGCATGCGGAGGCAGCGCACGGAAGTCACACTGGCGGTAGAACCGTGAGCTTGGCCGCTCGTACACCGCAGCGGGCACAGCGCAGTCTCGGGCCAAGCAGGCGAAGCGATACGACCCCGGCCAGCTTAATCGCCTCATATTCGTCCAAGGTCCGGCTTGCGCCGCAGTCACCGCATTCGACCCTGAGCCCAGCTCCGAATCGAACGAGGTCGGCGGTTGTTCGGATATGTTTCGTCGACACCGAAGCCCGGTAGCCCGAAGAGAACGAGACGGGAACATCGTTGCTGCGAAAGGTGTGGATACCTTGCTCAAGCGCTTAGCTCGGACCGCCGACTGGAAGAAGGAGGCAGGCCGAGCCAAGCAGTCGGATTGTTTTAGTACGACAAGCCTAAAGCGTGTTTGTCGGAGTGGTCGTGTTATCCCCACCATTGGTGCCGCTAGTGGTGTTACCAGTCGCGCCGGTGCCGCTGGACGTGGTGCCCGTTGTGCCACCCGTCGTGCCGCCGGCGCCGCTAATGTTGCCCGTCGTGGTTCCGGAAGTGGCGGCATCAGCGCCGGTCGTGCCACTTGTCATTCCACCACCGCTGGTGGTGCCGCCCGCGCCCATGTCGCCCGTTGTGCCTGCTGCGCCGCTCGTATCCATCGTTGCGCCCATGTTGTCGACGGGGAGGGCCATGTTGTCCGCGGCCATCGGATCCATGCCAGCGGTGTTGTTCTCGGCTCCACCACTACCGCCGCAAGCGGCAAGGGTCAGGGAACCTAGAACGATCGCTATGCTACTGACTTTCATGCCTAATCCTCGGTTTGGTTGACGCTGAAAGAGCGCCCGGACCGAAGCCAAGTTCCCAGCCTCTTTGCTTCCGAACACTTAGGTTAGGGAGGTAGTTGGTCAGCGCGGATTTTGACTGCGTCGATGAACCGAGCACTGCTTCGCGCATTCACTCCCGAACGCCTCGAGCGGCTGGCGAGCACCGTCTGGCGCAGCAGCCGCTCCGGTCGCATAGCCATCGACTGCCTTTGAAGGACAAAAGCATGAAGCCGCTCACCGAGCAGCATCTCGCCATCTTCCGTCGCCACATGGTCGAGATGATCGACGTCCACGTCGACCTGACAGGACTGGAGCTTGGCAAGGATGCCATCGGGCCCGGGCTTCGCCAGGCCTTGCTGGATGTGCCGCGTCACCTCTTCGTTCCTCCGCAACTCATGGCTGTTGCCTATCAGGACACGCCCCTTCCGATCGGATTCGACAAGACCCTGTCCCAGCCCTTCATGGGCGCGGTGATGATCGAGTTGCTTGATCTTTCCCAAGGCACCCGCGTGCTGGAGGTCGGCACAGGGCTTGGGTACCAGGCAGCCCTGATGGCGGAGATCGGCGCCAAGGTCTGGAGCGTGGAGATCGTCGAGGAATTCGCCGACGCTGCCAGATTACGTTTGAATGCACTCGGCTATGACATCGAGATACGGGATGGCGATGGCATACGCGGCTGGCCGGAGCATGCGCCATTCGATGCGATACTGATCACCGCCGCGGCAACCGCACCGCCGCAATCCTTGCTGGATCAGTTGAAACCGGGTGGAAGAATGGTGCTTCCGATCGGGGACAAGGACGGTCAGCAGCTTACGCTTGTGGAGAAGAAGCTGGAAGGAGGGACATTGAACCGGGCGCTGATGCCGGTCACCTTTTCTCTGCTGGAAACCTGAATGCAGAAAGATCGAGCGAGGGTGTTTGCACAGCGGTCCGCCTCGTGAAGCGCTCGGACAGACCTAGTCGAACCCGCACGCGAGAGTGCCCTAGATCACGGGCAGATTGCAGCGTCCTGATGCGAAGATTCAGCCCGCCTACCATTAGCTAACACGATGCGAGCGGGGCAAACTCTACTCTTCCTTGGACACGATCTTTACAGCTTCCGAAAAGCCCAAGGTGTACACGATCACTCCGTCCCGGTCCTCGGCATCGAGGTGAAACCTGAAGTCGATGACGCCGCACTGAGCATCGGCAGCTATTATCTCACGTGCCGCTATGAGAACCTTCTTCTTGAGATCATCAACATCCGCATACTCCAGTCCTTCAGGATCGATCAGCTGTTCAGTATCGTCGCGTAACTGCATGTAATATCGCGTCATTGAGTTCTCATGAGTTTGTGTTTGAACTGACATGATTAACTTCGCCAGTCACGGCCGTGATCAGTAACGTGGAAGGCAAGTTGGAATCGTCGTCGCAGGTCAAGCGGCATCAGCGTGCAGGTAAGTCGGATCAAAACCTGCAATGTGCTTCAAGCGCTCCCAATTATTCACGCGATACCCGCGCCCACTTCCTTCCAGCGCGCCGTCCGCCGTTAGCGCTTTGAGGGTCCGGTTAACGTGGACAGGTGTCATTCCCGTCGCATCAGCGATCTGGTCCTGGGTCATCGGCCACTCGAAGGTCTCTACGGCGCCCAAGCCAGCAGCGTCACAACGCAGGGCGAATTCGCACAACATGTGAGCTACGCGCTCCTTGGCGTCCCTTCGCCCGACATTTAGCACCCACTCCCGGAAGATCGACGCATCTATCAATGTGTCCCGCCACAAGGCCTCGCTGATCCGTGGCCGTCGCTGAGCCAAGGCCCTAAGCTCTATCATCGGGATCCAAGCCACGCTTGCCTTTGTGATGGTCTGCACGTGGTGATCAGCAATCCGAAGGTGCAGATGTTGCAAGTCGATGATGTCGCCGGGGATGTGAAACGAGACGATCTGTCTTCCTCCACTTTGCGTTACCTTGAAGCGGCAAGCGTAGCCTGTGAGGAGCAGGCAACAATTCTGAGCCGGATTTCCCTCGCGCACGAGGGGATGCCCATGGGTCACGTTCTGAACTGAGAACGGAAGATCGAGAATCTCTCGTCGATCCACGTCGTCGATCTGCGCCAAAGCGCTCAGCTTCCGGTGGAGTGAAGAGAGTTGGTGCTTCAGGTCTGACATAGCCGCTTTCTTCCGTTTGCAGCATCTAACCTAGGTTTTGGCTGTCGTAATTAACGCAGATCAATAGAGCGGCGCCGATCCAAAAGTAAGCGGCCGAACTTGCCCGACCCCTATTCGAGAAGGGTGGAGGTGGAGGTCAGCCGCTCGGCACCTCGCGGCCAGTGGTCGTTGTCAGCAACCCAAGCTCGTCAGTCGCGTTGTCGAACCAGGAGGATTTATAATGGCATCGATAACCGGAATGAGTACCGACGACAGATATCGGGACCTGTTTGTTACCGGTCTCAAGAATGCGCATGCGATGGAGAAGCAGGCCTTATCCATCATGACCCCGCAGATGCAGCGTATCGAGCATTATCCCGAGGTTGCAGAACGGCTCCGCGAGCACATTGCGGAGACGAACGACCAGCTCCGGCGCATCGATGAGATTCTGGACGAGATGCACGAGAAAGCGTCGGCGCTGAAGGACCTTGGACTTGGTATCGTTGGAGAACTTGCCGCCGTCGGCCACAGCTTCGCTGGCGACGAGATCCTCAAGAACAGCTTCGCCAATTACGCCTTCGAGCATTTCGAGATCGCCAGCTACACGTCGCTAATCAATTTGGCCGAAGGTCGCGAGTTCGGGAAATATGCTCCGTTGTTGCAGCAGAATCTATCCGAAGAGCTGGCGATGGCTCAGTGGTGCGAGCAGTTGATCCCCCTTGTGACCAAGCGATATGCCGAACTTTACGCGACGGATGGAGCTTCGACCGCGAAGGTGTGAGTAGAGCCGTCTTCGGCAGCAAGGGGCTACCGTCTGGAGAACGGGGCTATTGGGCTACATCTGGCGGCTTGGTCGGCGGGAAGAAGGCTGGATGATCGCCGGGTGACCACGGTGCGATCCGCATCATGGTCGCGTTGAACAGGTCAGATCCAAGGTGACCCTTCAGCCAAGTTCGCAGATCGCTGAGTGGCAGTGTGTCGAACCACTCCTGGTCCACCGCGGCGAACTGGCGCACGAATGGCATGATGGCGGCATCGGCAAACCCGCGTTCAGACCCGCAAAGTTGGCCGCCCTTCGAAAGTCGAGCATTGATCGCGGCAAGGAAAGTCGCCCCCCTCGCCCTATGCATCAAGCGGTCGCCGGCGTGCCGCTCCGGATACTTGTAGGCGTCAAGGTCTTGCTTGAAACTTGCGTCATTGGTGGCGATCAACCCAGGGTCATCGCGTGCCAGCCAATCTTCTGGATCGCAGGTGGCAAGCGCCCAGCGCATGATGTCGAGACTTTCGTCGATAACTCGACCGTCCGGCAGCACCAGCACCGGTACTGTCCCCTTTTTGGAGGCAGCCAGCATTGATGGCGGTTTTGCCCGAAGCCTTACCTCACGCAGTTCGCACCGCACGCCGCTGACAGCCAATGCCAACCTCGCCCGAATGGCATAAGGGCACCGCCGGAAGCTGAACAGGACCGGGTCAGGCGTCAGGGGCAGTTACCCGATCCGCTTGCGTCCAGCCGACATGAACACGGCCCTGTGCGGCCGCAAGCGCGGTTTGGCGGTGACGCTCGCGGTAGGAAGCGCGTTGCTCCTCGGTCCGTTCGGAGTGGCACGCTGCGCAGCTCACCCCGGCTTCGTAGGAGGGCGAGGCGAGGTCCTGAGGGCTCACTGGACGCCGGCAGGCATGGCAGAGTTCATGGATGCCGCGCTGAAGGCCGTGGCCGATCGTCACGCGCTGGTCGAAGACGAAGCACTCACCTTGCCACAGGCTGTCTTGCTCCGGCACCGTCTCGAGGTACTTCAGGATCCCACCTTTAAGATGGAAGACGTCTTCGACTCCTTCCTGCTTGAGGAACGCCGTCGACTTCTCGCAGCGTATTCCGCCGGTGCAGAACATCGCGACCTTCGGCTGCTTGCCGCTTCCCAAAAGCCCTTCGCGTACTTTTTGAAACCATTCAGGGAAGTTCCGGAAGGTGGCGATCTCCGGGTTGATCGCGCCAGCAAAGCTTCCAACGGCCACTTCATACCCATTCCGGGTATCGATCACGATCGTATCCGGGTCGGAGATCAGCGCATTCCAATCCTGCGCTTCGACGTAGGTCCCGGCACTTGCCAGTGGATCGATGCCGGGCTGGCCCATGGTGACGATCTCGCGCTTCACGCGCACCTTCAGCCGGTGGAAAGGCATGGTGGCGGCACTCGACAGTTTGACGTCGAGGTCGGCGCAGCCGGGCAGCTGCCGGATGGTGTCGAGGATAGCCGCCACTCCCTCCGACGTACCCGCGATCGTGCCATTGATCCCCTCGGGCGCGAGCAACAGGGTGCCGCGCACACCGTGCCTGCGGCACTCCTTGTCCAACGCAGCGCGCCTCCCGACGCAGTCTGCGAATGGAGTAAAGCGGTACAGCGTCGCTACGCTTACCGGCTCGGACGGTTCGGGAGGGAAGGTGCTCACGGCGGGGGCAATAGCTTCAAGCCAAAGGCGCGTCATCAAGCCAGAGCCGCGCCGCATCGCTTAGATATGGCGTGAAAAGGCTTAGGACCTGGCGCAAGCCCCAGTGCAATTGCGCTTCGTCGAACTGCTGCACGTCTTCCTGCACCTGAAGGTATACGACCCAGTAGGTCGCGACGATCCACACGTTGGCGAGCAACCGTGCGCGTTCCTCCTCCGGTATTTTTAGCAGCCCGGCAGCTTGCATGTTCTGGACGATCGCCTCGACCGGCTCCCGTAGGCGCACGCTCAATGCGCTGATACGCTGGCGCATCTCCGGTGCTGTCGCCAGCAGGCCGAGAAGGTCTCGGAAAAGAAAACGATAGTCCCACACGAACGCGAACCATTGGCGAAGAAGCGCAAGGTAGGCGCTCGGGCCCGCTGCTTGCGGCTGCTCTGCCAACATCTCTCCGACTTGGATATCAAAGCGTTCGAAGATGGCCAAGATCAGAGCCTGCTTGGTCTTGAAATAGTAATATAGATTGCCCTCGTTGATCTGCGCCCCGGCAGCGATCTGAGACGTGGTCACCCGGTCCGGCCCGCGATCATTGAACAGCCGCAATGCAACATCGATCACGCGTTCACGCGTGCCCCCATGGCTCCGGCGATTCGTTTCCAACGGGCTTCCCTTCCTGTCGTCCATGCCCATTCCTTGACGACCTAAGGTGTCCACCTTACATCCCGAATAAGGTGAATACCTTAGACGACAGTCATACTTGTCACAACGCCGGAACTGAAGAGGACGCCGCCAGATGGATGCCGATATGCCTCAAGTCATTTCGGAACTGAGTGAGGGTGTTGCGGTCAGTCGCCGGCCGTCGCTCAAGGCTCTTGGCGCCATCGTGCGAAACCCGCTGCAAGCCTTGCCGCCCGAGATATATTCCGAGCCACTGGTCTATTCGCGTCTCGCCGGTCGCACCCGGATCCTGCTTGCTGATCCTGCACTTATCCAAGAGGCGCTGGTTCGTAATGCGGACGCGCTGGTGAAGGGGCAGGACCTGGTTCGAGCTTTGGGGCCGGCCTTGGGTGACGGGCTGCTCACATCCGATGGTCCCCACTGGCGCTGGCAACGTCAGTCCTTGGCCATGGCATTCCGGCATGACGCACTGAGCGGCATGCTGCCCACGATGCTGGCAGCGGCCGAGGCTAGTCGGGATCGCTTGTTGGCGACCGGCGCGTCGGAAGAGATCGACATCGGCCACGAGATGATGCGGACGACATTCGATATTATCGTCGAAACCATGATGTCCGGCCCTGCCGGGATCGATGTTGCCAAGGTCGAGAAGGGCATCACCGATTATCTCGGACCTACCGGCTGGGTGCTGGCCCTCAGCAACATCAATGCACCTACTTGGCTACCTTATCCCGGGCGCCGCCGCGCAGCCAAGGCGAGCGGATACCTGCGTACCACGATCACGAGGATGATAGCGGACCGCCGGCAAGGAGGAAGTGACAGGAACGACCTTGTCGCGATCCTTCTTGCCGCGAGCGATCCTGAAAGTGGTCGCAAGATGACCGATGCGGAGATTGCGGATAACCTTCTGACCTTTGTGACGGCCGGGCATGAGACCACCGCACTTGGGCTTGCTTGGACCTTTCACCTGCTCGCGCAGCATCCCGAAGTAGAAGCCAAGCTGCTGGCCGAGATCGACGAGGTCACCGGCGGCGGCCCCGTTCTGCCCGAACATGTTCCCCGGCTCGCTTACGTCCGGCAGGTCTTCTCGGAGGCCATGCGGCTTTACCCGCCGGCCCCGATCATCACCAGAACCGCAAAAAGGGACTTTCAGCTTGGTACATTCCGGGTGCCGGCCGGGACGGTCATCCTCGTGCCAATCTACGCGGTCCATCGTCATGCAAGGTTGTGGGTGAACCCTGAGCGCTTTGATCCAGAACGTTTCACCTCGTCGCAAACCTCGGGGCGCCACCGCTACGCCTACATGCCTTTCGGAGCGGGACCGCGGGTCTGCATCGGTAACGGCTTCGCAGTGATGGAAGCAGTGGCGATCCTTGCCGTGCTGTTACGATCCGTACGGCTTAGGGATTTGTCTCCTCAGGCTCCGGAGCCTGTCATGAAGATAACTCTTCGACCTCTTCGCAAGCTGCGCATGCGAGTGGAGCCCCGGAGCGCTGACAGTCGCCGGAATCCCAATCGAACCGAGCGTGCGGCCAATTAGCCGCAAGCAGACGACCTTTTAGTGTAGTCGCGAACTGAAGGGTTCAGCGCACCGCCGCGGGGCAGGGAGCGTTGGAGCTGTTCGGCTCCAGCCGCACTCCGACGATCGTCGCCCCGAAAGGCGCGTCGGCGGCAATCGCGACGGGGGTTCCGACCTTGCGGATGTCGGCGCCGGCCTGGGCGAAGCAACGCAGTGGCACTTCGGTCTTGATGACCTGACCGCGTGGGCTCGCGCTGATGAGCGACGTGATGTCGAGCGGCCGATCCCCGAGCGCCAGGGTAACCGGCTTGGTCGGTGCCGCGTCGATCCGCCACTGAACGACAAGTGCGAAGGCACCGGTCAGCTCCCGATTAAGGTCAGCGGAAGGGCCGGAGATGGCGATCGAGCCAGGGCCGGTCCACTGGATTTGCTTGCCGTCCTCCTGGGCTGCGACATCGACCGAGCGGATGCTCACGGTGCCGGCCGGACTGGTGACCGGAGCGCTTTCAACCGGACGAGCGCCGCCAGCGTCGGACACTGTCAACGACCAGGGCGCCAAGGCGCGTCCGCCGGCGAAATAACGATCCACGTTGAGCGCTGCGGCGATGTTGACGCCTGGCGCCTCGGACAGGGCCGGAACCGCTCGGCGGTCGGCGTAGCTAAGCCCATGACCAAAGGCGAACAGCGGGCGAACCACGGGGGCCGCGGCGGTTGCCGGCCAGGCGAAGCTGAGCTTGCCGGTAAAGTCGCGGCGGGCACGACCATTGCGGCCGGCGACGAGCACATCGGCAACGCCGGCACCTTCGGACCCCGGAAGCCATGCCGCGACGAAAGCGTCGGACGCGTTGATCTCCGGGTTGGTCCATAGCGGACGTCCCGACAGGAACACCGACACGACCGGAATGCCGGCAGCCTTCAGCTTCTTCAGCAGCGCAAGATCGGTCGCGCCTGCCGGTTGATAATCAAGTGTCGGGATGTCGCCCTGGAACTCGGCATACGGGTCCTCCCCGTAAACCATGATCGCGACGTCGGGCTTGGCGGCGTAGCTGCCGTCGGCGCTGACGGTTGCAGTGCCGCCAGCCTCGCCAACCGCGGCGACGATGCCGGCCCCGATGGAGGTCGCTCCCGGGAAGTCGGCCGGCGTCAAGCCGGTACCCTGCCAGGTGACCGTCCAGCCTCCAGCCTGCTTGCCCAGATTATCAGCGCCGTCGCCGGCCACCAGCACGCGAGCGCCGGCTTTGATCGGCAGAACGCCCCCATTGTTCTTGAGCAGCACGAGTGATTTCGCCACCGCTTCGCGGGCAATGGCGCGGTGCGCCGGGGCGCCCACAGCAGTGAGGTCGACCGCGCTGCGGCCACCGTCGAGAAGTCCAAGCTTGGCTTTGACTCGCAAGATCCGGCGTACGGCGTCGTCCAGTCGGGCCATCGGCACCTCGCCCGCTTTCACCTGGCGGACTAGATTGTCGAACAAGCCCTTCCAGCTGTCGGGTGCCATGTAGAGGTCGAGTCCCGCGTTCAGTGCCTGCGGGCAGTCGGTCGTGGTGCAGCCGGGGATCTGCCCATGGGCGTTCCAGTCCCCGACAACGAGGCCTTCGAAGCCCATCCGCTCCTTTAGGATGTCGGTGAGCAAAGTCTTGTTGCCGTGGTGCTTGATCCCGTTCCAACTGGAAAAAGAAACCATGGCGGTCAGCGCGCCGGCGTTGATGCCTGCCGGGTACCCCGCCGCGTGAAGGCGGACGAGTTCGGCTTCACTCAGCACCGCATCGCCCTGGTCCTTACCGCCGGCTGTTCCACCATCGGCGAGGAAGTGCTTGATGGTGGCGGCGACGCGGTTGCGTGCAACGGGGCGGCCCGCAACGAGCGGCCCCTGAAGACCGAGCGTCATCGCCGACGCATAGCTGCGCACCAGCGCGGGATCGCTCGAGTAACCTTCGTAGGTACGGCCCCAGCGAAGGTCCTGTGGTACCGCCAAGGTCGGCGCAAATGTCCACTCGATGCCGGTGCCCGCGACCTCAGCAGCGGTTGCTTCGCCGATCTTCCGGACGAGCGCCGGGTCGCGCATCGCGCCCAAGCCGATGTTGTGCGGAAACAGTGTCGCGCCCGGCAGGTTGCTGTGCCCGTGGACCGCATCGACACCGAAGATGATCGGAACCGGCACGCGTCCCGGACCCGGTTTGACTGACGCGTCGCGATACGCCTTGACCACACCGGCCCAGTCCGCGCCGGAGCCACGTTCGTTGCCGTTCGGCCCCGAATTGCCGCCTGCCAGGATCGAACCAAGGGGGTAGCGGTCGAGGTCGGCGGGAGTCATGGCGCTGATGTCGCCCTGGATCGTCTGACCGACCTTTTGCTCGACCGTCATCTGCCGCAGCAGGGCTTCGATGCGACGTTCGGTCGCTGTGTTCGTGATCGACGCGGGGCTTTTCGCCCGAGGCCAGTTCGCCGGATTTGCGGTGGCTTTGCCCGACGGTGCCAACATCGGTCGCGATGGGACCGGGGCAGCCGGAGCAGTTTGGCCGAACAAAGGAGTGGCCATCATAGCCACGGTCGCGAACAAGCTAGCGCGCAGGATCATGTCGTTTCCTCGAAGTTGTCGTATGACAACGATGTCAGGCGGATTGTGAAACGGACACACGCGAGTTTCAAGCTCTTTGCCGCCGCGCTGCCAAGGTTTTGCAACTCTTGCGTCCGCGCGAAACAGCGGACAGGTAGCGGGAACCGGCCGTTCTCAATCAACGGCTTCCAGCAGCGAGTATCCGATGCGCTCCAGACTTCCCTTCGCCTGCCTTCTCCTTGCCAGCACCGCCGCCGCTTATGCCCCGGATAAGCCCCCGGCAGAGCAGCCACCAGTCGTTCAGTCCGACAGCGAGGCCGCGACGCAGCATGCCCCGCCGCAGGGACCCGCGGAAAAGGCCGACGAAGCGGCAAAGCCCGCTGCCGCGCCCAAGTGGGACGTCGAGCGCCCCCGAGGCCTGACCACGCGCAAGGTGCCGATTGCGACCGACGAGGGCACGTGGATGAACGTCGACGTGTCGCCGGACGGCCGCCGCGTCGCATTCGACATGCTGGGCGACATTTACGTCATGCCGATCACCGGGGGCACGCCGACGCGTATCGCCGAAGGGCTGTCCTACGAGCAGCAGCCGCGCTGGTCGCCGGACGGCACGCGCATCGCCTTTGTTTCGGACCGGGGCGGCGGCGACAACATCTGGACCATGAACGCCGATGGCTCGGCACGAAAGCAGCTGACCAAGGAGGAGTTCCGCCTTCTCAACCAGCCCAGCTGGAGCCCGGACGGCCGCTTCATCGTCGCCAAGAAGCACTTCACCACCGGCCGCTCGCTCGGAACGGGCGAGGTGTGGCTCTACCATGTGGAAGGCGGCGGCACCGGTGTTCAGCTGGTCAAGCGCGTTGACGAGAAGCACCAGAAGGAACTCGGCGAGCCGACCTTCTCGCCCGACGGCAAGAGCGTCTATTTCACCCGCAACATCACGCCGGGCGCGACCTTTCAATATGCGCAGGATTCCAACGGCGGGCTGTTCGCCATTGATCGCTACGAGCTGGACACTGGCGAGACGCACCGAGTGACGGCCGGAAATGGCGGCGCGGTTCGACCAACGCCGTCGCCCGATGGCAAGTATCTCGCCTTCGTCCGCAGGGAGCGCGCCAAGTCCAAACTCTATGTGCGCGAGATCGCGAGCGGCAATGAGCGCAAGATCTACGACGCGCTCGACCAGGACATGCAGGAGACCTGGGCGGTCACCGGTGTCTACCCGAACATGGACTGGACGGCGGACAGCCGCGAGGTCGTGTTCTGGGCCGGCGGCAAGATCCGCCGGGTGCCGGCAAGTGGCGGTGAAGGGCAGGTCATCCCGTTCCAGGTGCAGGACGACCGGGTGGTCGCGAACTCGCTTCACCCGGCGATCGATGTTGCGCCCGCAAGCTTCCAGACCAAGATGATCCGCTGGGCCCAGGTGTCGCCCGACGGACGCCAGGTGGTCTTTGAGTCCCTGGGCAAGCTGTGGATCCGGCCGGTCAGCGGCGGTGCTCCGCGGCGGCTCACCCGCGGCAATGAGGACACGTTCGAAGCTTGGCCGAGTTGGTCTCGCAACGGCCGCACGATCGCGTTCGTCAGCTGGAACGACGCACGCCTTGGCCAGGTGCAAACCGTTGGGGCCGGCGGCGGTTCGCCGCGCACGATCACCAGCGAACCCGGCCACTATGAGCAGCCGCGTTTCTCGCCGGACGGGCGAACGATCGTGATGATGGCCGGCGAAGGCGGCGGCCTGACTTCGGACCGGTGGAGTCGCGATCGCGGCGCCTACGTAGTGCCAGCAAGCGGCGGCAAGGTGAAGCTGGTTCTTCGCGGCGCGGGCAATGCCCAATTTGGCGCGGCAGGCGACCGCCTGTTCATGAGCATGCCGTCGGACGACGACAAGTTGCAGCTCGTCAGCACGGACCTGAGTGGCAACACGCGCCGCGTGCACGCGTCGGGTGATCTGACCAGCGACTTCGAAGTGGCTCCGGACGGCCAGTCCGTTGCCTTCCGCGAGAATTATGAAGCGTTCGTCATGCCGCTTCTTCCCGGCACCCAGGATGTCGCCGCGGCAGTCAAGGAAGGCGCCCTGCCAAGCGTTCGGCTAAGCCAGGGCGGCGCCACCTTCATCCACTTCTCCAATGGCGGAAGCCGGGTGCACTGGAGCGTGGGGCCGCAGCTCTACACTGCGGACACACGGGCAATCTATTCGAACGGCTACAAACCCGTGCAAGCCTCGGCCTCCCTGGCGCGAACGGTTGCCGCTTCGAGGCCAAGCGGGACCGTTGCGCTGACCGGCGCCAGGCTGGTCACCATGCGCGGCCAGGATGGCGGCATCATCGAAGACGGAATCATCGTGATCTCGGGCGACCGCATTGTCGCGGTCGGTTCGCGGGCAAGCGTCACGGTGCCAGCGGGCGCGAGAACGATCGATCTTGCTGGCAAGACCGTCGTTCCGGGCTTCATCGATGCCCATGCCCATGGTCCTCAAGGTGAGAACGGGTTCACGCCGCAGCAGAATTGGTCGGCGCAGGCCAATCTCGCGCTGGGGACGACCACCGTTCACGACCCATCGAACAGCGCCGCCGAGGTGTTCGCCGCTGCCGAGATGCAGCGTGCAGGCCTGATCCTTGCGCCGCGGATATTCTCCACCGGAGAGATCATTTATGGCGCCAAGGCTGCCGGCGCGTTCGCCGAAATCGGCAATTTGGAGGACGCCACGGCGCACGTTCGTCGCCTCAAGGCGCAAGGCGCGTGGAGCGTGAAGAACTATAATCAGCCAAGGCGTGAGCAGCGGCAGATGGTGGTCGCGGCGGCGCAGGCCGAGAACATGCTGGTGGTGCCGGAGGGCGGTTCCTTGTTCAACATGGACATGTCCCTGATCCAGGACGGCAATGCCACTGTGGAGCACAATGTCCCGGGCAGCACCTTCTACAATGACGTGCTGCAAATGTGGTCGCAGACAAAGACCAACTACACACCGACCCTTGTGGTCGCCTACGGTGGTCCGGGCGGCGATCCATATTGGCGGTCGCACACCAACGTCTACGAGCATCCGCTGCTGAAGGCGCATATCCCACCCGGAACGCTGGCCGCAGGCAATGCCCGGCGGGAAATCGCGCCCGAAGAGGACTATGCCGACACGGGCGCGGCGCGCGAAGCACGCAAACTCGCGGACCGCGGCATTCAGGTGAACATCGGCGCGCACGGCCAACAAGAAGGGCTCGGCGCACATTGGGAGATGTGGAGCTTCGTGAAGGGCGGGTGGACCCCGCTCCAGGCGCTGCAGGCGGCAACGATCGCCCCCGCGCGAACTCTCGGCATGGACCGCGACCTGGGTTCGCTCGAGACCGGCAAGCTCGCCGACCTCGTCGTGCTCGACGCCAACCCGCTCGAGAACATCCGCAACACCGACAAGGTCAGCAAGGTCGTGGTCGGAGGCCGCTTGTACGACGCGATGACCCTGAACGAGGAGGTCACCGGAAATCGCACGCGTTCGGCATATTGGTGGGAGAACAACGGCAATGCGCAGGCAGGCCGGGCTACAGTCACCGCGCATGGTCACGGAGACTGAGGCCGTCTGACGCGGCCGGGGCTTCAACGATGTTAGCGGGAGGGAGCGCTCTGGCGGCGCTCCTTCCGTTTCCGGGCCGCCGCTGTCCCGCTAAGAAGGGTTCGGACTATTAGCCCACCTGCGTCGCGAGGTTCGACTATGCCCCATTACGGTGACTACCAGAACGAGATCTACTTTCGGGGGCTCCAGGGCCAGCTTCCCAAGCTGCCGGTAGATTTTGCGACGCTTGAGGCACGCGCATGCGCGTCAATGCCTCCGTCGGTGCTGACCTATGTGCAGGGCGGGTGCGGTGACGAACTGACCCAGGATCGGAACGCCTCCGCGTTCAATCATTGGGGGATGACGCCGCGGATGATGGTCGACTGTTCGGCCCGCGACTTGTCGATCGAGCTGTTCGGCATGACCCTGCCGAACCCGCTGTTCATGGCGCCGATCGGCGTAAACGGCATCTGCACGCAGGACGGGCACGGTGATCTCGCCGCCGCTCGCGCGTCTGCCGCGACCGGCGTGCCGTTCATGGCTTCGACCCTGTCCAATGATCCGCTTGAGGCCGTCGCCGAAGCGATGGGGGAGCAGCCCGGACTCTTTCAGCTCTACACCCCCAAGGACAAGGACTTGGCCGAGAGCTTCGTGCGCCGCGCCGAAGCTGCAGGGTATAAAGGGATCGTGGTCACGCTCGATACGTGGGTGACGGGCTGGCGGCCTCGCGACCTCAACGTCGCGAACTTTCCGCAGCTGCGCGGTGCCGTGCTGGCGAACTACACGTCCGATCCGGTTTTCCGGTCCATGCTTGCACGACCACCGGAGGAGGATGGGGAAGCCGTCGTGCGGCAATGGGCCGCGACCTTTGGAAAGGTCCTCACGTGGGAGGACATGCCCTGGCTGCGATCGCTCACCAAATTGCCTTTGATCCTCAAAGGCATCTGTCATCCTGACGACGCTCGCCGCGGGATCGATGAGGGCGCCGACGCAATCTACTGCTCCAATCACGGCGGACGACAGGCCAACGGCGGGATCGCGGCGATCGATATTCTGGCCGACGTCGTCGTCGCTTCCGGCGACGTTCCCGTGCTGTTCGACTCGGGCGTGCGTTCGGGAAGCGATGTCGTCAAAGCACTTGCGCTGGGGGCCCGCGCGGTGGGCGTCGGGCGGCCATATGCGTACGGACTCGCGCTCGATGGCGCCAACGGTGCCGCTCACGTCCTCCGATGCATTCTCGCCGAGGCCGACCTGCTGATGGCGGTCAACGGTATGCCGACGATCGCGGATGTGCGCAGGGCAGGTGCGAGGCGCACGGACGAAGTAACGACCGGGCTGCGCTAAAATCCGGCACCGTCACCGGACTCTGAGAGGATCGAGCTACAGAAACCAAAGACGCAGCAAAGCTTCGATGCCTATGAGCTTGCGCCATCGAGCGCCGCAAGGCTGCGCGCCAGGTCCTCCCGCCGAAACGGCTTGACCAGTCGAGCAAGGTCCGGGGCGACACCCTCCACCTCGGCATAGCCGGACACAAGGAGGACCCGGGTGCCCGGTCGACGTTCGCTCAGCTCGCGGGCGAGTTGCGTACCGGTCATGCCAGGCATGAGGTGGTCTGTTACAAGTACATCGGGAACCAGTCCGCGATCCAGGTGCCGGAGCGCCTCGTCAGCGGATGCTGCCTCGACAACAAAGTAGCCAAGGTCGGCAAGGACGTCCGCCGTGGTAGCCCGAACCAGCTCCTCATCGTCCACGAGAAGAACAGTCCCGGTCGTCGCACTTGGCTCCACCTCCTGCTGGGAGAGAGTTACTTGAACCGAGGAAGAGGAGACCGGCAGGAACAGTTCGACGTTTGTGCCGACGTCAGGCGTGCTCGAGATCGCAAGCGCGCCATCGAGTTGAGCCGCCAGCCCGTGAACCATTGAAAGACCGAGGCCAGTGCCCTTTCCGATGCCCTTGGTCGAGAAAAACGGCTCGATGGCGCGCTTGAGCGTCGGCGCATCCATCCCGGTGCCGGTGTCCGCAACCCTAAGTCGAACGTAACGGCCCGGTCGAAGACCGCTAAGGTGGTCTGGCCCGATGTGCTGCTCATCAGCCGAGATCCGAAGAGTGCCGCCATTCGGCATGGCGTCCCGGGCGTTCACGCTCAGATTCAGAAGTGCCATTTCAAGCTGGTTCTGGTCCGCTTGTGCCGGTGGGATGCCGGGCATTATGTCCACGCTTAGCTTGATCTGCGGTCCGGTCGAGCTGGCAACAAGTTCAGCCATGCCCTCAACAACCTTCTGCACATCGATGGCCTGCGGCTGGAGCGGCTGGCGGCGTGCAAACGCCAAGAGCCGCTGTACCAACAGGCGCGCTCGCTCGGCGGAGGTGATGGCTCCATCGATCATCCGCTGCTCGCGCTCGTTGCCGATGCCCCTTCGCTTGAGCAGGTCGAGGCTGCCAACGATCGGCGTCAGCAGATTGTTGAAGTCATGGGCCACACCGCCCGTGAGCTGGCCCATCGCTTCCATCTTCTGAGCCTGCCGGAGCGCCTCTTCGGCTTCTGCCAGCCGTTCCTGCTCTTGGCGCCGTCCGGTAACGTCGAACGAGAAATGATAGGCACCGATGGTGACTCCATTGTCATTCAAGAGAGGGCTGAATTTGATCTCGTACCAGCGACGCCCGAGCGCGGGATCGCCAAACTCTTGCGTGATGGTAAATGTCTCGCCAGCGAGCGCGCGAGAGAAATGTTCGCGAACGGACTCCCGTTGCTCCGGGTGATCTGCAAGCAAGCTTATAACATCATCGCCAACGGCAGGCCGAAAGCCAAAAACCTTCTCATATTCGTCGGCATTGGCCTTGTTGATCCCGATCAAATGGAAGGCAGGATCTACGATCTGGATGAAGGCTCCGCTGGCGTCGAAGACATCGGAGAGCAGTTTTCGGTCGGCCAATGCGTCATTGACGCGCCTTTCCAACGAAGAATTTAGCTCGCGCAGGGCCTCCTCCGCGAACTTCTGCTCGGTGGTATCGATCTGGATGCCATCCCAGATGATCGAACCATCTGATTGAGGACGAGGCGCGGACAAGATGCGACACCATCGTACAACCCCGTCCGTTCTTCGGTATCGCGCCTCCACGTCGAATGGCCGCCTATCGCGAAGGGCGTGCACTTCCGCCTCGGCCAGCCGCTCGCGATCTTCCGGCACGATCAGATTATAGGCCACCATCGGATCTGCCATGACATCGGCCGCAGGGATGCCCGTGAGCTTCTCGTGACTTTGCGAAACGTAGAGGAACTCCCGATCGGGTCCGTTGGATCTCGTGCGGATCTGATAAACCATCCCCGCAGGCAGGTTGTCGGTGAGCGCGCGTACCCGCGCCTCGCTCTCGCGCAACGCCAGCTCGGTCTTTCGGCGAGCCGTAATATCGATCGCAGTCCCAATGACTCGCACGCAATTGCCAGCATCATCGAACAGGCCCCGGCCTTTGGCAGCGACCCAGCGAATGACGCCGTCTTCCTTGCCAATGGTTCGATACTCCACGTCATACAATTCGCGAAGTAAGGGGTCTCCGGCAGCTTCGTACGCAGCCCGTGTCTTATCTTGATCCTCCGGGTGAACCCCGCTGTGGAAGTCGGCCAAGGTCACAGGAACGTTCGGCGAAATACCGAACATGGCTTTGACGCGCGGCGGCCAGAACATCTCGCTTGTTGTGATATCGACGTCCCATTGGCCAACCTCGGCCACTTCGGTGGCAAGCCGCAGTCGCTCCTCGTTCAAGGCCAGCAGTGCTTCCGCCTCACGGCGCTCGTCGATGTCTATCACCGAGCCGACGTAACCAAGATATTCGCCGTCCTCGTCGAACCTTGCAGCGGCTGCGTCGATCGTCCAGCGGTAGACGCCATCAGCGCGCCTCAAACGGAAGTCGATACGGTAGTCACGCTGCTCGGCGTTAGCGGAGGCAAAGGCGGCTTGGGCCAGTGGCCGATCGTCGGGGTGAACGGCATCCAGCCATCCGTAGCCCTCACCAGCTCCGGCAGGCTGTCCGGTGAACTCGTACCATCGCGCATTCAGATACATGCAGTGACCAACAGGATCGGTGACCCACATCATGACGGGGGCCTTGTCCGCCATGTTGCGGAAGCGGGCTTCACTTTCCTTTAGTGCGGATTGGGAAATACCCAGGCGATCGATGACGGCTTGCTGCGCGCGGGCAGCCTGGTCCCGATCTTGCGCGTCACCGCGCAGGCTGAGCACTTCGGTGACGTCTTCCACGTGGTGGATGATGAATTCGACGGCGCCATCCTTGTCGAGCACTGGCGTGTTGGTCGGCGCCCACCAACGCTCCACGAAGGTACCATCGGGTCCGCGCAACGAATAACGCTGAACCGGCATTGTGTCCGTGGATCTGGTGGCGATTACGCGTTCAAACGATGCTGTCAGATTTGCAACGCCGTCAGCCGTTGGATCGTCCGGGTCATCCGGAAACGCATCGAACAACGGCCGTCCGATCTGTTCCTCGCGAGTTGTGCTGGTGATGCGGAGGCGAGCGTCATTTGCCGCCACGATTACCCAGTCCGTCGGAGCAACCACGAGAAGCGGCGTTGGTGATGCGTCGAACAAGGTCCGGAAGTCAGCTGCCAAGCTGACTGGTGCGGGTGCGTCGGCGAAGCGACTGTCTGCGTCACGCGAAATCATGCAAGCAGATCGTCCTTAAGAAGCAACGGCGGGTTCAGGCCCAACTTGCGCGTCTTGCCCTGCGCATGACTACCTTCAACATCTGGGATGCAAGCGAGTTCATCAACCCCGGCGACAAGGCAATTGCCTGATGGCGTTCGTTTCGCAGAGCAGATCTAGCCTACCAGCGTGAGCCCTTCAGGCGCTTGCGGGATGCGCAATCTCGATAGCTATGACTTGTTGTACCTTTATGGGACGGAGACCTTCCAGCATATGAAATTTCGGCTTGAAGCCTAAGCGGTTAAGGCAGAATATCCGTGCTGCGCGGGGGCGTGGTCTGGAGTCGATACGATGGATGTCACCTGCCCAGAGTACCAGGATGTTCCCGTAAGCAGCGTTGATCTTGATTATTTCCGGCGGCGAGCCGCAGCAGAGCGCCAGATGGCGTTGCGCTCGGACCGCCAGGAGGTCGCCGCGATCTACCAGGCGCGTGCGAAGCAGTATCAGGCCATCGTGAACCGGTTCGCCGTGAGTCCCGTGGCGTGATGCATCCAACGTCTCCGTCTTCGGCTTTGCTATCGAGGCTTGGCCAAACGGTTCTGCGAAACGCTCGCCCGTAGGCATTTGATTCGATTAGCCTGCTGTTTGCGGTAGGCGAAAGCGAATGCCGTGCGAGCGGCGCAAGGCCGTTCGGCAATTGGTCAGAAGAGCCCGGAGGCCAGGCACGCTTTAGCAGAGCTAAGGAAGGCACTTGCTGATGCTCAAGCCCATGCTGTCGATCATAGGCGGGCTGCTGCTCGCCTTCGCTCTCGTATTTGCAACAGACGCGTTGTTCCACGCGCTTGCGCCATCGAAGCCACCAGGCAATCCAAGCGACCCGGATGCCATGCGCGACTATGTGGCAGGCCAGCCCATTGGTATGCTAATTGGCCTGCTTTTTGGGTGGGCCATCGCGGCCTTCGCAGGATCGTCGATTGCCGTTCGCTTCGCCCGCCGCGGCGGCTGGCCCGGGTTCGCTGTGACAGCGCTTTTTCTGCTGGCGACAACGGCAAATTTCCTCATCGTTGAGCACCCTGGCTGGATGGTGTTGGTTGCCGTAATCAGCATCGCCGGGGCCGGCTGGTTAGGCTCCCGCACCTTCACACGTGCAGCGGTGCCCAAGCCAGTTGTCGGCTAGAGCGTCGCGGCAACGCCCAAGGCTCAGATCGAAGGAGTTGTAGGATGGCCTATTTGGACGGCTTCATCACACCGCTGAGAGATGACAAGGTTGCTGAATACACACACCCCTGGCCGAGATGTTTGCGCAAAAGGCCAAGGAGCAAGGCGCGTTGGGCTCGTTCGAGGCGATTGGAGACTCGCTCGAGCACGGACATACCACCGACTTCTTCCGGGCGGTGCAGGCCGAAGAAGGCGAGAATGTTGTCTTCTCCTTCGTGATTTGGCCCGACAAGGCGACGCGTGATGCGGGGTGGGCGAAGATCATGGCCGATCCCGACATGCAGCCTGGCGCGCAGCCCATGCCGTTCGACGGCAAGCGCCTGATCTGGGGTGGCTTCAACCCGCTCTCCGATGCCCTGGACCTCGCCTAGCCACGCTGAGTTCCAACTTGTGGCGCCTTGATGCGGCGCCACGCGCATGCTTTCTGATGCGCAGCGCCGAGGCTCTTCGTGCCCGCTTCGACCTGGGGAATTGTCATGGCTGAGCTTGATGGTCTGCAACAGGTCGAGGCGATGATCGCGGCTGGTGCGCAGCCGTCCATCGGCCAGACGCTAGACTTCGCTTTGGTCGAAGTCAGCAAGGGCCGGGCGGTGTTCGAAGGGGCGCCGGATGCCCGCACCTATAATCCCATGGGCACGGTGCACGGTGGCTATGCGGCGACCTTGCTCGACTCTGCATGCGGCATCGCGACCCATTCCAGCCTGGCCGCGGGCCAAGCTTATACGACGCTCGAACTCAAGGTCGCCTATCATCGGCCAATGAACGACAAAACGGGCCGCGTGCGGGCGGAAGGAAAGGTGATCAGCGTCGGCCGACGCGTGGCGTTTGCCGAGGCCACCCTGACGGACTCGGCTGGAAAGCTTCTCGCGTCGGCCAGTTCGACCCTGCTGGTGATCACTCCATGAACGCTGCCCGGCCGCCATGCTCGAACGTCTGCGGCCAGTGACAGTGCCTGGTCGTTCCGCGGGCGATCGGAGCTAGGGTGACCAGCTCATTTCTACATGGCACCGCGCACCAAGCTCCGGCCGATCTCCAGGCCGTGATACGATCGGACCTGAACGTTCTGACAAGGTGGAACGCGTTGACGCCTCTTGGCCGAAACGAGTTCATCTGCTGGGTCGAGGACGCAAAGCAGGCAGCCACACGCCAGCGGCGTATCGCCCGAACCCAGGAAGAGCTGCTCGAAGGCAAGAAGCGACCGTGCTGCTGGGTTGGTTGTATTCACCGGACGGACAAGGAGCCGAGCCGATGGCAGCAGGCTGTCCTGATCGACGGAAAAGCGAAGGCGTTGCCGGAAGGCTAACGCTGCTCTGTCGGCGCCTAGTCGATCGGTGCTGCTCTTCGTGCTCGGAAGCGCAAGAGGCGCCTGAGCCCGAGGAAAATCGGGAGACCGCAAAGGAATCGTGGTGGGTCGAGCGGAGAAGCGCTTTCGATTGAGGGCGGACCCAAGTACAGCTTTCAAGCAGGTTCACGTCCGCTACTCTGCAGCAAACAAACACTATTCCGGGTTCCTCAGGAGAGAAGCATGGTCTGGCACATCGCGCGTTCCGAAGCTCTATCAGATCCCCTTGCCGCGCGTCTCAAGGTGATGACGAAGCTCAGACGCCTGGCAGAACTTGACGATCCGGATGTCGACGTCGTCCGCATCCTGGTTGACGCGATCTTGATGGTGGAATCCTATCGAGGGGCGCGCCACCAGATCACTTTTCTTCCTGAGCTGACCAAGAGCGTGGACGAGCTTCTTCGCGAACTCGAGATCCTCGAAAAGGCTGACGAGCTCTCCGCTTTCTAACGAAGTTGCCTCGGCCTGCGTGGTCCTGTCGGCGTGTGAAGGTGCCGATCTTGGTTTGCTCTTAGTGGGAGGCGCGAGCGACCTTCTTCTCCTTGGGAGCGTCCAGCCGCATTGCCTCGATCTCCGATTCGGTACGGTTCTCCAGGCCGATCAAGCCATCGCGGGCTTCCGACGTCGCTTTTATCAACTCGTCGATTTTGGCCTGAAGCGCAGCCCCGTCCCGGTTCTGCGTCGCTTGAAGGATCGGCAGCAGGAGCAGGGTCACGATGCTTAGCGCCAGGTTGGCACCGTTGATGAGCCGGCTCTCGCCGCTCAGATATGCAGCGAAGCCCAGCAGGCCCAGGGTGATACACAAAGCGAGCATGGCCGGCCGACCAGCGAAGCGGGCGCACCCCGTTGTTACTCGCTCAAACAGCTTACTCATCATTGCTCCAGCCTGCGTCGTGATCGCGTCGGACGCTGTCCTATAGCCGAATAGATGAACGAACCTTCTGCAATCGCCGGAAAGTAAGCGAGATGCGGCATTCAGGACTTAGGCAGGCCAACATCGCCAGCGTAGGGTGGGGCGATGGCATCCCGCCCAATTGCCGCGTCTCATCATGTTCAAAGTTCACTGAACTAGGGGACGCCGCCTTGAGCCAATTGGCACTGGATGCTGTACAACTTGGTGCTCGGATAGTCGTGCTCCTAAGCACGAAATCTAGTAAATAGGGGCGCCTCCACCTGGAGGCGCCCCGTTTCAACGCAGATTCAAACTGTCTTCAAAAGATCTTTGCACGCGCACCTACGTAGAGGAAACGACCCACCGCACTGACTGGGTAGCCAGTCGAACCCACATCGGGCTTCGTGTCGAGCAAGTTGTTTACGCCGGCGTAGATGTTGAAACGACCGCCCACATCGAACGCTACTTGCGCTTGATGTTCCCAACGTGGCTTCACGTAGAGGTACCGGCCAGCGACGATGTCCGGATCTGCCTCTACCTCCTCGCGGGTGAAGCGTAGTGTCTTGGAGAAATAATTGATCCCATAGTTCAGGGTCACCGGGCCGCTGGTCCAAGTGACGTCGCCCGTTGCGCTGTACTTAGGGGCACTTGCCTGAGCCTCGGTACGATCATCGTCCACCTCGGCCCCAGGACTCGGAACAAACTGAAGCTTGTGGAGGTAGTTTCCGGTCAGCTTGAAATTGAACGTTCCAAGGTTTGCTCCGGGCCGAAGGCGATAATTAACCGCAACATCCAAGCCTTCGGTGTCGAAGCTTGCGACATTGGCCGGCTGAACGAGGAAGTCACTGACGTAACCCGTACGCGGATCACGGCTAAGGTTGCTGCAGAAGACGTTCTCGAGCGTCGGCTGATCCACGCAGAGTTCAGCGAGTTCCTGAGCGGTCGCTGTGTTGATCGCGTCCTTGATCCGGATGTCGTACCAATCAAGCGCAACCTGCAGGTTTGGAATGAAACTCGGCCGAAGCACCACGCCCGCCGTCCACGTGCGTGCCGACTCTTCTGTCAGATTGCGATTGCCGCTCGTGCGACCGCGAAGGCTCGTATTGTCCGGCGAAGTCTGATCGTTTGCCGGATCAAAGGTCGCCGGATCGATGCCCAGTCCCGCCAGAGCGGCCTCGCAGTTTGCCTGCC
This sequence comes from uncultured Sphingomicrobium sp., assembly GCA_964243335.1. Classification (GTDB taxonomy): domain Bacteria; phylum Pseudomonadota; class Alphaproteobacteria; order Sphingomonadales; family Sphingomonadaceae; genus Sphingomicrobium. The sequence goes on along the minus strand of CAXTED010000010.1, from coordinate 45,114 downwards.
GTGTGGCGGTGCCGTCAGTGATGCGGTCAATGCCGCAAGGATCCGGAATGAACTCAAACGTTCCCGAAGCAGAGCCGAAGAACTCACTCAGATTGGGAGCACGCACGGCCTGGCTGATCGTGCCGCGGAAAGTGATGTCCTTTACCGGAGCATAAACGCCATTCACGCTCCATGTGGTGGTCTTGCCGATGGTGGAATAGTCGGACAAGCGAGCCGCGCCGCCCACGGACAAAGTCTCCGCGAAGGAAGTCTGCCGAAGGATGGGCAGGTTCAGTTCGGCGAAGATTTCCTTCACATTGAAACTGCCGCGATCGGGCGAAGCTTGCGAGCTGTCGAGGTAAAACCCTGCCTGTGTGAAGGCAGAGGGGTCGTAGCGGCTGCTTTCCTTGCGATACTCGGCACCCAGCGCATAGCCGACCGGACCGCCCGGCAGATTGAAGAAGGAGCCTGTGTCGCCGCTCACTGAACCCGTCAGCACTTGCTGACGAATTCGTGCCTGATCGCGGTCGGTGTTCTGAATGAAGTCGAGCGCCTGCTGGCTTGGCGCGCCATTACCGAAGATGTTGAGCGGCACGCACTCGCCGGGCCGGAAGCTTACAGCCGGACCTTCGAAATTGCCGGTCTCTTCATTGAACGTGCCATATTGCTGCGTCGCGATGAAGCCGAAGTTCTTGATCTGCGTCTCGCCAGGCAGGTTGATGCGACAGGTAATCTGACCATTGCGTGGGTCCACCACCGCATCAATCGCCGCGTAATAGCGGTCAGCGATGCGGCTGCTGGTCGAGGCTGAGCGGGACTTCACCTGTCCGAAGACGTAAGAAACCTCGTAGCGGCTATTCTCCCCGATCTTGCCGTCAGCACCAAACACGGCACGGATGGTGTCGCGCTTGGCGGAGTAGCTGCGTTGGCCGAAATCGAAGTGGTCACGACCAAGCAACAGCGCGTCGCCGGTGACCGCATCGCCGAAGCGATTGTTCAAGAACGCATTGTCGCCATATATCTGTACGTACAGATCGTAGCTTGGCTGACCCACGGTACCCGCGCGGGAGCGGACGTACTTGAGGTCCGAAAAGAAACGCAGCGACGGGCTGACCTTGTAAGTGGTCATGAAGTTGAAGATGTGCCGTTGATTACTCGGGTTGTAATCGCCGAAATAGCTCTCCTGCGGCGTTGAATCGCCGCCGATGGTGAATGGCTCACCGGCTACGTACTGGCCGGGATCGTAGACCTTTCCCTCACCCGTGAAATCAGGCGAGAAATTATAATCAAGATCGAAGGCACCGCCCGGCGATGTATCCGCCCAGCGGAGGCTGTTGAGCGGCACGTAATCCGGCGAACCGCTGATGTCGTCGGAGGGGTCGTCAGGGTTCGTCACGAAGCGGTAGCTTGGGCCGGTTCGACCGTAGTTTAAGCGCTTGCGCTGACTGAAGCGGTCGTCCTTGCCGTATTCGTAGGAAGCCGTGACATTCAGGCGATCCTCGAACAGATTCTTGCCGCCGGTGATGGCGAAGAAGCGGGAACCTGCGTCTCCGCGCTGCGAGATGCCGGCCTGCCCGCGCACACGGAGGCCTTCGAAGTCACGCTTCAAAACGAAGTTCACCACGCCCGAGACGCCGTCGGCGCCGTAAACGGCGGAAGTGCCGCCAGTCAGGACATCCACCCGGTCGATGAGGTCCGCCGGTATGGTGTTGATGTCCACCGCGGCCGTTCCAGGGAAGCCGGCAACGTGACGCCGACCGTCGACCAGCACCAAGGTGCGGTTTATGCCCAGATTGCGAAGGTCCAGGTAATTGCCGCCGGTCGCCTGCGCACTGCCCAGATTCGAGCCGGCATTGTCCGTGCTCGTGCTTGAGCCGAGCAGAGCGGGCGAGTTGACCAGAAAGTCCGTGATGTTGGTCTCACCGGACTGCTGCAACGCTTCGGACGTGTAGGCCTGGATGGGGTTCGGAAAGGCATATTCCGGACGTGCAATCCGCGATCCGGTCACGACGATGTCGTTATCACCAGAGCCGGTCTCAAGGGGAGCGGCCGACTCGGCTGCCGTTGCCGACGCATCGTTCTGCTGTTCGGGTGCGGCAGTCGGGTCATCGTCTTGACTCGAGGATTCCGGGGAGCCTGGAGGCGTTTGCTGCAAAGGCTGCTGCTGAGCATTTGCTGACGTGGTCGCCATGACAGCAATCGCCAGGATGGAAGCAGAGGAGAAGACTAGCCGCTTCATGGTGGTTCCTCGTGAAAGCTGAGTCGAAAGAAAGCTTCATAGCTCGCATCCGTTAAGAAGGCGCCCTTCGTCCGGCTACCTCCGCGACAAACCGCGCGCTGAGTTGCAGTAGCGCCACAGGTCTCGGCCGCTTGTCTCTGGTGTTCCGATGCGAACCGATCGGGAGGATCGACCCAGCGCAACTGAACCGGGTTGATCCCCGTTTGGCTACGCGGCCCAGGCGGCGAGGTCGTCTTCCTCGCCGATCAGAGCGAGGCCATGAGCGATGGACGTGAGCTCATTCCCGCTGGCAATCTTCGCACCACCGAAGCGGTCTTCGAACATGCGCCGGATGCGCGGAACCAGCGAAGTGCCTCCGGTCAGGAAGACCTGGTCTATTCCCTGCGGTTCCACCCCAGCGTTAGACAAGGCCTCGCTGACGGCTTGCTCGATCCGCTCCACGTCGGGGGCAATCCATGCTTCGAAGTCGTCCCGCGTGACCTCCGCTTCGATGGCGAAGCCCGCGCCCTTGAAAATGAACTCTGCCTCTTGCCGCGACGACAGGTCGCGCTTCATGCGTCCCACCGCCTCGTACAGCTGATAGCCGAGTTCCTGTTCGACCACCGCGATCATCCTCTCGATCGGCTGCGGATCGAGCGCGGCGCGGCGCAGGGTCTCGAGCTCTGCCAGGGTCTTGCGATTGCGCATCAGCGCAAGCCGTGACCAGTCGCCAAAGTCGGAGAAGTGGCCGCCGGGGATCTCAAGGACCTTGTCGAACGAGCGATAGGACCCACCCTTTCCGAGTAGCGGCAGGACGAGGTGATCGAGGATCCGGTAGTCGAACCGGTCGCCGGCGATGCCAACGCCGGCATGGCCCAGCGGCACACATCGCTTCGCCGCTCCTGGCGCAGCAATCCGAACGACGGAGAAGTCACTTGTGCCGCCGCCGAAGTCCGCCACCAATATGGTTACAGGTTCGGTGATCCCGGAGGCAAAGCTGAATGCCGCTCCCATCGGCTCGTAAACGTAATGGACCTCGGCTCCCAGGCTGGCGAAGACCGCATCGTAACGCCGCCGCGCGAGTTTCTCGTCGGGACGATGCCCGGCGTATTTGACCGGTCGGCCGATCACTACGCGAGCGGCCCTACCATCCAGGGCACCGCCGGCCCGCTTGGCCATCTTGTCTACAAAGATCTGCCCTAGGTCCTCAAAGCGGTAACGCCGCTTGAAGATGGTGGCGTGCTCGAAGCTGGCGGACGCCGCGACCGTCTTGAACGACTGGATGAAGCGGCTTCCCTGAGGGTATTCGAGATATTCGGCGATGGCCCAAGGCCCGGCTTCAACCGCCACGCGAGCATCGTCCTCCCAGAAGCACAACGCCGATCGGAACACGGGGTCGACGGCTGATGGTCCAACGAGAGACACAAGTTCCGACTGTCCGGCGGAGGCGATCGCCGCGACAGAGTTGGTCGTTCCGAAGTCGAGGCCAAGGACGGTCGGGGGCGAGGGATCAAGCACAGGCGGCGCTGCCTAGCGATGCATTCGCTGGAGAGCAAAGTGAGACTTGCAGCGAGAGGCGCGCGCGTTCCGAGCACGCGGTGCGGCGAAGACGAGAACATCAATGGGAAGCTTTTTCGAAGCAGGATCATCACCTGCTTGCATGCGCTACAATTGTGGCGTAAGCTACAAATGTAGCGAAGATGAGGTGAGTCGTGCTAAACCGTTTGCCGCCCAAGGAACGACAGATCGTCGACCTGCTTTATGAGCGGGGTGACATGACCGCCGCCGAAGTGGCCGAGGCGCTTCCGCAGGCTCTGAGTGGCTCGGCCGTTCGTACCATGCTGCGTCGTTTGGAGGACAAGGGCTTCGTCGGCCGCACCGATACCGAGCGAGGCTATGTCTACTCGCCCGTCGTTTCGGATCAGACCGCCCGCAAGTCCGCTTTGTCGGAGGTCGTGCGAGTATTCTTCAACGGGTCCCCAACCAGCGCCGCGAGCGCCTTGCTCGGCATGTCCGGCCGGCTTGACGAGACCGAACTGGACGCGCTCGAGAAGATGATCGCCGACGCCCGCAAGTCCAAGGAGCAGTGACATGATCGCCTTGCTCGTCCCCTTTGCTTTGAAGTCGCTGTTGATCGTGGGCCTGACACTCGGCCTCCTGCGCCTTTTGCGAGACCGCTCGGCCGCCGAGCGCAACATGATCGCGCACTTTGGCCTGCTCGCGCTGTTGATAATGCCGCTGGGATCGATGTTCCTGCCGCAATTGGTGGTCACGGCGCCGGTGTTGATGCAGATCGCAGCCGGTTCTCCGGCGTCCGATACAAAGGTGTCTGTGGACGCGAGTTCTTCCCAAGTCGCCGAGCAGATCGCCGCGGACACGGAGTCGCTCAGCCTGTCCGACCTTTGGCCGCTACTTTACGGCCTGCCAGCGGCAGCACTGCTCGCGGTGACTCTGCTGGCCGTCCTGCGGCTGCTGACGTTGCGGGCCCGTGCGTCCGTGCTGGTGGAGCCAAGCTGGATCAACGCCCTTGCCCAGGCGCAACGCCGCATGGGGTTCAAGCACGGCACGGCGCTGCTCAGCAGCAACGATCTCAAGTCTCCGATCAGCTGGGGGGTGATCCGCCCCGTGATCCTGATCAACGACGAAGCAATCGCGTCGCACGGCGAGGCCGAAGCGATCATTGCGCACGAACTAGCACATGTCCGCGGCCTCGACTGGGCCAAGCTGCTCCTTGCGCGGATCGTCACGGCCGTCTTCTGGTTCAATCCCCTGGTTTGGATCCTGGCCCGCGAGGCGCACCAGCTTCGCGAGGAAACCGCCGACGATGCGGTGCTCGCCGCAAATGTCGTCAACACGGACTATGCACAACTGCTGGTTGGCGTGGCGCGCCACGACTGCAAAGGCATATTGCTCGCCTCGCACGGCGTCGCGCCCGGCAAGAACAGCCTGTCGCGGCGGGTGCGCCGAGTGCTGGATTCGACGCTGCCAAGAGCGCCTGTCGCGCGTGGGTTTGCCGCCGGCCTGCTGCTCGGCGTCGTCGCTGCGGCGGCGCCTTTGGCGGCCCTGACGCTGACGCCGGCCGCGGCCGAGGTCGACACGAGCAAGCCATATTATGTCAGCCCTTCGCGGCCCGCGGAATCCCTTCCGTCCATTGTTGCGTCGTCGGTGGCCGAAGCGACCTCGATCACAGGCCACGTTGTCAGCACGCAGGTGTCTGCGGCGCTTGCCGGCCAGCATGCCGACGAGGCACGCCTGCAGGCCGATTGGGCGCTGGCTGATGCCAAGCGCCAAATCGCCGTCGCCTCACCGGCCCAAGAAGCCGCCGATGCGGCCGCCCGCTCCGCGCGTCAGGCACAGGAGCGTGCCGATCGTGCAGGCACCCAAGCCAATACCGCCATGGCGCGAGCGATGGCCGTGCAGGGATTGCGGGTGGACGCGAACTACGCCGCTCGCATCCGCGCCGCTGCACCGCAACTCGAAGTCGATGAGGGCGACCTCGTTGGCCTGCAGGCTGTCGGCGTGACGCCCGAATGGCTGCGTGCGATGGTCGCCGCCGGTTTTCAGGTGAACGATGCAAGTGACCTAACCGGCGCCAAGGCGATCGGTGTGTCGCCGACCTACGTCGCCGAACTGGCGCGCGAAGGGTATCGTGGGATCGCGCTTCATGACCTGACCAGCATGCGGGCGATCGGTGTCGACGCCAATTACATCCGCAAACTTCGCGCGCTCGGTCGAACGAACCTGTCCCCGTCGCGATTGGTCGAGCTTCGCGCGCTCGGCGTTGCGGCAGCCAGCCTTGGGCGATCCTTCAGACCTGTGCCCCCGCAAAGTCCGGCCTGGAGCAAAGCACACAGGGGACAGCCACCTGGCGTGCCACTCCCTCCCGAGCCGCACGAACCGGATGAGCTGGACGATCCGAGTGATCCCGACCCGAACTAAGACCTCTTTCTAACCACCGCCACGTCCGTCGTGAACGCTCCGTCCGGAGCGAACGGCGAAGCCTTGTCCACTGCAACCACCAGGAGACCAACATGCGCCGCATCTTCATCTTCCTCGCCAGTGTCCTGCTCACCCTCGTGAGCATCAGCACCGCCGGCTTTGCTGCCGACCTTGGCGAACTGCGTTTCGTACTGAGCGCAAACCGCAATGCTCCCGAACGCGTGCAACTGACCTTGCGGGAACGGCAGGACCGCAAGAACTGGAGCAGTGGCATGACGAACAGCGAGATCGCGACCCGCGACCTCGTTGGCCTGGCGCCATCCCAGCTTTTTGCCGGTGGCAACACGCCGCTGCGCTTTGCTCTTGTCCGGGACGCTGGCCGCGCCGACTGCGTTGGAGCGGGCCGGCATGGACAAGGGGCCGGAACCTGCCGGTTCAGCCCCGACCCGCGATTCCTCGCGCTGCTTCGCTCGAATGGCATTGCTCATCCCGATCGCCGGGAGGCGTTCGTTATGCTGCTGCTCGGGGTCCGGCGGGAACTGGTCGAGGCCTTGGGCGCGGCGCGCTACCCGGCACCAACAGTAGGTGAGCTGACGGGGCTGGCGGCACTTCAGGTCACGCCGGAGTATATTCGGGATCTGGGCCGGCGTGGCTACCGGCCGGATCGCGTCGGCGACCTCACGTCCTTCAAGGCGCTCGGCATTAATCCCGACTATATCGATGGCATGAGCCGGGCCGGGTTCGGTCGCCTCCCGGCCGACTCCATCGTGCAATTGAAGGCGCTGGGCGTGTCGCCCGACTATGTCGCCGCGCTTAGCCGTGCTGGCTATGCACCGCTTCGTGCCGGCGAGGTGGTCCAAATGAAGGCCATGGGGATCACCCCGGCCGACTTTGCGAACTTCCGGCGAGCCGGGCCGAGACTTTCGGTTGCCAAGATGGTGCAGGCCAAGGCGCTCGGGCTGTCGCCCTCTGAACTGCGGGCCAGCCGCTAAGCTATTCCACTCACCGTTGCGCTTGCTCGTCCGGCATCGTTTAATTGACCCCAGGAGTTCACCCATGCACCGCATCATTCGACTCGCGCTTGCTTCCAGCGCGCTTGGGTGGCCCGCATCGGCCATCGCGCAAGCAACGCCCTCAGCGTCTGCGGCGCCAAAGGCTCCTCTGGCAACGTCGCTGGCCGGAAAGACGAGCTACGTTCCCGCGGACTTCGCGCGGTTCGCCCCGCGCACTGCTTACGACATGCTGGTGCAGGTGCCCGGCTTTACCATTCGGCAGGCCGACCAGGAGCGGGGGCTTGGCCAGGCGTCGGAAAATGTGCTGCTCAACGGACAGCGGGTCGCCAACAAGTCCGGTGGCGCCATTGCCGAACTTCGCAAGATCAATGCCGCCAACGTCGAGCGGATCGACATCGTCGAGGCGGCGCAGCTTGGGCTCGCCGGTCTTACCGGCCAAGTGGCGAACATCGTGGTGAAGTCGGTCAAGAAGGCCAACGGGCAGTTCGAATATAAGCCGGACATCCGACCCCATTACGCGCATCCCAATTGGTACCGCGGTTCGGTCAGCTTCAACGACCGCGCCGGTCCAGTCGAGTATACGCTCGCGGTGGACAATGGGGCGAGCCGAGGCGCTTACGGCGGCCCGGTATCGATCAGCGACGCGAGCGGCCTGATCTACGAACGAAGGCGCGAAAGCCTTTGGTCGGACTTCGATGCGCCCAAGTTCTCCGTGACGACGGCCTTGGACGGGCCCAGCTCGTCCGTCGGCAATCTGATCCTCTCATACACACCCTATTGGTACCGCTTCCAAAACGTCGACCGCCGGACGCGAGTGGACGGAGATGATCGCACGCGCACCACGCGGCAAAAGCAGGTTGGTTATATCACCGACGGCAACGCGGACTTCGCCTTCGCCCTTGGGCCGGGACGGTTGAAGCTGATCGGTCTTCGCCACTTCGAACATGAGCCAACGCTCACGACGCAGGTCACCGCTTTCGACAATGGCCGAGCGGATGAAGGCGTTCGTTTTTCGCGTGACGTTCGGATCCGCGAAACGGTGGGCCGGGCCGAATATGACTGGAAAATGGGCCCAAACACGCTGCAGGTGTCGCTCGAGCGCGCCGACAACCGCCTTGCGCAGGTGGGGCGCTTCTTCAATCTCGACGGCACTGGCGAGTTCGTTGAACAGCCCTTCCCCGACGGAAGCGGGATCGTTCAGGAGCGCCGCTACGAAGGCCTCCTTACGTTTGGGCGAGCGCTGTCGCCTAAGCTGGACCTGCAAGTTGTTGGAGGTGCGGAGGTGTCCCGACTGGAGCGGGTCGATGGTGATGTTCCCGCCCGCAAGTTCTTCCGCCCCAAGGGTAGCGTGACGCTCGGTTGGCGCCCCACGAAGGCGTGGGACATCAGCTTGAAGCTGAACCGCCGCGTCGGTCAGATCAGCTTCTACGACTTCCTCGATCAGCCGAAGCTTACCGACGACCGCGCCAATGCCGGTAATGCCCAGCTTGTCCCGCCACAGAGCTGGGAACTGGAGTTGCAAGCGGCGCGGACGCTCGGTGCCTGGGGCAAGACCCGCGTGCGCCTGTACGCGCACCGCGTAACGGACATCATCGACATCATTCCCATTGGAACGGACGGGCAGGGCGTTGGCAATCTTCCCAATGCCAGCCGCCTGGGCGTCGAGAGCATCAGCACGATCAACTTCGACCCCCTTGGCTGGCGGGGTGCAAAGCTCGACATGACACTGGGTCTCGAGCGCACCCGCGTTCGCGATCCTCTGACCAACGCTTTCCGACCGATCAGCGGAAGCACCGACCGCTGGGCCACCCTTTCCTTCCGTCACGACATTCCGCGCAGCGACTGGGCCTATGGCGGCGAAGTCAGCCACAACCACACGATCCCATATTATTATCTGACCGAAGTCAGCCGCGTCTGGGAAGGCCCGTGGTTCGACGAAGTATTCGTCGAGAATAAGAATGTCGCGGGATTGACGGTCCGCGTCGCCGTCGCCAACCTCCTCAACGCCCGTCACCGGCAGGAACGCTTCGTCTACGACGGTCGCAGGAACACGCGTCCATTGCTGTTCCGGCAGAGCCACAATCAACTTATTGGGCCGATCTTCGCGCTCAGCGTGCGTGGCGGGTTCTAGAAGGGCTAGTTACCGGCAACCGCTTCCGGCCGCCCGTCATACTAACGCCAAAACGGACCGGCCTTGGTCAGGGCACTATGAGCGCTCTCCGCGGAGCCGAGCAGAGACTTGCTCTGCTGCTTGGTTGTGGCGCCCTCGACCGTTGCCAAGTCAATCCCAATGCGCGCGGATAACGTTTGATTGATCTCGCGTGCGGTGACCATATCGTTAAGATCACCAAGATCCGCCTGTAGTTGTTCCAATGCATGCATGAACTTGCGCCGCGGCTTGAATGCCTTCTTGCCGGAGTAAAGCGCTTCGAAGAAGTCGCAGGCGTAGCGAAGCTTCTTACCGGCGATACGCAGTTCGTGTCGGCGATCGTCGCTCAGCTTCGATAGATTGCGACCGGGCTTATTTACCTTGCGCCAAAAGCGATCGAGCGCCTTGTCCGCAAACTTCGATAGCTGCTGCTTTGCGTTCTCTCCCTCTCGCCAGCGGCCGATTGCCATCCACTCGACCAAGTCGATCATCAAGCTCCGGTACTGCTGCAAATTCAACGTTGACAGAACGTCGTCGTAAGCCCGCTCACGCTCTTGGACGATCTTGTTCCGGGTCGCCTGTTCCAGCACGCCCACGTACTTCGCAATGAAGACGTCGAGATCACGCGCCGTGCCCAAGGACTGGGATAAAGCCGACAGTTCATCGCGAAGTCTGCGGCTTCGATCGTCCACAACGACCGGTTGGAAGATTGAGAAAGCCGACCGAAGGCGCCTGAGCGCCACGCGAGCTTGGTGGAGTGCCTCGCCATTCCGAGCCGCGATACCCGGTTCGTTCAGGTGGAGGTGACGGATGCACGAGCCCGCTATGGCAGCGAAGCCTTTGGTCGCACTGGCCTTGCGTCTTAGCTTTACCGGCCCGGCTTTGACCACAAGCGGTGATGGCCCAGCAAGCAGGCGAACCCCTTGCTCGCTCTTGGAAAGTACGCCGATCCGAAGTGGCGCTGAGGCGGCAAGCGACCGGGCGATCTCGAACAATGCCTCATATGGACCTTGCTTTAGCTCCAACTCGACTTCGGTCAGCGTCATGCGCCGTCCGCCCGCCACGATCTCACCCTCGTCGAGCACGATCTCTAGTTCGGTCGAGCCCTCGATCACATGCCAGGTCTGGCGATTGAAGATCGTCTCGAACGTCGGCGCCAGTGCTGCCCGATCCTTTGCCTTGTTCAGGGGACCTTGCGCTGCTGTTCCCTCGATCGCGCCGAGGTCGGGATCGAACGTCTCATTGGCGCTCTCCCATTCGGCTCGGTCAAACAGCCCGGCACTGCCGGAAGTGGCTAGCTTCACCGTTTGCACAAACGCGTCGCCGCTACGGCGAACTCTCAAGGTGACGCCTTGCTTCTGCAGTTTCTTGTCGGGAGTGTCGAAGTAGATGGAGTGCGTTAGTTTCGGGGGCTTTGTGCTCTTTCGAAGCAACGGATGCTTTCGAAGAGCACCGACATGACGGGGCTCAACTTCGAGTTTAAGCTCAACCTCACGTGGATCTGACATCGTCCAAGAACCCGTAGGTTTTAGATTGGGTCCGTTCGATTGTTGCGGCTTTCAAGCCGTTTGAACCAACCTTGGGCCACCTGATCGCATCATGCAGCCTTGCGGCAAAGGGCATCTGAGCACCAAAGGGAGGAACCAAGACCGCAAGAAGGCGTCCGACCCTTATGTCCAATTTCATTGACCAGGCTGATCAGATCAATTCGGACGAAGCGCCGGGGCGAGCACCGCGGGACAGCTTCGAGAGGCGTGTGTTCCGGGGCACCGTAATCGTGCTTGCGACGGTAGCGGCCGCTTACATCTTGTGGACGTTGGTCAGCGTGCTGCTGCTGCTGTTCGCCTGCTCTCTGGTTGCCCTTATCCTGCTGACCATCACCAACGCCCTTCGGCGGCGCACCGGCTTGCCGTTTGGGCCAGCGCTGGGCCTTACCACCATTGGCTTGCTGGCGCTTCTGATCGGTGCATTCACGTTCTTCGGGACGACGCTGCAAGCTGAATTCGCGCAGATCGCACAACAGCTTCCCGTCGCCTGGGCAGAGTTTCAGGCCAGGCTCCAGAACTCTCCGGGAGGCGCCGCACTGGTTGAACGAGCCCAGCGGCTTGCGCCCAGTGGACAAACGCTCGTCAGTGGCGCGACGACCGTATTGACGGCGGTTGGAGGGGGCATCTCGGGGTTCGCCCTCGTACTCGTGGGCGGCCTTTATCTTGCCGCCCAACCAAGTTTGTACGCCGGCGGACTGCTGCGACTGGTGCCGCACAATTCGCGGACGCGTGTTGCTGAGACCCTGGATGCGGTCACCGTATCGCTGCGCAACTGGCTCAAGGGCCAGGCATTGGGAATGCTCTTCGTGGGGTTCGCGACCGGCTTGGGCCTATGGTTGGTTGGCGTGCCGGCCGCCTGGGCGATCGGATTGATCGCCGGACTTGCGGAGTTCGTGCCCTACCTTGGTATCCTGGTGGCCGGTATCCCAGCGGTGATCCTTGGCTTCGGACAGGGAACCGATACGGGCTTGTGGACGATCGGCGTTCTGGTGGCGGTGCAACAGATCCAAGGCAATCTGGTCATGCCTTTGCTACAGAACCGGATGGTTGACCTTCCGCCGGCGATCACGATTTTCGGAATCATCGCGGCGGGAATCCTGTTCGGTATAGCTGGCGTGCTTCTGGCAACCCCGTTGACGATCGTCATCCTCGTGCTTGTGCGGCGGCTTTATCTTGGCGAGGAGAAACAAGAGGTGCTGGCGAGCGCCGACGCACCCGCGCCGCCGCCGCCATTACCAACAAAGCCGGGAGAGTCGGGCAGCTAGAAAGCTGGCACGAGTGAGTGCCTGCGCTGCTCTCATCCGCGCAAATGTAAGCGGCATTTGACGATCGCAGCAAGATCGCTAGCACTCGGGCGACCTTCGGAGGAACGCCCCTATGCCTACCCGCAAAGCCGTCGCGGCCACTCTCGCCTTACTTGGGCTCGCTGGTAGCGCAAGTGCGGCGCCCAGTGCAGCCGCACCCGCCCGAGTGGCTAGCAAGCAGACGCCCGCGGCCGCGCTTGCTGCTTTGTTCGAGGCCAGCGACGAAGCCAGTTTACGGCGCAATCCGATATCCGCTCTCTACCGAGGGGACCTGCGCTACGCCGACCGGGTCGGCGACTATCTTAGTGACTCCTATTACGCCGCTGAACGAGGTGCCGCCGAGCAGGAGCTTGCCGCCTTGAGGCAGATCAGTCGCGACGTCCTCAGCCCGTCTGAGCGTATCTCGTACGATGTCTTTAAGTGGCAGCGTGAGCTCGACCTGCGTGGGCTTCAGCCCGACTTGCTAGCTCTCACCGCCGTTCGGCCGCTCGATCACTTCAGTGGCATTCACACGCAGTTCGCCCAACTCAGCGCCGGGGACAGCGTCGCACCGTTCAAGACCGTCAAGGACTATGACAACGGCCTTCGTCGGATCGACGATTTCGTGGCCATCATGGATCGTTCGATCGTTCGCATGCGCGAAGGCATGGCGAGCAACGTGGTCCAGCCCAGATTGGTGATGGACAATGTGGTCGAGCAGCTTGACGCGATGATCGGGGAAGGGGTGGAGGGCAGCAGTTTCCTCAAACCCGTGCAAGCTTTTCCGACCGGTATCGCGAGCACGGAACAAGCGCGATTGCGGGCGGCTTATACGCAGGCGGTTACGACGAAACTCCTGCCGTCGCTTACCCGCGTGCGGACCTTCGTCGTCAGCGATTATCTGCCAAAAACGCGGGCCTCCGTCGGTCTCGGGGCGATGCCGGGCGGCGGCAAGCTTTACGCCTATCTTGTGCAGTCAAGCACGACCACGACCATGTCCCCAGACGAGATCCACCGGATCGGGCTTGGCGAAGTCGCTCGGCTCCAGGCGGAGATGGAGAAGGTCAAAGCGCAAGTCGGCTTCAACGGCACGCTTAAGGAGTTTTTCGACCACATCCGCAGCGATCCCAAGTTCAAGCCTGCTTCCCGCGAGGCGCTGCAGCAGGGGTACGTCGCAATCGGCAAGCGTCTCGACAAAACGCTTCCGACCCTGTTCGCGGTGTTGCCCAAGACGTCGCTCGACATCCGCCCGGTGCCTGCATTGACCGAGAAGGGTGCCGCTCGTGGCTCCTATAATTCGGGGACGCCCGATGGCTCGCGGCCGGGCGTCTTCTACTTCAATGCCTACGACCTGCCGTCGCGCACCACACCCGGGATGGAGACGCTATACCTTCACGAAGGTGCGCCAGGGCACCATTTCCAGATCAGCCTGGCGCAAGAGAATCAGGCGCTTCCCAAGTTCCAGCGGTTCGGTGGCAACACGGCCTATGTGGAAGGCTGGGGACTCTATGCGGAGACGCTAGGCCGGGAGCTTGGCGTCTACACCGATCCCTACCAATACTTCGGTTATCTCGACTCGCAGCTGTTTCGCGCCATTCGGCTCGTGGTGGATACGGGGATCCATTCCAAGGGTTGGACCCGTGACCAAACGATCCAGTACATTCTGGACAATAGCTCGCGTGGCCGCACCAACGCCACCGCCGAGACGGAGCGCTACATCGCCAATCCGGGCCAGGCCCTGGCGTACAAGATCGGCCAGTTGAAGATCTCCGAGCTTCGGAGCCGTGCCGAACAGAAACTCGGCAAGCGCTTCGACCTGCGCGACTTCCACACGCAGGTCTTGATGAGCGGAGCCCTTCCGCTTGCGGTACTCGAGAAGAAGATCGATGACTGGATTGCCACGAAACAGGCGTAGGTCGTCGTGGTGGGCGCTGGCTGATGCTTCGTTGCAGGCATGGACAGATTTGTGTTCGACGGCTGCTTTGGTCGCCCGCGGGCTAAGCCGATCGTGCCGTTAACGAAGTTCGCCGGTCACGGTCGGCGGACTGTGCTGACAAGCAGCTGCTGCGGGAGACCACGGCCTCGGCATCGACGAGAGTAGCCTGAAGGTCCGATGGACGTATGCGCGATGGGGCTCGTCAGTTTTCGAAAGCGTCTTCAAGCAGCTCGAAGGTCGCTCACGGCAGGGGGCGGCCGTGACGACCCAATTTTTAGAAAGGGTCGCGAACAGGTCGTTCCACAACTGCGCTCAAGGTGTCTTACCGGTTTTCCTCAGTTTGGTCTGGATGCTTTCCGTGTTCTCCCGATCTTCCCGGCGGCGTTCGGCCCAATCAGACCTGGTCATGCAGACACGCCGGACCGCGAGCCGACTGCCGGTCACTTCGATCTTTTCGCAAACGATTTCGTCGGAATTGGCGCTGTTCTTGCTGATCGGCCGAGCCTTTTCCGGAGCGGCGGAGGCGACTGATGGTAAAAACATGGCGAGAACTGCGAATCCGAAAGCGCGCGCGACCATGGGAAATCTCCTCAAGCTAGCTTCTTGAGGTATCGTCGGGCGGCCACTTGCGACAAGCGATTTTCGACAAACCGTCTTGATCGTGTGTGAGGCGAGCATGCGACAAGCTAAACACCAGATGAGTAGCCCCAACGCCGCTGCGATCAGGCTACAGGATCGTCGAAGTCGCTCGATTCAGAGAAGCGCGGCGCGGGCCGTATCGGCACTTATGACTTGGGCCACCGCCATGCATTCGACCGGCGCCAGGTCGGGATGCCAAACATCGAAGATCAGGACCACGCGTAAGTCGTTCGTTGGATTGAGAGCCTCATGCTCAATGGTGTCGTCGAAAACGAATGCCTCGCCGGGGTGCCAGTCACGCGTTTGTGCACCCACCCGAAACCAGCAGCCATCGGGAACAATGAGCGGAAGGTGACAAACCAGGCGGGCATTGTTGATGCCGACGTGAGGAGGAATGGCGGTGTTCGGCGCAAGGAGCGAGAACATAGCATTCGGTGATGCGCCGGGAATAACCGGCTGCGCAATGGTTCTAAGCAACGCCACAGTTTGCGGGCAGTGGCGGGTGTTAACCTCAATCTCCTGGCCACCACGGAGCAAATGAATAGCCGTCCAATCGGGATTTCGGTTCAGGGCACGCCACTGTTCCAAGGGAACGTGATCTTCATATTGCACGTAAGGCACGAGTTCGGCTCGCTCCGCCGCCATCACTGCGTTCAGTTCAGCAGCGATCGCCTCCGTTTCACTCTCAAGTCGCTCCAGCCAAGGAAAACACTGCCGAGGATGAAACTCGAGTTCGCGCAATCCTGGAAAGTGGAAGTGCGTCGGTTCGCTATGAAAGGGGCGGGTCAGCCGAAGGGCATTGGTGCGGAATCGCTCGATGCGCTTGGCTTCTTCTGCGTTCGCAGTGGTGATGGTCTCGGCGATCGCGGCCGACATGCGCGCTGACCGTCTTTGCTCCCACTCGCCGGCCCTCAGCTCAGCTTCCTTGATGACCTGGACCAGGTGTGAAGGCGGCTGACCTTCCGGACCCTGCGCAAGAGCGTGCACCCATGCTTCTCCCGACACGTCAGCGTCAGCCTGCCGTTGCAACAGGCTTGCGCGCATCAGCAAAGCCGTAAAATCTCGAGGGTCAACAGATAGGGCGCGATCAACACTTGCGAGAGCGTCGCTTGGTCGGCCGAGTGCCCGCTGAACTCCTGCAAGCTTAAGGAGAATGCTCAGGTCGGGCGGGGCGCTTTGCAGCGCTTTGGTGAGGAACTCCTCGGTACGCCTCAAGTCACCGCCCGCAGCGGCGGCGTCGGCTTGCCGGACGAGGTCGGTTGTCCCAAGCTCGTGCTTATCACCTTCTGGCATCTGTCTCCTGTCACCAAGAGCGGAGCGGCGGCCGTCAGGGCTAACGCTCCGCTCTTCCAAGCTCAGCGGGGCCTTAGCCGCGTTCGGGAGCCGGAGGTGGGGGCGGGGGTGGTGCCGGCGGAAGCGGGCAACTGTCGGTCGCCAAGATCACCGAACCGTCGGAGCAGGTCTGCGTGGCTGGGGCAGCGACCGGCGGCGGAGGCGGCGGCGGCGCAACAACCGGCTCAGCTGCAGGCTCCCGGCGCCGCGGCTTGAAGTCGATCGTGGCACCCAGGTAAACGAAGCGACCAAGCGGGTCCCAAGTGCCAGGGAAGGTGTTGCCGCTGCACGGACCTGTCGGACAGGAGCCGGCCGAGCTGGTGATCAGCGGCGGATCCCGATCGAACACGTTGTTGACTCCGGCACGTAGATTTACCCGATCCCACAGCGAATAGGTCGCGGCCAGGTCGAGATAGTGCTGCGCCTTGATGTTCCGGCCCAGTACCGGCGCGGAGCCCGCAAGGGTTTGGTCGTCACTCGTCCGTTCGTGCCGGACCCTACCCATCATCCGCCATTGCGCGGAGACACCGAGGCCGACCGGCAGCTGCAAGGTGGCCCGAGCCTTGTGCCGCCACTTGGGCAATGGTGCCGAGCTCGACACCGTTCCACCGCTGCAGATAGCTCCGTAGAAACCGGCGCAGTCGTATTCTGCGGTGAGTCCATTGTCCGTCTTGTAGGTGAGCAGCCGGGTGCCAAGGAAGCTCAACGAAAGGTTGCCGAGGCCACCAACCCGCTGGCTGTACGATCCGTTCAAGTCGAGGCCCGTCGTCTTGATACCGCCGACGTTCACCGGAAGGTCGTTGACGAAACCACCGGGCGTTAGCCAGATCGATCCAGCCGGATCCCGGTTGACGAGATCGCAAGACACTGGCGTGTTGGTCGCCGTCGCATTGTCCACGCAGTCGGCAAGAATTGCGTCAGCGCCAAACCCTTGGACAGCCCTTTTCAGATTGATGTTGAAGTAGTCGAGAGTAAGGGCAAAGCGAGGAAGAAAGCGCGGTTGCAGCACTGCGCCGAGAGTCTTCGTTGTTGCCTTTTCCGGCACCAAGTTGACGTTACCGCCAAGCAGCGAATTATATTGTTCGGCCGGATTGGACGGTGTGAAGCTTCCGACCGCAAGCCCTTGAGCCAGGCAGCCGTAGTCCGTTGCAGTGATGGTGATGCCCGCACAAGGATCGCTGGACCCGCTCAGCCCTACGAACTGCGGCGCGAATAGCTCCTGAATGTTGGGGGCGCGAACAGCGCGATTGTAGGCTCCGCGTAGGCGGATGTCGCTGATTGGCGCAAACTCAGCAGTGAGCTTATACGTATCAGTGTCGAACTTCCTGCCGTTACCCAGCTTGTAGTAGGACTTCCGATAGCCAGCGCCCAACGTAAGATCTTCGATGAAGGACCGCTGCACGATCGGCAGCTGCGCCTCAGCGAAGAACTCGTGCACGCGAAAACTACCGTTCACAGGCAAAGTGGGTGCACCTTGCCCAGTAAGGTCACCAGTCTGGAAGAGCTGGTCTGGACTTAGGGAAAGCGTTTCCTTGCGGTACTCGGCACCGACGTTGATGCCAAAACCGTCGTCCGACCACGGCGATCTCAAACCATATTCACCGAGAAGCCCGGTGACATTGAAATTCGCGACCTGCTCAGTGGTGAAGCCGCTGATCAGTCCGAACACGTTGAGATAGTTTATCGCCGCGGCGGATGGTGTTCCGAAGACATCGTAAGGCACGCAATTCGGGTCGGTGCCATCAAGCGCTAAACGGCAAATCGGATCAACGACCCCGGCGGTTCTGGGATCATCGACAACGTTCAGTGCGCGGTTCAAACGCTGGACCGAGAATTCGTTGCGGTAGACCTGATCGTAATTCGTTCGGCCGTACTGGAAGTATGTGTCGTAGGCGAAGGCCTTGTTGAGGTCCCCACGGGTGCCGATCACGCCTCGAAATGCAGAGTGCTTCAGGTCGGCAACGCGTGGTCCGCCTTCAACATTGCGCCGGAACAGCTGAAAGAAGCCCTGGTTGTAAGTCGTTCCGAACGCGTCGAAGAACGTGACCGGCGGTGCGCCTGCCACACCTCCTGCAGCTGCGGTCAGCGGGTAAGTACCAAGAAAGCCGTTTACGAGGTTCGTCGGCGCGCAGATGATGGAAAGTGCTTGCGCCGAAGCAAGCGGGTTATCGCAGTTCAAGGTCAGCGTGTTGCCGAAGTTACCCGACGGAGCGATCTGCGCGAGCGTTCGATCGTCCATGAACATAAGCTCGAGGTAGGGCTTGATCTGGTCGTTGATCTCATATTCGGCGAAGGCGCCTCCGATGAATCGTTCGTCAGGTCGTTGGAAGTAATTGGTTGGATTGAAATTGTAGAGCGGGGCTCCCGTGACTACCGTCCGGTTGGGTCCAAACGTGAAAGACTCGGCGAAGTCGGACCGGAAAAAACGGCCCTCTGCCGATGTGCCGGATCCGCCGCATGTGATCAGATCACCCGCGCCGCTTAGACCGCACGCACTGAAGTCTCGTGCCGATTGCAGTACTGGCCTGACCTTCCGAAAGCCTGCGTAGGCCACGACATGGCCTCTTCCATCGTCGAACCCGGCACCGAAGGAGACGGTTGCGTCGATCTGTCGTCCGTCGAAGTCGGAACCAGTCGGGTAATCGTAGCCCGCGAGTCCCGCAGCGATCTGTGAATTGAGTGCATCGCGAACATTGCGGTTGTTGCCGATGCTCGGATTCTGCTGTTTGTGGTGATAGATGCCGAAGGTGCCGTCGAACCGAAGCCCTTCGAATTGGGTGTCCATGACGAAGTTCACGACGCCCGCGACGGCGTCTGCGCCGTAAACGGACGAGGCGCCGCCCGTGAGGACATCGACACGTTTGATCAGGGCGGCTGGAATGAAGTTGATGTCAGCCGCTTGGCTAGCGCTATTGGGATCACCAGGAACAAGCCGGCGGCCGTTCACGAGTACCAAGGTTCGCTGAGAACCAAGAGCACGGAGATCAACTTCCGCAGTGCCGGTAGCACCGTTCGCCTGAGTCGCATTTTGCGATGCGCCAACCGAGGGAAGTTGGTTCAAAAGGTCTTCGACCCGAGTAACGCCGGACAGCTTGACGTCCTGATCGGAGACAACCGTCACGGGCGACGCCGATTCAAGGTTCGGCTGAGGGATGCGAGACCCGGTTACGACGATGTCTTGGGGCTGTGTGACAGGTTCGCCCTCGGACGATGTCGAGGGTGTCGGCTGCGCCTCGACCGGCCCCGAAGGCGTCGTCACGTCGGTTGGCGGCCCGTCCGTCTGCGGCTGCGTGGGCGTCGCGACGTCCTGCGCGTGAGCTGTACTCGGAAACAGGCCCGCGTTGACGAGCATCAGGGCCGCCACCGCGGTGCTGGCGCTTAGACGACCATTGATCATCTTACTCTGCCTCACTTCGAGCTCCTTTACAAAGTGGTCCTATCCCCGACTCGTCTTGCAGGATTTGCGACGGTCAAGGGGGAGCGTATCGTCAGTGATCTGCTGCACAATGGGGGCGGCGACGCAGCTTCCATTTTTCGAGGGAAGTGTAACATTAGCGTCACATGAATGATTGGGAGAAGCAGCTGAGTCGCGAAGATGCGGACGACTATGATTTTCATCATGCCGCGCGTTCATGTGCAGTCGGCGGCCGGTGACTGCAGCGTTGCGCTTGCTTTGATCTTACGCGTGGACGAACTCGGAACGCTCATCAGCAGGATTTCGAAGAAGCGCCGCGGAAACTCCCCCTGATTAGCGGTGATGCGCAAGGTCTTTGACACTCCCGCGGCACTGAAGCTGATTGATGGCGCCAATGGCCGACGCGCGCGTGTGGCAGCCTTGGACGGCTCGGATATGTCCGCCACTCCCGACCACGCGATCTTCACGGCACAGACCGACGTTGCCGATGTCGGGGAGGCCACGAACGATCGAGATGCGCACCGCTCGAATTACCCGCGAAGCACTCCAGCCTGAAACAGGCTGGGCGTACCCTCGCGCTGGCGCAGTCCCTTGCAGACGACACGCTGCAACAGGATGGATTGACCAAGGAAAACATCGCATTGTACCTCGCCATCGCCGACACGAGCGGCAATGCTTTGTTCTTCCAAGTCTTACATTCGTTCGTGCAATTGATGCGGGTCGCGGTGCCCACCGCCTGGGACACGCGCCAGACTCCCGAACAACGCTCCGAGATCCGCAACCGCCACAAGGCCTTGCTCAAGCGATCACAGACCGCGATCCCGGACCCGCCCGCCATTGCATGGCCGCGCACTTCTATGAGTCGATTGGTGCCCTCCGGACTGCTTAGCGCAACGGTTGACGGACCCTAACACATCGTACCGGCGCCATTCTCCGCGACCGGACACGTAAGCACGCCCGCGACTTTTTAGTTTTACCGAGACACTTACCTACCGGGCCGCAAGCCAGATCGTCGTCCGCTTCTGGTGAACGGCTGTAACTGCGGCTGTAACTTTGAGACCAGCTAACCCTAATCTTGGCCGCTTTGATTACCTTGGCGTTCATCACGGAAACATGATGGTGGCGGAGCGGGTGTCCTTAGAACGCAGCTTCCAAAGTTACTGTTTAGGCGAGCGAATAATTTCCTCGGAGATCCGTTTCCCCACATAGCTCCCCACGGAGCACGTCCGTCACCTGGCGAGTGGCGCTTTCCTGGCTAGAGTGAATGTCCCCTTTGAGCCGAAAGCCGAATGTCTGCTTTGGGTGGAAAGCGGACGTTGACGGTCTATGGGCACCGGCTACACCGGATGCAATGTTACGAGCGCCTATCTTCGCAGTGGGGTTTTGGCTCTGGCAGGTTGTTCGAGTGGTTGCACCAACAGCCCCATCAGCCGAGCCGATGCCCCTGACGGGCTGCATAGCGCGGTGATGTTCCAACGGAACTGCTGTGCTACCACTGGCTTCTCGACGCAAGTCTCGGTGTTAAGGCAGGGAAGCGCGCCGTCTGGCGGTGGCAACACATTCCGCGCAGACGATGATCATGGTGCCGCCGCAATCGGCGAGTGGGGCGGCCCGTGGACAGACATGACATGGCTTGCGCCGAAGCACTTGCTGATCCGCTACGCTGCCAAGTCTCGCCTCTTCGAGCAGCAGGTGGAAGTGGCAGGAGTCAAAATCAGCTATCAACAAGTGGCCCGCTGAACGTCCGCTTTGGGTGGAAAGCGGACGTTAGCCTTGGCCCATCGCTTCCGCCTCATCAGCGAGCCTCAGAAGGACGGCTTGCCCTTCGAGGCCCAATGGCAAGTCAACAGCGAGGGCTTGCTTCCTGATGCTGTTCAAGTGCGGGTCACGGAGCGGACACGATGTGAAGTCATCCCAATCCCATTCTCCGCCCTCACCACGCAGAAACGCCCGGATGGTGGCGGCAATCTCAAGAGCATCTTGCTTGACCGTCATGAGAAGCAGCTAACTCGCAAGCGTGAATGTCCGCAATGGGTCGAACTCGGACATCGGCTGCAAATGTCTGCTTTGGGTGGCAAACGGACATTGCCCGCTTAGCTTGATCGTCCTAGCTTTAACGGATGGAAGCCCCTTGGAACGCTCACCCGGACATTCCGGCAGGTTCGGTTGGCTGGCGCATGGGGCGCGGCGAAGACTGCGTGATGACGTTTTGGGCGTGGTTCGACTTATTTACTCCCCAAGGAAGTCCAAAGCGAGTTCCGCGAGCAACATCCTGAACCCACAGGGTCGCAGGGCTTCTATCGCAGATACCGCGGCAGCTAATGTCGGCATCGGGTGGGAAGCTGACACTCTGTCGTGTAGCAGTCGGGCATGCGGTTTGCGTCACTGGCTCTTCTTGCCGCCACAACATCGTGCGGGATGCCTTCTGACAACTTCACAGTGTCCGACTTCGTAGTTGGCTGTTCGGCATTGCAGCCCAAGGTATTCAAAAAGACAATCGATACCTTCGCCAACGAGCGACAACTTACAATTAGCCAGCAACCGAGCACAAAAGGCTACATCGGCCTGCGAATGGACCGGGGACGCTCTGGCAACGACTTCAACGTGGACTACTGGGTAACCAAAAATACCGAGCTATCTCAGCTACCGGAGCAATGCGGAGCAGGAAGGCTGCCCTGCGTAAGGGTGACTGCCTCTACTCTTGGTGTCCTCCCTGATGTTGAGGTGAGCGAGGGAGCGGAAAGCCAAAGGGCGACTGCGAGCGTTCTCAAGCGTCGCCTCGAAGATACCTGCAAGACTTAGGTCGCATGAATGTCCGCAACGGGTCGGAAGCAAACACTCGCACCGGATCGGGACCGAACGTCCGCTAGGGGTAGAAAGCGCACATTAGCTCGACGTTGCGGCCAGCAAGGCTTGAGCACGCTTTCGCACAGGATCTATTTGGTCTCGCGACAGCTTGCCACGGCTGTCACTCACTACTCCGCAGCGCAAGGCCGACCACATATTCAGCGTCGTAAGGAAAGTCGTCTGCCAGGAAAGCAACGAGACCGTTTAGTTCTGCCTCACTCAACATGGCGTCGTTCAACCTAAGCAGCAGTTCGGCGCGCATGCTTTCATGAGCTATTGCTTCGTCCATCCCGAAAGCTTGGCACCATCCTCGATTGTCCGCAATGGGTCGACAGCGGACTTAAGCCCTCGCCTTCTGAGCGAGCGGGCCGAACCTAGTGAGCAGCGCAATGAGCAACAGCAGCAGAACGGTCCAGATCGAGGTCGGCGACCCGATGCTCCCATATTGAACAACATCGAGAATGCCGATGAGCGATGTAGCCGCGAAGATCAGCCAAGCAGCCGTTGATGCCCCCTGACGCCCGGTGATGTAAGCGACCAAGACTGCCATGGCAGCGACCCACAGCAGGATGTGAACGGCTGCTCGCCACGCTGGAAAGTGATGTGAGAAACGGAAGCCGGATGGCCCGGCATCGACACGCCAAGTGAATAGCCGCGCTGGAGATAGAACCAGCCGTCGCACGCCAGCCACCCAAGGAACAATGCCACTGCCGCGACGATGAGGAACTGCCGCGTCACTGGCTCAGCATGACAAAGTAGCGCAGCGGCATCAACCGAATGTCCGCTAAGGGTCGAAAGCGGACGTTCGCGAAAACGCGTGAGGCGGTCAGAGCGGGACGTTCTCGGTGAATATTCCAATAAGACCGGCGACGACCGACGAACCAACGATAAACGGAGTCGCGCCGCTAAACGAAGCCACCTCCCCGGAAAGCATTGCGACCACGACAGAAAATGAAAAGGCAAACAAGCCAACGAAAAAAAAGGCTGCACCTCGCTTTGCGTTAAAATCGCTCGGGCGTTTGACCGCCATTTTGTGACGCTTCGCTTTTTGCCGATTTCGACCCACAGTTGTCTTCCTTTTTGCGACGCCGTTTGGTCCAAAACCACCTTCGGCGGAGCACGTCCGCATTGTAGGCAACGGGTTCAAACGTCCGCAATGAGTGGAAAGGCGACATTAAAGCTCGGCGTTCGGGCCGGGGGTGCTCCAGTCAGGTTTGGCTGGCTTTCCGTTGATCGAGACAGCCGGTTCAACGTCCCAAGCCGCGTAGACTTGCAAGCCGCCGTCCTAGCGTTCACCGTGAAACCTTCATTGGTCGGAGGCGCGTCCGCGAGGAGTACCATCTCGTCACCTGGCTGAAGCACATAACGATGTGGGATCATCTCGATCATCACCTCAAGGCTGGACGTGCCCTCGTTGCGGAAGACCTGTCTTTGCTGGGGCAGACGCCTGTTGAACAGTGACATTCGAGAAACCTCCGAAGGCCCGGACTGACCACTATGCCGAATGTCCGCAATGGGTCGTAAGCAGAAGTCGTGCGAATGTCCGCAATGGGTGGAAAGCGGACGTCAGGTTGCAAGGCCTCCCCAGCGTCCGGCGCTCAAATCCGGCTGACTGTTGGCGAAGGCTGGATCCGCGTCCAGCTCCCACGGAAAGCGGCCTGAAGGGTTGGGCCAAACGAGTTGGAGGCAAGGAAAGTCCTCCCCGCCGTAGAACCAGCGGGATAACAGAATATACTGAGGGTAGTGGACTTCAGCCATGGGCAAGAGGACAGCGGCAAGCCCCTTGAACAAGGCGTCCGTGGGCTCGCCGATCACAAACCGCTTGCCGAGCTTTGCCGCGTCATAAACCTCGGCGAACACGTCAGAGGCTACGTCGCCGGCAATCGAGAAGACGATCACCTCGGGATGGTTTGCGGTCGCCCAAAGACCTGTGGTGTAGGAAAACCCCAGATTATTTTCGTCCGCGAACACGTTCGTGTGAAACCAGCCCAACTTGCGGATCTTCGAAACGAGATTTTTCTCGTGGTCATTGAACGTCGTTGTGGGGGCGTCGAGGGCAGTTTGCATTACGTCATCATCGGGCTTGCGGGAGGCATGGTCAAATTTCGAGCCCCAATGTCTGCAATGGGTC
The DNA here is from genome assembly GCA_964243335.1 of uncultured Sphingomicrobium sp. GTDB lineage: Bacteria > Pseudomonadota > Alphaproteobacteria > Sphingomonadales > Sphingomonadaceae > Sphingomicrobium. The sequence goes on along the minus strand of CAXTED010000010.1, from coordinate 20,686 downwards.
GTTAGCGGACGTTGAGCGTCCACCAACGACGGAAGCGGACTCGGACCGCCAACCTTTGCAGGAACTTACGATCGCAATTTGGTGACCATCACGTCTCGCTACCGAGGAACCGCTTATAGTGGAGTTCACCTAAGCGGGAACGAGGGTGCGGGACCGATCGCCCCCTAAGCTGCTGCGCCTTTCACCTGGTGAGCTGCCTTGCTAAGTCTCTCTGAAGAGCCGGGGGAGGAAAGCATGAAACTGTTGCTCGTGAGCTTAGCAGCTTTTGTGCTGACTTCATCGCAAGTGTCGCAGGCTGCTGTGCCACGCCGAGGTGAGGCGTCCACTTCGACAGTATTGATCAACAAGGAGCGGATTGATCGGGCGCTTGCCAAAATGATTTCCGGCGGGCGTGCGGTGGGCGTGTCCGCTCTCCTGTGGAAGGACGGCCGGGAGGTTTACTTCGGCACCGCCGGCCACGCCGATCGCGAGGCCAACCGGCCGATGCGGCGGGATACGATCGCTCAAATCTATTCCATGACCAAGCCGGTAACGGGTGTCGCGTTGATGCAATTGTGGGAGCAAGGCAGGTTTGGCCTTGACGATCCGCTGTCCCGTTTCCTGCCGGAGTTCGGCGACACCAAGGTGTTTGTGGGAATGTATGCCGCAGGCAAGCCGATCTTGCGTGCACCGGATCGGCCTATCCTGATCCGCGACATTTTCCGCCACACCGCCGGCTTCGGATATGCCCCTGGCGAAAGCTTTCCGGAGAAAGAATGGGCTCGGCTCGATCCACTCAAAGCGGACCACGATCTGTCCGAGTTCGGCCGCCGGCTGGCGAAGGTTCCTCTGTTCTTCGATCCAGGCCGCGAATGGCGATACAGCGCAGCGGTCGATGTGCAGGCCCTGCTGGTCGAGAAACTTACGGGCATGCCGTTCGAGAGCTACGTCCGCCAGAACATCTTCGATCCGCTTGGCATGAAGGACAGTGCCTGGACGCAGCCCGAGCTTCGCTTCGGCAGGCTCGCGGCTTTCTACGAGAAAGAAAACGGAGGCCTTGAGCGCGCATCTGAACTGGAGCAGCGCGGGCTTAACTTCGCTCCGGGACGAAAGCTCACGATGGGTGGTGCTGGGATTGCCTCCACGGCAGACGATTACATGCGGTTCGCACGTATGCTGCTGAACAATGGCAGCCTTGATGGCGTCCGCATCCTCAAGCGGTCGACGGTCAAGCTGATGACCACGGATCAGCTTGATCCCCGAACGACGGAGCGTTCCTGGCTCGTCGGCAAAGGCAATGGCGGCTTTGGTTTCGACCTCTTCGTGCGCACCGGCCAGCCAAAGGACGCGAGCGAGAACCGCGGAGCCGTAGGAGAGTTCTTCTGGGACGGACGAGCATCGACGTTGTTTTGGGTTGATCCCGCCAACGAGCTTACCGCAGTGTTCCTGGTGCAAGTCATACCGTTCGACGGGACACTCCACCGAGACTTCCGGCGCGCAGTGTACGGCGACGATTATCTGGGGCCCAAAGGCAACTGACGGCGAGCCGCTGGCGATGCTATCCCTTGGCAGACCATCAAACCTAAGACCAAGTAAACTGGAGTTCGTGCCAGTCCCGTGTTCGAAAGGCCACGGAGAATACAGTAGGACCCAGGAGGCCGCCGTTAGCCAAAGAAGCGACCATTGGACCGGTTTCAAACCTGGCTAGAACCCGCACCATCTCTATCCCGCTTGGCTCCTGTGCGAACGGCGCTTCCAACGTCGCACTGGGTCGAAGCCGGACATTAGGCTGGTGTCTGCATTCAGTGGAAGTCGGGCGTTAGCTGGAATGTGCGACGGGTGGTATTCCGCCTATGAAGACGTTGCGTGAGTGGCCAGAACAGGCGGACAGGACGAAGAGATGGCGGTCGTGAGCATACCAGCTGGTCTAACGTGGCAGCCCTTGATGGACACAATTGGGGATCAGCTGCTCGCTGGTTTTGGCAGCTTCACGAACTTGGGCCAGCTGGAAGAAGCCATTTACATCAGTGTCGAGGATAATGGGCCGTTGGAGTTGATCCACACCACACCGGTCCACTGTCTGTTACTCCTGGGCAGTTAGCCGACTATCTTGCACTGCTTATTGCTGTCGCTGAAGAGGCGCCGCTCAAGGTAAGCTTCATAGGTGAGGCTTTGGGTGCGATGCTCACCCCAAAGTCAATTGAGTCGTGTTGAGATGCCGCGCTAGGCGTTCCGTCCGAGTAGATCTGATCCTGTGGTCTCTACGCCTTATGTCCGCGATGGGTGGAAAGCGGACATTAGCGTGACGGCCGACATCGCTGACGAGTGGTGCTGATCTTATCAGTTTGAACGGTAAGTTTGTCACCGGCAGGTGAGAGGGTTAATCGAACGTCTTCTTCCGAAGGGTCGCCGTCGCTTGCGAAGCTGGTGAGGATGGAGACCGATTGGCTGTCGTGCCTAATGACGCGACGTGCCTCTCCTACTGCATCGCCAAAGCGCATTCCACCCGCGCCGATGTATTGACGCATGTCGCTTGCCACAGCCGCGCATGCCACTGGGTCAGCATCCCACTTTCCCTGAAACTGCGATGAAATAGTCACCGCCGTCTGAGCCGATTGGCTTGGGAGAATGGTAACGCAAGATGCAGCGATGGGCATCGTTGCTAGGGCGAACGCGGAAGTAAGGGGAAAGCTACGCATCGCAATCCTTTTTCCTAAACGCGGCCTCTGTAGTAGTCGGCACCTCCCGTCGCTCGGCACAACCACCTGCGCCGACCAGAAGCACAACGCACGTCACAAGAGTTGTTGTCCGAGGCACGGGCCAAAGCTGCACGTGAATCCCAATGTCCGCAATGGGTGGAAAGCTGACGTCAGCTTCGGGGTCGTTTCGTGAACTGGACTGCCAGCCATGCGCCCGCAGTCACAACGATTGGTGATGCAACCATTACGAAACCTATTCCGAAGTTCACCCCCGTCTGGTCGCGCGCGCTGATAATGGCGCTCGCGATTAGAGCGCCCCAGATGCAGGCCGATAGAACGACAGCGACGACCCAAGGCAGCCATGCCTACGTGCCTTCGAGAGCAAGGTAGCCGAACGGGGCGGCCAGAAGCAGCCCCCAGAAGATTGCGAATGGCCACTCTTCGCCCGGCAGCCCACGCAGCACAGAGGCAGTGATGAATGGGACAAGCACCAACGCGAGCGCAATGACGCATCCGGCGCGCGATGGCGCGGTTGAAGCATGGTCGTGTTCGCTCATCGGCAGAGAGTAACACCGACGCTAATGTCCGCAACGGGTCGGAAGCGGACGTTGCGCTGTTGGCTGCATTGCGAAAGAACGTCCAGATGACCCAAGTCGCATCTGCGCCACACGAAACTATGGTCGCCGCCATTCTCGGCTTCCTCGAACTGCCGAGAGATGAACCCGAGGACGAGGCTGTTCGGCTTAGGCGGCTGGCCGAAGCACTGGACAGGCTGGTGATTGAATACCATCGCGCTCCTGACGTGGAGCCCGACGTGGTGGATGTCGAGTCACCGACCGTGCCCTATGAGCCGCTTGCCAAGCGAGCGTCGGCGTCTTTTCCTGAGCTTGGCCTTTACGCTGACGTGGAGCCGCAGGATGGACTTGAGCAGGACGTTGGCCAAGGAGATGCCATCGATGACCTTGCCGACATCGCACGCGACCTGACGGACGTCCTATGGCACCTCGACAACGTTGGCGTGAACGATGCAATCTGGGATTTTCGTTTCGGTTATCAGACACACTGGGGCGTTCGTCTTCATCGTCTTCGACCTTACCTGCACTCGATCATGCACTGACACCAATGTCCGCAACAGGTCGAAAGCGGACATCAGGCTTCGCCGTTGCAGAATGCTTCTTCGACTGTCTTCGAAGCTGGATTGTAAACTACCTCCACGACCGAGCACCCGCCATCTGAGATCGCTGGTAGATTGTGGTGATCGTGGACCCAACGATGTCCTCCCACTGGAAGATCGTAGTACTGGTTCTGAGGATCAACTAGCGTGATGTAGGTGCCGACAACTCGGCTGTCCTTTGAAGCATAATAGCGGGCATAGTTCTCCAGCTTCTCGGCACCTTGCGGAAGCTGTAAGACCTGTTCGATCTGTCCGATCAAGTGATCCTTCTGGCGGTCGTGCGAGTTGGAGCACCCCGTCAGGAGCAGAGCGGAGCACAAAGCGACAATCTTCATGTCCGTAGCGTCACACGCGGGCGCGATGTCTGCGATGGTTCGAAAGCAGACATTTGCCTGCAAGCTTAGCAGAGCACCTCGTTCTCGATTTCGGCCATGAACCCGCGTATCCTGGCTACATCAGCCCTGAGGGCCGCTCTCTGGCCTCCCTTGAAGGCATTGCGGCTGGACTGAGCCTTGCCAGCCGCCGTGCTAGGCCCTGTAGCCTGCTTTCAAGGGGACCAGTGTGGATCGCTTCTGCTTGGCGCTGACGCCGCTCCGGGGTCCAGCCGCTGCTCATGGCACTGCTCCAATAGTTTGTTTGGCGAGTCTTGGTTTCCGTCCACGCGAGGCAACGGCAGTGAGCCGTTGTTTACCTGCTGCGGCCCATTGGCAAAGTTGGCCTGCTTGGCGAACACGACGGGCGGGTTCTTGATAGCTGCCAAGGTTTCGATCGTGGCTCGGCACTGCGCCTGAGCCTTCAGTGCCAGCTTCATGTAGGTTTCGCTCGCAGCGATGTACTCGCCCATGTTGAGAGCAGAGCGGCGCGCAAGCTCACTGAAGATGGCGTTAAGCGAATGCGCTTGGCTGACAAGCGTCGCTTCCGGGCCTGAGAGGTCGCCTTTGCGGACCTTGGCGATAGTCTCCAGCACCTCTTCCAGGGTTTCGGTAATCTCCGTCTTTCCGAAAGCGCCAGTGCCGAAGGCGACGCACGTTGCTGCCGAGTGAACTGCCGGGTCCATGAGGATATTCGCAAGCTGGCGCTCCTTGGACACGCTTGGCTGCTCTTTGATCCTGAGCTGAGACTTTTCAGAGACGGCTGGCTTGGCATTGCTCATGCTGTTCTCCTGATGCTCGCAAGCTCGTGATGTTACGGTTTAGATCGCTGAAGGATTGGCACCGGTGTCCAGCCGCAAGGGGCTGAACTTGCGAGTGCCCCCCGCCGCTTCCTCAACCCGCCAAGCTCCGAAACTCGTCCTGCAACACAAATGCTACATAGCACAGCTTGGACCGATGTTCTATCTATGTTCCATGTCGAAGCGACCCAGCCTCCAAGCTCCCCGACGGTTCGCTCTCCATGTCTGGGGCGCAACCAATCGCCTCAAAGCCATGCGAGAGGATGAGTGGCACGGCTACCTTTGGCTTTGGCGCCGCTTGCTGACTGGGGAGGGCGTAGCCTCAGTGGAGTTAGAGCGGCTGGGGCTCAGGGTCGAGCTGGAAGAGGACTCAGATCAAGGGAAGAGCCGCCCGGATGAACGTCTGCTTTCGACTCAAAGCGGACATCAGCCGTCCTACGTTACGGCATCCACACACGCCAAACCGGATCTCTGAAGTGTATATATCACTCCGCCGATGCACTTGTATGGTGTGCCCTTGTCAGAAATCACGATGGCTCGCCTTGCTGGTGAACGTCTGCCTATTTCGAGAAGGCGTTCACTCGTCACTCTCTCGCCGTTGACCATAACACGACACCCATCACCATCGCCCGTTGTGCTCACGACCAATGGCGGATCGGATTCCCGGGTCTGAACACAAGCCGCGAGTAATGCGAAAGCGACACTTCCAACACCGAGTAGTATTAACTTCCTCATACTTACTTCATGCACTCGGTAGGCGAAGTCAGCAACGTCCGCTTTCTACCCAAAGCGGACATTCCGGCCTGGTCCGGTGCGAGTGTCCGCTTACGACCCATAGGAGACATTCGTCAGAGCGGCCTGCAATGACTGCTTGTGGCCGTCAGCGGCCGTTCTGCTTTCAGTTACAGGCGGGCCAAAGCGGACATTGGTTCAGGCACGGCGGATGTCTGCTTTCGACCCAAAGAAGACATTCGGTACTCGACGCCGATGTCAGCGTGTTTCGGCGGTGGCATGCACTCCCGGAGAAGAGCGCATGCAACTTGCCGATTCACGACCAATCAGATGAATCCGAAGTCGTTGGCGTGAAGTGCGCTCTGCTGGACGCCGGCCAGCACGACGGTGTTGCCAAAGCCATCACCGATCCACGTATCCGCGCCCACCTGGGCCGAGTTCGCCATGACCTGGCTGAAACTCGTAAACAGCGCAGTCGAAAACAGCACCGCGTCCTGACTGCCTGCGCCGACCTGGAAGTCGGTGATCACATCCACCCCGAAGCCCGAGCGAACCATGAAGAAGTCCGAGCCCGCGCCGCCCGTCAGCGTGTCATAGCCGGCGCCACCTTCGATGACGTTTTCCATCGCATTGCCGATGATGATGTTGTTCCCCGCATTGCCGGTGCCGAACCGCTGGTTGCCGTAGACCATGACCAGGTTCTCGACATTGGTGCCAAGTGTGAAGTCAACATAGGCGTAGACGTTGTCGGTGACACCGCCGCCGCCGAACTCGGTCACGGTGTCGCCGGCATTGTCGACCTCGTAGAAGTCGTCGCCGGCCCCGCCGGTCATCGCGTCGCCCCCGTAGCCGCCGAGGAGCACGTCGTTGCCGGCACCACCGTCAAGGATATCGGTGCCTTCGCCGCCGTCGAGCCGGTCGTTGCCGGCCCCGCCGTCGATCCGGTCGTTGCCGTCGAACCCGAGCAGCACGTTGGCCGAGGCGTTACCGATAATCCAATTACCAAGTAGATTGCCGCTTCCGTTGATCTGGGTGCCGCTCGCCATGTCGAGATCCTCGATCCCGGCACCTAGGTTGAAGTCGACGGTCGCGACCACCCGATCGATCCCGCCGCCGACCGCTTCGCTCGTCTGATCGAGCACGTTGTCGACCCGATATTCATCGTTGCCCAAGCCGCCGCTCATGACGTCGACGCCGGACCCGCCGTCGAGCACGTCGTCGCCGTTCCCACCGTCCAGGTTATCGTTGCCGAACCCGCCCTCGATCCGGTCGTCTCCGTCATACCCAAAGATGACGTTGTTAGAGCTGTTGCCCACGACCAAATTGGCGAGGGCATTGCCGCCGCCGTTGATCTGCAACCCCGCGGCCATGTTGAGCGTCTCGACCTGGTCGGAGAGCGTGAAGTCGACCTTCGCGTTGACGATGTCGATCCCGCCGCCGGCCGCTTCGAGGACCTGGTCACCGGCGTTGTCGACCTCAAAGCTGTCGTTGCCGGTGCCGCCGTACATCAAGTCGGCGCCCAGCCCGCCGATCAGCACGTCGTTGCCGGCGCCGCCGTCAAGGACATCGTTACCCAAGCCGCCCTCGATCCGGTCGGCCCCGTCATAGGCGGCAATCGAATTAGCCGAAGCGTTGCCGATGATCAGATTGTCCGCTGCGTTGCCGAAGCCATAGGTCTGCGCCCCGAAGCTCATGTTCAGGGTTTCGATCTCGGCCGGAAGCGTGAAATTAACATAGGCGTAAAGCTGGTCTGAGCCTTCCCCGGCCAGTTCGAACGCCACGTCCGAAACGTCGTCGACTTCATAGATGTCATCGCCGCCGCCGCCGATCATCGCGTCGATCCCGAAGCCGCCGAGGAGGCGGTCGTTGCCGGCGTCGCCCTGCAGTCGGTCGTTGCCGCTTCCGCCCCGGAGCGAGTCGGCCCCGTCGCCGCCAAACAAGTGGTCGGCATCCAAATCGCCGTCGAGCAAGTCGTTGCCGGATCCGCCGCGCAGGATGTCGGCGCCGCCGTCCCCTAGCAGAATGTCGTCACCCTGCTCACCCTCGATCAAGTCGTCGCCGGCCCCGCCGAGAACCGTATCGTTACCGTCGCCGCCATAGAGGGTATCGGCGTGGTCCTCGCCGTGCAACTCGTCCGCCCCGCCAAGCCCGCGCAGAGTGTCGTCGCCCCAATTGCCGCGCAAGACATTGGCTTCGCTGTTCCCGGTGATCGTGTCGGCGAACAGCGAGCCTTCGACCTGCTCGATCTCGATCAGCTGGTCACCGCCTTCGCCGGTCCCGCTCGCCCCGTTCGACCCGAGGGTCACGGTTACGCCGGTCGCATAATTGACGTAATTGACCAAGTCGACGCCGCTGCCGCCATCGAAGATGTCGCCCGCGATCCCACTGAAGAAGCGATCGTTGCCGGTTCCGCCGGAAACCTGGACCGAACTTCCGCCCGAGATGATGACGTCGTCACCGGCGCCGGCATCGACTACCAGCAGCGAGCTCTGGGTCGCGATCGTCAGGCGATCATCGAAGGCGGTGCCGAGCAGGTAGCTAAGCGTCTCGATATTCTGGATGATTCCGCCACCGATAGTGACCGGCGAGCCCGACTCGATGTCGGCGGTGCCGAAGTTGACTCCACTCTGCAGCCCGGCGAGGGACAAACGCAGGCGGTCGTTCCCCGCCCCGCCATCCAGATTGTCGCCCCAACCGCCGTACAGTACGTCGTTGCCCTCGCCGCCCGACAGCGTATCCTGATCGAGGGACGTATCGTCGGCCAGCACAGTGCTGGAAGGCAGATACCCCGCCGCGCCGAGCGTGTCGGCGCCGATCCCGCCGAATAGGCTGTCGGCGCCGGTCCCGCCCGAAATGGTCGCCCCGTTCCACGAGGCGTAGATGGTGTCGTTACCAGCGTCACCGCTGACTACGCCCGGGTAATAGCTGAATTGGATGTAGATGGTGTCGTTGCCATTGCCGCCGCGAATCTCGGCATGGGCGTAGATGATGTCGTCGCCGTCGCCGCCGATCGCGCTGCCAAAGCCATTGGGCGCCGTGTAGAGCGTGTCGTTGCCGTTGCCGCCGATCACCGTCTGCAGATACTGGCTGCCCCGACCGTCGACGACGTCGTCGCCGTCGCCGCCGTCCAGATAGCCAGTGTAATAGCCCGCTGTGAGAAGGTCGTTGCCGCCCATCCCGAAAACTGCAGTGAAGTCGGAATAGCCATTGTTCGAATAGCTTGAGACGTTGATATTATCGTCGAAGTTGCTGCCCTGAACCCAGCTGATGTTCTCGACGTCCGAGATCGTTCCCCCGCCCACGGTCTGGGTGGTCAGTCGAAAGTCGACCGTGATTCCGGTCGGCGCGCCCAAAAAGCTTATCAGCAGATAGTCATTGCCGTCGCCGCCCGAAACCGTGTCGCCATGACCCGCGAAAAAGCGGTCGTTGCCCGCTCCGCCATTCAGCGTATCCTGCTCGGTCCTTGTATCGAGCAGCGGTGGCGTAAACGGATTGCCATAATAGGGTTGGTTGTACGGGGATGTCCGATCGCCGCTGTAGAGGACATCGTCGCCCTCGTTCCCGTTCAGGATATCCGATCCGTTATTGCCCGCGATGTCGTCGTTGCCGCCGCCGCCCGACAGCTGATCATTACCCCCGTTGCCGTCGATCCGGTCGGATTCCACCCCACCGGTAAAGATGTCGTCGCCATTGCTTCCACTAAATACCGGCATGAACGCTACTCCCCTGTGCGAACGCGACCCGAAAGTTCGGTTAGTTCCATTTCTTCTCAGTAAGTGAACACAAAAAATGCCGCCCGCAATGATGTCGACCGGCAATTTTTTCAGATGCTGAGAGATCCGTGCGGACAAGTCCCGCAGTGGGACAACACTCGCGGGCCTCCATGCTTAGAAGAAGCCGAGGCCGCAATTGGCCATCATCTGGAAGGCATTTCAATGACCAGATACCACCCATTTCAGGCTGGAACAAACGTCCGCTTTCGACCAATTGCAGACATTAGCACAACGTCTGCTTACGACCCATTGCGGACGCCGTTCCGCTGGCCCAAAATGCACCCATGAAGATCCGCCGAAGCTGCTCGAAAGGGCGTCAGTTGAAACAGCGGCAGTCTGCGGTCGGACCTGCCGACCTCAGGATTAAGGATGCAGAGTGGCGTTTCTAGGTAAATGGCTGATCGGGTTAATCACGCTTGCCCTCTCCGTCACGCCCGTAGCCGCCCAGGACAGTGTCGTTGAGCATATAGCCGCGCGCGGGAAGGTCATGTACCTTTACGACCGTGCCGCATGGCTGACGACGGACGACATGCTGGTCCGTCTTCCGCAAGCCCGTCACTCAGAGCTTGGTGGCTGGATTGTGACACCGGTCTTGGCCGGTGCGCACGTCGACTACTTCGGCAAGAATACGGCGGCAAACCGGGTTATCTACGCTGCCGACCTGATCGATGGGACCGTGGCTAATGCCCGGGTCTATCCAGCGGGCGGTGGCCCTACGTTAGCACCGCTTGCCCTGCGGATGCTTCGAGCTCGGCAGGCCGCAACAGCTGAGCTGGGCCGTCACTCCGCCTGGCGGCCGTGCACCTCTGCCCCGTTCAATACGATCGTGCTTCCGCCACAAGCGAACGGGTCGGTGGCGGTTTACTTCCTGACACCGCAAACTGTCGCCAACTCGTTGCCTTTCGGCGGTCATTTCAAGGTTGAGGTAACGGCAGACGACAAGGCAGGGGAGAGTCGCGCGTTCACCCGTTCGTGCATCAATCTCGCTAAGCCACAAAACCAGAAGGATGCTCCCGTGGCGATGTTCCTGACTCATCTTATGGATCAGCATCCAACCGAGATTCACGTCTTCGAGCAACTTTACGCAGGCATTCCCTTAGTGGTTGCAACGGGACCTAAGCAAATGTGGAAGATCGAGCGAGGGATCATCCAAAACTACTCATCCAGACTGTCGAAGTAAGGACGCCTCCGTAGGCCTGCAGAAGGTTGTCGCGGCCCCCGCGTAAGCCGCGGGCGCTAGTTCACCGTGAGTGGCTTGATCACGTGACAAGCAAGCGTCCGGACCGACCCCTTGCGACCGCTGTAGCGGTCGATTCTCTAGCTTTGGCGCGAATGTCTGGTCTGACCCAAAGCCGATATTCGGCCGAGCCACCTAGTTGGCTGCTTCTGGCCGCAAACGGACTGTCCGCATTGTGGTGAATTCTATGGCAAGCGGACATCTAACGTTAATGTTCCGTTGCCGGTGGGCACTGCTTTGCTCTGCGCAGAGCCATCGAGCCTTCTTTATGCAAATTTTACGCTTGGCGTTGATCCCGCCCATGTCCTCTTAACGACGAATTGACCCAAACATCGGCTTCGATTTGGAGCGGATGAATGACCTTCGACCTTTATGCGGGTGGCGTCGTAGCGCTCATCGTTCTGTTCTATCTTCTCGCGGTGCTTGCGCGGCCGGAGCGGTACTGAGCCATGACGCTCGCCGGCTGGGCCTTGATCCTTGTTTTCACGCTGCTGTTTGTTGGCTTGGCAAAGCCAATCGGCGCTTGGCTGTTCACGCTCTACGGCGACAAACCGATGCCGCTGGCCCATTATGAAAACGGCCTTTACCGTTTGGCGGGCATCGACCCCAACATCGAGCAGAGCTGGCGCGGCTACGTCTGGGCGGTGCTGATCTTCAACATCTTCGGCATCCTCTCGCTGTTTGCGATCCTGAAATTGCAGGGCGTGCTTCCGCTCAATCCACAGGGCTTTGCTGGGGTCGAGAACTGGCTGGCGTTCAACACGGCGGTAAGCTTCGTCACCAACACCAATTGGCAAAACTATGCCGGTGAATCGACGATGTCGAACTTCACGCAAATGGCTGGTCTGACAGTTCACAACTTTCTCTCGGCCGCCACCGGCATCGCGATTGCGTTCGCCGTCATCCGCGGCTTCGCTCGCTCGTCGGCGGCGACCATCGGCAACTTCTGGGTCGATATCACGCGCATCACCGTCTACCTCCTGCTTCCGCTCTCGGTGGTCCTTGCGATCGCGTACGTCGCGATGGGTGTCCCACAGACACTCGCCGGATCGGTCCAGGCAACCACCCTGGAAGGCGCAAGCCAAGTCATCGCGCTTGGCCCGGTCGCATCGCAGCTGGCGATCAAGATGCTGGGCACGAACGGCGGCGGCTTCTTCAACGCCAATTCCGCTCACCCGCTCGAAAATCCGAGCGCGCTGAGCAATCTGCTGCAGATGGTCACCATTTTCCTGCTCGGCGCCGGCATGACGATTACCTTTGGCAAAGCAGTCGGCCGTGAGCGTCAGGGCTGGGCACTGCTGGCGGCCATGGTCACACTTTTCCTGATGGGTGTCGCGGTTACTTACTGGGCCGAAGCGGCTGGCAATCCGATCCACCAGGCGCTGGGTGTCGCGGGCGGCAACATGGAGGGCAAGGAAGTCCGCTTCGGGATGGCTGCCACCGCCTTGTTCGCGGTGGTCACCACGGCGGCATCGTGCGGCGCGGTGATCGGCATGCACGACAGCCTGATGCCGCTGGCCGGCATGATTACCATGTTCAACATGCAATTGGGCGAGATCGTCGTTGGCGGCGTCGGCGCGGGCCTTTACGGTATGCTGCTCTACGCCATCCTGGCCGTGTTCATCGCCGGTCTGATGGTCGGTCGCACACCCGAATATGTCGGCAAGAAGATCGAAGCGCGCGAGATGAAGCTTGCCGTTATCGCCATTGCCGTCCTGCCGTTGTTCATCCTCGGTTTGACCGCGATAGCCATTGTCACCGCAGCCGGGCAGGCCGGACCACTGGCCAAGGGACCGCACGCCTTCAGCGAGATCCTTTATGCCTTCTCTAGCACCGTCGGTAACAACGGCAGCGCGTTCGGCGGCCTGACCGGCAACAGCGCATTCTACAATCTGACCTTGGCTATGGCGATGCTCGCAGGGCGCTTCGGGGTGATCATTCCGGCGCTGGCAATTGCCGGAGGATTGGCGGCCAAGCGGCGCATTCCCGAGGGTCCCGGCTCGTTCCCGACTACGGGTTTGCTTTGGGTCGGCCTGCTCGTCTCGATCATCCTGATCGTGGGTGGCCTCACTTTTCTTCCGAGCTTGGCTCTTGGACCGATCGCCGATCAGTTCCGGGTCGCTGCCGGCATCCTTTCGTAAAGGTCCGCAACCGTGGCCAAGCAAACTTCGATGTTCACCCGTGCCCTGGTCGTTCCAGCCATCGGCGAGTCCTTTCTCAAGCTCGATCCGCGCACATTAATCCGCAACCCGGTCATGTTCGTCACTGCCATCGTTGCCGCACTCTCCACCCTGCTGTGGATCAAGGGTCTGGCGACCGGCGGCGGTGATGGGCTGTTCCAGGGACAGTTGGTGTTCTGGCTGTGGCTCACGGTGCTGTTCGGCAACTTCGCTGAGAGCCTCGCCGAGGGTCGCGGCAAGGCCCAGGCGGCATCGCTCCGGGCGGCCAAGGCAGACCTCAAGGCGACCCTGCTGGACGGCCGCGTGGTCGATGCGCAATCGCTCAAGCTGAACGACGTGGTGATGGTCGCCACCAACGAGCTCATTCCTGCCGACGGCGAAGTGGTCGAAGGCGTGGCGTTCGTGAACGAAGCCGCGATCACGGGGGAAAGCGCTCCCGTTATCCGCGAGGGCGGCGGCGATCGCTCAGCGGTCACTGCCGGCACGCGTGTCATCGCCGACTGGATCAAGGTCAAGATCACCGCGGCACCGGGCGAGGGCTTTCTCGACCGCATGATCGCTTTGGTCGAAGGTGCCAGCCGCCAGAAGACGCCCAATGAGATCGCTCTGACGATCCTGCTCGCCGGCCTGACGCTGATCTTCCTGATCGCTGTGGGTACGCTACCGGCGTTCGCATCTTTCGCGCAGGGTTATATCGGCGTGCCGGTCCTGGTGGCGCTGTTCGTGACCCTGATACCGACGACTATTTCTGCCTTGCTCTCGGCCATCGGCATTGCCGGGATGGATCGGCTGGTCCGCTTCAACGTGCTCGCCAAGTCGGGTCGGGCCGTGGAAGCTGCCGGTGACATCGACGTGCTGCTACTCGACAAGACGGGAACGATCACCATCGGCGATCGCCAGGCGACGGGTTTCCATCCGATCGCGGGGATCACTCAGGAGGAACTTGCCGCGGCGGCGCGGCTTGCCAGCCTTGCCGATGAAACTCCCGAGGGCCGTTCGATCGTCGTGCTTGCCGGTGAGGGTGAGGCCATGCCGGCGGGCGCCGAGCCGATCAAGTTCACCTCCCAGACCCGCGTCTCGGGCCTGCAGATCGGGGATCGATCGCTGATCAAGGGCGCCATCGACGCGGTGCTCAAGCGCATCGGCGAAGTCGCCGGTGCGGCCGAACTTCGCTCGATAGCCGATGGCATCGCGCGCCAGGGCGCTACCCCGCTGGCGGTGGCAGACGGCGGTCGCCTGCTCGGCATCGTGCAACTCAAGGACATCGTCAAAGCCGGCATTCGCGAGCGTTTCGGCGAGCTTCGCAACATGGGCATCCGAACGGTTATGATCACGGGCGACAATCCGTTGACCGCCGCAAGCATCGCCGCGGAAAGCGGAGTGGACGACTTCCTTGCCGAGGCCTCGCCAGAGGACAAACTGGAGCTAATCCGCAAGGAACAGCAAGGCGGGCGCCTGGTCGCGATGTGCGGTGACGGCACCAACGATGCGCCCGCACTCGCCCAGTCGGATGTGGGCGTCGCCATGAACACCGGCACTCAGGCAGCGCGCGAAGCCGGCAACATGGTCGATCTCGACAGCGACCCGACCAAGTTAATCGAGATCGTCGGGCTCGGTAAGCAGCTGCTGATGACCCGCGGCGCCCTGACCACCTTCTCCATTGCCAATGACGTCGCCAAGTATTTCGCCATCCTTCCGGCGATCTTCGTCGTACTGTACCCGCCGCTCGGAGTTCTCAACGTGATGGGTCTGGGTAGCCCGCAAAGCGCGATCCTGTCGGCCATCATCTTCAATGCGCTGATCATCCCGGCGCTCGTGCCGATCGCCCTCCAGGGGGTGAAGTACCGCCCTGCACCGGCCGGAGCGCTGCTTAAGCGCAACCTGGCGATCTACGGCGTGGGCGGGCTGGTGGCGCCGTTCGTCGGTATCAAGATCATCGATCTGGCTGTCAGCGCCCTGCACCTCGCCTGACACCCTTCCCTTACCGGAGATCTAGAATGTGCCGTTCGTTTCTACTTGCCGCTGCTGCGCTTCTTGTTCCTGGGACGGCCTTGTCCCAGGGTGCGCCCACAGCCACCGCGCCAGCGCTGTGCACCGACCGCCCGACCAAGGCGACTGCGGCCTGTACCGTGCCCAAAGGTGCCTTTCAGATTGAAACCGACCTTCTGAATTGGACTCGCAACGACGATGCGGGAACCCGCAGCGACACGATCCTCTACACCAATCCCACGATCAAATATGGCGTCACGGATTCGACCGACATCCAGGCGACCATCTCGCCCTACCTGACCGCCCGAACGCGCGACCCGAGCGGCACCGTTAGCAGGGTCAACGGGGCAGGCGACTTGTTCCTGCGGATCAAACAGCGCCTGACCGATCCTGGCGCCAAGCTGCAACTGGCCATCATCCCCTTCGTCAAGGTGCCCGTAGCAAAGCGTGGGATCGGCAATCGCAAGTTCGAGGGTGGGTTGGTCGGCACGGGGCAACTCAGCCTGCCGAACGGAGTGACGCTGACCTTCACGCCGGAGATCGACGTGCTTGAGAACGGCAAACTCGACGGTCGTCATGTTCAGGTCGTCGGCGCGTTCAACGTCGGCAAAACCCTGTCGTCCAAGCTCACCGCCTATGCCGAATTGTGGACCGCACAGAATTACGATCCCGCGGGCACGGTGCGGCAATACTCGTTCGACGGCGCGGTGGCCTATCTCGCCTCCCCCAAGCTCCAGTTCGATGTTGGGGCCAATTTTGGGCTCAACCGCTCCACTCCCGACGTCCAAGCTTACGTCGGCGTCTCCACCCGTTTTTAGAGGAACCGCCATGGCCAATTCCCTCGTCGCCGCAATCCGACCAGCGATTGCGATGACTCTCGGCTTTACCTTGTTTTGCGGCATCGCCTACCCGTTGGCGGTCACGGGCATCGGGCAGGTAATAGCTCCCACCCAGTCGAACGGCAGCATCGTGCGGCGCGGTGACACCATCATCGGATCGGCGCTAATCGGACAAAGCTTTACGGCTCCGTGCTATTTCCATGGCCGCCCCTCCGCCGCTGGGAAAGGATATGATGCGAGCGCTTCCGCCGGCTCGAACCTTGCTCCGGGATCAAGGGACCTGCGCGATCGGGTCGCTGCCGACGTCGCGACGTTGCACGGAGAAGGGATCGTGACTGTTCCTGCCGACATGGTGACCACGTCCGCTTCCGGTCTCGATCCTGACATCAGCCCAGCCGCCGCGCTTGCCCAGGTTGATCGGATCGCCCGTGCACGCGGGCTTGCCCCTGCTCAGGTCCTCGCCACCATCCGCCCTAACGAGAGGGGAGCGCTGCTTGGCTTCATTGGCGAACCCCGCGTGAACGTCCTCGCCCTCAATCGACAGCTTGATGCACTATCCGCTACCAAGGCGCCGTGAACGAGGAGCGCTGCCCTTCCCCCGAAGCCTTCCTCAAGGTCGCCAAGCGGGAAGGCCGCGGACGTTTGAAGATCTTGCTTGGTGCCGCACCCGGCGTTGGCAAGACTGTCGAGATGCTGCGCGAGGGAGCGGATCTGCTCGCGAGTGGCACGGATGTCGTTGTTGGCATCGTGGAAACCCACGGACGCGCCGATACGGAGCTACTGGTCGGCCCACTTGAGGTCCTTCCGCGCCGAGTGATCATCCATGGCGCGCACAAGCTTAGCGAATTCGATCTGGACGCAATGCTTGTCCGCCGTCCCAAGCTCGCGCTGATCGATGAATATGCGCACAGTAATGCGCCGGGCAGTCGCCACCCAAAGCGCTGGCAGGATGTCGAGGAATTGCGCGATGCCGGCATCGACGTCTTCACCACGCTGAACATCCAGCACGTCGAAAGCCTCAGCGACATCGTTGCGAGCTTCACCAAGGTACGCGTTCGCGAGACCGTGCCCGACGCACTGCTTGACGATGCCGAGTTGGAGATCGTCGACCTTCCTCCCGACGAGCTGATCGATCGGCTCAAACAGGGCAAGGTCTATATCCCGCACGAGGCGACCCGCGCCCTTTCCAACTTCTTTTCCGTCTCCAACCTGTCGGCCCTCCGCGAACTGGCGTTGCGTCGTGTGGCGCAGACGGTGGACGGCCAGATGCTCGATCGGCTTCGCGCAACGGGCGAAGCGGGCACCTTCGCTGCGGTGGAACGGATCGTCGTGGCGATCGGTGACCAGCCCGGCGCGGAAACACTCGTTCGCACGGCGAAGCGCCTGGCCGACGGGCTGCGGACGAACTGGAGCGCGCTGTGCATCGAGACGCCGCGCACTGCCACCCTCTCCCCTTCCGCACGAGCGCGATTGAGCGACGCACTGCGTCTCGCGGGATCGCTCGGCGCGAGCGTTGTCACCGTCCCTTCCGAGAACGTCCTTGAAGGCCTCCGCGAGTATCTGACGGAAACGCGTGCGACGATGTTGGTGATCGGCAAGCAGCAGCGCGGATGGTTGTTCTCTCTGCGCCATCGCTCGATCGTCGATCAACTGGTGCGCGGTCTGCCCGGTGTTTCGGTGCATGTCGTTCCGGCCGAAGACCGGGCCAACGACGATCGGGCTACTGGATTGCGGCCGCGTTCAGGGCCTCCCAAGTCGCAGCTGCTGCTTGCGCTTGCGGGCGTTATGGCCACGACCGGTTTGTCGAAACTCGCCGAACCGCTGATCGGCGGCAATGCGGTCGACCTGCTCTACCTGGTGCCCGTTGTAATTACGGCGGCCCTGCTCGGCATGCGCTCCTCGCTAGTCGCAGCGGTAGCGTCGGCGCTTGCATACAACTTCTTCTTCTTGCCTCCGCTCTACACCTTCACCATCGCCGATCCGCGCAACCTGATCACCTTTGTCGTGTTGACTGGCGTCGGCATCGTGGTCGGGCAACTCGCTGGAGGGCTCAGGCGACGTGCCGTCGTCGGTGCACGCTCCGCAAGCGAGAACGCCGCAGTCGCCGCCTTTGGCCAACGACTGGCCGGCATCTTTGATGCGGAGGCCACCGCCGGCGCAGCCTGCGACGAAATCTCGCGCCTCCTGCATGTTTCAACCGTGCTGCCATTCGCCGGCTGGTGCGCGGCGCCGCCGAGCGCGCGGGGATGGAGATCGACGAGGCGGAGACGGCCGCGGAGGGTTTGGCCATGGCGCGGCGAACCGGCTGCGAAGTCGTATTGCTCGACCTCGGCCTGCCCGACCGGGATGGTTTCGAGCTGATCCCAATCCTCAAGGCTGCCGACCGGGCGGTGATCGTCCTCACCGCGCGTGACGATGCCGTCGAGAAGGTTGCCGCGCTGGACCTTGGCGCGGACGACTATCTCACCAAGCCGTTCGATACCGATGAACTGCTCGCCCGCCTGAGAGTAGCCTTCCGCCATCGCGCGGGCCGGTCAAGTGACGTGGTCGACGCCGGGCTGGTCCGTATCGACCTTGCGCGTCACGTAGTCAGTCGTGACGGTGTGCCGGTGACCTTGTCGCCACGTGAATTCAGCTTGCTGCTTGCCCTTGCACGCAGCGCCGACCGGGTCGTCACCCATCAAGCGCTGCTTCGCTCCGTCTGGGGCGAGGCCCACCTTCAGGACGTGGAATACCTCCGCGTGGCCATGCGTGCGCTTCGTCGAAAGCTGGAAATTGATCCCGGCAACCCAAGTCTCCTCATAAACGAGCCGGGCATCGGATATCGACTGAGCATGTCTCATTGATTGGTTCATCACCACCGCACGCCGGGCGGCAAACGTCGCCTACCTAAAGACAGCATTGTGATGAAAGTCCGCTCAGGGCCTCAGCCTAGCGGTCGGGAGCGTCTGAAATGGGCGCGGAGCTGACGTTGATAGCGGCAGGGACGAATGTCCGTTTTCCACCCCTACCGGACATTCAGTCGAACCAGCCGCCGCGTGAACGAGCGATTGATCCGAGGTTCTCACTTACTCCAGCACGCTTGCCAATGATCTTTCCGTGTTGCGGCGTCCGGGTGAGGCCTAAAGCTTCCGCAGACGTGGCTGAAAGGCCTTTGAGCTGATAGCCAACCACGTTCGCAAGGTTGCTTAAGTAGGTGTCGGGCATTGTGTCGGCTGCCGATCGCGTACCTCCAACCCGCTTGGTGAGGATTGCGCCTGAGACATATGGGCGGCCGGTAATTAGCCTTAGCCAACCTCGCTGCCTGGAGCCTAGACTGACGCCGCTCGGAACGTGCGCGAGAATATGAACGTGGCTTCCCTTGCCGTCACCATTCTCGCGCACCCACACATAGGCGAATGGCTCACCGCGTGCCTTCAACCACTGAGAAGCTAAGCGTAGAAAGCGGCTGGTGGCGGCTCCAGCGTCAAGATCAGGCACTCCGCACTGTTCCCAGTGCAGGGTTATGTGCCGGTTGAGCGGATGACCGATTGCCCATGCATAGCGTACTGCGGCGATCAGCTTGTTGGCATCGCGGAGAGAGAGTGTTTCGCTAACTCGGTTGGCACTGTTGCGCTTGCCGCCCCAGGTCGAAACACGATCGGACGCACCACTAGAAGTTATATCTATAATTGCAGGAGGTGTGCCAACCGCTTCAAAGGCCTGGTCTTTAGCCGAATTACCAGCTTGCGACCGACCACGCTTGGCACTGTTATGCCGCTGCGACACACCTTTGATTTTCTGGCTGTATTTCAAAGCTAGTGCCTACAATGCACCGCTCAGCGCTTTGCTGGCGTCGTAAGTTTCAAGTGCTCGCGACAGGGAGCGGCAGTTGCCCACCGCTCCCCTTGTTCGGCTAGGCAGCCTGCGAGGGCTCCTCACTTCGATCGCACGAGCTTGCAGCCAGCAGAGCCTCTCCCAGCCGTCTGATAACGTCGAGAGGAACGGTAACGCCCTTCCTCGTAGCAGTGCGCTCATCGCTCCTCACCACCCACTCGCGAAGGTCAAGGAATGGATGGCCTTTGAACTCCGTGAGTTGAGCTACCAGCATCCGATTGCCGGTCCTCCCATGCTCAAAGATCACGTTCCGATTGGCACCCTGCTTACGATAATCGTTTGCCGGGGGACTTCTCAGGTTAGACAATTCTGAGTTATGCACGCGGGTCGGCTTTCGACAGGCGACATTCTTCGACCCTCGTGCGGTTGCCGCCGCGCGGGGGTCCTTTGTTTTATTAGGTTCCATCACTAGGCAGCTTCACCGAGCGCCATCGCTCGGATGCTGTCTGTTCGGACCAGCCGCCTACGGCCGATCGTAACTTTGATGAGGCGCCCATCCGAGATCAATCCATAGACCTTTGAGCGGCCTAAGCCGAGAACTCTCGCTGTGTCTGGGATGCTACAGAGTAACGTGTCCATGATTATCCTTTCAGTCATTCAGGTGTCAACGCGATCGCTGGCACTTACGAACGTTTGACAGAGAACAAATCAGGCACAAGGCGACAAGCAGGCAGAATTCAAAACTCGGTGGATAGAATCGCTAGTTGCTCCAGATTGATGCCCAAGACGGCGCGTACGTCCGGACCGCTCACGAAGCGATCGCCTATCCAAGTCTCGATCTTCTTAGCATCAGCATAACCCGGCTCACCTGGCTGTGCGCGTTGGACATTGGCTTTGCTGGCTAGCTTCCATGAGGCTTCAACGCGACGCACGGACACGTACCTCTCTAACTCAGTCGTAAAGTGAACGTCGGAGGCGAGGAGCACGTAAGGGCGCCAATAGTAAGGGCGACGATGGGATGTCGGTTGAAGCCAGTACCACAGCCGCTCACACGAGGCCCCGATGCGATGGGCCTCCTCTCCTGATAGAACGCTTGG
>CAXTED010000009.1:0-132271 GCA_964243335.1 uncultured Sphingomicrobium sp. | reverse complement strand
CTGGCTCAGTACAGTCGTAACGGACTTAGCCGACAGGAAGTGAGCGCTCTGGAATTGCGGATCAATCTGGTCCGACAGAACCTCCGGCTGGAACGCCGCGACTGGGATGGACGCCGCGGCTAACGCGAGAACCTTCTCGCTGGTGGGGGCGGCTTCGGGCCGGCCCCACCCAACCTTCGCGATGGCTTTGCAAAGGATTGGAGGAGCACTTCGCCAGCTTCGCTCCAGAAGGAACGGAAGCCACAGCGCGTTTGTGCCCGTAATTGTTTCGTGGGCTGGGCAGACGGACCTTGCCGCAACCGACACAGGGCCAATGCTTTGTTCAAGACGACTGCTGGCTAGCCAGGAATGTCAGCCCCCACGTCCACCTGCCGCTCTCGGCCGCGTGTCCCACCATAAGGAGAACATGCTCAAGGCGTAGAGGAAGCGGCTATGGTCGCTTCGGCCAGCGCGATGCTCGGCGAACGCCACGTCAACCGCGCTCGATTGAAGGAAGCCTGCCGCAGCCGCACCCGAGTCGTGCCAAAGGCTCTGCGCGAAGCTTCCAAAGTCACCTGCAAACCATTGCGCCAAAGGCATCTGGAAGCCCTGCTTTGGACGATCGAGTATGCCTTGGGGAAGCCAGGGCTCAACTGCCTTCCGGACAACGTATTTGCCAGTATCACCCCTGAGCTTCATGTTGATCGGCATCGTCAGCGCCCAATCAACTAGCTTGTGGCCCAAGAAGGGCACTCGGGCCTCGAGGGAATGTGCCATCGACATTCGGTCAACCTTGGTCAGCATCGCGCTGGGAAGGTTGAGAGTCAGGTCCGCAAAAATGAACTGCTCCAGTGGATGCAGGGAGATGTACTCAGCTTGCGGAAAATACTCCTCCCTCAGCCGCTCGAAACGGCCCGGGGAGTCGAACTCCTCATGGAACAATGGCGCGTAAACTGCTGCTCTCAAAGCTGGGGACGTGATCTGCGTCTTGGCGAAAAAGCGGGTGATCCCGTCGGGCAGCAGCGCGCTGTCCCGAAAACGCTTCAGTCGATTGCGCATGTAATTGACCTTGAGCCACGGGCTGGAGGGCAGCCCATCGATGGCCTGGGTCAGAGGGCTCGCAAGCTTTAACGCGCGGCGGTAGCGCGCCATGCGTGCCTCACTACGATGACGCTTGTACCCAGCAAAGAGTTCGTCGCCGCCCTCGCCGGAGAGCACCACCTTTACGTGCTCAGCCGCCATTCGGCACACGTACCACGTTGGAACTGCCGCTGGGTCGGCGAATGGCTCATCAAAGCAGCGCTGGATCTCAGGCAGAATGTCCGTTGCCGCGCGAAGGTCAACTATTTGGGTCACGTGATCGCACCCAAGATGGCGAGCGACCGCCGCTGCATAAGGCGTTTCGTCGAAACGCGGGTCAGGAAAACCGATTGTAAACGCCTTGATCGGACGATCGCTTATGCGCACCATGGCGGCAGCAACCGCCGATGAGTCAACACCGCCTGACAAGAACACGCCGACGTCGACGTCGGCCAGCATGTGCGCTTCGACGCTCGCTAACCAGCGCTCCTGAAACTCCGAGATCCAACTCTCGTCATCACGCCGCTCGCTCTGCGTATATCTGGGTTGCCAGAACGGTACGATTGAGGGTTCGCTTTTCGCTCCCAGCGTGAGCAGATGCCCTGGCGGCAGAGACTGTACTTCGCGGTAGATGGTTCGGGGCGTACGGATGTGGCCGAAGCTAAAGAAGTCGTGGACGGCGCGACGATCGATCTCGAGTGCCAGTTCAGGCAGCACCGTCAGTGCCTTGAGCTCGGAGGCGAAAGCAAATCCTCCGGCTTGCTCGGCCAGATAAAGTGGCTTGATGCCCAGCGGGTCGCGGGCGAGTTTTAGCACTCGCTCTTCACGGTCCCATATGGCTACGGCGAACATGCCTTCTAGGCGCCTCCAGGCATCATCGCCCCAATGCTGATAAGCCACTAGGATCGTCTCGGTGTCGCTGCGCGTGTTGAAGCTTCGTCCGGCAGCCTCCAGCTCACGGCGAAGCTGCGGGTGATTATAGATTTCACCGTTGAATACGATCAACCAACGACCACCCTCGCTAGCGATGGGTTGGTGTCCGCCCGCTATATCGATGATGCTCAAGCGTCGCATGCCGAAGCCAAAGTCGCCGTCTACGAAGACCCCGCTGTCGTCGGGTCCACGATGCCGTATGGCGTCGCACTGGCGCGTCACGATCGCTGGGTCGACCGACTGCCCGCCACGACGGTACCAGCCTGCTATCCCGCACATAAGCTAGGCTCCAGCTTGCACGGAGAGAGCCGAAATCCGCGGCTCCTCAGGCAAGTGGCCCAGGCGCAGGAAAGTGGCAATGGCGTGAGCAGCAGCCATGGGTGCGGGTTCGGCAAAAGAAGGAAAGGCGATTGCGGATGCGCGACGTTGGTTGGCCTCATAGTCGGCCTGCCACACGCCACGTGCAGCCAGCACTGAGTCGAGGCCGCTCAAATCTTCAACTACCGGTCCAAGCCGCCAGTATACGAAGCTCGGATCGTCGTGCCACTGGAGCTTGTGTGAATTCAGAAAGATGCACGGACGCGGTCGAAGCAAGAACTCGAGCACTTGGCTGCTGATATCCCCGAGGTACACGTCTGCCTCTGCTACATAGCTCATATTGATGCTAGCCATGCTGCCAAGGTCGATCCGAATGTGATCCAGTCCTTGCCAGCGTCGAAACTCGGTAGCGTGACGCTGAGGAGGGTCGAACAATCGAGTATGCGGCGCGAAGATCAGATTGTAATCTTCGCGCGCTGCAAAGTGATTAAGAACGGCAGGCCCGATCTTGCTCCAGGAGCTCGTGCCCTTACGGTGATGGGGATTGTACAATATCGTCGGGCGATTGTTGTTGAATAGCGGCCGTTGCGTCGCTTCTAGCCGCTTAACGAGGTCAATCTTAGAGGAACCAACAACAATTGCGTGGCCGGATGTAGCATTTCCCGCCGCGACGATGCGCCGCAGGCGGTCTGCATTCGGGACGAGCAGGAGGTCGAACTTCCTAAGGCGAGGATCGTCAACCTTATCGTGCCCGCCGCTGCCGTGAAAAGCATGTATGTATTTCGGGTGCTTAACTCCCATCTTCTTGAGATGCAGCGAAGTGCGCTCGGACACGATTAGGGCGTCGAATTCGTTCAAGCGACGGCGATTGGCCCAAAGAACTAGCCGCTTCGGTGCTCGAACGAACATGCGTGTTGCACGAACTAACATCGGCACTCGCAGTACGTCGAACTTCAACCTGTTGTCCGGGTAGAGCTCGGCGAGGTCCCGACATAACGCCAGCTGAGCTTCCGAGCGGGCGAGTATAAGTACCTGGAGGTCGGGATAACGGCTCGACAAGGTGCAGGCGATCGGGAGGCTATGCGGGACTTGGTGGTCCTGCGCGATGAAGAGGAAAGCGACCCTTTTAGCGGTAGGCTCGAGCGTGGCGTCGCCTTTAATCATTCTCAGAAGCCTCCCAAAACCTTCAATCCTTGCTGACCGCCTAGAAATCAGGCCTTCACAGGCGACAACGCTCATTCGGCAATAAGGGCTTACGCCGTGACCGCGCCGACCCGCGTGCGAGCACGCCCGACGGCTCGGTACTGAGGCGTACCCAAAGAAAGCGAACTGCCTTTCCGTCTGATCGTGCTGACGTGTATGGAGCCCAAATAAAGCCAAATGAGCTCGATCAAGGGACAACCTGCCGCAAGAGGGAGGGGATAAGCATGTTCGATATCTCCGAGGCCGACCTGTCGGCCGAAGGGACGCGCCAACTGCTTGCACTGCACCTCGCCGGCATGCACGCGGACTCGCCGATGGGCTCGGTATTCGCGATGGGCGTGTCCGAGCTGCAGGTTCCAGAGGTCACGGTTTGGTCCGCGCGCGAGGGCAGTACCATCCTTGGAATCGGGGCAATGAAGGCACTCGCTGACGGCCTGGGCGAGATCAAATCAATGCGGACGCACCCGGATCACCTCCGACGCGGTGTCGGTGCGGCATTGTTGACGCACATCATCAACGAGGCAAGGAGCCGGGGCGTAACAATGCTCAGCCTGGAAACCGGTAGCGGCGTGGCGTTCGAGCCCGCACTAACGCTCTACCGCAGTCGTGGCTTCATCAACGGTGCGCCATTTGGCGATTATAAGCAGAGCGGCTTCAACCAGTTCCTGCACTTGGCAATCACGCCATGAGCCCGATGCTGACTCAGTCGTCCATCCTCATGCCAGACCAGCCGAGGATCAGGTGCGACCTCCGCGAGGGGTGAACAGAGGACGCTAACCTCTGTGTTCTACAGCCGAATTGCAGTGCGCCGTGTTGCAACTTAGATTGTCGAATAGGTGAGAAAACCGTGGGGGTCGCTATGGTCGATGAACGCACGAAAACGCCTTGGCACCTTTGGCTGGTCGGTGTTGTGGCTCTGCTCTTCAACTCGATCGGCGTATTCGACTTTGTGATGAGCAGGGCTCAGGGTGAGGGCTATATGGCTCAGTCCGGCATGAACCCTGGCCAGATCGCTCACTATCAGGCGATGCCGATGTGGATGATAGTTGTGTGGGCGATTGGGGTATTCACAGCATTCCTTGCGTCGATCCTTTTGCTCGGTCGAAAGAGATTCGCCTTTCCTATCTTTGTTTTGTCCTTGGCTGCCTTTCTTCTTAACCTGACTTACACGTACATCATGACTGACGGCGGCAGGGTCATGGGCCAGCAGATGGCGATCGCGAGTGCCGTAATCGCGGCGGTGCTGGTATTCTTGGCGTGGTATTCGCGGACGATGATTGGCCGGCGGGTTCTGCGTTAGACAGGATCAAGCAACGCTGAGCAGCGCCGCCTTCCTGTCAGTGCAGCAGCGTCTGAAGCAGTCGTCCGCACGACTCAACTGTACGCTTGCAAGCCGCTAAGGACGTCCAAATCCCTGAGCAGCACAGCAGCTATGTAGCAAGAGCATCGAGATCTTCCGCTGTTTCTCGAACGTGGGCGTGAACAAGTCACATCGCGACATTGACGATAGTGTAGTGCAGCGTTTCTCTACAAACTCGTTTTGTAATCCCGAGGTTGTCGGCAGAAGGAGGGATGGAATCGCTCCAGGGTTGGCTCAGCGCAGCACCGAGTACAAGGCGGCGGCATAGTCGCGCAACCACATCCCGCGGCCGAGCCGCTAGCCTGCAAAGCCACCCTCTGCCAAAAACAAGCGCTCGGCAGCGGTATTTGATCGCCCCAAGATCGCATTCCGGTGCGGGAAACGCCCGAATCGGCGAATGATGTCGCGATGATGCAAAGCCCATTTCGATGGCTCCGAATTCCCGGTCCGATCCTGATAGCGTTCGGCCAGATCGACTGATCGGTCCTGAGCTGCCAAGTCCTCCGCATGTTCGAACGGCAGATACAAGAATGGTTGCAGATCCGCGGTGATCTCCAGATCGTGCCCCCGCCTGATGCCTTCCGTCGCGATCCCGTGCGCCGCGCCGTCGTTGGCGTAGGCGAGCGGCGATCCTCGATGGAGATTGCGCGTGAACTGATCGAGCATAAGGACGAGCGCCAAGGTGCCGGTCGGCGTCTCAGCCCAGCTGTCGAGTTTGCCCACGCTGGCCTCACGGTGAAGAGCTCCAAAGCGGAGCGCAAGTTCGGCGTCGAACGCGGTGGAGGGCTCAAACCATTGCTTCGGACCGGCTGCGCGCCAGAAGCCGACCACATCGTGCGCTGTTGTAGCGTCTTTCTCCGCCATAAAGGATTCTCCCGGTTTTGAGGTGTTGGCGAAACAGTTAGTTGAGTCTGCCGCCCGGTTTCTTGCACGCTGTCAGTTGGGCAGGTCGAAAACCAGCAAGGTAGAGGTTGCCGATGCGCACAGCCGGCCTTGCCCGTCGAGAAGCTTGCCTTCTGCGAAGGCAGTTCGACGGCCGATCGACAGAACTCTACCTTCAGCGCGCACCGGTCCGCTCGCATCGCTGAGCCCGCGATGGTAGGCGATCTTCAATTCCAACGTCGTATAACCCTGCCGCGAGGTCAGGCGCGAGTGCACCGAACAGCCGCAGGCGCTGTCGAGCAGGGTCGCCGCATAGCCGCCATGCACGGACCCGATAGGGTTATAGACGCTGCGGTCCGGGTTGCCTTCGAAAACGGCCAGCCCTTCTTCAATTTCGATCAGCGTGAAGCCCATCGTGTCGGCGATCGGCGCTCTTGCGTCCTTCATCATCGCCGCTCGAAGCTGCTCAAGCCCACTCAGACCGGCGACGTTGTTCTTGATGACGTCCATGACCGTTCCTTCAGGCGTGGGCTGGGTGGCGGTAGCGAGGGGCCACTTCGCGTCGCGACATCTGGGGCTGGATCGCAGTCCTTGCCTGCGTCATGGACCTCCATAATCCCTCGTCAGCGAGTGGCGGGATCGTCACGGTCTCGCCAATGTCGAAGCCGACAAGCGCGGCATCGACCAGGTCACCGACATCCATCACGATCTCGGGCGGGAAGGCATCGATGTCCTTGCCCGATCGCGCCCAAATTTCGGTACGTGTCGCGCCGGGCAGCACGGCTTGGATGCGAACGCCCTTTGGCTCGAGTACCGCAGCCAGAGACTGGCTAAGGTTCAAGACGAACGCCTTCGATCCGCTGTACACGCCGTCGTAGGTTTCAGGTGCGAGCGCTAGGACCGATGAGAGGCTGATGATCGCGCCTGCGCCGCGGCCGGCAAACGCGCGACCCGCCGCACCAGCCAGCAGTGTCGTTGCGGTAACATTAAGAGCAATCAGCCGTTCGACCGAGCCGACATCGCTGTCGAGAAGGCCTCCCGTAAGCGACATACCCGCATTGTTGACAAGCATCGAGATCGTTGCGTCGGTGGCGAGCCTTGCTTCGACCTTTGCCAAGTCCGTCCGGTCAGTGAGATCGGCAGCCAGCACGTCGATCATGCGACCAGTTTCGTTGCGCAGCCTCGCCGCCAGCGTCTCAAGCCTGGCCGCATCACGCGCCACGAGGATCAGGTCATAGCCGAGACGCGCGAGGCGATCGGCATAGGTCGCACCGATGCCAGCGGATGCGCCAGTTATAAGCGCGGTACCGAGGACTGCCATGATCTGCTCTCCTGCCATGACCCCGACGAACTTCGTTGAGTCACTTGCACTTCGATAGTCACGTGACTATCGTTCTGCAATGGACATTCGAAGTTTAAGCGACGGGCCGTGCCCGATCGCGCGCGGGCTCCACCGCATTGGCGACACATGGAGCATGTTGATCCTCCGCAACGCCGGCGCGGGACAGACCCGGTTCGACCAGTTTCAGAGGAACCTTGGTATCGCGCCTAACATTCTCTCTCGGCGCCTGTCCGCGCTAACAACAGAGGGGCTACTTGAGCGTCATCGCTACAGCGAGCGGCCCCCGCGGGATGAGTATCGCCTTACGGAGGCGGGGAGAGACTTTCTGCCGATACTCTATGCCCTTGGAGCCTGGGGCTGGCGGCACTTTTCAGGTGGAAACGTGTCAGGCTTAGTCGATGTGGCCACCGGAAAGCCTGTGGTGCCCATCGTCGTCGATCGGATTAGCGGATCGCCAATCGCCGACCTCGACGTGCGGATCGCGCCCTTTGGTTGAGCTTTGACGGTGTCCTTCCAGCATGCATGACAATAAGAACTACACCGGATTGCATGCGACGAAGCTTGATTTGTCCTGCGTCAAGCGCGCGACCTGTGACTCCGTTATTGCTCCTCGCAGCTCCAACGAGGCTACAGGGTAAGGTATTGCCGCGCAGTTAGTTCGCCGTTCAGTACGGCCAGCGACGACGTCTCAGATGCCTATTCCGCCATGCTCTACAAGCGGCTTTCTCCGCATCCAGAATCTTGGCTCTTACAAGTATCAGGTAGGAATTTCGGGACTGCGGTGAAAGCCAAAACGGATATAACGCCGCTCAAGCGGAGTAAGGCACACTCGGATCGCTCGAGTTATTACCCGCTGGCGACTTACTCTCAGATCAGCTCCGACAGCATCTTCCGTGTGAAAGGGACCAATTCGCTCTTCATCCCTGCTTGGACCTTGAGAACCCAGTCCGGATTAGCGATCAGAGTGCGACCTAACGCGATCATGTCGAACTCCTCAGCTTCAATCAGCTCAGCTATCTTCTCAACGTCATCGCGGAACTCAACGCGTTCTGCGTGCTCGCTGTCTGCCTCCGAGGAGGCGTTTTCTCCACCTTCCAGAGTGACTGCACCTACCGCGATGACTGGAATGCCAGTGAGCCGCTTCGTCCAACCTGCGAGAGTCGTCGGGTCCGGCGCAAATGCATTCTTCGAAAAGCGGCGGGTAGAACAATGAAAGGCGCTCACGCCTGCCTCCACCAAGGGCGCAAGTATCGCGCCGAGTTCATTGGGCGTCGTCGCAATTTGAGCACCATAATCTGTCATCTTCCATTGAGAAAACCGGAAGATGATCGGGAACGCCGTTCTGACCTCAGCGCGGCAGGCACGGACCACTTCAGCAGCGAAGCGCGCGCGTTGGCGCGCTCCGCCGCCGAATGTGTCTTCTCGCTTGTTTGTTCGTTCCCAGAAGAATTGATCGAGAAGGTAGCCGTGAGCACCGTGGATCTCGATCCCATCAAAGCCAACATCTTGAGCCGCCCGAGCAGCCTTGGCGAAGTCCAGTATTGTGTCGGCGATCTCAGTATCTGTAAGCGTGTGACCGCCCGGATCACCACTACCAAGTAGGCCAGACGGTCCAACACGTCGAAGGTGAGCACCCTCTGTTCCGAGATCAGTCCTCAAGGTGGGCTGGACGCCAACGTGCCAAAGCTGCGGAATTATCAGCCCGCCTGCGGAATGCACTGCTGCAACGATACCTCGGCAGGCTTCCACTGTTTCGCTTTGATAGAGTAGTGGGATCGTCTCAGTATGCGCACCGACTGCGTTGACCGCCATACCTTCGGTTATGATCAAGCCGACGCCGCCATGTGCGCGCCGCTGATAGTAGGCAGCAACATCCGGACCGGGAACTCCGCCAGGTGAGAAGTTCCGAGTCATCGGCGCCATTGCTATTCGATTGGGGATCGCGAGCTCACCAATATGCAGTGGCCTGAATAGAGACTCAATCATCTGTAGCCTTCGCAAGTCGAAACACGTTCTCTGAGCTAAGCCACACTGGCACTCTCGAAATTTAACGCGAGGCCGGATCGATGCCAGTTCAGAGCGATCAATTGGCCCGATTGCGACAGTGTGACGTACGCGGTGCGGCGATCAGCTCCGCCGAAGCAGATGTTCGTTACAAATTTGTCCATGAGCGGCACTTCCTGAACAATCTGGCCAGCCGGTGAAATGACGACGATGGCCCCCTTATAGATGGAGGCAACCGCGACATTGCCATTTGCCTCGAGTGCAAGTGAGTCGAGCAACTGAAAGTTCGGCATGGTGATTAGCAGCTTTCCACCATGCGCCGCCGGGCCGCTCCCTCGTCGCACCTCGCCGGGTCTTGCTAAGTCAAAGGACCAAAGTCTGCCGGTGACGGTTTCGGCGACGTACAGGACATTTCCATCGGGTGAGAGGCCTACACCATTCGGCTGGAGCATCGGGAAGATAACCTCACGCGCTACCTTGCTACCTGCTTCAACATAGCAAACGCGGCCGCGATCGAGATCGCGGTGTCGACCGGCTCCCGTGTCAGTGAACCAGAATCCACCTGATTGGTCGAAAACGATGTCGTTTGGCGCACTTAACGGGATACTGTCTGCGCTTGTGCAGAGCACTTCCAGAGCACCAGTTACAGGGTGTACTCGCTGAATACTCCCGCCGACATAATCCAGAGCTTGCCCTATCGGCCGCAAGCCGGCTTCCTCTTCAGTCCAGCGGAATCCTCCATTGTTACAGACGTACAGCAAACCGTCAGGCCCAAGTGCTGCGCCATTTGGACCTCCACCCACTTCAGCGATTACCGAGAGCTGCCCTGTTTTATCGACGCGGGTCAGCCGTCCTTTTGCTATTTCGACAAGAGCAATTGAGCCATCCGGTAATAAGACGGGGCCTTCGGGAAAGGAAAGTCCGTTAGCAATAACTTTGAAGTCTTTCATCCAATATCCCGTTCATTGCTCACGGATGAAGCGCCTGATCGTAGAGACGATGCCATCAGTTCTGAAGACGTACGATGTATAAGACGCCCCCGTCTTATCAAGCTTCCTCATCATCGCATACTCAGCTTTGCCGTCGACATCCCTACTGATCCGATAATGCGTTGATTTATCGACGTAAACAGTTCTAACCATGCCGTAAATGTCGCCAACTCTGAAAGACTTCCTCCGCTGATGAGTCCGCAACACGAAGTCTTCTAACTCTTTGCTTTGGTCTCCGGTTTTGAAATTTGTAATGTCGCGTACACTGTACGGAACCCATTCAGGAGAGTCGTAACGACTCGTATAACTAATCCGGATCGTTGGAGCGTCACCAAGGAGAACTTCGTAGGTCTGCACGTCATCGATTAAGTCGATGCGTATTCGCTCGTCGCCGATTGCATCCGGAATGTACGCCCCGGACTGGTAATCCCAAACTTTCGACTGTGAGAGATCGATTTGCCAGTTGCCGGAAAATGACTGCTCCATCGACGCCTCCCTCTACAAGCCGTATCCAAGGATGAACGGTGGAACGATCTTGTAGAACAATCAAGAGCCTTTGTGGGTAAGTTGAGGTGAGCCGGCGTTTCTATGGGCCGCTTCTTTCGTCACGCAGCCCACCAACGTCAGAGTAGGCTTCGGAGGAGACCACCGTCCAAGATGATGGTTTGACCCGTCAGAAAGCCCGCAAGATCGGAACAAATGAAGGCAGCGAGCGAAGCAACCTCTTCTGCCGTTCCTCCGCGCCTTAGAGGGATGACGGCCAAGCGCGAGCTTAAAAGCTCTTCGAAAGTCTTCCCTGAGATGGCGGCCTGCTCACGATAGGTACGTCGAAGCGAGCTATCATCGTCGCCGTCAATTGTTCCAGTTCCAAGCGTATTCACTGTAATGCCAAAGGGGCCGAGGTCGACGGAGAGTGTTTTGCTCAACCCGACTGCTGCTGGTCGCACCACATTATGCAACGCCAGGGGAAGCTCCCGATGTGGCTCCTTCGCCGCCATTGATCCTAGAGTTAGTATTCGGCCCCAGCGCTCGGCCTTCATGCTAGGAACTGCCTCTCGCACGACCCACGAAAAGCCAAGAACCGTTGACTTATATGCATCGTAGAATTCGTCGTCAGTGGCTTCGTCGAAAGTCGAGTCTGGTGGCCCCGAATTGTTATACACGACGATACTCGGCGAACCCACTTCCCCCCGGATTAGGCTAAACACGTCCGCTACCTCATCGCGCCGCGTTACGTCGCAGGCGAATGCCCAAGCGCTCGCACCTGCCCTGTCCATTGAATTTGCGACTGACGATGCCGAGGTTAGAGAGCGCGAGACGCAAGCTACCTTGGCACCCTCGTCTCCGAGCCGCTGAGCGACTGCTTTCCCAAGCCCGCGACTTGCCCCGAATACGACCGCCACCTTGCCTGCTACACCGAGATCCATGACCGGCTTCCTTCTGTTGCTCGAGTAGTAAGAGTGACATACACTCGTAAGAGGCCCCATGTTCCAATCACACCTGGCGCCTTAAGTCTCGAACGTACGCGCATCCCGTTCGCTGTCATCTACCGGAATTTCGTGGAGCTGCGTTTTGAATGATTTCTGGAGCAAAAAGGTAGTACTCGTCACAGGTGCTGGTGGAGGAATTGGAAGCAGCTTCGCCAAGTATGTCGCTGATCGCGGCGCCGTCCTTGGACTTCTAGATGTCGACGCCGAGTCTCTAACCCGCACGGCCGATTTGATAGGAAGTAGTAGAGCTCTCCCAATACCAACGGACGTCACGTCTGTGGAGAGCGTGCGCAAGGCAGTTGGTACCATCGTTAGCGAGTTGGGACCCATAAGTATGTTGCACAACAATGCTGCGGTGCTTCTTAGAAATGGTCCGATCGAAGACATGCACGTTGCCGATTTCAAAAAGGTTCTCGACATCAATCTCCTAGGCGCCTTTCTTGTTGCGCAGGCCGTTGTTCC
This sequence comes from uncultured Sphingomicrobium sp., assembly GCA_964243335.1. Taxonomy (GTDB): domain Bacteria; phylum Pseudomonadota; class Alphaproteobacteria; order Sphingomonadales; family Sphingomonadaceae; genus Sphingomicrobium. The sequence goes on along the minus strand of CAXTED010000009.1, from coordinate 120,229 downwards.
GTCGATGAAGCAGGCTGGTCAGGGTATGATATTGAACATGTCTTCCCGCGGCGGGGCTCGAGGGCAAGCTCATACTTTGGCCTATTCCGCGTCGAAGGCAGCTATACTGGCTTTTACCCGAGGCTTGGCTGACCAGCTCAACAGCTTTGGCATCAAGGTTAACGCGCTCAACGCAGGACTAGTTGAGACCAGAATGACGAGCGGCGGGGAGTTTTTGGCGAATGCCAAGCGCACAGGCAGGTACGTGTATTCGGCCGATGAGCTGGCCGCGATCATTGGTTTCATTGCCGAGAGTAACCGAAGCGGTGCTGTGTATGAGTGTTTCACAGACGAGAAAGGTCCCGAGCTCCGATTGCTGGGCGACTGGCAGTTCAAGACAACCGATTTCGACTTCAGTTCTGTAATGCTCGGTAACTAGCGCAGAGTCGTCCCTGCTCATATGAGCGCCGACGCCAGCGGTTTTCTTCGAAGATCAAGTCACGTCATTTCGTGGTGTTTGTCGCCGCTGCCACTGCGTCGCCAATGCGCTCGCGGTAGTTGATCGCAACGCCCATCGATAGCAACGCTGAGATCCCGCCGATGATCGAGAGCGAAACACCAATGCCCCACTGCCGGCCTGGGAATGCTGCATCGGCTAGTCCGCCGATGAGCGCTGTTCCTATGCCAAGGCCAAGAATAGTCTGTGTAGTCAGCATCATCGCGGATGCGAATGCCCTCAAATGTGGCGGTGTGAGCAACTGAAGCGTAGCGACCAAGCTACCTGAGTAGGCCGCTAGGCAGAAGACCGCCAACGACCACACAGCAAGCGTGATCTCTATCGTAGGCGACAAGGGGGCAGCCAATCCTAGGGCAACCCCCAATGAGACAAAAGCAATGGTTCGCATTGGTGCGTCGACCCGACCGGACCTTTGGAAAAACTCGGTCAAGCTCGTTCCAGCAACGGTACCCGCTATGCTTGCAACTAGCTGGATCAGTCCAAGCATTGTTCCCACGGTTCCGACAGGAATTCCGAAGTTCCGGATCAGATGGGTCGGAAACCATGCCCAGCTGCAATAGTTCACCAAACCGAGCAATGTGGCGATAGCGAAAAGTGGAAACAGGTTGCTGCGTATGGCCCAAGTTTGACGCAGCGCTTCGGCTAACCTTACTTGCCCTTGAAGGCTACGCTTGGATCGTGGGTCCTTGAACAGCAGGAGCATTGGAGCGATAAGGAAACCCGGTAGAGCGATTAGCACAAAGGCCTGTTGCCAGGGCTGTAGATCTCCCATGACGATAGGCGGAGGAGAGCCGCTAAGGTACTGGATGAGAGCGCCTCCGACGAAGTAGGCTGTGCTTGCGCCCAGAAGCCCACCAAGGTTGAAGATTGCTATTGCACGAACAAGCTTGTCTGGAGGAAATGCGTCGGCAAGTAAGGAGTAACCGGCTGGGGCGAGCGCTGCTTCCCCAATCCCCACGCCCACCCGCGCGGCGAATAAAGCCAGGAAGCCATTAGAAAGACCACAAAGTACGGTCATCAAACTCCATAGCAAAATTCCTGTGAAGATGATGAAAGTTCGAGATATCCTGTCAGCAAGACGACCAATAATCATCCCTGCCGTTGCGAACAAGAGAGCGAACGATAGCCCTTGAAGTAAGCTTACCTCGAAGTCATTGATGCCTAAATTGGCTTTGATCGGCTCAATCATCAAAGAAAGTATTTGCCGGTCGAGAAAGGAGCAGATGTATGCCAAAACAAGAATTGCGAGCAGGGCATATGACCGTGCTGGAGCTTCGACGCGCTGGTTGCTCTGTTGCACGCTGGTCAAGGCCTCATCTCCATGCGCTAGACAATCTACCGAGAAAGCAATGCTCGCTTACACGTACTATCGCTTCGAACACGTAGCATGACCCGAAGACCTCATTTTGATACCCGTCTCTAAGAACTACCGGCCTCTTCACCATGCCGGGGCGCCGGGCAGGCTCGAACGGAACGTCCCAGCCGACAGACCGCCATCAACTGCTATCTCAGCGCCGCACAGGTACGAGGCGTCTTCCGTTGCGAGGAACAACGACGTTCGTGCGACTTCGTCCGAAGTGCCCGCCCGTCCTAAGGGCCGATCCTTGTAAAGATGCGTTTCTCCGGTGGCTGCGTTTTGAGATCCGGAATGCATCGAAGTGTTGATGGCACCTGGAAATATCGAGTTTACTCGCACTCCTTTCGGACCGAGTTCTAGAGCTGCCGTTCTACTTAGGCCCCGCAAGGCCCACTTGCTTGATGCATAAGCTCCGATGCCATTCATCCCGACCATCGCTGATATCGAGCAGATGTTGACGATTGATCCAGCACCACGCTTAACCATGCCAGGTACAATTGCCTTCATTCCCAGCCAGGGCCCGAGCAGGTTCACAGCGAGCACTTCTTCAAACTCGGACTTAGCAAGGCTCATCAGCTCCCCGACACGGACGATGCCCGCATTATTTATGAGGATGTCAACACCGTCCCACCGCCGGCTGAGCTCACTTACAACCTGCTGCCAGCCCTCCTCTGAAGACACGTCGAGATGATGGAAGGACGCTGAACTTCCAATTTCAAGAGCAAGTGCCATGCCTTCTTCTGCCGCCACATCTGTGATTGCGACATTGGCTCCCTCGGCGGCAAATAAGCGGGCTGTTGCGGCTCCTTGACCTCGCGCTCCCCCGGTGATCACCGCTGTCTTACCCGAGAGCCTCCGCGTCATGTTCACTCCCGTTCAATCCGACAGGCCGCCTGTCGACGCCTTGGTACTCGGGACGAGCCCGCAGAGACTACCGACGGCCGAGTCGCATCGGGCTGGTGGTGAGAGTACGTCAAATGCGTCATTGGAACTCAAGTCCCTTACAGAACCCTTCGTCACGCCACGCAGCTAGCATCCGGTAAAACTCGACCGTTCCCGCAGGATGAGCATTCGCGTAGAACCCATGTGGGTTGTCGCGCTCCCCCTCACCGTTCATGTAGCTGGGAGTGCAATCAACCCAGAAGCTCCGCTGGCTGACCGACATGGGTCGTACTTCAGCAACGTAGCTTTCGACTGCCACTGACGTTGGCTCCACGCGTGTCGCGCTCCGCTCCAAGGTTGCCTTCATGGCGTGCGCAATGTGCTTGGCTTGCTCACGGAGTGGAAATGAGTACGCGACCGCGGACGCACCCTGACCAGAGCCCATGATGAAACAGTTTGGAAAACCGCGCACGAATATACCGTGAAATGTCCTAAGACCGCTCTTCCAGTAGTCGCTTAGTTCGATACCATTACGCCCCACCACCTCGTATCCGGCCCGCTTTGTATACTCGGTGTTAGCCTCGAATCCCGTGGCGAAGATAAGACAATCCACCTTGTATTCACGGCCTGCAAAAACCGCTCCAGTGCGTGTTACCTTTTCGATCCCCTTACCCTCTGTGTCTACAAGCCGAACATTCGGCTTATTGAAGGTAATCAGGTAATCGTCACTAAATAGAGGGCGCTTACACCAGCGGCGATGCCACGCCTTGAGACTCTCTGCTGTTGCTGAGTCATCCACCTCCCGGTCTACTCGCTCCCGCAGGTCATTCATCAATCTATCGTCGAGGACCTCAGTGATAAAGTCCTGTTCCTCTTGAGAGAGCTTGCGGCCCAGTTTAGCAGAGGCCCACTCTGTGCCCCGCAGTCGACCAGTTGCTGTGAAGCCGTCGCGGACCAAATCACGCTCCTCGGGGAGACCGGCCATCATCCGATTGAAGTTTTCGATCCGCTTGTCTTGCCAACCACGACCTAGGCTTTGCGCCCACTCGGGCGAGGTCGGTTGGTTACGGCGGTAGTCAACGGCCGCAGGCGTGCGTTGGAACACGTACAATTCTCTTGCATAACGACCAAGATGAGGGATCACCTGCACCGATGTTGCACCAGTTCCAACAATGCCCACTGACTTATCAGCCAAGTTCACAAGACCCCCAGATTCGTCTCCCCCGGTATACGAATAGTCCCACCGGCTGGTGTGAAAGGTGTGGCCCGCGAAGTCGTTAATCCCCGGAATGCCAGGAAGCTTAGGCTTGACGAGTAAGCCATTGGAAAGGACGACGAAGCGAGCCGTCATGCGGTCCCCCCGATCTGTCAGGACGACCCAATGATTGTCTGCTTCGTTCCACTCAAGCTTAGTGACGCCTGTCTGCAGCAAGGCACGGTCGGTCAAGCCGAGCCGGTCCGAAACAGCCATCAAATGGGCGCGGATCTCTGATCCGGCTGCGTACTTCTCACTTGGAATCTTTTCCCCTTGCTCAATTAGTGGCAGGTACACGTATGACTCAGTGTCGCATCTTACCCCCGGATAACGGTTCCAGTACCAAGTTCCTCCCAGTCCCCCTCCTTTCTCAATGATCTGTATGTCAGTGACACCTACATCCATCAAAGCCCAAGCAGCCAAGATCCCGCCCATCCCGCCTCCGACCACAAGAACCTCCTTGTGGTCGAACAAGGGGTCGCGAGGTTTGATCTTTACGTAAGGATCGTCTGCATAATGGGAGAACTCAGCCGTAACTTCGATATACTGCTTATTAGCGTCGGGACGCAGACGAACATCCCTCTCGTGCGCATACTTCGCACTTAGCGCCTCACGATCATAGTCTATCGAGCCAACTAGCTCTTGTACATCAGCACCGATCTTATTCACGTGACATGCACCCTCTGCAACATGATCAAACCTCGGCCACTTCGACCTCAGCCGACCCTAAAAGCGATGGTTGGCCTGAAGCCGAATCTCCCGACCACGCTCGACCGTGCCGTAGAGGTCGCCTGGCGCACCGCCCGGCTTTGTCGTCGTATAAAGGATCGCGTACTTGTTTAAGAGATTTACGCCGATCAACGACACTGACCAAGCTCGATCCACATCTCGGATTCCAATGCTCGCATTGAACTTGGCGTAACCATTCTGGTAAGCACCAGGCGTATTATCGTCCTGAGTCCGGTACCTGGAAACGTAACGAACATCAGCAGCAAGAGCGAGCGCGAGCCTGTCTCCAATTGGCTTGTCTAACGTAGCACCGAATGATCCGCTGAACTTGGGAGCGAGAGCAATCGTTTGGCCGCTGATGTCTTGACTGCCGTTAACGCACCCTAGAGCAACGGTCTGACCGCTAAAACATTGTGAATTACGAAAAGCCAGGAAGTATGCGTCGTTGTAGTTCAAAGCACTTCGTAGATTGACGCCCTCCGTGGGCTCGAAAGACAGCTCAAGCTCCGCCCCCTTTGTACGGGCCGAAGCGGCGTTCCGTATGATGAAGGCGCCCGTGACATCGTCGCGCGAAGCTCTCTGGAGGTCGTCGAACTGGTAATTGTACAGAGCACTGGATAGCGTCAGCCGACGTGAAAACAGCTGCGCCTTGTACCCTAGCTCGAAGCCTTTGGCAGTCTCAGACCCGAAGGTAAGAGATTGAATAGTATCTGCCGCAAGAAGAGCACCGCCGGTAGCGAAACCTCCGGACTTATAGCCTGTTTTGTAGGCGATGTAGAGCGTTTGCTGGGGAGAAGGATGCCATGTCAGAGTTGCTTCCGGTGAAATATTATCGTCCGAAAACCCGCCGCGTAGCTGCCTATCTACCGGCAATTGCAGACTGCGGAGCGGCAAGCCAGGATTAACGTAGAGGTTCTGCAGGTGAGCGCGTTTCCGCTCTTTCGTGTAACGTAAGCCACCAGCAAGTTGCAGTTCGTCTGTGACGTCAAACTGTATTTGGCCGAACGCCGAGTACGCGTTTGTCCAGACGCGGTTGTTGGGCCAATAGCCTACGTAACTTCCTCCACGGAAACTCGGGTCGATTGGAACCGGCTGGCCGAACCCGCCAGAGGCGACTGTGAAGGTCTCACGCGCACCGTGTTCATAGTAGAGACCGGCCATGAAATCGAATCGGCCATCGAATTCTGACGTAAGCCGCGCCTCTTGTGTCACGATCGTGTTGTACTCGCCATTCACGCCCGGATAGTAGGCGAAGACCGTTCCGTCGTATGACGAGAAGCCGACTGCTTTAAGATCATATAGCCCGGTTGTAGAATTTAGAGTGAGGTTCCCGAGGTCATAGGTAAGCCCAAGCGAGGCTAGCAAGGAGCGGTTGTCTGAGAAGAACTTGCCATTCTTTGCGTACGGGAAGGTCGAGGCAATCTCGATTGGAGGGACTCCGAATGACCTTCTGTTATCAGGAGTGCAGTCGGCCGATAAATCGACCTGTCCCAAGGTCGTCGGATTCGGTCTTCCTCCACAGCGGACAACCTGGTTCTGTCCGGTCAGATCATTGTCTTGGTACTTAGCGTAGAGCACCTTAACCACTGCCGAAAGGTCGTTGGTTGGCCGGTACTCGATCGTTCCTCGCAGCGCGATACTTCGAGCGTCGGGCGTTCGCTTATTGTTGGTAGCGCCAGGAAGCGGCAGAGCTGGGTATAATGGATTGGCCCGCGGCGATGCCGTATTCCTCAGCCAACCCTCCATGTCTGACGCTCGCACTGCGACGCGCATGCCCAGTTCTGGAGTGAGCGGCCCTCCGGCTGCAGCCTCGATGTACCGCTCATCGGCGCGAAACTCGTACCCTACGGTGGCATAACCCTCCCACCTGTTTGTTGGCCCTCTACTCGTAAGAGAAATCACGCCGGCAGGACTGTTCTTACCAAAATAGAGAGCTTGAGGGCCCTTCAAAACTTCGACCTGCTGTAAATCGAAGAATGCCGCCTGCGTAACGTAGCCGCGGCTAATCTGTACGTTGTCAATCGCCACACTGACCGACGACTCAATGCCCGGATTGTTAAAGGGTGAGTAGATCCCGCGAATAGAAATAAGCCCGCCGCTTCCCGTCGAGGCGCGAGAGATTTGCACTGAAGGGATATTGTCAGCGATGCGCGTGAGATCCGTTGCGCTGTATCGATTGATGCCCTCGCTCGTGAGCGCGCTCACCGCAACAGGAACTCTCGTGAGCGTTTCCGACCGGCGCCGGGCGGTAACAACGATGTCACCGTCATTTGTGGCCGAGGTCACACGTGCTGTTGCATCGGGCTCCTCCTGTAAGGAAGGTTCAGCCGCGTCCGGAATGGGAACAGTCTGCGCGAAGGCCGGAGAGCTAAGTAGAACGATCGACATGCAAGCTAACGCAGCACCATCGTAGCGCCTACGAACGGCAAAGACCTTGGACATCCCGTATACCCTCCAGGTGGCGACGGCTGCTGCCGTCAAGCAAACGCAACGGGCACTACCAGATGCCCATCCAAGCCTTCATGGGACAACTTTGTAGGACAATCAATGATAATTGCGGATCTTAAGCATAGGAAGAGCAAGCCTTGCTTCGCTTCGCTTCCCTTCACTCCTTAGCTGGTTTAAGACGAACCCCTGCGGACCTATCGGCATGCGTTCTCGCGACCTTATCTGCAAGCTTATGACAGATCGATGCGTGAACTAAGGCTAGCGAACTGCCCATCCTGGTGTTTCACCACCACCTTCGACGACCTCACATCGCATTAGCGCTTGTAGGACAAGCCCTCCGACTCGGAGCGTCAGCGGCTAGTCGTGTCCCCAATTAGACTACGAACGTGCTCGACATGGGCAACCCCAAGCCTTTCAGCCTCGGCTGCGTTGCCGCCTGCGATGGCTTCACTCAGTTTCTTGTAATCGACTATCCTGACACGGTCGAGTTTCGCCGATTGATACTGAGAATAGATGATGTGCATACCAATCGCTGGATACAGCCGTTGCAACTCGGAATTGCCTCCGATCGTCAGAAGAGTTCGATAGAAGCGTCGACGTGAACGGCTAAAAGCGCTTCGGTCGGAAAGCGAAGCAGCGTGGTCCATATCTCGCAGAGCCGCATCCAGCCCAGGCATGTGCTGTCGTTTGTCAAAGTTTTTAGCCGCCGTCCTCGCCATCAAACCCGTCATGACCGCAGCAACGTCGAGCACGTCATGTGTCTGTTCCTTGTCAAGATGCCGAATGGCGGCTGACCGATTTCGACTAAGGTCTACAATCCCTCGAACCGAGAGTCTCTGCATGGCTTCGCGAACAGCGTTGCGGCCTACATCGAATTGTCTCGCGAGGTCTGACTCAACAAGCCGTTGACCTGGAACATATCGCCGATCTTCGAGCCCCTGTAGAATGCCCAAGTACACGCGCTCAGGCGCGCCGGTGACTACACCTTCTTGATCCGCATCGCTCGAGCTCGGTAAGGTAGGTGCGAGTTCCATACGTCTTCCCAAGGCAGTCATGCATGCTGAAGAGGAGCAACTGGCCTGAAGGCAGTTCCTCGTAGGCGAGTAGGCCTAGATTTCGAGAAAGATCAACCTTTCGGCCGAGTTGCTTCTCCCAAGTGCACGCCCCGCGTGGATCTCAGCCACAGCCTCGACGTAATCTGAACGGACTTTCGCACGGGGATGGATCGTATCGTGGATCCCGCTGCCGGATTAGGCGGAGATAAGTACACTTGCGCCTGCAGAATGTGACGGGAGGGCGGTCGTTGCACTCGGCGACGGTGACCAAAACGCCAACCCTCTAATAGCCGGTAAATGCTTCATGGTACGAAGGGCGAGTGCAAAAGTGTGAGTAGCAGACGAAACAGCACCCCTTGATTGTCCTACAAGGACGTCCCATAATCGACGAATGAATGACCATTTCCTGACTTCTGGCGCATCCACTCGTCTTCCGAGCGACAGGTCAGAGTTTGGACTGCTGGTTCCTAATAGGGCATCGATACATGACGTGGGACCTACTCACTTCGTCGCAAGTCTAAGCGCTAGAAAACTGTCCTGTTTAGCAGTCTCGCTAGTTCGACTGCTCCCGCAAAGGCACGTGGGATGATCGACAAAGTTTTTATCTCTGCAACGGACGCTCTGCGGGGTGCGCTGAAAGACGGGATGTCCATCGCAGCCGGTGGCTTCGGCCTTTGTGGCATACCCGAAACCTTAATTGCAGCGATCCATGAGAGCGGCGTCCGGGACATCACAGTGATTTCAAACAACGCAGGCGTGGATGGCTTTGGATTGGGTCTTCTGCTCAAAAGCAAACAGATCAAGAAGATGGTGAGTTCGTACGTCGGCGAAAACCGGGAATTCGAACGTCAGTATCTCTCCGGCGAGTTGGAGGTTGAATTCACTCCTCAGGGCACTCTGGCTGAGCGACTAAGAGCTGGAGGAGCCGGGATAGCAGCCTTCTACACGCGCACGGGAGTCGGTACGGTTGTCGCGGACGGCAAAGAGGTGAAAACCTTCCATGGTCAACGCTACATCCTGGAGCCCGCCATCTTCGCGGATCTTGCAATCGTCAAAGCCCATCAAGGCGATCTGACGGGCAATCTTGTCTATCGCAAAGCTGCTCGTAACTTCAATCCGAACGTTGCAACTGCAAGCCGCATGACGATAGCTGAGGTCGAAGAGGTAGTTCCTCTCGGTTCCTTAAATCCCGATCATATTCATACGCCAGGCATCTATGTTCAACGCGTGGTTCTTGCTGAACAGAACCAGAAACGCATCGAAAAGAGCACTTTTCGGGAGCAAGTTTAAGTGACTTGGACGCGCAACGAGATGGCCGCTCAAGCGGCGGCCCAACTGGAAAATGGTTTCTATGTGAACCTCGGAATTGGCATTCCGACCCTCGTTGCAAACCACGTGCCGACTGGCATTCACGTTACGCTTCAATCCGAAAACGGCATGTTAGGCCTTGGTCAGTATCCTCTAGCTGAGGAAGTCGATGCCGACGTGATAAATGCCGGAAAGGAAACGATCACGGAGATACCCGGGACATCTTACGTCTCCTCGGCAGAGAGTTTCGCGATGATCCGAGGAGGTCACATCGACATGTCAGTACTTGGCGCAATGGAGGTCTCTGAACGGGGCGACATCGCCAATTGGATGGTACCTGGCAAGACCGTCAAGGGCATGGGCGGGGCTATGGATTTGGTTGCTGGTGTGCGGAAGATTGTCGTTTTGATGGATCATGTGTCGAAAGCCGGCACGCCGAAGTTTCGGAAGGATTGTTCGCTTCCACTCACTGGAACAGCTGTTGTTGACGTTTTGATTACGGATCACGCCATCTTCGATCGAGCCTCTCGCTACCAAAACTTCACTCTTAGACAATTAGCGCCTGGCGTGACGATAGATGTCCTGAGAAGAGTGACGGCAGCAGATTTCTTCTTAGCGCCCAATATCATGCCGGAGGATGTTCCCGCATGACCGCATTGTCTCACAACGAAGTTTTGAAAATCGCCAACTCTGTTGAAAGCTTTGTGCGCGAGATCGTGGTCCCATTCGAAACTGACGCGCGCTGTGGTAAACACGGGCCTAGCGAGGAATTGGTCGGTGAGCTCCGCACGCTGGCCCGCGATGCAGGCGTACTAACTCCGCATATCCGGCCGGGTGGCGAACATCTCACGCAGCGCCAAACTGCAATGGTATTGCAGCGCTCCGGATTGTCTCCGCTTGGTCCGGTTGCGGTGAACACGATGGCTCCAGATGAAGGCAACATGTACCTTCTCGGGAGGGTTGGAACGCCCGATCAGAAGAGCCGTTACCTTGGGCCATTGATCTCTGGAGACGCTCGCTCGGCGTTTTTCATGACTGAACCGGCGGAGGACGAGGGAGCGGGCTCGGACCCGTCCATGCTCAAAACGCGATGTTGGTTAGAGGACAACCATTGGATTATCTCTGGCCGTAAAGCTTTCATCACTGGGGCCAAAGGGGCCAGCGTCGGCTTGATAATGGCGCAATCAGATCTTGGAGCGTGTTTATTCATCGCTAGTCTGCCACAGCCGGCGGTAAGGGTAGACCGGCTCATCGATACAATCGATAGTTCAATGCCCGGTGGCCATGCCATCGTAACAATTGACCGGCTTCGCGTGCCGGCGGACCAGTTGCTAGGCACGTGTGGCGATGGCTTGAAACTTGCCCAGATCCGGTTAGCGCCAGCGCGCCTCTCCCACTGCATGCGCTGGCTCGGAGCGGCTATTCGGGCGAACGAAATTGCTTCTGCCTACGCTTGCAAGCGCCAAGCTTTTGGCAAGCCGATTATAGATCATGAAGGCGTGGGGTTCATGCTCGCGGAGAACCTTATAGATCTCAAGCAGAGTGAACTCATGATTGGATGGTGCGCAGACGTTCTTGATTCTGGCGAGATCGGGACGGTGGAGAGCTCGATGACGAAAGTAGCCGTTTCCGAAGCCCTGATGCGGGTTGCCGATAGGTGCGTCCAAGTCATGGGAGGGCTCGGCGTTTCCGGCGACACAGTCGTGGAGCAAATCTTCCGCGAGATCCGCGCCTTCCGAATCTACGATGGCCCAACTGAGGTTCATAAGTGGTCACTCGCCAAGAAAATCAAGCGAGACCATGCGAAGAGGCTAGCCTAGTGTCGGCGGCGTTAGAGAATGCTGGGACGAGTAACGTACGGCAGGGTTTCGAGGTAAATTCTAAAATTCTCGAGCATTGGCTTTCGAAGAATGTGGATGGCTTTTGCGGCCCATTGTCGTTGAGGCAATTCAAAGGCGGACAAAGCAACCCAACTTACCTTCTAACAACACCAACTAAGCGATATGTCCTGCGGCGAAAGCCTCCTGGCGAGATCTTGAAGGGGGCGCATGCGATCGAGCGAGAAGCTCGGATCCTCACATTGCTTCACCCGCAGGGTTTTCCAGTACCGAAAGTGCTTGCCCTCTGCGAGGCGCCCGAGCTTATCGGTACAGCATTCTTCGTGATGGAGATGGTTGAGGGCAGGATCTTTTGGGACGCGTCACTGCCAGATCTTAGCTCGCAAGATCGGCGGAATTGCTACGATTCCATGAACGCAGTCTTAGCCGCCTTGCATTCGATCAGACCGTCAGATGTTGGTCTGGAGAAAGCCGACCGGCCCGGAAACTACTTCGAGAGACAGATCTCCCGTTGGTCCGATCAGTATCTCCGGGACGTGGATGCTGGCCGCGACGACAACATGGATCGCCTTGTTGACTGGCTTGCCCTTCATACCCCAGCGAACAATGAGGTCGCAATCATTCACGGCGACTTCCGTCTCGACAATCTGATCTTCCATCCCGTCGAGCCGAGAGTGATAGCAGTGCTCGACTGGGAGCTTTCGACGTTAGGTGACCCACTTGCTGACTTCACCTACAACAGCATGATGTACCATATGCCACCCGACATCGTGGCTGGTTTAGCCGGAGTCGATATCACGCGGCTGCAGATCCCAAGTGAGTTGGAGTATGTTGCCGCGTACTGCACTCGAACTGGTCGCGGAGAGATCGAAGATTACGGTTTCTATCTTTCATTTAATTTTTTTCGCTTGGCGGCGATCTTTCATGGCATCCGGGGTCGGGTTCTGCGGGGCACTGCATCGTCTTCTAGTGCTCATATTCGAGCTCAGGACTTCGAGCGACTGGCAGCGCTTGGCTGGCACCAAGCTCAGGATGCAAGCCGATGATTGACAACCCTCCTTCAAGGCCGGTCGTTGCTGACACTCAAGATAGTTCAAGATAAGGGCATCAACTCTCGGTGCACTCTTTGACCTTACGAAGCGGACAGCTCTAATCACTGGTGGTTCGCGCGGCTTGGGATTCCAGATCGCACTCGCTCTGGCCGACTACGGTGCTCCCGTTGTCCTAGTTGCTCGGAAACAGGCCGAGCTCGACGACGCGGTCCTTGCCTTGCGCGCTCTAGGGTTCGATGCTGACGGAATCCAAGTGGGATTTGAGCGATGCGCGCGCAGCTCAAAGCGTAAGCACCAAGACCGTAGAACTCACTGGCCGCTTGGCGTCTTAGTGAACAATGACGGTGCCGCTTGGGGGAGCCTGCCGAGAACCACTCGCTGGATGGCTGGAATAAGTTGATGAACCTCAACGTGACCGGCGTGTTCGCGTTGACGCAGGCCGCGGCTCGGGAAGCTTTTCTGCCGCAAGGCAAGGGTGTTGTCCTGAACGTTGCATCTATCAAGCGGCTGCTGGGTCGTCACCCCGGTCGAATAGGTACGATTGCCTACAGCACCAGCAAGGGTGCCGTGATCGATATGACCCGCGCATTGACCGCCGAATGGGGACCAAGCAACATCCGCGTTAATGCGCTTGCTCCAGGCTTTTTCCCTTTGAGAATGACCGCAGCAACCGTCGCGGAGCACGGAGATGAGATGATCCGACAAACACCGCTAGGTAGATTAGGCGGGCGAAAGTGACCTAATGGGCCCTGCGCTGCTTCTTGTATCCGATGCCAGTTCACATTGATGGAGGCACGACCATTATTTAAGCGTTGAAGTCACCTGATAGCTTCGAATTAGACATTAGTGGGTCCGGGCACCGCCTCGGCCCCTTAAGCTCGGGGCTCTATCAATCGGCAGCTTGTGAGACTTGCAGGCTGAGACTTCTTGCATGGCTGCAACAAGAGCATGTATCCCCTGCGCTCCTCGCTTAAGATCTATGAGTATCGCAGAAACTTCCATTTCTGGAACGCCGGGCACTAGCGCTGCGGTAGCGCTAGCATCTTCCATGGTCCGGGCCAGTTGGCTCCCAAGTTGATCGAGCAGTTTGCGGCTGTCCTGGTCCATGTGGCCACGAAGCCGCGAGGTGCGCGAGAAGTCGACGCCAAGGTTCTCGGTCAGCATGAACCTACTCGACTTCGTGTTCCACCGGAGCATTGGTGTGCCTAACGAAGCGCAGCGCCGGGTGGCGCTGCTGCCCTGACCGGCTCACCGGCAGGGCTGTGAGTGGTGGAAGCAGCATGCCGCTGCGAACCACCGGAGAACTCACATGAGCAACAAGAGCACAGGCGGAGCGAAGCTCGGCCCAGCGCCCGCCGACGAGACCGACACAAGTTCGCACGCCATGCCGCCAATAGCGCCAAGCATTCGGATCAAAGCCGCTTCAACCGACCCCTCACCCATCGATGCTTCGCCAGCTGCGCCGAAGCAACGAAGCAAGCAGGACCTGCTTGCCGCCATGCTCCTGCGCGATGAAGGAGCCACCCTCGATGCCATGATTGAGGCCACCGGATGGCTCAAGCACACGGCTCGTGCGGCGCTCAGCGGTCTTAAGAAGAAGGGCTATGGCCTCTCCAGCGATAAGATCGATGGCGTGCGCACCTACCGAGCAGTAGCGCCGGAATGAGCAGGATCGATCTTGACGCCGAGCTAACCAAGCTGGAGGACATGCTCCTTGGCGAGCTTCGCATGACCTGGTCAAGGTGGCTCAAGACCCCGCCGCCCAAGGTCAGCGCAGGGCTCCTGCGCCTCGCATTGGCGCACCACATCCAGTCCAAGGTGCTCGGCGGTGTTACCAAGGCCACCGAGCGGCGGATGCGGGATGCCGTTCAGGGCAGGTCCGTTGCCCCGCCGCTCGCTGGCACCCGGTTCGTGCGCGAGTGGCGCGGCAAGGTCCACGTGGTTTCCGTCAGCGACAATGGCGGGTACCGGTGGCAAGACCAGGACTGGAAGAGCCTGTCCCAGATTGCGCGAACGATCACCGGCACGCGCTGGTCTGGACCTGCCTTCTTCGGCACCAAGCCAAAAACGAAGCGTGCCGCATGAGCAAGGTGCGCTGTGGGATCTACACGCGCAAGTCGAGCGAAGAAGGCCTCGAGCAGGACTTCAACAGCCTCCATGCGCAGCACGATGCCTGTGCCGCTTACATCAAGAGCCAGGCCAGCGAGGGCTGGACGCTCGTCCTGGACCGCTACGACGATGGTGGCATCTCCGGCGGCACGCTGGCGCGGCCGGGGCTGCAGCGGCTTCTGGCAGACATCGCAGCAGGGCACATCGACGTGGTGGTTGTCTACAAGGTGGATCGCCTTACCCGCTCGCTCCTGGACTTCTCCAGGCTGGTGGAAGCGCTCGACAAGGCCGGTACCAGCTTTGTGTCGGTGACCCAGTCGTTCAACACCACCACCAGCATGGGCCGACTGACCCTCAACATGCTGCTGTCGTTTGCGCAATTCGAGCGCGAGGTCACCGCCGAGCGCATCCGAGACAAGATCGCGCAGTCTAAGGCCCGCGGCATGTGGATGGGTGGCACGCCGCCAATTGGCTACGCGGGCGATGGCAGAAGCCTTGCGATCGTTGAAGAGCACGCGTCGGCGGTACGGCGCATCTTCGCGCTCTACCTTCAGCTTGGACGTGTCAGCCCGGTTCTTGAACAGCTTGAGGCGGAAGGGCTAAAGACACCCGAGCGAACCACTGCCAAGAAGCTGGCCTACGGCGGATGCAGCTTCAGCCGAGGTCAGATCTACCGGCTGTTGTCCAACGAGACCTACATCGGGCGAATTGAGCATGCGGGTAAGTCGCACCCTGGTAATCACGAGCCGATCATAGACCCTGACATGTTCGAAGCAGTGCAGGTCCAGCTGGCCGCAAACGTGAAGGGTCAGCGACGTGCGCAACGGAGCGAGAACGAGAGCCTGCTAGCTGGCATCCTGTTCGACGATCGCGGAATGCCGATGGTCGCCAGCCACGCGTGCAAAGGCAAGGTGCGTTACCGCTACTACATTAGCCGTGATCTTCAGCAGGCTGCGGATGCAAAGATTGCTGCGGGATGGCGCTTGCCTGCTGGCGAGATCGAGCCGCTTGTCCGTGTTCGGCTCTCTGAGGCTCTGGCCGACCCGGTGACACTCCTTGCAGGTCTCCAGGTCCCTTTGCCTCAGGCGGCTGACTTCCCCGCCTTGATCCAGCGAGGCGAGCAGCTTTCCGCGGAAGCACAACTGCGCTCCAGCAAAGGTTCGACACTGGTACGTGAACTGATCGGCCGAGTGCAGCTGAGTGCGACCAACGTGAGCATCACAGTAAGTGGAAGTCAGCTATCGGAAGCCTTGCAGCTTACGACAGACGTCGTGCCCGTAGACGTCGAGCTCTCCACCCTCGCCTCTCTGAAGCGCCGGGGCGGAGGGATGAAGCTAGTGCTACCCAGTGGCAAGGTCGCTAACTCGAGCGTGGATGTCCCGCTCTTGCAGTTGATCCATCGAGGGTGGACTTGGTGGCAGCAACTCGTGGATGAGCCCGGATTGACCGTAGAGGAGATCGGACGGCGTGAGGGTATCAGCGGCGGCTACGTTCTTCGGCTCGTGCGCCTTGCCTTTCTAGATCCCTCTATCCTTTGCGCGGTGCTTGACGGAAACATGCCATACCAGCTCAGAAGCGATGCACTTACCGGACCACAGGCAATTGCTCCCCGGTGGGCCCATCAGCAGCGTGTTTTTGGTTTCTCGGCGTTAGCTTAGTCAGGCATTCCGCTAAGATCAGCTCGGTTAGCAATGGTAGCTTCCCGAGCCCCCAACATCATGCAGGCACCCGATTGCGGTGCCCTGGAAACGGCGATCCGCCTTTGTGCGTTGACCCTGAGGGCCGCTTATGGTGGGAAGCGAGACGGCTGCTTCTGGGTGAACGCAGGCGCTTAGCCGACGCTCGTTCATAAGGAGCGAGCGGCCACTTAGCGCTCACACCAGTCATTGCGCGCATCATTCGCGGCTCCCAAAAGCGGACGTGCTCTGGGGTGTATGGAAGTCGCGAATCCTTAGCTTTGATGTCCCGACTGGCGTCGCGCAAACACCTTAGCCGCTTGAACGCGAACGAAAATAGTCGGCTACATTTCCTGCTTCGTATTGTCGGAGACTGCGAGAATGGAGCAAACGGCACCAGCCCGTAGCCCGGTCAGGCTAGTGCCGTGTACCTTTGTCAGCCAGTGACTTTCTCGAAGGCGGCTGTGATTTCCAGATTGACCACATCCGACACGGCGGGGAGGGCATACCCGAAGCCGAAGTCGCTGCGCTTCAACTGGCCTTTGGCCGAAAAGCCCACGGTTTGGGCCTTCGTCATCGGGTTAGACCCCTGACCATAGAAGCGCGCCTGAAGGGTCAATGGCTTGGTGACTCCTCGCAGGGTCAGAGCACCAAGTATTGTGGCTTGCCGGCCGCGGACCGTTACCGACTTGGAGACAAAGCGAGCGGTCGGATACTTCTTCGTATCAAAAAGGTCGGCTGACTGTAGATGGGTGGCGAAGCCGCCCGAAGTCACCGTCAGACCCGCAAGCGGAATCTCGACCTGCAGCTCCGACTGAGCAAGGCGTGCTGGATCGATGTGAACGGTGCCCCTCATGCCTCCGACCATTCCATACAAGCGTGAAAAGCCCATGTGATCCACAGACCAGATGACCTGCGTGTGGTTGGGGTCGATCTGATACGTTCCGGCTTTGACGGTCGCTGCCGAAGGATATTGAGCGGCGGCAATTGAGTGGCTGACGGCACTGCTCGCCCTCACACTGGCGACCGCCGCCTAAGCTACAGCGAACGCGGTGATCGCGATCGCGCCGTGCACGAGTTGTTTCTTAATCAAGAGTCTTCTCCGTTCGATATCGTCACGAAATGGGAGTTACGCTGCTTCCGCTCGTCGCGTTGTCAGGGCAGTAATCTCCTGGACCGCCGAGGCTATTGCGGACTCGCGTGCCTCCGGTCCGAATCCGATCTTCTCGGCGCGAATGAACGTAACGTCGGCAATGCCCATGAAGCCGAATAATTGCCTCAGGTAAGGCTCTTGAAAGTCGAGCACCTTAGCGGGCCCTTCGCTGTACAACCCCCCGCGGCTTTCGAGGACGATAGCCCGCTTTCCTTTAAGCAGGCCCTGTGGGCCGCTTTCCGAATAAGTGAATGTTTCTCCGGCGCGCAGCACGTGGTCGAACCATGCACGCAGCCCGGTGGCCACGCTGAAGTTGTACATTGGCGCACCAACGACGACGGTGTCGGCCGATCGCAGCTCGGATATCAGCTCATCCGAGAGCGCCCGCGCCGCATGCTCACCTTCAGTCGCGGGATTGCCGCGCACCCCCGCGACCGTGTCCGCACTGAGGTGAGGCGTCGGGGAAGCTCCGAGATCACGAGCAGTGACCTGAGCGAACGGGTCTCCCTGCTTAAGACGCCGGACGGTCTCATCCACGAGAATTCGCGAAACGGAATTAGTGCCAGCAACACTGCTGTTTATTGCAAGGATCTTGGTCATGGTGCTCTTTCGCAGGACTTCGCCGCCGATGTTTGGCGAGCGAGATCGACAATGTAGGTTCATAGTTGGCGAAATGGTCGGAGGATGCGGGTGTCAGTGGGTGCCGGCGGGCGGCGTCATAGTTTTCAGACGTTTCATAAAGTCGCTCATGTGCGGCCAAAGGCCCTCGAAGAGGGCATCGTTGCGATGACGGATCATGACCTCGAGGAAGAGTTTCAGACCAATGACGAATTCGGCGGCCTCGGCCGCGGGCACTGCCGCGTTGGCCTCGACCTTGCTGAGGATCGCGAAAAGATCATCGTGGTTGGCGACTCTGAATGCCAGCGGCGCACCCATGTGTGGCATGCCGGACGCATCGGTGGGTTGCACTGTGATCGTGTAATGAGAGGGCATGCCTTACTCCAGTGAGAACAGCTCATTTAATTTCGATTGGGCAGGCCACACCGAGATTGGCATTAGGGTTTTCGGTCTGCAGTTGCTTGTCCGGCCGCGATCGCTGTGATCCAAATTCCACTATAATCCTGTCGGGTCATATGAAACTGAAGGCGGAAATCGCAGTGAGCATGACCTGCTCTGAGTAGATCTTCTCAGCTGACCCTGCAGCCGCACCCGCGGCTATCATGACAGGCATGAGGTGCTCGGCATCCGGGTGAGCTAGTCGTGCAGCAGGCGCCTGCTCCCAAGATTCGAGGCGCTCATCACGATCGCGCCCCTGTAGCGCGAGGCTTTCCGACAGCCAGGCGTCGAACTGCTCCGACGGGATAGTGAAGCGTGGATCGTTATACCCACGCAGGTTGTGGAAACTCATGCCGGTGGCGAGGATGAGGACGCCTTCATCGCGCAACGAGGCCAGCGCACGGCCCGCGGCAAGATGCAAAGCAGGGTCGAGCCCCCGATCGACCGACATTTCAACAACGGGGATCTCGGCGTCAGGGAAAGCGACTTTTAGGGGTATAAAGACACCATGGTCCAGACCGCGCGTCCGATCGACGCGAGAAGGGAGTCCTGCACCCGCCAAAAGTTTCGCGACAGTTTGCGCAAGTTCTGGTGCGCCTGGCACATCGTATTTAAGGCGATAGGTATGTTCGGGAAAGCCATAATAGTCGAAGATCAGGTCGGGCTTGGACGCCCCGGTCACGGCAAAGCCATCAGTTTCCCAGTGACCTGAGATTATCAGAATGGCCTTAGGGGCGGTGGGAAGCCTATCCGGCAATCCGCGCAAAAAATCGGCCATGCCGATCCACTTGCCAGCGGGGTCGTCCATGAAAAAACACGGGCCGCCGCCGTGGGGGATGTAGAGTGTGGGTTGCTGGTTCGTCACCGGTGTCTCCTATGACGCTGATATGGATCGTTTGATCGCGAATGATAATGGGGTCATATATCGGGACACCTAACACCGGAGGTGCGAGATATATGCCGGATCGTCTGACGGGGATTGAAGTGTTCGTGCGTGCCATGGCTGAGGGCGGGCTCTCAGCGGCATCGCGTAGTCTGGGCATCTCGCCGGCAATGGCAACGAAGCATCTTGACGCTCTTGAAGCGCGCTTGGGGGTGACCCTCGTGCATCGCACGACGCGGAAACTCAGTCTTACCGAGGCGGGACGGCACTTCCTGCACGAATCCACAAGGCTCCTTGCGGAACTGGCCGATGCAGAGGCTGAAGCTTCCTCCCGGACGGTGGCCGTTGAGGGGCTTCTGCGCGTCGCAACTCCGGTTTCGCTAGGGGTTTTGCACTTATCGCCGATCCTGCCGGCGTTTAGCCGGCAATATCCCTCTCTGACCGTCGAGCTGGGGCTGAATGACCGCCGTGTCGATCTAATGGAAGAAGGCTGGGACGTAGCGGTTCGGGCCGGCCGGCTCCAGGACAGCTTGCTCATAGCGCGTAAACTCGCGCCGTTGGCCGCCGTGATTTGCGCGTCCCCGGATTATCTAAAAACGCGCGGAGTCCCGAAAACGATTGCGGATCTTCAGAGCCACGACTGCCTTGGATATACGTTGTCGGCCAATGGTGGTGGAAGGGTGTGGCGGTTCGGACTGGAGGGCGACATTCACGTCCCTATCCGCGGCGTCCTCTTCGCTGATAATGGCGACGCGCTCGTCGCGGCTGCCGCAGCGGGCCAAGGGCTGGTTTACGGGCCAAGGTTTATTGCCGCACCCGCGCTGTCAGAGGGGCTTTTGGAAATGGTTGAGCTGGACGTCCCGTTGGTTGATCTGGGCGCGATTTACGCTGTGACCCATCCCAACCGCAGGCCGGCAGCCAAAACGCGAGCTTGGATTGATTATTTGGCTGAAGAAATTCCAAAGCAGAAATTCAACCTTTCGGGCTGAGACCCTGATCGGGCTGGGGCAGTCGGCTATCACGATCCGCTCGCCCGAAAGCGGACGGGCAGCTTTCGCTCCCGCGTGTACACTCGAAATTTGCTGATAGCGAATGTCCGCTTTCGACCCAAGTTCGCCATGGCTGCCGATTTGCAGGCCGCCCGAAAGCGGACGTCCTGACCCACAGTTGTGAAGCAGTTCTCAAGCGCAGAAGATTAGGCGATTGCTTGTGTCACAACCAACCGGTCTGACACCAGCATTTTTCCCGATATAAATCGGTATTCGCCGCGACTCTTTTTGATGGCGCTTATCGGTGACGAATATCACAATGAGGTCGCAGTTGGCCTTCGACAGCTCCTTTGCCACATCCTGAGCCTGCTGGTTGTCAGCCCGCATCGATTCCAAAAGCATGCACCCTCGCCGGTGACTTGGCTTCCGTGGCAGGCAATCATACCGCCGGTATATCCGGCTGCGTCAAGGATCATCAGCTTGCTCAGGTCAGTGCTGCCAGTTCTTGTAAGTAAATTCGAGGCTGTATCCGTCAGGGTCAAGCACGTTCGCAGCATAATAATTAGGATCGTAGTGAATTCGCGCACCAGGCGAGCCGTTGTCGGACGCGCCAGCATTCATCGCAGCGGCATATGCGGCGTCGCCTTCGCCCCGCGAGTTCGCGACAAAGCCAACATGAGCCGCGCCGCCCTCAACGTTGCCCTTCCGCAGCCAGAAAAAGATTCGGTTGTTGGCTCCAAAGCCTTTCAGGTCAGGATGTCCTGGCGGGCCATCCTGACCGTTGTGATCAATTCTCTGAGTGATACCCAGCGGCGCCAAAGCTGCCTTATAGAAGCCGATCGAGCGTTCGACGTCGCTTACAGACAGGAAGACGTGATCCAACATGCGCATCTCCTTTCAGATAGATGGTAATATAGACAGAGTCTTCTACTGACTAGGAGTCCATGCAGTAACTTTCGGCTATCAGATGCTCGCGCCTATTCTGTCGACAAATGACGAGTTTTGCAGAGACGGCCAATTGCAGATGATGTGTTATTCGCAAGAACGGCACAACACTACAGGACAAGCGGGGTCGCTTCGACCCTAATAATGCGGGTTAGCAGCCTGGTCGGCACGTCCCCTTTTTGTGATCCGTGGCTATGAGCGGACCGATCGATTACGGCCAAATGCAGCCACTCCGGAGCATGAACCTTCGGCGAAGGTCCGAAACGCCAAAAGCGCTCTGAGTGTCTGGTTGTGGTGGAAATCGGAATGGCTGCTTTTGGGAGAGCGCTGGCGCATACCTGACGCTCGTCCGGCGGAAGTCGCGCCAATCAAGCGCACGTCTCTGACGTACACCTAGTTCATCGAAGGTCTGCACTCATACAGTTCGCGCGGACGCGAAAGTGGCAGTTCGCTGAAGACGACGTTAGAAGGCTAGAACAATCGTACAACATGGGGTGCCGCATGACGGAAAAGGTCTGCAACATTTTCATCAGCCACGTCCACGAGGACGATCATCGCCTTCAGCCATTAAAGGATCTGCTGAAGAAGGAGGGATGCGAAGCGCGCGATGCTTCGATCACTTCTGAGAAGCCCAACAACGCGAAGGATCCCGACTACATCATGCGCGAATACCTCAAGCCGGGGATCGACTGGGCAGGAACGCTGATCGTCCTTGTCACCCCGGATACCAAGGATAGCGACTGGGTCACCAAGGAGATCGAATACGCGCACGAGCAGGGCAAGAACATCGTCGGCGTCTGGGATGATGGCGAAAACGGCTGCGATCTTCCAGAGGCGCTTCGCGAGCTTGCAGACCACATGGTTCCTTGGGACGGGCCGCAGATTGTCGAAGCCATCTTCGACCGGCTAGACGGTTGGCGCGATCCCAAGGGAAATCCCATTGAGCCGCGCACCATCCCCCATCACAATTGCTGAAATCTCCGTGCCGACATCACTTTTCACCTATGTTCTCGACCACGATTACGGCTTTGCGCCGAACCCGTTCTTCGGGGTGTGCACGCTTGCGACCTGCAAGCCCCAAATCCGCGAGCGAGCAAAGATCGGCGACTATGTGATGGGTACCGGCTGCGCCAAGAGGGGCCGACAAGGACGCTTCGTCTACATGATGCGCGTCGATGAGATCAGCACCTACGACGACTATTGGGAAGACGATCGATTTAGAAGGAAGCGGCCGACCAATGATCGAGCGCTCGCTCATGCATTCGGCGACAACATTTATCATCAGGAGCAAGGAGCTTGGCAGCAGGCCAGTTCGTTCCACAGCTTGCCCAACGGTTCGCCCAATCCCACCAACCGCAAGCATGACACGAACTCGCAAAAGGTGCTGATCGGTCGCGATTTCGTCTATTTCGGCGGCGACGGTCCGATGGTCCCGGCCGAGTTCCGGAACTGGGAGGGCACGGACATCTGCGCTGGCCGGGCGTACAAGCGGCACTTTCCCAACTCCATGCGGCAGGCGGTCGTCGCTTGGGGCATGGGCCTTGGCGAAGGCCGCGCCGGCTGGCCGGCAGATTGGGCCAGACTTCCTGCAAGCATGCGGTAACGAAGGGTGTCGAAATGTATCGCTACGCGTCACGCGCTGAAATGCTTGCAATCGCTGGCGAACTCACGCTCACCGAACGGGCAAGCCTCCGCAAAAGCGTTGCAAGCCGTTCGCCAGCGGCCGCAGCCTTCCTGTCGCATTCCACCAAAGATGAGGATCTGGTCACGCCTGCCGTGCAGGTTCTCGAGAATCATGGTGCCAAAGTCTATACTGACAAGCAGGACCCGGCACTCCCGCCCTACACCAGCGAGAAAACCGCCGACATCCTAAGAGACCGCATCCGCCAGGCAAATCGATTCGTTCTGCTCGCGTCGATAAATAGCAAGGAGAGCCGCTGGGTGCCGTGGGAACTTGGCATTGCCGACGGGACCAAGAATATCAACCGCATCGCCGTCTTCCCCATTGGCGAACAGCGCAACGAACGAGGCTGGGCGAACTGGGAGTATCTGGGCCTATACGAAAGGATCGTCTTTGGCGACCTCAAAGGCTACTCCAAACCCGTCTGGATGGTGATCGACGAAGGCAAGAACGTAGCCACCGAGCTTTCAAAGTGGCTGCGCCCGCCGCTCGGTTTCTAGATCTTTCGCCCGATGTGGCTACTTTGAAGACCGGCCTAAATCGAACCGTTGCTCGTCGAAGCGTTGTGCAAAGGCTTCAGACACGATCTTCTCAATGCGCAGGCCGCTTGCCCAACGCATGACCGCGCCGACGCTCCCGCGGATCTACGGCTGAACGCCCCTGCTATTGAGGTGGCTCAAGAAAGCTGTCAGCGATCTTCTCAAACCACTCGTCGATGACGACATGTTGCTGCCCCCCGAGTTCTTTGAGAACGGCTTTAAGAAACAATTTTTCGACGACATGCTCGCCCAGCGAGCGATACGCTTCGAACTGGCTCTCGGTGAAGAATTGATTGGCAGTCGAATGGTGCGGAAAATCAGGCTCGTCCAGCTTGTAACGCCGAAGGAACTCGCCCTCGTTTCCGGTCAGCGAGAGCTTCACGTATAGCAGGTAGCCGATCCCGCTATCCGCATAGTGAACCCGTCCAAACCGGAAATGCGACAGGCTGAGGCCGGCGCCGTTGAGTCTCAAATCATCAAGATCGATGTCGATAGTGGCGCCGAAATCTATTGCCGCCAAACGCTGCAGGTTTGTGATTGCATGAAAGGTCATGCGCGGATCCTGCTCTCCGTCGACCGCAATGATGAACTTGCAGCGACGCCGAAGTAACTCATAGACGCCGAGGTTCTCGATATGTCCGCCATCCGACAGGTTGAGCCGGGGAAGGTCTTCATGGATCAACCCAAAAAGTTCGCGCACAAGGAGCCACGCTCCGGCCAAGGAGTTGCGACCGGGACGGAGTATCCAATAGCTAAGACGCACATTCATGAGCGCGAGCCAGAAGCTGAGCGGACGTGAAGTGCGCAACCCCATGTAGGGCGACGCCGCAGCGCCAGAGATGGCTGTCGCCGAAGCAAGGTCGAGGTCTTTATTGGCGACTTCCCAGTCGGGGGTGGGCTCGAAGCCCGTAATCAAGCTTCCGCAATATCTCGGAGCGAAGCAGAAGAAGTCAGCTAGCCGGCCGCGCATCTTGGGCGACCTAGACGCAGGCAGATTTAGCGCGGCGTTGATCAGGGGATAGGGGGCCCGCCCACCAACGCCCAGCTCCGAAAGCTTCAATTCCTTGACCGAGTCGACCTTCATTCTGTCGCTCGCGTTCGATTGAATGAGGAACGTCCCGGCTAGCTTCCGCCGATAGTGCCGATGCAGGCTGGTGAGGTTCACGTCGACGAAGACCAGAAGGTAGAGTGTTAGGAGACTAACACCTATCGCAATCCCGGTCTGAGCATTCGCATTCAGGGTATAGACCGCGTAAGTTGTAAGGTAGGCGGCGAGGACAAACAGCGGCATCGCCAGCCAAGTCAGCACCCTTGGCACCTTCTTCCAACGCTGCAGCACCCGTTCTCCGAGAACTCCGACTGAGAGAAGCACGAGCGGGAAGCCAAGGGTTGCCACTGCGATCATCTGGGTTTGATGGAAATAATCTGCGAACTCCCCGTGCAATGTGCTGAGGACCTTCCAGACAGGTATCAGCAGCGCTCCAAATCCGAGAATGGCGAGCCAGAACTCGGCACGTGGTGATCGCGCCTTGAGGATGAGCGGAAGAATGATGAGGAGACCGGCGATTCCAATGAGAGCATAGATCGCAAGCCACGTGGGATCCCCGGCTTGCCCCAGCCAATACGCAACAATCGCGAGGGTGGCGACGACCGCGCCGAGCGTAAGCAGGTTCAGCAGGAGTCCGGACAGCTGGGACAAGGCGAGCTGCCATTTCTCGAGCGGTGCACTTGCTGCGAGGAAACGACTGTTCTGCCGGATATGACAAAGGGCCGCGGACTCGCTGGGCGCCTTTCGAAACGGCAGCTCATGCGAACGAAGTCCGATGTCAGATGAAATGTCATCGGAGGGCGCTTCCGCACCCGGCGCAGGTGCGCGGTTCTCCAGAAAGGCGGCGATGAACGCGCCGACATAGCCTCCCCCCGAGACTGTCGAGAGATAATCGACCTGCTTCAAGATGTCCCGGCGTGCGAGCGCGGCAAGCACTCCAAGGGAAAAGGTTGCCGAGCGGATACCGCCGCCGGACAACGCAAGGCCGACCGCCCGATTTTTGTCCTGCACGCTGTAATGGTGACGCCGGGTGGCGATGAAGTCCTTTTCAGCGTCCGCCATTTCACGATTGAGATCACCGCCCCCCCACGGGAGCGGTGCCTGAATTTCGGCTGCAGCCCAGCTCGTGCCGGCGTCTGGTTCTGTGGCCGCAGGCAAGCCGCCACGCATCTCGACCAATAGGCGGTCAAACGCGCGCAGCAGAGGCTGAAGGTTGACCAAGTCCGTCCGAAAGTCATCGGTTGCATCGAGGCCCCAAAGAAGCCCCGCTTCGGATCGCCTATGCCATTTCGCCGTGAACGGCCGCACATGCACGTTGAGAACGTGCCAGGCGATGTCCGTGAGATGATACGCGGAGGGATGGCGTTCGCAGATCTTGCGGGTTGCTTCGAATAATCCGTAGATGCTGCTGAGCGCCGCCTCCTCAACGCCCTCGGAATAGCCGAGGTTCTGCGTTGAGATAGTCGAGACAAGCCGCGTATGAAGCAGCGCCGCGGCGGTCTTGTCGGCGTCGTTCGGCTCCCACTCGCGGTCGTTCCACGCGTCGAGCATCGGCGCCCCGAACAAGTTAGTACCTTTGCTGTCGTAGCGCTGCAGCCAGTCGCTCCAACGAACCCTATCAGTGCTTGTCATCCGACGCCCGTCCCGCCAAGTCCACAGCTGTGTTGGGCTCTGCCTTGAACAGGGGCATTTGGGAACCTTGATGAAGCTTTTCTTTGTTGGCAGCCGATTTCACGAGAACGGCACTCCGCTTGCGGATGGAGGTGCCCTGCAGAGTTCAATGCGTGATCTTGCCGAGCAGCTTGCTGGCAACGGCCATCAGCTTGTCGTCTGCAGTCCCTTCGAAGATAGCGTCGACCTGGAAGTGCTTGCCGGTGCCGCTCGTACCTCCGGTCCGCGCGTCGAAATCCATTATCCCGATACTCCGGATCTTCGCGCGAAGGTCGACGGCGTGACGGAGGCGCTCGGTCTCCCGAAGCTTTCAGCCTTTCGCCACCCCAACCTTGATCCCGACGGAGACCGTCCCGGACAATATAGCTGGCTGTTCGCGCAGCTCGCGGCGCTCAACCGATCGCATGTCCTTATAGCTGCGGGCGGAAACCCCGCGGGCTCCTCCAACCTGCTGCTCCACGTCGCTGAGGCGCAGCGCAAGCCTATCCTACCCTTGTCGCACCTCGGCGGTTCGGCGCTCGATGCCTACGAACGCTTGCGCTACACACTCGAGGGCCAGCTCGGTGATCTTGCCCGCTGGCCTGAAAATCCGACTCCCGACAGAGTCTGCGATGTCGTTCGTCGTCTCACTGTTAGGAAAACGGACTTTGTGAAGCGATCGGGCGAGCCACGGTTGTTCCTGAGCTACGCCAAGGCTAGACCGGCCGAGGCCGACCTTGTCGAAAGCTTGATCCGCCGCCGCGGCCTGCAGATTTTTCGCGACGATCAATCGTTCGAAGCCGGCAAGCATCTGCCGACGCAGATTCGCGAGCAGATTCATCGCTCCGACATCTTCATCGCCTTGTGGTCAAGCCACTACGCCTGCAGCCCCTGGTGCCATGACGAATTGGAGCTTGCGCTGGATAGGCGCGAGAATGGCCTTGAGCTCTGGATCCTCGATCTCGACGGAACCCGCATGGTTCCCCCGCGAGCCCGTGAGCTGGTCTACTATCCCTGCCATGACCGTGCGAAACTGATCCAGCATCTTAACGAACGTCTCGAGCCCCTTAGATGAGCGATACGGGTTTCGGTTTCCCGGTCCTGCTTTTCGAAGACCCTGTTGAGGCGAAGGAGCATAACGTGGAAGCTGACGAGTCAAGCGCACCGGTACTGGTTGCCGACTACGACCGCTTTGTCCGGGCAAGTGATCATTCGTGCGATAAGAGTCATGAGCAGCGCCTCGACATCGCAACGTACGGCCTTGCCGCCGAGCTCGGTTCGGTGATCTCGGCCGTCAAGAAGCGCCTGCTTGGTGAAGGTGGATCGGAAGAATGGAACGCGGCTAATGACGAGATCCTCGAGGAGTTGGGTGATGTTCTCTGGTACGGTTTCTCATTGTCCCATCATGCCAACGAAGATGCTCCGATAAGCATCTTCGCTCATGATATCGAAAAGCTCCGCCGCGAAGTCGGAGCGTCCGACGAGCGTGCGCGCGAGATCCAGCGCGTGCTGGCCCCTGAGGAGCGTGCGGAGTTCCTGAGAGCTGCCGAGGAGTTCCCTCGGCTCGGCGCTGGGCTGACATTCGACGATTACCAGTTGCTGGCTATTCGCACCGCCCGCACTCGGGATCGGACCTTGGTCGAGGTTTGCCTTGCCGTGCTGTGGCAGCTGACGGCCGAGATCTTCCGACGCAAGCTGCCGAAGATCGAATTGAGGCTCAACAACGCGCTTGCCGCCCGGCCAATCAACGATCTACTCGGGGAAATCGCCTGGCACGTCTCGGCGCTCGCCAACACCTATGGCCTGACCTTAAGCCAAGTGGCCCGGCACAACATGGAAAAGGTCGCCTACCGGCTCGACCGCACGTGCCCGACGCCGCTCCACGACGAAGACTTCGAGGAGCGGTTTCCGCGGCAGATGGAGATCGCGTTTGTGACGGTCTCCAACGGCCGATCACGAATGTACTACAACGGACGCCAGCTTGGGGACGAGCTTACCGACAACGCTTATGACGACGACGGCTATCGCTTCCATGACATCATGCACCTTGCGAACGTCGCGAAGGTCGGTTGGTCGCCGGTCGTGCGTGGGCTGCTCGGACTGAAACGCAAATCGAACCGTGCAACTGACGCGGTCGAAGACGGCGCACGCGCGAAGATCGTCGAGGAAGCCCTTATCAAGGCCATTCATTCCGAAGGCACGAAGCTCGCAGGTCTTCGTGGGCCCCAGCCGCAGAACGTTCCGGTGCGCCTATTCATCAGTCCGCGAGACCTGACATTTCGCTTCCTGAACTTCATTCACAACTTCGTTCGCGGTCTTGAGGTCGAGAAGAACAGGTCTTGGGAGTGGGAAGAAGCGATCATGGAAGGCCATGACATCTTCTTCAAGCTTCGCTGCGAGGGTCAGGGCACGGTCACGCTCGATCTCAATGCGCGGACAATTGCGTTCAAGCCGCAGGTGTTCGTGGACCTTGATGGCCGCTTGGTGGGGCTTGGCTCCGCGTCGATTCCCGGAGCCGGTGGCGAAGCACGGCTGCAGGTGCAGAAGCTCGCGATCCTCAACGGTCTCGGGCTAGATGCGGCCAACGCAGACGCGTTGGAAGCCGAAGAGCTTAGGCCGGGTTGCCTCAGCGTGAAAGCCAGCGGGAAGGTACGAGAGGCAATGTGGGCGAAAGCAATCGTCAGCTTTCGGACGACCGTCACTTCAGTTGCAGGAGGCCAGCTCCATGCAACGGCCATAGCGCTCGCCGACGGCTAAAAGGTTAAGGTAGCGCGAAGGTGAACTGGACCGGTCTGCTAATCGCCAATTCCGGGACCATTAACTTCCAGCGCGGCGGAAACATCGGCGCGGCGGCGCTCGCCTGATCACTTCGACGGTAGCGCTGCTTGATCCGCGTCCTCCCCGATGCGCCCAGGACATCGGGATGTGCCGCTCGGGAGTATTTCGAGATCTCGCAGAAGACGTTCTGGCAGTCGATCGGCATCAGCGGTCGTCCAAACAGGCCTTCGAACGACAGGCCAAGACGAGCGAATTCGAAGTCCTGTCGTTCGACCATGGCGTGAATAACGGCTTCGGGGTTCTCGAGCCCGGCTGCGCCGAAGCATTTGAAAATGCCATCCAATGCACCAGGCCCAGCAACCACGAAGTCGCTTTCCTCAAAGTCCAGCAGAGACGAGTAATTGAGATCGATCGCATATTGGAAGGCAAGGAACGGGCCGACGCCCGGATAGGTGCGGATCAGACGGTAGACCTCCTCGAGCGAGCGCGCAGCGGCAAGCCGTGCGGCAAGACCATCGGCCATCATCTTGGAGAGCAGCGCCACATGATTGGCATGCTTGCGCGCAAAACCGAACGGCGGTGCCGGCATGATGTATGCCGCCGAATAGATCCTCGCACCCGCGTTTAGTAGCCGGTTGAGCACGCGCTCGACTGCTGCGAGGTCGCTCGCCTGCCAGCTCAGGGGACCGAGCTCGCGCTCAAGTGCTTCCCAAGTCCCAATTCGGTTAAAAATTTTGAACAGGATGGTGCGAAAGAAAACTTCGGCCGGCGCTTGCGGCCGGTCCTTGTGGTACTGCACCTCGCGGATGAGGTACTGGCTGACTCGGTCCGCCGCGCGATAGGTGTTGGTGAATCGAAACGACGCCAAAATCGGATCATCGGTCCAAGGCCCGACCGAGTCGGCAAGACGACGATTATAGATCTGAAGCCGCTCAGCCGCGAACCGCCAATAGGTGTCGAAAACTTCCGTCCGGCTTGTGGGCAATAGCATCGCGATGGGCTTAGCTGCGCTCGGGCGAAGCTGCCAACGTTTTCCATTTCCTGCAGGTGCGGATCGGCCGCTGTGGCTTAGCGTGCCACATGAACGTACGTCCGGTTGCGGGGAGCAGCAAAGCCCCCCTGAATGGCTGCTTGTGGGTCGTAGCGGACGGCCGGTTCAGGTAGTCGGCACTTCGCCTTGTTGGTCGTCTCGCCCGACAACAGACGTGACCGCTAAATCAGCCGTGACGTTGCTGAGCGTATAGAAGATGTCCGGAATGGTATCGACTGCGAGAAGCAGCGGCAGAAGTTCGATCGGAACTCCGGCGGCGATCGCTGGGGGAGCATAGGCGGCGAAGAAGGTCACCTGGTTAGGAAGGCCCGCGATCACCAGAGTGTTGACGGTGGCGAGCAGAACAACAATCGCCAGCGCCCCGGCGCTAACCTCGACACCGGTCATCCTTGCCATGGCCAAGGTGACGATCACGATGGAGGCCGGTGCTGCGATGCGGAACAAGGCAACCGCAAGCGGAAGCACTACCGAAGATACAGCCGGCGCGATCTCAAGCCGCCCTGCGCCCGTTAGCATCGGTGGCAACGAGGCAAGCGAGGACTGCGTGCTTGCAGCCACCGCTTGGGCCGGGAGGGCGGCGCGCGCGAAAGCGGCTGGGCCTACACGGCCAAGAAGGATCGCTAGCGGGTACATGGAGAGACCTAGGATCAGGGTGACGGTGATCTGGACCGAGATGTACTGGGCAAGCACTGCCCCGGCGCCGAGCCCAAGCTTTGCGCCGACTCCCAAGGCAAGCGCAAAAACTCCGACTGGCGCGAGCAAGAGGATCCAGCGGACGATCATCAGCATCGTGTCCACCACCGCCGCGAAGAAACCGAGGAGCGGAGCCGACCTGTCATCGGGAAGTCGGGCGGCGGCGAGCCCAAAGAACAACGCAAAGATCGTCAGAGGCACGACGGTGCCCTCCGCCGCGGCAGCAACAACGTTGGTGGGGATCAACGACCGGACCCATTCGGCAACTGGTGGGACCGGCGGAACTGCAACAGGCGCTAGGCCCGCCCGCAATGCCTCGAGCGCCGCTGCTGGAGGAGACCAAGCACCGAGCAGGACCGGCCCCAAGAGGGCCGCGATGAGGGCTGAGGAAAACAACAGCACGACAAAGATCGCGAGGGCTCGACGCGTCACCCCACCCGCACTTGCCGTTGACGCTGCCGCGGCGATCCCGGTGACGACGAGCGAGAAGACCAATGGCACCACGGTCATCCGTAGGGCGTCCAGCCAGAGCCCACCGACAAGGCCCGCGGCCGCCAGCATGCTTGTCATCGGCCAATCTGCCCAGACGCTGAACGCTCCCAGCAGCAGCCCTGCCATCAGGCCAAGCAGGATCCTTGCAGCGTTCGACATTACTGTTCCCTTCTCAACCAACCCGCCAGCCGCTCGCCCTCGCGATCGTGACGACAGGAGGCCTTCATGCTTGACCGGTGCATGTTACGCGCGCCCGAGGCTACCCGGTGCTTCATCCCTCGATCCAGAGGCTCTTGGACCTAAGTCAGAGTACTCAACACGCTGATGACCCGGTCATTCTCAGCTTGAGTGCCAACTGTGACCCGCACCCACTCCGCGAGCGGCGGGAAAGCTCTTCCAACTTGGACCCTGGCGTTCGCGAAGGCAGCCCTAACCGTGTCTGCGGGCTGCTTGGGACGGAAGAACACGAAGTTGGCCCGGCTGTCCGTGTGCAAGTATCCGCGACGGTCGAGTTCGGCAGTCAGCCGCGCTCGTTCCGTCGCGTTGGATGCCCGGATGCGCGCCACATAGGCTTGATCACGCAGCGCTGCTGATGCCGCAGCGAGTGCCAGTCGGGACAAAGAATGGGGAGCGCCAATGCCCGCAGCGCGTAGCCCGGCAGCAAGTGTGGGGGTCGTGAGCGCATAGCCCATGGGCAGCCCGGCCAATCCGTAAACCTTCGCCAGCGTACGGAAGACGAGTACGTTGGCCCCTTGGCGCACCAGACGCACGGCGCTGCGCCCAGCCAGGTCGTCATACTCAAGATAGGCTTCGTCAACGACGACCAGCGTTCGGGCCGAGGCTGCCAGGATGAAGCCGTCCAGGGCAGTGCGCTCATCAACGGTGCCGGTCGGGTTGTGTGGATTGATGAGGGATACAGCCATCGTGCGCGCGTCGATGGCGCGGCTGAGCGCTGGCAGGTCGTTGCCGCCCTTGGCGTTGAGCGGGACGGGCACGCTCCGTCCGCCAAGTGGTGCCGCGGAGTCTACCAGAGCGGTGTAGCCAGGCACGGAATGAACAATTCCACCGCCGCCGGGCCGCTGGCGTGCAAGGAAGAGGCCCAGCGCTTCCAGCAATTCGCCAAGCACTATCTGTTCCGGGCGAACTCCTTCAAGCACGGCGATCTGCGCCATGAGGGCGTCAACTTCGTCTTGTTCGACGTACCGATGGAGGTCGCTCGAAGCGTTCGCGATAGCTCGGAGGACAGACCTCGAAGGACCGTATGCATTCTCATTCAGCGAGAGGCGAACAGGGGATGAGTTTGTGGTCGCTGCCGCCACCTTCGTCCCGCTCGCCAGCATCAAGCCGGCAGCAGAATAGCCGCTGGCGGCAAGAAGGCTGCGTCGGGTAAGGGCAGAGGGTTGGCCGGTCAAAAGCCGAACCCCAAACGGGCATAGTAATAGGCTCCGCTGAATCCGAAGGGGGAGTACTCGCTGTAGGGAAAGACGCCGAACGTGTCGGCACCGGTCAGAGCCGCGGTCGATCGGATGTTCTTGGTTGGGTAAACGTTGAGGATGTTGTTGGCGCCGACCGTTAGCGCGAGGTCGCGGCGGATCCGACCCGTTACGCTCAGGTCCGTGACGAACTTGGGGCGAAGCCGCTGGATGACGTCGAAGTTGCCCGGCGTGCCTGACTCCGTGGGCAGCGTTCGGAACGGTGTGGATCCCGCCGCGGCGAGCGCCACGTTAGCTGCGCTCTGATTGGTAAGAGCTACCTGCTCGACCCGGCCGTACCTGGTTGTGCGGGCGTTAAAGCTCAGCGCGCCAACGCGCAGGATGCCGCCCAGCGCCAGCTTGTCCCTCGGCTGCCCGCGCTCGACCCGGACGCGTTCGACGATGTCAAACAGCGGCGTTGTGATGCCAAGCGCCGTGATCTGCGAAGGCGTGCCGTCTACTCCGCGAAGACGCGTGCGATTGTAATTGTATGCGGCGCTCAGCCTTAACTCGCTGTCCGACCCGAGCTGCTCGCGATAACCGACCGCGACATCGACGCCCTGCGTGCGAGTATCCGCTGCGTTGGTGAAGTAGCGGACGCTTGTCACGCCAGGGATGCCGATGCCGGTGAGGAAATCCCGAAGCGTCCGACGACCGGGCGCATCGACGTAGTTCGAAGACAGGAAGATGCGATCGTCAATGTCGATGTGGTAGGCATCGATGGATGCTGACAGCCCGCCCCGGGCAAAGGTCAGACCACCACCGAAGTTCACGGACTTCTCGGGCTCCAAATCCTGTGCACCTAGGGCCTGTGCCAGGGAGGAGCCCACGGGAGCGGTCCTGACGAGCACGAACTCAGGAAAGCCGGTCGTGTTGTTGACGATCGTCCGGCTGCTTGTCGAACTGAAGAACTGTTGAGCAAGCGATGGTGCGTGGAAGCCAGTCCCGACTGAGCCACGCAAGGCAAACCCTGCCGGCAAAGCAATGCGGGTGGAGGCCTGCCCGTTAAGCGTTCCTCCGAAGTCGCTGTAGTTTTCATAGCGTCCGGCAAGGTCAACCTGCCAGCCCGGCAGTATCTCGGTATCAAGCTCGACGAAGCCACCGATCGAGTGGCGGTCGGTATCGACAACGTCACCCGGCTGGATGCCGGCGAAACCTTGGCTGCCAATTGTGGGTACTGCGCCGAGCGAGGGGCCATCAAGGACACGCGCTGGGCCAAAGGCGTAGCTGGCGGGCTCGCCGGCACCGATCTTATAGCCTTCCTGGCGAAGCTCGGCGCCAACGGCGAGGTTGACGGGCTTCGCAACCCCGACGTCGATCGCCCGTGACAGGGTCAGGTCGGTGGTTGACTGCCAACTGCTGTAACGTCCGTTGTAGAACTCGGTTGGACTGGCGTTGCCAAGCGTCGCATTGAGGGTGTCCTCCGTCCGGTACTCGACTTCGTTGCCGCCATAGATCGTCGACAGATCCCAAGCGAAGCCGCCAGCCCATCCGCGTGCGCCGATCAAAGCCGAATAGTCGGTGCTCTTTGTGTTCACGAATGGAAGGAAGCCGTCGGGATAGATGGCGCGCACGTTCTCGTCCTGTCCTGGACGCCGGAACGAAGCATTGGAGTGCGCCTTGCTGACGCGGTACCCTGCCAAACCGTATAGGGTGATCGCATCACTGAGTCCGTATTCAGCGTTTGCGATCAAGCTGGCGTCCTTCAGGTCGCCCGCGTCAGCGAAGCGCCAGACACGGCGATCAACGGTGGCTTCGCGCGGATCAAGCTGTGTGCCAACGACCCCGCCAGGAGGGTTAAGCCCGAGCCCGGCTCCGAAGCGGGCGGACAATGGCTGCGGGGTGCCGTTAGGACCAATGCCGAGATAGAACTGGCGAGTGTCGGCGAGCGCACGGTTCGCGCCTTGATGGTCGCGGTAATAGCCAGTCAGATTGACGAAGCCTCGGTCGCCAAGCTGGATTCCTCCACCCATAGAGGCCTCGTAGGTGTCGCCGCCGCCGTCCAAGGTCGTGCCGGCCGTTGCGCTGGCATGCAGCTTTGTATCCGTTCGTAACAAGATGTTGATGACGCCAGCGATGGCATCTGAGCCATATTGCGCGGAGGCACCGTCGCGGAGGATCTCGATCCGGCCGATCGCGGACGCCGGGATCTGGTTGAGGTCGGTTGGCGTCGCGCCTTTTCCGATCGTGCCGGCTGTGTTGACGAAGGCTGCCGTATGCAGGCGCTTGCCATTCACGAGCACGAGCGTTTCATCGGGTGACAGTCCGCGAAGCGAAGCGGAGTGGATATGCGTGTTGCCGTCGGGCGTGGTTGGATTTGCGAAGTTGAACGATGGAGCGAGTGCCCGCAGTATCTCGCTGGTTTCCTGGTAGCCTGAAGCACGAAGTTCGGTGCCGGAGAGCACGTCGATCGGCACCGGAGAGTTTGTAACCGTACGGTCGCCGAAGCGGGTGCCGGTAACAACGATCTGCTGTTCGTCGGTAGGCTCCGCGGATGTTGTCGAGTCACCAATGCCGCTTGATGCTGCGAGGGACTGATCAACAGACTGCGCTAGTGCGGGGCTCCCGATCGTCAGGGCGCCTGCCGTCAATGCCAGTTTGCTTCTTTTCATGATGAGCCCCACTCGCTGGGGAGACACGATCAGGTCGCGCTCCCTCGTCAGCAGCTTATCTAAGAGGCAGAGAAGCTCACAGGAACGCGAGGCAATTTGTTATTTTGAGCGCCAGAATAGAACAATGATCTGAATCGTAGGCCTTCCGTGAGTAAGAACTTCTGCGCTTGAGAAGCTCGTCAAAGCGACCACAGGAGAACAAGCTCTTGTGATGCAAGCAGGACTCTATCGTCTGTCCGCTTCGGACGTCGGCTACATTCGCCCATCGACCGGAAGCTCACCGTCGACGAACGGTCACTTGCCGCCATCCGCCGGACCTTAACGTACGGCCGCTTGCGGGTAGCATTGTGCCGCCATTGAATGTCCGCTTGTGGGTCATATCAGCCGCGAAGCTGACGGCCGCTGTGCGCCCGTTCCAGTCATTATCCGCGATCTGAGAGTTGCGCGAAAGCGGACCTTGGTAAAGCGCAGTCTGATGCCATTTTTGCCGAACGGAAGGTCGTGAAGCCTGAAAGCTACCTGGGGTCAGGTAAGCCTGACTCGGTATCTCTACGAGCGCTTGCACGCTGCCACGGCCAGCAGCCCTCAATCTCCGTTTCAAGCGAGAAGCTTAGAAAGGTGCGAAGAATTACGATGGCCGCGAGAAGCCCGACACTGCTCCATGTAAGCGGGGCTGTGATGGTCCCGATTATGTCGGCACCTACAAGGAGCTCAAGTCCAAGCAAAATCTCACGGCCAAGGTTTGCCCGATAGCTGTCATAGCAGCGTTGCCACAAACCTGTCTGGTACCCATCCCTGACAAACCAGAACGTAGCCAGCACGGAGCTTGCAAGGATGATCGCAACGCCTGCGAGTTCCAAAAGTGCGGCAAGCTGTTCGATGTAGGAGTGGACTTGTTCCATGCACCATCAATGGCGTGTCTAGGTCATCGTTCCGCCTTAGCAGTCTTGCATGCGTCCAGTTCTCTCCCTCTTACGTGCGCATTGTTACGTTGGGTTGCTGATGGTCGAAGCGATCACCGCACGCCGGCTGGGTGGTAACCTGATGCTAAAGTGGATGGTTGGAGGACTGTAGGGAGAGTCCGCGTGCCGTAGCGGAGAAGGCGCGGCGGTTGCTAACTCTTGAACGCCTAGTTCGGAGAGCGGCATCAGTGGAACGCTCCGGTGCGGCACTTAGTCGAGGATCGATAAGTCTGCTTTGAAGACGGAGATTGTCCTGTCTCTCAGAGTATTGTCGCTGCCTTCCGCCGCTCGCATACATCCATTAGGGTGCTGGGTATCTCGATCTGAGTTCTCGCGGGGACTGAAGAATAAACATGAACGCCGAAACTTTCGACCTCATTCCTGCAAACGAAGCGGAGCGCATGGCGGCGGTTCACCGTTATGAGGTTCTTGATACGCCTCCGGACGGAAGCTTCGATCGCGTTACAGCGCTTGCTGCGCGCCGCTTTGGTGCCCCCATATCCATCATCAGCATCGTGGATCATGACCGTATATGGTTCAAGTCGTCGCACGGCTTGGACGTGCAGCAGATTGGCCGTGATGCCGGCCTTTGCGCATCTGCTATTCTGTCTTCGGAAGCGCACGTCATTGTGGACGCAAGCACCGATGTGAGATCGCTTGCGAACCCTCTCGTTGCCGGCGACTTCGGCCTTCGCTTCTACGCTGGCGTGCCTCTGGAGACGTCAGACGGCTTCAATCTTGGGACGCTGTGCGTGATCGACAAGGCACCGCGGCCGGTTGATCAAGCGCAGATCGACGATCTTAGAGACTTGGCCGCTCTGGTCGTCGATCAACTGGAGCTTCGATTGGCTGCACGGCAGGCAGTTGAGAAAGCCAAGCTGATGGCGCGGGAAATCGACCACCGTGTCATGAACAGCTTACAGTTCGTGTCCGGCCTGCTGACGATGCAGAGCCGTTCGCTGGGCGCCTCTGACGCTTCAGGGCCGTTGCTGGAAGCAGCTACTCGCGTCGCAGCGGTTGCTCGCGTTCATCGCAACTTCTACTCCAGCGACACTGAGGAAGTCTCGTGTATCACCTTCTTGCGTCGGCTCTGTGCCGATCTATCGGAGATCTGCGGCGTTCGGATCGAAGTCACGGGAGACGAGGGCAGCGTTCCTACGACCCTAATACAGCCTATCGGTCTGCTGACCAACGAACTGGTCACCAATGCGGCCAAGCACGGGGCTGGTAAGGTAGAAGTGATCTACAGGGCTCTGGGCACGGCTCGCAAGCTTTCGGTCTGCGATGAGGGTGATGGCGTGCCAACGGACTTCGACCCAAGCGCATCAAGCGGCCTGGGCATGAAGGTCGTCAATCAGCTGGCCAAACAGCTTGGCGGGGCACTAGCCGTCATCGACAATCCGAAGGCAAAGGGTGCGTGCTTTGAGGTCGCATTCGCTAAGAGAGTTTAAGTTGGGCTGAAAGGATTGGGGGTGATGTGGGTCATGACGAAGAGCCGCTAAGCGGCGCTGACACTCAACGGCTTATCTTGATCGTTGAAGATGAACCGCTAATCCGCACGATGATTGCCGACTTATTCCGTGAGACAGGCTTTAGGGTTCGGGAGGCCTTTAACGCGGATGAGGCGATGCGCATCCTCCATTCGGAGGCGTCGGTCGACCTGGTGCTTAGTGACGTACGCATGCCAGGCTCGATGGACGGTTTGGAATTATTGGCCTACTCGCAAGCGACCTTTCCGGGATTGCCATTCATAATCACTTCTGGGCACTGCTTGGCGGCCGAGGTGCTCGCAAAGGGCGCAAAGCAATTTCTACCTAAACCATACGCATTTGCTTATGCATTGATGCTTGTTGAGGGAGAACTCGCCAAGCTTGATTGAGCCTGTGCCATCCAGTCGCGGAGTGACTGCCACTGGATCCCGACACGCAGTGCTCCCGCCCGTTCAGCTACCGGAGCGATCCAATGTCAGCCCGTCTCGATTAAGTTCCGAATACGCGTGGCCAGAGCATCCATCCCGAAAGGCTTGGTCATCACATGCATTCCAGGATCCAGGTGGCCGTGGCTGAGTACCGCGTTCTCGGCGTAGCCAGTGATAAACAGCACTTTTAGATTTGGACGAAGCCCGCGGGCAGCGTCCGCGACTTGCCGGCCATTTAGCCCGCCGGGCAGCCCAACATCAGTTATAAGCAAGTCGATGCGCTTGTCGGAGTTCAGGATCTTCAGGCCAGCCGCACCGTCCTCAGCTTCAATCGCGTTATAGCCAAGATCGGAGAGAACCTCGCCGACCAGCATGCGAACTGTAGGTTCATCATCAACTACCAATACCGTCTCACCTTCACCTCTCGGTGGGCTGCTTGACTCTGCAGCTTCGTCCGGCTGATCGTTCTCACCCCAGTGGCGGGGTAGATATATACAGATCATCGCGCCTTGCCCGACTTCGGAGTAAATGCTGACGCCGCCTCCCGACTGCCGGGCGAAGCCGTAGATCATGGAGAGACCAAGACCGGTCCCGACACCAATCGGCTTTGTGGTGAAGAACGGGTCGAATGCCTTCTCGATGACTTCCGGAGGCATGCCTGTTCCAGTGTCGGATACGCAAAGCGAGATGTACTGACCTGGCTCGACACCGCGCTCTTTAGCGGTGCGCTGGTCAAACCAGCGATTTGCGGTTTCAATCGTGATCGTGCCGCCGTCCGGCATCGCATCACGTGCATTGATGCAAAGGTTCAGGATCGCATTCTCGAGCTGATTAGGGTCGATCAGGCTGGGCCACAACCCAGCGGCGTTCACGGCTTCCAACTTGATGTTCGTGCCGATCGTTCGGGCGAGGAGGTCTTCCATGCCTGAGACGAGCTGCTTCACGTCTGTTGGCTTGGGTGCAAGAGTTTGCCGACGGGAAAAGGCCAGCAGTCGGTGCGTGAGCGACGCTGCCCGGTGCGCTGCGCCCTGAGCTGCTGTCGCATACTTCTCCACTTCTGCCACGCGGCCCTGAGCCAGCCGCATGTTAATGAGTTCCAGAGAGCCGGAGATACCTGCAAGCAGGTTGTTGAAGTCATGTGCCAGGCCGCCCGTAAGTTGACCGACGGCTTCCATCTTTTGGCTCTGCCGGAGCATTTCCTCACGGCGCAGTTCCTCTGAGACGTCCCGGCCGACCGTGTAGAAGGCATTCGAGCCAGGACTGGAGTCGGGCACGGCTGACCAGGCGAATTGCACCGAGTCTCCATCAGCCTTCAGCAGGCGAACGTGAAACTGATGCACTGGCTTACCGCTTGTCAGCTCGTCGAGCACCTCAGCCGTTGTTTGAAGATCATCGGGGTGGATGATCTCCGCGAACGGCTTGGTGAGTAGGTCGCGGTCAGAGCGCCCCAGAATGCGCGACCAAGCCGGATTGACCGAATTAAGGTAGCCATCAAAGCTGCAAATCGCGAACAGATCTCGTGAAAGCTTGAACAGACCTTCTCGCTCAGCTGCCAAGCGTCGGTCAGCAAAGACCTGATCAGTGATCTCGGTGCATGCGCAGAAGAAACCCTGGACCTGCCCAGTCTCGTTTCGGATCGGCGTGTAGGAGAAGGCGAAGTGCGTCTCCTCACGAAAGCCACGCCGCTCCATGATCAGCGTGATGTCATCCATATGCACCGCAGTGCCGGAGTAAGCTTGCTCCACAATGGTGGCGAGATCGTTCGCGATCTCAGACCATACTTCTAGAAACGGATGCCCGAGTGCCTGCGGGTGCTTGCTCGCCAAGATGTCCGCATAGCCGTCATTGTAGATGAGGATTTGCTCGGCACCCCAAACTACGAACATCGGCTGCTTTGCATCCAGCAGAACGCCCACAAGGGCCTTGAGGGAGGCAGGCCAATCTGCTGGCGGTCCCAACGACGTCTCGTTCCACTCGTAGGCGCGGATAGCAGCTCCCATCTGCCCACCGCCAGTCAAGAAACTCAGCATAAACCCCCACCAAGTTCAACGCGCGTATGATGCCGACCAGAAGACGTTCTTCGTAGCAGGCGAGGTCATGCGAGCGATATGTCTCTATTGCCTCTTGTTGAGCCGTAACGGTAAGGCCACTCGAAAGGTCCTGCACGTCCTTGTCTCGCTTGATTGCCGCTGTCTCGCACGTCGATCCTAGGACCGGCGGACCTGCGGCGACATCACGCTTGAGGGTTGCGACCGTCCTCCGTTTCCACGGCAGCGATGCCCACGCCTAATCCGAGGCCGCCCGTTCCCATTCCAGCACCGCCGCCGCCATTCCCGCCTCTTCCTCCGCCTTGTCGACTATCGCCCCCGGCTTCGCCCTTGCCTTTGCCGCCGGCCGCCGCCGCTCTCGTCGGACCTTGCATCGGGATCTCAAGCCCGGATGGGATCGGACCAAGACCCAGTGCGCTTCGGACGAAATCACGCAGGGATACAACCAGCTCGGCGGTGTGCACACGTTGTCCTGACACAAGATCGCGGGCAGCACGGCTGGCCAGCCGGACATGGTCATCGGTGCCAAGCAGGATGATGTCCGACAGTGCCGCCTCGACCGCGTCCCTCACGCGGCGGGCGCGCTCCGAACCTTGGATGCTGACAAGCCCGGAAACATTGGCCTGCGCGTCGAAAGCCGTATCAACAGCACGGCGCTGCTCATCCCGCAGGTGGGTTGGGTCGACCAGAAGGTCGCCGGTGAACGAACCGCCGAGCGTCTTGTACGCCGCAATCAAAGTGCGGAGGCGCTCGTTGATCTGGCGGTTCTCACGCTCACGGCGTTGCTGAATGGTCGCCATGATCAACAGGCGAACACCCACACCGATGACGGTGATGAGAGCAAGTCCCGTTAGTGTGGACAGGAGCGCTTGCCAGGAACTGAAATCGAAACTGCGCATCATGCCTCCACGTCGGTTTGCTCCTGCGGACCTCACTCCGAGTTCGGTCTTCGGCTCTCATCAGAAGTCTTCTTCGCTATCGCTAATGCCCGTAAACACACTGCCGTTAACGGCCACTTGCGACTGTCCGCTACACACGAACGAGCGATTGATCTCGGTATCGCCCATGCCTCGGTGGATATCGACTACTAAGTTTCTCGAGCCGACAGTCCGGCTCACGTAAAGCAGCCCGCTTTTGCTGATGATCAGCGCGATTCAAGCCGGCCACTGATCGGGCAGCAAGCCGGAAGTCAGACCGCGGCTGATCTGCTCCGAAAGCCAGACGAAGATAAATGGTGCTCGGGAGGCTGGCGGAACCCGCCTCCCGGTCTGTTCTGTGTCTGTTGGATGGCAGATTATCGCCATAGTGCCGCCAGTTAGAGAACAAGCTTCTCCAATGACTTAAATGCTTGGCGGAGACGGAGGGATTCGAACCCTCGGTACGAGTAAACCCCGTACGGCGGTTTAGCAAACCGCTGGTTTCAGCCACTCACCCACGTCTCCGGCTGTGCAGCAGGGGTGCCGCTTAGCGAATGCATCGGAAGGGTTCAACAGGCGCGTCGCATTTGCTTGTGCCGCAGCAGCTCCGCCAGCGCGCCAAATCCGGAACAGACGTCGCATAGGCGACATTTAACTTGCGCTAAGTGCCTCTAAACAAATGCATTGCAAGCGGTCGGAACGTTCGCGTAATGCCCGGCTGATTGGAAAACATGAGCCGGTGGCGCCGCCTCGAATAATCGCTGGGGGAAGCGCATGGATCTGCCGGTCAACCTTTTGCCAAGCGTCGATATCTCGGCGGCCTTCAACGGCAATCGCCTGCTTGCGACACTGGACGCGCAAACCCGCGCTCTGCTGGAGCCCCATGCCGAGATGGTCCGGGTGGAAGCCGGCGTCACGGTGCTCAAGGCGGGCACGCTCGTCGACCGTTCCATCTTTCCCTTCGAGAGCCTGATGGTGTCGATGATGGTCGAACTGCGCGGCGGGCGTTCGGTGGAGGTGGCGGCGATCGGCAGGGAAGGGGCGATCGGCGGGATCGTCAGCTGCGGCGGCGTCCCCGCTTTCACCCATGCGGTGGCGCAGATCGCCGGGTCGGCGCTGATCATTCCGATGGACGTGCTCGAAAGCGCCAAGCGACAGTCACCGCACCTGGAACATCTGTTCTGCCGCTACTCCGATTTTCTGCTGGCCAGCGTGATGCAGTCGGTGGCTTGTAATGCCTTCCACCCGATCGATGCACGCGCCGCGCGTTGGCTGCTGCATGCGGCCGACCGCGTCGGCGGCGATCGTCTGGCCCTGACGCAGGAAGCCCTCGCAGGCCTGCTCGGCGTGCAGCGGACCACCGTCAATGCCGTTGCCCGACTGCTTCAGGATCAAGGCCTGATATCCTATCGCCGCGGCGCGATCCTGGTGCTCAATCGCGTCGGACTGACCAAGGTGGCGTGTGAATGCTATGGCGC
This sequence comes from uncultured Sphingomicrobium sp., assembly GCA_964243335.1. GTDB lineage: Bacteria > Pseudomonadota > Alphaproteobacteria > Sphingomonadales > Sphingomonadaceae > Sphingomicrobium. The sequence goes on along the minus strand of CAXTED010000009.1, from coordinate 77,659 downwards.
GATCGAGCAGCATTTCGAGAACGTCCTCGGCCCTGATGGACGCGGAACCGTGGGCGGCTGCGACTAAGTCAGGCGCGCAGGAGCCAGTTCAGCGTCTCGCCCGCGTGGAAGGGCGTCAGTGACAAGGCTTCCGGCCCGAAGTCACTCGGCACCATCACGCCCACCAGTTCCAGCGTGACCGTGCCCTCGTTGAGCGGCAGGCCGTAGAAGCGAGCGCCATGTTCGCTGGCGAAACCTTCGAAGCGATCGATCGCATCCTCGGCTTCGAACACGGCAAGATAGCTCTCCAGCGCGAATGGTGCGTTGAAGATGCCAGCACAGCCGCAGCCGCTTTCCTTGGCATCGCGCGCGTGGGGGGCGCTGTCGGTGCCCAGGAAGAACTTCGGGCTGCCCGACGTGGCAGCGGCCCGCACGGCCAAGCGGTGCCTCTCCCGCTTGACCACCGGGAGGCAATAAGCGTGCGGACGAAGGCCGCCAGCGAACAGAGCATTGCGATTGAGGTGCAAGTGCTGGGGCGTGATCGTCGCCGCCAGCGTGTCCGGCCCGCCAGCAACGAACTCGGCCGCATCGGCGGTGGTGATGTGCTCCAGGACGATCTTGAGCGCGGGGAAGTCGCGGATCAGCGGGGCAAGCACGCGATCCAGGAACACCGCTTCCCGGTCGAAGATGTCGACATCCGGATCGGTCACCTCGCCATGCACCAGCAACGGCATGCCGATCGCCTGCATGCGCTCCAGTGCGGGCCACAGCAGCCGCACGTCGCTGACGCCGTGGGCGGAATTGGTGGTGGAATTGGCGGGGTAGAGCTTGGCCGCGACCCACACCCCTTCCGCATGTCCCCGCGCCAGCTCGTCAGGATCGGCATCATCGGTCAGATAGCAGGTCATCAGCGGGGTAAACGCCGCTTCTCCGGCGGCCGCCAGGATACGCTCGCGATAGGCGCTCGCCGCCGCCACGCTCGTCACCGGGGGCGACAGGTTCGGCATGATGATCGCCCGCGCGAACTGCCGTGCCGTTGCGCCCGCCACCGCTTCCAGCATCGCGCCGTCGCGCAGGTGAACGTGCCAATCGTCGGGGCGGCGGATGGTCAGGGTTTGCTTAGTCATGACCCCCACCCTAGCTAAGCCCTATGCCCGCCGCCACCACACAGACCCAAACAACCTTGTCCGATCGATCGCTGCTGCGCCTGTCCGGGGAGGACGTGCGCGGTTTCCTGCAAGGGCTGGTGACCAGCGACGTCGCTGGCGCTTTGCCGGTGTGGACAGGATTGCTGACCCCGCAGGGCAAGTGCCTGTTCGACTTCCTGGTGTGGGCGGACGGCGACGATCTGTTGATCGACGTCGGGGCGGACGCAGCGGCGGACCTGGCCAAGAGGCTGTCGATGTACCGGCTGCGGCGAGCGATCACGATCGCGCCCGAACCAGCGCTGGCGGTGCATTGGTGCGCGGCCGGATATGAAGGTATCGCCGACCCCCGACTGGCCGCCCTTGGCCGCCGCTGGGTTGCCCCGCCGGGCGAACCGGCGACCGGCTGGCTGGCACATCGGCTCGCGCTCGGCGTGACCGAGGGCCGCGCGGAGATCGGCGACCTGCTCTGGCTGGAATGCAATGCGGCGGAACTGGGCGGCGTAAGCTTCACCAAAGGCTGCTTCGTCGGCCAGGAGAATACCGCGCGCATGAACTGGCGGTCGAAGGTCAATCGGCGGCTGGTGGTGGTGCCGGCGACCGAGACCGGACCAAGGACGCGACTGCTGTATCCCGAGCTTGGGCTGGCGGTGGAGCACCGGCGGGTGGACGATCTCGCCGGTATCGAGTTGCCGAAGTGGTTAAACGCTGCCCTTAGTTCCCCGGCGAACGCCGGGGCCTAGCCGCTAGAGATCGAGCGCTGAACAACCCGCTGGACCCCGGCGTGCGCCGGGGAACAGGTTCAAGCAACCGCCGCTTTCTTCCCCATCGCCATGCGCGATAGCGCAACCACGCCGATACCGACCCAGATGACGTTCAGGATCGCCGACGGCCACGCCGAATGCCACGCCGAATTGATGATGAAGCCAACTGCCCCCACCACATTCATCCACTGGTAGCTGGCATCTCGCGAGGTGAGCTTACCGGCCGTCAACAAACCGTAGCCCGCCAGGATCAGGATCGCGCCAGCCCAGCCGGCGATATCGACCAGCAGGTCGGTCACGCGGCCAGCTTGCGCAGGACGTACTGGAGGATTCCACCGGCCGTGAAATATTCCAGCTCGTTGTACGTATCGATGCGGCAGCGCGCGGTGATGGTGCGGGTGCTGCCGTCCGCTTCGGTGACGAGAACATCGACGTCCTGACGCGGCTTGATCTCGCCGACGTTGGCGATCGAGAAGGTCTCGGTGCCATCCAAACCAAGCGCGGTCGCCGACCCGCCATCGGCGAACTGCAGCGGCAACACGCCCATGCCGACCAGATTGGACCGGTGGATGCGCTCGAAGCTTTCGGCGATGACCGCGCGCACGCCCAGCAACACGGTGCCTTTGGCCGCCCAGTCGCGCGACGATCCCGTGCCATATTCCTTGCCCGCGAGGACGATCAGCGGAACGCCGTCGTCCTTGTAGCGCATGGCCGCGTCGTAGATCGGCAGGGTCTGGCTCGCTCCGTCGATCCCGACATAGCGCGTCATGCCGCCCTCCACGCCGTCCAGCATGCGATTTCGGATGCGGATGTTGGCGAAGGTGCCGCGCATCATTACGTCGTGATTGCCGCGCCGCGCGCCATAGCTGTTGAAGTCGCCGCGGCTGACTTGGCGCTCCTGCAGCCAGTGGCCGGCCGGGCTCTCCGGCTTGATCGATCCCGCCGGCGAGATGTGATCGGTCGTGATGCTGTCGCCGAATACCGCCAGGGCACGTGCGCCATCGATGTTCTCGATCGGGCGCGGAGTCATGCTCATGCCCTCGAAATATGGCGGGTTGGCGATGTAGGTGGACCCGGCCGGCCACTTGTAAGTCGGCGTGCCGACAACCTCGATCCCACGCCAGCGCGCGTCGCCGCCAAAGACGTTGTCATAGCGGGCGCGGAACAGGTCCGAGTGGACGTGCGCGTCAATCAGCTCGCGCACTTCGGCGTTCGATGGCCAAATATCACGCAGATAAACCGGCTGCCCGTCGCTGCCGGTGCCGATCGGCTCAACCGTAAGATCCGACCGCACGGTGCCCTTGAGGGCATAGGCGACCACCAGCGGGGGCGAGGCCAAGTAATTGGCGCGGCAGTCGGGCGACACGCGGCCCTCGAAGTTGCGATTGCCCGACAGCACCGACACCGCCACCAGATCCTTTTCGGTGATAGCGGCACTGATCGCCTCGGGCAGTGGCCCGCTATTGCCGATGCAGGTGGTGCAGCCATAGCCGACCAGGTTGAAGCCGATGGCATCGAGGTCGTCGCTGAGCCCACTGGCGTTGAGGTAGTCGGTGACCACCTGGCTGCCGGGCGCCAGGCTGGTCTTGACCCACGGCTGGCGAGTCAGGCCAAGCGCGCGGGCCTTGCGCGCGACCAGGCCTGCCGCGATCAGCACCGACGGATTCGAGGTGTTGGTGCAGCTGGTGATAGCGGCGATGACGACATCGCCATTGCCGACGTCGAAGCTTTCACCGGCGACCGGCACGCGCGGATCGTGCGCCTTGTTATAGGTCGTCTCGAGCTCGGCGTTGAACTGGTCGTCCACGTCGGCCAGCACGACACGGTCCTGCGGGCGACGCGGGCCCGCGAGGCTCGGCTCGACCGAGCTCATGTCGAGCTCCAGCATATCGGTGAACAATGGCTCGGGCGCGGACTCGTCGCGCCACAGCCCCTGCGCCTTGGCATATTCGCGCACCAGATTGATGCGATGCTCGTCGCGGCCGGTGAGCCTGAGATACTCAATGGTCCGCTCGTCGACCGGGAAGAAGCCGCAGGTGGCGCCATATTCGGGCGCCATATTGGCGATGGTGGCGCGGTCGGCGAGCGACAGTGCGCCCAGGCCGGATCCGGTGAATTCGACGAAGCGCCCGACGACGCCCCGCGCCCGCAGCATCTGGGTCACGGTCAGCACCAGGTCGGTGGCCGTGATGCCTTCCTTCAGCGCGCCGGTCAGGCGGAAGCCGACCACTTCGGGGATCAGCATGGACACAGGCTGGCCAAGCATCGCGGCTTCCGCCTCGATCCCGCCGACGCCCCAGCCGAGTACGCCCAGGCCGTTGACCATCGTCGTGTGGCTGTCGGTCCCCACCAGCGTGTCCGGGTAAGCGACCTGCTCGCCATTCTGGTCGGGGCTGTTCCACACCGTCTGCGCGAGGTTCTCGAGATTGACCTGGTGGCAAATTCCGGTGCCCGGCGGCACCACCTGGAAGTTGTCGAACGCAACACTGCCCCACTTCAGGAATTCGTAGCGCTCGGCATTGCGGATATATTCCAGATCGACGTTCTGATCGAGCGACCGCGGCGTGCCGAATTCGTCGACCATAACCGAATGGTCGATAACAAGGTGAACGGGGACCAACGGATTGATCTTCTGCGGATCGCCACCAAGCTGAGCCATCGCATCCCGCATCGCGGCGAGGTCAACTACCGCCGGGACGCCGGTGAAGTCCTGCATCAGCACGCGGGCAGGACGATATTGGATCTCCCGCGAAATAGCCCGCTCCTTGAGCCAGTCGACCATCGCCTGAAGGTCGTCGTGGGTGACGGTGACGCCGTCCTCGAAGCGCAGCAGATTCTCCAGCAGCACCTTCATCGAGTAAGGCAGCCGCGAGACATCCCCAAGCGCCGCACCGGCCTTGGCCAGCGAGTAATAAGCGTAAGGTTTGCCGTCGACGGTCAGGGTTGCGCGGGTGTTGAGGCTGTCCTGGCCGGTCGGGATCATGGCGGGCGTATCCTGGTGTTGGGTGGTGCTTGAAGTAGTCGAGAGCCCCTTAGCAAGCAGGGGCCGAAGGGGCAAAGGTTGGCGCGCCTCCTTGTTCCCCCTCAATTGCCGGGAGCCAGCCCGTGCAATCGAGGTTCTCAGCGCTGCTGCGGGAAACACGCAGAAACGCCCGAGTGGAAGGTCCACCCGGGCGTTTGCGTGTTCAGTATATACCGTCGATCAATCGATCTTCGGCAGGGTCTCGAATTGGTGGAACGGCGGCGGGCTCGACAGGGTCCACTCCAGCGTCGTGGCACCTTCGCCCCATGGATTGTCCGGAGCCTTCTTGCCCGCGAACAGCGACCAGAACAGGTTCACGAAGAACACGACCATGGCCACGATCGTGATCATGTAGCCGATCGAAGAGACGTTGTTCCAATAGGCGAAGGCGTCGGGATAATCCGGATAGCGCCGTGGCATGCCGTCCAGCCCGAGGAAGTGCTGCGGGAAGAAGATGATGTTCACGCCGACGAACATGATGAAGAAGTGAATCTTGCCCAGCGTCTCGTTGTACATCCGCCCGCTCATCTTCGGGAACCAGTAATAGAAGCCCGCGAACAGGCCGAATACGGCGCCCAAGCTGAGCACGTAATGGAAGTGCGCAACCACGTAATAGGTGTCGTGCATGTACGTATCGACGCCGCCGTTCGCCAGCACGACGCCGGTGACGCCGCCCACGGTGAACAGGAAGATGAAGCCAAGTGCCCACAGCATCGGTGTCTCGAAGCTGATCGAACCGCCCCACATAGTGGCGATCCACGAGAAGATCTTCACGCCAGTTGGCACCGCGATGATCATCGTCGCCGCCGTGAAGTACATCTTGGTGTTCACATCCAGGCCGGTGGTGAACATGTGGTGCGCCCACACCACGAACCCGACCACGCCGATCGCCACCATGGCATAGGCCATGCCGAGGTAACCGAACACCGGCTTGCGGCTGAAGGTTGCCACGACCTGGCTGACCATGCCGAACGCCGGCAGGATCATGATGTACACTTCGGGGTGGCCGAAGAACCAGAACAGATGCTGGTACAGGACGGGGTCGCCGCCCTGGCTCGCATCGAAGAAGCTGGTGCCGAAGTTACGGTCGGTCAGCAGCATGGTAATGGCGCCCGCCAGCACTGGCAGAGCCAGTAGCAGCAGGAAGGCGGTGACCAGGATCGACCACACGAACAACGGCATTTTGTGCAGGGTCATGCCCGGCGCGCGCATGTTGAAGATGGTGGTGATGAAGTTGATCGCGCCAAGGATCGAGCTGGCGCCCGCCAAGTGAAGCGCGAAGATCGCCATGTCGACGGCAGGCCCGGATGAGCCGGATGTCGACAGCGGCGCATAGACCGTCCAGCCGGTGCCGGCGCCCAGGCCGGTACCGCCAGGCACGAACGCCGAACCGAGCAGCAGCAGGAAGGCCGGGACAAGCAGCCAGAAGCTGACATTGTTCATCCGCGGGAACGCCATGTCCGGCGCGCCGATCATGATCGGGACGAACCAATTGGCGAAGCCGCCGATCATCGCCGGCATGACCATGAAGAACACCATGATCAGGCCGTGCGCGGTGATCAGTACGTTCCAATGGTGGAGTGCTTCGTCGAAGGTCGCACCGGTACCCGCGCCAAACGGCCACGGACCAGTGAGGATTTGGATGCCCGGCTCCGCGAGCTCGGCGCGCATGATTCCCGATATGCCGCCGCCGATGATCCCCGCGATGATCGCGAAGATCAGGTACAGCGTGCCGATGTCCTTGTGGTTGGTGGACATGAACCAGCGGGCGAAAAACGCCGGCTTGTGGTCGTCGTGGCTGTCATGCGCATCGTGGCCATGCTGGGCGTCGAGTGCGAAAGTGTCTGCGGTTGTGGCCATGATGCTGTTCCTGGATCCGCTCTTAATTCTGCTGAATGGCGCGATTGGCGACGCCCGGCGTGCCTGCGACGGGCACCGCCGGAGCAGCTCCCGCTGCAGCCGGATCGGCCGGCACCGGCGGCGCCGATGGTGTCACCGATTTCTCGCTGACCGTGGTGGCCGCGGTGCTGTCGGGGGTAGCCGGCGGGTTGCGGCCAGGCATGGTGCCGCCCTTCGACGCCACCCACTCGGCATAGCGCGCAGGAGTGACCGCCTCGATCACGATCGGCATGTAGGCATGACGCGCACCACACAATTCGGAGCACTGCCCAAAGTACACGCCAGGCTTGTCGACCTTGGCCCAGGTTTCGTTGATCAGGCCCGGGTTGGCGTCCATCTTGAGCCAGAACGCGGGCATGGCAAAGCTGTGGATGACGTCATTCGAGGTGACGATGAACTTCACTACCTTGCCCGCCGGGATCACCATGCGCTCGTCGACCGCTAATTGCCTTGGGCCATCGGCATCGGTGCGGAAACGGGCGCCGGCGGCGACCTCGTTCTTTTCCTTGAGCATGTTCGAAACGATCTCGAACCCACCGTTGTCTGGGTATTGGTAGGACCAGAACCACTGGTTGCCGATGACCTTGACGGTCAGGTCGGCCGGTGGCGGCGAATATTGATGGCGGATCAGGCGAATTGATGGGATCGCAATGGCGACCAGCACCAGTACCGGAGCAAGCGTCCACACAACTTCGACAAAGGTGTTGTGGCTGGTGCGCGAAGGCACTGGATGCGCGCCCCGGCGAAATTTGACGATCGCGACGACCATCAGCCCGAGCACGAACAGGCTGATCGCCGCGCACAGGATCAGCAGCCAATTGTTGTGAAACGAAGCGGCTTCGCGACCGATCGGGGTGAATTGATCCTGCGTACCCATGCGCCCGTCGGGCATGCCGACCCCGGCCACCGGCACCGCATATCTGAAGGCTGTTCCCGCAACCGGACCGCCGCTGGCCGGCGCCACCGCACTGGCACCGCGCGTCGGATCCGCCAAAGCGCCGGGCGCCAAAGGCGTAACCGCCCCTGGGGGCGGCGCGGCGGTGGTTGCCGTGGCGCTCGCGCCCGCGTCCTGCGGACCAATCGGCACCGGCACCACGTCTTTGCCGGGCGCAGCCTGTGTGGTCGATGTCTCCGGAGTACTAGCCGCCTGGCTCTGCGCCGTTGCTGGCGAAAGCCCGAGCAGTGCGAGGCCAAGTACCAATCCAAACAGTTTCATTCAGAACCCCGACTTTAAGCGGTCGCGAAGCATCATGCGGCGCGAACGTCCACCCAATGCCATTTGGTGGTCCTATAGGCGCGAGGTGGACGCGTCTCAAGCGCAATGCTGCACGCCTTTTGTAACGTAGTTCGACGGCGCATGCCGCTGACGTCGTTTGCCTGGGAGGTCGGAAAATGCGTGAAAGCGCCAGTTTGGAGCAAACGTCTCCCCTGCGCTGCCGATGACTCCGTCCGTTCCGGGTAAGTAATCTACCCAGCGTTAGTTCTTTGGCGGCAGGCGTCGGCTTTGCGCCATGGGAGGTCGCCGTCGTGGGAATGTCGAAAGCTAGGGCCAGCCGCGCTGCACGCATCGAATCCTGCGTGATTGCACTGCTCACGCTTCTTGCTGGCGCCTTCGCCGTTCAGCACGATGCCTTCGAGATGCTTGCTACTTACGTGGAACAGCATGACTCATGGCAATTGGATGAAGTCGTTATCGCGTTCATCGCCGCCAGCATCGGGTGCTTCATCCTGCTGTTCCGTCGGGCAAAGCAACTTCGCGCCGAGATCGATCGCCGGGAAGAGTCCGAGGAACGGGCGGTCAAGCTTGCCCGTCACGACCCGCTCACCGGCCTGGCAAATCGGCGTGTGCTTGAAGAGGACCTCAAACTAGCACTGGCCAGGGTAGAGGCAACTTCAAGCGAATGCGCCGTATTCCTGATCGATCTCGATCGCTTCAAGCCCATCAACGACATGTATGGTCACAATATCGGTGATGCCGTTCTTGTTACGTTGGCACAAAGGCTCAGCGAGATCGTGGATGACAAAGGGACGCTTGCGCGAATGGGCGGCGACGAGTTCGCCTGCATCATTCCCTATCCGCCTGGCAGCGACCTGCCGGCCAGGCTCGCCGGGCAGATCGTCCGCGCTCTGGGCCAGCCCATTCAGATCGCCAACCTTCAGCTGGAGACCGGCGCTTCCATCGGAATTGCCCGCGCCCCGCGAGACGGCCAGTCCGCAAGCGATCTGCTGCACGGTGCCGATCTTGCCATGTACGACGTCAAGCGCGACCAGCGCGGCTCGTACCGTTTCTTCGATGCCGAGATGGACCATAATCTTCGCGACCGGACAACGCTGGAGACCGATCTGCGCAAAGCGGTCGAGTGCGGCGACATCGTTCCGCACTTTCAACCGATCATGGACCTTGCGGAAGGCGCCATCATCGGGTTCGAAGCGCTGGCGCGATGGCCTCACCCAACCCGCGGCCTGATTCCGCCCGACACGTTCATCCCGATTGCTGAAGATCTCGGCATCGTCGACCAGATCACTTATTCGATGCTCCGGCTGGCCTGCACGGCCGCGCGGGAGTGGCCGGCGTCGATCTGGCTCGCCGTCAATGTGTCCCCGATGCAGTTGAAGGATCCCTGGCTGGCATCGCGCCTGCTGGGCATCCTTACCGAAACGGGCTTCCCACCCGGCCGCTTGATCATGGAAGTGACCGAAAACGCCATCATCGAAGACATGATGAAGGCGCAGCACGTCTTCGCCTCGCTGCAGAACGCCGGTGTCCGCGTTGCCCTGGATGACTTCGGCAAGGGATATTCAAGCCTGAACCACCTGCGCGAACTCAAGTTCGACCTGCTCAAGATCGACAAGTCTTTCATCCACTCCATGGACTCGGACGACAGCGCCAAGATCGTCGGCGTCGTCGCCGGGCTGGGACGGGCGCTGGGCATGCCGGTCACCGCCGAGGGCGTGGAGACCCAGGCCGAAGCGGATGCGCTTCGCATTCTCGGATGCGAGCATGCGCAAGGCTTCCTGTTCGGCAAGGCAGTCAGCGCTGCCGACACGCTGGCCCTACTGCAAAGCGATGGACCGCACGCCACCTTGCTAAAGGTCGTTTGATGCGCACGGCTCTGGCGTGCCTCGCCGTCCTGTCGCTCGGGCTTGGCGCAACGGCTGCCAAGGCGGCCGGCCCAGAGCAACTCGACCAGATCGAACCGGGTCGCGGCGAATGGCAGGCCGAATACTTCGGCACCTTCAGCAAGGCCGACGAAAATGAGCAGGCGCTCGAAGCGATGTACGGCATCAGCGACAAAGTTGCGGTCGGCATCGAACTCGAAGCCGAGCGTAGCGACAACGGGCTCGCCTTTGACACCCTTTCGGCCAAAGCCCTCTATCGCCTCACGCCTCCCGATGCAGCCATCGGTGCCGGCCTCCAGCTTCAGGCCGGCTTCGACGACCACGCGTCCTTGGCCGAAGTAGAAGCGCGCTTGCTGGTTGAGGCACAAAGCGACCGTTGGTGGAGCCAGGCGAACCTGATGCTTCGCCGCTCGCGGGAAGAGAGTCGCTCGGGCGTTAGCGGCGCCTACGCCTGGTCGGTGCAACGTTCGATAGTCAAAGGAGCATGGCTGGGTGCCGAAGGCTCGGGTCAGGTCGGTCGCACCTCATGCGACGGCGACGGTTGCGAGCACGGTGGCCACTTCATCGGGCCAAGCCTCACCTTCGAAGTGGAACACGGCGCCGGAGAGACGGAGATCGGTCTAGCCGCCATGCGCAGCATCTCGGGAGGTGACGCCCACACGGTCGCCCGCCTGTTCGTCCAGCTCACCTTCTAGCGCCGGCACCACGCATCGTTGAAGCCGCGCGCGCCCACGCTTATGATGGCTCCTGTTGGGCGAGAAGCGGGGAACGGATTGCATGGCCACGGACGACACCGTCCTCGACGAGTTCCGCGCGGCAGGCGCGCTGCTGGAAGGTCATTTCATTCTCTCGTCCGGGCTGCACAGCGCGCGCTACCTGCAATGCGCCCGGGTGCTGATGGACCCGGCCCGCGCTGCTAGGCTGGCGTCCATGCTGGCCGACAAGCTCCCTGCATCGATCCGCGACAGCGTCGAGGTGGTCGTCTCCCCCGCCATGGGCGGCGTGATCGTCGGCCACGAAATGGGCCGCGCGCTGGGCCGACCGGCGATGTTCGTCGAGCGGCCCACCGGCACGTTCGAACTGCGCCGTGGTTTCGCGCTGGAGCCCGGACAGAAGGTGCTGTTGGTCGAAGACGTGGTCACCACTGGACTGTCTTCGCGTGAGGCGATTGCTGCGATCACCGCTGCGGGCGGGATCGTGGTCGGCGCCGCCGCGCTGGTGGACCGGTCCGCCGGCAAAGCGGACCTCGGCGTGCCGTTCACTCCCTTGGTCGCGCTGAACGTGCCCACCTACCCCGCCGACGCCCTTCCGCCGGAGCTTGCCACGACACCGGGCATAAAGCCGGGCAGCCGCGCCGCATGAGCGAACGACTTCGCCTCGGCGTCAACATCGATCACGTCGCTACCATTCGCAACGCACGTGGCGGAGCGCATCCGGATCCGGCCCATGCCGCGCGCTGTGCTGCGGCGGCGGGAGCGGACGGGATTACCGCCCATCTGCGAGAAGATCGCCGCCACATCCGTGACGAGGATCTCGCCCGGCTGATGGACGAGACCGCTTTGCCGCTCAACCTGGAGATGGCCGCGACGTCGGAGATGCTGGCGATCGCCTTGGCACATCGTCCCCACGCCGCCTGCATCGTGCCCGAAAAGCGGGAGGAGCGAACCACCGAGGGCGGGCTTGATGCAGCCGGGCAGCGCGCCTCGCTCACCCCGATCGTCGCCGCTCTTCGTGATGCCGGCATCCGCGTCAGCCTTTTCATCGAGCCCGACCCGGCGCAGATCGAAGCGGCGATCCAGCTGGGTGCTCCGGTGATCGAGCTGCACACCGGCCGCTACGCGCACCTTTCAGGCGAAGCGCAGGCCGTCGAACTCCGGCGCTTGTCCGACGCCGCCGCGCTGGCGGCCAAGAACGGCATCGAGGCGCATGCCGGGCACGGCCTGACCTTCGACAATGTCGTACCCGTCGCCGCCATCCCGCAATTGCGCGAGCTCAACATCGGCCATTTCCTGATCGGCGAAGCCTTGTTCATCGGCCTGGAGGAAAGCGTCCGCCGAATGCGCGCCCTGATGGACGCGGCCCGGTGAGCCTGGGATGATCGTCGGTCTCGGCTCCGACCTGTGCAACATCGAACGCATCCAGGGATCGCTGGACCGCTTCGGCGACCGCTTTCTCCAGCGCGTGTTCACCGACACGGAACAAGCCAAGGCCGCACGCCGACCATTCACCCGCGCCGGCACGCTGGCCAAGCGCTTTGCTGCCAAGGAGGCGTTTTCCAAAGCTGTTGGGACGGGGTTCAGGCGCGGCGTGTTCATGCGCGACATCGGCGTGGTCAATTTGCCGTCGGGCGCGCCGACCCTGGCGCTGACCGGCGGCGCCGCGGCGAGGCTTGACGCCCTTACCCCGCCGGGCCACGCGATTTTTGTTCATTTGACCATGACCGACGACCACCCCTGGGCCCAGGCCTTCGTGATTCTCGAAGCCCGCCTGCTGGAGACTTGAGTGACCAACAACGCGCAAACCTTGCCCTCGGAGGACCCGATTGGCACCCCTGGCCCGGCGGACACCGCCGTTGCCAAGGCACCCGAAGGTTCGGCGTTGTGGCGGGAGATCAAGGGACTGTTCTGGGTCTTGCTGGCAGTGCTCGTGTTTCACAGCTTCGTCGCCAAGCCGTTCTACATTCCGTCGGAATCAATGATGCCTGGCCTGGTCAAGGGCGACCGGTTGGTGGTCAGCAAATACCCCTATGGTTGGTCGTGGGTATCACCCAGCTTTCACGTTCTGCCCGAGAGCAGCGGCCGCGTGAATGGCAATCTGCCACGCCAAGGCGACGTGGTCATCGTTACCCCGCCAGGCGCCTCGGACGACTGGATCAAGCGGGTCATCGGCCTTCCCGGCGACACGGTGGAAGTACGCGGCGGCAAGTTGATTCTCAACGGGCAGCAAGTGCGCCGGCAGGTTCGTCCGCCAGCGATGATCCCGATCGATGCCAATGCACCCTGCGTCGCTGAGTTCGCCGGCTTCGCGGTCCAGGCCAGCAACGGAAAAGGCTATTGCCGCCTGCCGATTGTGCGCGAAACGCTTCCGAGCGGGGCCACTTACGACACCATCGACCTCGGCGCTTCTCCCGGGGATGAGTTCGGGCCGGTCACCGTGCCCGCCAACCATCTGTTCCTGATGGGCGACGACCGCGATGCCAGCGCGGACAGCCGCTTCACTTCGGACCAGGGCGGCCTTGGCGGCCCTGTGCCGTGGGAGAACATCGGCGGTCGTGCCGAGTTCATCACCTTCAGCCTGGACGGCGACTTGGTCTGGTACAATCCCTTGACCTGGTTCAACTCGTTCCGTTCCGGACGTGCGGGAACCTCCCTCCGAACCTAATCAACAGGCAGGACCCGAATCATGGCCGATGCAGAAGCGACCCACGTCGAACAGCCCGGCCCCGCCGAGTTCCACGACCCGCTGGTGCGTACCGAGATGCGTCGCGCCGCGGTGTGGTTCGGCATGGCGCTGTTGATCGCCGGCGTCATCCTGCTGGCCCAGCCATTGCTGCTGATTGCCGGCGGGCTGGTATTCGCGGTGGTCCTCGACGGCGGCACGCGGCTGCTCGGCCGTTTCCTGCCGATCGCGCGCGGGTTTCGGCTCGCTCTGGTATGCCTTCTGGGGTTCGGCTTCCTCGCCTGGGTGTTCTATTACGCCGGCACCACCTTCGTCGCGCAGGCCAGCGCGCTCAAGGTCACGGTCGCGGCACAGGCTACCCGGGCGTACAGCTGGGCACAGGGCACCGGGTTGGTCAGCGGCGGCAGTCCGGCGGCCATCGGGCAGCAGATCATGGGATCGTTGGGCCGGGTCACCAGCCTGCTCGGCAGTGCGCTTGGCGTGCTCACCTCGACCTTCCTGATCCTGGTCATCGGCATCTTCATCGCGTCGGAGCCAAAGCTATACGATCGCGGCGTCGCGTGGATGCTGCCGATGAAGTCGCGTCATACCTTCTACGACATCATGGATGCTGTCGGTTTCACCCTGCGCCGGCTGATGTTCGGGCGGATCGTCGGCATGGTCGTGGAGGGACTGTTCACCTGGGCCTCGCTCTACTTTGGCGGGGTGCCGATGGCGGCGCTCCTCGGTCTGCTGACCGGCGTGCTGGCGTTCATTCCCAACATCGGCGCGATCGTATCGGGGCTGCTGATGGTCGCGGTCGGCTTCAGCGCGGGCACCGAGCAGGGCATTTGGGCGATCGTCACTTATTTCGCGGTGCAGAACATCGATGGCTATCTGATCCTGCCTTACATCGCCCGGCGCACGGTGGATCTGGCTCCGGCCGTGGTGCTGGCCGCGCAGCTGCTGCTAGGAGCGCTGTTCGGCTTTCTCGGGCTGTTGCTGGCCGACAGCATCGTCGGGGCGCTGAAGGTAACGCTGCAGAAGTGGGCCGAAGTCCGCGACGGCAGTCGGGACCTGCCCGCTCCCGCTACCGGCTAGAACGGTTTACGGACCCGGAGGAGGACCCATTTCGGCGCCACCCGGAGGGACCATGCCCTGCTGGACAGCCTGTTGCTGCTGCTGCGCCGCCATCATCGCCGCGGCGCCGGGCGCCACCTGCACAATATGCACGTCGAAGTTGAGCGCCGCATCCTTGGGCATGCCCGGCGGCGGCGTCGAGCCATAAGCCAGGGCCGGAGGCAAACGGAACCGATAGCGGCCACCCTTTTGCATCTTCTGCATGGCTTCGGCGAAACCTGGGATCATTTGCGCGGGTGCCATTGGTGCTGGACCACGTGTGCCGGTCGAATCGAACGTCCGCCCGTCGTCGAAGGTGCCGGTATATTCCACCAGCGCCGCGTCTGCGAGGGTGATCAGCGGCCCTTCGCCCTTGGTCACCGTGCGGAACTGGATCCCGCTGGCGGTGGTCTCGCCGCGCAGCGCCCCCGCGCCGAACCAGGCCAGTCCGGCTCCGGCCAGCACCAGGAAGATCAGCCCGGCAAACAAGCGGATGCGCGTAGCGCGTGCGATCGGGCGAAACGGGACCTGGGTGGCGCTCATCGGTTCGGTTCGGCCTAGCGGGCTGGAGAAAGCAAAAACGAGACTGCGACAGGCGCCGCCTCGCTCGATGGGCTTGGCGCTTAAGCGCGAATGCCTTCGCGCTCGGCGCGCTTGCGCTCGAGCTTGCGGGCACGCCGAATCGCAGCAGCGCGCTCACGGGCACGCTTTTCGGACGGCTTCTCGTAATGCCGACGCAACTTCATCTCGCGATACACACCTTCGCGCTGCAGCTTCTTCTTGAGGGCGCGCAGCGCCTGGTCGACATTGTTGTCGCGAACGATGATTTGCATAAAAAGTCGTTGAACTCCCGTATGTTCTGTTTGGCTTGCCGGGGCGAACCGGCGGTTTGGCGAGGACTCCAAACGGCGCCACGCGCCGACCGTGAGACTTCCCCAATAGGTCATGCCCACCGCGGACAGGGTCCACGCCGGTGCTGCGCCTCTACCAGCGTGCCCAAACCTTTTCAACCCGCACCTTTAATGATCGGCATGCGCTGGAATGTGCGCTGGCTGCGACCAGCAAGGCCCGTTCGGCCAAATGGTTATCGCGCGTTAACCCTCTGTCGTGTATAGACTTTCTTTGAGTTTCCACAGGAGTATCAATGAGCTTGGATCGTCGCGAGATGCTGCGCTGGGGTACAGTCGGGGCGGGCGCCATGCTGGTTAGCAGCGCTGCACGACCGGTCGGTTTACCCTCCCTCGTGCTTAGCCAGCCGCCGATTCCCGCGAATACCTTCCCGGTTCCGGCTGCTCCCGCGACCCCTCTCGGCATCAACACCAACCTGTTCGCCCGCGCCAAGGCCGCGCTCGACACTCATCGCGCTGGCATCCGCTACCGGGACACCATCGGAGTCGTGGACTTCAGCCTCGCTTCGCGTGAGCCCCGCTTTCACCTGGTCGACCTGCTGTCGGGCAAGGTCGACACCTTTCTGGTGGCGCATGGCCGCGGCTCCGATCCGGGCCACTCGGGCTTTGTCGAGAAGTTCAGCAACACGCCTGGCTCCGAGGCGACCAGCAGCGGGGCCTATGCCACAGCCGGACTGTACATGGGCAAATACGGGCTTTCGATGAAGGTCCAGGGCCTCGATGGCAGCAACAACAACGCCGAGTCGCGCGCCATCGTCATCCACAACGCCTGGTATGCCGAGGCCGACATGGTCCCGATTCACGGCAAGCTCGGCCGCTCGGAAGGCTGCTTCGCCTTTGGGAAGACCGACCAGTACCAGGTCATGCACCGCCTCGCCGACGCCCGCATGATCTACGCCGACAAGCTCGCCTAAGCCCTGCTCTCCGGCGAACGCCGGGCCCCAGCCCTTACATCGAAAGCGCTTCGACCCAGTGGCGCCCTTGGCGCCCCCTCTCTAGTTCGAGGCCGTCCGTGTGACCTTCTTCGCCGGCACCTTTACGGCAGCCTTGACCGCTGGCTTGGCCGTCACCGGACCCCGCCCGTCACGGGCATTGAGCGCGGCAAGCACCAAAGCGTCGCGACCGTAGAGATCGTTGTAAGGCTGGATCTTGCCGTCCACCAACGCCGCGGCGCTGAAGTAAACGATGTACACCGGCAGCGGTTTGAAGAAGTTCGCCTGCACCGTCTTGCCGCTCGCCAGAGCCGCATCGATACGATCCTGCGTCCACTCGCCGGCATCATCGGTCAGCAACTCGCTCGCCAGGTCGAGGATCTTCTCGGTCCGGATGCAGCCATGGCTGAGAAAACGCGCGCGGCTGTCGAACAGGCCGCGATTGTTGGTGTCGTGCAGGTAGATGGCGTGTTCGTTAGGCATGACGAACTTGATCTTGCCCAGCGCATTGCTCGGTCCCGGCGGCTGCCGCCAGCGCTGGACCTTTCCGTCCTTGCCCTTGACCGCAATATAGCCCGCCTTGCCCGCCACGGACCCGGCGATGCTCTTTGGCACTTCCCACCACGGATTGAGGATGACGCCGGTCGCAAGCGCCGACAGTTGCGGAGTTTGCGTCGCGACCGCACCGGCAATCGCGCGATGCTTCCAGCGGGTTTGAGAGTTCTCCACCAAAGTGGCGAACTGGGCCGGAACGTTGACGATGATGTACCGCGAGCCAAGGTCGCGCGGCAGCCAGCGCCAGCGGTCCATGTTAAGGCGGATGCGGTTCAGCGTGGCGGTATCGGTCGGCGATGTCGCAACCAGCGCCGCCTTGAGCGAACCATATTGCGGATGAGTCGGCAGCAAGCCCTGAAGCGCCGCGCCGATATTGCGTTGACCAAGCGCGGACACCAGCAGAGCACGCTGCGTCTCAGCGTTCATATCCTTGTCGACAACGAACCACTGCTTGCGCGAGGCGCGCACGACGTGGCCCATCGCTAGGTCCCACGACAGCTTGTTGAACGTGTCCGTGGCGACCTGCGCCAGCAAGCCCGCATTGTTGGCGCGGATCGCCGCCTCCAGCTTGGCCGGATCATAGTCGGACGGATCGAGGCCATCGGCACCCGCCGCACGCACGGCGTTTAGCAGGTCCTGCGCGTCCGACACTTGCCAGAACGGCGGTGGCGGCGGCGGCAATGGCGCTGCCGGCGGTGCAACGGGAGGTGTCGCCGTGCCATCGGGATTGATAACGGGAGCGGGCAGCGCTTGGGGCAAGGGCGCCCGGATCGCAGGCTGCACGGCCAGCGGATCCACGCCGACGGGTGCCGGCGCGACCTGCGCCAAAGCCGCCGCGATCGGCATCGTTGCCAAGCCCACACCCATCATCATCAGCGACCGCGCCCGCATGCCACCCTCACTTCTATTGGAAAAACGTTCTTCGACCACCGCTGTGGCCTAACCTGTCCATACAGCGGATGAACGGCCCAGAACAGTGTCGGCGTGGTCACACTGCCGTGATCACTGGCAAGAAATCCTTAGGAAATCCGCGCTTAGAAGCCACACGCCCGTCTTTTCCGGCGGCTCATGATTCGGTTTAGCGCCCTACGGTCTCATCTGACATCTGCAGACGAGCGCCGAAGCGGCCAGCAGGAGCACTTGGCTATGCATGGCACACGTTCCGCCGCCCAAGCGTTGTGCAACCCATATGACTGGCCTGCGAGATATAAAATGATTGATGAGGTGAGCATCGACGCGCGGCTCGGCGAACTTATCGAAAGCCCAAACAGGCGGCGCGCGGAGCGAATCCCGGTCAAGATCGACGCGAAGTTGCGCGAACTCGGTGACCTCGGCAGCGAGGCGCGCGTGCTGAACCTGTCCGAAACCGGCTTCATGGCCGAGACCTCGCAGGATCTCGCGATCGGGGCGCGCGTGTGGCTGATGCTTCCCGGCCGCGATCGCGCCAATGCCGTGATCCGCTGGGTCGAGGCCGGCCGCATCGGCGCGGAGTTCGCCACCCCCCTCGCGCAGCCGGTTCGGCTCTAGGCTCTACTTGGCGGTCTCGCGCGGCCGAGCCAAAGCTCGCTCGATCGTTGGCAAAATGCCGGTCACGATCCGCTTTATACCCTCAAAATTGGGATGGAGCCCGTCCGGCAGCACCAGGTTACGGTTGCCGGTCACGCCCGCCAGGAAGAACGGGTAGAGCGGCGCCTCATACTTGCGCGCCAGCCCGGGGAAGATGCTTTCGAAATCACGACGATAGCCCGGTGCGAGGCTGGGTGCCGCAAGCATGCCGGCGACCACGATCGGGATGCCGCGTGACCGCAGCTCGTTGCAGATCGAATCGAGATTGGCCTTGGTCACCGCCGGATCGACCCCGCGCAGCATGTCGTTCGCGCCAAGTTCGACGATGGCCAGATCCGGCTTGCGCGGCAATCCATCCAGCGTCCACTTGAGCCGCGCCTTGCCGCCCGAACTGGTGTCCCCCGACACGCCGGCATCGTGCACATGCGCGACGATCCCCGACCGGCGCAGCGCCGCTTCCAGCTGGGGCGCGAAACCAAGACCGCGATTGAGGCCGTAACCTGCCGTCAAACTATCCCCGAAAGCCAGGACGAACGGCTCCTCGATCGCCGGCGGGGACGCGGTTTGGGCGGCAGTGGCAGCGGCAGGAGCGGCGAGCGCAAGGGCGGGCATCATGAACCAACGAAGCATGGCGGTGATCTAGGCGGTTGTGGCTTGGATACAATATCCCCACCTGTAGGCGCATGGCCAAAGACCCCTTGATCGATTTGCGCGACATCACACTGACGCTCGGCAAGGGGGATGCACGGACCGACATCCTTCGCGGCGTCGACTTTCGCCTCGACGAGGGCGAGTCCGTCGCCATTCTCGGCGCCTCGGGATCGGGCAAGAGCAGCCTGCTGGCGGTGGTCGCCGGTCTGGAGAAGGCCAGCGGCGGCAGTGCCCGCGTGCTCGGCGCCGACATGAGCGCGCTCGGCGAGGACGAATTGGCGCGGTTGCGCGGGCGGTCGATCGGCGTCGTGCTGCAGGCATTTCACCTCCTCCCCACGATGACCGCGCTCGAAAACGTGCTGGTGCCAATGGAATTGTCGGGCGTTGCCGATGCCCGCGACCGTGCCCGCGCCGAGCTCGCGGCGGTCGGCCTGGCTGCTCGCGAAGGCCATTACCCAGCACAACTTTCCGGCGGCGAGCAGCAGCGGGTAGCGATCGCCCGTGCCACCGCCCCGCGCCCATTGTTGCTGCTGGCGGACGAACCCACCGGCAATCTCGACGGTCGCACGGGTCAGGCGGTGGCCGACCTATTGTTCGCGCAGGCTGAGGCCGCCGGCGCGGGGCTGCTGGTGATCACTCATGACGAACAGATCGCTGCCCGCGCCAACCGCATCGTGCGCATCGCCGACGGCAAGATCGCCGGATGAGCAACGCGTTGGCGCTGGCCCGCCGCGACCTGCGCGGCGGATGGGGAAGCCTTTGGCTGCTCCTCGTGTGCCTGGCGATCGCGGTCGCCGGGCTCGCCGCGGTGACCAGCCTGGCCAGCGCGATCGGCTCCACCATCGAACGCAACGGGCGCGATCTGCTCGGCGGCGACCTTTCGCTCAGCGTATCGCAGCGCGCCGCCACACCGGCCGAGCTGACCGCGATCCGCGCGCTCGGCAGCGTCAAGGCGAGCACCACTTTGCGCTCCAACATGGTCGTGCCGAGCGGCGACAGCCTGCTGGTTGACCTGAGCGCAGTGGAGGCCGGCTGGCCGGCGGCAGGCAAAGTCGCTCTCCTCCCCGGCGGGCGCATGCCGTCGGCGCCCCGCGATGCCGCCATCGGCCGCGAACTGGCCGAGCGGCTGAACCTCCGGCTCGGCAGCCCGATCAAGCTTGGCTTCGCGGACTTCACCGTCAACGGAATCATCACCGATCTTCCCGCGCCGGGAGGCTTTGCTTTGGCGCCGCCGGTGCTGATCACGCCCGCTGGCCTCGCCGCCACGCAGTTGATTCAGCCTGGCAGCCTTTACTCCAGTTCTTACCGAGTGACCCTGCCGCCTAGCGTCGACAGCTTTCCGGTCGGCAAAAGCTTCGCTCAGCGCTTCGACACCGGCGGGTGGCGGGTAACCGACAAGAGCGAGGCGGCGCAGGGCACCCGCCGCTTCGTCGAGCGCGTCGGGCAATTGCTGCTGTTGATCGCGCTTGGCGCGCTCGGCATCGGCGCCATCGGCATCGCCAGCGCTGTGAGTGCCTTTGCCGCCTCGCGCCGCTCCACCGTGGCCGTGCTCAAGATCCATGGCGCCAGGCGGGCGGACCTCTTCGCGATGCTCGGCCTATCCGTCGCGCTGCTAGCGGTGCTGGCAATCACCGTTGGCCTGATCATCGGAGCCGTAGCCCCATCGATCGTCGGCGCCGCGGCTGGCCCGCTGCTTCCGGTTAAACCCGACCCGGCTCCGCAATGGTCGGCCTTGGGGCTGTCCGCCGCATTCGGCCTGCTGGTCACGCTGGCCGCGGCATGGACGCCGATCGAGCGTGCCGCATCCGAGCGCCCAGCCACTATCCTGCGCGGTGCCGTTGGCGAGCCGGGCCCGTGGGGCTGGCGGCCGTTCCTCATCCCGGCACTGGCCGTTGCAGCGATCATCGCCCTGGCGCTCGCGACTTCGACCAGCCGCATGCTGACCCTGTCTGCCTTGGGCGTGTTCGCGGCGCTTACGCTTATCTTCGCCGCGCTTGGTTGGCTGATTGCCCGCACCGCTCGTGGGCTGAGCCAGCGCGGCGGACCGATCACGCGCTTGGGGCTCGCCGCGCTTCACCGCCCCGGTGCGGCGACAATCCGCCTTAGCATCGCGCTCGGACTCGGCCTGGCGCTGCTGGTGGCACTTTCCGGCATCGGCTCGAGCCTGTCGAACGCGATCCGCTCCACCGTGCCGCAACAAGCCCCTGCCCTGTTCCTGCTCGATATCCCGGCGGACGGGGAAGCCACCTTCCGCGCGCTGGCGAACCGCACCTTACCGGGTGCCGAACTGCGCACCGTGCCGTCCCTCCGCGGTCCCGTGACGGCGCTCAATGGCCGTCCGGTAAGTGAGATGCGCTCGATCCCCGAAGGCGCGTGGATCCTGCGCGGTGACCGCGGACTGACCTTCGCCGGAGCCCTCCCTCCCGGCAATCGCGTGGTGTCCGGCCGTTGGTGGCCGACCGATTACAGCGGCCCGCCCCTCGTTTCGCTAGACCGCGACGCGGCAACCGCGCTCAACCTCAAGGTGGGTGACACCATGACGGTGGCGGTGCTCGGCCGACCGATCGAAGCTCGCATCGCCAATCTGCGGGAGATCGACTGGCGCTCGATGGGCTTCAACTTCGCGCTCATCTTCGCGCCCGGCAGCCTCGAGGGCGCGCCGTACACAGTGATGGCCACTGTAGCCCCGCCCCGCCCCGGCGCGTCCACGCTCGATCTGGAGCGCGCGCTGGCTCGCGATCTGCCAATGGTCAGCGCCATCCGCGTCGGCGAAGTCGTCACCCGCGTGTCGGCGATCCTCAATGCGATGGATTCCGCCATTCGACTGGCGACCGCTCTCGCGATCCTAATCGGTGTGGCGGTGCTGGCCGGCGCGGTGGCCGCCACTCGCGCTGCTCGCGCCCGCGAAGCCGTGTTGCTCAAGCTCGTCGGGGCCACGCGCGCCCAAGTGCTCACTAGCCAGTTGATCGAGTTCCTGGCAATGAGCGGTGCCATCGCCCTAGCGGCATTCGCCCTTGGCACGGGAGCAGGGTGGGCCGTCGTGACTCAGTGGTTCGAACTCGACTTCGCACCCGATTGGGGAACGCTGATAGTTCTTCCCTTAGCCGGCGTTGCCGTGGCTGTGATCACCGCCTTGCTCGCCGCTTTGCCCGCCTTGCTCGCACGGCCTGCGGAAGCCCTGCGAGCCCTATAGGGTCGGATGCAAATGCATCCGTTCATGAAACCATCGCTCAACTTCGCCGTTGATCCCGACTGAAAGGACTTCAACGTATGGCGAACTTCCCGAGCCTTGGCGACCTTGGCCTGAAGCACGACCTGCAGGCCCGCGGCTACCATGCTGTGTACCGCGAGCAAGAAGTCAATCATTGCCCTGGCTGCGGCCGGACCCACTGGCTGATCGGCCGGATGTCCGCCGAATGCGCTTTCTGCTCCACGGCCCTGCCGCTGGCGGAGGCGAGCATGCGCTCGCACAAGGCCCCCCCGGTGATCCAGCACCGTAATCGAGACACCCATCACGCCTACGCGGCGTAACGGAACTCTCCCCCCGGCTTCCAGTGGCTCCCCTCTTCTTGATGGGTTGCCGAAGTCGCTCCCTCGCGTACTCGCCGGAGGGGGGAGACTATTGCGGCGCCGGTGCCCGCCTCACGGGCACCGGCGCGTTGCACAAATCGACACCCCCCGCCGGAACTTCGTAGAACGCATCGCGCCGGTTGGCCCGCAGATGCAGATATCGCGTGAAGCTGGCGCTGCCCTCCCGCATATATTCGAATGATGGCCGCTCCGCCGGCGCAAGCGCCGACGCCAGACGAACCGCGACGATCCGCTTGGGCGTTTGCACCTTGCTGTACATGCCCAAGGCCTCGGTACCGCGAGGCAGAGCGCTTAACTGGTCCATGCCCTCAATCACTCGCCCCACGATCGCGATGTTGCGATCGAGGTGCCGCGTGCCGTGTCCGATCACCGTGTAGAGCTCTCCGCCCGTGCCGGTGTCGGGATGCAGGTCGCGGCCCACGCCGACGGTGCCATAGCAATGCGTCAGGCTGGCCCGCGCGGTGGCCGGGTTCCACGCCACCGCCCAGCCGAGCGCATGGCCGACCCGCGGCGCATAAGGGTCGGCGAACGGGAATGGTCGGGGCGTCAGGCCCTTGAGCGGGCGCGTGTATTCAGCCGGCGGCTTACGCACCACGCCGACCGGAAAGCCCTTGGCATCGTCGTTGGTCCCCCACTGGGACACGTAATTGTCCTGCACGCGGTAGACCGTGGCGCCGCTCCAATAGTCGGCACCGGCCAGCACGCGAATATTGGCGACGTGCACCGGCGCGAATTGCGGCGCGAGCTGGATGATCGTCCGCCCGCCGCCCTCATAATCAAGGATCATCAGGTCCTGCGGCGCGATGCTCGCCCAGGCCGATCGCGGGGCGGCGGCAATGATGTCGGCTGGGGTGAGCAGCGGCGCGGGAGCTGCGGCGAGCGCAAGGGCAAGGGTGATCATATGCCCGAGTGTAGCGCGCTTGCCGGCAATCGCCAGTGACGTGCGCGCACCAGCACGCTACCCATTCGCCATGTACCTTGCCCGCCTCCTCCTTCTCGGTGCCGGAGAGCTTGGCCGCGAGTTCGCCATCGCCGCCAAGCGCCTCGGCTGTCACGTCACCGCTTGCGATCGCTATGCCAATGCTCCCGCCATGCAGCTGGCCGACGCTTGCGAAGTCTTTTCCATGCTCGACGGCGCAGCATTGCGCGCGGCCGTGGAGAAGCACCGCCCCGACGTGATCGTGCCGGAGATCGAGGCGATCGACACCGGCACGCTGCTGGCCTTGGAGCGCGAGGGTTGGCGCGTGGCACCCAGTGCACGCGCGGCACAACTGACCATGAACCGCGACGGCATCCGCGACTTCGCCGCCCAGGATCTCGGGCTGGAGACCTCACTCTACCGCTTCGCCGAAACAAAGGAGGAAGCACTCGCCGCCGCGGCAGAGGTTGGCTTGCCGTGCGTCATAAAGCCCGTGATGTCCTCGTCGGGCAAGGGCCAGAGCGTCGCGCGCTCGGCGGACGAAGTGGCGGCCGCCTGGGATCATGCCGTGGCCAACATGCGCGGCGACCGCCCGCGCGTCATCGTCGAGCAGTTCATTGCCTTCGATAGCGAGATCACCTTGCTAACCGTGGCGGCGGCTGACGGCATTCACCTGTGCGCGCCGATTGGCCATCGCCAGGAGAAAGGCGACTATCGCGAAAGCTGGCAGCCTGCGAACCTGTCCGCTGCGGCCCTGGCGTCCGCTCAGGACCAGTCGCGCAAGGTCGTGGCGGCACTTGGCGGTCATGGGCTGTTCGGGGTCGAGTTCTTCATCGCCGGAGATCGTGCGATCTTCTCCGAGCTGAGCCCGCGCCCGCACGACACCGGCATGGTGACGCTGATCGGCCAGTCGCCCAATGAGTTTGAGCTCCACCTTCGCGCCATTCTTGGCCTGCCGATCGGAGCAGTCGAGACGGCAGGGCCATCCGCCTCGGCGGTGATCCTGGCCGATCGCGACAGTAGCGACTTCACTTACACCGGCGTGGCCGATGCACTGGCGCTTGGCTGTGCCGACGCGCCCGTCGACCTGCGCCTGTTTGCCAAGCCGCGCGCCTTGCCCGGTCGCCGCATGGGCGTGGCGCTCGCCCGTGCCGACTCCGTGGAACGTGCAACCGCATTGGCCGTTCGCGCCGCCGCGTGCGTTGGCATTCGATATAATCAGGAGACCCGATGATGCGCTTCGTTGTGACAATGGGAATGGCGGTAATGCTCGGTGCTTGTGGCAGCGGCGGCGACCAGAGCGCGGTCCAGGGCAACACAGCCAATTCGGCGATCCCGGTACGCTCGGCCGAGCAGAACAAGTTGCACCAGCTCGACGAAATGGCTCGCAACGTTGGCCTCAAGCGCGCCATTCTGGACAGCGGCGCGCGGTGCAAGCGCGTGACCGAGTCCGGCTACGTCACCGAGCACAACAATCTATCGATGTGGTCGGCGACCTGCGAGGACAAGAGATCGTGGGGAATCTTCGTCGGTCCGGACGGCAGCGCCCAAGTGCGCCCGTGCACGCAGATGGCCCAATTCAAGCTGCCGGAATGCCGCATCGGCAAGACTGAGCAGGAACGGCGGGGAGTTTAGAGCCGCCCCGGCTCAACCGCCATTGCGAGGAGCACAGCAAGGCCGCAATCCCCACGCGCACTGGTTCCGGTTCCAATCAGCGGATTGGAGCGCTCCGCTGGGGTGCCAGCGATCAATCGCAGCGATTGGTTTCCTTGAGCTCCCCGGTCGCGGTCTTCTCGCGCACCGTGACGCACTTGCCGTTGCGGCTTTCCTCGCGCCAGCTGCCGTCTGCCTTGATAACCCGCGCGCCCGGCCGCGGAATCCGCTGACCGTTGCGCAGTTCGTAGTTGAAACCTTTGGGGGTCTGCTGAAGCATCGCCGATGCGGACGACGCTCCACCGCCAGCGATCGCCGCGACGGCGCTCAGGGCAGTAATGAGTTTCGAAACCCGGGTCATGACAAAGGCTCCTTCACTCCCACTATATAGTAGCTGGAAGTGAACCGCCAATGGACGCCAAAGCGTGAATTTTTTGCGACGAACCGAACCGAAGGAAATTCGGCAAGGTTCGTCAAGGGCTTAGCCCTGGCGCGCCTTGAAGCGACGATTGGTCTTGTTGATCACATAAGTACGGCCGCGGCGACGAATTACGCGGCAGTCGCGATGACGGCCCTTGAGCGACTTCAGGGAATTGCGAATCTTCATGGCCGGTAACCGCCTGTATGCTTCAGAGTGAGTTGATTGCTCGTAAGCGGCTGATTGCTCGCAAGCTTCAGGCGCCGCCCCTATGGGAGGGCCTCTCCCAAGTCAAGGTTGCGCCATCGTTCAGCGCGGCGCGCGGGGCTGCCCTGGCGCCACCACGTCGCCGAAATAGCTTCCCTGCAGCCACAATGGGCGAGCATCGCTGTCCGCCAGCAGGCGCGAGATACGATAGTTCAGCGCCGCATATTTCGCCGCCACGTCCCACTTGATGTTCTGCGACAGGTCATCGCGCACGCTGTGGTAGCGCTTGGCAAAGAATTCGTCCCACAACGGCTTGCCGCCGCCGCCATAGCCGGTGAACAACAGCACCGCGGGAATACCCTTGAGCACAAACGGGTAATGGTCGGACCGTGTGAAGATGCCCTGCTCCGGCATCGGATCGGGGCCGAGCGTCAGGCCCATGCCGCGCCCCGCCTCGCTGACCGCGCGCGCAACCGTGCTGTGCTCCGACCCGAACGCCACCACATCCGTGAAGTCGTACAACGGCACCGGCATGTCGAGATCCACCGCCCCGCCGATATCAGCGATCGGAACGGTTGGATGGTTGGCGTAGAAAGACGCGCCCACCAGCCCGACCTCCTCGCCAGTATGCGCGATGAACAGCAACGACCGGCGTGGCTTCTTGCCCGACGCGACGAACGCATTGGCGACTTCCAGCATGGTCGCCACGCCTGCCGCATTATCGAGCGCGCCATTGTAGACGTTGTCCTCGCCCGGCTTGGCGTCCGCCTTGAGCCCAAGATGGTCGAGATGGCCCATCAGCAGCACATGCTGGCGCGCAAGCTTCGGATCGCCGCCCGGCAGCCGCCCGATCACCTCGGGGCTGGTAAAGTTTTCCCATTTGCTCCTGGCCGTGAACGCGAGCCGCGTCGTCAATGCGAAGCGCTGGCCCCCGCCCTTGGCCATGCCGTTGGCGCGCACCGTTGCATAGGGCACCGGCGCCCCGGCAAACAGTCGCGCCGCGGCTTCGGCCGAAGCGCTGCCAAGCAGCTGCAGTCCGGCGCCGTCGCCAGTCCTGCCCGAGGCGTCCACCCAATCCGTCACCGGCCGGTTAGCCCCGCCAGCGACAACATCGCGGCTCGGCTGCGGCCCCGGAATGCTGATCGTGCCGATGGCCCCTGCGTCGGCAGCGAAGCGGTCCTTCTGCTGGCTCAGATGCGCCCCGACATCGGACGGCAACCCGCGCGGCGTGCCGGCGAACATCACCGCGATCTTGCCGCGTACGTCGACGCCGACATAATCCGAATAGCCGGAACGCTGGTCGGTAAGGCCCCACCCAACGAACACCAATGGCGCATCGATGCGCCGCTCGGCCTGGGTGAGGCTCGGCCGCACGGCGACATCCTTGCCCCACGCCAGCGGCTGGCGCTTGCCATTGGCGCCGATCAGCGCTGCTTCCGGCGTTCCGTCATGATTGGCGCGGCGCAGCGGCACATCGACGAACCAGCTGCCGTTGGTGCCCCCCGGCTCCAGCCCAAGCGCGCTGAACTGACTGGCGACATATCGTGCAGCGATGCCGTGCCCGCGCGTGCCGGTGCCGCGGCCTTCCAGCAGATCGTCGGCCAGGAACTCCACCGTTGCGCGCACCCGCTGGGCGGCGGCCGGGTCGGCGCGATACGCTGGCAAGGACACTGGGGCAGCAGCAGCGGTGAGCAGGACGCCGGCCAGCGGCGCGAGCAAGACGTTTAGGCGCAGGGGGATTATCCTTGAACGGAGGTGAGGCGGCGTTCCCAGGCAAGCGCGTCGCCGATGATGTCTTCGATACGGTCACGCGCCGGTTCCCAGCCAAGCCGTTCGACCAGCGCCCGGTTGGACGCGACCAACTGCGGCGGATCGCCCGCCCGGCGCGGACCGAGCACCCGCGGCACCGGTGTGCCATTTACCTTGTCCAGCGCGTCGAGCATCTCCAGCACCGAAAAGCCCCGGCCATAGCCGCAGTTCAGGGTGAAGCTCTCTTCCGGCGCAGCGATCAGTTGCTCCAGCGCAGCGACGTGCGCGGCGGCCAGGTCCGACACGTGGATATAATCGCGAATGCACGTCCCGTCGGGCGTCGCATAATCGGTGCCGAACACGTTCACATGATCGCGCTTGCCGGTCGCCGCCTCGCACGCGACCTTTAGCAAATGGGTGGCGCCCTTGCCGACCTGGCCCGAGCGACCTTGCGGGTCGGCGCCGGCGACGTTGAAGTACCGCAGCGCGCCATAGTTGAACGGATAGGCTGCCGCACAGTCGGCGAGCATCCATTCGGTCATCAGTTTGGACGCACCGTAAGGATTGATCGGCCGGGTCGGCGACGCTTCGTCGATCGGCACCACCTCGGGCGCGCCGTAGACGGCGGCCGTGGACGAGAACAGGACGTGCTTGACCCTGGCGGCGACCGCCGTTCCGATCAGTGCGTGGCTCGCAACCGTGTTGTTGGCATAATAACCGAGTGGATCGGTGACCGAGTCCGGCACCACGATCGACCCGGCGAAATGCATGATCGCACCGATACCCTGCTCCCTTAGAAACGGCTCCAGCGCCGCGCCGTCCGCGACGTCCGCCTGCAGCAATGCCACGCCTTCCGGCACCGCCTCGCGCCGCCCGCTGGAAAGATCGTCGACCACCGCCACGTTCCACCCCGCATCGTGCAGCGCCAGCACCGCATGACTGCCGATGTAACCGGCGCCGCCGGTGACCAGGACATTGGGGCGCGCGGGAGAGTTCATGAGCCGGTCGATCTTTCCTGTGTGCGGCAAAGCGCTAGCGACCCCCCGGCCGTGGCGCAGCGGTTAACCGTTTTGTTCTTGGCGTGGCAAGGGCACGGGCCGTAAGGGGCGGCGAACCTTTTTCTTGCACAGGCAGTTTCTCCGGCATGGCCATCGGTATTTCCAGCGCATTCGACAGTGGCAACATCCGCCTGGTCGCGATCGAGGGCGACCGCATCGATCTGGAGATCGTCAAGGATCACCAGTCCGATTTCTACCAGTGGTTCCACTTCAAGCTGACCGGCGCCGCCGACCGCGCCCTCACCTTGCGCATCCTAAATTGCGGCGACTCGGCCTATCCGGACGGCTGGCCCGACTATCGCGCGCGCATGTCCACCGATCGCGAGATCTGGGAGCAGGTCAGCGAGACCAGTTACGCCGACGGCATCCTGACGATCCCGCTGACCCCCGACAGCGATTGCGTGTGGCTGGCCTATTTCGCGCCTTACTCGATGGAGCGGCACAACGATCTGATCGCCACCCTGTCCAGCCTGCCGGGTGTTGCCTACCGCTCGCTCGGCCAGAGCCTGGATGGACAGGACATCGATTGCCTGACGATCGGCGACGGCCCGCTGACCGCCTGGATCTACGCCCGCCAGCATCCCGGCGAGAGCATGGCCGAATATTGGATGGAGGGCGCGCTGGAAATGCTGGTCGACCCTGACCAGCCGGTTGCGCGCCGGCTGCGCGAGGCGCTGACCATCCATCTTGTACCCAACATGAACCCCGATGGTTCGCGACGCGGCCACCTTCGAACCAATGCTGCGGGCGTGAACCTCAACCGCGAATGGCACGCGCCCACCGCCGACAAGAGCCCCGAAGTTCTCTGCGTGCTGGCCGCCATGGACGCCGCCCCGCCGGTGTTCGCGATGGACATCCACGGCGATGAGGCGATCCCCGCCAATTTCCTTGCCGGCTTCGAAGGCATTCCCTCGCTGACGCCGCGCCAGTCGCGCGTCTACAAACTGTTCGCCGAAACGCTTGAAGGCATTTCGCCCGATTTCCAGACCCGCCGCGGCTACGAACTTGCCGCACCCGGCCGCGCCAATCTCTCGATGTCGACCACCCAATTGGCCGAACGCTTCGGCTGCGTGTCGATGACGCTGGAAATGCCCTTCAAGGACAATGACGACTTGCCCGACCCGCTTTACGGCTGGAGCCCCGAGCGCTCGAAATATCTCGCGCACGATTGCCTACGCGCCTTGCACGCACTGCTTCCGGTGCTGGCCGAAGGGGAGCAGAACTGATGCCCACCCTCGTGCTTCTTCGTCATGGCCAGTCGCAGTGGAACTTGGAAAATCGCTTCACCGGCTGGTGGGACGTCGACCTGACCGAAGCCGGCGTCGCCGAGGCCAAGGCCGCCGGACGCTTGCTGCGTGAGAAAGGCTTCGACTTCGACCGGGCGTTCACTTCCGTCCAGCGACGTGCCATTCGCACCCTCAATCTGGTGCTCGACGAGATGGATCGCGCCTGGTTGCCCGTGACCAAGGACTGGCACCTCAACGAGCGGCACTATGGCGGGCTGACCGGCCTCAACAAGGCCGAGACGGTAGCCAAGGTCGGCGAGGAACAAGTCAAGATCTGGCGCCGCAGCTTCGATGTCCCTCCTCCGCCGCTCGAAGCCGACAGCCCCTACGTGATGAGCAGCGACCGCCGCTATGCCGACGTGCCCGTGCCTTCGAGCGAAAGCCTCAAGAACACCATTGAGCGCGTGCTGCCCTATTTCGAGAACCACATCATGCCCGCGCTGGTCGCCGGCGAGCGGGTCATCGTCGCTGCTCACGGCAATTCCCTGCGCGCTCTTGAAAAGCAGTTGTCACGCATTTCGGACAGCGACATCGTCGGGCTGGAGATTCCGACCGGCCAGCCGATCGTCTACGAACTTGACGATTCGCTCGGAGTGCGGGAGCGCTACTACCTTAGCGAGCGGTAGGTTCTTCCGCTCAGGCCGCCGCTTTTTCCTCATACATGGCGCGGTCCGCACGGATCAGCACCGCGTCTGCCTGATCGCCCGGCACGATTGCCGTCACGCCGATCGCCGCGGATAAAGGAATCACCTCGCCGTCGTGCACGAACCGCGTGCCCGGAATGGCATTGGTCAGCCGCATCGCCGTCTCCAACGCCTCTGCCGGAGCGGCACGCTCCAGCAACACGGTAAACTCGTCGCCCCCGAAGCGGGCCACACAATCGCCCTCGCGCACGCCGTCCACCAGCACCGTCGCCACGTGGAGCAGAGCGGCATCGCCGGCATGGTGTCCAAAGCTGTCGTTGAGCGACTTTAAACCGTCGACATCGACGAACAACAAGGCCGCTTCGTCGCCGTAGCGGTCGATCAGCGCGATCGTTCGCTCGAGTTGGCGGATGAAGCCACGGCGATTGGGCAAGGGCACCAGACTGTCGTGATGCGCCAGCCGGTCGAGATCCTCGATGCGCTGCTCCAGCCGTGCCACGTCCGCGCGAAGTCGGCCGATCTCGAGGATCAAGGCAGATGGATCCTCGGCTTCGGGTGACGACGAACGGATCATTGCGCAACAGGACTCCACGCCAACGTACGACCATAACGCAGAAAATAGCCCTTGGGAAAGTGGCGATTGCACCGTCGAGGCGGCCCCTCTAGACCCCGGCCCTTGGCGGGCGGAGTGCGATGAACGTGAGCGACGAGGCGACGATCAAGGTCGGCATCATCATGGGCAGCCAATCCGACTGGGATACCATGCGCCACGCCAGCGAGATGCTCGACACACTCGGCGTGCTCCACGAAAGCCGCGTTGTATCCGCGCACCGCACTCCCGACCGGCTCTATCGCTATGCCGCCGAGGCCAAGTCGCGCGGGCTGCAGGTGATCATCGCCGGTGCTGGCGGTGCCGCGCATCTGCCCGGCATGGCCGCCGCCATGACGCCCTTGCCGGTGCTCGGCGTGCCCGTCGAAAGCAAGGCGCTCAAGGGCATGGATAGCCTGCTGTCGATCGTGCAGATGCCCGCTGGCGTGCCCGTGGCCACGCTTGCAATCGGGCGCCCTGGAGCCGTCAACGCCGGTCTGCTGGCGGCGAGCATATTGGCGCTTGGTGACGAAGGCTTGGCGAAGCGGCTAGCAGCGTGGCGCGCGGCCCAGACCGAGGCGGTGGCTGAGTCGCCGCGGTGATGATCGCACCTGGCGGAATGATCGGGATCATCGGTGGCGGGCAGCTTGGCCGGATGCTGGCGATGGCCGCCGCACAGCTTGGCTATCGCTGCCACATCTTCGATCCTCACGAGCATCCCGTCGCCGCCGACGTCGCCGCTGCCTTCACCCGCGCCGCCTTCAACGATGCCGCCGCGCTGAAGCGCTTCGCCGACGCCGTCGACGTCGTCACCTACGAGTTCGAGAACCTTGCCGTGGCGCCGCTGGCCGGGATTGCCGCCAAGCTGCGCCCAAGCGCACGATCGCTGGCCACGGCGCAGGACCGGGCCGAGGAGAAACGCTACCTCGAAGCGAGCGGCGCCGCCGTGGCGCCGTGGTGCCCGGTGAACAGCCTCAGCGACATCGACGACGCCGTCGCCGCTCTCGGCTTGCCCTTGGTGCTCAAGTCGCGCCGCTACGGCTATGACGGCAAGGGGCAGGCATGGGTCCACTCGGCCGCCGATGCCGCGCAGGCGTGGGCCGCCATCGGCGAGCAACCGGCGGTGGCCGAGGCAGGGATCGCCTTCGACGCCGAATTCTCGGTCATTCTGGCGCGCGGCATCGATGGCTCGGTGGCGTTCTTCGACTCCGCACAGAACCATCACGAGGGCGGCATTTTGCGCCGCTCGATCGTGCCCGCGAGCGAGGCCGTTGCTGGCCATGTCGAGCAGGCGCGCCGCATGGCGCGAAGCATCGCCGAGCGCCTCAACCACCACGGCGTGCTCACCGTGGAATTCTTTGCCACCGCCGCGGGTCCCTTGGTCAACGAAATCGCCCCTCGCGTGCACAATAGCGGTCACCTCACCATCGAGGCCGCGCACTGCTCGCAATTTGAACAGCATATCCGCGCGGTCTGCGGCCTTCCGCTGGGCTCCCCGGCCTTGCGGGTAGCCGGCGCTGAAATGGACAATCTGATCGGCAACGACGTGCTCGGCTGGCCCGACCTCGTCGCGCAAGCCGGCGCCTCGGTGCACCTTTACGGCAAAGGCCCGCCGAGGCCCGGACGCAAGATGGGCCACGTCACCCGCGTGCGCTGAAGCTTGCCGGCGACTAACCGGCTAGC
Source organism: uncultured Sphingomicrobium sp. (assembly GCA_964243335.1). Lineage (GTDB taxonomy): Bacteria > Pseudomonadota > Alphaproteobacteria > Sphingomonadales > Sphingomonadaceae > Sphingomicrobium. The sequence goes on along the minus strand of CAXTED010000009.1, from coordinate 44,824 downwards.
ATTCAGATCGCCGGCATGACCTCGATCGGCATGCCGAGCCTTTCGAGTTGCGGACGGACCTTGGCCGCATCGCCGACGACCACCCAGACGAACGCATTGGGTTCAACTGCACCCTTCAGCGCCGTGTCCAGACCGCTTTGCGTCAGCGCACGATACCGCCCGCCCAGCGCCTGATAGTAATTGTCCGGACGGCCATAAAGGTCATTGCTGATCAGCGCCTGCAACACCGCTGATCCGGTCTCGAAGCGGCCGGTCAGCACGTCGACATTGTTGCTCACTAGCCGAGTCAGTTCGTCGCTGCTGACGCCCTTGCTGCCAAGAATGTCGCCGATGTTCGAGTTAAGCGCCGCGATGGAATCGCCGGTGCGGTCGGCCTGCACCGGGGCCCGCACAATGAACGGCACCGCCTGCTGGCTGAGCGAGAGATTGCCGTTGACGCCATAGCTCCACCCCTTGGTCTCGCGAAGGTCGGTGTTGATACGCGACAGGAAATTGCCACCAAGCACCTCGCTCGCCCCCTGTGCCGCCAAGATGTCGGCGCGGGGGTCAAGGGGGGTCACTTGCCCGCCAAGGATCACCGATTGCGGCGACGCTGGCCGGTCGATGAGCACGATGCGCTGCTTGGCCGGACGCGCCGGCACCGCGGCAAAGGTCTTGGTGCCCTTGGGCGTGGCCGGAGCAGCCCATGTTCCAAAGCGCGCCTCCAACTGCGGCTGCAAGGCGGACAGCGGCAGGTCGGACACGACGAACACCTTGACGTTGTCCGGCCTTAGCCAACGCTGCTGAAAGTTGACTAGGTCGGCGCGGGTGAAGCCCTTAACAGCCACCGGATCGCCTGAGCCGAGCGACGCATAAGGATGGTTCGCCCCGTACAGCAGCCGAGGCAAGGCGCGCGCGGCGATCTGGTTGGGGTCCTTCTGCTGCTGCGCGATGCCCGTCAGCAATTGCGTGCGCACGCGCTCCACGTCGGCCGGCGCAAAGGTCGGCTGTTCGACTACCTTCTCCAGCAGGTCGAGCGACGGCGCCAGATTGGCCGACAAGGCGGACAGGGCCACCTGGCTGACATCGGCGCTGGAGGAGCTGCCGATCTGGGCGCCAAGCTCCTCCTGCCGCTCCGCAATGGCTTGCGCGTCGAGGCCGCCGGCACCCTCATCCAGCAGACTCAGGGTCAGGCCCTGAAGCCCGCGCGCATTGGGTGCGTCGGCGGCCCCGCCGGCGTCGAATACCAAGGCCATTTGCGTCACAGGCACCGCGCTTCGGCGAGCATAGGTAACCTGCACCCCGTTGCTCAGCCTGGCGCGCTCCACGCCAGGGAATTGCAGCGCGGCCACCTGGCCGATCGCCGGCACCTCGCGCTTGGTGGATGGCGGCGCCGCACCAGCGGCTGCACCTGCCGCCTTGGGCGTGACCTTGGTCTCTTCATAGGCCGGCCGGTCGCCCGGAACGAGGCGCATGCGGAACGCCGGCTTGCCGAGCCACTGCTTCAAAGTCGTGCGAACCTGCCCGGGCGTAACCGCCGCGAACGCGTTGAGGGATGTCTTATAGTAATTGGGATTGCCGGCATAAAGCTGCCCCTCGGCCAAAGCGACACCCTTGCCGCCGACTTCCTCCAGGCCGCGGATTTCGCTGGCGATTTCGGCGGTGGCCGCACGGCGAACTTCGGCGTCGGTCGGCCCCTTGGCGATGAAGTCCGCAACCACCTCGTTGATGCGCCTTTCGGCCACCGCAGGGTCGATCCCCGGCTTCACCGTACCGGCGATCTGGAAGATGCCGACGCGGTGAAATGGCGAAATCCCGGCGGACACGCTGAGCAGGATCTTTTCGTCGCGCACCAGCACCCGGTCGAGCCGCGATGACGCCAGCCCGCCGAGGATCGAGCCGCCCACGTCCAGCGCGGCCAGGTCCTTGGACAGCAATCCCGGCACCGGCCAATAGGACATCACCTGCGTGGCGGCGACGCGATCCCGCATCGTGGTGATTGGCCGGACGGGCAATGTGGGCACGGCGGCCTGGGCCGGATTGTTGACCGGCCCCCGCTTGATCGCACCGAAGTACTTTTCGACCAACGGGCGCGCTTCGGCGGCGTTGATGTCGCCGGCCAGCGCCAGCACCGCATTGTTCGGCCCATAGTTCTGGCGGAACCAATTCTGCACGTCGGTCAGGCTGGCCGCATCCAGGTCGGCCATCGATCCGATGATGTTGTGATGGTAGGGGTGGCCGACCGGGAAGAGGTTCTTGAGCACCTCGTAGAACACCAGCCCGCCCGGGTTATTATCCCCCTGACGCTTCTCGTTCTGGACCACGCCGCGCTGATTATCGAGGTTCTTCTGGGTAACCGCGCCGAGCAGATAGCCCATTCGGTCGCTTTCCAGGAACAGCGCCTTTTCCAGCGCGCCGCGCGGCACCGTCTCGTAATAATTGGTGCGGTCGAAAGCGGTCGATCCGTTGACGTCCGTCGCGCCGGCCTGCTGCAAATAGGTAAAGCTGTCGCCGGGCAGGTTTTCCGACCCGTTGAACATCAGATGTTCGAAAAGATGCGCGAAGCCCGTCTTGCCCGCCGGCTCGTCTTTGGACCCGACATTGTACCACATGCTGACCGCCACCACCGGCGCTTTGCGGTCCTCATGCACCACCACGGTCAGGCCGTTATCCAGCTTGAACACCGAATTGGGGATCGACACCTGGCTCACCAGCGACGCCACGGGCGCGGGCGCCGGGGCCGTCTGCGCCATAGCGACGGCGGGAATGCAGGCGGCGACGCCGGCCAGCAAGGCGGAGATTGGGGACAAACGCATGTGGGGTGATGCTCCAACGGCATGAAGGAATTCAGCTGCCCTGAGGTAAGGCGTGGCTGAAATGGCGCAATGCCTTTTCGACGGGGAACAAGCCGATCGAACCCAGTCGCCACGAGGTCCCGACATCCATGCCCGCACTGACATGCGGCGCGCCTTGTGCTAGCGGCGCGGCAACTCCCTCATTCTGCAAAGACCCCGATTTTGTCGACGCCGATCAACCTCATCCGTAATTTCTCGATCATCGCTCACATCGACCATGGTAAATCGACGCTCGCCGATCGGCTGATCCAGACCACCGGCGGCCTGACAGCGCGCGAGATGTCGAGCCAGGTGCTCGACAATATGGACATCGAGAAGGAACGCGGGATCACCATCAAGGCGCAAACCGTGCGCCTGCACTGGAAGGGCTATGAGCTCAGCCTGATGGACACGCCGGGGCACGTCGACTTCGCCTATGAAGTCAGCCGCAGCCTCGCCGCCTGCGAAGGCGCTTTGCTGGTCGTGGACGCCGCGCAGGGGGTGGAGGCGCAAACGCTCGCCAACGTCTACCAGTCGATCGAGCACGACCATGAAATCGTGCCGGTGATCAACAAGATCGACCTGCCCGCCGCGGAGCCCGAAAAGGTTCGCGCCGAGATCGAGGAAGTGATCGGCCTCGACGCTTCCAACGCGGTGATGACCAGCGCCAAGGCCGGCATCGGCATCGAGGACGTGCTCGACGCCATTGTCGAACGCATCCCCCCACCCAAGGGCGACCGCGAGGCGCCTTTGAAGGCGATGCTGGTCGACAGCTGGTACGACCCGTATCTGGGCGTGGTAATCCTGATCCGCGTCATCGACGGGGTCATCCGCAAGGGTCAGGAGATCATGTTCATGGCCGCGGGCACGCGCCACCTGGTCGACCGCGTCGGCTGCATGCGGCCCAAATTGGAAGTGCTGCCCGAGCTCGCCGCGGGCGAAATCGGAATCATCACCGCGCAGATCAAGGAAGTCGCCCAGACCCGCGTCGGCGACACCATCACCGACGCTCGCCGCCCTGCCCTCGAAGCGCTCCCCGGCTTCAAGGAAGTCCAGCCGGTGGTGTTCTGCGGCCTGTTCCCGGTCGACGCCGCCGACTTCGACAAATTGCGCGAAAGCATCAGCAAGCTTCGGCTCAACGATGCCAGCTTCACCTTCGAGACCGAAAGCAGCGCCGCGCTTGGCTTTGGCTTTCGCTGCGGCTTCCTCGGCCTGCTCCACCTGGAGATCATCCAGGAGCGGCTGACCCGCGAATATGATCTCGACCTCATCACCACTGCACCCTCGGTGGTGTACCGGATGACGCTCAACCGGGCCAAGCGCGGCGATCCCGGCGCCACCTCGGGCCGCGTGGTGGTCGGCGACGGCGACGACGGCGGCAGCGTGATCGAGCTCCACAACCCCGCCGACATGCCCGACCCTAGCCGCATTGCGAGCATCGAGGAGCCGTGGATCGAGGCGGTGATCTACGTTCCAGACGAATATCTCGGGCCGATCCTCAAATTGTGCCAGGATCGCCGCGGCATCCAGAAGAATCTCACCTACGTCGGCGGCCGCGCCCAGCTGACCTACGAGCTTCCGCTCAACGAGGTGGTGTTCGATTTCTATGACCGCTTGAAATCGATGTCGAAGGGCTATGCCAGCTTCGACTATCACCAAATCGGCATGCGCGAGGGCGACCTCGTGAAGATGAGCATCCTGGTTAATGAGGAGCCCGTCGACGCACTGTCTATGATCGTCCACCGCGGCACCGCCGAAATGCGGGGCCGCGGCATGGTCGAGCGATTGAAGGACCTCATCCCCCGCCATCTGTTCAAGATTCCGATCCAGGCCGCGATCGGCGGGAAGGTCATCGCCCGCGAGACGATCAGCGCGATGCGCAAGGACGTTACCGCCAAATGCTACGGCGGCGACGCCAGCCGCAAACGCAAGCTGCTGGACAAGCAGCGCGAAGGCAAGAAGCGCATGCGCGAATATGGCAATGTCAGCATCCCGCAAGAAGCGTTCATCGCCGCTCTCAAGATGGGCGACGAGGGGTAGAGGCCATCTCTGTTTGGGAGAACAAGCCTTGAGCGCTTGCGGTCGGAGGCACCGGTAGTTGGAACCGGCCGCTCCCCCCGACCAGCTTCGCTTGTAAGAGGCTTCGCTTGCGGAACAGCCAAAGCAGCGCCTCGACTGCTGGAAACGTCAGGATCGCGTGATAGGCATAGATGTAGCGCGTGATCGGCTGAAACGGGCTCATGGCGATCGCCGGCACCAGGATCATGATCGCAACCAGGCACCAATTGCGGCGCCGTCGAACAAGAGCAGTGAACACGCCCGCGAGCCCTGCCACTCCAACCAGAGTGACCAGCACCGACTGTTCGACGGGCCATCTCGACTTGCCCCAGATCCGAAAAACCCACGGCTCGGGAGCGAATGTCTGGCGCAAGTGCAGGAGTAAGATCCTCGCTTCGAGACCCGGGTTCTCTAAGATCCATTTCTTTGTCTGTTCGCCGACCAGCCGGGCATAGCGAACTTCTCCGATTTGCTTGACCATCTCGAAGGCTGCAGGGCTTTGCATTGGATGTATCCTGGCCAAGCGCTCGTGATACACTTGGTTCGGTGCTTCATTGCCCAGCATGGCAGGGTCCGTGCCGACAGCAAGCTCAAGGCCGGCATTGCTTCGCAAGGCGATCGGCACACCCAAAGCCTGGTGGTTGCGGATCGCCCAGGGGGCGACGAAAGCAGCGGCGAGCACCACCGTCAGCGCGAAAACGGTAGTAGTTTTCCGAATGTTCCAGCGGGTTAGCGCGAGCCAGGCAAGGCAGGCGAAGCCTCCGATCCCGACGATCGGATTGACGAAGAAAAGCAGCGCCGCATTCAAGGCCAATAAGGCAGTCTGGCCGTTGGTCCGGGCGGGCTGGTCAGACGTCGCCTGCATCAGCAGCAAAGCGCTCAGCATGGCCGCGAGCGCACCTTCCCAGATGCGGAAATCCACCGCTTCCACTCTCAGGTAAACCGGGATCAGCGCGAGATACAGCAAGGCCCCCGCGCGCGCTCGATCGGTGACGCCGATACGTTTGAAAACATGCGAAAAGACGACGTAAGAGCCCATCGCGAGCATGATCGACCATGTTGCAAGAACGATCTCTGCGGGCAAAGAGCGAACGCCGAGCAAGGAATAGACTAGTCCCGCGATCCCGGGCGACACTGGGAGCAGGTGAGCCGTCGCGCCCTGGCCGAGATCGAAGGCGTCCGCAAAGCCGCGACCCTGCGCGATCGCTTCCGCCACGTGCGCCGCTTCGCCACCAGCACCGGCTTTCGCGCGAATGGCATTGTTCGCCGTTCGAATCCCGACACCGATCAAAAGCCCGGCTGCAACGATGAGAGTGGTGCTTCGGTCGTCGAAGCCGAGCAAGCGATCAAGTGTCAAACGTCGCCTTACCCGAAGCCGCGACGCCAGCGTGAAATCCGCTTGCCCATGCATTCGCAACTTGTCCTGTCTGCCACCATGTTAAGCGCGACAACAGTTCGCACCTCGGCATTGTAACGAGGATTTAAACCTAAGCATAGCTCCCAGATCGCCCTGATCCGTGATCTATAAACATCGCTTTGCACCTGTTAATTATTAGCAGAGCCATGGGTAATTGCGGACTGACTTCTTGGTGTAACCTTGCTGGTTTAACCTGTGTTGCCCCGCGCCGCGTGATTGCCGGCTTCCCACGCAACCTGCGCCCGGGCTGCCTCTTCATGTCGTTCCTGTAGCGCCAGCTTCTGCGCGAGAAGGTTCTTGCCACCTTCGATCAACTCGGCGGGTTCGATCACGAGGCCAGTAGCGGGATCGTATTGCAGTAATTTCTCGCCAGTCTTGTCGGGTCGATGCGGCGCCGCGAGTTCCGCCCAAAGCGCCCTCCGGGCATCGCCGAGCAGCTTGCTTAATGGGCTCTCCGCCACGTCCTCCAGGGACAACTTCCCCGACGCACACGCAGATCGCAGCGCCTCCATCCCGATCTCGCCGTTGCTGCCGGCTGCCAGATCAAGCGCGATCTCGTACACGGTCGCTTGGCGCAGCGCGAAGTCTGCCTCGACCACTCTGCCTGCCAAGCGTGCCTCGCGCTCGGACGCGAGCTTGACGAGATAAGGTTCTATAAGGGCCGCAAAGACAATGCCGGCATCGGCAACGGATTGAGCCGCCGATGCCTTGCCGCACGGCGACTCGGCGCGGAGGGCGACGGCCTTCACAGGTTTGCTTGTCGGCTTGGAAGCGTTTCTGGTCATGGCGGCGGCCTTGATGATGGGTCTTGCCTCTAATCCACGTGCTTGGTTGTAGGACAGCAATGGCTCCAGAATCTCGGCCACTAGCCAGAGGCGATAAACGCTTGATACACTCGCTCGCGATGACGGATGTGACGATCCAGCCCGAAGCCGGTGAAAACGACGCTCCGGCGGCTGCACCCACGCCTTCACCCGTGCCGCCGCTGCCGAACTTCGATGTCGGCCAAATACTCGGCATTGCCGACGCTTTGCCAATGCCGGTGGCGATGGTCGACCCGGCGCAGCGCTACACCTTTGTGAACCAGGCGTTCGCTCGGTTTTTCGAGGTCCGGCGCCGCGACATCCTTGGCCGTACCATGCGCGAAGTCATGGGCGATCGGGCGTATGGCGACCGCGAAGCGTTGATCGCCGCGGGCTTGGCGGGCGAGCGGCAGTGGTTCGCCGCCGAGTTTCAGCATCCCACGCGTGGGCTGCTGGCCGTGCAGACCGACTATGTGCCGCAAACCGCCCTGGACGGCACGCGCCAGGGCATGATCGTGATCCTCCAGGATGTTACCGAACAACGGGTGGCCGAGCGCTCGCTGCGCGAAAGTGAGGCACGGTTTCGCCGCATTGCCGACTCCGCACCGGTGCTGATGTGGGTCACCCGGCTCGATCGCAGCCGCGACTTCGTCAACGAAGCCTATGTCGAGTTTGCCGGTCTGAACCGGGACGAAGCCCGCACCCACGACTGGAGCAAGTGGATCCACCCCGATGACCTCGAGCGGATCGGCCGCGAGAGCATTGCGGGCGAAGCCACTCTGAAACCGTTCACGCTGGAGGGGCGCTTTCGACGAGCCGATGGCGAGTATCGCTGGCTGCGCTCCGTCTCGCGACCGCGCTTCGGCCCGGACGGGCAGTTCGTCGGGTTCATCGGAGCAGCTTTCGACATCACCGCGATCAAGCAAGGCGAGCTGGAGCTTCGCCGTCAGGTCGACGCTCGAACCGCCGAGCTGTCCGCCAGCGAGTCGCGCTTCCGCGCGATCTTCGATTCCGCCCAGACCACCATCGTGCTGGCCGAGCGCGACGGCACCATTATCCAGGTCAATCAGCATCCCCGCGCCTGGTCAGATCAATCGGCCGACGCGCTGACCGGGCAGCTTTTGTGGGACGCTCCGTCGGTGGCCGATCAGCCGTCCGCACGTGACGCGCTCAGGCGGATGGCCGAAGCCGCTGCCTCGGGCCAGGTTGCTCATGAGGAAGTCTCACTCAGCGCGCCAAACGGCCGGGCAATGGTGCTCGATATCGTTATCCAGCCGGTCAGGGATGAACGCGCGCAGTTCGATCACCTGCTGCTGGAAGCGCGCGACGTTACCGAACTCAAGCTGACCCAGGAACAACTGCGCCAAAGCCAGAAGATGGAAGCGCTCGGCCAGCTTACCGGCGGCATCGCGCACGACTTCAACAATCTGCTGACAGTTGTGGTTGGCGGGCTGGACCTCATCGTCAAGCGCGAGGAGGATCCGAAGCTCAAGCGTTATGCGGTGAACGCTTTGGAAGCGGCCGAGCGCGGTGCCCGGCTGACGGCGCAACTGCTGGCGTTCAGCCGGGTCCAGCGGCTGGAAGTGCGGCCCATCGTGGTGGCGCCGTTGATCGAGAACATGCGCCCCTTGCTCCGCAACGTGCTCGGGCCCGCGATCGAAAAGCGCTTCGACCTGAGTACGGACAAGGTGCCCGTACTCGCCGACCCCACCCAGCTTGAACTCGCGGTGCTCAATCTGGCGATCAACGCCCGCGACGCCATGCCGGAGGGCGGCATACTGACCGTGCGCACCGAGCGGCGCACGGTTCAGGGCGATCCGGACGTCGAGGATGGCGAATATCTGGAGCTGTCCATCGGAGACAGCGGCTGCGGCATGCCGCCCGAGGTGGTGGAGCGGGCATTCGAGCCATTCTTCACCACGAAGGAAGTCGGCAAGGGCACCGGGCTAGGCCTGTCGATGGTCTATGGCGTGGCGCGCCAGTCGGGCGGAACCGCGCGGATCGAAAGCAAGCCCGGCGAGGGCACATGCATTCGCTTGCTGCTGCGCCGAGCATCGGAGACTGCAACCGGCGATCCCGAACCGATCGGCAACGTCGCCGCCCGCAAGACAAAGGATCCCGCGGCGTCCGTGCTGGTGGTCGATGACGACCCGGATGTGCGCGACTTCATCGTCGCCGGCCTGGAAGAGCTTGGCTATGTCGTCAGCGAAGCCGCCGATGGAGCGACCGGCCTGGCGGCGTGGCGAGAATCGCGGCCCAACCTCGTTGTGCTGGACTACCTCATGCCTGGAATGTCAGGCGCGGAGGTTGCCAGCATCATGCTGGCCGAGTTCCCGGCGCAACGATTGCTGTTCGTCTCGGGTTATAGCGAAACAGATGCGATCAAACGGGTCGCGCCATTGGCCGCGATGCTGGCCAAGCCGTTCCGCGCCGAGGCGCTGGATGTGGCCGTGCGCAACGCTTTGGCGACGTCTGGCTGACGCGTTCATTTTCGTGGCGAACCGTCAGTATATGTTGGCACAGGAGACGGGCCAGTGACGATCGGGATCATCATGGCAGCAGCGATCCTGGCTCAGGCCGACCCGTGGCAACCGGCACAATCCTCCGAATTCGCCTTCAACCCCGAAGCCGGCGCCTTGTTCGAACGGGATCCGGCAATGAATGCTTGGGCGATGCTGCTGTTCGACCGCAATCGCGACGGCTGGCTGTCGAGCTTCGAAGCACAGCCGGCACTTACGGCTTTCAAGTCGCTCGCCGATGCCAACCGCGATGGGCGGGTAACCGTCAGCGAGTTCAAGACCGCCAAGTCGATCGTTCGCGAACGCCTGAACACGGCCGCTACAGCGGCGACCCCCGCTGCCACCGCGCCCTAGAGGCTCGACCTAGCCGGCCATCCGGCGCGAGCTTAAGCCCATGACCATCTGGTTGGCGCGGTCGAAGCTCAGCGGCTTGCCGAACAGATAGCCCTGGATGGTGTCGCAGCCCAGTTCGCGCATCCGCTCGAAGTCCTCGGCGGTCTCGACACCTTCCGCCGTGACCGACATGCGAAAGCTCTTGGCCAGTTGAACGATCGACTGAATGATCGCGACATTGCCCGGCTGGGTGCCGGCGGCGCGAACGAAGCTGCCGTCGATCTTGAGCTTGTGGAACACCGCCTTGTTCAAATAGCCGATCGACGAATAACCCGTGCCGAAGTCGTCCAGCGCAATGCCGACGCCAAGCGCGCGAAGGCGGCCGAGCACGTCCAGCGTTTGGTTGCTGTCGCCAAGGAAGACGCCTTCGGTGACCTCCAGTTCGATGCGGTTGGCCGGCAATTTGTAGCGCGCCAGGCTGTGGCTGACGATGTTTGGCAGGCCCGGCTGCGCGATCTGCTTGGGGCTGATGTTGAGCGCCACCGTAATCGGTTCGGGCCACTGCGACGCCGCGCGGCACGCCTCGTCGATGACGAATTCACCGATCGGGCCCATCAGGCCGCATTCCTCCGCCACGGGAATGAACACGTTGGGCGGGACAAAGCCGCGCACCGGGTGGTTCCAGCGCAGCAATGCTTCGAAGCCGACCAGCTTCTGGGTGCGCGCATTGACCAGCGGTTGGAAGGCCAGATGGAATTGCTTGGCTGCAAGAGCCTCGCGAATGTCCGATTCGAGCCGGACCCGGTCCTCCTGCTCCGACTGCAATTCGGATGAGAAGAAGCGGGTGATCCCGCGCCCGGCACCCTTGGCCTCGTACAAGGCAAGATCGGCCTTGAGGATGAGATCGTCCACCGTGGCACCGTCGATCGGCCCGAAAGCGCAGCCGATGGACACGCCGATGCGGATCTGAGTCTGGTCGATCAGATAGGGCTGGGCGATGGCGATGATGATGCGGTCGGCAAGGTTCTCGACGCCGCGACGGCTTTGCGCATCGGGCACGACAATGGCGAATTCGTCGCCGCCCATGCGGCCGACGTGCCCATCGGTGCCGACTTCGTCGCACAAGCGCTTGGCCACGGCCTGCAGAACAGCATCGCCCTTGGGATGCCCGAAGGTGTCGTTGACTGGCTTGAACCCGTCCAGGTCCAGGAACAGGATGGCGCAGGGCACGCTGCCGGCAGTTGCCCCGCGCAGCGCCTCGCCGAGCAATTGACGCACGCGTCCACGGTTCGGCAGGCCGGAGAGCACATCGACGTTGGCCAGATGGGTCAGCCGCTCCTGCGTCTTGCGCACGTCGGTGATGTCCGAACCAACACCACGAAAGCCTTCGAAGCGGCCCGCCGTATCGATGATCGGATCGCCCGCCATGGAAATCCAGCGCGCGCCGCGGCCGGTCTTGAGCTCCATCTCGAGCGCGTTGAACGCCTGCTTGGCGAGCAGCACGCGGCCCAGATCAGCATGGCCCCCGAGCAAGCTAGGCAGCGAGTGCCCCAGGATCTGGCTGGAGGGCTTGCCCAGGAGGGCGCTCATCCGGCTCGAGATATAGCTGACGCGATTGTCGCCATCGACCTGCCACAGCCAGCCCACGCCGCGCTGCTCATATTCCTGAAGCAACAGGGCCGCACTCTCGCTCTGTGAGCCCATGTCCGCATTGGTCTTCATCTGCGCGAAGGACAGACGCGACACGGTGAGCACGCCGAAGATCGACACGCCCAGCGTGAACAGCATCGCCAGCATTTCCTGCAACGGAATGGTCTGGCGGGCGAGCACGAGGCAAAGCGAAAGGCCGGCGGTAAAAGCGCTCATCCACGCCACGGCGCAGTTTGGCAGCACGACCAGCCCCAGCCCGGCGACCCCGACGGCGGCGATCAGCGTTCCGGCGATGAACTGGTCGGCCGGTGCAAGCGAGGGAAACAGATACACGGGCAAGGACAGCCAGATGGCGGCTCGTCCAAGGACCTCCCCCATCAGTTGCGCCGGCGGCACCGCACGGCCCGACCGACCGACACAGGTCACTGCCTGGTTGCGCGCCGAGCTCATGGCAAGAAGGTTCACAAGGATGACCAGAGCGGTCCAGCCGAGCAGGTACAGGATCGGCGCCTGGCTCCCAAGCAGGGCACCGGAGAACAGTACGGCGGCGGAGATATTGGCCGCGGCAAAGAATGGCGCAAGGTGCCCGCGCGCGATCAACTGCTTGTCCTTGAGCGGTGACGACATTCCTTCGACGTCGTTTGCGACCGCGAGCGACTCGCCGTCGGGCAGACGCGCCGCGATCATCCGTTTGTAGCGGTCAGGGGCTTCGTACATACGCGCTCACTTCCTTGTCGGCCCGCTGATCTAGAACCAAGAGGGTTGCAGGGGTGTTAAAGCCCCGCCGACAAATCGCTTGCCGAGCTCCTTCATCGTTTCGATCGCCGCTATGGCTTGCGCGAGGCGCGCCACTCGAGCGGAGATAACCGAAGCATCATCACCTGGGTGTTGCGAACCGCGGTCTGGCAGCTTGCGTCACCCCGGCGCCCGCCCCACCTTCGTCCCGTGGCCAAGATGATAAAGAAGGGCGACCTGCCGTCCAAGCTGTGCGCTGCCTGCGGCCTGCCGTTCGCGTGGCGCAAGAAGTGGGCGCGCGATTGGGACGAGGTCAAATTCTGCTCGGAACGGTGCAAGCGATCGTCCTGACACTCCCCTCTCAAGCGGCTGCTCGCAATGCCCGGCCGGTCCGGCTATACTGGGCGTGATGAGCATGGCTCCCAACCGTGGCAAGTGAACCCCTGACCGCCGAGACCGTCGCGCCTGCGCCCAGCCCGAGCCCGCGCGGTGGCAAGCCGCGTCCGCTTGCCCTTGCTCCCCGTTCCGGGCCGATCGCACGCAGCGTCGGGCTGGACGTGCCCTTCTTCGCCGACAAGAACCGCGCCTTCTGGGTACTCCAATCGATTGGCTGGGGCGGCTATTTCGTCCTTCGGCTCATTTCCGGCTTTGCCAATCAGATGGGCTGGATCTTTCTGGTCCATACCCTGCTGCTGACCGCCACCGGCTTTTCGCTGACCTTGCTGATCGGCTCCTTGTTCCGTCGCCTGATCGCAATGAAGCCATTGACCACGGTGATCCTCAGCCTGCTCGCAGTGCTGGTCGCCGCGACGGCTTTCTCGATCATCGAGACGTGGAGCTATGCAACCTTCCTCAAGCCCGATGCGCGGCCGTTCGGCTTTGCCTACCTTGGCGCGATCCTCCTCAACTTCGCGCTGCTCGCGGCTTGGGCGGCGCTCTATTACGGGATCAACTATTACCTCCTTTTGGAGGAGGAGATCGACCAGCGCGGGCGGCTGGAAAGCCAGGCAAGCTCGGCGCAACTGGCGATGCTGCGCTATCAGCTCAACCCGCATTTCCTGTTCAACACGCTCAATTCCATCTCCACGCTGGTGTTGCTGAAGCAAACGGAGCGGGCCAATGCGATGCTTTCCCGGCTGTCCTCCTTCCTGCGCTACACGCTCGCCAACGAGCCCACTGCCCAAGTCACGCTGGCGCAGGAAGTGGAGACGCTGAAGCTCTATCTCGAGATCGAGAAGATGCGGTTCGAGGACCGGCTGCGCCCGCACTTCCGGATCGACCCGGCGACCATCGGCGCGCGCCTGCCCTCGCTGCTCCTTCAGCCCTTGGTCGAGAACGCCATCAAATATGCGGTCACACCAAGCGAAACCGGCGCGGACATCTGGATGTCGGCAACCCGCGAAGGCGAGACCATCCGCATCGAGGTGGCCGACAATGGCGAAGGCGGGCAGGACGGGCTCGTCGCGACCCAATCCACCGGAGTCGGCCTGGCGAACATCAAGGACCGTCTGGCGCAAGCGTTCGGCGAAGGGTCTCGCTTTCACACGCGCACCAATGAACATGGCGGGTTCAGCGTCGTGGTGGAAATACCGCTCGACGCACGCGCCCTTTAAGGATTGAGTTGGAATGAGCATTCGCACCATTCTCGTCGACGACGAGCCTTTGGCCACCCAAGGGCTTCAGCTGCGGCTGCAGGCGCACGAAGACGTGGAAATCATCGGCACCGCGTCGAACGGGCGCGAAGCCATTCGCGCGATCAAGACCGACAAGCCAGATCTGGTGTTTCTCGACATCCAGATGCCCGGCTTCGATGGCTTTTCGGTCATCCAGGGCCTGATGGAGGTCGAACCGCCGTTGTTCGTGTTCGTCACCGCCTTTGACCAATATGCCTTGAAGGCGTTCGACGCCCAGGCTGTGGATTATCTGATGAAGCCGGTCGAGGAGGATCGTCTGTCCGCCACGCTGGAGCGGGTTCGCCAGCGCCTGGCCGAACGCCGCGGCGTCGGAGAGGCCGAGCGGCTCAAGGAAGCGTTGGTCGAACATGCTCCTGAAGCCGCCGAAGGTTTCACCGACGAAGGCAATGGCGAGGGCCACGCGTCCAACCGCTTCGAGCGGATGATCAACATCAAGGACCAGGGCCAAATCTTCCGCGTCGATGTCGACACCATCGAGAAGATCGACGCCGCGGGCGACTACATGTGCATCACCACCAGCGACAATACGCTGATCCTGCGCGAGACCATGAAAGACCTCGAGAAGCGCCTCGACCCGCGCCGCTTCCAGCGGGTGCACCGGTCGACCATCGTCAACCTCGACCTGGTCAAGCAGGTCAAACCCCACACCAACGGCGAATGCTTCCTGGTGCTGAACTCAGGCAGCGAAGTGAAAGTCAGCCGCAGCTATCGCGACGTGGTGGCAAGGTTCGTTCACTGAGCCGTGTTTCTTTGACCTCTCCAGATCCGCTCATCCTGAGGAGGCACTGAGCAGGCGAAGCCTGTCGAAGGCACGTCTCGAAGGACCGGTTCACGAATAGAACCCTCCTTCGAGACAAGCCTTCGACGTCGCTACGCTTTGCTCAATCCTTCCTCAGGATGAGCGGTGTGGTGACAAGAGCAAGACGTCACCCCACCACAAACTTCATCGCCGCGCCGTTCATGCAATAGCGCTTGCCGGTCGGCTTGGGCCCATCGTCGAACACATGCCCCAAATGCCCGCCACAGCGCGCGCAATGCACTTCGGTACGCTCCGCCAAATACCAGGTGCGATCGGACTTGGTCGCTACGCGCCCGGCAATCGGCCGGGTGAAGCTGGGCCAGCCGGTGCCGCTGTCGAATTTGTCGACGCTGCGATACACCGGGCTGTTGCAGCCGGCGCAAACAAACGTGCCGCGGCGCTTTTCACGATCGAGCAGCGAGGATCCGGCACGCTCGGTCTCCTCGTGGCGAAGAACGCGGTAGGCAGCCGGGCTCAGCCGGGCTTTCCACTGCGCATCGCTCAAGGTGACCGGAAAGCGGCCCGCAGGCGCGGCGCTCGCACGGCGACCGGGGACCACGGCGGTGGCGATAAGGCCAAGGGTAGCAGCGGCAGCGCCGCCGATCAGGGTTCTGCGATCGGTTTTCATGGCTCGCCATTACATTCCGGCAGGTGAACCCGAAGTTGACGCGCGCGCGGGCGCCGAACGTTGGCGCAGGCGCTTCCACCACGACCGACCATCGCCGCTCTTGAGCACCGAACGGCGGAACAACCGAGCCGCCAGACGGAGGATCAGTGCCACCCAAAACGCCTGCCAGGCAAGCGCCACCAGATGCGGCCACCACAAGGGACTCTGCGCCGCCCGGGCGATCATCGCGAACGGCGAGCTCAGCGGGAAGATCGCCGCGCCGACCGCTGCCGGGCTGGTGAGACTCTCCGCACCCGCCGAGGCAATGGCGAAGATCACCACCTGCGACATGGTCACGGGCATCGACATGGTCTGCACCTCGCGCACGGTAGACGCCTGCGACCCGATCCCGAGAAAGGCCGAGCCGATCAGCAAATAACTCATCGCGTAATAGACCACGCCCAAAGCGATGAAGCCGAGCCATCCGATCGCTGGTGCCGGCAAAGTGGCCAGGGCATCCGGTGCCAGCAACAGCACGGCGCCGATCGCAGCGCTCGCCCAGACCGTTATCCCGACCAACGACATGGCCAGCATGGCGAACAATTTGCCAAGGAAGATCGCGTCCACCGGCACCGCGGCGGCGAGCACCTCGATCACCTTGTTCGATTTCTCCTCGATTAATTGCGACAGCAGCATCCCGGCCAGCAGCAGGGTGAGCACGAACAGAAGCAGTTGCCCGGCCCGCGCTGTCAGCGCCTGCGCAGATGCCGTGGAGCCTGACGACACCTTGATCGGCACCACCTTGAGCGCGGCAGGGACGGAGGTCGCGGCACCGCGCGCGGTGTTGACGATTAGTTCGATCTGGCTTGCACGCGCGTCCTCGGGGCCAAGCGCACCGGTCAGTTCCGGCTGATCGAGCGGCCCCGACAGCACGGCCAGCACGGGCGGGCTGGTCTGGGCCAGCAGCGCTGCTTTCTGCTGCGCCAGGTCGCCGGTCGGCGCGAAGCGGCGAATCTGCACCGCGCCATCACCGCTCAAGGCAGGCTCGACCCGGGCGCGCGCCTCGCCCAATAGTGCCGCATCGTCGGCGGTGCCGATGAAGGCGATCACCGGCCGCGCTTCGGTCCGTCCGACATTCGCTCCGATGCCGCCGAACACCCCTCCGATGATGATCGGAAACAAAGGGCCAAGCAGGAAGAACAGAAAGGTCTTGGAGAAGACCGTGGCCGTGAAATCGCGGCGTCCGATGACGAAGGCGGCGGACAACAGGCGCGACATCTTCAATGACTTTCTCCAGCGCTGACGGTCATCGCCTGCGCCGCACTGGCTCCGGCGATGGCGACGAAGGCGTCATGCAGGCCGGGACGTTCGATCGACAGCGTCTCGATCCCGGCACCGCCGTCGATCAGCGCCTTGAGCAACGGCTCCGGTCCCCCCTCGGGAAGCTCGAACACCCACAAGCCGCTACTTTCCTGCCGCGCCTCTGGGGGCAGCGCCGAACGCCAGGCGCCGTCTGGAGCCCGCGTCGACAGCCGCACCACCGGGCGAAGCTTGCCGCGGGCTTCGTCCACCGCACCGGCAAAGGCCACGCGGCCGTCGGCGATGATCGCGACCCGCTCGCACAGACGCTCCGCATGGGCGATGACGTGAGTGGAGAACAGGATGGTGGCGCCCCCATCGGCCTCACGCCGGATCAGCGCTTCCAGTTTCTCCTGGTTGATCGCGTCCAGCCCGGAGAATGGCTCGTCGAGCACGATCAGCCTGGGCCGATGCACAAGCGTTCCCAATAGTTGCACCGTCTGCGCCATGCCCTTGGACAGGTTGCGGATCGGCTTGTTGGTCCAGTCGGCAAGCCCGTGCTCGGCCAGCATGTCCACGGCGCGGCGGCGCCCTTCGGCAATCGGCAGCCCGCGTAACGCGCCCATGAAGGCGATCGCCTCGCGTGCGGTCATGGCGGGGTACAGTCCCCGCTCCTCGGGCAGATAACCGACCTCGCCCGCGGCATCGAGCGGCGCCGACCGGCCAAGCAGCCGGCGCGTGCCCGACGTCGGGTCGATGATCCCCAGCAGCATGCGCAGCGTGGTGGTCTTGCCGGCGCCATTAGGACCCAGGATGCCGGTGATGCTGCCGGTGGGAACGCTCAGCGACACCCCGTCGACCGCGCGCTTGTCGCCGAAATCCTTGACCAGGTCGTGGGCTTCGACGGCAAATTCGCTGTCGGAATGAGTGGGCGTTGCAAGCACTGCGCGCGATCTCCAAGCTTTGCGGAAGACGGCCCGCCCCGGCGTGCTTGTCCGCTGGCCCGCGCGCTGCCGCAAGCACGAATATGGAATGGTGGCCTACCCTCGGTCTATTCGACCAACGGACCATGAGGCACGTTCGGCGGTGCTTGCGAGTATCGAAATGCAACCTAGGATAAGGTCGTGGCCAGCCTCCTTCCCGGTTCGGAGTTCGTACGTAACTCTGCCGATGGTCCGCGCGCCCTGGTGTCCGGCGTAGGGCGTGCCGGCGAGACCGCGGCTCGGGCACTTGCCAAACTCGGCTTCGATCTCGTCTTGGTGGACGACGATCCTGTTGCCCTCGGCCCTTTGTGCGAGGAACTTGGCGCCCAGGCGCGTTTTTGCGACGTATCGTCCGAGACAAGCGTGCTCATTCTCGGGGCCGAGCTCGGGCGGATTGGACCGTTCGACCTGCTGATCAATGCCGCAGGGCCAAGCTACGTGCGAACGCTCGGCATGCTGCGGATGAGCCAAGCACTTGCCGGAGGCATGCGCGGGGGCCGGCCACGGTTCATCGTCAACATCGCCGCCCGTCACGCGCCCGGCGAACTCTTCTCTTATGCCTCGTCCGACGTCGCGTTTCACCGGATGTCGATGGCTTTGGGCGAAAGCCTGCGCGGGTCGGGGGTCGAGGTGTTCGCCAGTCAGAACGAGGCGGCTGGCGAGATCGTCACTCGCCTGGCCGAACGGTTGCTCGAGAACTGGCCGGTCGCGCGACCAACCAAGGACGAGCGCGCCGCCTAAGCCCGGCCACGCTTGGCTGTCGCTAAGCCCGCCAACGCGCTAAACCCACCACGGCGAAAACCAGTGCAAGACCTTCAACAACAGATTCGCAACGAAGCGGTGCGGCTCGGCTTCGTGTCGTGCGGTTTCACGCGGGCCGATGCCGTGCCCGGCGCGGGCGAGCAATTGCATGCTTGGCTCGCCGAGGGGCGCCACGGCACGATGGGCTGGATGGAAGGCCGCGCCGACCAGCGCGCGAGCCCGCAGGACCTGTGGCCAGAAGCCAAGAGCGTGATCGCTTTGGCGATGAGCTATGCCCCGATCACCGATCCACGGGCCCTGGCCGATGACGCCGATGTCGGCCGCATCAGCGTCTATGCGCAGGGCGGCGACTATCACAAAACGGTCAAGAAGGCGCTCAAGGCCCTTGCCCGCTTCATCGTCGCGGCCGTGCCGAGCGAGCTCAAGGTGTTCGTCGACACGGCGCCGGTGATGGAAAAACCGCTCAGCGCGGCTGCCGGTATCGGCTGGCAGGGCAAGCACACTAATTTGCTGTCCCGCACCCATGGCAATTGGCTATTTCTCGGCGTGATCTTTACCGAGCTGGAGTTCACACCCGACCCGCCGGGTCAGGATCATTGCGGCAGTTGCACGGCCTGCCTGCGCGCCTGCCCGACCGCGGCGTTCGACGGCCCGCGCCGGATCGATGCGCGGCGGTGCATTTCCTACCTTACCATCGAACATGCCGGACCGATCCCCGAGCAGTTTCGCGCGGCCATGGGCAATCGCATCTACGGCTGCGACGATTGCCTCGCCGCCTGCCCGTGGAATCGCTTCGCGCAGGCCGCCGAAGCCAATCGCGCCTTTCTCCCCCGCCCCGAGTTCGCCGCACCGCGCCTCGCCGACCTTCTAGCCCTCGACGAACCCGCTTTCCGTGCCCTGTTCGCCGGCTCCCCGATCAAGCGCATCGGCTGGGCCAAGATGATGCGAAACTGCCTGATCGCGGCGGGGAATAGCGGCGAGCCTGGGCTGGTGCCGGTGGTGTCGCGGCATCTTGAGAGCGATGACCCAGTGGTGGCGGAGGCGGCGGGTTGGGCAATGGAGCGATTGAACGCCTACACCCCCGACCCGCTCATCCTGAGGAGCGACTGAGCCAGCGAAGCTGGTCGAAGGCGCGTCTCGAAGGACGATTCTACTCGTGCACTGGTCCTTCGAGACAGGCCTTCGACTTCGCTTCGCTTCGCTCAGTCCTTCCTCAGGATGAGCGGAAAACAGGTGAATCTCTACTTACTCTCCCTCGATCGCCCGCGCACACCCACCCGCGTCGGTCGCATTCCCATCCGGCCGCCGCGCATCCGCATGCAGCGCTCTCGCTTCCCCCGCACTCCCGACCGGCGGATACAGATACACATCCAGCACGCAGCTAGCCGAGCTCCACTGCAGCTTCAGCCCCGGCCCTTCCCGCACTTGGAACGTCGGCGAACCGAACCGCGCGACCAGTTCGCCCGCACTCTGCCCATTCAGCGGCCCGCGGACCACGGCAGGAGCCGGGGTCGCGCGCGGCGGTGCAATCACCGGCGAGGCCGGCGGCGCGCCACCGGCGCAGGCACCAAGGAAAGCAGTCAAGGCGAGTGGGGCAAAGCGGCGCATGGCCATGGCTCTAGCCGCAATGACGAGCGCTCGGGAAGCCGCCGCGTGACGCGCACGCGCCCTTTCCCTATGGCGCCCCTTTCTTTCCCACATAGCAGGACACTCCATGACCCAGCCCCGCCTCGACGTGCTCGCCATCGGCAATGCCATCGTCGATGTCATCGCCGACGCCGACGACGCCTTTCTGACTGCGCAGGGGCTCGACAAGGGCTCCATGCGGCTGATTGACCAGGACGAGGCCACCCGCCTTTACGACCTGATGGGCCAAGGGCGCGAGGCAAGCGGCGGATCCGCCGGCAACACCGCCGCTGGTCTTGCGGCGCTGGGCTGCAAGGCGGGCTTCATCGGCCAGGTCGCCAATGACCAGCTTGGCGACATCTACCGCCACGACATCGGCAGCCTGGGGGTCGACTTCCTGGTTCCGCCACGCAGCGACGTCGGCGCCACCGCTCGCTGCCTGATCCTGGTGACCGCCGACGCCCAGCGCACCATGAACACCTTCCTTGGCGCCGCTCAGGAGCTGACGGCCGCGGCGATCGATCCCGCCGCCATCGCCGATGCCGCCATCCTCTATCTGGAGGGCTATCTGTGGGACCCCGTCGCCCCACGCGCCGCCATGGAGGCCGCCATCAATGCCGCCCGCGCGGCCGGCCGCAAGGTCGCCTTCACTTTGTCCGATACGTTCTGCGTCAGCCGTCACCGCGACGATTTCATGCGGCTGCTGGACGAAGGCCGCATCGACATATTGTTCGCCAATGAGGCCGAACTGGCAGCCATGACCGGCAGCGACGACCTGGAGGCAGGCCTGCGCGAGCTTGGCGCCAAGGTCCCGGTGCTGGTGGTTACCCGCGGTGCCAACGGCGCGGTGGCAGTGGCCGGCGATGAACGTGCTTCAGTCCTCGCCGAGCCGATCGCCAAATTGGTCGACACCACCGGTGCCGGCGACCTGTTCGCCGCCGGCTTTCTCGCCGGCCAGGCCCGCGGCCTGGGTCTGGAGCAATCCCTCAAGCTCGGCGCCATAGCCGCCGCCGAAGTTATCTCCCACTACGGCGCCAGGCCCGAGGCGGACCTCAAGGCGCTCGCGGCTAGCCTGATCTAACCTTCTCTGGCGCAGGCGCGGGTCCGACTTTCCCTCGGGTCGACCCAACCAGTCACCGACCCAACAAGCCCAGCCTGCGCTGCGTAGACAGACAAGAAAATGGCCTCCCCGGCACGTGCCGGGGAGGCCATTTCATTGGCATGTCTGCAGACGCTTACCGACCGTCTGGCGCGTCCTCGCGGAACACCGGAGGGACGCCCAGATCGCTGTCGACCTGATGGCCCTTGGCCAGCTCCGAATTGCGCATTCCGTAGAGGAAATACATTACGATCGCGAACAGGGTGTACCACAGGAAGAAGATCAGCACGCGCGTTTCCACGGTGAAGATCAACAGGATGCAGGCGACGATCCCGATCGCCGGGAGCACCGGATAAAGCGGCACCTTGAACCCGCGCGGAATTTCCGGGTGGGTACGACGAAGCCAGATCACCGCCAGGCACACGATGGCGAAGGCCGCCAATGTGCCCACGCTGGTCATGTCGCCGAGCGTGTTGATGTCGAAGAATGCCGCGGCGCAGGCGGTCAGCAGACCCACCACCAGCGTGTTGACCCACGGCGTCTTGTAACGCGGATGGATGGTGGCGAAGACCTTGGGCAGCAGGCCGTCCTTCGCCATGGTGTAGAAGATGCGCGTCTGGCCGTACATCAGAACCAGCACCACCGACGTCAGGCCGATGATCGCGCCGGCCTTGATGATCTTGGCGAACCAGGCCCACTGCGGACCAAGAGCGTCCACCGCGACCGCGACCGGATCGGGCACGTTCAATTGCTTGTAATTGACCATCAGCGTCAGCACGATCGACACGAGGATGTAGAGGATCGTGCAGATCGCCAAGGAGCCGATAATTCCGATCGGCATGTCCTTTTTGGGGTTCTTGGCTTCCTGGCCTGCCGTCGAGACGGCTTCAAAGCCGATGTAGGCGAAGAACACGATCGACGCCGCGCGCAGGATGCCCGACCAGCCGAACTCGCCCTTGTCGCCCGTTGGTGGCGGAATGAACGGGTCCCAATTGGATTTCAGCGTGGCGTAGTTCTGGATGACGAACCATCCGCCGATGATGATGAAGGCAACGATCACCGACACCTTGATGGCGACGATGACATTGTTGAACTTGGCGCTCTCGCTGACGCCGATGCACAACAAGGCCGCAAGCACGAGGCAGATCAGGAAGGCGGGAAGGTTAAGCAGATAGGTGCCGGCTCCCGGAACGGGAACGCCATTCGCCATGATCTGGTGACCAGTGGGGCCGGTCAGCGCCACCGGTATGTTGATGCCATAGTCGCCGAGCAAGCTGCTGACGTAGCCGGACCAGCCCACCGCAACGACGCTGGCGGCAAGACCGTATTCGAGGAGCAGCAACGCGCCCATGATCCATGCGGCGAATTCGCCGATGGTGGTGTAGCTGTAGGTGTAGGCCGAGCCCGACACGGGAAGGGTCGAGGACAGTTCGGCGTAGCAAAGGCCCGCCAGCGCGCAGACCACGCCGGCAACCAGGAACGACAGCAGCACCGCGGGACCGGCATGAAGCGCGGCGGCATTGCCGGTGCGCACGAAGATACCCGCACCGATGATGCAGCCGATCCCCAGGAACACCAGGTTCGACGCGCCCAACGTGCGCTTGAGTTCGCTCTGCTCGGTTTCCCGCTGCACTTGCGCCACGGACTTGCGCAGCAACAGCCGCGCTCCGAGGCCAGGCTTTGGTGCCTGTGTTGCCATGTTTGTCGTTCCCCTAAGAATACTCAGCCGCCGGCGCATGGTGCCGGCGCGTCCGGGGCGGAGCCTAGCGCCGAATGTGACGGGCGCAAGGGAATGGTGAGTTGAAGCTGTCGGAGCTTTAGCTCTTCGCCCGTCTTCCGGCGCGAACCTGCTGCTGCTTGCCCCAGCGGGTCTTGCGCGTGCCGGGCTTGCCTTCGGTGGAGTGCCCGACCCGCGGCGCGGTCTGGTTGTGGTCGGGAATACCCAGCTCGCCTTCCTCCAGGCGGCGGATCTCGTCGCGCAGTCGGCCGGCTTCCTCGAACTCCAGGTCGGACGCGGCCTTGCGCATGCGAGATTCCAGGTCGGAGATGTAGGCGCGCAGATTGTGGCCGACCAAGTGCGGCCGATCGTCGTCGCCAGTCTCGATCAGCACCCCGTCGCGGCTCGACACATGCGCGATGATGTCACTGATGCCGCGCTTGATCGTCGCCGGCGTTATGCCGTGCTCGAGGTTATACGCCGCCTGCTTCTCCCGCCGCCGCGACGTCTCGTTGAGCGCGCGCTCCATCGATCCGGTGATGCTGTCGGCATAGAGGATCACCCGGCCCTCGACGTTGCGCGCGGCCCGGCCGATGGTCTGGATCAGCGATGTTTCGGAGCGCAGGAAGCCTTCCTTGTCGGCGTCCAAAATCCCGACCAGTCCGCACTCGGGAATGTCGAGCCCCTCGCGCAGCAGATTGATCCCGACCAGCACGTCGTAGACGCCCAGCCGCAGGTCGCGGATCAGCTCGATCCGCTCCAGCGTTTCCACGTCCGAGTGCATGTAGCGCACGCGCAGCCCCGCCTCGTGCATGAACTCGGTCAGGTCTTCGGCCATGCGCTTGGTCAGCGTCGTAACCAGCGTGCGATAGCCTGCCTTGGCGGTCTTTTTGGCCTCGTTGATGAGGTCGTCGACCTGGTCCTCGACCGGCTTGATCTCCACAGGCGGGTCGATCAGCCCAGTTGGGCGAATGACCTGCTCGGAGAATACGCCGCCGGTCTCGTTCATCTCCCACGGCCCCGGCGTCGCCGACACGAACACCGATTGCGGGCGCATCGCCTCCCATTCGTTGAAGCGCAGCGGCCGATTGTCGATGCACGACGGCAGGCGGAAACCATATTCCGCCAGCGTGATCTTTCGCCGGTGGTCGCCCCTCGCCATGGCGCTGATCTGCGGCACCGTTTGGTGACTCTCGTCGATGAACAGCAGCGCATTATCCGGCAGATATTCGAACAAGGTCGGCGGCGGATCGCCCGGCAAGCGGCCGGTGAGGAAGCGCGAGTAATTCTCGATGCCGGCGCAGCTGCCGGTCGCCGCGATCATCTCCAGGTCGAAATTGGTGCGCTGCTCCAATCGCTGCGCTTCGATCAGCTGACCGCCCGCGACCAGCTCCTTCAACCGCTCGGACAGCTCGTGGCGGATCGCCTCGCTTGCCTGCTTGAGCGTCGGGCCGGGGGTCACATAATGCGAATTGGCGTAGACCTTGACCGTTTCCAGGCTCGCCACCTTCTTGCCCGACAAGGGGTCGAACTCGACGATGTCGTCGATCTCGTCACCGAAGAAGGAGATCCGCCAGGCGCTATCCTCATAGTGCGAGGGGAATATCTCTAGTGTGTCGCCCTTGACCCGAAAATTGCCGCGGCCGAACGCCATGTCGTTGCGCTTATACTGCAGCGCGACCAGCTTGCGGATGATTTCCCGCATGTCCTCGGTCGCGCCCTTCTTCATGGTGAAGACCATCGCCGAATAGGTCTCGACCGAGCCGATGCCGTACAGGCACGACACCGACGCCACGATGATGCAGTCGTCCCGCTCCAGCAGCGAGCGGGTGGCCGAATGGCGCATCCGGTCGATGCCCTCGTTCACCGAGCTTTCCTTCTCGATGTAAGTGTCGGACCGCGGCACATAGGCTTCGGGCTGATAGTAATCGTAGTAGCTGACGAAGAACTCGACCGCATTTTCCGGAAAGAAGCTCTTGAACTCGCCGTACAGTTGCGCGGCGAGGATCTTGTTGGGCGCCAGGATAAGCGCCGGCCGCTGCAGCTTCTCGATGACCTTGGCCATGGTGAACGTCTTGCCCGACCCGGTGACGCCCAGCAGCACCTGGCTCTTCTCGCCATCGACCGCGGCTTCGGTCAGTTCCTTGATCGCTGCTGGCTGATCGCCAGCCGGCTCATAATCGCTACGCAGCACGAACGGCCGACCGCCTTCCGCCTTGGGCGGGCGGGCAGGACGATGCGGCTTGAACGCTTCATCGGTCTCGGGTTCGGACAAGGAAGTGCGGATATGAATGGCCATCGTTCGCTATATGGTCCCGCCCCGGGCAGCGATCAACGCGTCGCGGACGAGCGATTGTCTTTCAACGGCTTGCGCCTATCATGATGGCAATCGGGGGAGAGAAGATCATGAAGAATACAGGAAAGTTCGGCGCCATCTTGATGGTGGCGATGCTTGGCGGATGCGGCGCGGCCGCGGTCAAGACCGCGGCTGAACCACCGGCCAAACTGCCGACCGGGGAATATAGCGTTTCCGCCAAGGTCGACGCGCTGAACTCGACCGACAAGACCACTCCTGCGACCAAGGTAAAACTTGGTGACACGGTCGTCAGCGTCGGCTGCGTCGGGGCGGACAATCAGCCCGCCGCGGAGATGTTCGCCGCCGCCGGGGACAAATGCGTCGCCAAGGAAAGCTATGTCCGCAGCGGCCGCATCAACGTCAGTTACACCTGCTCGCGTGCCGGTCAGCCGGGCGAGGTGATGATCAGCGCCGATGGTCGCTACACCGCCGATGGCTTCACCGGCAAAGCGACCACCAGCACCTATTTCGCCGGCAGCGGCGACTATCAGCAGGTCAGCACGCTCACCGCCAAGCGCGTTGGCCAATGCAAGGCGGTCAAGCCCGTTTGATCACCGCCGACGTTCTCGCCCGTCGCATCCGGTACGTGACGGTGGGTGGGAAGGCACTACGCCTTCCCACCCCGCTGACCTACCGGATGCGCTTCCGCGCCCTGCACGTGATCGCCCCCGCGTCGGTCGCTTAGCCGCGATCGAAGAACGCGACCGCGCCGGTGTCCAGATCGTAATAGGCGCCGACAATCATCAGACGGCCCTTGGCCATCGGCTCGGCAAGCAATGGGTCGGTTGTTTGCCGAAGCCCACGAACGACGTGCCGGACGTTCTCGCGAACTGCCTGGTCGACAAGATCACCGCCTTTGTGGGCTGCCCGCGCGTCGATCACCGCCGGCAGCATTGGCTGAACCATCCGGCTCAACGACGGCGGCAGTTGCGTGTTGTTGACGAGCAGCTTGGTGGCGGCGTCCACGGCACCGCAACGTTCGTGCCCAAGCACGACGATCAACGGCACGCCGAGCGCCGCAACGGCATAGGCCAACGAACCCTGGCCCGCATCGTCGACATAATTGCCGGCCGTTCGAACAATGAACAACTCGCCAAGACCCGAGCCAAACAGATGCTCCGGCCCGACCCTGCTGTCGGCACAGCCGACCAGCGCCACGAATGGTCCTTGTCCCCGCGCTAGCGCCAGGCGGCGGCGCGTACTGATATCGGCGACCGTGTCCTGGTCGGCGACGAACCGCCGATTACCATCCATCAGCCGCGCGAGTGCCGCCGCTGGGGTTAGCAGGGTCTTGGGTACCGCCAAAGGATCGGCCGCACTCGAGACACTGGCACTGGATACACTGGCACCAGCCGTGCCGGACAGGGTTGCAGCCCCGGCGAGTCCGGCGCCCATGCCTAGAACGGAACGGCGCGTAGTCGGGGGGGAGGAAATTGGCATCAGTCTTTCCTTTTGATTGGCACCATGGCCGTTAGATTTTAAGGTGGCGCTGCGTCGGCCCGGGCTCCTGATCGACAGGCCAAGCGGCTTCCTTGGCGCCCCGCGTTTTCCAGAGCGAGTAAGCGATACCGGCACCGATCAGCGCGAAGGTCACGACCAGGCTCAAGACTGGCGGGAACTTGTCGCCACCCATCAGGAAGTCGGACACGAAGATCTTGGAGCCGATGAAAATCAGCACCAGAGCCAAAGCGTACTTCAGATAGTGGAAGCGATGGATCATCGCGGCCAGCGCAAAATAGAGCGCGCGCAGGCCGAGGATGGCCATGATGTTCGACGTGTAGACGATGAAGGTGTCGGTGGTGATCGCGAAGATCGCCGGCACGCTGTCCACCGCGAATACCAAGTCGGCAAGGTTGATCACCACCAACGCCAGGAACAATGGGGTCGCCGCTCGCACCAGCTTGCCGGTTTTCTCGTCGGGCACCTGCACGAAGAAGTGCTGGGCGTGCTGGTCCTTGGTGACCCGCATGTGGCTGGAAATCCAGCGCACTACCGGATTGTGCTCGATGTCCATCGGCTTGTCGCCGGCGAACAGCATCTTGATGCCGGTGAACACCAGGAAGGCAGCAAAGATGTACAGCACCCAATACCATTGCTGCACCACTGCCGCGCCAAAGCCGATCATGATCCCGCGCAGCACGATGACCGCGATGATCCCCCACAGCAACGCCCGGTACTGGTACATTCGCGGGATCGCGAAATAGGTGAATATCAGGCTGATCACGAAGACGTTGTCGATCGACAGCGCCTTCTCGATGAAGAAGCCGGTGTAATATTTCATGCCAAGGTCGGCGCCCTTGGCGATCCACACCCATGCGCCAAACGCCATCGCGATGGAGATGTAGAACAGCGACAGCCTCAGGCTTTCGCCAATGCCCATCTCCCGATCCTCTTTGTTGAGGATACCCAGGTCGAAGAGGGTCAGAGCGGCGACCAAAGCGGCAAACGACAGCCAGAACCAGGCAGGCGTGCCGAGCCAGTCGGCGTAGAGGAATTCCATCATGAGTGGCTCCACGACAAGCTCCCGGCCGTGCAAGCACGACCGGGAAACATGCGACTAGTGTCGATCAGGCGGCGGAGCGGCTTCGGTACAAGCGATGGATCAGATCCTTCGCCCGTAACTTGAGCCTCTTGAGCATCAGAAGGCGAAGCGAATTGGGAACGCGGCGTCGCTGCTCGGCCCGTAAAGCGGTGTCGATGCGGCTATGCGCCTCGGTCAGTCGGTACATGCGCTTGGTCATTGCAATCTCCTCTTCGAACTGAATTCGATCGGAGATCCGCTGGGGATTGGGGCGTGCGTTCCTTGGCACTGGCCGTCCTCTCGCATCGGATCATCCGATGCGGTCCGACATCACGAGCGCTGGCTTCTTAGACGAAGTCAGCGACACGCCAGAGGGGCCCGGTCCGCACAGCCTGAATAAGGTTCTGGCTTTACAACTTCAAGGGGCACGGTCGCGCCGATAGCCCGGAGCGACGCCCGTCTTCGAAGCCTCCATTCGTCGCAAAGCACACCCCTGTGACCCATTTACCGGCTTGCGTCTTCGGCGCGTTGAGGCACAAGTAGTGGTAGCGGGGCGGTATGAACAACCTAGTTGTTGTGGTCAGTGCTGGGGATAACTATCTTCCGGTAGAGGCAAATGCCTGTCCTGTGGATATCGGGGATGAAGCGGAAACGCCGCCATCACGATGGATGCGAATCGGTTCGAATGGGCGTAGGGCCCCGAATCGAACACAACGGGAACATTGGGCCAACCTCCACGGAGGTCCGGCCCGCGTGAAGGAGTATCGGTGATGGACTTTTCAAGCGGAAACACAGTTGGCACCGACGATATCGCGACCTCGCCTGGCGCCAGCCACGTGATCGACCAGCGCCGGTTTTCGGTCATCACCGATTCGTCGCGTGATGCGCTGCTGACCGACTTCGGCAAGGAAACGCTGAAGGATCGCTACCTCCTTCCCGGCGAGAGCTATCAGGACCTGTTCGCGCGCGTCGCCGCTGCTTACGCCGACAATGCCGACCATGCGCAGCGCATCTACGACGCGATCTCGCGCTTGTGGTTCATGCCTGCAACCCCCGTGCTGTCGAATGGCGGAACCGGGCGCGGCCTGCCGATTTCCTGCTACCTCAATAGCGTGTCCGACAGCCTCGAAGGCATCGTCAACACCTGGAACGAGAACGTCTGGCTGGCCTCCAAGGGCGGCGGCATCGGCACCTATTGGGGCAATGTCCGCGGCATCGGCGAGCCGGTCGGCCTCAACGGCAAGACCAGCGGCATCATCCCGTTCGTGCGCGTGATGGACTCGCTTACCCTCGCCATCAGCCAGGGCTCGCTGCGGCGCGGTTCGGCGGCCTGCTACCTTGACGTCAATCATCCGGAAATCGAAGAGTTTCTTGAGATCCGCAAGCCGTCCGGCGACTTCAACCGCAAGGCGCTGAACCTCCACCACGGCGTGCTCGTCACCGATGCCTTCATGGAGGCAGTCCGCGCTGGCGAAGAGTATCCGCTGCGCAGCCCCAAGGATGGTTCGGTCCGCGGCAGCGTCGACGCGCGCTCCTTGTTCCAGAAGCTGGTCGAGACCCGCCTGTCGACCGGCGAGCCGTACATCATCTTCATCGACCAGGTGAACCGCTCGATGCCCAAGCATCACCGCGACCTGGGGCTGAAGGTCACCACTTCCAACCTGTGCTCCGAGATCACGCTGCCGACCGGCCGCGACCACCTTGGCGCCGACCGCACGGCGGTGTGCTGCCTGTCCTCGCTGAACCTGGAAACCTGGGACCAGTGGAACGGCGATCGCGGCTTCATCGAGGACGTCA
Source organism: uncultured Sphingomicrobium sp. (assembly GCA_964243335.1). GTDB lineage: Bacteria > Pseudomonadota > Alphaproteobacteria > Sphingomonadales > Sphingomonadaceae > Sphingomicrobium. Next base: position 15,236 of record CAXTED010000009.1, on the reverse strand, counting down.
TGCGCTTCCTCGACAATGTCCTGTCCGACTACATCGCCCGCGCGCCGGACGAGATGGCCCGCGCCAAATACAGCGCCGAGCGCGAGCGTTCGGTTGGCCTCGGCGTCATGGGCTTCCACTCCTTCCTCCAGGCCAAACTGCTGCCGTTCGAAGGCGCCATGGCCAAGTCGTGGAACCTCAAGATCTTCAAGCACATCAAGGCGCAGGTCGACGAAGCCTCGATGCAATTGGCCGTCGAGCGCGGTCCCTGCCCCGACGCCGCCGACATGGGCGTAATGGAGCGCTTCAGCTGCAAGATGGCGATCGCGCCCACCGCGTCGATCTCGATCATTTGCGGCGGCACCTCGGCCTGCATCGAGCCGATCCCGGGCAACATCTACACCCACAAGACGCTGTCGGGCTCCTTCTCGATCCGCAACCCGCACCTCGAAACCCTGCTCAAGGAGAAGAGCAAGAATTCCGAGCAGGTGTGGAACTCGATCCTCGAGCAGGCCGGCTCGGTCCAGCACCTCGACTTCCTCTCGCAGGACGAAAAGGACAGCTTCAAGACCAGCTTCGAGATCGACCAGCGCTGGCTGCTCGAACTCGCCGCCGACCGCACGCCCTACATCGACCAGGCGCAGTCGCTGAACCTGTTCATCCCCGCCGACGTCGACAAATGGGACCTGATGATGCTCCACTTCCGCGCTTGGGAGCTGGGCATCAAGAGCCTCTATTACCTCCGCTCCAAGTCGGTCCAGCGGGCCGGTTTCGCCGGCGGCGTCGAGGCCGACAACACCGCCGAAGCCCCCAAGTTCGAACTCGCCACCACCGACTATGACGAGTGTCTGGCATGCCAGTAAGGGTCGCCATCCATGCGTAAATACCACCGTTGGCTGTCGGTTTTCTTCGGCATCACCATCCTGTGGATCGCGGTAACCGGCGTGCTCAGCCACGTCGGCACGCTGGTCAACCGCGGCGGCTTCGAGAGTGGCGGTGCGCGCTCGGCCCAGGCCGGGCCGCCGCCGGGCGTGCCGGCCGGCTTCACCTGCCCCGCGACCATGAACTGCCGGCCCAAGCCAAAGCCGGGCGGCTGGAACGTCGGCTACCTCCATCACCTCCACTCGGGTGAGGAGTTCGGCCCCATCGGCACGGTTATCGCCATGCTGTCCGGCCTGTCGCTGATCTTCTTCGCCTTCTCCGGCCTGTGGCTCTACATCCAGATGTTCCGCGGCCGCCTGATCAGGGCCAAGAACAGCGGCAACCCTGCGCGCGGTGGAAGGTTCTTCTGGTCATGAGCGGCGCCAACATCGGCTTCCTGATCGTCGGGATCCTGTTCACTCTGGTGGGCCTGATCATGCTGGTCGTCGCGCTGCGCAGCGGCAAGCACGACGGTTCCGTCAATCGCGCCGAGCGCCGCTCCACCGCTTTGCTGATCTCGGGCATGATGGTGCTCGCTTTCGGCCTGGTGATGAGCGGCTTCGCGATCGCCTACGCCACCACCAAGCCTTACGAAGAATTCAACGCATCCGACGCGGCCTGAACCCCGCCCGCACCCCATTCTGACTGGAGCACCCCATGTCCCTTCTTGAAGTCCGCAATCAGTACAAGCCGTTCGAATACCCCTGGGCGTTCGATTTCTGGAAGCGTCAGCAGCAGATCCACTGGATGCCCGAGGAAGTGCCTCTGGGCGAGGATTGCCGCGATTGGGCGCAGAAGCTCACCGACCACGAGCGCAACCTGCTCACCCAGATCTTCCGCTTCTTCACCCAGGCCGACGTCGAGGTGCAGGATTGCTACCACGAGAAGTACGGCCGCATCTTCAAGCCGGTCGAGATCAAGATGATGCTGGCCGCTTTCTCCAACATGGAGACGGTCCACATTGCCGCTTACTCGCACCTGCTCGACACCATCGGCATGCCCGAAAGCGAATATGGCATGTTCCTCCAATATAAGGAGATGAAGGACAAGCACGACTATATGGCGAGCTTCGGCGTCGACACCGACGAGGACATCGCCAAGACCCTGGCCATGTTCGGCGGCTTCACCGAAGGCCTGCAATTGTTCGCCTCCTTCGCCATGCTGATGAACTTCCCGCGCCTCAACAAGATGAAGGGCATGGGCCAGATCGTCAGCTGGAGCGTGCGCGACGAATCGCTTCACTGCGAGGGCATCATCAAGCTGTTCCACGCTTTCACCCGGGAACGCGACTGCCTCACCCGCGACGTCAAGGACAGCATCATCGACAGCTGCCAGAAGACCGTCAGGCTGGAAGATGCGTTCATCGACCTGGCGTTCGAGCAGGGCCCGGTGGAGGGCATGACCCCCAAGGCGATCAAGAAGTACATCCGCTACATCGCCGACTGGCGCCTTGGCCAATTGGGTTTCCAGCCGATCTACATGATTGAAGAACACCCCCTCCCCTGGCTCGCCCCGCTATTGAACGGCGTCGAGCACGCCAACTTTTTCGAAACCCGCGCGACCGAATATTCGAAGGGCGCGACCAAGGGCAATTGGAACGAAGTCTGGGACAGCTTCGACCGCCGTGTGAAGGCCAAGGCAATCGGCGACGCCGGCGTCGTCGCTGTGAGCGAAAGCGCGGGCGTGGATATGTTCGGTGATGTGCCGGTGGCGGCGGAGTAGAACAGGAACGTCTGTGCTGGCTTTCATCTTCGAACAGCGTAACAGCGCTTTAGTTGGCGGCATTTCGCTAGCTCTGAGTGTAATCGGAACATTGATTACGCTGCTCGGGCTATGGCTGACGTTCAAGGCAGCTGAGCGCGCTTCTGCGTTCGCCAGGCGGACATCTGAAGCGCTAGTCACTCTCAGAGATCGAATATCGCGGCACGATGCGGCACGAGAGCTTACGCAAGCTAACTACGCTCTTTCAATCGCTCGCGCTCACGTAGCAAATGGAGCTTGGATCGAAATCTCACGACGATGCGAGGATGCTCATCAAGCGCTCCAAAGGATCAATGTTGAGCTAATTAGGGCAGGGCAGCCGATAAATGTTCCGAAACTCGAAGGTTTGATGCGTTCACTCGGGAAGTTAGTCGATAGAATTGATGCGGCGAACGCGGAAAAAGGTGATTACCCGGATCAAGAGAGGCTACTGCAAACCCTACGTCGACACGCAGAGTTGCTGGGTGTGATCCTCAGGATTATCGAAGTGGATGCAACGAAATGAATGACGTGCGTAATCGCCATGCCAGCTTGGCTGACAAGCTTTACGAGAAGACGCTCGGCAAGTCGCTAACTTGGAAGAACGATGCGCAAGCAAGTCGTCTGAGTACCGTAATCGCCGGGTTCGAGGTCTCTTTGACAGACGGTCAGACGGATGACAACGAGCCTATCATGGTAGTCACCTTGCGAAAGCTAACTGGTGAATACGTAGACAGCTTCGACGATAATACTTTGAAGGGTATCAGCCCAACGATCGCGGGTTTTATCAATTACTGGCAACTACTTACCGCATTAGAAAAGGTCGCGCACAGAGACGCACTTGGCGCAGATAAGGCACTCGAGGCGATACTAAGCGAGCTGAACGAAGATGACGTTCCGTTTTGATCTGTAAGGTGGCCTTTTTGACAAGTGGGTCCGGGCTCCGCGCTCAGGATACCGCCGTGACGGCAAGCGCTCGAACTCCAAGTCTGTGACCAAGTCTCGCCACGTCGGGTTGATGACTTAACGAAGTGTTCCTCCCACGGCAGCCAACACAATCACGGGCTCAACACCAACTCCGTCGCCCACCCGCATACTCGCGCGCCAAGCCTTCGCTGATCAGAGTCTCGCCGGCGTCGCGGCCGTTCACGGCGGCGTTGCGCAGCTTGCGGCCATAAACGTCCTCGTCGCGGTCGATGCTCGACAGGGTCACCGGACCCGCGTTGAGCAGCCCGCGCAGCCGCTCCGCCGCTTGCTCGCCCAAAGCCAGCTCCTCCGCGCAGCCATAGTCATGCGTTTCCGGCGCATCGATCCCCGCCATGCGTATCTTACGCCCCTGCAGGTAGAACGTGTCGCCATCCACCACGCAATTGGTCCCGCCGCGCCACTTGCAGGCCGTGAATGTGGCCGTCACCGGCGCCTCTTCCACCGCAACCTCGAACATGGCCGGGGTGGGAAGCCGCTCATGGAAGACAGCGGCGAACACCAAGCCCCCGAATAGAACTACCGCGATGAACTGCTGAAAGCGGTGCTGCCCCTTGCCATGCCCCACTCGGGTCGGCGCCGATCGCCGTGCATTGCCCCGCTTGGCCCAAAGCGCGCGCTTCTCGGACGCACTGAGCGCGCCATATTCGTTATCGCTCAGCCGCCGGTTCGGGTTCTTATCTCTCATCGTTGGCAAGTCATAGCATTGCCGGAGTTTCGCTGCGGTAAACCGCCTTGGCAAGCTAAGTGCTTACCCGTCATTGCGAGCGAAGCGGTGCAATCCGTATTCACCCGCAAGTGCAGCCCCCTCCAGTGGATTGCAGCGTCGCTGCGCTCCTCGCAATGACGGCGCTTCTGATTGCACCCCCCCAACCGCTCATCCTGAGGAACGACTGAGCCGGCGCAGCCGGTCGAAGGCGTGTCTCGAAGGACGGTTCTGCTCGTGCCCGTTCCTTCGAGACGCGTCTTCGGCTTCGCTCAGCCGCTCCTCAGGATGAGCGGACCCTCGGATCCAACTCAAACCCCACCCCTGTCCTACACCCCCCAAAAAGCCCATGCCCGCCCCTCCCCCCAAGGAGATCAGCCATGGCACGCCTCCGTCACCGCGAACTGACCGCCGACGAATTCGACGCCTGGTGCGCGCAAAAGGAACGGCTCGACACCACCCACGCCGCGGCGGACGAGGGCGGCGGGCCGGCGCTTTCGCTGGTTCCGCCCGAACAGCGCGAAGCCGCCTGGCCGACCGACCTGCTCCCCGTGATCTGCTCCGACAACGCCGATCCGATGCCGCAAGCCTCCCCCATCGACGGCCTCGCCTTGGAGGGCAGCCGCAACCGCCTCGCCGGGTGGAGCGGCGATCGCCAGCGGCTGTTCCTCGCCGCTCTGGCCGAAACCGGCTCGGTCCACCTCGCCAGCGGCGAAGCGCGGCTGAGCGCGCGTTCGGCCTATCGGCTGCGCACCCGCTCGGCCCCCTTCGCCGCCGCGTGGGACACCGCGCTGCAACTGGCGGTGGGCCGACTGTCCGCGGTGGCGTTCGACCGCGCGCTCAATGGCCGCACCGAACAGATCTACCGCGACGATGAACTGGTCGGCGAGCGCCGCATCCCCAATGACCGGCTGCTGACATGGCTGCTGTCCCGGCTCGACCCCAAGCGCTTCGCTTTGCCGTGGGAGCAGCGCGGCGATGGCGATCCGCAGGCCGCCGCCGTGGCCGCCTTCCCCGCGCTCCTGGACAGCCTGTCCGACACCCACGCGTGAGGCCAGCGAGGCGCGCCGAAGCGGTACGTCAGTGCGAACATTGGGACCATTCGCCCGATTTGGGACAGTTTAGCCGGAGCCAGACGCGGCCGGATCGCCCTATTTGGCGTCACCCTTGGCCGGATCGGTCTTGACCGCGGAAGCCGCCTTGGCCGCCGCAACCTTGGCCGCCGCTGCGGCTTCCGTCGCCTCGCGCTTGGCCTTGGCTTCCAGGTACAGGCCATATTCGGTCGGTTGCGGGTCGGTGACGAACATCTCGCCGACATTTTCGCCGCGCGATGCCTTGGCCGCCATCGTCCCGACCACCGTCGCCACCCGGATAAGATCCACCGTGGGCACGCCGCGGCAGCCCATCGGGCCGATGTTGCCGCAGCTCTTGTCCTTGAAGCTTTCGTGCGGGTTGGTCGGGCGGCTGCCGCGCTTCATCGCCTTCTTCGCGGCCAGCACGTCCGGGTCGAGCCGGAAGCCTGGCGGCGCGCACACGATCACGTCCTGCGCGCCCGCCTGTCGCCGCTCGGATGCGCAATTGTCGCTCGCCGCCGGGTTGCGGGTCGGCTTCCTGGGTGGTGGCGCAGGCGCGGCCGGGCCGTATGCCGCGGGCTGCGTCGCCGCCGGAACCGCCTCAGCGGGCGTTGCGCCGGCCACCTGGACCAACAAGGCAAAAGCGAGGAACCCGGACATGACGCTCTCCTGTGTCCGGCTAGCTTGCGGCGCGATGAATGCGGCTCGCTAGTGCTCCAGCCAGCCGCGCTCGGCCGTGCCCGCTTCGCTCTTCACTTCCTTGGGACCCACCCAATGCCGGGTGCGCGGCATGCCGGCGATGATAATCAGCACCGCCAGCGCGCCAACCGCCAGGATGAGCAGGAAGTGGAACAGCGTGCTGATCGTCCAGCGCGGCGTGCGCGGCAGCCGGCGGAGCGAGGGTGGACCCCGCGTGCGCTGGCTGTACCGGCGCCAGCGCTGGTCGGCGTCGCCGTACGCGTCGAGGCTGGACCAGTCACGGGGCGGCGCGGCGCCTGGCTCGGCGTCGCCTTCGGGATTGCGCATGACTCCCATGTAGGCGTCAAACGCCGCGGCTCAACGGTCCTTTGTGCCCGGTCGGCCGACGCTGCGGCGCGGCGGGGCGCGGCGACGATGACCGGAGCGAGAAATTTGCAGTCGCCCGGCGATTGGGCGGCCGCAACGGGACTCGCGACAGTTGGCGATTTTGGGCGCAATATACCGCGACGGATGCGTTCGATCCGCCGTGAAGTGGTGGGAGCAAAGTCATGTCGAGCCGAATTCTGTCCGGGGCGCTGATCGCTTTTGGAGCCGTGTTCCTGTTGATCTATCCGCTTGCGGTGTTCTGGCCGTCGGGTTGGGCGTGGCACGCCGGAAGCCCCTTGGCGAACGACTACTTCCCGATGATCGTCGCGCTGTACGCGGTCCTTGGCGTGTTCCTGATCCGCGCAGCTCAGCATCCCGCCGACCATGCCTCCCTGATCTGGTTCACCGTGTGGTCGAGCGTCGCGCATGCCGCGGTGATGGCCGTTCAGGCGCTTCGAAGTCCGCACTCGATCGGCCATCTTTTCGGCGACGTGCCCGCGCTGTTGCTCGTGGCGGTCGTGCTCGGCTGGGGCATGGCGACGCTTGGTCGCGGCGTTGACGATCGCGTCGCCACCGCGCTCTAGCCTCAGGGCTCCACTCGCCGCGCGGTGCGGATGGGAACGGGGCTGGCGATCATCTGGCCCTTCATCACGTCCGCGCCCTTGGCGGGGTCGATCGGCGCGGCAAGGATGGTCTTGACCACGTCCATGCCCTCCACGACGCGGCCGAACACGGCAAAGCCGGGGCTGGTGGCGGAGGCATTAAGCGCAGGAATGTCGCTCGCCAGGATGAAGAAGTCGGCCCGCGCTGTGCCCGGTCCCGCATTGGCCATGGCGATGGTGCCGGCAACGTGGCTCAGGCCGGTCGCCGTCGTCGGCTCGTGCGCGATCGGCGGGTACAGCAGCCGCGCATTTTTGGTGATCCCGCCCTGGATCAGCCCGGTGCCGGCCGCGCCGTAAGGCATGGCGCGGTAGAACTCGATGCCGTCGAAGCGCTTGGCATCGACATAGCGCAGGAAGTTCGCAGTGGTGACCGGCGCGCGGCCACGATCCAGAGCGAGCACGATTCGCCCCGCCGCCGTGTCCAGCGCTACGCGAACGAGGTCGTGCTGCGGCGCTGGCGCAACGGTGGGCTGCACGGCGGCAACGGAGACGGACGAGAGAGCCAACAGGCTGAGCGCAAAGGCGATTCGGATGGTCATTGGGTCAGCCTAGCGCGTGCGCGGCTTCCCCACTATATGCCTCGCACACGCCATGACACCCACCGCCGCTCCTCCCCAGACCGCCGCTCAGGCACTGCCCGCCGATTGGCGCGACCTGCTCGCACTGACCAAGCCGCGGGTGATGACGCTGGTGGTGTTCACCGGCCTTTGCGGATTGTTGGCCGCGCCCGGACAAATGAACCCGGTGCTCGCCTTTGCCAGCGTGCTGTGCATCGCGCTCGGGGCTGGCGGCGCTGGCGCGCTCAACCAATGGTACGAAGCCGACCTCGACTCGTTGATGCGCCGAACTGCCGGTCGGCCGCTGCCCGGTGGCCGGCTGGAGAAGTCGACCGCCTTGCACTTCGCGGTGGGGCTGTCGGCCGGCTCCGTGGTGCTGATGTACCTTTCGGCCAACGCCCTCGCCGCGGCGATCCTGGCGCTGTCGATCCTTTTCTACGTGCTTGTCTACACCGTATGGCTCAAGCGCCGCACGCCGCAGAACATCGTCATCGGCGGCGCGGCCGGCGCCTTTCCGCCGTTGATCGGCTGGGCCGCGGCGACCGGACGCGTCGAGCTTTTGCCGGTGCTGCTGTTTGCCCTGATCTTCCTGTGGACCCCGCCGCACTTCTGGGCGCTGAGCCTGTTCATGCGCTCTGATTACGCCGCCGCCGGCGTGCCGATGCTGCCGGTGGTCGCCGGAGCGCCCGCCACGCGCCGGCAGATTGCGCTTTATAGCCTGCCAATGGCGGCCTGCGCGGTTGCACCTTGGGCTTTGGGTCTGACCGGCGCCATCTACGGCATCACCGCGGCGGCCGGATCAGCCTTCTTCGTCTTCCTGGCCTTTCTGGTGCTGCGCAATTCCGCCACCGAGCCAGCCGGCATGCGACCGGAGAAGCGCTTGTTCGCTTTTTCCATATTGTATCTGTTTCTGCTGTTCGGGGCGCTGGTCGCGGACCGCTTCCTGTCCGCCTTCCTGTTTGGATAGACCGATGACCGATTTGCCTTCCGACACCCCTGCGACGCCCGTTGACGTCCGTGCGATCCGCAAGCGCCAGACCAGCAATGCGCGGGTCACCGCATGGCTGCTGGCGGCTTTCGTGATCCTGACGTTCGCCATCTCCATCGCCAAGATCTCGATCGCAAATTGAGCGTCGCGGCGCCCCTTCCTGCCCGCGAGGCAGCGGATGCCCGCAACAAGCGCGTGGCCTTCCGAGCCGCCACCTTCGCGCTGGCTATGCTCGTGCTCGCCTTCGCCTCCGTGCCAATCTACCGGGCTTTTTGCCAAGCCACTGGCTTTGGCGGCACCCCGCAACGCGCGGACAGTGCGCCAGGTGCGGTCGCCGGGCAGATCGGCGTGCGCTTCGACGCCAACATCAGCGCCGCTTTGCCGTGGAAGTTCGTTCCAGAGCAGACCACTGTTCGGATCAAGCCGGGCGCCCGCACCGTTATTGCCTATCACGCGACCAACTTTACCGCGCGCAAGACCACCGGCCGCGCAATTTTCAACGTTTCGCCAGAGCGGGCTGGCCAGTATTTCAGCAAGATCGAATGCTTCTGCTTCACCGAGCAGACGCTCAAAGGCGGCGAAGACGTCTCCATGCCCGTCGTGTTCTTCGTCGACCCGAAGATACTGACCGATCCCTCGACCCGCGACATCGATGAGATCACGCTGCAATACACATTTTACCCGGTGGAAAATCCCGCAAGCGCGGGCTAGAGCCGCAGCGCAGTTCGCCAAACATCAAGCACGAGAACCATCCATGGCCGCCAGCACCAAGTCGCATCCTTATCACATTCTGCCGCCCAGCCTGTGGCCGATCATGGGCAGCTTCTCGTCGCTCGCTTTGTTCGGCGGCGCCGTGATGTGGATGCACGGCAGTGACTACGGCAAGGTCGTGACCCTGCTGGGCTTGGCCGGCGTGCTGGCGACGTTCGTGTTTTGGTGGACCGACGTTATCAAGGAGAGTCGCGCCGGCGATCACACGCCGATCGTGCAACTGCACCTGCGCTACGGCATGATCCTGTTCATCGCGTCCGAGGTGATGTTCTTCTTCGCCTGGTTCTGGGCATTCTTCGGGGCAGCGTTGTTCCCGTCCGCGGCCGAATCCATCGGTGGCACTTGGCCTCCCAAGGGCATGGAGATGATCGATCCGTTCGGCTTCCCATTGCTGAACACCCTGATCCTGCTCTGCTCCGGAACGACCGTCACCTGGGCGCATCACAGCCTGATCCACGGTGATCGCCAAGGGCTGAAGCTTGGCCTGCTCGCCACTATCATTCTCGGCATCATCTTCAGCGGCGTCCAAGCCTTCGAATATGCTCATGCGCCCTTCGCCTTCAGCCAGGCCAATGGCGGCAACATCTACACCTCGACCTTTTTCATGGCGACCGGTTTTCATGGTTTCCACGTCTTGGTCGGCACCATCTTCCTGATCGTCTGCTACTATCGCGCGGCCAAAGGCGACTTCACGCCCGAGAAGCACTTCGGCTTCGAAGCCGCCGCCTGGTACTGGCATTTCGTGGACGTCGTCTGGTTGTTCCTGTTCGTTTCCATCTACGTGTGGGGCAGCTGGGGCGCACCGGTTCACGGTTGACGGAGTCACCGCTCGGCAGCGGCGCGGCTGAGCCGGAGCCTGAAGCTCCGGCCGCTGGGCTGAACGTAGTGGTGGCAGCAGCGCGAGGCTTGTGCCCGCGTTGCGCCTCGGCGACCTTGTTCGACGGACCAGTCCAGTTCGCGCCAGCGTGCCGGGCGTGCGGCCTGGACTTCAACCAATTCAACGTTGGCGACGGTCCCGCGGCATTTCTCATCCTTATCGTCGGCGCAATCCTGGTCGTTGGTGCGCTGGTCGTCGATGGCGCCTTTGAGCCGCCATGGTGGGTCCATCTTGTCTGGCTTCCGGTCGGCGCCCTGCTCACGGCCGGCGGGCTCCGCCTCGCCAAGGGATTTCTGCTCAACCAGGAATATCGCACCAAGGCGCGCGAAGGACGGCTTACCCCATGATCCGCAGATTGCCGTTCATTCCTACGATCATAGTCGCGCTGGCGGTGGCGGTTATGATCGGCCTTGGGCTTTGGCAGCTCCGCCGCGCGCATGAGAAAGAAGCGATGCTCGAGCGCTACGGCACGGCGATGCGCTTGCCGCCGGTCGCATGGCCGACCGCTCCCAAGGACGACGCAGACCTGCCTCTGTTCCGCCAAGCCAGCGGCATCTGCCTCGAACCCATCGGCAAGCCGCAGGTCATTGCCGGCCGCAACCGCGCTGGGGACAGCGGCTTTTCCCATCTGGTCGACTGCCGCACGGGTGCCGAAGGCCCCGGCATGCGGATCGACATCGGCTGGTCGCGCGATCCAAATGCGGGCAACCGCTGGACCGGCGGTCCGGTCTCCGGCACCGTTGCGCCCGACAAGCAGCACCGCATTCGCCTGATCTCGGCGGTTGGTCTGGCCGGGCTGGAAGCGAGCGCGCCGCCATCCCCGGCCGACGTCCCCAACAACCATCTCTCTTATGCGGTTCAGTGGTTCTTGTTCGCCGCGGCTGCCGCGATCATCTACCTTCTCGCGGTCCGCGGCCGCAAACCAGCATCCCCAAAGGCTCCCCTTCCATGACGCAGCGCGTAACCACCCTCCCCAACGGCTTGCGCGTGGTCAGTCGCACGATGCCGGGCCTTGAAACCGCCTCGGTCGGCCTGTTTGCCGCCAGCGGATCGCGCCACGAGCCCGCGCATCTGTCGGGCCTCGCCCACCTGTTCGAGCACATGCTGTTCAAAGGCGCGGGCCCCCGTTCGGCCCGCGAGCAGAGCGAGGCGATCGAGGACGTTGGCGGCGATCTTAACGCCGCGACCGAGCGCGATGCCACCAGCTTCACGGCCGCCGTGCTCGGCGAGCATGTGCCACTTGCCGTCGAACTGTTGTCCGACATGGTGCTCGCCCCGCACTTCGACCCCGCGGACCTGGAGCGCGAGAAGGACGTCGTGCTTCAGGAACTCGCCGAGGTCGAGGACACCCCATCCGACCTGGTGTTCGACGAACTGTGGCTGGCCGCCTTCTCCGATCAGCCGATTGGCCGCTCGATCCTGGGCGACCAAGCCAGCATCGGCCGCATCACCGCTGCCGACCTGCTCGCCTGGCGCAACGACCGATACCGCGCTTCCGGCCTGATTCTTGCCGCCGCCGGCAAGGTCGACCACGACGCATTGGTCGAACTCGCGGAGGCACGCTTCGCGGCTTTGCCCAACGGCGCACTCGCCCCCGAACTACCGGCCACCATCACAGCGGGCGCACGGATCGGCGGCAAGCGCAGCGACCAGGCGCAGCTAACCTTCGGCTTTGCCGCGCCCGCCGTGCTCGCGGCCGACTTCTACCCTGCCCGCCTGTTCGCGGATCTGGTCGGCGGGGGTGCGTCGTCGCGCCTCTTTCAGTCCGTTCGCGAGGAGCGCGGCCTCGCCTATTCGGTCGGCGCTGGGCTCAGCCCCTACAGCGACTGTGGCCTGTTCTATGTCCACGCAGCGACCGCCCGCAAGGAAGCCGCCGCCGCCGCCGCGCTCATCGACGAGGTGCTGGACACCGCGGCGCGCGACTGCACCCCGCGAGAGCTCGACCGGGCCCGCACCCAGGCCCGCGCCGGTTTGCTGATGTTCCTGGAGAACCCCGCCGGCCAAGCCGCCTATCTTGCCCGCCAGCTTAGCCTTCACGGCCGCCTGCTCGAACCCGGCGAGGTCGCGGCACTGCTTGCCGCGGTCACCCTCGATCAGGTCCGCGCTGCCGCTCAGGCGATGCTCTCTGGCCCGCGCGCCAGCGCCAGCATCGGCGTCCCAGCCCTGCGCGCGGCGTGACCCAGCCGACTGCGCCACACGCTCTGGCGACGCTGGTTGCCGAGCCGTGGGCCGATTGGGGGCTGATGGACTCCGGCCATGGCCGCAAGCTGGAGCGCTACGGCCCAATCACGGTGATTCGCCCCGAACCGCAGGCGATGTGGGCCCCGGCGCTACCGGACTGGGACGCCGACGCCACCTTCGTTCCCGGCAGCGACGAGGATGGCGGCGGTCGCTGGGTGCTCCACCGCCCCGTTCCGGCCACCTGGCCTTTGCAGCGCGATGGCGTCCGCTTCCACGCCAGCCTGACCCCCTTCCGTCACCTGGGGTTCTTCCCCGACATGGCGCCGCAATGGGACTGGATGCGCGCCCGCTCGGATGACGCCGAGGTGATGAACCTGTTCGGCTACACCGGCGTCGGCACGCTGTTGCTGAGCGAAGCCGGCGCACGACTGACCCACGTCGATGCGTCCAAGAAGAGCGTCGAGAATGGCAAGGCCAACACTTCTTTGTCGGGCATGGGGGAGCGCCCGATCCGGTGGATGATCGACGACGCCGCCAAGTTCACCGCGCGCGAGGTCCGCCGCGAGAAGCGCTACGACGGTATCCTGCTCGACCCGCCCAAGTTCGGCCGAGGTCCAACGGGCGAAACCTGGCGGCTGGAGGAGAACCTCGCGCCCCTCCTGGCTGATTGCCGCCGATTGCTCGACGATCAAAGCCGCTTCCTGGTGCTCACCGTTTACGCCGTACGCATGTCCGCGCTGAGCATCGCCGAACTGCTTCGCCAGTCGCTCGACGGGCTCGGCGGCCGGGTCGAAGCCGGCGAGATGGCGATGCGCGAAGAAGCCCGCGGCGTGCTTCTACCAACCGCCATCTTCGCCCGCTGGAGCCGCGACTAGGTTCGCTGCGCTCGAAGGGCGGCACTCGCCACAAACGGACTTCCGACCAGCAGGAACAGCGCCACCGCCGCCTCCAGCTTGAGCGCACCGCTGCCGCCATCGCCCGCCGCCGAGGCGCCGAAGATCAGCAGCGGCACTGCCAAAGGCAGCAGCAACAGCCCGCCGAGCGCCGCGCTGGCCGCTAGCCCGGCGGTGAGGCTAGCCACGGCCACAGCCAGCGCGGCTAGCGCTGGCGTGCCGATCGCCAAGGTCAGCAGCGTCCGCCCCAGCGTCGGTCCGTCCAGCCCCAACAGCCCCGCCGCCGGCAGCGCCGCCAGCAGCAGCAGCGGCCCGAACGTCAGCCAATGGCCGACGATCTTCGCCAATGCGACCTCCTCCATCGACGCGCCGCGCACCGCCAATTGGTCGAGCCAGCCGGCCGCCCGGTCCGGCTCGATCAAACGCTCGATCGGCAACAACGCCGCGGTCAGCGCCGCAATCCACAAGGTGCCCCCACCGATCCGCGCCAGCAGTCGCGCGTCCGGCCCGACCGCAAATGGCATTGCGGTCGCAACCAGCAGGAAGAACACCGTGGGAAGCCATGCCGCCCCGCCCAAAGCCCTGCGCACCTCCCGCGCGATCAGCACGCCGATCACCGCGTCAGATCCAATCTTCGCCAGTCATCACCCGGCAACGGCACGTGCGATGCCGCCATCACCGCGCCGCCGCTTGCCCGATGCGCCGCGATCAACGCTCCCAGTTGCACCGCCCCTTCGCGGTCCAGTCCGTTCAAAGGCTCATCCAGCAGCCACAAGCCCGTCCCCGATGCCGCCACCCGCGCCAGCCGTGCCCGCCGTGCCTGTCCGGTTGACAGAAAGCGCACCGGCACCTCGGCAAGATGCGCAAGGCCCAGCGCCGCCATGGCCGGCTCCAACCGCTCCGGCGCGCCATCGATCCGCGCCCACATCGACAGTGCACGCCCAAGCGGCAGTTCTCGGTCCAACGCCAGCCCATCGTCCGCCAGTGCCGCTTGGCCGCTGCGGATCACCGTGCCCAATGCTGGCGCCAGCAGCCCCGCCGCGAGCCGCAGCAGCGACGACTTGCCGCAACCGTTCGGACCTTCCACCAGCACCGCGTCACCCGGCGCAAGCGCCAGATCCAGCCCCGCGAACAGCATCCGCCCGCCCCGCCAGCACGACACGCCGGCAAACCGCAGCAAGGCGCTCGCAGTCTCGTTAAGGGAAGATCGGGCAGCAGCCATGGCCGCGAGGCATAAGCGACCCCTCGCCCACGCGCCAGCAACGTGACTTGTCGCCGGCTCAAGCCTGCCCTAGAGGCGCTGCAGTCCAGGACATGCGGAGCGGTGGCCGAGTGGTCGAAGGCGCTCGCCTGGAAAGTGAGTATACGTCAAAAGCGTATCGTGGGTTCGAATCCCACCCGCTCCGCCACGATCATGTTTACCGATGATTGCCGAGTTCCAGATTGGCGGTTGTTGCAGAGGTAAATGGGTTCCGCCGAGGTCCAGACGCGTCCATTGCCGTTCGCCCGCAGCCGCATTACAATGTGGGGAAGAAGGGGGGGAGAGCGGAATGCCAAGGCTTACGGCAACGGGGATCAAGGCGGCACTCGGCAAGCCCGGGCGTCACAGTGATGGCGACGGCCTCATCCTCGCTGTCGGTGCTGGCGGCAACGGATCGTGGATGGTCCGCGTTCAGAAAGACGGCAAGCGGCGTGACATCGGCCTGGGTGCTGCAAGCAAGGTTACGCTCTCTCAAGCACGCGTGAGAGCCGCAGAAGCCCGCGCTCAGGTAGAGGCTGGGCTCGATCCAGTTGCTCAGCGGCGCAAGGCGGCTGGCATCCCCACATTCCGCGAAGCTG
>CAXTED010000008.1:0-134627 GCA_964243335.1 uncultured Sphingomicrobium sp. | reverse complement strand
GGCCAGCCCTCCAGCGCCCCCATTGCTGCAGGCGCCGTCGACCAGGCCTGAGCGCCGACGACACTACCTGCTCGCTTGGAAGCGCCGCGCCTTCCTGTTAGCGCTGCGTTCATGCCAGCCGCAGCCACCTCCGCCCGCGAGATCCTGACTGGGTTGCACGATGTCATGGCCCGGCGCGGCTCCGCGCAGGGCAAGCTCGACCATGTCGTGGACCTGATCGCCGACGCCATGGGCAGCGAGGTGTGTTCGATTTATCTGTTGCGCGACCAAGCGCTCGAGCTTTTCGCCACCCACGGTCTGCGCAAGGAAGCGGTGCACGTCACCCGTCTGGCACTCGGGCAAGGACTGGTCGGCACCATCGCCGCCGAGGGCCGCATTCTCAATCTGGCCGAAGCTGCGACGCACCCTGCCTTCGTCTACCGTCCGGAAACGGGCGAGGAAGTTTTCCACAGCTTCGCCGGCGTGCCGATCGTCCGCTTCGAGCAGGCGGTTGGCGTGCTCTGCGTCCAGCACGCGGACCCGCGCGGCTATGCCGATGTCGAGATCGAAGCCCTGCAAACCGTGGCCATGGTATTGGCCGAACTCATCGCCGGCGCCCGACTGGTCGACGGAGCGGTCCGCCGCCGTGCTGGCACCAGCGCTGGCCCGGTGCGTCTGGCGGGACTTAAGCTCGTGTCGGGCATGGCACGCGGCGCTGCCGTGTTCCACGAACCCCGGGTTCGCGTCGAACAAACAGTCGCCGAGGATACCGAAGCCGAGCGCGCGCGGGTCTATGCCGCTTTCCGCCGCATGCGTGAGCAGATCGAGCACATGACCCGGGAAGCCGAATTCGGCACCGCTGGCGAGCATGCCGAGATCCTCGAGACGTACAAGATGTTCGCTTATGACGAAGGCTGGCAGCGCCGCATCAATGCGGCGATTGACAGCGGCCTGACCGCCGAAGCCGCCATCGAACGGGTTCAGCAGCGCACGCGCGCCCGCATGCAGGAGATCAACGATCCTCTTCTCAAGGAGCGCATGCACGACCTGGAGGATCTTTCGAACCGGCTGATGCGGATCGTGTCAGGTCGTCTTGGCACGGCCGCGCAGACCGGTCTTGCCCGAGACGCCGTGCTGATCGCCCGCAACCTGGGTCCGGCCGAACTGCTCGAATATGATCGCCGCCGGCTCAAGGCGGTCGTGCTGGAAGAAGGGTCGCTAACCGCCCACGTCACCATCGTGGCGCGCGCCATGGGGATCCCGGTGATCGGCCGAGTGCCCGACATCCGCCAGATTGCGGGCGAGGGCGACACCATTCTCGTCAATGGCGACAATGGCAGCCTAATCGTGCGCCCGGCTGGCAGCATGTCATCCAGCTTCGATGCTCGGTTGGCGATGAGTCAGCGGCGGCGCTCCGAATTCGCCGCCATTCGGCATGAGCCGCCGGTCACCCGCGACGGCCGCCGCTGCGGAATCATGGTTAACGCTGGCCTCGCCGAGGACGCCATAGCGCTGGAAGGCAGCGGTGCCGACGGCATCGGCCTGTTCCGCACGGAGTTCCAGTTTCTCGTTTCCGCCACCCTTCCCGGCCGCGACAGTCAGTTTCGTCTGTACCGCCAGGTGCTGGAATCGGCCGGCAACAAGCCAGTGGTCTTCCGTACGGTGGACATCGGCGGCGACAAGGCCTTGCCGTATCTGGCCGACGACAAGGACGAGTCGGAAAACCCGGCGATGGGATGGCGCGCGCTTCGCCTTTCGCTTGGGCGCTCCACCCTGATGAAGGCGCAGGCGCGCGCGCTGATTGAAGCCAGTGACCGACGAGTCCTGCGCGTCATGTTCCCGATGGTCTCCGAACCGTGGGAATATGAAGAAGCTCGCGCCTTGTTCGAGGAGCAATTGGCCTGGGCCGTAGAGCGGCAGCGCCCGGTCCCGAGCCGCGTGGAATTCGGCGCGATGCTGGAGGTGCCGAGCCTCGCCGAGATGCTCGACATCCTGCTCCCGCGCATAGATTTTCTCTCGATCGGCACCAATGACCTCACCCAGTTCCTGTTTGCCGCCGATCGCGGAGACCCTCGCTTGGCCGAGCGCTACGACTGGCTCAGTCCCGCGATCCTGCGCTTTCTCCGCCGGGTCGCGCGGGAAGCTGCCGCGGCGAACGTCCCCGTGCGCGTGTGCGGTGAGATGGGCGGGCGCCCGCTGGAAGCGATGGCGCTAATCGGTATTGGCATCGAGAACTTCTCGATCACACCTGCGGCGATCGGTCCGTGCAAGGCGATGATCCGCTCGCTTGATGCTGCCGCGATCCGCGCCAAGATGGAAGTGCTGCTGGCTCGCCCCCCGCGTGACATGCGCAAGACGCTGGTCGAATGGGCTCGCAAAAACAACGTCGTGATCGGCTAATTCGGGCAGGCTAATGCTTGTTAGTCGTTGACAAAAGTGCCGCCGTAGCTTCGACAGGGCAGCACGAGTTCACGAGCACCGGGCGGGGAGCCAAGATGGTCGAATTGACGGAAGACGACCAGATCACGGTGGGCGAACGCCTGCGGCTGACACGCGAGGAGCAGGGCCTCAGCCTTGACGACGTCGCCGCCCGCACGCGCATTCCAACGCGGCATCTGGAAAGCATCGAGCAGAGCGAATGGAGCCGGATGCCGGCGCCGACCTATACCATCGGGTTTGCCAAGTCCTACGGCGCTGCGCTTGGCCTCGACAAGGTCGAGATCGCCGACGCGCTTCGCTTGGAAATGGGCGGCCGGTCAAAGGTCGCTGCGGAAACCCAGGTGTTCGAACCGGCGGATCCCGCCCGCGTCATGCCCAAGTGGCTGGTACTCGGCGCGGTTCTTGCCGTAATCCTGGTGGTTGCCGGCTTGTTGTACATGCGCAATCGCTCCCTGTCGGGCGATGACCAGCAAACCGTGGCCGCCGCAACGGACGTACCGGCCTCCGCAGCGCCCGCTGGCGTGGCGGCTCCAGTCGCTGCAGCGTCCGGTGCGGTGTCGATCATCGCCAATGAGCCGGTGTGGATCCGGGTCTATGAGAGGGCCGGAACCGTGCTCAAGGCTGGCGAACTGCGTGCTGGCGAGCGCTACGACGTTCCCACGACGGCTGTTGCGCCCCTGCTGACGACCGGCAAGCCCGAAGCGTTGCGCATCGCAGTTGGCACTGCCGACGCGCCGCCGGTCGGCCCACCCGCGAGCACGGTCAAGGACGTCAGCCTGCTTGGCGCCGACCTTATGCAGGCAAGTGGCTCGGCTGCGACCACACCTCTCACTCAGCCCGGCAGCACGCCCATTGCGCCAATCGAATAGTTCAGCCCGCGCAGGCGTTCAGCCTGATCAGCGTGCCTTGATATCCTGAAGAGTGACTAATCATGCGTCTTCTCGTTCTTGCCGCCCTTCTTGCTTCCGCCGCCAGCCCCGCACTGGCGCAGCGCCAGGCTACCCCTGAACAGCGCATCGAGCGGCTCGAGCGGCAATTGCGCCAGGTCCAGGGCCGCATTTTCCCCAAGGGTCAGCCGGTCGAGACCGCCGGCTTCCTTGATGAGCCCGCGGCGAGCCAGACCGTGGTCGTGGCCTTGTCTAACCGCATCGACAATCTCGAACGGCAATTGGCCGAAGCGACCCGCCGCTCCGACGAGGGCAATGGTCGAATCGCGGCACTGGAGGCCGAGCTTGCGCGGGTGAGGGCCGATAATGAAACGCGCTTGCGCCGGGTCGAGAGCACGCCCCGCCCGTCTGCCGTTGTGCCCGCTCCCGCGATCATTGCCCCGACCCCGCCGAGCAGCAGCTTCATTGCCGACGGGGAAGCCGCTTATGACGCCGGCTATCAACTTTGGACGCAGAGAAAGTACGGTCAGTCGATCGCGGCTTTGCGTGCTTTCACGTCCTCATTCCCGGGTCACCGTCGGGTCAGTTGGGCGAATAACCTGGTCGGCCGTGCCCTGCTCGACAGTGGCCAGCCACGCGCTGCCGCTGAAGCTCTTCTTGCTAACTACCGCGCCAATCCCAAGGGCGAACGCGCTCCTGATAGCCTCTACTATCTTGGCCAATCGCTGTTCGCGCTGAAGCAGTCCGCCCAGGCGTGCAAGGCCTACACCGAACTGCAGACGGTGTATGGCGACTCGATGCGTGCCGACCTCAAGGCCTTGCTGCCGTCTGCCCGATCCGCTGCGGGCTGCCGCTGACACTTCCCCACGGAAAAACGCTGGTCCGGTTCACCGCCGATCTCGACCGGCTGGTTCCACGTGACGCGCGTCTCGGCATAGCCGTCAGCGGCGGCCCGGACAGCATTGCTTTGCTGCTCTTGGCCGCCGCCACACGCCGACCGGTCTTCGCCGCGACCGTTGATCATGGTCTTCGCCACAAGTCGGCAGTCGAAGCGGCCGGTGTTGCCGCCTTGTGCGCCCGCCTGGATGTGCCTCACGCCGTGCTCCGCGCGACCGTTGCGCGGGGCTCCAGCCTGCAGGCACAGGCCCGGGCAGTCCGCTATGCTGCTTTGACCGAGTGGGCGATTGGCTGCGAGGCACCCGTCCTGCTGACCGCGCACCATGCCGACGATCAGGCAGAAACCCTGCTGATGCGCCTCGCCCGGGGAGCCGGCTTGTCGGGCCTGTCCGGAGTCCGGGCGAGCGTTGATCTCACTCCAGGCGTTCGCGTAGCCAGGCCGCTGCTGAATTGGCGGAAAGTCGAACTCCAAGCCATTGTCGATGCTTCAGGGCACATAGCCGCCACCGATCCCACCAACCACGATCCCCGCCATGACCGCACCGCCGTGCGCAACCTACTTGCGGAAACGCCAAGCCTGGATGCCGCCCGACTGACCGCCAGCGCGCATCACTTGGCCCAGGCTGAGGATGCCCTTGACTGGACGGCCCGGCGCCTTGCGGCTGAGCGCATGACGATACTCGACGAGCAAATCAGCCTGGATGCAGCGGCACTACCGGAAGAACTCGCCCGACGATTATTGCTCATGGCGATCGCGCAGCTCGGCCGGCCGGAGCCCCGCGGTCCTGACATGGCCCGCGCGCTGGCCACTCTGCTGGAAGGCGGCACCTGCACCTTGAGCGGTCTACAACTCAGTGGCGGTCCCGTCTGGAGCCTTAAGCCTGCGCCGCCCCGACGCGGAGCCTAGCGCCGACTCAGCGTCCAGTCGGTGCCAGGCTGCTTACCGGCATCAGGGTCGTAAATGGCGTCCGCCACACGCTGGTGAACCCGTCATAGATCGCCCGCGCGGCCCGCGCGATGGACGTCGGCCGGTCAGTGCCATATCGCGCGAACAAGGCCACGGCGATGCGCCGGCCATCCGGCAAGGTGATGATCCCGACGTCGTCGGTCAGCCCATCGAGCGTCCCGGTCTTGTGCTCCACCCTTGTGCCTGCTGGAAGCAGCGCGCGCATGCGGTTCTTACCCGTAACGCAGCGGCTCATCATGTCGAGCAACACCAGCCGGCTGCCCGGCGTCAGCACCTGCCCGGTATCGAGCGTCTTCAGAAAGCGAACCATTGCATTCGGGGTCGCGCTGTCCCGCTGATCGCGCAAATTCCGGCGATCGCTCAATAATTGGGCAATCGTACGGTCAACGCGAAGGCCGTCCATGCCATGGAAGCTAAGCCACGCCTGCACCGTGCGCGTCCCGCCCAGATCCTTGATCAGGATGTCGGTCGCGCGATTGTCGCTCTTGGTGAGCATGAGCTCCATCCAGCGGCGTGCCGACGTGCCGGCGATCGTGTCGTTCAGCGTGCGGCGGCCATGATCAACCTGCGCAAGGTACGCTGCCGCGACCGCGACTTTGACGGTGCTCGCCATAGGAAAGGCTTCGTCGCCGTTGACCGAGACCATCGTGCCATTCTTCAGGTCGATCGCTGCAACGCCATACTCCCCCGAGCGGCCCGCCAGCATGGTCGACAGTTGTTGCTCCAGCGAACGCATCTCCGGCGACGTCGCGGCACCCGCCGGCGATGCCATGAGCATGGCGGCGAGTACGCCCAATTTCCCCAAAAAGCGCATTGCGTCTCCCTTTGCCCCGAACGCTGAAACCCCGTGGCTCTAGGTCTTCCTAGGGGAAGGTTTCTGAATCTAGTCACAACATCCGGCACTTGCGACGAACCGGGCCACCAGTGCGCCCACTCGAATCCTTAGAGCCGCGGGTGCAACTTAACAGTCATCGTAAGCAATCGCACGTTCCATTGTCATTAAGCTCCACCGGCCTACATTGTTGGGTACACCGCTAGACACCCGATCGGACCAGCATGAACGACAAGGACAAGAAGCCCGGCAACCCATGGACGCGCAGCCTGATGATCTGGGTCGCGGTCTTGTTTGGGTTGGTGCTGTTTGCGCAATTGCTGGACGGCGGCACCCGGGCCGGAGCCGGCGAGGCGATCGCTTACTCCGACTTCGTCCGACAGGTCGATGAAGGCAATGTGAAATCGGTCACCACCTCATCCGGCACGACCGGCAATCAGACCATCATTGGCAAGCTCGCTAGCGGCAAGCCTTTCCGCACGACGGCGCCGGCCGATGCCCAAGTCACCGATCGCCTCATTTCCAAGGGTGTCCAGGTTCAGGCCAAGGAAGCCGAGCAGTCGAGCTTCTGGCTGATCCTGCTTTATCAATCGCTGCCTTTCTTGCTGATCCTCGGCGTGTCCTTCTTCATCATGCGTCAGATGCAAAAGAACGCCGGTTCGGGCGCCATGGGCTTTGGCAAGTCGCGGGCCAAGATACTTACCCCAAAGGACGGCCACGTCACCTTCGCCGATGTCGCTGGCATCGACGAAGCGCGTGAAGAGCTTCAGGAAATCGTCGAGTATCTAAAAGATCCGGGCAAGTTCGCTCGGCTGGGCGGCAAGATCCCAAAGGGCGCGCTGCTGGTGGGCTCGCCCGGTACCGGCAAGACCCTGCTGGCCCGCGCTATCGCTGGAGAAGCGGGCGTACCGTTCTTCACCATCTCGGGTTCCGACTTTGTCGAGATGTTCGTCGGCGTCGGCGCCAGCCGCGTTCGCGATATGTTCGAACAGGCCAAGAAGAGTGCGCCGTGCATCGTCTTCATCGACGAGATCGACGCCGTCGGTCGCCATCGCGGCGCCGGCCTCGGCAATGGCAATGACGAGCGCGAGCAGACCCTCAACCAGTTGCTGGTCGAAATGGACGGCTTCGAGGCCAATGAGGGCATCATCATCATCGCCGCGACCAATCGTCCCGACGTGCTTGATCCTGCTTTGCTCCGTCCGGGCCGTTTCGACCGTCAGGTCGTGGTGCCGCGTCCGGACGTGGACGGACGCGAGCAGATCCTTGGTGTGCACATGAAGAAGGTGCCGCTGGCTCCGGACGTGGACGCCCGCGTGATTGCTCGCGGAACACCCGGCTTCTCGGGTGCGGACCTCGCCAATCTTGTCAACGAAGCCGCCTTGTTGGCAGCACGCAAGGGCAAGCGCTTGGTCGCCATGAGCGAGTTCGAGGAGGCCAAGGACAAGGTCATGATGGGCGCGGAACGCCGGTCCATGGTCATGACCGAGGAAGAGAAGAAGATGACGGCGTACCACGAAGCCGGTCACGCCGTGGTCGCGATCCACGAGGAAGCTTCCGACCCGATCCACAAGGCGACGATCATCCCGCGCGGCCGCGCCCTTGGCATGGTCATGCGGCTGCCAGAGCGGGACAGCTACAGCTATCACCGCGACAAGATGTACGCCAACCTCGCGGTGGCGATGGGCGGCCGCGTCGCCGAGGAAGTCATCTTCGGTTACGACAAGGTCAGCTCCGGCGCCTCGTCCGACATCCAATATGCGACCAAGCTGGCGCGCGACATGGTTACCCGTTGGGGCATGTCCGACTCGCTTGGTCCGTTGATGTATTCGGAAGGCGAGGAAGAGGTGTTCCTGGGCTATTCGCGCCAGCAAAACATGTCGATGTCCAACGAAACCGCGCAGCTGATCGACAAGGAAATCCGGCGGATCGTGGACGCTGGCTACGATCGGGCCAAGCATCTGCTCGAGGAACATCGCGGCGAACTCGAGCATCTGGCGCAAGCCCTGCTCGAATATGAGACTCTGTCGGGCGACGAGATTAAGACGATCCTCGGCGGCGGCAGTATCGACCGCGGCACGAGCCACAAGCCCGTGCTTCCGGCGGCCGGCTCGTCCATTCCGAAGAGTCGCCGCCCCGTGACCGGCATCGGCGGTCCGGCGACGCTGGGCGCCTAAGTACAACGAACGATAAATGTGAGCACAGGGCGGCAGTCCACCTTCCCAGGTGGGCTGCCGTTCTCGCTTGTGATCGATGAACCTTTGCCGGGCCTAGCTACCAACGTTAAACGAGCGTTCACCTCCGTGCTGCCCATGATCAGACTGCACCCCGGGAGAACCGATTTGCCGCGTTTCGCTTTCGCTCTTGCTGCTTCCTTGATGCTTACGCCGGTTGCGGCATCCGGCGCTGCCGCACCCGGCACCGCCCAGAACTTCCTCGACCGGGTCAACGTGCTCAAGAAGCGCGGCCCCATGGCGCTGTTTAGCGGCGACATCGGCCGCCTGAAGAAGGAAGCGAATGCCGCGGGCAAGTCCATTGCCGATGATCGGATCGCCCGCGCGAAGGTCGGCCGTCCGCCGCTTTACTGTTCGGCAAGTCCTCGGGCCGAGCTGGGCCAGAATGAGTTTCTCAGCGGCCTTGAGATGATCCCTGCTGCCGAGCGCGCACGCCTTCCTTTGAAAGACGCCATGCTGCGGATACTCGCGCGCAAATACCCCTGCCCGCGCCGTGGCTAAGCCGTCAGGCCGCCCCCACAAGCATCAGGAAGATGATCCAGCCAATCAGTACAAAGGTTGCGATCATCAGCAGCAGCGCGGTGCGCAGCAGGGCTGATATGCGACCAAGCGAGTAGGCGCCTCGCAATTGCCGGTACATGTGTATGGGCACGAGCACAAGGAAGGCTGTGCCGGCGCTGCCGCCGATCGCCGGCACTTGGGCCAGTACCGCGAGGACGATCGTCAGCAAGCTGATCGATGCCAGCGAATAGATTGCGAATATCGCGTGGTCGTACATGCCGAATCGGCGACTGAACGGGAAAAGTAGCCACAGGAACGGCAAGCTCATCGGCACCAGAACCCAGCTGAATTTGTAGGCAGACGTCTTCAGTTTGTAGATCAGCAGCTCGGGATTATCCTTGGCCTGCTTCCAGCGCGCATTGATGAACTCCAGTTTGGAGCTCACGTTGACGTCGGCGACAAGGTCGCTCGGCTCATTGTCGCGTATGGCCCGCAGGTTTTTCTGGTCGTCGCGTAAGCTGGCGATGCTGGCGTCGGCATCCGTCGTAGGCTGGCCCGAACGAATGGCGGCTTCACGCCTGGCTACCGCCTCGACAAGCTTCGCCTCATTCTCCTGCATGACTTTGCCGAGCGAACGATTGGATCCGCTGAGCCCGTCTCGAAGCCCGTTGACGGCGTCGATGCTTGGAAGATTGCCCAAGATCGTCGCAAGCAGGAACACCGAGAAAAGGAACAGCGCCAAAGGGGACACGAACCGCGCCCTTTCCCCCGCGATGTAGCGGCGCGTCACCTCGCCCGGCCGCCACGCCAGCATCGGCAGCGTGCGCCAGATCTTGCCCTCGAAGTGGAACACGCCGTGCGCCAGATCATGCACCAGCGATCCCAGCGTGCGGTGCACATGCGCTCGCTGTCCGCAGGAGTGGCAATAGTCCCCGGTCAACGGCGTGCGGCAGTTGAGGCAGGCCCGCTCGCCCGTGTGACCGACCGCCCGGATGGCGGCGTTGCCCGTGTCAGGTTCGACTGCGGAGGCCACCAGCGTGCCACTCGCCGCGTCGCTTAGTCCAGCCACAACCTCGTTCATCCGTTTCGCCCCCCGCGCGGCGCATAGATAAGCGCATCGACCTGCGATGGTCGAGAGCCCAAGCGCTTGCTACGCTTCGAACCGATGAAGCGCATCGGACTTCTCGGCGGGTCGTTCAACCCGGCTCACCGCGCCCACCGCGCCATGAGCCTTGCGGCCATGCGTGCGCTTGGGCTCGACGAAGTCTGGTGGTTGGTCTCACCCGGCAACCCGCTCAAGCCCAACGCTGGCATGGCGCCTTTCCCGGCGCGCCTTGCGGCGGCGAGGGGAATGGCTCGCCACGCTCCCATAAAGGTCAGCGATTTCGAAGCCCGCGAGCGTACCCGCTTCACTGTGGACACTGTCGCCTTGCTCCTTGTCCGGCACCCACGCGACCGCTTCATCTGGCTGATGGGTGCCGACACTTTGCCTGACTTTCATCGCTGGAAAGACTGGCGAACATTGGTTAGGTCGGTTCCGATTGCGGTGATGAGCCGACCCGGCTATGATGGTACGGCCCGCGCGGCTCGCGCGATGGGCTGGCTTCGTGGCTTCGTCCGGCCGCTCGGCTCTGCAACAGGCTGGACGCGGTGGAGTGCCCCGGCGATCTGCTTCCTCAAGCTTCCGCCCGATCACTTGTCCGCAACCGCACTGCGTGCCGCCGATCCCGATTGGCACTTACGTTTCAACGCCTCACCCAAACCCCGCCGGCGCTCCGTTGCGTCCGGCAACCACAGGAGCCCCCTTGGCCGACGACCTTCCTGAACCCACTGCTGCAATTCCCCAGGACAATGGCGGCGAACGCGTCGTGCCAACCGTGGACGAATTGCACCGTGTGGTGATGCAGAGCCTCGATGACGACCAGGCGGTTGAGGTCGTCTCCATCCCGCTCGCCGGCAAGTCGTCGATCGCCGACCACATGGTCATCGCCAGTGGCCGCTCGACCCGCCAGGTGGCCAGCATGGCGACCAAACTCGCCGAGCGGCTCAAGAAGGAATATGGCAAGCTCGTCCGCATCGAGGGCCTGCCGACCGCCGACTGGGTGCTGATCGACGCCGACGACATCATCGTGCACCTGTTCCGCCCGGAAGTGCGCACCTTCTACAATCTGGAGCGGATGTGGGCGTTTGGCGATGATACGCCAAAGCGCGCCGCGGGGACCGGCGCCTGATCGCATGATCGCGGCGTGGCTTGTGGCTTTGGCGCTTCAGCCGGCGCCGGCGATCGCTCAGGCCGCGCCGGAGCTTGCAACACAGACGCCATCTCTTGCCGACGAACTCCAGCAGATTGCTGCCGCCCACCCGGGCGCGGCAGGCTTCGCGTTGATCGAGCCCGACGGCGCGATCACCCAGGTTAACGGTCAACGCCGTTTTCCCATGGCCAGCACGGTCAAGCTCGCCATTGCCGCTTATTATTTGGCCGAGGTCGATGCCGGTCGCCGTTCCCTCTCCACCCTGATCCCGGTCGACGAACGCTTGCGCCTGCGCTCCGACGGCATCACCTTTTTTGCGCCACACCCTGGCGTGGCGTTGTCCGCCGCCAACCACATCGACCTGATGCTCACTCGCAGCGACAATACGGCAACCGATGTGCTGCTGGCCAACATTGGCGGACCGTCGTCGGTGCAGTCCTGGTTGACGCGCAATAGCGTGACCGGCCTGCGTATCGACCGCAATATCGCTCAGCTTCTCCTTGATCGTCGCGGCGGCACGGCCGCTCCCGGTCAGACACCCGCCGAGGCCATGCGCCGTTGGGATCCGGTCACCCCAGGCTCCGCTGCGATCGCAGATCCGGACACGGACGGCGTTCCCAATCCGATCTTCGACGCCGACCCGCGTGACACCGCGACGCCGCTCGGCTTTGCTGGCTTCATCGCCCGTCTTGAACGTGGCGAGCTCCTTCGCCCGGCCAGTCGCGCCTTCCTCTATTCGGTCCTGGCCCGCACCCTGACTGGCAGCAATCGCATCAAGGCCGGCCTGCCTGCTGGCACCCCTCTCCTCCACAAGACGGGCACGCTGTTCGGAGTCACGGACGATGTCGGGATCATCACCGCGCCCGATGGCCGCCGCCTGATCCTCGTGGCTTTCGTCCAGGGTGGCACGGCACGCCCAGCGCTCATCGCCCGCGCAGCGCAGGCGGTTTGGAACCGCACCGCGGCGCGCCGCTGAGCCCATGCTCCTGCACATCATAGCCCGCGGCAAGATCGCCCGATCGCCCGAAGCAGAATTGGTCGATCGTTACCTCGCCCGTATCGTCTGGCCGACCAAAGTCACTGAACTGCCGGATCGCGGCGGCACCGTTCCACCCCTGCCGTCCGCGTCGGTGACGGTAGTTCTCGACGAGCGTGGGCAAGCCCTCGCCTCAACTGATCTCGCCAAGCGCCTCGAAGCCTGGCGCGACAACGGCAAGCGTGAATGCCGCTTCCTCCTTGGTGCCGCGGACGGGCACGGAGACGCCGGACGCGCCGGAGCCGACCTGCTGTTGAGCTTCGGCGCTGCCACCTGGCCGCACCTGCTCGCACGCGCCATGCTGGCGGAACAGTTGTTCCGCGCCACCGCCATCCTTGCCAACCACCCGTATCACCGCGAAGGCTGAGCCAATGCGCCGCGCCTTCCTCCTGCTCCTATGTGGCCCCGCGCTGCTCTCCGCCGCACCGGACCCCTTGTCCCAGGCCCGTTCTGAAGCCCAAGCGGCTCAGACGGAGGCCGCGCGTCTGGAATCCGCTGCTACCCGCGCCAATGACGAAGTTGGCCGCATCCGTGCCCAACGTACGGCCGCTGCCGCCGCCATAGCGGCCGCCGAAGCGCAGCTCGCCCTTGCTGCTGCCGAGCAGCGCACGCTGCAATCCGCTACCGACGCCAGCGCGGCGCGCCTTGCCGCGGCCCAGCAACCCGCCGCACAATTGCTGGCCGGCCTGGTCCAGCTCGGTCGCCGCCCGCCCCTTCTCGCGCTCGCTGATCGCGGCTCTCTCGGCGAGTTCGTCCGTGCCCGTGCCCTGCTGGACGCCGCGCTTCCCGTGGTTCGCGCCCGCAGCGCCGCCCTCGCCGCCCAGCTCGACAGTGATCGCAAGCTGGCGTCCGCAGCGGCAATCGCAAATGTCGAACTCGCCAACCGCCGCGAGGTGCTAACCGCCACCCAAAACCGCTTCGCCAAGCTCGAGGCCACAGCCAATGCACGCTTGGCCTCCCTCGGAGGCGCTGCGCTGGGGGCAAGCGACCGCGCATTGAACGCCACGGAGTCCGCCGACCTCCTGGCCTCAGTCGCCGCTGGCCAGCGCGAAGCGGCTCGCCACGCGGCGTCCTTCGCCTCCCTTGCCGAAGCTCCGCCGCGTCCCGCCAGTGCCGCCGGACCGCAGCAAGGTCCGGCCATCGCCTGGCAACTGCCCACGCAAGCCAAGGTGCTCGTCGGCCTCGCCGAAATCTCTGCTAGCGGAGTCCGCTCGCGCGGCCTGACCTTGGCGACCCGCCGCGGCGCCCCGCTGACCGTTCCAGCGGCCGGCCGGATTGCCTTTGCCGGCCCTTTCCGCCGTCACGATGGCGTCGTGATCATCGATCACGGTAGTGGCTGGATGACCCTGCTGACCGAGGTTCGAACGCCCCTCGTCACCGGCGCGACGGTGGCCGCCGGCGACCCGCTCGGCCGAGCGATCGGCCCCGTCACCGTTGAGCTTCGTCGCAACGGCGCACCGCAGTCCGCCGCCCTCATCGCTGGTTCATCTGCCACCCTGTCAAAGGCGGTCAACGGAGGGTAGAAGAATGCTCTCAAACCAAGAGTCTCGCACGCCCATGAAACAGCTTTCATTCCGCAAGCTCCTCCCCCCGGTTGCTCTGCTCGGTGCCCTGGCCCTCGTTCCACTGACCACCAGTCAGGTCGCGGCGGCGGACGTCGACACTTACAAGGAGCTGGAAACCTTCATTGGCGTGTTCGAGCGGGTGCGCGGCAATTACGTCGACAAGGTCGACGACCACACGTTGGTCAAGGGCGCGATCGACGGCATGCTTGCGGCGCTTGATCCGCACAGCAGCTACATGGAGGCATCCGACTTTGCCCAGCTGCGGACCACCACCGATGGCAATTACGGCGGCCTTGGCCTGTCGGTCACGCTGGAGGACGGCACCGTCAAGGTGATCGCTCCCACCGAGGACACGCCGGCCGATCGCGCCGGTATCAAGTCGGGCGACTACATCACCCACATCAATGGTGAGCTCGTCTACGGCCTTGAGCTGGATGCGGCCGTCGACAAGATGCGCGGCCCAGCCGGGTCCCCGATCAAGGTGACCATCGTTCGCCCCGGTCGCGACAAGCCGTTCGATGTTGCCATGGTGCGTGAGCGCATCGAGCTGCGCCCGGTCAAATGGGAGATCAAGGACGGTATCGGCATCATCAACCTCAACCAGTTCTCGGCCAATGCCGGCGAGGCGACCGAGGCTGCCTTAACCGCGATCGACAAGGCCACGGGCGGACGCCCATCCGGCTACGTGCTCGACCTGCGATCGAACCCGGGTGGCCTGCTCGACCAGGCCATTCAGGTGTCCGATGCCTTCCTTGATAGCGGTGAGATCGTGTCCGAGCGCGGCCGCGCCAAGGACGATATCGAGCGCTTCTACGCCAAGCCCGGCGACATGGCCCACGGCCTGCCGATCGTCGTCCTGCTGGACTCTGGCTCCGCGTCTGCGGCAGAAATCGTCGCTGGCGCACTGCAGGATCAGCGCCGTGCCGTGATCATGGGCGAGCGGAGTTTCGGCAAGGGCTCCGTGCAGAGTGTCATCCAGCTCGACAAGGACAGCGCGCTTCGCCTGACCACGGCGCGCTACTTCACGCCTTCGGGTCGCTCTGTGCAGGCCGGCGGTATCGATCCCGACGTTCGCGTGCCGCAGCTCACCGATCCTGACTACAAGACGCGGCCGACCGTGCGTGAGGCCGATCTGCGCCGCCACCTGCTCAGCCAGAATACGGTCGACGACAAGTTGCTGGAGAAGGACGAGGCAAGTGATCCACGCTTCAGCGCGACCGCGGCCGAGCTCGAGAAGAAGGGGGTCAAGGACTTCCAGCTCGACTATGCCCTGCGCGCGCTGAAGCGGCTGGCGGCGGCAGGCAAGCCAGCCGGCAGCGCGGCGAGCAAGGCGCGATAGCATCGCCATGGCGAGCAGCGCAGCACTGACGACCGGCCTACCCGATCGCCCGCGACGCGACCGTCTGCTGCTCGCCAACGTGCTTGCACTATTGGTGCCGGCGGCGCTCCTTGGCGCCGCCTATGGCTCCGAGATCTGGGGTGGGCTGTTCCCTTGCGAGATGTGCTGGTGGCAGCGCTACGCGCACTTTGCCGCTCTGCCCTTCGCGCTGCTCGCCTTCGCTTTGCCCGGCCGCCGCCGTCCCTTGGTCTGGTTGGCAGCCCTCGCCATCGCCGTATCGGGCGCGATTGGGGCCTATCACGCCGGCGTTGAGGCTGGCATCTTTGAGGGCCTGACCACCTGCACGAGCTCGGCAGCGGGAGCTACGCCGGAGGATCTGCTCAAGGCCATCCTCGCCGCGCCAATGATCCGCTGCGATCAGGTGCAATGGTCTTTGTTCGGCATTTCCATGGCCGGCTGGAACGCCATATCGTCCTTGTCCGCAGCTGGAGTGATCGCATGGCTCAGCCTCAAGCGCCGCTGAATACCGACCTCGCACCAGCCGCCGGCTGGCGTCCGGGTGAGCGCCGAGCAGATAGTGCGTCGATGCTACGGGTCGATCAGGCCGGCGAATATGGTGCCACCCGCATTTATGCCGGCCAGCTCGCCGTGCTAGGTCGCGGCTCGCCCGCAGCGCATCTGGTAACCCGCATGGCGGCTCAAGAGGAGCGGCACCTGGCGCGCTTCAATCATCTTTTGGCCGAACGGCGTGTTCGGCCCACCCTGCTTCAGCCGCTTTGGCATGTTGGCGGCTTTGCTTTGGGCGCGGTCACTGCCTTGATCTCCGAAAAGGCTGCCATGGCCTGCACGGACGCCGTCGAGACCGAGATTGATCGTCACTATGCCGAGCAGCTTGAGCAGTTGGGCACCGACGATCCCGAGCTTTCCGCCGACATCCTCGACTTCCAGGCCGACGAACTCGAGCATCGCGAGGTCGCGCGTGAGGCCGGCGCGCTCGAGGCCGTTGGTTATCCCGTTCTCACAACCGTCATTCGCGGCATCTGTCGTGCCGCCATTCAGGTGTCCAAGCGCATCTGATCATTGGAACTCGGACCGCCCCCAAAGGCGTTGGTCCACTCGTGAAAGGTCTTTCGTCATGTTGAAGTCACTGGTTACTTTTGGCGCTGCAAGTGCCGCGCTGTTGATTGCTACGGCGCCCGCGGCCGCACAGGACGAAGCCGCCGACGGCATCAGCGAAATCATCGTCTACGGCACCGATCCATGCCCGCGTTCGACCGACGATCAGGTCGTGGTCTGCGCCCGCAAGCCTGAAAGCGAGCGCTACCGCATCCCCGAGCGCCTTCGTTCCGGCGGCTCGGTGCAAAATCGCCAGGCATGGGCCGTCCGCGCCCGCAGCTTCGAGACGGTTGGCCGCACCGGCATCAACAGCTGTTCCGCGGTAGGACCCGGCGGCTCCAGCGGTTGCCTGCAGCGCATCATCAACGAAGCGCGAGACGAATCCGCCGACCAGACGGCAAGCGACACTGTGCCCCGGCAGTAAGCTGACACCGACTCTACTGTTCCCCGGCGGAAGCCGGGGTCCAGCTTCTACTTCGGACTAAACCGACCCGGCTCGCATCCGTTCGAACTCGACCCGATCATGGGCGCAGAACAAGGTAACCTCGCCGCGCTTGTCCAGCGACAGTTGCCTAAGTCGCCTCTGATTGCCGAGGCGCGCCACGCGATCGACCTCCATCATCGTCTGATAGAACAACATCCCCGGCGGGCAGTGCGGTTTCTTCCTGCCCACCTCGCCGTGGAAGAAATAAGCGTCGCCGCAATAGAATAACCACCCTGCGCCGGTATCGATCGCGACCCCGCTATGTCCCCAAGTGTGCCCCGCCAATGGCACGAGAAGGATCTCCGGCGGCAAACCGTCGAGGTCCCGCACCGCGTCGAAGCCCATCCACTTCTCGCCTCGGCCCATGGGATACAGCTTCCAATTAGTGACCTCGTCCCACTGAACCCCACGATAGCGCCGGGTGCCGACGAACGCCCCGCCGCGCCCCTCTTCCGCAACCTCTTTCTCCCGCGCGGTGAGGTGCACCGCCGCATTGGGGAAATCTTCCAGGCCACCGGCATGATCGAAATCCAAATGCGTGACGATGATGTGCCGGACGTCGGCCGGATCGAATCCCAGCGCGCGCACCTGGTGCACCGCGGTCTCCTCAGGCCGGAATTGCGGCTGGTTGAGGAAGCGGAAGAAGCGCGACAAACGCTCGCGATGCCGGATGTCGCCCCGTCCGAACCCGGTATCCACCAACACCAGCCCCGCCGTCGTCTCGATCAGCAGGCAGTGACAGACGATCTCCCCCCGGACCACGCCGTGGCTGCTGCCATCGAACAAGCGGCCGCCTAGCGGACAGCAGGTCCCGCAATTGAGATGGTGGATGCGCATGGCTGAAATCTCCCTTTCCCGACGAACGCGCCGAAGGGCACTCGGTCGCAGCCGTTTCATGCCCGGAACGGACAAAGCGATCGTCCGTTTTCTCGTCAAACAGGAGGATTCATAGATGGCTGTCAGCGCGCGTCTAACCACTCTCACCAGGCTGGGCTTTGCCGCGCGTGGATTGCTCTACATCGTCATCGCGTTCCTCGTGATCCGCAGCGGTCGGAATGAGGACCCAAGCGGCGCCTTGTCCTATCTTGCCGACGGCGGCGGTCGCGCCCTGCTGATCGTCATGACCCTCGGCTTTGTCGCTTACGGTCTGTGGCGACTGGCCGACGCGGCTTTCAACATTGAGCGGCACGGACCCGGCAAAAAGGAAATTGGCGGCCGCTTGGGCGCCCTTGGAAGCGGCGTCGCGCACATGCTTCTCGCATGGCAGGCGGTGCGATTGATCCAGGGCAGCGGCGGAAGCGGCGGCGGCAATCGCGCGCAGGAAGGTGCTCAAACCGCACTGGAACTTCCGGGCGGGCAAGCGATGCTTCTACTGGCTGGGGTTGTGCTGGTGGGCGTGGGCATCTTCCAGTTCTTGAAAGCGGCCAAAGGCGGCTTTCTCGAGAAGCTGGATCGTCGGGTCGCCAACGAACAATGGGTGCAATGGACTGGACGGGGCGGTTACTCGGCGCGCGGCCTCGTGTTCATCATCACAGGCTATTTCCTGGTGAAGGCCGGTCTCGCCGAGCAGGCCAGCAGGGCTGGCGGCATGCCCGAAGCACTCGCCTGGCTGACCAGTCCGTGGGACGTGATCGTGGCACTCGGCTTGGCTCTGTTCGGATTGTTCAGCCTGATCGAGGCGCGCTATCGCGTCATCCAGGACGTGCCGGTAGACGGTCTTGCCAGTCGCGCGCGCGCCAATCTTCCCCGTGGCGCGCGCTGATCGGAGCCTTGCCCGCGCTGGCCGCCCAACGCGCCAAGTCTTTGATCTTGCGTGGTGCGCGCCGTGAACATATATCGAACACATGGCGCAGCTGGACACCCGTGAAAAGCTGGCGATTCTCGCCGACGCCGCCAAATATGACGCGTCCTGCTCTTCCTCCGGCACGACCAAGCGCGACAGCCGCAATGGCAAGGGCGTTGGCAGCAGCGAAGGCATGGGCATCTGCCACGCCTACGCCCCCGACGGCCGCTGCATCTCGCTCCTGAAGATACTGCTGACCAACAGCTGCATTTTCGACTGCCATTATTGCATCAACCGCAAGAGCTCGAATGTGCGCCGCGCCCGCTTCACCGCGGCCGAAGTCGTCAACCTCACTCTGTCCTTCTACAAGCGCAACTACATCGAGGGGCTGTTCCTCTCCTCGGGCATCATCAAGTCTTCTAACTACACGATGGAGCAATTGGTAGAGGTCGCCCGCTCCCTGCGCGAGGACCACGACTTCAAGGGCTACATCCACCTCAAGACCATTCCCGATGCCGACCCTGAGCTGGTTCGACAGGCCGGCCTCCACGCCGATCGTGTGTCGATCAATGTCGAGCTGCCTACCGAACCCGGTCTGCTGCGCCTCGCGCCGGAAAAGAGCGCCACCCAAATCGAGGGCGCAATGCGCGACATGAGAGGCTCCATCGAGGACGGCAAGGACGCCCGCGCCAAGTATAAGAGCGCACCCAGCTTCGCACCCGCTGGGCAGTCGACCCAGATGATCGTCGGCGCCGATGCGGCAACCGACGGCGACATCGTCCAGAAGGCGTCGTCGCTCTACGACCGCTTTGCGCTTCGCCGGGTGTACTACTCCGCTTTCTCGCCCATCCCCGACGCCAGCGCGGTGCTACCTCTGCAGCGCCCACCGCTGATGCGCGAGCATCGCTTGTATCAGTCGGACTGGCTGATGCGCTTCTACGGCTTCAAGCCGGCCGAGGTTGTTGCGACGACTGGCATCGACGGCATGCTCCCCCTCGACATCGATCCCAAGCTCGCCTGGGCGCTCAAGTTCCGCGACTTCTTCCCCTTGGACGTCAACACCGCCCCGCGCGAGGCCCTGCTGCGCGTTCCCGGGCTTGGCACCAAGGCGGTGGACCGCTTGGTGAAGTCGCGTCGCTGGCGCAAGATCACGCTGGACGATGTCGCGCGGCTAACCGTTTCTGCAACCAAGGTTCGCCCGTTCATCATCACCGCCGACTGGCGCCCGACCTTGCTCACCGACCGAGCCGACCTGCAGACCCTGATCAACCGCGAGAAGCCGGTTCAGCAACTCGAACTTTTCGCGGCCTGATCGCGCTATTGCGCGAGGGTAGCAGCCAAAGGCTCGGCCACGGGTTCTTCCAAGCGATGCACGCCGAACATCCTCGATCATGACCAATTTGTTCGAACCTAGCCGCCCGTCGCACGGCGGCCGCGACGGCGTCATGCTTCCCGACGGCCCGCAGATCGACCCGCTGCGCATCACCCTGGAAGCGCCCGACGATTTCGAAGGCTGGCGTGACGCCGCGCGTGACCTTACCGCTGCCGGCATTCCGCCAATGAGCGTCGTGTGGACGGTGGCGGGAGGAAACGGCGACCTGTTCGGCGGCGATGACGCCATCCCCGCACCCGCCGCCGCCCCCTCCTTCTCC
This sequence comes from uncultured Sphingomicrobium sp., assembly GCA_964243335.1. Lineage (GTDB taxonomy): Bacteria > Pseudomonadota > Alphaproteobacteria > Sphingomonadales > Sphingomonadaceae > Sphingomicrobium. Next base: position 114,664 of record CAXTED010000008.1, on the reverse strand, counting down.
GTTCCTAAAAGCTTCGTTGATCTCGCCCAGGCCGCTATCTGCCACCGCGATCCCGAGCGCTTTGCCTTGCTCTACGCCATGCTGTGGAAGCTTCGCGGCAATCGGCAGGCGATGGAGGATCGCGCCGATCCCTTGCTCGACCGCCTCGAACGCCTGGCCAAGGAGGTGCGCCGCGACGCGCACAAGATGCACGCATTCGTCCGCTTCCGCGAAGTGGCCGAAGGTGACAGCGGCACGCGCTTCGTCGCCTGGTTCGAGCCGGACCAGCATATCGTCCGGCGTGAAGCCGGCTTTTTCGTCCGCCGCTTTGCCAATGAGCGCTGGTCGATCCTGACGCCCGAAGTATCGATCCACTGGGACGGCACCACGCTTACCGAAGGACCCGGTGCCACGCGCGCAGAGGCGCCCGATGGCGATCCGCTCGAGGAAACGTGGAAGACCTATTACGCGTCCATATTCAACCCGGCCCGGCTCAAGATCAAAGCCATGACCAAGGAAATGCCGAAAAAATACTGGCGAAACATGCCCGAGACGTCGCTCGTTGGCCCCCTGATTGCAGGCGCGCGCGCACGGGAGTTGGAGATGATCGACCGGTCGGAACAGGACGGACGCGAACGCGCGATCACGGCCGAACGCGCCCTGGCGCCGGGAGACAATCTACGCGGGGCCTGGGAAGCGCTGCTGAACGAAGCCCGGGGCTGCACTCGCTGCGATCTGTATCGCTGCGGTACGCAGACAGTTTTCGGCGAAGGCCCACTCGACGCCCGCATCCTCTTCGTCGGCGAGCAGCCCGGCGATCAGGAGGACTTGGCCGGTCGCCCGTTCATCGGTCCAGCCGGGCAATTGTTCGACCAGGCGCTTGAGAAAGCCGGCATCGACCGCACCCAGACGTACGTCACCAATGCGGTCAAGCACTTCAAATTCGTGCTGCGCGGCAAGAAGCGCATCCACTCCAAGCCAGACACCGGCGAGATCGAAGCCTGCCGCTGGTGGCAGGAGCAGGAGCGCGCGCTGATCCGCCCGCCGCTAACGGTCGCGCTTGGGGCCACTGCCGCGCGCTCGCTCACCGGCAAGACCCTCACCATCAGCCGCGCTCGTGAAGCCCCGATGACGCTAGCGGACGGCAGCGAATGCTGGGTTACCGTTCACCCAAGCTTCCTTCTTCGGATCCCCGAGGAAGACCGCCGCCGAGAGGAGCGCGCCCGTTTCGTGGAAGACCTCAGGCGCATCAAGGCCCGCTCGGAGGAGCTCGCCTGAGTTCCGCTTACAAGCCCACCCGCAAGGCTACCCGCACCGTGCGCGGATTGGCGGGAAACAGATTGTGGTCCCCGCCCGCGCTTGCCACATAGTCCCGGTTCAGCAAGTTCTCGACATTCACCTGCAGCTCGGCTTGTCCGGTCAGCTTGAAGAACCCCGCCCCGTCGAGCCGCGTGAAGGCTGGTAGGACGACAGCATTGCTGATGGAAGCGAACACCTTGGACTGATGATAAGCGCCAAGCCCTACGCCCAGCCGGCTCGTCAGTTGCTGCCGTGCCCAGGCAGACGCCTGCAGCCGCGGCACCAGGGCAGCCTTCCGGCCGGCCGGCGCCGCCGTTGTCGTCCGTGTCAGCTTGGCATCCTGCAGGGCTACGCCGCCACTCACCGACAGCCGCGGAGTCACCGAGCCCTGAACCTGCAGCTCCACACCCTTGCTGCGTTGTGCGCCCGTCAGCACCGTCAGCCCGCTCACCGGATCGGTGGCGCGGGTGTTGGTTCGATCCAGCCGGTACGCTGCCAGCGTGATGTCCAGCCCGGCACGGGGGCGCCACTTGGCCCCTAACTCCCGGTTGGTGAAGCGCTCCGGCTCCAGGGCGGACGTGGTGAGGTCGAGTGAACTGAACTGGTCGCCCGATTGCGGCAGGAACGACCTCGTCAGGCTGCCATAGAAGCTCAATGTCTCCGTCGGCTTCAGCACGACACCGACCCGCGGCGACCACAGGCTGTCGGTGCGCGACAAGGTCAGGCCGTTCAGCCGGTCGGTCACCGTCAACTTGAAGCGGTCGTGCCTTATGCCCGCAATCAGGTCGACATGGTCGCCGATCGCGATCTCATCCTGCACCAGCACGCCGAACGCCCTGCCTTTGGCCAGAGCGTCCGAGCAGCCCAGGCCGGCTACGCACTGAAAGGTCACGGTCGGCGCATCGATGGTTTGCCCTAGCAGCACGAGTGCCCGGCGGTTGTTGCTCTGCGTGTAAGGTCCGGCGGCGAAAAAGCCCTGGTTGCGCGTGCTATCGGATCGCTGTCCGGCATAGTCCGCGCCGATCAGCCAGCGATGCTCAAGCGACCCGGTCGACAGCTTGCCCGACACATCGGCTGCCAGCAGTCGGCTCTTGCGCTTGACCGCATTTTCATAGGCTTCCAGCCCCACCCGCGTGTCCGTCACGCCGGCAGCGGTGAACGATTGCGCCGGGGTCGCCGCGTAGATGTTGCCATAATATTTGTCGTAGTCGCCGGCGAGCGCGCGCACCGACAGCAATGTGTCGACACTCAATTGTTGGTCGACCCGCGCCGTTGCGACCTTGCTCGTGAAGCGGTTGCGATTGACCTCCTCGTCGCCGAAGAACGTGCGCTCAAAGCCTTTGATCGGACGAACCGGATCAGTCAGTGATGGGGCCCCTCGCCCACGCGCGTCGCTGGGCACTCCGCGGTCGACCAAGCGGCGATCGCGCGACCATTCAAAGCCCACGTCGACGCGGGTGCTCTCCCCTTCCCACGCAGCAGTGGGATTGATCGCGAAGCGATCGCCGCCATAGGCCTGCCGCCGATTGTTGAAATGCTCGGCCACCGCGTTGACCCGCGCTCCGAACCCACTCGGCAGCGCCAAGTTGATGTCAGTCTGCGCCGATCCAGCGCCGAACGCATCGAGCGCGCCTTCTCCGCCGGTAAAGTTGTTGGCCTGCGGACGCTTGATCACGCGGTTGACGACGCCGCCGCCGCCCCCGCGTCCGAACATCAGCGCGTTGGGGCCTTTCAGCACCTCGATCCGCTCCACATTGTAGAGCCCGCGATAGTATTGGACGTCATCGCGCAGTCCATCGACGAAGAAGTCTGCCGTGGTGGAATTGCCCCGCAACGCGATATGATCACGATGGCCTTCGCCGCCGTTGATGGACACGCCGGGCACGCTTCGAAGCACGTCCGGCAAGGCGCGTAGTCCCTGATCGGAGATCTGCTCGGCGGTGATGGTGGTCACCGACTGTGGTACGTCCTTCAAGTCGCGCAGGGTCCGCGTCGCGCTACGGGAGAGCGGCGCGCCGTAGGGGCTGCGCTGGCCAGTGACGGTCACCGTTTGGGCCGGCGCGTCCGCTTCCGCAACGGCGACCTCGGCGTGTGCGGAAGTCGCCAGCAGAAGGGTGGACAGGAAGGTCGAACTGGCGAGTCGGTTCATCATGCGACTGCCACTAGCCGCTAATGCGACTTAGTCGCAATAGCAAAAAGGGTGACAGTCGCTCTTGGACTGCCGCGCTCCCTCCTACAGCACCTTTTCGATCTCTGCCGCCAGCGAATCGCCCAGCGGCTTGCCTGCGGGCAGCTCCACAAGCGTTCCGTTCAGCAGGAACGACGGGGTGCCAGGCAGCTGATATTGGCTCGTGGCATCGCTGTTCATCTGCACCAGTCGGTCGATTTCTTTTTGATCGGCGAGGCACGTCTTGGCTTTGGCCGAGGGGATGCCGCGCTGCGCCGCCCAAGCCGTCAAGCCAGCCATGTCGGCGATCTGCTGGAACTGCTGACCGGCAGGCAGGCTCTGCAAGGCTTCCAGTCTCGCCGGCGGGGTCGCCTGGAAGCGCTCGAACATAGCCTGCTGACCGGAATAGATTTGATCGAGCATCGGGAAGAACGTCGCAGGTCCGTTGCACCGCGAGATCAGCGATGCCGTCATGTCCAGTTGATCGCGGACATAATTGCGGAACTCGAACGCGACCGTGCCCGCCTTGACGTATTTGTCGACGATCTTGGGCTGCTCCGACCGAGCGAATTCAGCGCAGTGAGGGCAGGTAAGCGAGCCGAATTCGACGATCTTCACGGCGGCATTCGGGTTGCCCATTTGCATGCCGCCCTCGGCTGTCTGGCGGACCAGCTTGGTCCAGTCCCCATCGGCGGGAGGGGTGACAGCGACCGGCGCATCGCTGCCGCCTGCCGCCGCGTTCCCGCCAGCGGCTTTGTCCTTACAGGCTCCGGTGACGATCGAGAGCGCTGCAACGGCAAGCAGAAGATTCGTTCTGGTCATGGTCACTCCGTGGTGTTGATAGGTTTGGGCAAAGGCGCCGCAATATCCAGCCGCGGCGGACCGCTTGAGCCCGCAAGGCCGCCCGCCAGTGCTTCCAGGCAGGCACGAAGCCCGGGGTCGGTGATAGCGCGAAGCCCCTCACCAAGCTCGCTTGGAACCGCGCCGCGTACCGGCCGCTCCGGCCGGGCGGGCGGCTTGGGCGAGCTACCCTGACGAAAGGCGATGCGCGCTACGGCTTCATAGCCGAAGAAGCGGTTCACCCGCTCGATGATGGTTGGGGTCAGGTGCTGCATCAAAGGCGCATGCGCTCCTTCCACCAGCAAGGTCAGCGTTCCGCCGGCCTTCTTTCCAGCAGGAAATCGGATCGATTCGGGCGTCGACACCTTGGCGTAACGCTCGCCGACGATCTCGCGCCAGCGGCTGACCACGGCTCCCTGAACGAAGCCAAAGCGCTTGAACGCAACCCCGCCGATCGCTCCCACGATCTCGCCAGCAGCGCGTACTCGCCCCTGGCGCGGCGCGTCTTCAGCCTTTCCCTTCGACATCGTCCCAAGCCATGCCATAGGACGCGCATGGACGCCAATGTGGCAAATCGGCTGCTTGGCCATTATCGTGCCCATGCCCGCGTCCTGCCCTGGCGAGCGCCGCCCGGAACCCCGCTCGCCGACCCTTATGCGGTATGGCTGTCCGAGGTGATGCTCCAGCAAACAAGCGTTGCTGCCGTGACGCCCCGCTTCGCCCGCTTCCTCGCCCGCTGGCCGACCGTGCAGGCGCTCGCCGCCGCCCCGGACGAGGACGTGCTCGGCGAGTGGGCCGGCCTTGGTTATTACGCCCGCGCCCGCAACCTGATCGCCTGCGCCCGCGCCGTCGCGGCAAGCGGCAGCTTTCCGCGCTCCGCATCCGACCTCCGCAAGCTTCCGGGTATCGGCGAATATACCGCCGCCGCGATTGCCGCGATCGCCTTCGGGGAACGCGCAACGGCCATCGACACCAATGTCGAGCGGGTCGTCGCCCGCCTCCTCGCCACGTCAGACAAGGCATCGATACGCGCCGAAGCCGAAGCACTGACTCCCAACGATCATCCCGGCGACTACACGCAGGCAATGATGGACCTCGGCGCCAGCATCTGTCGCCCCAAGGCACCCGAATGCCCCCGCTGCCCCCTCCTGACCGACTGCCGCGCCGCCGCGATCGGCACCCCCGAAGCGTTCCCGGCCAAGCCGCCCAAGCGCATCCGCCCCCAGCGTTACGGTCTCGCATATTGGTGCCGCGAAGGCGATCACGTCCTGCTTGTCCGGCGTCCTCCCACGGGCCTTCTCGGCGGCATGGCTGCCCTCCCCGGCACCCCGTTCACCGATCACCGCCCACAAACCGATCCGCTCGCGGTTGTGACGCACAACTTCACCCATTTCGCGTTGCAATTGTGGATCGTCGCGGGAGAGCCCGAGTTGACCGAAGGTTGGTGGCAGCCGCTCGCCACCCTCGACGGTGCCGGCCTGCCCACGCTCTATCGCCGCGCGGCAAAGGCCGCCCTTGCCGCCGAACGGGAGCCTCGACTTGCCGCCTGAACCCTTTTTCTCCGGGGCGGGTTTGAACCGCGCCGATCCTCTGCGAGCCGACCCCGCTGCCATCGCCGAGCTCTCCCGCCGTCCGGATGCGCGCCAATTGCAGTGGCTCGCCGGCATGCCCGCGCTGGATGAAAGCGGCCGAGTGACGTGGGGACCGGTCGAGCAGCCGGACCTGTTCCTCGGCCTGGATGGGGACGTTCCGTGCTTCTCCGCCATCGCACCGGCGGCCCACGACATGCGCGCCCAATTCGCCGCTCTGTCCTTCCTCCAGGCTGACGACGCTCCTCTGTTCGCCGCCGCCCTCAGCTTGTCCAATTGGCATCGTCGGCACACCTTCTGCTCGACCTGCGGCGGACCCACGGTCCCTGTTCGCGGCGGCTGGTCACGACGCTGCACCCAGTGCCAGTCCGATCACTTCCCCCGCACAGACCCTGTGGCGATCATGCTCGCCGTTCACGGCAATCGCCTGCTTCTCGGCCGCCAACCGCAATACCCGCCGGGCCGCTATTCCGCCCTCGCCGGCTTCGTCGAGCCAGGGGAGACCGTGGAAGCCGCGGTGGCTCGCGAACTGTTCGAGGAAGCCGGCATTCGTGTCACCGACGTGCGTTACATCATGAGCCAGCCTTGGCCCTTTCCCTCGTCGCTGATGATCGCCTGCACCGCGGTTGCAGTCGACGATGCGCTGGTCGTCGATCACCATGAGCTGGAAGACGCGCGCTGGTTCTCAGCGATGGAGGTCGCCGCCGCCATGGCGCAAACCCCCGGCGCGCCCTTCATCGCGCCGCCGCCCTACGCCGTTGCCCACAGCCTTTTGGACCATTGGCTCAACGCTTGAAGTCGCACGGGCGCGGCTTTATGGGCCAAGCAACGCTTTGCCCTTCCCACCACGGAAACAGACAGCCTCATGAAAGACTCCAACAACACCGTCGCCGGCTGGGTCCTGTTCGCCGGAATCGTCGCCCTTGGTGGCTCGTTGGTGTCGGGCGAGGTGTTCAACAACGAACGCCCTGAGAAGCTTGGCTACCCGATCGAGGGTGTTGAGGCGGAGGCCGGCGAAGGCGGCGCGGAAGCGGAGAAGCCGATTGCCTTCTACCTCGCCAGCGCCGACGCGGCCAAGGGTGCCGACGTGTTCAAGAAGTGCCAGGCCTGTCACAATGTCGATCAGGGCGGCGCCAATGGGCTTGGCCCCAACCTCTACCATGTGCTTGGAGAGCCGGTCGGCCAAGGCCGCGGCTTTGCCTGGTCGGATGCGTTGTCCAAACATGGCGGCAATTGGGATTGGGAAACCTTGAGCGCCTGGCTAGCCAACCCGAAGAAGTTCGCTCCGGGCACCAAGATGACCTTCGCCGGCCTCAGCAACCCAGCCGACCGCGCCAACGTCATTGCTTACCTCAACACAAAGAGCCCCGCGCCTTTGCCATTGCCGACTGCGCCGGCGGAACCGACTGCGTCCACGCCGGGCGCCGCTGCGGACAAGGCTGCCGCCGAAGCTGACGATGCCGGCGCGCAGAAGGCCAAGAACGTGCCGGTTATCACCGAGCAGCAGGCGGCCACCAGCCCCGGAACCATTCGCGGCGAAGGCGCGTCCAAGATCAACGGTCCCGAGCCTACGCTGAAGAAGTAAGACGCGTCCACGGCTCAAGCCGGGGAGCAATTAGGGTCCTCGGCCGAACCCTCGGCCGAGGCGCACCTTCTCTAATCATCATTCGGCGGCTTCGGCTGCGGTGCCATCCTCGTAATAGGCACACACTGCGTCCCATCCCTCCTGGGCGGTTTCGCACCAGGTCAGCAGGCTAAGATCGCGTTGCGAGATCACACCTTCCTCGACCAGTGCGTCGAAGTTGATTACCCGCTCCCAGAACTCCCGCCCGTAGAGCAGGATCGGCAACGGTCGCACCTTGCCGGTCTGAATGAGCGTCAGCAGTTCGAACATCTCGTCGAACGTCCCGAAGCCACCCGGGAACACTGCCACGGCCCGAGCCCGCAGCAGAAAGTGCATCTTGCGCAGGGCGAAATAGTGGAACTGAAAGCTCAGTGAGGGCGTCACATAAGGGTTCGGCAACTGCTCGTGCGGCAACACGATGTTGAGGCCGATCGACTCGGCGCCGACGTCGTCCGCCCCGCGGTTGGCGGCTTCCATGAACGACGGCCCGCCGCCCGAGCAAACCACGAACTGCCGCTGTCCGTCGGTATCGGGCTCCACGCCGCTGACAGTCCGAGCCAGCTCTCGCGCGACATCGTAATAATGCGACTTGGCGAGCAGCCGCTCGGCAATCTTGCGGCTCGTGTCGTCCGTCGCGGCTTCCAGTAGCGCCCGCGCCTTGGTCGGCTCCGGCACTCGCGCCGAACCGTAGAACACAAAGGTCGATCCGATCTTCTGCTCGTCCAGGAACAGCTCGGGCTTCAGCAGCTCAAGCTGGAAGCGCACCGGCCGCAGGTCGGGGCGAAGCAGGAACTCCTTGTCCTGGAACGCCAAGGCATAGGCCTCGTGCCGCGTTTGCGGGGAAGAAGGAATGTGGCTGGCGTTTTCCGCCTCGACCTTCGCGTCGGCGAAGATCCTTTTGGGGGGTACGGGATCGGTCATAAGCGTGCGGGCAATAGAGGGTTAGCGCGCCGTGGCAAGCAGAGCCGAACCATCGTCCGAAACGAACAGGAGGCACGAACCACTTGGTCCGCGCCTCCTGCGACTTCACCTGGCCAGCTTGATCAGTACACCCGAGCCTTGGGCTTGATGTACTCGATTTCCTTGGTCAGCGTATATTCGTGCACCGGGCGGTAGTCGATCTTGACCCCGCCGCCGCTCGCACCGGCCTTGCCGCCCCAGCCGTCGAACCAGGCCACGGTATGCTTCATCCAATTGGCATCGTCGCGGCTGGCATAATCCTCGTGCATGTGGGCGCCGCGGCTTTCCTTGCGATTAGCCGCGCAATGCATCGTTACCACCGCCTGGCCGAGCATGTTGTCGAGCTCCATGGTCTCGATCAGGTCGGTGTTCCAGATCAGGCTACGGTCGGTCACCTGCACGTCCTGCATGCGCGCATAAACCGCGTCGATCTTGCCCACGCCCTCGGCCAGCGTCGCCTCGGTGCGGAACACCGCGCAGTCGGCCTGCATGGTCTTCTGCATCTCGAGCCGGATCTGCGAAGTCTTGGAATCGCCATTGGCATAGCGGAAATGGTCGAGCCGGCTCAGCGACAACTCAGCGCTGTCGGTCGGCAGCAGCTTCTGCGCTGCGCCCGCCTTGACCACTTCGCCCAGGCGGTGCCCCGCGGCGCGGCCGAACACGACCAGGTCGATCAGGCTGTTGGAGCCTAGGCGATTGGCACCGTGCACCGACACGCAGGCAGCTTCGCCGACCGCGAACAGGCCCGGCACGACCGCATCGGGGTCGCCGCCGCGCAAGGTAACGACCTCGCCATGATAGTTCGTCGGGATACCGCCCATGTTGTAATGCACCGTGGGCGTCACAGGGATCGGCTGGCGGGTCATGTCCACGCCGGCGAAGATCATCGCCGTCTCGGTGATACCCGGAAGGCGCTCGGCCAGGATCTTCGGATCGATATGGTCGAGGTGAAGGTGGATATGATCCTTTTCCTTGCCGACGCCGCGACCCTCGCGAATTTCCATCGCCATCGACCGCGACACCACGTCGCGGCTCGCAAGGTCCTTGGCCGACGGAGCGTAGCGCTCCATGAACCGCTCACCCGCCGAGTTGGTCAGATAACCACCCTCGCCGCGCGCGCCTTCGGTGATCAGCACGCCCGCCCCGTAGATGCCGGTCGGATGGAATTGCACGAACTCCATGTCCTGCAGCGGCAGGCCGGCACGAAGCACCATGGCATTGCCGTCGCCGGTGCAGGTGTGCGCCGAAGTCGCGGAGAAATAGCAGCGGCCGTAACCGCCCGTCGCCAGCACCACCGCCTGCGAGCGAAAGCGGTGGATCGATCCATCGTCCATGCACATCGCCACCACGCCGCGGCACTCGCCGTCGACCATGATCAGGTCGAGCGCGAAATACTCCACGAAGAAGTCGGACGAGTACTTCAGGCTCTGCTGGTACAAAGCGTGCAGCATTGCATGGCCGGTTCGGTCGGCCGCGGCGCAGGTACGCTGCGCCGCCGGACCTTCGCCCATGTTCTGAGTCATGCCGCCAAACGCGCGCTGGTAGATGCGGCCCTCGTCGGTGCGACTGAACGGCATGCCGTAGTGCTCGAGTTCGTACACCGCCGCTGGAGCCTCGCGGCACAGATATTCAATAGCGTCCTGGTCCCCGAGCCAATCGGAGCCCTTGACGGTATCGTACATGTGCCAGGTCCAGTGATCCGGCCCCATGTTGCCGAGCGACGCTGCAATCCCGCCCTGCGCAGCAACCGTGTGGCTGCGCGTCGGAAATACCTTGGTGATGCACGCGGTCTTGAGGCCCTTCTCGGCGGCCCCCATGGTGGCGCGAAGCCCGGCCCCGCCGGCCCCCACGACCACAACGTCATAAACATGGTCGATAATCTTGTACGCGTCGCTCATGCGATAGGGTTTCCAAATGCAATCCGGGCAAGCGCAAACAAGGCCAGCGCGCCGGTGCCGATGTGAAGAAACAGGCTGACGATGTGCCAGAACATGCGGCCACCCTCGTCACCCTGATAATCGTCGACGATGACCTTCACGCCCTCGACGCTGTGTTCGAAGCTAAGATAGACGAACAGGGCCATCGGCACGAAGCCGCCCGCCCCACTCAGCCACTCCACAAGCGTCGCTTGGCGAAGGTCAGGCAGAACCAGCATCGACACGATGAACCAAGTGCCGAGCAGCAGCAGCGCCGCCGACGACACGCGCTCACGAATCCAGTGGGTGCCGCCATGATGCGCCGAGCCCAGACCGCGCACTTGCCCCAGCGGGGTCTTGCCGTCGGGCCCGTCACGGCGGGCGTGCCCGCCCATGTCCTTGGGGCCGGTCATGCCCGCAACAGCAGCAGATAGGCCCACATGGCGACCGTCAGGATTACCGACCCGATCATGGTCGCATAGGCCATCGCCTTGTTGCGGGTGAGTTCGTAGCCCGCTCCGCTATCCTGGATCAGGTGGCGAACGCCCGACAGCGTATGTTGAAAGAATGCCCACGTCAGGCCGATCAGCACGAACAGGCCCAATGGGTGCGTAGCGACGGCAAAGAAGTCTTCATACGCCGCGGCGCCGCCGGCAATCGCCAGCAGCCACCATGTCAGCAGCGCCAGACCGGCAATGGTGAGGGCCATGCCGGTGGCACGGTGAAGGATGGAAACCAGCATGTGCGGCCCCCAGCGCCAGACGGTGAGGTGCGGCGACAGCGGCCGGGCGGTGTTACGAACCATGCGGGGTTTCAAACGCTCCTGAACCAAAGACGTGGGCGGCGATTAGGCCGACCGGCTCGTGAGAGCAAGGTGGTCACAAGGCCGCACCTGAACAAGGGCGCGTCGCCGGAATGTGCGGAAAACACCGCTCGGCCTAACCCGCCTTTAACCAATGGCGCCGATATGCAGGCTTCGAACACCACTACGGGGAAATACCGATGCCGTCAGGGCGGAACATCTTGCGCTTCGATCTCCAGCGCGCGCTGCGCCTGTATGACGAGGGCGGCAATCTGCCCGGCCGCGCCGCCGACCTTTGGTCTCAGATCAAGGATGCGGAGCTGACCATGGCTCGCGCCTTCTGGAATCGCTACCGCAGTTCCGAAGAAATCCGCACGCCCATCAGCGATGCCCAGGTCGAGGAACTCGCCGCACGCATCGTGCCCTACCTTCGCGACAAGTTCCTGCGCGTTGATCAGCCTGCCTGGGTGGAGACCGCCCGCGGCTATGTCGAGCGCGCATTGGGCGCGAACGTCAGCCTATCGACCCTGCTGGCCGGCCTCCACTCGGAGACCGAAGCCGCTTACGCCGCTATACGCTCGGTCATCACCGATCCTGACGCCATCATCGCCGCCTGCCGCACGTTGAGCGAGACCGAGTCGCTCGAGATCGACGTGTTCGTTCATCATGCCATCCAGATCACCCGCGCCGAAGTCGACACCCGTCAGGCCGAGCAGGCCGGCGAGTTCAATCGCAAGGTTATGGGCGTCGTCTCCCGCTGCACCGGCGAAAGCGACCAATTGCGCGCCCAATCGGCCGCCACGTCGCAAAGCGCTCGCGGCATGCTCGGCAAAACCAGTGAAGTCGCCGCCGCGGCCGAGCAATCGGCCGTTGCCATGCGTGAAGCCGCGCAAACCGCCGCCGGTCTCATTCGCGCCATCGAGGACGCTCGCTCCGAAGTGGAGGTCGCCGCCGACGTCGCGACCCGCGCGGGCGATCAGGCCAGCAAGGCCGTGCAGGTCAGCCAGGCGCTGTCCGCCCACGTTCAGGCGATCGAATCCATCCTCGGCCTGATCCGCGACATCGCCGGCCAGACCAACCTCCTCGCGCTCAACGCCACCATCGAGGCGGCGCGCGCCGGTGACGCCGGCCGCGGTTTCGCAGTGGTCGCGCAGGAAGTGAAATCGCTCGCCAGCCAGACGGCGCGTGCCACCGACGACATCACCGCCAAGATCACGGCGATTCAGCTTGCCACCCGCCAGACGGTGGATGCCAATGGCTCGATCCAGTCCACGGTCGAGGAGGTGCAGCACTCCGCCGACCGCATCCGCCAGGCGATGGAGCTTCAGGCGCAGACCGTCACCATGATCACCGCCGCCGTGGACGAAACCGCGCTTGCGGCCGATTCGATGAGCTCCACCATCGCCGCGATCCGCTCCGACACGGAAAATGTCGCCCGCGACATCGATCAGGTGGAATCGGGTTTCGGCCGCTTCTCCGAACAAATCAGCGACTTCCGCAACGTGACCAGCGATTTCGTCAGCGGCTTCGCTGCTTGAGGTAGAACGATGCAGCGACGTCACCGCGGATAAGGGGTGACGGCTCGCCCCGACCCGCGCTAACCGGCCTGCATGAACATACTCCTCACCGGTTCCAGCCGCGGCATCGGCGCCGCCGCGGCTGCCGCGCTCACTGCAGCCGGGCACAATGTCGCCGGCCACTCCACCCGCGGCGGCAACGGCCTGCTCGGCGCCGACTTGTCCGACCCTGCCGCCCCACGCGCCTTGTGGGACGCCGCGCTCGATCAACTCGGCGGACGCGTCGACGCACTGATCAACAATGCGGGAGTCTATGAAGGCGTGTCCGACAACGCCCTCGACGCCGAGTGGCACGCCGCATGGGCGCGCACCATGACCGTCAATCTGCAGGCCTCGTCCGACCTCAGCCGCCTGGCCATCCAGCACTTCCGTACCATCGGTGGGGGCCGCATCGTCAACGTCGCCAGCCGGGCCGCCTATCGCGGAGACTCGCCCCAGCACTGGCACTATGCCGCCTCGAAAGCCGCGATGATCGGCGTCACCAAGACCATCGCCCGCGGCTATGCTCATGAGAACATCCTGGCCTTCGCGGTTTGCCCCGGCTTCACGGTGACCGAGATGACGGAAGAATATCTCGCCAGCCGCGGCGGCGTGAAGATTCTCGCGGAGATACCCTTGGGCCGTGTCGCCAGCGCCGCGGAGATCGGCGAGATCATCCGCTGGCTCGCCACCGAAGCGCCCCCCTCCTCAACCGGCAGCGTAATGGACGCAAACGGGGCCAGCTTTGTTCGTTAGCCTCGCCTTGCTCGCCGCGACCCCCGCCGCTCTGGCTAAGGCGTGCGAGGGCAACGACGGCTGGAACGTGCCCGCTCCGCCTGCGCGTATTCATGGCAGTACCTTTTACGTCGGCACCTGCGGCTTGACGTCACTGCTGATTACGTCGCCTCAGGGACACATTCTGATCGACGGCGGGACGCCGCAAGCCGCGCCGCTGATTGCCGCCAACATCACCCGGCTCGGTTTCCGGCTCCGAGACGTGAAGATCATCCTCAACAGTCACGAGCATTTCGATCATGCGGGCGGGATCGCCGAACTTCAGATGCGCACCGGCGCCCGCGTGATGGTTCTGGATGCAGCAAGAACCACGCTGGTGACCGGCATGGTCGAGCAGCGCGACCCACAAGCGGGCGCGCTCGACAAGCTTGCCCCGACACGGGTTGCGGCTACGTTGCGCCACGGGCAGGTGGTTCGCCTCGGCCCGCTTGCCCTGACCGCTCATGCGACCACCGGCCATGCACCCGGCAGCACCTCTTGGACCTGGCGCTCCTGCGAGCGGAGCCGCTGCCTGAACGTCGCTTATGCCGACAGCGTCAGCGCCATCTCCGCCGACGGCTATCGCTTCAACGATCACCCGGCGCACGTCGCGGCCTTTCGCGCGGGCATGGCGCGGCTTGCCGCCATCCGCTGCGACCTGCTGATCACGCCGCATCCGTCCGGCAGCCGGTTGTTCGAGCGCTTCGGCGGCAAGGCTCCGCTGACGGATCCTTCCGCCTGTCAGGCCTACGCGGCAGTGGGCATCGCCAACCTCGACAAGCGCCTTGCGTCGGAACCGGCGCCTGCCCGATGAGCTGGCGCGTCACCCTTGCCTGCACTCGCGCCCAGGCCGAAGCCCTGCCCGATGCCGACGACCTGTTCGGCGAGGCGCACGACGCTCCGGTGCTGGTGGTGGACGAACCCGACGAGCATCAGCCCGACGCCTGGCTGCTCCACGCTTACTTCGAGCATGAACCCGCCCCCTCCGCGCTCGCGCTTCTCCAGCCGCTCGGCCACGGCACGGCGCGGGTGGAGGAACTGCCCGACCAGGACTGGGTCACGCAAAGCCAGGCGGGCCTAGAGCCGATCCGAGCCGGCCGCTTCTTCGTCCACACGCCCGTCCACCGCGACGAGGTGCCGTCAGGCGCAACCGCGTTCGAGATTGATGCCGGCCTCGCCTTCGGCACCGGCCAGCACCACACCACCCTCGGCTGTCTTCTGGCGCTGGATCGTTTGGCGGCAGAGGGCGTGCAGTTCGCCAACATCGCGGACATTGGCAGCGGCACTGGCCTCCTCGCCTTTGCAGCCCGCGCGCTCTGGCGCGACGCTCGCGTGATCGCCACCGACATCGATCCGGTCGCCGTGGACGTCGCCATCGACAATGCCGCGCTCAACGCCATCCCGGTCGGCGACGCACCGGGCGAGGTGGCGATGATCGTGGCCGATGGCATGGCCGCCCCCGATCTGCTCGCCCGCGCCCCGTTCGACCTGCTGATTGCCAACATCCTTGCCGGCCCGTTGATCGACTTAGCTCCGGCGTTTGCCGCCGCGCTGCAGCCGGGCGCCCACGTCATCCTCGCCGGCCTGCTCGACACCCAGGCGGACGCCGTCTCCGCTGCCTATGTCGCGCAGGGCCTTACCGAACTAAGCCGCGGCCCCGGCGAGTGGCCTGTGCTGATCCTCAGCGCCGGCGCTTAATCCTCCGCGATGTGGCTGTGATCGCGGGTCTCGCGCATCCGCCAGTAAGTGATCAGGGAGACCCCGATCATCGCTGTCACATACCAATAGAAGACGCTCTCAAGCCCCGCCCCCTTGAGCCACAAGGCGACATACTCCGCCGTTCCACCGAACAAGGTATTCGCCAGCGCGTACGGCAGCGCGACCCCAAGCGCGCGGATGTGCGCCGGGAACAGCTCCGCCTTCACCACCGCATTGATCGACGTGTAGCCGGTCACGATTACCAGCGCTCCAAGCACCAAGGCGAACGCGATCAGCGGATCGTTCACTCGCTCGAGCAGCGTGAAGATCGGCACCGTCAGCAACACGCCCGCGATGCCGAAAGCGATCATCAGCGGCCGCCGCCCGACGCGGTCCGACAGCGCACCGGCGGCCGGCTGCAACAGCATGTACACGAACAGCGCAGCGCCGGTGATCGCCGTGGCGGTCTCACGCCCGAAGCCGGACGTATTGACCAGGAATTTCTGCATGTATGTGGTGTAGGCGTAGAAGGCGAGCGTCCCTCCGGACGTCAACGCCATCACCAGCAGCGCCTCTTTGGGATGCGACCGGAACAGCAGCCATGCGCTCGACTTGGGCGCGCCCGAGGCCTGCCCGGCCGCGAAACTCTCGGTTTCCGCCAACCTGCGCCGAAGAAAGAACACCACGATGGCCAGCACCGCGCCGATCGCAAACGGGATGCGCCATCCCCACGCCTCGAGCGCGCTCTCACTCATGGTCGCTTGCAGCACCAGCAACACGGCGGTCGCAAGCAACTGTCCCGAAATCAGCGTGACGTATTGGAAGCTGGAGAAGAACCCGCGCCGCTTCCGTCCCGCCATTTCGCTCAAATAGGTTGCACTGGCGCCATATTCGCCGCCGACGCTCAGCCCCTGCATCAAACGCGCGAGCACCAGGATCGCCGGCGCCCATGTCCCGATTGCGGCATAGCCAGGAGTCACCGCGATCATAAGCGATCCCAGGCACATCAGGCTGACCGACAGCGTCAGCCCCGCCTTGCGTCCGCGGCGGTCGGCGTAAATGCCCATCACCCAAGCACCCACGGGCCGCATCACGAACCCCACGGCGAACACCGCCGCCGCGCTCAGCAATTGCGCGGTGCGGTCGCCGGCCGGGAAAAAGATCGGCGCGAAATACAATGTGAAAGCCGAATAGACGTACCAGTCGTACCACTCGACCATATTGCCCAGCGATCCGCCGAGGATGTTGCGAACGCGGCTCGTCTGGGTAGGCGCGGCTGGCATGAACGAGACCTCGGAATAACGGCGACCAGGAGTGCCTAGCGCAGGTTAGAACAAGCAACCACTTGGCTGCCCGAGCTTTCCTCCACTGAACGACCGGAAGGACAACAGACAATGACCGACCACAAGAAAAAGGGCGACTTCGACCAGGCGCGCACCGGCGATGTCGGCGGCAACAAGAAAGCGCACGAGAAAGGCGAGAGCAACAGCCGCACCGGCCACAAGCAAAATTCCGGTCACGGCGGCCACAAGTAGGTTAATCGTCCCCTCCCGTCCGCGGGAGGGGACGATTATTTGAGGCGAACAAGGGCGGGTCGCGACAGGACACCGCGCCCTTGCAGCCAGCCTTGACCAGTGCTGCTGTGCAACCTGCAAGCACGGGGAGTCGCCAGACCAATGCCGCAGCAACAGTACGATCATGACGCCGCCGCCATCATGGGCGACCTCTACGGCCCCGGCATCACTGCGCACCCCGGCGCCTTCACGCCCGAGTGGGCGGACGCTCTCGGGCAGGATATCTGGCGCTGCTTCGATGAAGCCAAGGCAATCCCTGGCGGCGCTCTGCCGCGCGGCCCACACCGCTTCTATGTCGAAGTCCCGCCGGAGAAGATTCGCGGCTTCGTCGACATCGCGACGCACCCCTGGTTCGTCGCCGTGTGCAAGGCGGTGCTTGGCCCCGACTATCGCATCATCGAGGTCGGCTTCGACATTCCCTTCCCGGGCGCCGCGGATCAGCCATGGCACCGCGACTTCCAGTCTCCCGAAGCGACCCTGCGCGGCCGGCGCCTCAACAGCCTCGCCTTCAACGTTACCACCATCGACACCTTGCCCGAACACGGCCCGTTCGAGATCGCGCTCGGGACGCAGTGGGACAACATTCGCGACGCCAAGGACGGCATGTTCCCCGACCGCGCCTTGTGGCCCCGCTACCAGGCTCGCGCCGTGCAGAAGCTGCCTCGCCGCGGCGATATCTCGGTACGTTCGGCCCTGACGATCCACCGCGGCACCGCCAATCGCTCGCAACAGCCCCGGCCCGTGCTGATCGTCGGCGTGGACGCGCCCGACGCTCGCAACGCCGAGCACCACGACCTGCAGGTCACCCGCGCCTATCTCGATGCGCTGCCGCCGATCGTGCGCGACCATCTCGACGGCCGCATTGTCGACCAACTTGAGCAAGTCATCCAGCATCACGTGATCGAAGGGCTGCTAGTACCGTATTA
Organism: uncultured Sphingomicrobium sp.; assembly: GCA_964243335.1. Classification (GTDB taxonomy): domain Bacteria; phylum Pseudomonadota; class Alphaproteobacteria; order Sphingomonadales; family Sphingomonadaceae; genus Sphingomicrobium. The sequence goes on along the minus strand of CAXTED010000008.1, from coordinate 96,960 downwards.
GAGGCCCGCGCCCTTGCGCCTAAGCTGCGGCAGGCAACCCTGCCAAATCTCCGGCGTTGTCGGGCCGAAATGATTTTCAATTCGACCGGTTGATCGTCATCCCGGCTTCGCGCCGGTGTCCACCTTGTTCCTCGGCGCAGCACGCAATGAGCAGGGTGGACCCCGCACGAGGCCGGGGTGGCGATAAGTAGCGAATGATGAGGCCGCAGAGATGACCGACGTCTCCCACGATCGCCGTGCCGTCATTGCCTCCGCCGTGATAGGAGTTGGCCTAAGCGGCTTCTTCGATGGCATCCTGCTCCATCAGGTGCTGCAATGGCATCACCTGCTCAGCCTGGTGCCCGGCGACAACATCCAGAAGATCGAGACACAGATTCTCGCCGACGGGCTGTTCCATGTGCTGATGTACATCGTCACCGCCATCGGCCTGTATCTGCTCTGGCGCGGGCGAAAGACACTGGCGGATCGTCACGTGACCTGGCGAACCGTTGCGGGCGGCGGGCTGCTCGGCTTTGGCTTGTGGAATCTGATCGATGTCGGCCTGTTCCACTGGATCCTCGGTATTCATCGCATTCGGGTGAACGTGCCTGATCCCATGACCTACGACGTAGGCTGGCTGGCGATCCTTGGCCTATTACCGATGGTCGGCGGCTGGCTGCTGTTGCGCGCCAAGCCAAGCGGGGGCGAAGCGTCGGGCCGCGCGGGCGCCACTTTCCTTACCCTGCTGGCTTTGGTCGCAGCTCCGATCGCCAGCCTGCCGGTGCCCAACTCCCGCACGGCCGTGGTACTTTTCGGATCCAACACACCGCCCACTGTGGCCTACATGGCGGCCGTTTCCGCAGGGGTTCCGGTTATGTGGATCAATGGTCGCTCCACCATCATGGCCGTAGAGCTAGACCAACCCGGCGCTACAGCGCGCCTCTACAAAGCTGGCGCGCTGCTGGTGACCCGCTCTCCAGCCTTGGCAGGCTGCGCCGCTGCCCTGAGGTCCTGAACGGCGACACTTACTTCCCGATGGTTCGGTCCAGCAGATTGCCGATGCGGATAAGCATCTCGGTCCGCGCCGTGCTGTCGTCCAGCTGATGCTCAAGATCTGCATAGCGCAGGAACTCGACCGGCTTGCCCGCCTTCTTCAGCGCGGCTTCCATCCTTTGGCTGTGCGCCACGCGGACATTGCCATCCAGGTCGCCGTGAACCAGCAGCACCGGAACCTTGATTGCTGCCACTTGGTGGAGCGGTGATCCGGCCTGCAAATTGCTTCCCGTTCCGATGAAGCTTCTGGTCAAGTCTTCGTTGGTGAACCCCTCGGCGTCGCGGCGAAGCGCCGATAGATCGGTCACGGGCGCAATCGCAATGATGGCCTTGTAACGATCGGGGTCGGTCGCACCGGACTGCAATGCCGCATAACCGCCATAAGACCAGCCAAGAATGGCCATTCGCTTGGGATCGGCAATGCCCTGCGCAACCAGATAGTTGGCCGAGTCGCGTATGTCGCTCATCGCTGTTCGCCAATCGCGAAACGCGTTCTCGCCCATGAAGTCGTCGCCATAGCCGGACGAGCCGCACACTGCGGCTGGATGACGACATACCCCCGGGCGGCGAGGAACTGTGTGAGCCAGTCGAAGCCCCATTCGTCTCGCGAGCTTGGGCCTCCATGAGGCAGCACGATCGCCGGTCGGTTGGTGGCGCCGCCGTCTTGCGTCATCGTCAGATACGCCGGCACCTGCGTCCCGTCAGCCGCCTTGAACGTGACCGAACGCACTGGTGCCGCCGCCACATTCTCCAGTTCCGGCCGCGCTTGCAGGATTGCGTGCGCCTGCTTGGTGGTGCGATCCAGCAGATAGTAGATGCCTGGGTTACGGTCCGATGAGCCATGCACCAGCATTTTGGCGCCGTCGCTTGTTGCTCCGGCGAAGGATATCAGTGGCGTATCGGTCAAGGCTCGTCCCAGCGACGCAGCCAGCGCTTTGAGCTGGGGATCGAAGTATTCCACCCGCGGTTGATCGTCATTGTAGGCATAACCCACCACCGGCGATCCACGGGTCAGGCGCACAATACCGTCCAGGTCGACCTTGTCGTTCTTGGCGATCAGCTTCGTGGTTCCGCTGCCATCGAGCTTGATCGAGTATAGCGCCATCCGACCATTGAGTTTCTGCATGTAGAACAGTGATCCGCTGTCTCGGTCGATCGCGAGCGGCTGCATGCCCGTTCTCGTTCGATCATCAGACTCGCCAAGGTCTCGCCAAACCTTGCTGCCTACAGTGCGGTAACTGTATTTCGTGCGACCGGTCAGTTGAGTGCCGCTGACGACTTCCATGCCCATCAACCGCACGGCGCCGCGACCATCGGTCATGTACAAGGAAGCGTTCTCGCGCGGTGGCTCGATCTGGTTCGAGCGAAGCGTGGACAGGTCGACGCGCTCGACGCCCAGTCCGCCATACGAGTCTCTGTCGAGTATAGTCCCGGTTGTGCCAGTCTGGGCGACGTGGTTGCGCGCCATCAAGACCGAGCCATCGTTCTCGTCCGGCAACCAGTCGAGAACCGTTCCGTCATCCTGGCGAATAGTTGTGTCGCGTGTGGTTTCGCGTACGCCAAGCTGCCTGACCTGCTTCTTATCAAGGTCGATGCTCACCAGCCGACCAACGTGCGCGATGACGTTCCCGTAGTGGACGTATCCACCGTATTGGCACACGATCTTGGTTTCAGTCGCAAATTCGCACCAGGACAGATTCTCCGGTTTGCCGTCCAGCGTGATCACGCGATTCGTCTTGTCGGTCAGCAGGTCGAGAACCTTGACCGTCGTCTTGGCACCGCCATCCGACGACAGAAAGACGACCTTATTGCCCGATGGAGACAGATCGGCCGCAATCGCGGCCGGCCGAGCGCCGAATGTCTTTGCGGCTTGGTCGAGCGGCATGATCGACGCGAACGCTGGCGTGGCGGACGCGAGCAGCAACGAAATTGAAAGTCTGTGATAACGCATGAACATCCCCCCGGAGAACCGCTATCATCACCAGTTCAGGCCTTGTTGCAATGCACAAGGTGCTTCGGTGAACGGTCAGCTGCGGCAGCTTCGTTCATAAAGGTCGAAGCAGGCTTCGGCCGCCAGGACCGCACCATCGATCCACGCCGCATCGTGCTGTAAAGCCTCCGCGTCGATGGCTTTGCGGATCGCGCTCCACTCGCCCGGCTCATGCCGTGCACCAAGATAAGCGGTCGGAAGATCCGCGCCGACGCGCTTCGCCAGAATGCCCCCGCCCAGTCGCGACCCCTCGACGACATAGAATATCCCCCACGCAGCCGCCGCGCCTGCGGCGCAACCGAACGGCAGCCGAGCGGGCATAGCTTGATCCAAGGCCCTCATGTCCTGCTCCAGCAAGCGCGTTCGCGGGCGTGAAAGCGGGAGGGCTAAGTTGTTACGGATCAACTCCTCGGCTGCCGGCAACGCGCGCGAATGCGCCAGCAGGAAAGCTGCATATTGCGCCCGGTGGCTCAGATCGTACGCGCTGAAGGCGGTGTCGACGCGTGCATGCGCCTCCGCCGTGCGCACCCGCAACTCGGCCGAGGCGGACATCAGTCCTTGCCCGCTGCCGCTCGAACTGCCTCGACTGCCGCCGCCAGGCCGGCCGTGTCGTACGGTTTACGGACAACCACGGTCTGCGTCAGAGTTCCGCCAAGGTCGGGCGCGTCGCTATAGCCGGTTGCAAAGGCAAACGGGATGTCGCGAGCCATCAGCACCTTCGCGATCTCTTCGCTGGTCTCCCCGTTCAGGTTGAGATCGAGAAATGCAAAGGCGATCTCGCGTTCATCGATCAGCTTCAGAGCCCGCTCGACGGACGGCGCCATGCACACGTCCTGCGCTCCAAGCGCGCGCAGACGATCCTCGCAATCGAGCGCGATCAGCATGCTGTCCTCGACCAGGAGAACGACGCAACCCTCCAACGGGCGTGTCGGCCCCGGCGCAACTGGACCGGCTTGAGCCATGTGGGGTTCCGGCAAGAGCTCGCCAACAAAACGCGTTGGTATACAGAAGTCTGCTTCGAAGCCGGTCGGCGGGTAAGACACCTCGACGCGTCCACCAAGGTCGTGGGGAATCGATCGCTCGATGATCGTCGAGCCGAATCCCCTGCGGGTCGGCAAGGTCACCGGCGGCCCTCCGATTTCACGCCAGCTGATCAACAAACAGCCGTCGCTATCAACCGTCCAGCTCAGGTTGACGCTGCCACTGTCCGTCAGCGAACCGTATTTCGCGGCGTTGGTCACCAGTTCGTGCAGCACCAGGGCAAGCGCCGTGAAGGCCGTGGGGTCGATAAGCACGTTGGGACCGCTCAACTTGATGCGGTCGTGCTTGCCACCAAGGTAGGCGTGGGTCTCGGTAAGGATGAGGTCTACCAACCGTGCTGGTGCCCACCGCTCCGCAGTGAGCTGATCGTGAGCCCGGGCGAGAGCCTGAACCCGGCTGTCCAGGGTCGCGACGAATGCGTCCGCCGAGAGTGAACTATCCCTTGTCTGCGAGATAAGTCCTCGGATCAGCGCCAATATGTTGCGCACGCGATGATTGAGCTCGCCGACGAGCAGCTGTTGCTGCTGCTCCGCCCGGTCCCGATCCAGCCTTGCGGCATCGGACAATTGCAGCACGACCTCGAGCAAGGCGACGCGCAGCGTTTCGGCAACCTGCAACTCGGCCGGAGTGAACGGCACAGAGCTTCCGCGAACCAACTCGGACCAGAGCTCGAAGCTCTTGCGCGGAGTCAGCCTCGGCCCGTTCGGGCCTGGCGTGAAGTTCTTCTCCGGCTTGCCTGCCCACTGAACCGAATGCAGGCGCTCGCTGCGAAACAAGACCACATAGTCTCGCGGGGACCGGGACAAGGGAATGGCCAACATACCCGCGGCGACGTGACCGTAAGCGGCCGCCTCCGGCAGTATCGCGGCGATCCGGTCCGTCGAGAATATGCGGCTGGACGGCAGTGCGTTGAGTTGCTCGACGATGACCTTGAATTGCGTGGCATCCGGCGCCGAACCCGTGATCACCACTTCGCCCTCGATGAGCGCCGCCACGCCGTCCGCCGGGATAGCCTTGAAGATGATGTCGCTGAACCACGCCGCATCGGTCAGCCGCGTCCTGTCGCGAGCGGCAGAGGTCATCAGCTCATCCGCTAGCGCGCGCGCCTTCACTTCATAATCTCGCGAAATCCGCCGCTCACGGCTTTCCAGCATCATCGAGAACATTCGGCCAAGCAGCTCCGCCGCCGTGCGCTGCGCAAAGGCGGGCAAGCGTGGGCTGTAGTGGTGGCAGGCAAACAGCCCCCACAGCTTGCCGTCGACAATGATCGAGATCGACATCGAAGCCTGCACGCCCATGTTGCGCAGATATTCGATGTGGATCGGCGACACGGCGCGAAGCACCGACATCGACTGGTCGAGTGGCTCGCCGTGCAGGTCGAGTGTTGGCACGATCGGCACGGCGACCGCATCGACGTCGGCGATGATCCGGAAGACGCTGCGCAGATACAAAGCGCGCGCCTGAACCGGTATGTCGCTTGCCGGATAGGTCAACCCAAGGAAGCTACCGACATTGCCGTTCAGCGCTTCGGCGACCACTTCGCCGCTGCCGGCAGCATCGAAGCGATAGACCATCACCCGATCGAAGCCGGTAAGGGCGCGGACCTGTCGCGCGCCCTCCTTCAGGAAGCTGGGCAGGTCGGCGATCTGATCGATGCGCACCACCATGGATCGAACGATCATGGCGGCATCGACCGTGTCGGCGGCCGCAGGCTCCGCTTCGATCACCATGGAAGCGCCGGAGTAATGGATCGCTATGTCGAACAATCGTCCGTCATCGGCCAATGACAAGCCGAACATCCGCTCGACCGCATCGTCGCCGCGCAACTTGGTCGCCATGTTGCGCAAGGCGTGTTCGGCGTCCGATGTAAACAGAGCACTCAGCGGGCTGCCGAGCAGAACGTCTGGAGCGGAGTTCATGAAAAGCGCGATATTGGTCGAGGTGCGAGTGATGAGCCAGTCGCTCGAGACCGCCACCAGGAACCCGAATGGCTGGATTGTCCCCGGGACGTGGATGGGCTCGGCATCGCAGTTGGTGAGATCGACCGGCACCACCGGAGGCCTAGCGAGCATGGCACTGCCCAGACGAAATGCGCACCGAAACAGACTTAGAAACCGCCGAAGACATGCCCGTTTCCCCACCGCAGCCGGAGCACACCAATGGGTGTCTCAAATCGTCCGCTGAGAGAGCGGCACGTCAACGATGAAGGAACCCTACGCTTCGCAGTGCAGCATAGCGAACGAATTAATCGTCCTTGCGCGACCGCGACCAGGCGAACAAAGCTCCGCCGATCACCGCCGCCACGGCGACCTTCTTGGCAAACCCTGTCTTGTTGTGCCGCCACTCCGCAGGGACGCCCATCTCCTTGGGGATATTCGGAATTCGACCTTCCGAAAGATCCTCGACCAGGCCTTCGACCATGTTCACCCGGTCCGCACCCATCAGCAACAGCCAGTGCGCCCAGTTGGACTCCGTCCAGCGGAACGCCAGCCGACGCATGCTGCCGCTGATCCACTTGGGCGGACTCGCCGTGCCGAACACTGCTGGAAGCTGCTTATGCTCGACCGACTTCAGGATCTCGACGCTTGGGACCTGCTGCGCGGGCCGGACCCATTCGCCACTATGGTCTTCCTTCGACCGGTCCCGATAGGGATAGGTCGGGTCGTTGCGCGGATCGGCATCGACGCCCCACCCGACGATCGTCGACGTATCGACTTCGCCCGACGACGTGCGCAAAAGGTTGGGCGTGCCGCCTCCGTGACGAAGAACCAGAGGTGTTTCGGTCATGCTGTTCCCTTCCATGATCAAGCGCCGTTCGGCAGCAGCACCGGCTTGATGCAATTATCGAGCTTGTCCGAGAACAGGTGATAGGCATCCGCGATGTCGTCGAGCGGCACGCGGTGCGTGATCATCGCTTTGGGGTTGATGTGCCCAACCCTGATATGCTCGATCAGCCGTGGCAGCAGCCGCTTCACGGACGCCTGATTGGCACGAACCGTCAGTCCTTTGTTCACGATGTTGCCCACCGGCACCATGTTCCCGGTCGGTCCGTAGACCCCGACGATCGACACCACGCCGCCTTTCTTGACCGAGTTTATCGCCCAGTGAAGCGCAATGGCGGATCCCGCTTCCATCTTCAGCCGCTTTCCAAGAATGGTCTGAAGCATGCTCCCGGTCGCTTCCGCGCCGACGGCATCGATCGCGACGTCGGCGCCCAGCCCGTCGGTCGTCTTCTTCATGAACAGGACGACGTCGTCGAGTTCCTTGAAGTTGTACACCTCGGCCGGCCCAAAGGTCTTAACGAACTCAAGCCGATAATCGATATGATCGATCACGATCACGCGGCCGGCGCCGAACAGCCATGCGCTGCGTGCCGCCATGATGCCCACGGGACCAGCGCCGAACACCACCACCGTGTCGCCCGGCTGGATACCGGCCATCTCCGCCGCCTGATATCCGGTCGGCACCACATCGGTCAGCAGCACCGCGTCGTCCGGGTCCATCCAGTCGGGAATAATCGTGGGACCAAAGTCGGCATAGGGCACCCGCGCATATTCCGCCTGGCCGCCATCAAACCCGCCCGCGGTGTGCGAATAGCCGAAGATGCCGCCCACCGCCGTGGCCGACGGATTGGACTCATGGCAATTGCCGAACAATCCCTGCTTGCAGAAGTGGCACTGGCCGCAGGCGATGTTGAACGGCACCAGCACATGGTCGCCGACCTTGAGGTTCTCCACCTCTGGCCCGACCTGCTCGACGATGCCGGTGAACTCGTGGCCGAAGGTCTGGCCGATGCGCGTGTCGGGGACCATCCCGTGATACAGGTGCAGGTCCGACCCGCAAATGCAGCTGCGCGTCACCTTTACGACCGCATCGCGGGGATGCTCGATCTTCGGCATCGGCTTATCCTGCACCCGCACCCGGTACGGTCCACGGTAGTTCATCGCGCGCATGCATCGTCTCCCGGCATTGACTTACCAGATAGAACGCCGCCACATCGCGCCGGTTGCGCCTCGATCGCTGCCGGTCGGAAAGCGCGACTTAGATCGTCGGATCGCCTCCAAGCGACCGGTAAAGCGCAACCACGCTCTGCGCCCGCAGGAGGCGGGTTTGGGCAAGCGAACGGCGCGCCGTGTACAAGGACCGCTGGGCGTCCAAGCTTTCGAGGAAAGACGATATGCCGCCACGGTACCGGGCCGTGGTCAGATTGAAGGTGTCCCTCGCGGCAGCCTCCAGCTCCCGCTGAGCGGCCAGCTGCTCATTGATCGTTGCCCGCCGGGCGAGCGCATCCGACACGTCGCGAAACGCTCCCTGGATCGTGCGCTGATAGGTGGCCAGACTGCCCTCTCGTTGCGCCCGGACATATTCGAGGTTGCCACGGTTCGTGCCGCCGAAGATCGGAACGCTGACGCTCGGGGTAATGGCCGCGCTAAAGGCATTTCCGGACAATAAGGAGGTCAGGCCGCTGCTGGCCAGACCCGCCAGACCGGTCAACGAGATGCGCGGGAAGAAAGCCGCCCGGGCCGCGCCGATCTCCGCATTTGCCGATCGCAGGCGGAACTCGGCCTCGACCACATCGGGACGGCGAAGCAGGATGGAGCTGTCGAGACCCGCGGATGCCGGCACCGCGCTTTGCTCGACCTGTTCAATGGACTCGGGCAGATCGGCATCGCGAACCGGGGATCCGGTGAGCAGCTCGAGCGCATTGCGATCCTGCTGAACGATGGTGATGAGATTGGCCAGGTCGGACTGCGCGGTGGCGCGGATCGTCTGGGCCTGCCGCAAGTCGGTCCGCGGCGCGATCCCGCCCTCCAGGCGAAGCCGGGTCAGGCGCTCGCTGGTCTGGGCAGTGGCTACCGTTTCCCGCGCGATCGCCAGCAGGCTGCGGTCGGCGGCCAGAGTGAACCAGATGTCGGCGACGTCGGAGACCACGGTGAGCCGCGTGGCCCTTACCGCCGATTCCGTCGCAAAGTAGGTGTTCAGCGCGGCGTTGCTGAGGCTACGGTTGCGACCGAACAGATCGATCTCGAAGTTCGAAGCACCTATATCGACGGTATAGTTGGCACCAACACCGCCGCCGCTTGAACCGCTATTGCTGCCACCACCCGTTCCGCCGGTACCAGTGCCCGTCCCCGTTCCATCCGTGCCCGTGCCCGTGCTCGAATTCGATGAGCCTCCTCCGCCGCTGTAACGAAAGGAGGCATCGCCGCCAGCAGTGACCGTAGGCAGTAGTGCGGACCGCTGAACCCGGTACAGACCGCGCGCCGCCTGAACGTTCGCCAGCGCCAGCCGCACGTCCTGATTGTAGGCCAGTGACTGGGCGATGATCCGCTGAAGCCGCGGATCGACGAACAGGCTGCGGTGGTCCAGCGACGTCAGGTTACGCTCACTGGCCAGCAGCGTCAGATCCTTCACCGGCCAGCCTGCCGGAATAGCCGGGGCCGGCTGCTCGAACGGAGGCTCGAGATTGCACGCGGCAAGCGAAACCATCAGCGCCAGCGTGATAACATTCCTGCGCATCATGCCTCCTGCGGCGGCGCGGGTTGGCCTGCCGTCACTTTTGCCTCCTTGGGCCTGCGCGTGAACAGCTTGCGGACCAGCACGAAGAACAATGGCACCAGAAAGATCGCCAGCGCGGTTGCCGTCAGCATGCCGCCGATCACGGCGGTGCCAATTTCGACCCGGCTCCTGGCTCCAGCGCCGGTGGAGATAGCCAACGGCACCACACCGAAGATGAAGGCGAGACTAGTCATCAGGATCGGGCGCAAACGGAGGCGCGCCGCCTCGATGGCAGCATCGACCGCGGTCTTGCCGGCCTTTTCCGCTTGCTCGGCAAACTCGATGATGAGGATGGCGTTCTTCGCCGACAATCCCATCGTAGTGAGCAGGCCGACCTGGAAGTAGACGTCATTCTCGAGTCCGCGCAGAGTGACCGCGAGTGCCGCCCCGACCAGGCCCACCGGAATGACGAGCATCACCGCGATCGGGATCGACCAGCTTTCATAGAGGGCGGCGAGGCATAGAAAGACGACCAGAAGGGAGATGCCGTACAAGAGTGGCGCTTGGCTTCCACTCAGGCGCTCCTGATAGCTCAGTTCGGACCAGGCGACCGATGTTCCCGGGATCGTTGCGGCAAGCGCGGCAATCCGGTTCATGGCATCCCCCGAACTGTAACCCTCCGCTGCCTGGCCCTGTATCTGGTAGGACGGCGTGCCGTTGAAGCGGGACAGGCTAGAGGGTGACTGGCTCCATCCGGTCCGCGCAAAGGAAGTGAAGGGCGCCATCTCGCCTTCCGATCCGCGGACGAACCAGTCGGCAAGGTCCTCGGGGCGGCCACGATAAGGCGCATCACCCTGGACATAGACACGTTTCACCCGGCCGCGATCGATGAAGTCGTTGACATAACTGCCGCCCCACGCGGTCGCGAGGGTCTGGTCCGCCTGAGTTGAGGTGATCCCAAGCGCGCCAAGCTTCTCGTCGTCGAGCGAGACGGTCAGCGTCGGATTGTCCTCGAGTGCCCCAAGCCGCACAGCGGTCAGCCCCGGCTCTCCCTGAGCCGCCTGCGTCAAGCTGTCGCGTGCCGCCTTGAACTCCGCGCGGCTGAGACCGCCGCTGTTCAGCAATTGCATGGTGAAGCCCGAGGACTGGCCAAGACCGCGCACCGCAGGCGGCGCCAAAGCGAAGAACTCCACGTCCCGCAACTGGCGACTGATGCCCGCCGTCGCTTTCCTGGTGATCTCGTCCGCCGACGTTTCCTTGGTCGTGCGCTCGTCCCATGGCTTGAGCATCAGGAAGCCACGCCCGGCATTCTGGCCAGAGCCTCCGCCCCCGCCCTGTCCCGAAACGGTGTACACCGCCTCGACGGAGTCGCTCATTTCCTCGCGGAAAAAGTTGGTGATCGCGGTCGCCGCCACTTCGGTGCGAGACTGGGTTGCGCCCGGGGGTAGCGTGTATTGGATCTGCGCGCGTCCCTGGTCTTCCACGGGGAGGAAGCTGGAGGGTAGCCGCCAGAGCAGGCCGACAAGGACGACACAGATTATTGCATAGCCGACCAACGCCAATCGCGGTTTTGCGATCGTTCTCCCGACCTGATCCCGATAGCGGTCGGAGGTGCGCCCGAACCAATTGTTGAACCGCGTTCCGTAGCCGTGTGCCTTCTGCAGCCAGGCGGGCTCTGCGTGCGGCTCACGCCGCTTGAGCAGGGTCGCCGTAAGTGCCGGGGTGAGCACAAGCGCGACGACCACCGACAGAAGCATGGAGGCCACGATGGTGACCGAGAATTGCTTGTAGATCACGCCGACGGAGCCGCCGAAGAATGCCATGGGGAGGAACACAGCCGACAGCACCAATCCGATGGCGATCAGTGCGGTGGTTATCTCACCCATCGACTGGATGGTGGCATCCCGCGCCGAGATATTTGGATCTTCATCCATCACGCGCTCGACGTTTTCCACCACGACGATCGCGTCGTCGACCAGCAGTCCGATCGACAGGACCATTCCGAACAGCGTCAACGTGTTGATGCTGAACCCGGCGAACGCCAGAACACCGAAGGTGCCGAGCAAGACGACAGGCACGGCGATTGCCGGGATCAGTGTTGCGCGCCAGCTCTGCAGGAACACGAACATGACGATGACGACCAGCACGATCGCCTCGATCAGCGTCTTGACGACCTCGGACACCGACAGACGGATGAAGGTCGTGCTGTCGATCGGAAAAGCGTATTTGTAGCCGGCCGGAAACTTCGATTCCTGACTGGCGACTTCCGCCTTCACGAGATCCGCGGTCTCGAGCGCATCCGCACCCGGCGCGAGTTGAACTGCAATGCCCGCAGCCGGGTGCCCGTTGAAGCGACTGACGACATTGTAGTTTTCCGCACCAAGCTCGACGCGTGCGACATCGCGGAGCAGCACGCGTGACCCATCCGGCTGGCTTTTGAGCACGATGTTTCGAAACTGCTCGGGGCTGGTCAGCCGCGACCGGGCGGTCACTGTCGCGGTCAGCATCTGCTCCGGGCCGGACGGCTGTGAGCCAATCTGCCCGGCGGCGACCTGGGTGTTCTGCGCCTGCACGGCCGCGGTCACATCGCCTGGCATCAGCCTCACGCCAGCCAGTTTGAACGGATCGAGCCAGATCCGCATCGCATATTGGGAACCGAAGACGTTAACGTCGCCGACCCCGGGGATGCGACCGATCACGTCCTGAAGGTTCGATACGAGATAGTCCGACACATCATTGTTGGTCGTCTGATCGGTCTCGTCGTAAACCGACACGATCAGCAGAAAGTCGCTGCTCGACTTGGTGACGCTGACGCCCTGCTGCTGCACCTGCTGGGGTAAGCGCGGGATCGCCTGCTGCACTTTATTCTGGACTTGCACCTGGGCGATGTCCGGATCGGTGCCCTTGGCAAAGGTGGCGGTGATGGCCGCCGACCCCGACGACGAGGAGGTCGAGCTGAAGTAGATCAGGCCGTCGATGCCGGTCAGCTGCTGTTCGATGATCTGGGTAACGCTGGACTCAAGCGTCTCCGCCGCCGCGCCCGGATAGTTCGCGCGGATGTTGATCGAGGTGGGCGCGATGTCCGGATATTGCTCGATCGGCAAAGTGAACAGGGCACCGACGCCCGTCAGCATGATCACGATCGCAACTACCCACGCGAAAATGGGCCGCGCGATGAAAATGCGCGAGATCATGCGGCGGGCGCCGCGCGGCCTTCGCCTGCTCCGGATCCTGCTGGTCTGGGCTTGGGCTTGGATCCAGCGGCTACGGGCACGATCTTGGCGTTCGGCCTGATCTTGCCCAAACCTTCGACGATGACTTTCTCACCAGGGTTCAATCCGGCCGTCACCAGCCACTGATCGCCAATCGTCCGGTCGGCCGTGACCTTCTTGCGAATAGCCGTGTTGTTTGGTCCGATCACCATCACGGTCGCATTACCCTGCGGATCGCGCGAGACGCCCGTCTGCGGCACCATGATCCCGTTCGGCACCGACTGCTGCACCAGTGACGCGCGGACGTACATGCCGGGAAGCAGCAATCCTTGCGGATTGGGGAAGCGTGCGCGTAGCGTAACAGACCCCGTGCCCGGATCGACCATCGCTTCGGCGAACTGAAGAGTGCCGGTGTAGCCGTAGGTACTGCCGTCCTCCAGCTTGAGCCTGACGGTCGCCGAGTTCCCACTAGTACCGGCCTTTTGGCGCAAAGCAAGCAGGTCGGCACTGGATTGCTGAATATCGACGAACATTGGGTCGAGCCGCTGGATGGTGGTAAGCGCCTCAGCCTGGTTCGCCGTGACCAGCCCGCCGGTGGTCACCAGCGATCGCCCGATTCGGCCCGTGATCGGCGCGGGCACCCGCGTGAAACGAAGATTGATGCGGGCCGCTTCGACCTGCGCCCGGCTTTGAGCGACGCTGGCGGTCGCTTGGCGGGCGGTGGCCGTAGCATCCGTGTATTCCTGCTGGCTGATTGCCTGCAGCCGCGCCAGCGGGCGGAATCGAGCCTCTCGTGCCGCCGCCGCATTGCGGGCAGCTTCGGCGCTGGCCAAATTTGCCTGCGCCTCCGATGCGCTCGCCTGGTAAACGCTTGAATCAATCTGGTAGAGCGTCTGACCGGCCCGAACGAGCGAACCTTCGGTAAACTGCCTGGACCGGATCACCCCCGACACCTGCGGCCGGACTTCGGACGTCTCGAATGCCGCCGTTCGGCCGCCAAGTTCGGTCGTAAGCTCAACCGGTTGCGTGCTCACCACAATAAAGCCGGCCTCCGGTGTCGGCCTAGCCCGCTCCGGCTCAGACTCAGCGCAAGCGCCGACCGCCAGTAGCGAGGCAAGCACGAGGGCTTGTCTGCACCAACTCACTCCAACCTTCATTTCATGAGCCCGCACTGGTTTTCATCACCCGTAAGAAGTCAATCGCTCGCGCGGACGGAAGCGCATTGATCCTGATTTCTGCTATGCAAATCTGGAACAGCCAAGCCCCGTAGCGGTTCCAGATTAGGCCTTCGGGCTGGCCGTAGGGCCGTATTCACGCGTCGCCAAGGGCTGCAGTTTGCGTCGACTGCTCGTTCCATTCTTGTCTTAAGTCGAGGTCGAGAAAACCGGTCATGACGCGGACAGATCCGGAGCGACTAGGGTAACACTTTCTGACGTTTAAGGCTGTCGATCGCGGTCAGCAGGGACTTCGTCGAGTTCATGCGCTCGGTTAAGCCATGTTCGTAGATCTTGTTCACATCCGAGATGACGTCCGTTTCCGTGTGGAAGATGAAGTCGCCGAAGCCCCAGCCGACCAAACGGGCGAGGTCCGGCTCGGTCAGGCCATGCCGCGCCGCCATGGTGCGCCACAGAGGCCCCTTGTCGGCCATGTGCTTGGCCAGTGTCAGCGGTACCGGGCCAGCGGTCTCGATGCCAAGGTGCCGGCCCACATCGTCCCACATCCGCTCCCAGCGGAAGGTGTCGCCATTGGTGACATTGAACGCTTCGCCGCCGGCGCGATCGCTGGTCGCCGCCCACAGGCTGGCCCGGGCAAGCAGGCGCGAGTCGGTGAACTGCACCAATTGGCTGAACGCCTGGTCGGAACCCGGAAAGCGCAGCGGAATGCCAAGTTCCCGGCTGATCTCGGCAAAGGCGCCGACCACCAGCGCGATGTTCATCGGATTGCCCCAGATATCGCCGACCACGACATCCGGCCGCAAGGCGACGTAATCCCAGCGGCTGCGCGCGGCGCGCTCGCGCAGCTCCGCTTCCTGCGCCATGTAGAGGTTCGGCGGCATGTGCGGCGGATCACTTTCCCGCGCCGGCGTGCGCACCTTAGCGCCAAGGTGAATGCCGTAGATCTTGAAGCCCTGGTAGATGATCACTCGCTGCAGCGGCGCGCCGGCCGCCTCAAGCCCGTCGAGCAGATTGCCAAGCATCGCCGCGTTTCGCGACGCCTCGGTGGCAAGGTCAGGGTCGGGCGCGAGTGCCGCGTAGAACAGATGCGTGGTGTCGCCAGCTTCCCGCAGCGCCGCCGCCGTGGCGTCCGCATCGGTGAGGTCCGCCTGGATTGACGGATAGTCGCTCAGCTTACGCCGCGACAACCCGCGCACCTGCCAGCCGTCGCCATCGAGTTCGCGCAGCAGGGCATCACCAATGATCCCCGCCGCGCCAGCGACCAGCGCCGTTCCCGCGCCTTTGCTCACCACTCGATCCCGATCTTGCCGAAGTGCCCGCCGCTCATTTCGAAGCGGAAGGCATCGGCCAGTTGCTCCAACGCGAAGCGCCGGTCGATCACCGGCCGGATTGCGCCACCGTCGAGGGCACGCACGAAGTCCTGCTGTTCGCGCCGACTCCCGACGATCAGCCCCTGAAGCCGTGCCTGCTTGGCCATGAGCGCGGCCGTGGGTACGTCGCCCGACGCGCCGGTGAGCACGCCTATCAACGAGATATGTCCGCCGACGCGCACCGCATCGATCGACTGAGCAAGTGTGCCGGGCCCGCCGACCTCCACCACATGGTCGACACCGCGGCCGCCCGTCCATTCGCGCACGACCCTGCCCCAGTCCTGCTGCTCGCGGTAGTTAACGGTGAAGTCGGCGCCTAGGTCGCTGGCCCGCTCAAGCTTCTCGCCGGACGATGAGGTAATCGCCACCGTCGCACCGATCAGCTTGGCCAGCTGCAGCGCCCAGATCGACACGCCTCCAGTGCCCAGAAGCAGCACGGTGTCGCCGGGCTTTAGATTGCCGTCGACCACGAGCGCCCGCCACGCCGTCAGCCCCGCGGTGGTGATCGCCGCCGCCTCCACGGCATCATAGCCCTTGGGCGCATGAGTGAACGCCGTTGCGGGAACAACGACCGTCTCCTGAGCAAAACCGTCGATGCCGTCGCCCGGCGTCCGGCGGAAGTCGCCGATCGTCGGCGGGCCGTCCTGCCAGTCGGGGAAGAAGCAGGACACGACCAGATCGCCGACCGCGAACTCGGTCACCCCGGCACCCACACCCTCGACGATCCCAGCCCCGTCCGCGAGCAAGATGCGACCGTCAGCCGCCGCCATCCGGCCCAGCACCACGCCAAGATCATGGAAGTTCAGCGAACTGCCGTGCAAGGCCACCCGGATCTCGCCTGGCCCCGGCTCGCCCGGATCGGGCCTGTCTTCCAATACCAACCGGTCGAGGCCGGCCGGCGAACGCAGCGCCATGGCTCGCATGATGTCAGGCCGCCAGCGTGCTGTTGTCGATGACGAACCGGTACTTCACGTCGCTCCGCTGCATCCGGTCATACGCTTCGTCGATCTGCTGGATGCGGATCATTTCGATGTCCGCGACGATGTCGTGCTCTGCGCAGAAATCGAGCATCTCCTGTGTTTCGGCGATGCCACCGATCAGCGACCCGGCGATCGACCGGCGCCGGAAGATCAGATTACCGACGGTCGGCGACGGATGCGGATGCTCCGGTACGCCGACCAGCGTCAGCGTTCCGTCCCGCTTGAGGAGCTCCGTGAAAGAGTCGAGGTCATGGCTCGCCGCTACCGTGTCGAGGATGAAGTCGAAGCTTCCGGCGTGCGCATCCATCTCCTCGGCGTTGCGCGAATTGATGACCTCGTCCGCGCCCAGCTTCCTGGCGTCCTCGCGCTTGCTCTCGGAGGTCGTGAACGCAACCACCTGAGCACCCATCGCGTGGGCGATCTTGATGCCCATGTGGCCGAGCCCGCCAATGCCCACGACACCGACCTTCTTGCCCGGACCAACGTTCCAGTGGCGCAGCGGAGAATAGGTTGTGATGCCCGCGCACAACAGCGGCGCCACCGCGGCAAGCTGTTCCTGCGGATGCCGAATGTGCAGAACGAAGCCGGCGTCCACGACGATCTGCTGGGAATAGCCGCCCAGCGTATGGCCGGGCGCATCCTCCGTCGCACCATTGTAGGTGCCGACGAAGCCCGTTCCGGTGCAATATTGCTCCTCGCCATCGTTGCAAGACGGGCAGCTCTGGCAGCTATCGACCATGCAGCCCACGCCTACGGTGTCGCCGACTTTGAACCCGTCCACCTGGTCGCCGACGGCACTGACTTGCCCGACGATCTCATGGCCGGGCACGCACGGGAAAAGCGTCCCTCCCCATTCTGATCGCACCGTGTGAAGGTCGGAGTGGCAGACCCCGCAATAAGCGATCTCGATCTGCACGTCCTTCGGTCCCGGCTCCCGGCGCAAGATCTGCAATGGCTCGAGTGGCTTGTCGGCGGCATTGGCGCCATAGGCTGAGATGGTCATGAATTAGGCTTTCTTGGTCGTAGGAAATCGTTGGGGCAAACGCTCGGGCACACAGGAAGACCCGGCCGCTCAAGGCCTCGCTGCAGATATATCCGACCTGCTGAAGCGGCTTTCAAGCCGGCTGGCCGTTGTTTCGGCAACTTCCCTAAGGATCGAATATCATCATGCTGAAGCAACGCGCGCTTGGCAGCCAGGGGCTGCAGGTATCGGAACTTGGTCTCGGCTGCATGGGCATGAGCCAGTCCTACGGCACGTTCGACGATGCAGAGTCGACCGCCACCCTCCACCGGGCCCTCGAGCTTGGGGTAACCCTGTTCGACACGGCCGAAGTCTATGGGCCGTTCACCAACGAGGAGCTGCTCGGCCGAGCGCTCAAGGGCCGCTGGAACGAGGTCGTCATTGCGACCAAGTTCGGCTTCGACATTCAGAATAATAAGATGGTCGGCGTCAACAGCCGGCCCGAGCACGTCCGCGACGTCGCCGAAGCCTCATTGCGCCGGCTTGGTACCGACCACATCGACCTATTCTATCAACACCGGGTCGATCCTTCCGTGCCGATCGAGGACGTAGCCGGCGCGGTTCGCGACTTGATCGGCGAAGGCAAGGTGCGCTTCTTCGGGCTTTCCGAAGCGGGTACCGAGACCATCCGTCGCGCCCATGCGGTTCAGCCGGTCACCGCGCTGCAAAGCGAATACTCACTGTGGGAGCGCAACCTCGAGAAGGACATCATTCCCCTCCTGCGTGAACTCGGCATTGGCCTGGTGCCGTTCAGCCCGCTCGGCCGCGGCTTTCTGACCGGCTCGGCCAAACGCGCCGAGGACTATCCCGAAGGCGACTACCGCCGCGGCGATCCGCGCTTCCAGGGGAAGAACTTCGAAGCCAATATGCGTGCCGCCGACGCCGTTCGCGCGATCGCCGAAGCCAAAGGCGCCAAGCCCGGCCAGGTCGCGCTCGCCTGGCTCCTGCACAAGGGTGAGGACATCGTCCCCATTCCAGGCACCAAGCGCCGCACGTATCTGAAAGAGAATGCCGGCTCAGCGGACGTTAGCCTGGACGGACAGGACATGCAGCGGCTCGAGGAAGCCCTCCGACCAGAGGCGGTATCCGGCCCGCGCTACACCGAGGTCCAAATGGCAATGGTGGATCGCTGACGCCCGGAAAATCAGTGACCGCCTTCGACCCAGGCGATGCCCGCCGATCGGAAGGCTTCGGCCAGCGCCGCTTCCAGATCGAGCGACTCCCATTGCCGCAACGGGTTCAGATGCTCGACCAGTTCCGGCAGCAATCGCACCCCGAAGCGCCGGGCAGCGCTGCTGGCCTTGTACCCGGCTTTGTGTTGGTCGAAGCGCCAATCGGGATCCCGCGACGTCTGCCCGACGTACAACCCCCACGCTTCGCGGCGGCGGGGATCGTGCAGCAGGATCACGTAGACCGAGTGCTTGGCGCCCGGCTCGTCACGAGTTGTCGCGTGTAACGTGCGGCTGGCACGCACCGCCTTGTTCATCCAGTCGGGTCCGACCATCAATGCGGCGATACAAGGCTCATGTGACGCTTATAGCGGGTGAGCAGAGGTCGCAGAACTGTGGCGTTGCCAGTCCGCTCGACACCCCCGCCAACCTGGGCGTTTGATCGCTCGACTTCAGGCCCATCGCCGAAAGGTCCACGCCGATCCGCCGCCCCGGAGGCCTTGACCGCGGACGCCCGCACCCGCACGACCTGAGCGACCTCGATTTCGGGATGCCTCTGTGAAGCCACTCAACTTTCTGCTCATCGCCGCCGGTCTGACTTCAGCGCCCGCAGGCGCCCAAAGCGCTGCTCCCCAGTCTGATCGGCTTACCCCTGAGCGGGTCTTCGCGGACCCTGGCCTATCCGGTCCAACCGCCCGCGGCGTCAAACTGTCACCCGACGGATCCGTGGTCACCTACCTCAAGGCCAAGCCCGACAACCAGCGCATCACCGACCTGTGGGCAGCCGACGTTCGCGGCGGAGCACCGCAGCTTTTGGTCGACGGCCGGGCGCTTACCCCCAAGGGACGCGAATTGTCCGAGGCCGAAAAGAGCCGGCGCGAGCGGCAAGGCGTCCAGTCCAGCGGCGTCGTCGACTACGCCTGGGACCAGCAGGGCCGCTTCATCCTCGTTCCCGTCGAAGGCGATATCTGGCTGTTCGAGCGCGCCGGCGCCAAGGTTCGCCGGCTGACCGATACCGCCGTGGACGAGATCGATGCCAAGGTCAGCCCGAAGGGTCGCTTCGTGTCGTTCGTCCGAGACGATAACCTTTTCGTCATGCCGGCCGCTGGTGGCGCGGCGCGCGCGCTGACAACCGGCGGCACCGAGGAGAAGAGCTGGGCCACGGCCGAGTTCATTGCCCAGGAGGAGCTCGACCGCGACACCGGTTACTGGTGGGCTCCGGGCGAGGATCGCATCGCGCTCGCCCATGTCGATCAGACCGGCGTCGACATCGTGCCTCGCCCAGACATCGGCGCAACCGGCGCGACCATCGTCCAGCAGCGCTACCCGCGCGTTGGCCGTCCCAACGCCAAGGTCGACCTCTACATTACCTCGGTCGCAGGCGGTTCGCGAGTCAAGGTCGACCTGGGGACCAATCCCGACATCTACCTCGCCCGGGTCGACTGGTCGGCCGACGGGCGCACGCTCTTCGTGCAGCGCCTGATCCGAGACCAGCGCCGGCTCGATCTGCTCAGCGTGAACCCCGCGACGGGCGCCTCACGCGTACTGCTGAGCCAGACGAGCCCGCATTGGGTTGAGCTAACGCACGATTTCACACCGCTCAAGGGCGGCGGCTTTTTGTGGTCGTCGGAGAAGTCTGGCAACCGCCACCTCTACCTTCACGCCGCGGACGGGCGCGAGCTTCGGCAGCTGACGTCGGGTGACTGGCCCGTCGCGGGGCTGCTGGGCGTGGATGAAGCCAAGAAACTGGCGATCTTCTCCGCCAGCAAGACATCTCCGATCGAACGGCAGCTCTACTCCGTGTCTTGGGACAAGCCCGAAGCGCCGCGCGCACTTACGCAAGCCGGCGGCTGGTGGTCGGCGGTCGTGTCGAAAACCGGCGGCGCCTTTGCCGGCACGTTCTCGAACCCGAAAACCCCGCCGCAGACCGGACTGTACCGGGAAGACGGGACGCTGGTTCGCTGGATCGAACAGAATAAGCTCGACCCTACTCACCCCTATTGGCCGTATCGCGGCCGCCTGCGGACGGCCGAATTCGGCACCATCAACGCCGACGATGGCCAGAAACTCTGGTGGTCGATGCGAACCCCGCCAGGGTTCGATCCAGCCAAGAAGTACCCCGTCGTCGTGCAGGTATACGGCGGTCCTGCCGGTGCACTGGTCAACCAGGGCTGGGCCAACCCCGCCGACCAGCTTTGGCTGGAGGCCGGCTATATTTTGTTCGTGCTCGACAATCGCGGCACGCCGAACCGCTCGGTTGCGTTCAAGACCGCGATCGATCGGCGCATGGGTGAGCTTGAAGTTGCCGATCAGCTCGCCGGCGCGGCGCATCTCGCCACGTTGCCGTTCGTCGACCCTATGCGGATCGGAATGACCGGCTGGTCGAACGGCGGCTACATGACGCTGATGCTGCTGACCACGCCGAACAGCCCGTTCGTCGCTGGTATTGCGGGCGCACCGCCGACCGACTGGACGCTCTACGACACCGGCTACACCGAGCGTTACCTTGGCACGCCGCAGACCGATGCAAAGGCTTACAGCGGCTCGGAAGTCACCGCGCGGCTTGGCAACATGAAGCCAGGCGCGCTGCTCCTGATCCACGGCATGGCGGACGACAACGTCACCTTCGACAACTCCACCCGGTTGATGGCGGCGCTTCAGGCGCGATCGATTCCTTTCGAAACGCAGCTCTACCCCGGCTTGCGCCACCGGGCTGGCTGGTCGCAGGCGACACTCCTGCACCGCACCCGCGCCAGCCTTGAGTTCTTCGGACGCAAGCTCAAGCCGGTGGCAGCGCCCTAGCGTTCTGGCCCGCCACCACTGCTCGACCATCTATCGCTAGCCATCGACCTCCCGGAGTTCCGTCCCATGACCAAGCTTCTCCTCTCGACCGCGCTCACGGCTCTGGCGCTCTCGGCCAGCGTCGCCGCTCCGGCGCAGCCTGCGCCCGCTCGCGCGGAGATCCCGACGCAGCTTCCCCGCAGCGCGCGGCCGGTCAAATACAGCATCGAGATCGTGCCCGACGCGGCCAACATGCGCTTCTCGGGTCGCACGACGATTGACGTGCGCGTGCTGAGCACCACCAATAGCCTGACGCTCAATGCGGCGGATCTCGATATCCGTTCCGCGACAGTGGCCGGCCGGAAGGCGACCGTGCGCACCGATGCCGCCGCGCAAACCGCAACCTTCACCCTTCCGCGTGCCCTAACGCCGGGCACTTACAAGCTCGACATCGCGTACACGGGCAAGATCAACAGCCAGGCATCCGGCCTGTTCGCGTTGGATTATCAGGGCGCGTCCGGTCCGAAGCGCGCGCTTTACACCCAGTTCGAGGCTCCAGACGCCCGGCGCATGTTCCCGTCCTGGGATGAACCTCAGTTTCGCACGCCCTATGACCTCGCGGTGGTCGTCCCCGCCGGTCAGATGGCGATCGGCAACATGCCGGAACGCTCGCGGGAAGCTCGCCCCGACGGCTCGGCGCTGGTGCGCTTTGGCACTACGCCCGCCATGTCATCTTACCTTCTGTTCGTGGCGGTGGGCGAGTTCGATCGGATCGCCAAGCGCACGACCGACGGGACCGAAGTCGGCGTGGTCACCAAGAAGGGCGACGCCGAGAAGGGCCGTTATGCGCTCGACGCTGAGGCGGAACTGCTCCCTTACTACAACACTTACTTCGGTCAGAAATTCCCGCTCCCCAAGCTCGACAATGTCGCCGGCCCCGGCAGCAGTCAGTTCTTCGGCGCCATGGAGAATTGGGGCGCGATCTTCTCGTTCGAAAGCATCCTGCTGGTTGATCCCGCCATCACCACCGATGCCACGCGCCAGAGCATCTATGCGGTGGAAGCGCACGAAATGGCCCACCAATGGTTCGGCGACCTCGTCACCATGGCATGGTGGAACGACCTGTGGCTCAACGAAGGCTTTGCCTCATGGATGGCGAGCAAGGCAACCGACCACTTCCATCCTGAATGGCAGGTACTCCTAGGGCGTCTCGATGGCCGCGAGCAGGCCATCAGGCTCGACGCCGTGCGCACGACCCATCCGGTCGTCCAGAACATCGCCACGGTCGACGAGATCAGCCAGGCGTTCGACGCGATCACCTATGAAAAGGGTGAGGCGGTGATCACCATGCTCGAGGATTATGTCGGCGAGGATGCCTGGCGGCAGGGCGTTCGCAGCTACATGGCGAAGTACAAGTTCGGCAACACGGTGACGGACAATCTGTGGACGGAGGTTGAGCGCGCGGCCGGCAAGCCGATCACCGCCATCGCGCACGACTTCACGCTTCAGCCAGGCGTGCCCCTAATCCGCGTAAGCGGCGGCGCGTGCAGCGGCGGGACGACGCAGGTGGCACTGACCCAAAGGGAGTTCAGCCGCGACAACCCCAATAAGAAGTCACTCGCGTGGCGCGTTCCGGTGATCGCCGCCGTGGCCGGGGGCAAGACTGCAAGGACACTCGTCGAAGGTGGCAGCGCCAATGTGGCGCTCCCGGGTTGCGGCGCCGTCGTCGTCAACCGCGGCCAGACGGGCTACTATCGTACGCTCTACGCGCCCGAACTGCTGAGCCGAATCATTGCCGGCTATCCCACGCTGGAGCCGGCGGACCAGATCGGCCTGCTTTCGGACAATTGGGGCCTGGGTCTTGCGGGGTATCAATCCTGAAGCTTGGCACTCGACCTGATCGATCGCATGCCGGCCCAAGCGAACACGCAGCTTGTCGGCCGCGCGGCCGGCGTTCTTTCAAGCGCTTACAACCTCTACGAAGGCGATAACGCCCATCAGGCGCTGGTTGCGCGCTACGCCACCGCCAAGCTGTCCCCCGTTCTGGCGCGCCTCGGCATGAACCCGCGCACCGGCGAGCCGAGCAATGACGCCGTTCTGCGTTCCGGCTTGATCTCCGCCCTCGGTGGGCTCGGCGATCCTTCGGTAACAGCCGAAGCACGCCGCCGCTTTGCCGCGCTGGAACGCGATCCGCAGGCTCTCAACGGCCCGCTTCGCACCACGATCCTGGGCATCGTCGCCTACAATGCCGACGCCGCAACCTGGGACCGGCTCCATGCGCAAGCGCTGGCGGAAAAGGTGCCACTTGTCCGCACCCAATTGTATCGCCTGCTTGCGTCGACCAAGGATGAAGCGCTCGCCCGCCGGGCTTTGGCGCTGGCGCTGACCCCGGAACCCGGAGCGACGAACAGCAGCGCTATGATCGGAGCGGTCGCTGGCAATCATCCGGACTTGGCGTTCGACTTCGCGCTCGCCAACCGTGTGCAGGTCGCTGGGTTAGTCGATGCCTCGTCGTCGTCCCGCTTCTTTCCGGCGCTGGCCGGAGGATCGTCGGACCCGGCGATGATCGCCAAGCTTCAGGATTATGCGACCCGGTATATGACGCCCCAGTCTCGCCGCCCCGCAGACATTGCGATCGGCCGCATCCAGGACCGCATTCGCATCCGTAAAGCCGCGACGCCGGCCATCACGCGGTGGTTACAGGCCCATTCCTAAGAATCGAAAGAGGGAGAGAGCTGCGGTGCAGCAAGCTCCCTCCCTCGGTCGGTCGGTCGTCGATTAAACCTCGGGGTCTAGCACCCCGACCCAGGCCTTAATCCCGCGTTCTGCGGGTTCCGGTCTGCTTACCGCGCAGGCTACCCAGCACGGCCATGCCGACCACGCCTGCCACGGCAGCCGCCGCGAAAGGCCGCTCCTGGGCGAAGTCCCTCAAGGCACCGAATCCCTTGCGTGCGTTGCCGGAAATCTGATCGGCGATTCCGTCCTGCCGAAGCGCCGGATCGCCGGTGGCATTGCCGAGCCCTTCCTTGAACTGGCCTTTGAGGTCCGTGCCCTGGCCGGCGAGAGTGTCGATGTTCATAGTACAGCTCCATTCATGATTGTTGTCACGGCAAACGCGCAGCCATCGTAAAGGTGCCTCGTTCGTGGCGGCCGGATACCAGCCGACTATCCAGTGCGGCGGGAACGATCGTCTCCCATGCGACCCGATCATGTCCCTCAAAATGGAAAAAGCGGCCCAGCTATACAGCTGAACCGCTTTTCGGGTTTGCAGTGGAAGCAGGACTGATCTGTGAGACCAGTCCTGTTTTTCCCCTTAGCCGCGCTCAGGCGCCGGCGGTGGCGGCGGAGGCGGAGGAGGAGGAGCCGGGCACACGTCGGTCGCCAGGATCACCGAACCGTCTGGGCAAGTCTGCGTTGCTGGCGGCGGTGGTGGTGGTGGTGGCGGCGGTGGCGGCGGCGGGGGTGGTGGCAGTGCTTCAGCTGCGGCACCGAAGTTGAACCCAAGGGTCAGCAACAGGCTGTGCGAAGTGAAGCGGTTCCCGAAGTCACCGGCAAGGGCAGCCGAGCGGGTGAAGTTGACCGTGGTCGTCCCAGTTCCCGGGATGGGAGCCGCAACCGTGCCGCCCGCGACATTGGGTACAACAGCGGTACGCGCCGAACTGAAGCTGGCGACGCCTGGATCCAGGTCAAGACGGCCGGTCCGGAAGTAACGGTACTTCAGGCCGATGTCGACGTTGGAGCTGATCGGGAAGCGAACGCCCGCGATGCCCTGGTAGGCCCAGACATCGTCACGGTCGCGGAACGCCTTGACGCGAGCACGGCCCGCGCCGCCGCCAGCGTAGAAAGCCGGACCGGTGGTGCCGCCGATATCAACCAAGCCATTGATCATGCCCGAGAGGACACTGACGCGGTTGCCCAGGTCGAAGGCGCCCGAATCGCCCGTTGGGAAAGCGAATACCGTGCCAGTCGTACCCGTTGGGTTCAATCCGGTGGTCACGCCGGTGATGAACGTCCCATCCTGGCTGAAATTCTTCAGCTTGGAACGCTTGTAGCCGACTTCGCCTTCGAGCCGGAACATGCCGAAGTCGTAGCCAGCGATCGCGTCGACGTCGTAGCCGCGCTTGTACTTGATGCGGGAGTTGCCGCTGATCGCGACAGGCGCGGCTGCAACGGTGCCAACAACGCCGGTCCCAGGAGCTGCAGCCACTGTGCCGGCGGCAGGTGTCTGAACCGTCTGCGAGAATGTCGACGTGTAGTTACCGTTCTGGCGCTTCGGAAAGAGAACGCCTCCTTCGACACCGACGTAACCGCCGGTCTGTGCCACTGCCGGAGCCGCCATCACGACGACCGCCGTTGCGGCGAGAAGATAAAGTCTCATTGGGCTTACCCCTATGTGGTTGGTGAAGGTACTGAGGTTGTTTGAAACCGGTACGTAGGTAGAGGGTTTCGTTCTGCGACCCCTGACGAGGTCTTATGTCGCGAACTGATGCATCCGTGCCACACACGGCACGGCTTACTTCGCGGGCAGGTCCACGGAAGCGGCATCAAGGGCTCCGATCAAAGGATCATCGCCGGGAACTGCTCTGCCATTCGCCGCGAAATTCATGATTTTGTCCCGAGTGCGCTTGTAAGACGGCCATGTGGGAAGACCTTTGCCATTCGGATTACCGCTGACAGCGAAGTTGACCAGATAGGTGCTGATCGTCAGGCCCATTCTAAGGTCGCGAGCAGTGCTTTGGTCGCCATATTTGAGCGCTTCGGTCCCGAAGAAGAACGGAATGTCCGTTGCATGATCGGCGCCGGCCTTGCCGACCGAACTCGCGACGTAGGAGAAGCGGTACTTATAAACCGGGACACCTGCCGCGCCGATCTTCCCCGCAAGAGCGCGTGCGCCGGTCACCATGTACCCAGTCGCACCACCGATGTCGTTACTCGTGGCCCCAATCATCACCGGCACATGGGAAAAGCGACCGCTGTCGAAGGCGCTTGCCGGATCAACGGCGAGCTTGCCATCGACGAATGGTCCCGCGAACGTCGGGGAGCCTGCGGTAGGGTTGAACAGGTCCTCCAGATTCAACCCGTCCACCACGGCGTCCGCCGGCAGTGCACGCAGCTTGGCGAGCGCTTCCGGATCGTTCGCCGCAATGCCCTTGCTCGCCGCGAAGGTGAGGCTTGCTTGTTCGACCTGGGCGCGGCCAGTAGCGGCACCGGAAGTCCGACCGTCTCCTCCGGACATGATCACGGTCCGATGGAATAAGCCCTTGGCCATGGGCGAGGTGAGCATGGTGATCACCGACATGCCGCCGGCGCTTTCCCCTATCAGCGTGACGTTGCCTGGGTTGCCGCCGAAGCTAGCGACGTTGCGCTTGATCCAGCGCAGCGCGGCCAGCTGGTCCATGAAGCCGTAATTGCCCACTGGTTCGCCGCCCGACGTTTCGGCGGTCAGCCGCGGATGCACGAACGTGCCGAAGCGACCGAGACGGTAGTTGAAGCTGACGAAGATGACGCCCTTGCGCGCCAGATTCGCGCCCGAATAAGTCGGGGGCGACGAGCCGCCATTGAGAAATCCGCCGCCATACATCCACGCGACAACAGGCAGTTTGGCGCCCTTGGCCGCACCTTCGGGCGCCCACACGTTGAGGACGAGGCAGTCCTCGCTTGGCGCCGTGCCAAGCGGCGCCGCGTCGCTCGGAAAGGGAAGCTGCATGCAGTCGTGGCCGTATTCGCTCGCGTCTCTGACCTCGCTCCAC
This sequence comes from uncultured Sphingomicrobium sp., assembly GCA_964243335.1. Taxonomy (GTDB): domain Bacteria; phylum Pseudomonadota; class Alphaproteobacteria; order Sphingomonadales; family Sphingomonadaceae; genus Sphingomicrobium. Next base: position 69,940 of record CAXTED010000008.1, on the reverse strand, counting down.
TTGGCTGCCGGCTGCGGTGCCCGCCAACGATTGGCACCGACAGGTGGCTCGGCGAAAGGAATGCCCTTCCACGACTTGACGCCGCTGGAGAGGGTTCCTTGCACCCGGCCGGCATCTGTCATCGCTTGAGGAGGAGCAGCCGCCGCCGCAGATCCCGCGACGGCGCACAAAGCTAAAAGACCGTTGATCCGCATCAGGCTCATACCTGCTTCCTAACGGTCATTGCGCGCGTGACCCAGCAGGAAAGACATCCAACTCAGAACCGGTTCGTGCGAGTGCGCTTCCAGGATCATCGGGGGGAACTACCAGGACAAGTCCGGTAGCTCCCTCGATGCATCAACGAACCGAGCCTAATTACTCGGCAGGAGTCTTGGGGTTCGACGAGGTGTCGCCGCCGAGCGCGCGCTTGGCTGCGTCGGCGACGGTGTCGATCGCTCCGTCCACCACATCCGTGGCCTTCTGGATCGCGCCCTCGACGGCTTGTTCCACGACGCCTTCGACCTTTTGGATAAGTCCGTCCGGCCGCTGTTGCGACCCGCCGGTTGGCGAAGTCTGCGCTGGCGTGATGTCGCCGCTGGTTGCCTGCCCAAGGTTCGTCTGCTCGTCTAATTGATCACTCATATTTTCGTCCTTCCGACCTAAAATGTTCGAAGCTTGCTGGGATCAAAGACGCCGGCTTCTGCCGCGCCGTGCAAAGTTGACGATGGCGAGAAGAATGATCGCGCCGAGCAGCGAGTACAGAATGGCCGGTACGCTCAGTGGAGCATCGAGGATCGAGCCTCCGAAGAGCAAGCCCGCGATCACCGCGCCAACAATCCCGACGATGATGTCGAAAACAATGCCGCCGCCACTGCGCATGATCAAACCGGCAAGCCAGCCAACCAGAGCGCCGACGATCAGGATGATGATGAGGTTCATATCCGCCCTTTCCAATGCCAACGGCCGTGGATGACCGCACGATGTCAGACTCTTACACGTCCGCAACGGTTCCGAAGTTGGGCGCAAAATGGGAGGTGCCGGGACGCTTCCATCATGGCGTTGGTTGATCATCGAAGCGCTGCAACGGCACTCTCCAGCCACAGGGATGCAACCGCAAGTTCAGGCGGGACGGCCAGAACGGCTGCTCGCCGCATCAATCCCCTGCCGCCCAAGCGGGTTGCGCCGGACTGGGTTTTCGCTATAGGGCGGCTCGCTAGCGACGAACCTCCCTGGATGAGGCTCGTCGCATTCTTTTTTTGATCATTCGAGAACAGGTGCCGCAATGGCCGTCCCCAAAAGAAAAACCTCGCCCTCCAAGCGCAATATGCGCCGCAGCCACGATGCGCTGACCCCTGCTAATTTCCAGGAGTGCAAGAACTGCGGCGAGCTCAAGCTGCCGCACATCCTGTGCTCGGGCTGTGGCCATTATAACGGCCGCGAGATTATCTCGACCGAAGCCTGAACGGCCTGCCGAGCGTGACAGCTCCGCAAACACCGGAATCGCCCGCGGACATCACTTCCGCCGAGCCCGACCAGCCGAACGCCACGCCACTTGCGCCGGATCAGGCGACGGTTGCGGGCTCGGTTGCCACGAAGCCAGAGGCTGAGCCCGCGTTCAAGTTCGCTGGCCCGACCGACCTGCCGCGAATCGCTATCGACGCCATGGGCGGCGATATGGGTACGGCGACGATCGTCGCGGGCATGCGGTTGGCGCTAAAGACCGAACCTTCCCTTCGCTTCATCCTTGTCGGCGACGAAGCCCTGATCCAGCCTGAACTCGAACGGACCAGCCTTCCTGCGGGCGCCGTCAGCGTGCTCCACGCGCCCGACTCGATCTCCTCTCACGAAAAGCCCAGCCAGGCGCTGCGCCGTGCGCGCACCACGTCGATGGGCATGGCCATCAGCCTGGTGAAAACCGGCCAGGCTGACGCAGCGCTGTCGGCAGGGAACACCGGCGCCCTCATGGCGATTGCCAAGCTGGCGCTGCGTACCATGGCCGGCATTGACCGTCCGGCACTGGCGGCACTGCTGCCGACGCTTGGCGAGCACGATTTGGTGATGCTGGACCTTGGCGCGAACACCGAATGTGACGCGCAGAACCTCGTGCAGTTTGCGGTTATGGGCTCGGCCTATGCGCGTACCGTGCTCGGCCTCAAGAAGCCGCGAGTGAAGCTGCTCAACATCGGCACCGAGGAGCTCAAGGGCACTGACGAACTCAAGGAAGCCGCCGCCCTGCTGCGGGAAGCAAGCTTCCTGCCGATGCAGTTCGACGGCTTCACCGAGGGCGACCAATTGTCGCGCGGCAAGGTCGATGTGGTGGTAACGGACGGCTTCTCAGGGAACATTGCGCTCAAGACGGCGGAGGGCACCGCGCGCTTCGTTACCGACCTGCTTCGGCGGGCATTCACATCCTCGCTGCGCTCCAAAGCCGGCTTTGCCTTGTCCAAGCCGGCCTTGCATATGCTCAAGGTGCATCTGGACCCGAACAATCATAATGGCGCCGTGTTCTTGGGGCTGAACGGCCTGGTGGTGAAAAGTCACGGCGGTGCGAGTGCCAAGGGCGTGGCCAACGCGATCGGCGTGGCTGCCCGGATGGCGCGCAACGACATCAGCCGCAAGATCGCCGAGGATCTCGACAACTTTCAGGCGCATGCGTTCGAGTCCGGCAGGTGAGCAATCTCATCATGCGCCGATCAGTCATTGAGGGGGTGGGTTCCGCCCTGCCCGCCCGCCGCGTCGACAATGCCGAACTCGCCGCGCAGGTCGAGACAACCGACCAATGGATCGTTGAGCGCACCGGCATTCGCTCGCGCTATATAGCCGGCGAAGGTGAGACCACCGCCACGCTAGCCACCGAAGCCTGCCGCAAGGCGCTCGCCCACGCCGGCATCGATGCCTCCGAGATCGACCTGATCGTGCTGGCGACCGCCACACCCGACCAGACCTTTCCGTCTTCGGCCACCAAGGTGCAGACTTTGCTTGGTGTTGGTGATTGCATTGCCTTCGACGTCCATGCGGTGTGCACTGGCTTCCTCTATGCGCTGTCCGTGGCCGACGCGATGCTGCGCGGCGGCAATGCGAACACCGCCTTGGTGATCGGGGCGGAAACCTTCTCGCGCATTCTCGACTGGGAAGATCGCACCACCTGCGTGCTGTTCGGCGATGGAGCGGGTGCGGTGGTGCTTCGCGCTGCGGAGACCGTCGATCGTGGTATCCTCGCCACTCGGCTGCATGCCGACGGGCGCTTCAACGACATGCTCTACGTTGACGGCGGGCCTTCGACGACCGGCACCGTGGGCAAGCTGCGCATGAAGGGCCGCGAGGTGTTCCGCCACGCCGTGACCAACCTGCACGACGTGCTCAAGGAAGTGCTGGTCGCCGCCGGTCATACTCCGGACGAGGTCGACTGGGTGGTGCCGCACCAGGCCAATGCGCGAATCATCGATGCCACCGCGCGCAAGCTCGGTCTGCCGGCGGACCGCGTGGTGGTCACGGTGGACCGCCACGCCAACACCAGTGCCGCCTCGGTCCCGCTGGCACTGGACGTGGCGGTGCAGGACGGGCGGATCAAGCGCGGCGATCTGGTGGTACTTGAAGCCATGGGCGGCGGGTTCACCTGGGGAGCGGCAGCCCTGCGCTTTTGATAAAGCGTGTTAATTTCACCGCATGTCGAATTGCCGACAGTGTATTTCTAGAGTAGCGTGCTTGCCTTGCGGTGGGGGCCTTCGGGCGAGCCGCGTCACGGGGCGGAGTTGGTTGCATGGCAGATGCTGGTATTGCTCGGACGGAACAAGCCAAGGAAATGCACGGCGGCACGCTGACCAGGGCGGACTTGTCCGACGTGGTGCACCGGAAGCTCGGACTGTCCCGCGCGGAGTCGGCCAGCGTCGTCGAGCGCCTTCTGTTCCACATGTGTGCCAGCCTGTCCGAGGGCGACAATGTCAAGATTTCCGGCTTCGGCAGCTTCATCCTGCGTGACAAGGGCGAGCGTCTGGGGCGCAATCCCAAGACCGGCATCGAAGTGCCAATTGCACCCCGCCGGGTGATGACCTTTCGCGCCAGCCAGATGATGCGCGACACGGTTGTCGGCCGCGGCTGAGCCCAACCGCTTCATGGCTGCCGACAAAGCGACAGATCCCGGCAAAGAGCCTGGGGCGTTTCGAACCATTAGCGAACTCGCTGCGGAGCTTGGCGTGGCGCAGCATATTCTGCGCTACTGGGAGACCAAGTTTCCTCAGTTGCGACCGCTTCAGCGTGCAGGAAACCGGCGCTATTATCGGCCGGCGGATGTCGAGGTGGCGCGCACGATCCACCGCCTACTGACGCATGAGGGCTATACTGTACGCGGGGTTCACAAGGTGCTTGCCGGTGTGGCGATTGCCGAGCACGCGCCGGCGGCCACTCCCCCGACTCCGCCGGAGCCGAGCCTGGTGAACTCAATCCCCGCACCGGATCATGCGCTTGTGCAGGGCTTACGCGCAGTGCGCGAGCAATTGGCGGCAGCAATCTCGCACTGATCGTTATCCGGCCTGCCTGCCCTCGCCTAGCTCACTCACGTGATAGGTGGATCGCGGATCAGCTCCGGAGTGACACTCTCTTCTGAGCTGCGGCTTGCTCCGCTGCGCATCTCCACCCGCCGGATCGCCACCTCGAGCGGCACGCGGTGGACCTGCACTCCAGGCGGAAATGCCGTCAGGAAGCGCGAGGGCATGGCCGCGGACAGGATCACGAACTGGCCGCAGTCTCCGTTCCGCCGGATCAGCCGGCCGAACGCCTGCGCCAGGCGGGCCTTGATCACGCGGTCGTCATAGGCAGTGCCGCCGCCGGCCAGTCGCCGCGCCGCGTGGAGGACCGTCGGCCGCGGCCAGGGCACGCGCTCCATGATCACGAGCCGGAGCGAATCACCGGGCACATCGACCCCGTCACGCAGCGCATCGGTCCCGAGCAGGCTGGCGCGCGGATCGTCGCGGAAGATGTCGACCAGCGTGCCCGTGTCGATCGGATCGACATGCTGCGCAAGCAACGGCAGGCCCGCGCGGGCTAGGCGGTCGGCAATCCGCGCGTGCACGGCTTTCAGTCGCTGAATGGCGGTGAACAGCCCCAATGTGCCGCCGCCGGCCGCTTCGATCAGCCGGGCATAGGCTCCGGCCAGCGCTGGCAAGTCGCCGCGGCCGAGATCGTTGACCACCAGCACCTCGGCGCAGGCGGCATAGTCGAACGGGCTGGCAGCCTCGAAGCGGGCGGCGGGCCATGGCAGATGCAGGGCGCCGGTGCGGCGTTCGGCGGCTCCCCACTCGGCATCGCCCCCGCGCAGGGTGGCGGAGGTCACCAATACGCCATGTGCGGGGGCGAGCACGCTGGCTGCCAGCGGCCGGGTGGGGTCGAGCCAACGGCGCTGGATGGCGATGTCGATCTCGCGGCCCTCGATGCGGTCCACGGACAGCCAATCGACGAAGTCCGGGTCTGCCGTGCCGCCGATGCGGGCAAGCAGTTGCGCCCAGGCGCTCAGGGTGCCGCTGCGCCAGGCAAGACCCGCGATGGCGCCTTCGACCCTGGCGCGAGCAGCCGTGTCGAGCCAATCGGGGGCATCCTCCAGCACCGCCTCGAGCCGACGTCCGAGTGCGGCAAGCGGGCGCTGCAGATTCTCCACCCCGTCCAGCGCAGATGCCGCGGCGGCGACCAGATCACCGTCCGGTTCGGCCAACTCGGTTTCGAGGCCATATCCGGCGTCCTGAGCCCGGGCGCGGGCCGCCACGGTGCCGCGGACCTGCGCCAGAAGCTTCTCGAACGGTCCCCAAGGCGAGCCATCGACGATGCGCCCAAGCCAGCCTTCGGAAGGCAGCGCCCCCGCCGCCTCGATCGCCGCCTCAAGCGCGGCCGCGCCCGCGTCATCGTAGGAGGCGACATCCATCAGCCGTGCCGAAAGACCGCGCCGCCGGCCGCGCGACTTGCCCTCCGGGCCAATGATCCAGCGGCGCATCTCGATCGCCTCGCCGCCGCCAAGCGTCACCGCGAAGGTGCTGTCCGCGGCGTCGAACAGATGATGGCCTTCGTCGAACACGATGCGTTCGGGCGGGCGGCCCCGACTCCGCGCCGAATTGACCATCACCAGCGCGTGGTTGGCGATGACCAAGTCGGCGTCGCGGCTGGCGCGATCGGCGCGCTCGATGAAGCAGCGGCGGTAATGCGGACAACCGGCATAGACGCACTCGCCCCGGCGGTCGGTCAGCGCGGTGGACCCGGCGCGGCGGAACAGGCTTGGCAACCACCCCGGCAGGTCGCCGCCGACCATGTCGCCGTCCTTGGTATAGGCCGCCCAGCGCCCGACCAGTTGCGCCAGGATTGCCGCGCGTCCGGTGAAAGCGCCTTGAAGCGCGTCCTCCAGGTTCAACAGGCAAAGGTAATTCTCGCGGCCCTTGCGCACGACGATGCGCTTCTTGCGCTCGGTTTCGTCGGGAATGAGGCGCGCGCCCTCTGCGTCCAACTGGCGCTGCAACGCCTTGGTATAGGTCGACACCCACACAGCACCGCCGGCCTGCTCGGCCCACAGGCTAGCGGGGGCGAGATAACCCAGGGTCTTGCCGATGCCGGTACCCGCCTCGGCCAGCAGCATGTGCGGCGAGTCGCGATTGGCACGCGGCGCGAATACCTGAGTGACTGCGGCGGCGAGCGCGCGCTGACCCTCACGCGGCTCGGCTCCGGCGCCGGTAAGCTGGTCGAGCCGTGCCTGCGCATCGGCTTCGCTGACGACGATCGGGCGCGGCGCGGCACGCTCGGCGGTCTCCTCCCAAGTCGGCAGGCGGGAGAATAGCATCCGCTCGGACTGGGTCGGCGTGTCCAGCCGGGTGGCGATCAGTCCGGCCCAGGTCCAACCCAAGCGGTGCAAGGTCGTGTTGCTGGTCCAGGCGCCCTCGCGTGCCGGCCAGTCGGGGTCGGCAAGGGTCTGGAGCAACCGCGCGGCGATCGTGGCAAGCAAGGGAGCAGCCGCGGCCTCGTCGACAGGCGCTTCGAGGCCGACCGCCCGTGCGAGACCCGCCACCGTAGGCACAACGAACCGCGCCGGGTGCAGAAAGGCAAACAGCTCGAGCAAATCCAGCCCCGACAACTCGGGATAGCCAAGCCGCTGCCCAATCAGCGGCGCATTCAACAGGATATGCGGGCTCTCCGCCGCACGCGCCACCGCCTCGCCCCGACTGACCCGCCGCGGCTCGCCGTCGGGTCCGGTGCGCCAGATACCGGCATGGGTGGCGTGAAGGGTGGGAAGGGCCAAAGCGACCATGAGGGTGCCATGCGGGATGAGGAACGAAATGGCAACGGGATTGGGCTGGCTAGAGTGCTCCGGACGGTGACATCGGCTCTCTCGCGAAAGAAGGGAGGAGATCGGTCGTCACGTTTGGTGCCAGAGCGCGTGGGAGTTAAGACACGTCCGATGACGGCAAGAACGCCCTTGATTGTCGGTGCGGGTCCCACCGGGCTCGCCGCTGCGCTGTTCCTGCATGAGCGCGGGTTTGGCGCTCGGGTAGTCGATGCCGCCGCGCAGCCTGCTCCTTGGTCGAAAGCGCTCGGCGTCAATCCGCGAACGCTGGACTTGCTCGAGCCATCCGGCGTCACGGCTCGAATCCAGGCTGAAGGAATGGCCGTTCAGGGCGTCCGCGTGACGCAAGACGGCCGTCCGATAGCGACGATTGCATTGGACTATGCCGCCATCGGTGCCCAGCACCCGCTGACGATCCTGCCTCAGGCCCGAACGGAGGAACTGCTTGTTGAGGCGCTTGCCCGTCGCGGCGTGCAAGTCGAACGCGGCGTCCGCTGTATCGACGTGCGGCAGGACGAAACAGCCGCCAACGCCGACCTGGTCGGCCCGGACGGTCTCGCCGAATTAGTGCACACTCCCCTACTTCTCGCCGCCGACGGATCGCACAGCGCCGTACGCAAGGCGCTCGGGGTGGGGTTTCCCGGCGACTCTCTCGACGACGCCTGGACGCTGGCCGACGTGGAACTGGACGGCCCGGCCCCCGGCTTCATCCACGTCGACCTGCGCCGGGACGGCGTGCTGGTCGCATTTCCCTTCTCTCAGCACCGCTGGCGATTTATCGCGATCGGAACCGACGTCCTGTCGCGCCTGCCCAAAGATTGGTCCGCTGGCACCGTCTTCTGGCGGTCGGAGTTCCACATCTCGCACCGGATTGCCGACCGCCTGTCGATCGGCCGGATCGCGCTCGCGGGCGACGCCGCCCACATCCATTCACCGATCGGGGCGCGCGGCATGAACCTTGGGATCGAAGACGCTTGGGTGTGGGCCGCGTGCGCGGCGGACGCGCTGCAGGGTCGCCCCGAGCGGATGGACCACTATGGCAAGCTGCGGTTGAAGGTCGACGCTGGCGTCGTCCGCAAGATTCGGCGCATCACCAATGCGGTCGTCGCGCGCGGCCCGATCGCCAGTTCGATGCGGCGCTTCCTGCCGCCGCTGATCGCGCGTACGCCCGCGCTTCGTAACGTCCTGCTGCGTCAGGTCGCCGGCCTTGATCACGCGCTACGTTCGGCTTGACCATTATGGCGTTTGCTAGCCAGCCACGCCTCTCGGTTTCCATCCTCTCCTCTCCGCGCTACCGCTCTCCCGATGACCACTGACGACCTTCGCGCCGCCGCCCTCACTTCCAAGGCCTGGCCCTTCGAGGAAGCGCGCAAGCTGTTGAAGCGGTGGCCAGAGGGTAAGCCTGGCGGCGCTCCGATGGTTTTCGAGACCGGCTACGGACCATCGGGCCTGCCGCATATTGGAACTTTCACCGAAGTGCTTCGAACCACCTGGGTAATGCATGCGTATCAGGCGCTCACCGGCGGCGCCGCGGTCAAGCTGATCGCCTTCAGCGACGATCTCGACGGACTCCGCAAGGTGCCGGACAATGTGCCGAGCCCGGAACTGCTAGCGGGTGCCTTGGGGCTGCCCTTGACTCAGGTGCCCGACCCGTTCGGCTGCCACCCCAGCTTCGCGCATCACAACAATGCCTCCTTGCGGGCTTTCCTGGACCGCTTCGGCTTCGACTATGAGTTCGTTTCGGCCACCGACGCCTATCAGGTGGGTCGCTTCGACGAGACCCTGCGCGAGGTGCTGCGGCGGTTCGACGACATCCTAGGCATCATGCTGCCGACGCTGCGCGAGGAACGCCGCAAGACCTATTCGCCGGTGTTGCCGATTTCGCCCACGACCGGCCGCGTACTGCAGGTGCCGGTGCGCCTGGTCGACGCCGAAGCTGGAACGATCGCCTTTGCCGACGAGGACGGGACGCAGGTCGTCCAGTCGGCGCTGGGCGGCCGGGCCAAGCTGCAGTGGAAGGTCGATTGGGCGATGCGCTGGGTCGCGCTGGGCGTCGACTATGAAATGGCCGGCAAGGATCTGATCGATTCCACGATCCAGTCGGGCAAGATCGCACGCGTGCTCGGCGGGCGCCCGCCCGAGGGGTTCAATTACGAGATGTTTCTCGATGAAAAGGGCGAGAAGATCTCCAAGTCCAAGGGCAATGGCCTGGGGCTGGACGACTGGCTGACCTATGGCAGCCAGGACAGTCTGGCCTTCTATCTGTTTCGCGAGCCGAAAAAGGCCAAGAGCCTGCACTTGGGCCTGATTCCACGCGCCGTCGACGAGTATTGGCAGTTTCGCGAGCGCTGGGCGGACCAGCCGATCGAGCAGCGGCTCGGCAATCCGGTGCACCACATCCACAACGGCGCGGTACCGGCGCGCGGGCTGCCGTTAAGCTTCGGATTGTTGCTCAATCTGGTCAGTCTGCCCGGCGTCGGCGATCGCGACACCGCGTGGCGGTTCGTCGAGCGGCAGGTCCCCGGCGCCGCGCCCGAGAGTGAGCCGGAGTTGGACGAGCTGATCGGCCTTGCGGTCAATTACGCCCGCGACTTCGTTGCTCCGACCCTTCAGCGCCGCGCCCCGGTGGGGCACGAGATCGACGCTCTGAAGGAACTCGACGCCGGACTGGCGGACTTGCCCGACGGCGCCGATGCCGAGACCATCCAGACGCTCGTCTTCGAAGTCGGCAAGCGCCACCCGTTCGAAACCCTCCGCCACTGGTTTGCCGCGCTTTACGAGACCCTGCTGGGGAGCCCCCAAGGCCCCCGCATGGGCAGCTTCATCGCGCTGTACGGGGTGGAGAACTCACGACGCCTGATCCGGGAAGCTCTGGCGCTTACGGACGTCGATCAGGCCTAACTCTCCTCAAGGTCGTCAATGCGAGGAGGCGAAGCAGCGCGATGACAAGGCTTGGCTAATCTTACCCTGCCTTCTTCGCCGCAATCCACCGGTCGATCTTCGCTTCCAGGATCGTCAGCGGCAGCGCGCCGGTCATCAGCACCTGCGCGTGGAAATCGCGCATGTCGAACTTGTCGCCGAGTTCGGACTTGGCCTTGTCGCGCAGGCGCTGAATAGTCAGCGCGCCGATCTTATAGGCCAGGGCTTGGCTCGGGATCGCGATGTAGCGTTCGACTTCCGACGTGGCATCCGAGCGACCCATGCCGGAATGGCCGAGCATGTAGGCGATCGACTGGTCGCGGGTCCAACCCTTGGTGTGCAGACCGGTGTCGACCACCAGCCGCATGGCGCGCAGCATCTCGTCGCCCAAGGTGCCAAAGCGCTGATAGGGATCCTTGTAGAAGCCCATGTCGTAGCCGAGCGTCTCGGAATAAAGCGCCCAGCCTTCGACATAAGCCGTGTTCCCGCCGAAGCGCATGAACGGCGGTAGCGCGGCATTCTCCTGCGCCAGGCTGATCTGGAAGTGATGGCCGGGGGCGCCTTCATGCAGGAACAAAGTGGTCTCGCCCCAGGTGCTGCGGGAGGGAAGATCGTACGCGTTGAAGTAGAAGGTGCCCGGGCGCGAACCGTCGGGCGTGCCGCCCTCATACGATCCGCCAGCTTCGAACTTCTCGCGGAAGGTTTCATACGGCCGGATCACAAGCTGCGACTTGGGAAGGGTCGAGAAATAGGTGGGGATCTTGGCGTCGACCTCCTTGCCGATGCGGTAATAATCCGCCGTGAGGGCATCGCGGCTCTTCGGCTGAAAGCGCTTGGCGGTGCGCATATATTCGAAGAATTGCGGCAGCGTGCCCTTAAAGCCAACTTCCTGGCGAACCTGCTCGAACCCCTTGGTGATGCGGTCGACTTCCCTGAGGCCAAGCTCGTGGATCGCTTCGGGTGCGAGCGGCAAAGTGGTCGTCGACTGGACCAACTGACGGTACAATGCCGCGCCGCCCTTCATCTGTGACAGGCCGACGCTGTCCCGGGCTTGAGACAGGTAATCGTCCCGCAGGAAGTCGCGCATGCGGGTCAGCGCGGGGTAGATCTGTGCGGTGATGGCAGTGCGATATTCGGTCGTCAGGCGCGCTCGATCCGCCGCGCCAATCTCAGCGGGAAAGTTGAGCACGGGGCGGAAGAAAGGCGACGCCTCCGGCTTCATCTTGAGCTGGTTGCCGAGCTGCTCGATCATGTTGCGCACGGTCAGCTTGGTGTCGAGTACGCCGGCAGCTTGGCCCTGCTTCCAACGACCGATCGCGCGATCGACGTAGGTGGCGAAATCGGCGTGGCGCTTGAGGTTGTTCTGATAGTCGAGGAGGGTTTTGAACGGCGCTCCGCCCTGCCCGCTTGCGAAGGTCGCATAGTCCTTATGCAGGCCGTAAAAGTGATTCATCGGTCGGACGACATTCAGTGCCAGCAGCTCGGGCTGATAGCCCTTGAGCGCATCTTCGGACTGAAAAGCGAAGACGTCGTAAGCCAGTGCGTCGACTTCGCTCAGCACGGCGCGGTCGACCGTGCGCAGTTCGGTCAGGTCGCGTTCCAGTGCTGCCTTTTCAGCGGCGAAATAGGCGTCGCTGATATTGTCGCCGAGGCGGTCAGCGAAGCGCATGTCGCCCCGATAGATGGCGCTGATCGGGTTGCGCTGGAGCGAGGCTTCGTCACTGCGGGCGAACAAGGCGAACAGTTTCGCGTGCTCGCTCTCGGCCGTGGCAACGGGAGCCACCGGGGCTTCGGTTGCGACGGGTGCCGGCACGACAATCGGGATAACGGCGACGCAGGCGGTGAGCGCGGCAGCGGCGGTGCCGAGCAAGCACAAGCGAAGGATCATGAAGGGCGCTTTCGTGAAGGTTTCCGACAGACGGCTAAGCCTCTGCCGAACGCGCCGCAAGCTCGCTTCGACGACTTACCAGAAAAGATCGCGAAGGGCGTCGACCACTTCGCCGCCGCGCACGTCGATCAGCAATGCGTCGTCGAAATAACGCACCCAGCGGTAGCCTGGCGGAGCAAGCGGCAGGCGGAAGCTCCATGGGTCGGACAAAGCATAGCGGCCGGAGTAATAGACCGGATCGAGCCGCGAGCCGTGGCTGATGGATCGGTAACCCCAGCCGAACGGATCCACATAGGCGGCAGCTCGAAACAGACCGCGGTGACCCTCACGATACGTTCGCCAGTCATAGCGTCGGTCCCGGCGCCAGCTTTCACGCCAGTTGTCGTTGACCAGCCGCGGAGTGTGCACATTCCGCTCGCGATTCCGGCGGTCCTGCCGCCAAGTCGTAACAGTGTCGGTTTGCTTGACCCGCTCGGCAGCGCGCCGGTCGTCCCGCCAGCGGTCGTCCAGGCGTTCGCCGCGCGATTGTTGCGGTGCCCGGCCAAGCGCTTCGGCGCGATACTCGTTGCGCAGGACAGACTGCTGTTCCGACGCGCCGCTGCTCGGTACCATGCGCTCCATGCGGCGCTCGCTGGAGAGAACGTCCCTCGCTCCGCTTCCGATCACGCTTCGCAACGATGGCTGGCCAAGTTGCTGCTGCCGGCTGGAGGTATCGGCCCGAACCCCGGAGATGATCCTTTCGCGAACGTCCAAGGCATCGCGAGGGTCGGCGATAGTGGGCGCCGCGCTGGTCACGATCAACGCGGCAAGAAGCAAGGCACGCATGAACACGGTTCCTTGTGCAACGAGTGGTTATCAGCCGCCAGTATCGGCCTGAGGCGATGAGTGAGCCCTTAACGCCGGCGGGGAGCTTTGGCTGCGGTGCCCGTCGCAGCGGCGATTGCGGCGGCGGCGCGCTTCACTGCTAGGCGGACACGCGGGTGGATGCCGCACGGGCACTGGTTGCGCAGCCCATCCAATTGCTCTGGAGTCGGGTCGGGGCTGCCCTGCATCAGCGCGGCCAAGGCCATGATGAAGCCGCTGTCGCACAGGCCGCACTGGCTTACCTGTTCGGCCGCCCACGCCTGCTGCAGCGGGTGGCCGCGATTGGGCGCCAGCCCCTCGATGGTAGTCACGGATGCGCCTTCCAATGTCGCGATGGGCACCGTGCAACTGGTTACCGCCCGCCCATCCACGATCACCGTACACGCACCGCACTGCCCGGTGCCGCAGGCATGCTTGGTCCCGGTGAGGTTGGATGCGTCGCGCAGCGCCCACAACAATGGGGTTTGCGGGTCAAGGCGATAGTGCACGGCCTGGCCGTTGACCGTCATGCGCGTCATGTGGCGCAGGGCCTAGCGCGGCGGCGGGGGCGCTGCCAAGGTGCGCGGCATGGGAACAGTGAACACGGCGATGGGCGTCCTTGGTTTCGACGAGGCCGGCGGCGGGGATGCGACGCCATTGGTACTGCTGCACGGGGTGGGATCGGACCGCTCGGTGTGGCGGCCGCAGCTCCAGCACTTCGGAGAGGAACGGCGGACAGTGGCGTTCGATTACCCGGGCTATGGCGAGAGCGCCTCTCGGGAGGGCGCCGGGCATGACGATTATGCCGGATCGGTACTGGCCGGGTTGGATGCACTCGGAATTGGCCCCGCGCATATCTGCGGATTGTCGCTCGGCGGAGTGGTGGCGATCGCCCTTCACGCCGCGGCGGCGGAGCGTTGCGCGTCCTTGATCCTGGCCGACAGCTTCGCCTGCCACCCCGAGGGGCAAGAGATTCACGACCGGTCGGTGGCAGCGGCGAAGGAGCTTGGCATGCCTGGACTGGCGGAAGCGCGGGTCGACGCATTGCTCGGGCAGCCAGCGTCGCCCGAGGTTCGCGCCGAGGTGGTCGCGACGATGAGCCGGATCGATTTGGCGGCCTATCTTCAAGCCGCCAAAGCGGTGTGGCTGGCCGACCAGCGCGAGCGGGTGCGGGCGATCCGCTGTCCGACGCTGATCATGGTCGGGAGCGCCGACCGGATCACCCCGCCATCGCTGTCCGAGGATCTAAAGGACCGCATCCCCCATGCGGCGCTGGTGGAGATTACCGCCGCCGGGCACCTGTCCAACCTGGAGCAGCCGGCCATCTTCAACCGGGTGATGGATGCATTCCTGTCCGATGCGGAATCGGTTTGAAAATCCTACCGCCTTCTTAACCAAGGCTTTTAGGTCCCTGTTCGCCATCCTCTGCGACAAGCGGCGCCATGGAAAAGGTGCTTCTTGCTTCGATCGGCGTGCTTCTTGCCGCCGCCGCGCAACCCGCCCGAGCGCAGCTTGCGCCCCTGCCCGCATCGACCTTGTCCTTCGCCAAGAGTGACGCAATCCTGGGCGGCGCGCCGAGCCGGTTCGCCGCGTTGATGGCGCAGCAGAATGGTGGATTTCTGCCAATTCCGGCAGCTGCCGTCCCGATGCAGGCAAGGTCTGCCTCGACGGTGGCAACGCTGACCCCGTTCCGCTCCGCGCCCCGTCCTTCATTGTTCAGCCGCGCGATCGCCAGCGATAAGCCCGATGTGTTCGGATCGGTCGCGCTCGCGGTTCGCCGGACCTCACTCGATCGCCGCTGGCACGCGGTGGAAGGGCAGCGCGCGAGCGGCACGTCGGCCCATTATGCCGCATCACTGCGCGCTATGCCGGCGCTGGCACGGCTCGACCTCATCAACCGGTTCGTCAATGCGCGGGTGCAGTTCGTGGACGACTCGCGTGCTTACCGCCGCGCCGACGTGTGGCAGGGCGCGGCCGACACCATGCGCCGTGGCCGTGGTGATTGCGAAGATTATGCCATCGCAAAGCTTGGCCTGCTCCGCGCCGCCGGTTTCGCCGAGCGTGACCTGTACCTCGTGATCGTCAAGGACCTCGTGCGCCGCTCCGACCATGCGGTGCTGGTGGCGCGGGCCGAGGATAAGCTTGTGCTGCTCGACAATGGCAGCGATCGGCTCGGCGATGCCACGGCCATGCAGGATTACCGGCCGGTGCTGAGCTATTCCGCTGGCCGCGCCTGGACCCATGGGTATGAGCGGCCAACCTACACGCTGGCGAGTGCTGCAGCGATCCTACCCGGCTCGGGCGCCAAATAGTTTGAAGCTAATCCCGACCATCCGGATTTCACCAATGCTTCAGCGCTCGGTAAGAGCGTCGCTTCGGGCTTTCAGGACTGGCTTCAGCAAATAGCTGAGAATGGACTTGCGACCGGTGATGATCTGGGTGTCGGTCATCATGCCCGGAGTGATCGGGAGTTGCCTGCCTCCACTCATCACATAAGCGCGGTCGGTCTCCACGATGACGTTGAAGAACGCCTCGCGCGTGGCCTCGTCGTAAATCGAATCGGCGGACACCCGGACCACGCGCCCATCGAGCCCCCCATAGATCGAGAAGTCGTAGGCGGTGACCTTGACCAGCGCTTTGTCGCCGACCTTGATGAAGGCGATGTCGCTTGGTCGGACGCGCGTTTCGACGAGCAGTTTGTCGCCCAGCGGGACCACTTCCATGATCTTCTGACCAGCGTTGACGAAGCCGCCGCGCGTGGCGACCTGCAGATCGTTGACGATGCCGTCAACCGGCGAGCGCAATTCCGTTTTGCTCAGGCGTCCCTGCGCGCCGCGCATCGCCTGTGTGTTGACGGCGATCTTTTGCGTCACCTGGCTGCGTTCGTTGAGCGCCTCCTGGCGGAAGGTGAAACCGGCTTCGGACGCCTGGCTTTGCGCCTCACGGACAGCGGCCATGGCGCGGCCCTGTTGCTCGCGCGCGGCAGCGATGCGCCCGCGGAGATCGATCACTTCGCGCTGGGCGGTGGCGAGTTCGGTTTGCGGGACGATGCTGCGCGCGGCGAGTGGCGCAAGACGATCGACGCTCTGCTGGGCGAGCACGACGCTCTGGCTCAGCGAGTTGATGGTCGCGGCCGCCTCCGCAGCCTCGCGGCGGCGCTGGTCGCCGGTGGCTCCAAGCGCGGCGACACGGCTGCGCAGCGCGGACTGCCGGGCAATCTGCAACGCGCCTTCGTCCCCGCCGACACTGCCGCCGGCCCCGCCCTCGGCACCTAAACGCGCAGCACGTGCCGAAAGGCTGCGGGTTTCAGCCTCGATCGAGCCGACGTCCGATGAGCTTTGCGTGTCGTCCAGCTGCACCAGCAATTCGCCGCGGCGTACCCGCTGGCCGGGCCGCACGAGAAGCTCGCGAATGGTTGCCGGCTCGGCCGACTGAATCAACTGCACTTTGCTGGACGGAATGACCTTGCCCTGGCCGGTCGTCGCCTCGTCGACATGCGCGATCATCGACCAGGCGAGGAACAGGAAGAAACCGATTGCCGAGAAGAGGATGATGCGGCGCGACCCGGTCAGCGACGCCCGTTGCCGCGTGGTGCGGCGTTCAGGCGGGGAAAAAGGCAAGGTGGCCATGGGGAAGCTCTACTCTTTGTCGAAAGGTACGAGGGCGACAGCCTGCGCTATTTGGCTGCCAGCGACGGTCCGCCATTGACCGCGACAAGCGCGATGGCGGTGATCGGATTGGGCGAAGGAGCCGCCTGCCGTTCGGCGATGGCTTTTGCAGCCCCGCCCGCCTGGCCTGGAAGCGGGATGTTGAGCGTCCAACCCTTGCTGGTGTCGAGCAGCCCGCCGACGTCGCTGGCGGCGCGGTGCACTGTCGGGTCGACGAGCGCCGTGACCGCGGGCCCGACCAACGTCCCGTCCGCAGCGAGCACCGCCGCCAATTGCACCGCGGGGCGCAACGGGACGCGAAGGCTGGACGGATCGTTGGGCTCGCCGATGTAGCGGCCGGTGAAGGCAGCCGGCTGGCCCCAGGTGCCGGGCCAGCGGTAGAAGATGTGCGCGCCGATGTTGGTAATCTTGGCCAGCAAGGGCGCCCAGCGCGGCGACACGTAATTGGCATGGTAGTGCGTGGCCTGGCCAACCGACGCTTCGACATAGCCCGCCAGCGCGGCCTGAGCCACGCGGCGCGCTTCGGCCCACGGACCGGCCGCCGCAGAACGCCCCAGCGCACCGTCACACACGAAGCTGAACTGGCACACCGGCGTCGCATTGCGCTGGTAAATCACGCCGCACACCGACTTGGGGAAGGCCGGGTGGCGAATGCGGTTGAGGATCACCTGCGCCACGGCGCGACGGCCTTCGATCGGCTCGAACCCGGCTTCATAATAGACCGCTTGCGTAAGGCAGGTCAGCGCCCGATCATAATCGGTACCGCCGGACGGCGCATCAAATGGGCGCGCGGCCTGCACCGGCGCGGCGCTGAACGGCAAAGCGGCGTTAATCTGCTCGGCGGCCACCCCGGTGGCAGCCACCGCATCGGCATGGGCGCCAACGGTAAGGTCGAGCAGCGCCGAGGCCTTGACCGGGATCAGGACCACGCTGGCGTAATTGGTCGGGGCGCTCGCCGGTGCAACGAGCCACTGAAGGCTGCTCGCCAGTAGCGCGGCCATGGCGATTACCCCGGCGATTGCGAAGGCGAACGTTTTCCATCCCAGCGACTGCCAGCGTATGCGCAAACGCCGCCGGGCGATTTGCATGCGCGTCATGCGACGGGCTCACCGGCGGAAACGGGATGCGCAGCAGCGGCTGCCGTCAGCTTGGCGAGCACTTCGTCGCGCGGACCGTCCGCGAGTAGCCGTCCCGCATCGATCACCAACAGTCGATCAACGACCGACAACATCTGGTGGCGGTGGGTGGAAACGATCAACGTCTGTTCGGGTCGCAACCCGGTGCGCAGATGATCGATGAAATAGGCTTCGGTCTGGGTGTCCATGGCGCCAGTCGGCTCGTCCAGGAACAGCATCCGCGACGAACTGACCAAGGCACGCGCAAGCACAAGCAGTGAACGCTGGCCTCCCGATAATTGATTGCCGCGCTCGCCCACCGGAAGGTCGAACCCCGCCGCATCACGCGACAAGAAGATGTCGGCACCCGATCGGCGCACGGCATCGATCAATTCTTCGTCGGTGGCGCTGGCAGAGCCGAGCATGAGATTGTCGCGTACCGAGCCCGAGAACAGTTCGGCGTCCTGGCCGACGTAGCGAAAGCTGTCGCGCAATTGGTGCGGGTGATATTGGCGGCTGTCGAGGCCATCCACGGTCATCACGCCTTCGGTCGGCGCATAGAGGCCGCACAACAAGCGGCCCAGTGTAGACTTGCCCGATGCCACGCGGCCGATGATGCCGATGCGCTCGCCCGGACGGATCACCAGATTAAGGTCCGACAGGCTGTCGCGCGCCGCGCCGGCATAGCGAAAGCCGACATGCGACAGATCGACGTGGCCGCTGCGGATCTCGGGTACGATCGCGCGCGAGGCGCCGATGCGCTCGTCACCCGCCTCCATCATCCGTTGCAGGCTGTCGAGGGTGGTGAAAGCCTGTTTGCCGCGGGTGATGAGGAAGGCGAACTGACCCACTGGAGCAAGGGCTCGGCCGGCCAGCATGACGATCGCGATGATCGCGCCCATCGACATGGTGCCGGCGTTGAACATGTAGAAACCGCCGATCAGCAGCCCGATTGAGATCAGTTGCTGGGCCAGGCTGGCGAGATTGACGGCAATAGCGGTGAGGCGGCGCATCTTCTCCTGCGTGCCGGCCGTCATCGACGACAAACGGCGCCATCGACCTAACATCTGCCCTTCGGCGCGCGTGGCCTTCAGGGTTTCCAGCCCGCCGATCGATTCCACCAGAACCGAATGCTGAAGGCTGCTGTCCGCCTGCGCATCGAGCGCGGTCTGACGCATCGCCCGCTGCAGCAGCAGCCCGGCCGACAGCATCACGACCATGCCGACGATTGGCACCAGCACCAGCCAGCCGGCGAGTACGGTGATCAACACCAGGAACATGGCCAGGAACAGGATGTCGACGACGAGCACCACGGTGGTGGAAGCGAAGAAGTCGCGAACGCCCTCATATTCGCTGATCCGCCGGGCCATGGCGCCGGTGCTGCCCGAGCGTTCGGACAGCGGGATATTCATGACCTTTTCGAACAGTTTCTGGCTGAGCTTGGCGTCGAGCTTGCGCCCGACCTCGTCGATCAACTGTGCTCGCGCGAGGCGCAGCGCAAAGTCCAGCCCAAGCGCGAGAAGCACGCCGAGTGCCAGCACCCACAGGGTCGGGATCGCCTTGTTGGGGATGACTCGGTCGTAGACGTGCATGGTGAACAACGGCACGGCAAAGGCGAGCAGATTGACCACCAGCGCCGCCAACAGGACAGGCGACAGTTCGCCGCGCACCTTGGCGACTTCGGACCAGAACCAATGCCGATGGGTGGCGCCGTCCCAAGGCCGCTCGGCGGCGCGTTCCTGGGTCGGATCGGCCTCGACATGGACGCCGTGACCGGTGAATACGGCTTCGAGTTCGGCCATTTCGACCCACATCGGATCGCCCACGCCCGGAGCGAAGATCAACGCCTTTCTGCCTTCGATCTCGATCAGAACGCAGGCGCGATCGTCTTCCAGCTGCAGAATGGCAGGCAGCTTGCGCTCGGGCCAACCCTTAAGCGGCCGCTGCATCGGGCCGCTCCGCATGCCAACCTGCTCGAGTGCCGGTTCGATCTGGTGAAATGGCAGGCTGCCAGTCTCGGACAAGGCGAGACCGGCCCGCAGCAGGACCGGCGAGGACGGCCGGTCCGCCTGGCGCGCACAGAATGCCAGACAGTCGAGAACGGGGTCGAGCTCACGCGATGGCGCAGCATCCAGCCAAGTCATGAACCCCAACGCCCGTCCCCTTACTCGTTTGCCGCCTTAGCGTCCGCCGGAGGCGGGCGCCGGCTGCGATCCGTCGGCAGGAGCCGTCGGTGTCCCCGAAGCAGGATCGGTAGGCGCCATCGGCGGAGCGGTCACGGCCGAAGGCACGGCCGTCCCGCTATCGGACGCTCCACTCGGCGGTCCCATCAGCGGGTAGCGCAGGCTGTTCTCCTGGCGGTCGCTGGCCGGCACCGGCTGTACGCGGTATTTGTCGCGCAAGGTCAGATAGGCGTCGCGAGGCATTTGCACGCCGAGCGCTTCAACCAGCCGATTAGCCGACGCGAGCACGCGATACTGCGCGAACAAGCGAGCCATGCGCGCGCTTTCGGCCTGCGCCTGGACGTTCTGGCGTGTGTTCTGCGAGTCGAGCACGTCTAGCAACGATCGGCGTCCGACGTTGAACTGCTCGCGGTAGGACAGCAGAAGATCGTCCGAGATGCGGCTCTGATTCTCCAGCTCGCCGACCAGGCGGCCCTGGTTCTGCAGGCGGCTCCAGGCCGAGCGCGCATCCTGTTCGGCCTGACGTGTCTGCTCGAATACGCGGGCGTGACCCTCGTCGGCCCGGCGCTGCTGTTCGCGCAGATTGGCTTCCTTGATGCCGCCGTTTGTCAGCGTCCAGCGCATCACCAGATTGGCCTGCAGATCGCGGGTGTTGCCGGCGAAACCGTCGACGTCATTGCCGACGCGGGCGCGGCCCTCGGCGTTCAAGCGCGGACCGATGTCGGAGCGTGCGGAGCGGATCACTTCACGCTGCGCCGACAGATCGGCAAGCGCTTCCTGAACCCGGGGATTGTTGTTGCGCGCCGCATCCTCGGCCTCGGCGAGCAATGCCGGCATGAAGCGCGACAGGTCGGGCGGGACGGCCACGCTGTCGATTGGCATGCCGGTCAGCGTCTGGAATTGAATGCTCGCGGTTTCCAGGTCTTCGCGTGCTTCGGTCACGCGGGCGCGCGCCGATTGCAGCCGCTCTTCGGCCTGCTGCTGGTCGGCGATGCTGATCGAGCCCTTGGTCACGCCTTCGCGAAGATCACCGGCAAGGCGCTCGTGAAAGGTGACGTTGTCCTCGGAAATGGCGACCAGCCGCTGCTGCAGCAGATAGTCGATGTAGTTGCGCGATACGTTCAGCGCCACGAATTCGCTACGCTCCTCCACGCGGGATGCGGCGCCGTCGGTGCGAGCGGCCTGGCGGCGGATCTCGGCGGCTCGGCCACCGGCATCGATCAGCAACTGATCAAGTACCAATTCGCCTTCGACGGGCTTGAGCAATTCGGTGCCAAGGCCAATGTTGCGGCGGGTCGGATTGCGCAATTCACGCAGTCCGGCAGATAAACGCAAGTCAACGCGCGGGCGATAAAGCCCACGCGCCTGATTTAGCTCCTCGTGCGTCGCTTCGCGATTGTGCACCGCTTGGCGAATTTCCGGATTGCTCTGTAGCGCGGCTTGCACCGCTTCGCGCAGGTCCACGGCGCTTGCTGGAACGCCGCACAGCAGCAATGTTCCCGGAATGATGAGCGTCCAATGTTTGATCGTCATGTATTTACCCCCGTGATTGTTTAGTCGTCGAACTTGCGCACGCTGCTTACCGGCGTGCGCAAGTCCCCCCTCGAGATTAACCGTTTGCGATTGGCTGCACGGCGTCCATGTGAATCACGTCCGCGTGCAACATCGGCATGGCACTTGCGCCAGCGAACTGTCCGCCGTGCCAGGCGTCCGCGTCATTCGCTGCAGCCTGACCCGAAGCGCCGCCGCTTCGAACTGCCTCCGCACTTTCGCCCAGAACATCGGTCGCTCCGGTCGCTGCACCGACCCCGATGCCGCGATAATCGACATTGCCCGCGGCCGAACTGACCAGATCGGTGAAGCTCGTCTCGGTACCGTTGCTGATCGTTCCCGCGACATCAAAGGTGTAATTGCCGGTGGCCGCGTTCAACGTCACCGTATAGCCCAGCGTACCGGTTCCGGTTGCGTTGGTGGTAGCGACGATCGTGCCCGTATTATCGCCGAACAGGTAGAGCGCTTGTCCGTTCAGCGTCAGCGCATTGCCAAAGCTGTCTTGAGCAACCTGGCCATTGATGATGTCGAACTGCAGCGTTCCAAAGCCATCCGCGCCGATGTTCAGGTTGAGTGGCGCGGTTACCGGCGCACTGTCGCCATTCGCCGCGGCAACGCTGGTCGGGGTAAAAGCCGACGGTGCATCGTCGTCGAAGGTGATCGTCAGCGTGCCCGGCAGGGTCGACAGGTCGCCATCGGCGTCCTTGACCTGGAACGGGACGGCTACCGTGGCATCGTTCTCCGTGTTGTCGCCAACCGCGCCGTCGAGGCTGGCGTGGAGGACGTTGTCGTTGAGCGTGACCGTGTAGGTGCCGGTGGCCGCATCGGTGATCTGCACCGTGAACAGCAGCCCGCGTGGGCCGGTGGCCGTCAAGGTCAGGCCATCGGCACTGACCGCATACGTGGCGGCCTCGGTGCCAACCGCGACGTTGGTGCCGGCCAGGGTCGAGGCGAACAGGAAGCTGCTCGCGCCGTCGCCGGCGGTGGCCGCCAGCTGGCCGTTGAAGATCGCCTCGCTCGGGTTGACGCTTGGCGTCTCGCCCAGGTTGGCGTTGAGGTCGCCCGCGGTGCTGACGGCGTTGCCGCCGACCAGACCGTCGTCATCGACGCTCGCCGAAGCGGTACCGGCGACCGGACGCGCGTCGGGCACGGCGATAACCAGCGTGGCGCTGGACGTGTCCCCGTCGCCATCGGTCAGCGTGTAGGTGAAGCTGTCGCTCACCCCGCCCGGTGAGCCCGGGGTGCGGGTGTAGGTGTAGCTGCCGTCCGCCGCGATCAGCAGCGTACCATACTGCCCGTTGACCTGCAGATTGCCGTTGCCGTCGAACGCGCTGTCCGTTGAGCCGGCAAAGCCGACCACCGTGCTGACCGCCGCGCCATCGGCACCCTTAGTGTCGATGCCGCCCGGCGCCGAGCTGGTGCTGGCTCCGGTGATCACATTTCCGGTGGCTGTCGCATTGGCGTCCACCGTGTCGGTGTCGTTGCGTGCGGTTGGCACGTCGTCGACGATGTTGACGGTGATCGTGCCGGTGACGCTGTTGCCGTTGGCGTCCGTGCCCACATAGTTGAAGGTTCGGACCCCGGCTTGGGTGGTCACGCCATTGTTGGTCGTTGCGCCGTCAAAGGCCGACTTGAGCGTGTAGGTGAACGTGCCGTTGGCGTTGAGCACGAACTTGCCAAGCGCATCTTCGCTGCTTTGGGCGGTGATCGTGACGCCGGGCTGCCCGATGGTGCCGCTGACCGATTCCGCGCTCGACGATGGATTGCTGCCAACAACGGTGCCTGCCGCCAGATCGCCGGCATCCTGGACCAGGTCCAGCGCGGCTTCGTTGACGGTGACGTTTGCGCTTGGGCCAACAATTGTCACATCGGCCAGGTTGATGACCAGGGTCACCGTCTGGAAGTCGCCGTCGCTGTCCTTGATCGTGTAGCTGAACGTGTTGGTGGCGTTGGCGGTGATCGCATTGGCGGTGGACACATAGGTGTAGGTGCCATTGGCGTTGAGCGTCAGCGTGCCGAAGCTTCCGGCAATGGCCACGCCGACGCCGCCCACGATGTCGCTCGTCGAGTTACCCGCCTGAACGCCGGTGACGCCGCCGCCAACCGCATAACCATCGGCGCCGGGAGCATCGTTGGTCAGAACGTTGCCCGAAACGCTGCCGCCTTCGGTTACATTGGCGCTGTCGGCCACGGCCGAGGGGCCGTCATCGAGGAAGCTGATGAGATTACCCACCGCAACCGACTGGGTGACCTTGTCGCCATCGAAGTCGGTGAGGGTGATCGAAGCATTGACCAGACCAGCGAGGCTGAGTGCGTCGTTATAGGCAGCGGCCGTGTTGCCATCGACATTGTGCTCAAGAGCGATGTTCTGGGTCAGCGTGACCTTGCCGTCGCTGCCGATCACCGCCGTGAACGCCGTCTTGGTGACGCCGCCTTCGACATAGGTGCCGGTGATGGTGCTGGGCGAAGTCTGCACCAGCGTGATGGCAAAGTCGCCAAGCGCGGTCTTGAGCGCCGTCACGCCGCCGCCAACTACGGTCAGGCCGTAAGCGGCCGAACCGGCGCCATCAGCGCCATAGGCCGCCGATGCCGTGATCAGCGCAGCAGCGCTGACGTTGGAGATTGGAAAGCCCGGGCCAACTGCATTGGTCTCGTCCACCGACACGCCGCTCGCCGCAACCACGTTGCTGAGCGAGGGACCGTCATCGGTAAAGTGCAGGTTCGCGCCAATGCCGATCGTTGCTGAGCTGGTTGCCGTGTCGCCGTCATTGTCGGTGATCGTGCCGGTTGCGGTCAGCGTGATCAGCCCGTCGACCAGGCTGACGACGTCGGCCGGGAAGTTGGACGAAGTCGCCAGCGGATGATCGAACTGGCTGAACTGCGTCAGCGTCACGACACCGGTGGAGGCATTCACCGACACGTTGAATACCGTGTTGCCCGCATTGACGCCGGCGGCACTGGCAGCGGTGGAGCCAACGACGGTGCCTGTAACAAGGTAGAGGTTGATTGCGGCGCCATGCGCGCTCAGGCCCGACACGATGTTGGTGACGTTGAGGGCGTAGCTATTCGTCACGCCGCTTGCCCCGTCAGCGCCACCGGCACTTAGCGTAGCGAACACGCCAGAAAAATTAGCCGTGCTGCTGGCCGTATCGCTTAGCGCACCCGGCGTGCCCGCATCGTCGGTGATCAGCGAAACGCTCGCATCGGCACCGGCGCTGATGGTGATCGAGGGGCCATCGTCGAGGAAGATCACGTTCTGGCCGATCGGCGTGGAGCTCTTGGCGGTGTCGCCGTCGAAGTCCGTTGCCGTAACCGTGGCATTGATCAGGCCGGCCAAATTGAGCGCGTCGTTATAGGCGGCGGGGGTGCTGCCATCGACATTGTGCTCGAGCGGCACGTTCTCGGTGACCGTGAGCGAATTATCCTGGTTGATCGTCACGCTGAACGCGACCTTCGTAATCCCGCCTTCGACATAGGTGCCGGTGACGGTGTCAGCCGAAGTCTGAACCAGAGTAATCGCGAAATCGCCAATTGCCGTCTTGAGATTGGTCGATGCGCTGGCGACTTCCAGCCCGAGCAGAACATCCGGACTGCCTTCGCCATCCGCGCCGTGCAGGACACTGCCGCTTAAGGCCGATCCGCCTGGTCCCTTAACGGTAATTGGAAAGCCCGCAACTGTGCCAGCGGACGTCTCGTCGATCGACAAAGCACTGCCTGCCGCCAGCTCGACAATCGTTGGACCATCGTCGCTGAACTGAATGTTCGAGCCGATGTTGACGGTCTCGGAGCTCGTCGCGCTGTCGCCGTCATTGTCGACGATCGTGCCGGTCGCGGTCAGGCGCACCAGATTGTCGGCCAGGCTGATCAACTGGTCGTTGAACGGCGTGCCCGTGGCGCTTGGATCGGAGGCGATCGGATGATCGA
Source organism: uncultured Sphingomicrobium sp. (assembly GCA_964243335.1). Lineage (GTDB taxonomy): Bacteria > Pseudomonadota > Alphaproteobacteria > Sphingomonadales > Sphingomonadaceae > Sphingomicrobium. The sequence continues at coordinate 44,555 of CAXTED010000008.1, read as the reverse complement.
TCGGGTTCGACTGGTTCAGCGTTACCACGCCGGTAGCCGAGTTCACCAGGACGGAAAATACGAGGTTGGCTGCCGTGATCGGGCCCGCTTCGGCGGTTGTTCCGACCACGACGCTGCCGCTCATCCGCAAATAGATCGGCAAGCCGCCGGAAGTCAGGCCGCTAAGCCCGGCCGTGATCGCCAGCGAATAGACGAAATTGGCCGAGGCGGTGCCATCAGCACCACCACTGGACGTTGAGGAGAACACGCCGCCAAAGTCCGCCGTGCTGGTGGCGCTGTCGATAAGGGCGCCAAGCGTGTCGGCATCGTCCGTGCGCAGGACGACACTGGCATCGCTGCCCGCCGAAACGAGGATCGAGGGACCATCATCGAGGAACACAACCTTGTCGCCGATCGCAACGGTGCCGGTCGCGGTGTCGCCATCAAAGTCGGTCAGGGTGATGCTGGCGTTGAGCAGGCCCGCGAGGCTCAGGGCGTCATTATAGGCGGCCTGCGTGCCGCCATCGACATTGTGCTCGAGGGCCACACTCTCGATCACCGAAAGGGTACCATTCGCATTGATGGTGACGGAGAAAGCGGTCTTGGTCACGCCGCCTTCGACATAGGTGCCGATGACGACATTCGCGTCCGTCTGCACCAGCGTGATGGCGAAATCGCCGATCGCCGTCTTGATGCCAGAAGCACCATCGCCAACGATGCCGAGCGCGTAAGCAGCGCTGCCTGGTCCATCGGCGCCGTACAGCGCCGAGCCGGTTGTGATTACCGCCGAGGCACTGGTGGCGGTCAGCGGAAAGCCCTGAGGCGATCCGGCGGCCGTCTCGTCGATAATGACGCCGGCGCCTGCGGCCGCGCCGCTGACGCTTGGGCCGTGGTCGCTGAACTGCAGATTGGCACCGATCGATACGGTTTGCGTGGCTGAGGCACTGTCGCCGTCAGTGTCGATGACGGTGCCGGTCGCGGTTAGCGTCACCAGTCCGTCGGCCAGGCTGGCCAATTGGTCGTTGAACGGCGCGCCCGACGCGGTCGGATCCGATGCAAGAGCGTGATCGATCTGGCTGAACTGGGTCAGCGTGACCACGCCATTGGCGTCGACCGTGACGTTGAACACGGTGTTCTCAGCGCTGATGCCGGCAGCCGATGCCGCCGTCGAGCCGATCACGACATTGCCCACGGTGTACAGGTTGATCGCGACGCCGTGCGCCTGAAGCCCCGAAGCCGTATTGGTGACGGCCAGCGTGAAGGCAAGCAACTGGCTGCCGACGCCATCGGCGCCGCCATTGGCCGCGATCTGGAACACGCCTCCGAAGTTGGCTGAACTGCTGGCAGTGTCGCTCAGCGCGCCCGCGGTGTCCGCGTCATCGGTGCGAAGGAGGATCTCGGCATCGCTGGAAGCCCTGACGGTGATGCTGGGGCCATCGTCGAGGAACAGGATCTTGTCGCCGATCGCGACAGCCGCGGTGGCGGTGTCCCCGTCATAATCGTTGGCGGTGATCGTGGCGTTGATCAGTCCCGACAGATCGAGCGAGTCATTGTGCGCGGCCGCGGTAGAGCCATCGACATTGTGCTCGAGCGCGACATTTTCGACGACGGTGATCGAGCCATTGGAGTTGATGGTGACCGAGAAGGCAATCTTGGTCACGCCGCCTTCGACGTAGCTGCCGGAGATGACGCTGGCGCTGGTCTGCACCAAGGTGATCGCGAAATCGCCATTGGCGGTTTTCAGGCCCGAGTTCGCGCTGACCATCTGCAGGCCATAGCTGAGCGCGCCGGAAGCAGCCGGACCATCGGCGCCATAGCCGAAGGCGGATGCATTGATGACCGGGGCATCGCTGGTGGCGCTCAGGGGGAAGCCGGCGGGCGAACCCGCTGCGGTCTCGTCGATGGTCACGCCGGCTCCGGCACGCACGGCGCCGAGGGTCGGACCGTCATCCGCGAACTGGAGATTGGCGCCAATCGCGATGGTGGCGCTGTCACCGGCCGTGTCGCCGTCCTTGTCGGTCGCCGAAACGGTGCCCGTGAGGCTGATCAGATTGTCGGCAAGGCCAAGGATCTGGTCAACGAAGGGCGCGCCGCTGGCGCTCGGATCGGACGCGATCGGGTGATCGATCTGACTGAACTGCGTCAGCGTGACCACACATTGGCCCCGACCGACACGGAAAAGATGCTGTTCTCGGCCGTGATGCCGGCGGCGGTGCCGGCGGTCGAGCCGATCACCACGCCGTTGACGAGGTACAGGTTGATCGCCGCGCCGTGCGCCAGCAGGCCAGAGGCGCCGCCCGCCGTGGACAAGGCGTAAACAAGCGGGCTGACCGTGCCGCCATCACCGCCGGCCGAGCCGGTGAAAGTGAATGCACCGGCGAAATTAGCCGAAGTGGTCGCCATATCGCTGGCCGCGCCTAACGTGTCGCCGTCCTGCGTTTGCAGCAGGATCGCCGAATCTGGCCCGGCGATGACATCGACCACGGGCGTATCGTCGTCCACATTGACCGTCAGCGCACCGGTAACGGCGTCGCCGTCCTGGTCGGTGACAGTGTAGCCGAAGTTGAAGATCGCATTGTTCTCGGCATCGCCTGCAGCGTGCACGATCGGCGCATTGTGCGTGACCGTGTAGGCGCCGGTCTGGGCGTTGATCGTTACCGTGAGAACCGTGACCGCGCCCTGCTGGACCAGGATCGCGCCGTTTGGCCCGTCGACGTAGGTGAAGCCGGCTGGTGCGCCGGTGGTCAGTAGGTCGAAGGTCAATTGGCCGTCGCCGCCCGAACCGGACAGGACGCCCGTCAGATTGGCCCCATTGGGATCATCGCCGGTGCCGCCGGGATTGCCGCCAGGGAAGGTGTCGTCGTCGAGCAGGACCGCAGGATTGAGACCCACCTCCGGATCGCGGTCGACAAGCTGGCCCACGTCGTGAAACTCAGGCGGGGTGTAATTCAGCTCTGTCGGCGGGATGAGGTCACCGAGCGCCAGACCCGGATCAAGCGGGCCGACCGGCTGCTCGAAGTTTCCTCCACCCGACTGCGGCACACCTGACGCGGGGCGCGGTTCGCTGTCGATGAGCAAGGCGGCGAGATTGCTTGAGGGCACTTCCACGCCGCCGAGCACCAGTTGCGGCACGAACACCGCGCCATCGACGATCACCATCTGGCTGCCGTCGGGCATCAGGATGACGAGGTCGCGGCCGACGACGGTGATGTCGCTCAACTGCACGCCGTCCGGCAAAGTGACGACCCCGTCCGGGCCGGCGACGATACGCTGGGCATTCGCGGCAATCGCCTGCGTCTTGCCGATCTCGATGGTGAGGCGCGCCGTATCGCTGGCGCCTTGGCCGTCCGCCAATGTGTAAGTGAACACGTCGCGGACGTTTTCCGGCGTGCCCGGCTTGGGCGTGTAGCTGTAGTGGCCCTGGGCGTTGATCATCAGCGAACCATGCTCGCCGCTGACGCGGAGTTGGCCGGCGTTGAGCGACTGATCGATCCCGCCTGCGCCCTCAATGGCCACGATGTGCATGTTGGAACCAGTGTCTACGCCGGCCGTGCCGGTCACCGTTCCCGCGCCCGAGATGGTGTTTCCGGTAGCAGGACCCTTGTCACCGGCGGCCAGCGCATCGGTGTCGTCACGGGCGTCAGGGCTGCGGGCGTCGTTCTGGACGGAAGCCGAGTCCGAAGAATTTTCGTAGCGCATAAACCCACCCTGTTCATCGGCACTGCCAGTTGGCAGGCCACCCCCGTTTCAAGGCGTGTTATCGATCGTTGCGAGGCTTGCCGGTTTAACACCGGTAGTTAACCGCAACGCGAACTACACGTCTTCCCCAGGCACAGAACCACGATTACTGCAGCTTTGGCAAGTTTCCCGGCGACCGAACGGCTTTGGCTGAATCAAGAGGCAGCAAGCCGCTATGTAACAGCCTGGTTAACACTTATTCCAAACCAAGCACCTTACGAGATCAGCCCGTCACTATTCTGAAACACACACGCATGTTTATTATCGTCTGTCTTCGTTGCTTTCCTAAAAAGACTTTTTAGCGTCCATCGTTGTTCCTTGGTTACTTCAAGGACCTAAACTTCCTCGCCTGTTTATTATTTATTAACCAAAGACGTTGATCGGAGCAGTGTGACTCGGGCGATGAGCATTGTTACGCACCCGTCTCGATGACGAATTGGATCGCGTCCCGGTTTGGCACGAACGATGGTAAGTGGTGCGTCCGAGAAGGCGCGACTCGGAGTCGGGTCGTCGGGCCGATATGCCGATCCGGGCGTTAGTGGTGCTGGAATGAGCATGGCCCGAAGAACTCTGCACACCCCTGCCGAGCGCAGGCGCGCGTTGGTGATGGCGGTAGCCATGAACCTGGCCCTTGGCTTTGCCGTGCTGAGCGGATTTGCAGTGGACACGGTCCGGCGGGCAAGCCGGCAACTCATCAGTTTCAACGTGAACCCTGTTTCTCAGGTAGAACCGGAACGTCCATTGCCCGCCGCCAAGCCGCTCGAGCCACGAGCCATTCTGAAGGCTGCCGCTCCGGCCGCTGCGCGGGCGACGCGGGCTCCTTTGCTCGCTCCTGTTCCGACAGTGCCGACCCGCACCACATCACAAACCAACGTGGCCGACGAACTTGCGGTGCTTGATGGTAAAAGCGCGTTGGCGGGGGCAGCAACCAGCGGCGCTGGAAGCGGCGCCGGCGGTGTTGGTGTTGGGCCCGGAGGTGGCGGAAGCGGTGGCGCCGGTGCCGGCAGCGGCGCTGGCGGCTCGGCCGTGCCCGCTCGCTTATTGTCCGGTAATCTTAACCGCCGCGATTACGGCATGATCCGAAGCCTTGGGAGCCCGCGCGGCGGAGCGGTACTGGACATTCTGGTCGGGGCCGAGGGACGATTGCACGACTGTCGCGCCGTCCAGAGCAGCGGCAACCGCATGCTCGACGACCGCTTGTGCCAATTGCTTGGACGCACCTTCTGGGCTCCGGCTCGCAACTCGGTTGGACAGCCCGTCGCGGACCGGCTTCGCTATGTCGCCAACTGGGACCGCAACTAGGTAATCAACGACCTGCGACCGTTAACGGCACGAGCCAGACACAGAACCGCCGCCGCGCCCATTGGGCTACGGCGGCGGCGCTGTGCCCCTAGCGGATACCCGCTCGGGGCGAGACAATCATTTGCTCGAAGTGATTGTCGTTAGCTTAGGTCAGCCGCGCTCACCGGTACGAACTGGCGCGGTGTAGGCCGGCTGCGGGGCAGTCTGCTGACCGGTGTAACCGGCCGGCGCGCCCTGGTAGTAGCTGCCGTTCTGCACATAGCCGTCGACCTGGCCGTCGTTGTTCTGGTCGGCCCAAACGGCACCAGCGATGCCGCCAATCACTGCACCGGCAACCGCGCCGCCGAGAATGCCGACGCCTGGGAGCAAGGCACCAGCAACGGCACCCGCGCCGGCACCGATGCCGGCACCGGTAGCAACACTGCCCAGCGACGAGTCATAGCCCTGCGGTGCGCCCTGGTAATACTGGCCGTTCTGAACGTAGCCGTCTGCCTGACCATCGTTGTTCTGGTCGGCCCAAACGGCACCAGCGAGACCGCCAATGCCTGCGCCAATTGCTGCGCCGGCGATGGTCGATACGCCTGGAACGACGGCGCCAACGGCAGCTCCGCCAAGACCGCCGACGGCGGCGCCAGTGGCAGCCTGGGACAGCTGGTCGTCAGATGTCGATGCGCAGGCGCTAAGCGAAACGGTGCTGGCAAGAGCCAGGATGAGAGCGGTCTTTTTCATATCAAATCTCCACAAAGGGTTCGCATGCAATCGGCGCACGCGCACGAAACCCAGCCTTACGGCGGCGCACGCGGTCGACATCGCAAACAATGCCCGGATGGCCCGGAGGTTCCGGGAACGCAATGAGCACGCCCGGGCTTCGACCATCCAATATCGGCCAAGCGGTCATGCAAGATGGCGAAGCGAAAGACCGTGCTAGATGTTAACCGCGGCCATACCCGCCTCATTATATCTCGGCCCCGCCGTGCCGCCCGTGGGGGCCGCCGCCGCGATCGCTGTCAGATCGTCGGGGGTGAGCACAAGATCCGCCGCTCCGGCACTATCGTTCATGGTCTGGCGGCGCTTGACCCCGGGGATTGGCACGATGAAGTCGCCCTGTGCCAGTAGCCAGGCCAGCGCCACCTGCGCGCTCGACACGCCGTGCCGGCCGGCAATCGCTTCGACCGCGTCGATGATGGGCAGGTTCCTGGCTAGGTTCTCGGGACTGTAGCGCGGGTCGTTGTGGCGCCAGTCATTGGGTCCAAGGTCCTCAGGCTTGCGGATGCCCCCGGCCAATATACCGCGGCCGAGCGGGCTGTAGGGCACGAAGCCGATGCCAAGCTCCCGGCAGGTCGGCAGGATGTCGGCTTCCACGCCGCGCTCCCACACCGAATACTCGCTCTGCAGCGCCGCGATCGGGTGCACCGCCGCCGCCTTTCGCAGTGTGTCCGCCGACGCTTCGGAGAGGCCGATGTGGCGGACCTTGCCCTCGCGCACCAGCTCGGCCATTCCGCCCACCGTTTCCTGGATCGGCACCTTGGGGTCGACGCGATGCTGGTAGAACAGGTCGATGGTGTCGATGCCCAGTCGCTTGAGCGAACTCTCGCACGCGCGTCGGGCATTCTCCGGCGATCCATCGAGCCCGGCATTCTGGTCGCCGTTCCACTTCATCGCGAACTTGGTGGCGATCACCAGCCCCTCGCGGCGCCCGGCGATGGCCTTGCCGAGCAGGGTCTCGTTGGTGAACGGACCATATAGCTCGGCCGTATCGAAGAACGTGATTCCGCGATCGATGGCCGCGTGGATCGTCGCAATCGACTCGGTGTCGTCGGCCTCCCCGTAGACGATGTTCCCGCCGCTGATCATCGGCATGCAGCCGATGCCGATGGCGGATACTTGCAGGCCGTCGCCGAGCGTTCGAAGCGGCATCGTCATGGGTCTGATCTCCTGTGGGCGAGCTAGGTGGTCCTTCGCCTAGCCGTGCGCAATGCACCGGGCTTCCTATCTAACCTCAATGAGCGAGAATGACGGAGAGACTGGGCGCGCGGTGCCGAGCGGACGGCTGGCGCGCCTGGGGCAGTTCGGCCGACTGGCTGGTGGGGTTGCGGGCGGCATGATCGCCGAGGGCTCGCGGCGGCTGGCCAATGGCGAGCGGCCCCGTGTCGGCGACATGCTGCTGACCCCTGCCAATGTCGGCCGCGTTGCCGACCGGCTGGCGCATCTGCGCGGCGCGGCGATGAAGCTGGGACAGATGATCAGCATGGACGCAGGTGACCTGCTGCCCGCCGAGCTGACCCAAATTCTTGCTCGGCTTCGAAGCGGTGCCCAGAACATGCCGCCCCAGCAACTGAACAGGGTGCTGACGCGCGAATATGGCCCCAATTGGCGGCGGCGCTTCAAGCGCTTCGAGGCATCGCCCATGGCCGCCGCTTCGATCGGCCAGGTCCACCGTGCCTTGACCCATGATGGCCGCGAGCTGGCGATCAAGGTGCAATATCCTGGCGTGGCCGGCAGCATTGATGCCGACATCGACAACGTCGCTACCCTGCTGCGGGTCTCGGGCCTGCTGCCGCGCGAACTGGACATCGCGCCCTTGCTGGGTGAGGCCAAACGGCAGCTGGCGCAGGAAGCGGACTATCTGCGCGAAGGCGAACAGATGGAGCGCTTTCGCGCGCTGCTCGCCGGATCGCCCGACTACCTCGTGCCGCAGCTCGAACCCGAGTTCACCACCAGCACGGTGCTGGCGATGACCTATCTCCCCGGCAAGCCGATCGAGAGTCTCATCGAAGCCCCGCAGGACACGCGCAACCGGGTGATGGAGGCGCTGCTGTCGCTTGTGCTTCGCGAGCTGTTCGAATTCGGCGCGATGCAGACCGACCCGAACTTCGCCAATTACCGATATCAACCCGAGAGCGGTCGGTTGGTGCTGCTCGACTTCGGCGCGGCGCAAGCGGTCGCGCCAGCTACCGCAGCTGCCTACGGCACGCTGGTATCAGCAGCGCTGGCGGGGAACCGCGATGCCGTGCGCGACGCGGCGCTTGGCATCGGCTTTCTCGGCAGCCAAGCTGTTGCACAGCACCGCGAACGGCTCGACCGGATGATAGACGTGGTGCTCGACAAGTTCGCGGCGGCCGGCCCGTTCGACTTCGGCGACCGCGCCTTTGTGGAACAGCTGCGCCCCGACGGCATGGCAGTCGCGGCCGACAAATCGTCTTGGCACCTGCCCCCGGCCGACCTGTTGTTCGTGCAGCGCAAGATCAGCGGCACGGCATTGCTCGCCGCGCGGCTGGGCGCGCAAATCGACCTTCGCGCTCTGCTCGCCCGGCACCTTCCAGCCGCCAATTAGCGCAACCCCCTGCAGTCCGCCGCACTCGTCACCATACGGCACTTGGGGGCGGAACGGCGGCGGCGACCGCTTCGTTCGGCTGGCCAGCGAGGGAGATGATCTTGGCACGGACCGACGATGATTTAGTGAAGTCGGCAAAGGCCGAGACGCGCCGCTCGGTGGGCGAAGTCGCAGCGGCGCTGCTGATCGCCGCGGCGGAGCGCGACCTGCTGTTCCTGGCGGCGGACGAAGGCCGCGCAAGCGAGATTGCACGCGCCGCGGAAGGTGGCGCAGGCACGGGCGGTATAACCGTGCTGCTGGTGCCCGGATCGGACGCTTTGCCAGGCGACAGTGCCCCGCCCTCACACGCCAACGTCGGCTTCCGCACCACGTCCCTGCGTCGGCTTCGAAGCGCGCTGGCAAGCGTTGAACGCGGACGGGTGATCCTGATCAGTACTGGCGAAGCGGCCGCCCGGCTCCTCCCACCGCCCGACCAGTTCGATGCGGCGCTTCCCGCGGTCACCGCCAATCAGCCGATCGACTTGGCGCAATTCGCCGAACAGCTTGAGGCCCTCGGCTATTTCGCCGACGACCGGGTGGACGAGCCAGGCGAGTTCGCCTTGCGCGGACAGGTGATCGACGTGTTTCCCGCCGACGGCGGCAGCCCCTACCGGTTGGAGGCACAGGACGGCGTTTTGGCGTCCATCCGCGCCTATGATCCTGCCACGCAGCTAGCGACCGGCGAGTGCGAACGGCTGGAGCTCGGCCGTGCCAGCGAGCCCGAACTTGGCGACGGCGTGACCCTGCCCGACCATCTGCCCGGCGGCTCCATCGCGATGGAGCCGGGCGCAGATCGGCGGCGCATTCAATTCCTTCGTCTGGCGGCCGATGCCGCCAAGCGTCGGCCGGACCGGGCGATGCGGGATGTGTGCGAGGATGCCCGCTGGAAATCTGCCTTGGCCGACCGCGAGATCGCGCCCCTGGACGAACCCTTTGGCGAGCCGCCCCCGCGCTTTGTCGAGGCACGCGATCCAGCCCGCGCCTTTGCCAAGGTCGCCCGGCAGGCGATCGCGGCCGGCGATCGGATCGCCTTGCTCGGCTCCCTCCGTGATCTGCGTTTTCTTGGGCGAGCGGTTGGCAAGGCGCTCAAGGTCGATGCAACCGCCGTGGACAGTTGGGCAGAGGTGATGGCGGCCGATCCGGCAAGCGTCGTTACCTTGGGCATGCCCGTACCTCGAGGCTATCGCCTGCCCGGTGTGCTGGCGATCGCCGCCGGGGATTTGCTCGGCAGCCGGGCGCAGCGCGATGATGCGCCGGCCAGCCTTGGCGAGATCAGCCTGGCCGCTCTTGGCGAGATCCACATCGGCGACGTGGTGGTGCATGAGGACCACGGGCTCGCGGTGGTCGCAGGCCTCCAGCCGCTGCCGGAAGATGGCGGAGATGCGGTCGTGCTGCGCTTCGCCGGCGACACCCGCCGGCTGGTTCCTCTCGGCGAGGCCGACCGCTTGTGGCGCTACGGCGCGGACGAGGACGCCGTCACGCTGGACAAGCTCGACGGCTCCAGCTGGGACAAGCGCCGCGCCGAAATCAACGCCGCCGTTGCCGAAACGGCCAAGTCGCTGGTTGCGCTCGCTGCCGAGCGCTTGGCGCAGACCGCCCCGGTGCTGGAGCCGGACCCGGCCGCTTATGAGCGCCTGAGCGGGAGCTTTCCCTTCACGGAAACCGCCGATCAGGCCAAGGCCATCGACGCGGTGCGCGCTGACCTCGCTTCGGGCAAGCCGATGGACCGGCTGGTCATCGGCGACGTCGGCTATGGCAAGACCGAGGTCGCGCTTCGGGCGGCGGCAATGGCGGCGCTTTCGGGCAAGCAGGTCGTCATCGCCGCGCCGACGACCGTGCTGGTTCGCCAGCATCTGGAAAGCTTTCGCAACCGCTTCGCCGAGCTGGACATCGAAGTGGCGGGCCTGTCGCGACTGACCAGCGCGGCCGACAAGAAGAAAGTCGTCGCAGGACTGGCCGACGGATCGATCAAGGTCGTGATCGGCACCGGCGCGGTCGCCGCCAAATCCGTCGAATATCACGATCTCGCGCTGGTGATCGTGGACGAGGAACAGCGCTTCGGCGCCGCCGACAAGGCCAAGTTGCGCGGGCTCGGTGCCGGCCACTTCCTGACGCTCAGCGCGACCCCGATTCCGCGCACCTTGCAGCATGCGCTAATCGGGCTGCAGCAGATGTCGGTTATCGCCACGCCTCCCGCTCGCCGCCAGCCGATCCGCACGATCGTCGCCCCTTTCGACCCGTCGACCGTGCGCACCGCGCTCCTGCGGGAGAAGAGCCGCGGAGGGCAGAGCTTCGTTGTTGTCCCGCGCATCGAGGACATGGCCTGGATGGAGCAACAGCTACGCGAGGCCGCGCCAGAGCTCACTTTGTTCCAGGCGCACGGCAAACTCCCCGCGGCTGAGATCGACGAAGCGATGGTGCGCTTCGCCGGCGGTGAAGGCGACGTGCTCCTGGCGACCAACATCATCGAGGCCGGACTGGACGTGCCGCGTGCCAACACGATGATCGTGTGGCGTGCCGACCGCTTCGGCCTGTCGCAGCTACATCAGTTGCGCGGGCGGGTCGGGCGCGGCGCACGGCGCGGGCAAATCCATCTGCTGACCCAGGCGAATGCGATCATTCCGCCGCGTACCCTGGCGCGGCTCGGCACGCTTCAGGCATTCGACCGGCTTGGCGCGGGGTTCGCCATCTCAGCCCGCGACCTCGACCTGCGCGGCGCCGGCGACCTGCTCAGCGACGAGCAATCCGGCCACGTGAAGCTCATCGGCGTCGATCTATATCAGCATCTACTGGAAGCGGCGGTGCGGCAAGCGCGCGGCGACACGGTGGACGACTGGACCCCGGCGCTGAACCTAGGCGTGGGCGGCAGCCTACCGGCCGAGTGGGTTCCCGAAGAGGAGTTGCGCGTTGGCCTCGCCATTCGCTTGGCCCGCATCAACAATCTGGCCGACCTGGACGCATTCGAGGCCGAATTGAGCGACCGCTTTGGCGAGCTTCCCGAGGATGCGCAAAGGCTGCTCGGTATCTCCCGCATCGGAGTGCTCGCGCGCGCGGCGGGCATCTCGAAGATCGATGCTGGGCCCGCAGCGATCGCCCTTTCCCCACGCCGCGAGGTGCCCCCGGCGGCGGAAAACACCGGCCTGGAGAGCAAGAATGGCCGGTTGCTGCTGCGCGAAGCGATCCCTGACCCGCTTGCACGCCTCGATAGGCTTGAAACGGTGCTCGGCGAACTCGTCACAGACTGACGCCGCTACGGCGCAGAGGATTGTCGGAACTCGGTCGAAATCAGTACATGAACATCGGCATGCCCTCAATGCGCGCCAGTTTGGCGCGATACGCCGCCGGATCGTAGAGGGCATCGACGTCGACCGACTTGGTGCCGGTCAACAATGTTTCGATGGGCACATGATCGTAGGCGCCGCGGATCACCCCGACCATCCGGCCGTACGTGCCTGCCTCAAGCAACTGCACCGCCAAGGCGCCGAAGGCGAAGCCGACCATCCGGTCGAGCGCATCGGGCTCGCCGGCGCGCATCAGATAGGCAAGTTCCTGAATGACCGTGCTCTGCCCGGTGCGCTTCTCGATCTCGCGCGCGAGGCAATGGCCGATGCCGTCGTCGGCGCGGGCAGTGGCCGACTTGGCGATGTCCTTATCTACCTCCGTGCCAACAAGACGAGCGCCTTCCGACACCACGAGAACCGCATAGCCCGCCGGGTTGGTCCTCTTGTCCTCCAGCAGCAAGGGTAGCAGCACGTCCAGATCGACCGGGACCTCGCTGATCACCGTTCGGTCGACCTGCGCTAGGAACCCGGCAAGCAAAGCGGTCTCCCCGGAGCGGCGGCCAAACAGCTCGACCACCGCGATGCGTTCGTGACTCTCGGTCGTCGTCCGCAAGCGGTTGATGGCCTCGACCGAGCGGCTCACCGCCGTCGCAAAGCCGATGCAATAGTCCGTGCCGAAGACATCGTTATCCATCGTCTTGGGAACGGAAATGACCGGCACGCCCAATGAGGACAGATGCGCCGAGAACCGCAGCGTGCCGTCGCCCCCCAGGGTCACCAGCGCGTCGATGCCGTTGCGCTCCAGGCTTGCAATCACCTCCGCCGTGCGATCGCCGCCGTCGGTCCGGCGCGGATCCACTCGCGAGGTGTGCAGGATCGTGCCGCCCTGACGATCGATGCCGCGCACATTTTCCCGATCGAGCGGGATCAGCGAGCCCTCGCCAAGCAATCCCTGCCAACCGCGCCGGATACCGGTGACCCGCCATCCACGATCTGCCGCCGCAAGTGTGATCGCGCGAATGCACGGGTTAAGCCCCGGAACATCGCCGCCGCCTGTCAAAATTCCAATATGCACGCGTTTTCACTAGGGCCTCACTCGGGCGACGACCACCCCAAATGCTCGTCATGCCGCTGACTTCCGCGCCTTCGAATGGCGAAAAGCCGCCCTCCATTGTTTTTCCCGCGGCCTGCGTGCTAGTTCCGGACCGTGATACTCGTGAGACGCTCAACTATCGTCGATGTTGCGCGCGAGGCGCAGGTCTCGATCAAAACCGTTTCAAGGGTCTTCAATGAAGAAGCCAGTGTGCGCCCGGCCACGCGCGAACGGGTCACCGAAGCGGCAACCCGCCTCAAATATCATCCCAACGTGGTCGCTCAGGGACTGGTCGGCAGGCGCTCCTATCTTCTCGGACTGTTGTACGAGAATCCGAGCCCCAATTATGTGATCGAATTGCAGAGCGGCGCGCTCGATCGTCTCCGCGACGAGCGCTACCGGCTGGTGGTGCTGCCCGTTGAATCGATCGCCGCAGTTGCCGACAAGATCGTCGGACTCGTTCGCTCGGCTGCGCTCGACGGAGTGATCCTGACGCCGCCGGCCTCCGACAACCTTGTTGCGCTTCACGGCTTGCGTGATGCCGGCATTCCGACCGTGCGCATCGCCGCCACGGTCGAGGCGGACAGCGGACCGAATAATACCACGGACGACGTCGAGGGCGCGCGGCTCGCCGTCCGCCACCTGATCGAGCTTGGCCACCATCGCATCGGCATGATCAAGGGCGACCCGTCACACGCCTCCAGCGAGGCGCGGACGTGCGGCTTCCGCCTTGCGATGCACGATGCCGGCCACCCAGTGGACGAAGTGCTGCTCGAGCAGGGAATGTTCAATTTCGACAGCGGCTTCGAAGCGGCCAAGCGCTTGCTCCACTTGGCCACGCCTCCGACGGCGATCTTTGCGCAGAACGACGACATGGCGGCAGGCGCCATCGCCGCCGCTCACGACCAGCAGGTTCCGATACCAGGCAAACTGTCGATCATCGGTTACGACGACAGTGCCATCGCCACCGTTGTCTATCCTCGGCTAACGACAATCCATCAGCCGGTTCGCGACATGGCCCGGTCGGCAACCGACATGCTTGTCGCCTTGCTGGAGGAACAGCCGTTCGATCCTTGGCTCGATCATCCGTTCCAACTGGTGATCAGGGACTCGACCGGACCAGCACCGGCCTAGAGCAACTTGGCGCCGAGAAGACGTCAGCCGGTGACCTGTTCCAGATCTCTCAGGCTGCGCCCCCGGGTTTCGGGGCCGGCATAGCCGACCAAAGCCGCGGCCAGACCCAAGGGGAGGATCAGAAGCAAGGCGGCGCTTCCGAAACTGGGAATGAACCCCACCAAGGCTGCCAATTGGACCATCACGCCGCCAACCTTGCTGCTGCCGGCGACAAAGCCCGTGGCGCGTCCGCGGACACCCATCCGGTAGTTCTCGGCGGCATAAGGAAGCAGCACGGCGATCACCGCATTGCTGCCAATGATCAGCAGCGCCACGACCGCAATCAGCATGGGTCGGCTAACCGTATCCGCATCGAGCAAAAGCGTCGCCGCAAGCGCAACGATGGTCGCGCCAAGGGAACCAACGAGGGTCCATTTGCTGCTCCACCGACTGTAAAGATAAGCTGCAAATGCCACAGTCGGCAAAGCGATCAACGCGGAACTTGCTATGACGCCGCTGGCGACACCGGATGGTAGCCCGCGCTGCTGAAGGTTCGAGGGCAACCATAAAAGCAGCCCAAAATTAACCAGGCTCCAGGCGAGAGCGGCGATCATCAGCGCCGCGGTCACACGATTATGGTTTTGCGCCTTCCCGTCGGCCGTCGCCACCACCTCCGCCGGTCGGGCGACGATCCCGAAACGGCGGTTCAGCTTCTCCAATTCCGCGGTTTGCCCTCGCGCGGCGAGGAAGGCAGGCGATTCCGGAATGTATCTTGCCAGCAGAAGGAGGAGCAATCCGGTCGGGAAGCCCTGCAACCACAGGCTTCTCCAGCCGAACTGCGGTTCGAACAAAGCGGCGATCGAGCTTGCGGCAAGATAGCCCCCGACAAGCCCCGTGCCGCCAACAAGGACGAGCACCCAGCTGCGGCTCCTTGCCGGCATGATTTCCGTCAGCAGCGTGTAGACCACCGGCAACATGCCGCCGGCCGATGACCCCATCAGGAAGCACATCACCAGGTTCCACCCGAATGTCGGCATGGCGCCGCACACCGACGTGGCGATGAACAGGATCGTCGACAGCAGGATCGTCGCCCGCCGACCGCACAGATCGGCCAGATAGCCCCAAACGATCGAGCCCACCGTGGTACCGATAAGGGCCACCAGCGGCAGATAGGCGGCCTCGGACCGGCTGATGCCATATTCATCCGCAAGGCCCGGGAGAACGAACCCGAGCGTCGCCGGCTTCATCGTGTCGATCACCAGGCCGATGACAAGCACCAGCAGCACCGCCACGTGCGACCTGCCAATCGGCAGATTGGGGTCGGCCTCATAGCGTATTCCGGCACCCACCTGCGCATCACGCCGGGCAAATGTAAGCGCACCGTAACAGGCCGACAGGGCACCCAGGACGATCAGGCCCATCCCAACGACCATCCACTTGTCCATCGGCATGGCGGACATGTGGTGCCCCATGCTCAGGCTTTGCGAATACATCGGCAGATGCAGCAGCACGCCCAGGCTGATTGCCGCACAACCAGCCCAAAAAGCCGTGGCCCGCTTACCCGTCATGGAAGCCGCCTGGGCACAGCGCCCAAGCTTTCCTCCGTCAATGTACTGCCGCGAGCACGTCGTCCCTGCGGCTCACCGGCGCAAAACGCCGGGTAGCAAGGGCGAAGCCGAACAACATTGCGTAGCAGGTCGCGGGGATGATGAAGGCGGTCGCGTAGCTGGTTTGGCCAGACAACAAGCCAACCAGCGGCGGAATGGCCGCGCCGCCGACGATCGAGAAGCACAGAAAGCCGGAGGTGGCTTCTTCGCTCGCGGTCGAACGCTCCAAGGTCAGGGTGAAGATCAGCGGGAACATGATCGAGTTGAACAATCCGATAGAAAGCGCCGCATAACCCGAACTGACGCCGCCGATCGTGAAGACGTAAAGGCACAACGCACAAGCTATACCGGTGCAGGCTGCCATCAAGGTCGACGCACGAACGCGCGTCAGCAGAACCGACCCAATCAGCCGGCCGACCATCGCTCCGCCCCAATAAAGACTGACCAGCTTGCCGGCTTGCTCGAGCGACACTGCAAACACGTCGTCACCATTGAGGAACAGCGCCATCTGCGTGCCGATCGCGACCTCCGCGCCGACGTACAGGAAGATCGCCGCGCCGCCGAGCAATGCCCAGCGCGACGATACGGCATCGCGAAAGGTCGCGACCATCCCGCGGCGCGCCGTTTCTTCCGGTGCGGCCGGCGCGGCCTCCGTGATCAGGCGGCGCGACAGCCAGATGAAGATCGCCAACAGTACGATCAGGCCCGCGATCCAGAAGAAGGCGGAATCGATGCCGCCGAGCGCCTCGGAGCGAACCTCCTCCGTCAATTGCGTCCCGGCTTTCACTTCCACGCCCTTGAGAAAAAGGACGGCGCCGAGATAGGGACCGATGAAAGTGCCGAAGCTGTTGAAGGCCTGGCTGAAGGTCAGACGGAAATGGCTGCCTTCCGGCCGCCCCAACACCGCCGCTAGCGGATTGGCCGCAACCTGCAGAATGGTGATCCCGCTTGCCAGCACGAACAGCCCGAGCAGCACCAGGCCGTACACCGCGATGTTCGCGGCGAGCAGCATCAGCAAGCAACCAGCCACCATCAGCGTCAATGCGATCAGCACGGTCGGCACGGACTTGCGCCGCGACAGCAGAACCGCCGCTGGAAAACTCATCACCCCGTAGGCGATAAAGAATGCCGAGGCGCTGAGCTGCGCCTGAAGATCGGAAAGGCTGAAGATGCCTTTCACGGCAGCAACCAGCGGGTCGATCAGCGAGGTGATGAACCCCCATGCGAAGAACAGGCTGGTTACAACCGCAAACGCGCCTGTGGTACCTCGAGCACGATCAGTTCGATCCACGTCCGTCTCCTACTTCGCGATGACGGCTCACCGCGCATGATCAATGGGAGACTTCCCCAGCACTCGCCCGGCCAAACTGCCCTGCAAAGCTAGTGGATTTCACCCCTCCGTGGACCATCCTATTTGACAACGCTGTCAAGAAGCAAGAGACCACCAGTGACTTACCTGACAGACGCTGACCCGGATGACCATCGCCTTACTCTTTCCCAATCACAGCCCGGAGCTGCCCATTCCAGATAAGCTCACACTGGACTGGACGAAGCCGACTTGGTTGCAGCACCCCAACGGGAGTAGCACCGGAATCGCCGCGGCGGGACTTGCTGAAATGGAGAAGGCTTGGTGACTGAAATCGTGGCTGTCGACATCGGCGGAACGCACGCACGCTTCGCCATTGCCGAGGTTCAGGAAGGCCGAGTCACCAACCTTGGTGAGGCTTGCACGCTGAAGACCGCCGAGCACGCCAGCCTGGAAACAGCTTGGGAGGAATTCGGAACTCAGCTGGGCCGCGCCTTGCCCAAGGCGGCCGCAATCGCCGTTGCCGGTCCTATTCAAGGTGACGTTCTGAAGCTCACCAACAATCCGTGGGTGATCCGGCCGGCCTTCATCCCGTCGAAACTCGGAGCTGAGCGTTTCACTCTGGTCAATGACTTCGGAGCGGTGGCACATGCCGTCGCGCAGCTGGATGCCAGCAACTTCCTCCACCTCTGCGGCGAGCGCCATGGCCTCCCCGACAAAGGTGTTATCAGCATCGTGGGTCCGGGCACGGGCCTCGGTGTGGCGCAGCTGCTCCGTCGTGACGGGCGCAACGAAGTCATCGAAACCGAAGGCGGCCATATCGACTTCGCGCCGCTTGATTCGATCGACGACCAGATCCTGACGCAATTGCGAAGCCGCTATCGGCGGGTGTCGGTCGAGCGTGTGGTGTCGGGCATGGGCCTCATCAACATCTACGAAGCTTTGGCCAAGATCGAAGGTCGCCCTGTCGAATATCAGGACGAACGCGTGCTGTGGAGCGCCGCCCTCGCCTCCCGCGACAGTCTGGCTACAGCAGCGCTGGATCGCTTCTGCCTGGCGCTTGGTGCCGTCTCCGGGGACATCGCATTGGCCCAAGGCGCCTCCGCGGTGGTGATTGCCGGCGGTCTCGGGCTCCGGCTGGCGGAGCATCTGCCGCGGTCTGGGTTCCGCGATCGCTTCACCGCTAAGGGCCGCTTCGAGCGCACCATGAGCGCGATGCCGGCGATGCTCATCACCTATCCGCAGCCCGGACTGTTCGGGGCGGCGGCAGCTTTCGCGGAGCAATATGGGGAATGACGACCGAGTGACCGTTCGTGGGTCACCCGTTGGCGTCAGGCAAAAAAAAGCCGTCGCGGCTTGCGCGACGGCCAGCATCCGGACGAGCACATTGGAAGTTTATTCCAACCGGGCTCTCAGTCCATCGCTTGAGTGAGACCGATCTATCCGAGCAAGTCCGGTGTGGAAACCCGTCATCCCAAATAACAGGAAGCTGGCCGCTTCTCTTCTCATTCGCGCAACTTTCTTCTAACAACCGCCTATGCGCAAGCTAGATCAACTCGATCGCAAGATCCTCGCGATCCTTCAAGAAGATGCCTCCTTGGCCGTCTCGGAGGTCGCCGCCAGGGTTGGCTTGTCGGCCACGCCCTGCTGGCGGCGCATCCAGCGGCTGCGAACGGACGGAGTGATCGAGGCAATGGTTGCTTTGGTCAAACCCGAAGCGCTTGGCCTGGGACTGACCGTGTTCATCACCGTCCAGGCGAGAGACCATTCGCCCGCGTGGCTTGAGCAGTTCACCTCCGCAGTGGTCGGCCTCCCCGAAGTCCTGGAAGTCCACCGGATGGCAGGCGAAACCGATTATCTGCTCCGGGTGGTCGTGCCGGACATGGCCGCGTTCGACGCCTTCTACCGCCAACTCATCGAGACGGTGACGCTCAAAAACGTGTCCTCCCACTTCGCCATGGAACGCGTGAAAAGCACTACCGCTTATCCGATCAGCACGGTCTAGGCATCCAGCCTCCCACAGCTATCACTCTCGGAAACGCTCAGGTCGCGCTATCCGCCGCTTCGTCCTCCCTCCAACGGAGCGCCTCGATCAATGCCCGCAGAGCAGGCGTAACCTGGCGGCTGGGATAATAGAGGTGGCAGCCAGGAAACGGCGCACACCAGTCGTCGAGAACCTGGATAAGTCGCCCGTCGGCAATGTCTGCCGCGACGTCGTGCTCCAGCATGTAACCCAGACCAGCACCGCCGCGTATTGCCGCCGCCGACAGTATCTCATCGTTCACAATGCATTGGCCCTCAGGGCGGAAGCGGATTTCGCGACCGTCGCGCGTGAACTCCCAAGGCAGCAGCCCGCCCCCGCCGACAAGACGGTAGTTGACGCAATTATGTGCCTGCAGGTCGGCTGGCGTTTCGGGACGCGGCCGACTTGCGAAGTAATCGGACGTGCCGACGACCACCGTACGAAGGTCGGGTCCGACCCGCACCGCGATCATGTCGAGATCAACCGTTTCGCCGAATCGGATGCCCGCGTCATAGCCCCCCGCGACGAGATCGCTGAGCCGATCGTCTACATTGATCTCGACGGCGACGTCCGGATGGTCCCGGAGAAAGCCTGGTAGCTTGGGCGCTAGAACCGTTCGTGCAGCATAAGCGAAAGTGGTCACCCGGAGCGTCCCTGAAGGCGCCCCACGCCAGTCGGCAAGCGCCGTCAAACCGCGGGTAACTTCGTCCAGCGCCGGGCCAAGAGTCTGTAGCAGCCGTTCGCCCGCCGCCGTGGGCGCAACACTGCGCGTGGTGCGCGCAAGCAGGCGCACGCCAAGCCGTTTCTCGAGGCTGCTCATCGCGTGGCTGAGCGCCGACGGTGACATCCCGAGCTCGGCCGCCGCCCGCGTGAAGCTGCGCACGCGTGCGATAGCCGCGAAGGCCGCCAGATCGTCGAGTTCACCGCGCTTCATTGCTGCATGATCTTCAAGAGCCCTTGCCGTCCCTGGCACCTAATGGTGGCCGCAGGCAGCCGCTATCTCTCCATCAACTATCCGAGGATATGCAGCAATGGACCTTACCAACTTTCGCACATTGGGCCGCTCAGGGCTGGCCGTCAGTCCCCTTGCACTGGGCACGATGACCTTCGGTGCCGGGAGATGGGGTGCCGACGAGTCCGCCTCGCGAGCCATTTTCAACGCCTATGTCGAGGCGGGTGGCAACTTCGCCGACACCGCCGACGTCTACTCCGGCGGCGACAGCGAGACGATGCTGGGACGCTTTATCGCCGAGCGCGGCAACCGAAGTCAGATGGTGATCGCGACCAAGTCCGGCTTCCCAAGGACGCAGGGAACACCGCTGGCCGGCGATAACTCCGCGCGGAACATCCGTGACGGGATCGAGGGCTCGCTCCGGCGCCTCGGCACGGACTTCATCGATATGTACTGGACCCACGTCTGGGACCGAACCACGCCGCCCGAGGAAGTGCTTCGCGCACTGACTGCCGCGGTAAGCCGGGGCGATATCCTGTACTACGGCTTCTCGAATGCCCCGGCATGGTATGCCGCGCAGATCGCAACGCTCGCCCGCGCGCACGGCCTGCCCGAACCCGTAGGATTGCAATATTCTTATTCGCTGATCGACCGCGGCATCGAGCTCGATGTCCTGCCCGCAGGGCAAGCGCTAGGGCTTGGTCTCGTGGCATGGAGCCCGCTCGGCGCGGGCATGCTGACCGGCAAGTACGACCGCAGCAAATTGGCCGAGGCGGGTCCCGCCGGCAGCTTGCCGGATCGGGCAGGCGAGACGCCTGATGGTGGCAGCGACGGAAGGCTGAACGGTGACAATCCGTTTGGCGGCATGCTGTTCACCCCCGGCAACTTCGACGTAGTCGACACGCTTCGCGGCGTTGCCGAAGAGATCGGCCGTCCGATGGCGCAGGTTGCACTCGCATGGGTTTCGCAACGCTCCGGCGTTTCCTCGGTGCTTATCGGAGCAAGCCGTGTCGAGCAGCTGGGGCAGAATATCGCATCGCTCGACATCGTTCTTGCGCCCGAGCATCAGTCGCGGCTCGATGCGGCCGCACCGCCGCCCCTGCTCAACCCCTACTTCATCTTCGACCTGCCCCGAGCCAGCATCTTCGGTGGTCGGACAGTTGAACCTTGGCGGACGGCCCCCGCTTGAGGGTGCTGCTCTCCGGCGCTGTCACGAAACTTGGAAAAGGCTTTCGACCTGTTTGCTGAGATCGACGATCCTCCTCAACCTAGGGTAGCACTTAGCAACTACATCGGAGCACGCGTGAACCTACTCCGCCTTTGCGCCCGCCAAAGTGCTCGCAACGATCGCGTTCGCGTGCCCATGACCCATGCCATGCTCATTCTTCAGCATCGCGACGAGCTCCATATGCTTCGCCGGAAGGTGCCCGCGCACGATCTCTTGCCACTCGGAGATCGGGCGCCCGTACTTCTTCTCGATAGCCGGGAAATAAGAAGCAGGACCTTTGATCGGTTCGTCGCTCATATCTGACCCCTTTTTTGCTCATATACCGCCATGCGCACTCAGAAGCGCGAACACCCCCGTGCAGCTGTAGTGCGGAAACCGCCGGTAACCAGCGTCATAGCTGGCCAGCCGCACTGATGCCGAGCGGCGGCAGGTTGTCGCGCAACCGCAACGATCTAGTCACGGAAGATGCGCGGAACGCACCTAACCAACCCGAAGCTGCACTGTGCACTGCAGCAAACGGGGAAAACCACACATGGTTCGTACGTCGGTTTCGCTGTTCGCCTTGGCGAGCGCATTGATCATCCCTGCCTCCGCTACGGCGCAGACCGCAAGCTCGTCCGCCTCCACGCAGGCCGCTGAGACGCCCGTTGGCGAGCCCGATGCAGACGCACCAACGATCGTCGTTACCGGCAGTCAGACCCGTTCGTCGGTGGCTCTGCCGGGTGCTGAGATGCAGAAGATCCTGCCTGGCGTGAGCCCGCTTAAAGCCATTCAGACGC
Organism: uncultured Sphingomicrobium sp.; assembly: GCA_964243335.1. Classification (GTDB taxonomy): domain Bacteria; phylum Pseudomonadota; class Alphaproteobacteria; order Sphingomonadales; family Sphingomonadaceae; genus Sphingomicrobium. The sequence goes on along the minus strand of CAXTED010000008.1, from coordinate 22,781 downwards.
TGCCTGGCGTTCTCTACATCACCGCCGATCCTTGGGGAAACAACGAGCAGAACGCGCAGCTCTTCATCCACGGTTTCGCGGCCAACCAGCTTGGCTACACCATGGACGGACTGCCCTTGGGTGACCAAAGCTATGGCAATTATAACGGCTTATCACCCCAGCGAGCGGTGATCTCCGAGAACGTCAGCCGGGTGGTCGTGTCAACCGGAGCGGGTGATCTGGCGACCGCGTCCAACAGCAATCTGGGCGGAACGATAGAAACCTACTCCTCGAACCCGCTGAAAGCATTTGGGATCCAGGCCGCACAGACCATCGGAAGCTACAAGGCGTCGCGTACGTTCGTTCGTGTCGACAGTGGGTCATTTGGTCCGGGTGGTGCCAATTCCGCCTATGTCTCGGGTGTCCGGCAACGCGCCCGGGGGTGGGACTTTGAAGGCATTCAGGGCGGCTGGCAGGCCAATGCGAAGTTCGTGCACGATGGCAGCAACGGCAAATTAACGCTGTATGCCGACTACAATGACTTTACGCAGCCCAACGAGGATGCGACGACCTTCTTCAAACCATCCGCTGGCGGCACAGCGACGCCGGTCCAACTTTATACCCCCTACACCAAGCCCTTCTTCTACCCGAATTTCGATACGTACCGTGCATCGTATCTAAGTGCCTTGGGCAATTCGCCGGCTGCCGAAGGCAGTAATTATCGCAACTATTACTCCGACGCCCAGCGGACCGATTATCTCGGCTACGCCCGCTACGACGCACGCCTGTCGAACAAGATCAATTGGTCGACAACAGGCTACTTCCACCACAACGACGGTGCGGGGGTCGTTGCCGGACCACTTGGGCAATCGATCACCACGGCCCAAGCCTATCTCGACCCGAACTATGCGACCATCCCGGCCAATTGCCGCTTCGGTGGCAATGCCAACGGTACTCGCCCAGCTGCCTGCACAGCGCTGACTGCCGCTCAGGCCGCTGCATCCGGCGCCGCGCTCGTAGCGGCTACGGGTGGCTCCGGCCTGATCACCCGCACCACGGAGTATCGGATCGACCGCGCCGGGGTGATATCCGCGATCAACCTCGATCTGGGCGCTCACCAAGTGGAGCTCGGAGGGTGGTTCGAACACAACAGCACGACGCAATGGCGCCGCTGGTACGGCGTCGACGTCAACAATCCCGGGGCGAGCACGCCCTACATCCGGCCGAGGGAAGTCCAGGCACCCCTGTTCACGCAATATCAGGGCGAGGCACGCATCAAGCAGCTGCAGCTTCATATTCAGGATAGTTGGCGAGTATCTGAGCCACTTCTCATCCAGGCCGGCTTTAAGACCAGCGCGCAGTGGGCAGACGGTCGCTTTCCGGTTCAACCAAAAGCGGGCTCCCTGTCCGGCCTTTCAGGTGGTTTGCCGGAGGGCAAGATAAACACCAAGCGCTGGTTCCTGCCTGCGATCGGCGCAAACTACGATCTGACGCGTAACGAGCAGCTCTACGTCAACGTCCAGAAGAACCTGCGCCAATACCAAGCGTATCTGGCGGGTGGCGGCGGCCCTTGGTTCACTGGCAGCCAAGCGGCGTTCGATGCCTTCGCCACCGAGGGCAAGCCCGAGAGCAGCTGGACCTACGAAGGCGGCCTGCGTTCCAACCGTACTTTCGGCAACGGCTTGGCGCTGCAGGCCCAAATCAATTATTACCACGTCGACTTCAGCAACCGCCTGCTGGCCATCTCTACCAACCCCGGCGGGATCGCCGGGAGTGGGATCACCGGCGGCACGTCGATCCTGGTAAACGTTGGCGACGTTCGGACCAAAGGTGTTGATGCGGCCTTCACAATGCGTTTCGGCCGCGCCTTTTCATTCTACAATGCGACGTCATACAATCTTTCGAAGTATCGGAGCGACTACACGTCAGCGGCGACAGGCATTGGAGCCGCGACTGGAACCTGCAACGGTGGCTTGATTGTCGTAGGCGGCATTGTACCGACCTGCGGAAAGCAGCTGCCGGGCGTGCCGAAATGGTTGAACAAGACAGTGGCCACGGTCACCGCCGGTCCGATTGAGGCGCAGCTTATCGGCGACTATGTCGGACGCCGCTTTGCCACCTTCAGCAATGACGTCAGCGTCCCCTCCTTCTTTCTGACATCCCTTCGCATTGCGGCGCGCATCCCGGAGAACGTGCTGCCGCTGCGCAAAGCCGAGCTTGCCCTCAACGTGACGAACCTATCGGACGAGAAAGGACAGTCGACCCTGTCGATTGGCTCGGCAACGAACAGCTGGTCCGCTTATCCGATCGCGCCGCGTCAGTGGTTCCTGACCCTTTCGGCTGCTTACTGATCATGGTGCTTGGGATTACCCGGCGCGAGACGCTGGCGGCGATCGGCGCCGTGGCGCTCGCGCCGGCAGGACTGGTCGCGGGCAAGCCGGCGGGCAAGTGCCGCGTGGAGGTGTTCGGACACCGGGGTGCTTCGGCACTCCGGCCCGAGCACACGCTCGCGTCCTACGCGAAGGCGATCGCGGACGGCGCAGACTTCATCGAACCCGACTTGGTCATCAGCAAGGATGGCGTGCTCGTGGTCCGTCACGAGCCCAATATCGCTGAGACGACCGACGTCGCCAAACACGCGCGATTTGCGTCGCGCCGGACAGAAAAGACCATCGATGGCCAGAAGCAGCTTGGCTGGTTCGTTGAGGACTTCACGCTGGCCGAACTGCGAACGCTCCGTGCGATCGAGCGACTTCCTCAGCTCCGGCCGCATAACGCGGCGATGGACGGCCGGTTCGCGCTGGTCACCTGGCACGAGTTGATCGAGTGGACCGCAAGGCAGGTGCGCGCAGCGGGGCGGCCGATCGGCCTGGCACCCGAGCTTAAGCACTCGACCTACTTTCGTTCGATCGGAACGGCCCTGGAAGATCGGTTCCTCGCCAGCCTGGATCATGCGTACGCACGCACTTGTCCGATGGTGATCCAATCCTTTGAGATCGCCAATTTGCAACATCTACGCATTAAGCTCCGCCCGCGGTCCAACCTGCGCCTGATGCAGCTGATCGATCCCAGCCGCCAGCCAGCCGACGTTGTCGCAACGGGCGGAAGCCTGACGTCAGCGCAGATGATTCTGCCTGCAGGGCTGGCTGATATAGTGCGTTACGCCGACATCATCGCGCCGGACACGCGCAGCATCATCCCGCTCGGCCCCAACAAGAAATTGCTTGCTCCAAGTCCCGTCACTGGCGCGGCTCACGCGGCGGGGCTCAAGGTCATGCCTTACACATTCAGGCCTGAGAACTACTTCCTTGCCGCGGACTTCCAAGACGCCAGTGGCCCGGCGTCGCGCAACAGCGTCGGCTCCGTGGCGGAGATGCGGGCCTACCTCAAAGCCGGCGTCGACGGCTTCTTTACTGACGATCCGGCTCTCGGCCGACAAGCTGCCAAGGCTGCGTGAAGTTGTTACTTCGTTGCCGGAAGCTCGTCGAGCAGGCTCAGGACTATGGTGCCGACCGAAAGCTGACCTCTTCAGGGCCAAGCAAGGAGTATCTCGTCAAGCTTCTGCCGACGCCGATGCCTTAGCCTCACAAGCGATAACGTAGCTCCGCAGAGCCATTTGGCGGCACCACCGGAGACCAGGTCATGATGCCGTCAGTCCGTTCAACCGTTGCGCTTTGTACGTCGATCTTCTGCCCTGGAGCGCCAATTGGCAGGTCGAGCGTCACTGCATATGAATTGCTGTTGGTTACCTTCAGCACAGTTTCGCCAACGGCGGAGGATTGCTGCGCCACCAGAACTTGGCGGCTCTCGCCGGCGGCAATCCGAAACGTCTCGCCTACTGCCCGGTCGGCCATCGAGCCCAGCCCGAGGAGGAGGCGTGCGTCACCCCGGGGGGCGTAAAGCGCCGTGCCGCCTGCCGGAAGCGCCACGCCAAGACCCGCTGACTTCTCGTTCTTGAGAAAAAGCACAATGGACGTAGGCGCGGCGGTCAGTTGTTGGCCGGGATGGATCGAGCGACGGTAGCGGCGTTCGAATTGTACGGCCGCCTGCGTGAGTAGCGCGACCTGCTTCTGCCCGCGCGCGGCCACGCTGGTCGGCAACGGCACCCGGTATAGCTTTAGATCGCCGAGGTCCTCGGCTGGCGGCGGTGGCGGTGGTGGCGGTGGTGGCGGCGGCGGGGCCGGCCTGGGGGGCATTTGCGGAGCGACCATCCGGGAACCCGTAACAACTATCTCATCCGCAGGCTCGAATCCCTGCTCGCGCAAGTCCGAAGTTGTCGTGCCTAGCGGATAGCAAGACAGCCGTAGAGCCGACGCTTCAGCGGGGAAGCGCGGCGTCGCCACTCGATTGAGCCGTCCTGCGACGGCCAGCACCTCAGCTTCAGGAAAGTCTTCGGGGTTGCCATTGGCGAGAGTGAGCCAGGCAAACAGACCAAGCGTTCGTCCGTCTGGGGCTAGAGTGGCGACATAGTTCGCCCGCCAGTCGAACCCTGAAGCCAGGTAGGTCAAGCGCACGGTGACGCTCCGGGCCGAAGGGCTGTCCGTGGCTACACTGAGCACGGGCTTGCTCGACAGGCCTGCCGGTATTCCGGCAAAGGCGAGGCGCTCAGGCAAGCCGGAGCAACGCAAGGCCTCAATCCCGTTAGCGGTACGCAGGATGACGCCCGGCCTGGGACCAGCAACGATGGTCGCCGGTTCGCTTACCGTTCGCCCACTTGCCTTGTCGGTTCGGGTAAGCGTTACTTGCCGCCCCAGGGTCCCGTCCACCAGCGAGATCGGCGACAGCAAGCGGGCGTCACGGTTCTTCTCGATCGTCCCGCCAGGCAAGCCCTCGACGATGGCGCTTACGGGCACAATGCCTTCCGCCACTCCCTCGAAGCGCAGCACCGCACGGCCTCGCGGCAAACGGACCCTTCGAGTCTCGCTCACCATGGCGAAGCCCTGCAGGAACTGCAGGTTGATGTCGCCCCGCCCGTAAGGCGCGCGGTACACGGTTAGCGCGACCCTGCTCGGTGCCGAAGACTTGATGATTGTCATCTGAGCGGAGGCGAATGCAGGCGCACTGCCCGCGATGAGCGCAACCGCCCAGAACAGCCGCCGCGACATTAGTAGCGCGTGTCGAACGTCGCTGTGACCACGGCGCTGCCATTGGCGGGCACCGCCACCTGCCACGCGAGCATTCCAGCGCTGCGGCGTTCGCTCTTGCCGCTATCCTCAATGACGCGCACGTCGCCCCAGTCCAGTCCGGCTTGAACCAGTTCAACCGTCACCGATCGCGACCGCGCGTTGGTCAACCGGTACCGCATCGAAGTACGCCAGCGACCACCGTCCCCGATGCGGGTGCGCGAGACGGTGGTGGGCTGCACCTTTACGTCGAAGGCGTCACCGGTGGGGAGTGCGATGGTGGATCCCTGCGGTGTATGCTCGATCCGGTTTTCGCCCGTGAATTGAGGCTGGCCGCGTGCATCCCGCACGTAGACGCGCACCACGCCTGCGGGCAGGGCATCGCCGAGCCCGGCTGCCCCCGAATTCGCAAAGCGCAGCACCGACTGCGCGCTTCGAGGTTCGTCCGAGCTGCCAAGCCAGCCGTTCTCGAAGCGATAGCCGGAACTCGCCGATACTCCCTTCGCGTCCAGGAAGCTTACCTGTTTGGTCTGCTTGTCGGCGATAGTGGTGCGCTGGGACAGTGGATAAAGATAGAAGTCACCAAGCTGCTCGCGAGAGGCGCTCTCCACTCCTGGCACAGTCGTCGTCATCCGCCGCGGTCGGGGCACGTAATTCCCGCTACCGTCGTCGTCCGCGCTGCCCACTGAGCCGGCCACGAGCAATATGCCTGCATTGTTGAAGGTGGTGCCGCTGGTGTTGCGCAGCGTCACCCAGCCCTGGATATTGGCCGTGCCGCTCCGGTCATCGAACAAGGCCACATAGTCGGCACTCCAGCCCAGCCCGCGGCTCAGATAGGATAATGTCGCAGGCCGGGTTCCAGTTCGACTGCTGGCGAGCGTCACCGACAGGGTCGGCCGAGCCTGAAGCGACTCGGGTACCCTGTCGAAGATCGCCCGAACTGGCAGGCCATCGTCGCGCAGCACTTCGACGCGGCCGTTGACTTCAATCACCACGCCGCCGTTCACCGCCAGCACGCGCGCCCGGTCGCGGGTCTCCGCGCCGGTGGCGGGATTGGTGCGCAACAGGGTGATCGTTTCACCAACGGCCTTGGTCATCAGGCTGGACGGGCTGAGCAGATCATAATCAAAATTCTGCTCGACGATCGCGGCGTCGGGCACAACGAGCGACACCGTCTCGGGACGGATCGCCGCGCTGACGTCTGGGAAGCTTTGCCGAACGCGGCCGTTTGGAAGTGTTAGCGATCGCACATCCTGCACCAGCGCGACGTCATTGTTGTAGATGGTAACTGAGAGGTCGCCTTGCGCGCTGCTAGGTCCAATTGGCGCCGCTCCGGGCCCCCCCTGAGCAAACACAGCCGTCGACCATAGCAGCAGCGCAACGCCACCTGAACGCCAACTACCAACCCGCATATTCATCTCCCCTGAGGCTGCAACATGACGAGGGCTCGTGCCTTTAGCAACGCCGTCCGGCACTTGTCCGCGCGCTACAGCAAAGTGCTCCAGATGCTTGGTTCGCCAACCGGTCAATCCGGCGCGACCCTCAGCCTCGGAGTCGGGCGCCGCCGCGGACAGCTAACTTCAGGTCTCTGCGGCTATCGTCGGCGCAATATGACCGACAGGTTGTTGGCCGGCATCTCGACCACGCGGTCTAGCCAGAAGCCTTCAGCCGCCGCGACCACCTCGTCGAGATCGCGCAGGCCCCAGCGCGGATCGCGCATCTTGAGCGAAGCGTCGAACGCCTCGTTTGACTCGGCCGTGGGGTGATCTGCGCGGCGGTAGGGCCCGTAGAGGAACAATGGTGCACCTGGCTCCAGCAGGCGGGCGGCGCCGACGAACAACCCCAGTGTCGCCGTCCACGGGCTGATATGGACCATATTGATACACAGCAAGGCCGACGCCTCGGCGACTGGCCATTCAGGCACCTGCGCATTCAGGTCGAGGGCCGGACGTATGTTGGCGAGACCATCGCACCAGACAGCGATCGAAGCGCGGGCAGCGGGCTCCGGATCACTCGGCTGCCAAATGAGCGTGGGAAAACGCCGTGCGAAGTATGCGCAGTGTTCGCCCGAGCCGCTGGCGACTTCCAGCACCGTACCGCTCGGAGGCAGCACGGTTGCGAGTACGTCGGCGATCGCGGCGCGATTTCGCAAAGTCGCAGGCGCGTGGCGGCGCGGTGCACCGCCCGGCTCCTCGGCTGCGATCCAGAGTTTGGGGTCAGCCATGGCGTCGAAAAGCGTCCAAGGCGCTGACGATGTTCACGCGATCGACGGTCTGCAGACGGCCGCCCAATTGCCATGCGGCGGAGCAGCGATTGGCGCAGCGACGGACATGATGGACGGTCATACGAAAAGACTGCCATGATAATGGGAGGCAGGACAGTTGAATGCGAAGGCCGCCGGACGCCTGATTTGAACCTGCCTTGTTTTGCTAGCTGGCACTGATCGACACCCTACATTTGGGTCAGGGCGCCGGCGTACGTCACATCTTCGAGCGATCGGCCTGCACCCATGGCCACGCACGTCAAAGGGTTGTCCGCGATTCGTACCGGCAGGCCGGTTGCTTCGGCGAGTAGCCGATCGATCTCTGGCAGCAATGCGCCACCTCCCGTCATCGTGATCCCCTCGTCGATGATGTCGGCAGCGATCTCGGGTTTGGTACCCTCAAGCGCGTTCATGACCGCCATGATGATGCGCGAGACCGGTTCGGCAACCGCCTCTGCAATCTCCGCCTGATCGATCGCGATCTCCCGGGGAACGCCGCGGGCAACGTCACGCCCGCTGACAAGCACCTGAGCGCCTCTGGTACCCGACTGCACGCGCGCCGTGCCGACTTCCTTCTTCACGCGCTCCGCAGTCGCTTCGCCGATCAGCAGATTGTGGATCCGGCGAACGTACGACACGATGGCCTCGTCGAGGCGGTCGCCTCCAACACGAACGGACTGGCTGTAGGCGAGGCCATTGGTCGAAATCACGCCCACTTCGGTGGTGCCGCCACCTATGTCGACAATCATCGATCCAATCGGCTCCATGACCGGAAGGCCAGCGCCGATCGCAGCGGCCATCGGCTCGGAGATCAACCATACTTTGCTCGCGCCCGCATTCGTCGCAGCATCCCGGATCGCGCGGCGTTCCACGGATGTCGAGCCGGAGGGCACGCACATCACGATCTCGCTCCGCAAGGGCAGCTTGGCGCGTCCACCTTGCGCCTTCTGAACGAAGTGCTTGATCATCTGCTCGGCCACGTCGAGTTCCGCGATCACTCCGCTCCGCAGCGGTCGTATCGTCCTGATGTTGTCCGGCGTCTTGCCCATCATCAGCTTGGCATCGGCCCCGACCGCTCGCACGCGGCTTTGACCGTTCTTTATCTCCAGAGCGACGACCGATGGCTCGTTGAGGACGATCCCCCTCCCTTGGACATAAACAACGGTGTTTGCGGTACCCAGATCGATCGCAATGCCGGGCGAACGGAAACCGAACAGATTACTCAACTTGAACACCGGTGGGACCTTGATAGCTGTGGAGGCGGCTTTAGCAGTTTGGGACCTGAGAAGCCGCTTCAGTCCCTACCAGCATAGAACCAAGGACCGAACCCTAAACGAGCTCGCCATGCTTTAACATGGCGGGGATCACCAGATCCTCCTCGTCGGCAAGATGCTGCAGAAGTAGGTTCAACAGCTTCTTGGCTTGGCTGGCATAGGTATCCGCGGCTCGGTAGGCGCCATCACCTGGGATCGCGAGCGCGCTCAGCAGTCCATGCGCGTGCTCGACTGTTGTGACGAGATGTTGATGGATCAACTCGTGATCCGCCTCGAGCAGATCGAAACCGACCACGAGGCGCTGGTCCAGTTGCCGGAACTTGGGAAAATATACGCTGTCTTCGATCTTGTGATGCTGATCGAGGTGCTGGAGGAAATCGTTCAGTCGGGGAACAAAGGTGCTCCGAAGCTGGCGTGCGTCGATTTGCCTGTCCCGGAAGGCGTCCACGATATCCGACACTTCGCTCCCTTCGTGGCGCAGGCTTGCGTGCACGTGGAGCCAGAAGCGGGAAAGCTGGCCGAAGTTCGAGTGCAGGCGCCAGCCGTCAGACGGGTAGTCCGCTCGTAGGAAGGCGATGTCGCTGGAAAGGCCGTCGCGCTCGCCGAGGCGAAGAGGTGACCTTGGTGGTTCGGTCATCGTTGCACTGCAGCCCGTCAGCGCCTCGGAACAGGAGCAGTCGCGCCGATGCTATTGCCGGCCGGCTCGCCATCCTCCGCGACGTCCTTGAGCGCTCCGAGTTCGCCGCGCTGGCGTGCCTTCCTGCCGTAGACCAGTTCGAACACCGGCGAGGCCATCAGGGTCGTGACGACCGCCATCAGAACCAGCATCGAGAACAGCTCGACACCGATCAGCCCTCGCTGGAGGCCGATGTTGATGATGATGAGTTCCATCAGCCCGCGAGCATTCATCAGTGCGCCGATCCCCATGGCCGTCGGGTTATCCTGGCCGGTCAGGCGAGCAGCAGCCCAGCAAGCGACCCCCTTCGCGACAATGGAGGCCGCCAGGATCGCGAGGGCCACCAGCAGCAGGCTCGGATCGGACACGATATCGAGGTTGGTGTTCAGCCCTGAGAAGGTGAAGAACATTGGAAGGAGAAGCACGATAGTGAACGGTTCGAGCTTGGCGCGGAGATCTCTGGCGAGCACTCCGCGCGGCATGGCAACGCCCAGCAGGAAGCCACCGAAGACGGCGTGCATGCCCGCCCAATCCATGGCGAAAGCAGACAAAAGGAAAAGCATCAGCACGATCGCAAGGTGACCTTGGCTGACACTTCCGATCCGCTCGACGGACCGCCCGAGAGGCGCCAACAGGCGTGGTCCAAAGCCAATCACCAGGATCGCAAAGCAGATGGCTCCGGCAATGGCCTTGATAGCGACTCCCGAGCCGTCACCAAAGGTCGCAAGAACGATCGCAAGCACCGTCCAGGCACCCGCGTCGTCGATCGCCCCCGCAGACAGGGCCAGCGATCCAAGCGGCGAATTCGAAAGGCCCCGCTCGTGAATGATCCGCGCGAGCATCGGGAACGCGGTGATCGAGATGCAAGCGCCCATGAACAAGGTGGCCTGGAACAGGTCCAGCTTGGGCGAGAACAGCCCCGGGAAAGTCATCAGCCAGGGAGTCAGCAGAACCGCCAGGAGGAACGGCGCCGCCATTCCTGAGACAGATACGGCGCTGGCACTCTTCAGATTGGCGCGGAAATGGTCCTTGTCGAAGCCGAGACCAACCAGGAACATGTAAAGGCCGACGCCAAGCTGCGCGCCGACGTACAGCACCCCCTTGGTGTCCTTGGGAAAGATCGCCGCTTGCAGGTCCGGCGCAAGCAGGCCGAACAGCGATGGCCCCAGGATAACGCCCGCAATCATCTCACCGACGACCTGCGGCTGACCCAGATAACGTTTCCCAAGCCATCCGACGACGCGCGCTGCAGCGACAATGACGAACAATTGCAGAAAAAAGACGACGCTCAGCTCGGCCGGTGACATACTTGTTCCCCCCCAAAGAGCCTCTGCGGCACCTCTTGAAAGCATGTATCGCAACCCGGGCCCGATGCCGCAATGATGATGGTACCCGTCGTCGCGGAATGTCTGCTTTGGGTTTAAGCTTGATCAAGCCTGCAATTCACCGCGCTCTCTTACCAGGTGCTACCGCCAGGCTTGAAGGGTCGGCCAGGCGCTTCCGAACGAAAAATGCGTGCCGACCTCAAGGCCGACACGCATGAAATTTCCGGCGCCCTGCTAAGCCGAGCACGTCTGCAGAAGCTTACAGCGTGGCGGCGCGACCACTACCGATGACCCAGTTCCAGAAATTGAACATGTTACGTCCCCTGTTAACGGCAGCGACTGACTGCTCCTAAGGACATTAACCTTAATCAAAATGGTTAGCAAACGCTTAACTATGATGTGCGCTCCTGTTCGCGCGTTCCAACGTTGCACCAGCTTACAAAAGCCAGGGCTGCGCGCCGTTCAAAGGATCCGCCGCTCTCCTGTGGCGCTGCGCTTGTGGGGGCGTGCCGGCGGATTGGCGGGCGGCAGAGGCGGACACTCCAAACCGCAATGGGTTGATAGCGGACGTTCGCTTCATCTTAACAGCGCATCGTGGGCCGGTATACTTGCATGGCGTTTGTACCGGAGTTTCCTCCCAGCGTGATGCCTCCTCCCGGTAGGAAGATGCGCCCGCCGATGACAGCACTGCCTTTGAGGCCGTGCACCGCGATCGGAAGGTCCGGGAGCTGGGTCCAACGGTTCGCTTTCGGATCGTAGCCGTAAGCGGTCGGGGTCAGGCCGAGCACGTGAGTGCGTTCCCCTTCTCCACCAAAAACGAACATGCAGCCAGCATGGGCGGCTCCGGTGATACCCCCTCGTGGGGCCGGCAGCGATCCTCCTTGGGTCCAGCGCCTGCTCACAGGATCGTAGATCTCGAGCACGTCAACGCGCTCGGCCATTGCGCCAGGTCCGGTTCGACCTCCCGCGACAAAGATCTTGCCGTCAATTGCAACCATGGCGAGGTGATTGCGCTGGGTCGGCAGGTCCGGGAGTTTCTCCCACTTGTCGGTCTTTGGATCATAGACCTCGAACGCAGAACCACCCGGCGGCCGGCCTCCCGCGACATAGATCTTCCCGTCGACGACCGCCTTGCCCCCACCGCTCCTTGGCGTCGGCATAGCGGCCCGCTTCACCCAGCCTCCGATCGCCGGATCGTGCATCCACGTATCAGGCACGAAGACCTCCGGGTTACCGGTACTGGCCCCTTCGATCTCGCCGCCGATCATGTAGAGCTTGCCATCGACCGACGCGACATGGGTGTGGTGGATGGGGCGCGGAAGCGGCGGCCCGAGTGACCAACGGCTGATGGCGGGGTCGTAAACCTGCACAAGGTTCGATGGGAGGCGTCCTGGCGGATAGCCTCCAAGCACCCAGACCTTTCCGTTAAACTCGGCAACTGCATGCTCCGAACGCGGGAGTGGCATGGCGGCGCCCATGCTCCAGCCCTTGAACTCGGGCATGACACCCACCGGCGGCCCCTGGCTTACCCTGTCATTCCAAGTCTCACGCAACTCATTAGCTTGAACTGGCGTGGATCGATTTGGAGGTGCAGGGGGCGATACCGTGGAGGGCTGCTGCGCCAAAGCACTTGCGGCGAGCAGCGCTGCACCCGCATGGCTGCCCAAAACAAGCAGAGCCGAGCCGCGACTGCGTTTCCACAGGTCACCCATTCAAGCCTCCTCTCGATGTCTCCGGCCAAACCTGCACACGGGCAGAGGATTTCAAAGGGCGCTTCGACGAGCGTCTTGCGGAATACGTTGAACGTATGCAGCTTTGCGTAACCCCGCAGCCGTAACTCGCCAGAGATCCATTTCCCCGCGCCGAGCGGCCCTCAGGACTGCACAGCATCACGCGATAAGTACTCTGTTAGCGGGCGTACCCGGAGGGCCTGCTTCTTATGGAAGGCAGAGACACGTACCTCGGCGCACCTCAGGGAAGCGGCTGCGATCGGTCACCAGGCGCCGACCCTCTTGCACGGGGAAGTTCGGAGAATGCGCTAAGCTTTCGCGTAATCTGCGCCAACTCAGCGCCGGCTCAGATCGAGGTTCACTGAAAACATGAGAGATTTTTCGTTTGGCACGATGCCTGCAGTGAGGTTGGAGCCCCATCCCGATCCTCGGCATGGGCCACTCATGAAAGGATCTCACGATGTTCTTCGCCAGCAATCTTCGCAGCAGCGCCGTCACTTTCGTCGGCGCGGTCATCACCGCCATGCTGTTTGTCAGCGCCGCAGTGGGCCCTATCCCGCTCGCTTGAACTCAACATTCCAAGCGATGAAGGGAAGCCCAGAGAGATGAACTTCAGCGCAATCACCAAGACGGCAAAGTGATAAGCGTGACTGCCGATCTTGGCCGATAAGCACGCCGATATGGCCCGTTCCCAGACACCAAATCCATGATCATCTTTGGCTCATACCTTGCGTGTCGAGGAGGCTACGGGGCACCTTGCCCTACCGTTCGTTTACCACTGGAAAGCACTGCAACCCTGCAATCAGTGATTATAAGCGCGTTCGCCGTGCTCGTTGATGTCGAGGCCGTCCTGTTCGACGTCGGCCGACGGACGCAGTCCGATGAGCTTGTCGATGCCGAGGAACAGCACCGCCGACACGCCTCCGGACCAAGCCAGTGTCAGCGCCACGGCCTTGATCTGGGTCAGCACCTGAGTGCCCATGTGGTAGGTTCCCGGGACTGCCGGCAGGACGGTGTAGTCGATCCATCCTTGCCCGCCCAAGGCCGGGCTGGCGACGATGCCGGTGCCGATCGCTCCGACGATGCCGCCGATGCAGTGCACCCCGAAGACATCCAGCGTGTCGTCATAGCCGAACTTCTTCTTCACCTTGGTGACGAATAGCAGGCAGACGATCGATGCCACCGCGCCGAGCAGGATCGAGGTTCCCGGCGCGGCAAACCCTGCCGCCGGCGTGATCGCCACGAGCCCGACCACGGCGCCGGTAGCGCCGCCAAGAAGGGACGGCCGTTTGTGCAGGATTTGCTCGAGCAGCGCCCATGTCAGTGCCGCCGCAGCCGTCGCGACGAAAGTATTGATGAACGCCAGCGACGTGATCCCATTGGCTTCCAAATTGGAGCCAGCGTTGAAGCCGAACCATCCGACCCACAGCAGGGATGCGCCGATCATCGTCATCACCAGCGAATGCGGCGGCATGGGTTCGCTATTGTAGCCGATCCTCTTGCCGATGATCAGGCAGCCGACCAGCCCGGCGATCCCGGCATTGATGTGAACCACTGTGCCACCGGCGAAATCGAGGGCGCCCCAGCCGTAAATGAGGCCGACATCGCCGGGCTGCGTGGCCAGGAAGTCCGGGCCGGCCCAATACCAAACCATGTGGGCGATCGGAAAGTAGACGATGGTCAGCCACAGGACGACGAACAGCATGAGCGGCAGGAAGCGCACCCGCTCGGCGAACGCGCCAACGATCAGCGCGGGCGTGATGCAGGCGAAGGTCATCTGGAAAACGACATAAGCATATTCCGGAATGTAGACGCCGTTGGAGAAGGTCGGCGCAAGCGTGGTTGGGTCGACTCCGCGGAGGAACGCCTTCGACAAGCCGCCGATATACGGACTGCCACCGGTAAACGTCAGGCTGTAACCCCAGCCGACCCACACCAGCGAAGCGATGGCAACGATCATCAGCACCTGCATGAGGACCGACAGCATGTTCTTCGACCGAACCAGGCCGCCGTAGAACAAGGCCAAGCCGGGAACGGACATCATCAGCACCAGCGCGGATGAAATCAGCATCCAGCTGGTATCGCCCTTATCAGCCTGGGCGGGCATCGCCGCCGCAGCCGCCACGTCCTGCGCCCAGGCGGGAAGAGGAAGGAACGCAGAAAGGCCGAGCGTCACCAATGCGGCTGTCGTTATTCTCAGAGTCCCCATGGCCTATTCTTCTGTCTCGGAGAGCAGAACTAAGGGTCTCACCAAGGCAGATACAAAGTGCTCGTTGAACACAAACCACGTACAGCTTGCCATCCCGGATTCCGTCGGCCGTGACGGGAGCCTCGACCCTCGGGAAGCGCTGGTTTGTTTCGGCGACGACCTCGGGATCACAAGGCGAGTTTGTAGAGAAACGCTGCACTGCACAATCGCCATCGTCGCGATGTGACTTCTTCACGCTTACGTTGGGAGAAGTAGCCAGCCAAGGAACAAGCATGTCCAATGCTGACGGCCTGGCGGTGGAAGCAGTCACCTGCGAACCGCTCTCCGTGTGTGCTTTTCCCATGTTTGTGGGAAAGTAGTGGGAATATTGCCTTAATGGCTTCATTCAGACGTCGCCATGTCCAAGATAACCCCGAAAAACGGCCAAGCGGATAAGCGTTTCCCAGCACAGGACTTATGGGAAGATTTGCGACGCGGCTGGGAAGCAGAAGCTCGTTCTGTCGACCCAGATCCAAACGTAAGTAACCGCAACGAGACCTTACGGGTCACCGCGAGAGTCACCGGCGTATCTCTGCCGCAGGGATTGATCGTCGACATTGAGCAAGTCCGCGATGTCCTGCAGCCGCTCGAACTTGAGGATGATGCCTTCCTCGCTCAGCGACTCTTTGAAACAGCAGGGCGCTATCTCCGACCGCGCCAGCAGGCATACTTTGGCACCTCAGCGCAGCAGACTAAGGTAAAGCTTAAGCAGCTTCTCAAAGCTGCGTTACACCTGGATGAGCTACTGGATCAGACAACCGTCGAGGTCTTCGGCTTCATCGAACAAGCGCACGAGGCGCTTGAAAGCGCGCACATGCGCGAACCTACCATGAAGGTTCATCAGCTTTGGATGGCCCTCACCCCGCTCTTGGACGCTGTCTCTTGGCTTGAGCAAAGCATCGAAATCGAGCCAAGCCGACCCCCGAAAGGAATGCGGATAGAGGCGCTGGTTGCTGCGGCGCAGGCGATTGAGCACGCTACCTGCAAACCAATCGAAAGAAGCTGGGCTAAGGCCGGCACGCCTGCGGTGAACGCCTTCAAAGGCCTTTCCGGAAAGGTGCTCCTGTCATTCATGCGGTTACTAGTACCGAACGCAAGTGAAGCTGCCCTTGTGAAGGATCTAAGCGCCGCAAGGAAGGAACTCGCACGCGCGAAGTCCTCCAGAAAGTCGGACCCAGACGACTAACTTTATGGCGGGTGGAGCTGGCCGTCGTCATGCTTCATCTGGGATGCCCCTTAATCAGGAGCACTCCAGATGACCCACCTCTCAAACGGAATTTCGAGGTTGGCGATCACGTATCGCCTGCTTTCAGACCTTCATCCCAATCCGCGCAACGCTCGCACGCACCCGAAAGCGCAGATCGCCAAGCTTAAGGCCATCATCCGACAAGTGGGTCTGAGGAACCCGGTCCTCATCGACAAGGATGACATGATCCTGTGCGGCCATGGCCGTGTATTAGCAGCGGAAGCGCTCGGCATGCTCGAGGTGCCTACCATCCTTATCGATGGCCTCAGCGAAGCTGACGTTCGAGCTCTTGTGCTTGCCGACAACGTGATTGGAGACAAGGCAGGTTACGACAAGCAGGTGCTCCGCTCCGAGCTCAAGTACCTGGCCGAGATTGGTTATGAGGTTGAGCTCACCGGCTTCGACACGATCGAAATTGACACGCTGCTTTCGGTTGGGGAGGATGAGCTTGCCGACGAGGCGGACGAGACAGCGGCCGAGCCCAGCCTTGAGCCTCCGGTCAGCCAGGAGGGGGACCTCTGGTTCAGCGAGTATGATCGCCTGATTGTCGGCGATTGCCGCGATCCTTTGGTGCTTGAACGGCTGATGGACGGCAAGCGCGCGCAGCTGGTCTTCACCGATCCGCCTTACGGGTGTGCCATCGTCAACAACGTCTCGGGGTTAGGCCAGACCTTCCACGAAAACTTCGTGATGGGTGCCGGTCAGGAGACTCTGCCGGAACTCGGCAGGACCATCCTGCGACCCGCGTTCAAGAACGTCGCTGCGCACTGTGAGCCAGGGGCAATTGCCTTCATCTGCTCCGACTGGCGCGCAGCGCCTCACATGCTTGATGCAGCCGCGGGTGTGTTCGCGGAGGTCAAGAACTGGATCGTGTGGGTCAAAACGAACGCCGGGATGGGTACGTTCTACCGCAGCCAATTCGAGCTCATCTTCGCCTTCAAGGTAAGTCCGGGCAAGATCATCAACAACTTCGGTCTCGGCGAAGGCGGGCGTCACCGTAGCAACGTGTGGACCTATGCCGGCGTGAACACCTTCCGCAAAGGCCGAATGGAGGAGCTTTCCTCACACCCCACGGTGAAGCCGCAGAAGCTCGTTGAAGATGCCATCCTCGACTGTTCGCGTCGCGGTGGCATCGTACTCGACGTGTTCGCCGGCTCCGGCACGACTCTGGCTGCCGCGCATGCCGCTGGACGCGTTGGTTATGGTGTCGAGCTCGACCCAAAGTACGCCGACGTCATCCTTCACCGCTTGGCCAAGCAGACGGGCAAGGAGCCCTTGCTCAACGGCGTGACCCCCTTCTCCACTGTCGCGGCCGATCGCCGCGCAGCCAAGTAGGAGCGCGGCATGGGGTTCAAAGGCGAGGGTCGTCGCAAAGACGGCAAGCCCTTCAAGGATGGCAACACGCGCGAGGATGGGACCTACGACGTTGGCAAGGGCCGAACGCCGCAAGCGACACGATTTGCTGAGGGTGACGGCCGCACGCGAGGCAAGCGCGGCAAGGGGGTCAAGAACTATGACACCGACTGGGACAAGGAGCTCAACAAGACTGTCACGCTTAAGGTCAATGGTGAGCCCAAGCGAATGTCAGCGCATCGGGCTCAGGTGAAGGTGACAATGGATGCAGGCGCCAAGGGCAACATCAAAGCCCAGCAAATCATCTACGACAAGGCCGAAAAGGTTGCGGCCGCCAAGGCTCAGCGTAGCGTCTACAGTGATGAGGGCATCATCGAGGCTTGGCTTGCCCAGCGTTTGGCTGCGGAGCGCAAGGGCATCGTTGGTGACGATGCCCTGTCCGAAGATGCGCCACCAGGCGGGGCTGCTGCCTCAACCTATGAAGGCGAGCCTCCTTCCACCGAGCGAGAGGACGCTGGCGATGATCTCTAATGAGCAGGTTCTACCGGCGCTTCTGCGCCGCGACTTCGGTCTGTTCCTACGCTTCGCGTACCGTGAGATCGGCGGCGGCGGGGAGCTGCAGTGGAACTTCCACCTGGATGCCATTGCTTACCAGCTTGAACGCGTTCGCACCGGCGATAATCGGCGGCTGATCGTCACCATGCCGCCGCGGCATCTCAAGTCCGTGATGATGACCGCATGGGTGGCGTGGATGATGGGTCGCAATCCTGCAGCTCGTTTCATCTGTGCAAGCTATGGGTCGGACCTTGCCGAGAAACATGCGCGCGACTGCCTCAAGATCATGGATGCGCCTTGGTATCGGCGTGCATTTCCGTCCCTCTTTCTGACCCGCCGGGCAGTGCTGCACTTTGAGACCAGCGCCGGTGGCCACCGGGTCTCGACCTCAGTCGGCGGCGTGCTGACCGGCATTGGCGCTGACTACATCATTATTGACGATCCAATGAAGGCAGACGACGCGCAGAGTGAATCAGCCCGTCGGACGGTGCAGACGTGGTTCGATGAGAGCCTGCGCTTTCGCATGGAGTCGCTGGACCAGAGCGCCATGATCCTGGTCATGCAGCGTCTGCACGAGGACGACCTCGCTGGTCACCTGATTCAACGCGGCGGGTGGCACGAGCTTCGTTTACCGGCCATCGCCATGTCCGATGGACTGGTCGAGATTGGACCAGGCCGCTTCTATCAGCGCCGCGAAGGCTACGCTCTCCAGCCTGCCAGGCAGTCGCTTAAGGTCTTGCAGGAAGCGCGGGCCGAGAACGCGCACGTGTTTGCGTCGCAGCAGCAGCAGGACCCTGTGCCGGTCACAGGCAATTACGTCGATCCAGCCTGGTTCCGAACTTACACCACTGCGCCCACCAGCGGCCTTGTGGTGCAAAGCTGGGACACTGCTTCGAAGACCAACCTGTCCAATGACTACTCGGTTGGCATCACGGCTATCTTCTATGAACGCCGTTTTTACATCATCGATGTTAACCGCGAGCGCATGGCCTTCGCCGCCCTTCGCCAGCGGGTTGCTGAACTATGCAACCGGTACGGCGTGCAACGTCTGCTGATTGAGGATGCATCAAGCGGACAGCAGCTCCTGCAGATGCTTTGGTCACCCCCAGCGGGTGTGCCCCACCCCATCCCATGCCGCCCAGATGGCGAAAAAGCGGTACGCTTCTACGCACAGGCCAGTCGCATTGAGGGAGGCGAGGTTGTTCTTCCGGAAACAGCACCTTGGCTTGCAGAGTTTATCAAGGAAGTCGCTGCGTTCCCGAACGGGCGCTTTGACGATCAGGCTGATGCTCTGTCGCAGCTTCTTCGCTTTGGCATGCCGTACGTGGAAGAACCGGACAACGCTGGCCCGATACTCATTGACATCGGTGAGCCGTACTATGAACCTCAAGATGACTTGCTCGACGATCCTTGGGGAGCAGAGTGAGACCGCCTTGAAGAGGCAACTCTCTCGTCGCCCGGGCGCGTGGTTGGACCTAGGCTCTCGCCCGAAAAGTCGAGGTTCTTAGTTGTTTGCTGGTGGCAGGACCGATCGCATCGTGCAAGGCGGAGCTTGTGGCCTCGATCGCTAATCGAAGTTCCTTTTCCGAAGAGAGGCTAAGCAATCTAAGCGAAGGCAATCAGTGGCAAGTGCACTGGCCACTTCGCCCGCTCCGTGACCACCCATGCCATTTGCAACAGCGCCCACGCGTCCTGCTCCAGCTGCCCTCCCCAGCGAGCATGCAGTTGCGTGCTGAAATGCTCAGAAACTGCCCAGCAGTCCTCATTGTTGGTCCGCACGCGGCCGACGTCCGTGGCAGCCCAAGCGATACAGACCGGGCTGCCATGTTGGGTCGCTAGTCTCGATCAGTGTCATGGGTGCACTCGTGAACAGCCGTAAGCTGCTCACAACCCCATGTCTCTATTCCGTGTCGGTCGCAGGCTTCCGTCCTCGCTTAGAAGGCTTTGCCGCAGGGGGCAGTGCCTCGCTCGCCGGTGCATCCGTTCGGGGCTTCCGTCCCAGGCCAATCTTCTTGGCCATTGCCCGACGAACTTCAGCGTAAGCGGGCGCCACCATCGGGTAGTCGGGCTTTAAGCCATAGCGCTGGCGATACTGATCCGGCGAGAGGCCGTGACCCGCTAGGTGACGACGAAGGGTCTTGTATGAGCGACCGTCAATCAACGAGATGATGTGCTCCGGCGAGGCAAGCGAGCGACGGACCGTAGTAGCGGGCTTATACTCCTCGGCGGGCTGGCTGTCCGGTGCCGCAGCTTGTTCGGTAACAAGACTGCTGACGGCCTCAAACATCGACAGTAGAAATTCCCGCACATCCGTGGCCTGAGCGCGAGTATTGGGATTTGAGAGCCAAGCAATGGTCAGCTCGGCCGCAAGTTCTTGCGTACCTTGGTTTGAGTCTTCGTCCATACGAGCATATCCTAGTGGATCGATGTGTCATCGAAGTTGAATGAGCTGACTGCCTAGCACCACTTTAACGCTTGTCGAAGTGCTGCCTTGGGCGGTGTCGCAGATTGGAAGAAGGCGGACGGATAATTCTTAGGCTAACACCATGTTTATGGCGTTTACCACAACTCCTAATATGTCCTTGGGAGTAAAGGTTTATGAACGAGTTGCGGGCGGGGGCTAGCAAGCGAGGTCCGTGATGGCTGTCTTCGGGAAGCGGATTGGCGGCGGGAGGCGACGTGCCGACCGAACTCAATCAGTGCTACCCGCTCTTGTTACAACCGTCACCGGCTCGCGCAGCGCTGTGCTTTTGGATGTCTCATCAACAGGCGCGAAGGTGAAGGGCACTGACCTTCCCGAAGCGGGTGGCTTCGTGAAGTTCAAAGTAGAAGGCACCGAGGTCTACGCAACAGTTCAGTGGTGTGATGGCGAGATGTGCGGAATCGCTTTCGAGACGGCGCTTACGGCTTTTCAGGTCGACCACGTCCGGCGAGAGGCTGACCAAGCTCGATTCACCGAAGTGAGCATTTCAGGCCGTTTGGCCATGCAGGACTGGGCTGTGGGTATCGCTCGCTAAGTGTGAGCCCAACCAGTTGATCCCTGCGCCCTGCCGCAAAGAAGGACCTGTTCTTATGCCTCGGACTTCCCTCAACCCATCATTGCCCTCTGGGCATTCGGCAGCCAACGGCCGGTCAGCGGACGCGGACTCCGCCGAGCGCAATCGCAATGAACGCCGCGGGATTCGATTGCCGGCCGTGGCCAGGCTGACGGACGGCTCGGCGGTAAACCTCAAGGTGGTCGATCTGTCTCATAGTGGCTGCAAGGTGGAAACGCCCGTGGCGCTTGCACCGGGATCGTGCATCACGGTGTCGGTTCTTGAGCTTGGCGTGCTTGACGCAAGCGTCCGCTGGTATGTCGATGGCTATGCCGGCCTGCGCTTCAGCGATGGGCCGCACAGCAAGGAAGTCCAGCCGCGCGAACATGAGCGGGTGTCGTTGCAGGCTGCGATCTCGCTGCGCCGCAGGTCGGGCCTGAACTATATCGTTCGGACCACCGACGTGTCGCCAAGCGGTTGCAAGGTGGAGTTCGTGGATCGGCCAAGCGTTGGCGACATTCACTGGATTAGATTCGAAGGGCTCCAGGCGCTGGAGGGCGAAGTCCGATGGTCCCGGCAATTTAGGGGAGGCGTTCAGTTTAGGCGCCCATCCATCCAGCCGTATTTACCATGCTCGTAGCCAGGCTAGTTTAAGCTGTAGGCTGCAAGAGCTACGCGCTCGTGCAAAAGGGTCAGTTGAATGACTAATCGCCAGAACGACGAGTTTCTCAACAGCCTTTATCGCGTAAAGCGAGATTGCCTGACGATGATCGCGACTGCCGAGGCTCACGGCGACCTGAAGAAAGCACAAGAGCTACAAGTGCAGATCGCCCACATGAACGTGATGATCAAACAAAAAGACGGCGACGTAAGTGCCTAAGGGTAAGACGGACGGCTCGCGCGCGAAGTCCAGGCCAGTCCTGAGCCCCTGACGCTCATCATCATAGCGGATTTGCAGCTGTTCGAGATCGACAAGCCAATTTCGGCTACGCGGCGCAGGCGGGTAGGACCCGCAAGCGGACGCCCAGCGCAACCAGTCCTCTATTCACAGGCGGACGTTCGTTCATTTGCCTCTTATTGAGTCTGACAAGCCGTTGGCAGACGGTCTAAGTAAGCTACATCGAAGAAAACTTCTGATGAGAGACAGAGGACAAGGGTACGCTTGAGGTACGCAGGAGCAAGCCATTCGCGGAGGCATGATGCGAAGCTTCGATTTCAGTTCCCGGCAAGCAGTTCTGTCCACGTTGACGGGACTGGCCACTGTCATCGGTGTGGGGGTTCGACTGTTGATCATGGCGACCATTCAGCAACGCCGTGAGCGTGAGAACCGCCAGATCAACGAGCGCCTTCGTACCTTGATCGCAGCCTACAAGACACTTGGCGGTTCGTTCACGGGCGACCTTCTGGTCGACCCAACCCACCTGCGGGATGAGCAGCGCCGGGCCGTTAATACGGCTTTCGACGCGCAGGCCGATGTTTCCGGACTCGTCAGCATTCAAGGTTCGGAGCGCGCCCGGCGTGTGAGAGACGCGGTTGAGGCGGCACTGTCGGACATCATTCTGCTTGGCACTGATGACCATGTCCGGCTCGCCAGCCGTGCTGCCCGGGACCTGATTCAGGGCAACGTGTGCACACGGCCGAACTGGTCGTGTCGCTGCGGGATTTCGTCCGAAGCGCGCTGGGTCTCGACCCTATCCCATCCGGGCTTGAGATACCGATGCAGGGCCCAACGAGAGCGGCGGCCGCCGGCGGCAAAGGCAAGAGCGAGGCCGAAGGCGATGGCCGACAAGGCGGAGGAAGAGGTAGCGGCGGTGGTGGCGGCGGCGGCGGTGCTGGAATGGGAATGGGCGGCCTTGGCGTAGGCATGGGCGTTGCCGCCGGTGGGGCCGAAGACACTCGCAACCCGCAAGCGTGATCCGCACCACGGGTTTGCCAATTCTAGGATCGTCCCCCCTCGGATCGCTGCATTCGACA
>CAXTED010000007.1:0-146902 GCA_964243335.1 uncultured Sphingomicrobium sp. | reverse complement strand
TACGTGCCCGGCTGGGACTGCCACGGCCTGCCGATCGAGTGGAAGGTCGAGGAGCAATATCGCAAGAAGAAGCTCAACAAGGACGAGGTCCCCCCGGCCGAGTTCCGCGCCGAGTGTCGCGCTTACGCCCAGCACTGGGTCGACGTGCAGCGCGAGCAGCTCAAGCGCCTCGGCATCGGCGGCGATTGGGACAAGCCCTATCTCACGATGGACTATCAGGCCGAAGCGACCATCGTCACCGAGCTGATGAAGTTCGCCGCCACCGGCCAGGTCTATCGCGGCGCCAAGCCGGTGATGTGGAGCCCGGTCGAGAAAACCGCGCTGGCTGAGGCCGAGATCGAATATGAGGACGTCGTGTCCACGCAGATCGACGTCGCGTTCGAGATTGTGGAGTCGCCTATTGCCGAGCTGGTCGGCGCGCACGCGGTGATCTGGACGACCACGCCCTGGACGATCCCGGTCAATCAGGCGATCGCATACGGGCCGGACGTAGATTACTACCCTTTCTACGCAGCTGATGGCCGAACAATCTTGATAGCGGAGGATCTTCGAGACGCATTCGAAGCCCGAACCGGAATGCGTCTTAGCGTGCTGCCGGAAGGGTCTCCTAACGATCCCGAACGGATCGTTGATGAGATTGCGAAAAGAAAGCTCAAAGGCTCTGCCCTGAAAGGCACCATCGTCCGCCACCCGCTCCACCACCTCGGCGGCTTCTTCGCCAAGCCCCGCCCCTTCCTCCCCGGCGACTTCGTCACCACCGACGCTGGCACCGGCCTCGTTCATATGTCGCCCGACCACGGCGAAGACGATTTCGCGCTCTGCAAGGCCAACGGCATCGACCCGGTCTTCGCAGTCGAAGGCGACGGCAAGTATCGCGAGGATTGGGCCTGGTTCGGCGGCCAGGGCTCGGTCATCAACACCAAGTTCAACGCCTCCGACGGCCCCATCTGCAGCGACCTGCGCGAAGCCGGCGCGCTGCTCGCGGCGTCCGACTTCCGCCACAGCTACCCCCATTCGTGGCGCTCGAAGGCCCGCGTCATCTACCGCTGCACCCCGCAATGGTTCATCGCCATGGACGCGCCTTTGGCGGCTCTTCCGCCACGCGGAGAGAGGCCCGTCCAGCGCTGGGAGAATGAGGGCGGGCACCTCGCTCAGGGCCAAACCCTCCGCCAGACCGCGGTTGCCGCCATCGCCGCCACCCGCTTCGTCCCTCAAAAGGGCCGCAACCGCATATCATCCATGGTCGAGGGCCGCCCCGACTGGGTGATCAGCCGGCAGCGCGCATGGGGCGTGCCGATCACTTTGTTCGTCGATCGCAAGAGCGGCCGTTACCTCGTCGACGAAGCCGTCAACGCCCGCATCGTCGCCGCCATCAGCGAAGCCGGCGTGGACGCCTGGACCGCCGACGGGGCCGCCGCACGCCTCCTCGGCCCCGATCGCAACCCAGACGACTATGAGCAGGTCACCGACATCCTTGACGTCTGGTTCGACAGCGGCTGCACCCATGCGTTCGTGCTCGAAAGCGGCCGCTGGCCCGAACAAAGCTGGCCCGCCGACCTCTACCTTGAAGGCTCCGACCAGCATCGCGGCTGGTTCCAGTCGTCCTTGATGGAAAGCTGCGGCACCCGCGGCCGGGCGCCCTACGACACCGTGCTGACCCACGGCTTCACCATGGACTCAAAGGGCATGAAGATGTCCAAGAGCCTCGGCAACACCATCAACCCCTTGGACCTGATCCGCGACACCGGCGCCGACATCCTGCGGCTCTGGGCGCTGTCGGTGGACTTCACCGAGGATCATCGCATCGGCAAGGAGATCCTCGCCGGAGTGTCCGACAGCTACCGCAAGCTGCGCAACAGCTTTCGCTATCTGCTCGGCGCGTTCGAGGGCTTCGGCGACGATGAACGCGTCGCCGTCGAGGACATGCCCGAGCTGGAGCGCTACATGCTCCACCTGTTGGCCGCGCTCGATGCCGAGCTTCGCCGGGCCGTCGCCGACTACGACTTCAACGCCTACACCCGCGCGCTCAGCGACTTCTGCAATAACGATTTGTCCGCCTTCTTCTTCGATATCCGCAAGGACAGCCTCTACTGCGACGCGCCGACCGACCCGAAGCGTCGCGCCTATCGCACCGTGCTCGACACCATGTTCCATGCTTTGGTGCGCTGGGCCGCGCCGGTGCTGGTGTTCACCGCCGAGGAAGTGTGGGGCACGCGCTTCCCCGAGGCCGGCAGCGTGCATCTGCTGGAGTGGCCGGAGATCGGCGACGTGTCCGACCCGCGCCTGGGAGAGATCTGGACCACTTACCGGGCTCTCCGCGAGGCGGTCACCGCCCACATCGAGCCGATGCGCCGCGCCAAGGAGATCGGCTCCAGCCTGGAAACGCGTGTCGCGCTTGGCTTCCCCGACGACGCCGACCGGCCGATGCTCGGCAGCCAGGATCTTGCCGAGCTGTTCATCGTGTCCGAAGTGCTGATCGACACCGGCCATGTGGTGCATGGACCGGCCGTGGCCACGCAGAAAGTCACTTACTCGAAGTGCGGCCGCTGCTGGCGCCATCTGCCCGAGGTCACCGACGATGGCGCCCTGTGCGCTCGCTGCGAGGATGTGGTCGGTGGTTGAGTCCCGCCCTACCATCGGCTTTTTGGTCGCGCTGGCCGTGTTCCTCGCCGATCAGCTTACCAAGTACATTGTCTCGGTGCCGCTGGAGTTGCAGTCCGTTGGTCACATCGACCTGCTGCCCATTTTCGACCTGACCTGGGTGGAAAATCGCGGCATCAGCCTGGGCCTGTTCACCGCCGATAGCGTTGCTGCACGCTGGGGACTGGTGGCGGTCACCGCCATTATCGCCGTCGGCGTGGCCTGGTGGATGACCCGCGAACCCAAGCGCGGCGACCAGATCGCCCTTGGTGCCGTGCTCGGCGGCGCGCTCGGCAATATCGTCGATCGCAGCCGCTTCGGCTATGTCGTCGACTTCGCCGATCTGCACTTTGGGTCCTTTCGTCCGTTTTTGGTCTTCAATGTCGCCGACGCAGCGATTAGTCTGGGCGTTCTCGCCTTGATCCTGCGGGCGTTCCTCATCAAGGATCCCGCCACGGCCAAGGCCAAGGCGAGCCAAGGAGAATAACATGCGCTTCATTTCCGCTCTCATCATGGCCACCACGGCCATCGCGCTCACCGGTTGCGCCAGCCGCGGCAAGCAGCTCGACGAATTCGCGGTTGCCCGCAATGCGCCGCTGGTGATCCCGCCCGATTATACGCTGGCACCTCCGACAGCCGGCACCGCTTCGCTGTCGGCCGGCGATGCTCAGGCGCAGGCAATCGGCGCTTTGTTCGGCGGCCCGGCTCCGCGCAGCGCTGGCGAGACTGGCCTGCTGGAACGTGCCGGCGGCGAGCGTGCCGCCCTTGGCGTCCGCTCCACCGCGGGCGATCCGTCGACCGTCGTGGTCGACAAGGGTGCCGTGACGCAAAGCATCATCGCAGCGCCAGCCGCCAACAGCGCCGTGGCATCCGCCACCACCCCTTAGCCGGGCACGTCCAAGCAGCACACCCGGGGAGGGCAACATGGCGGACGACACTATTGCAGCACGGCTCGTTGAGATCGAGTCCATGCTTGAACGCTCGCGCAAGCGGTTCGAGGAAGGCGCGCGCCTGGCCGAGGACGCGCACAAGGCGGTTGCCGACCTCCAGCAGCAGCTGATCGGCGCGCCGGGCATTGCTGGGGCGCAGGACGATGGCGACGAACTCGCCTCGCGCCTGCTCGCCACGCTCAAGGCTAGCGGCAGCGAGATGCCGGCGACCCTGTGCGGCGGACGCCTGGCGGTGGACCAGGTCCAGCGCCTGATCCGCATCGATGGGCATCCGATCGCCATCACCGAGATGGAGTATCGTGTGCTGGAACTGCTGGCCTTTGCGCGCAACAATGTCGTCACCCGCAATATGCTGCTGAAGCACCTTTATCGCCGCATGGACGACCAGCCGCAGCCCAAGATCATCGACGTTTTCATCTCCAAGCTGCGCAAGAAATTGCGGCTTGCGAGCAATGGTGCGGAGTTCGTCGAGACCATTCCCCAGCGCGGCTGGATCCTTCGGGACATTGAGGCGCCGCCCGCGGCAAGTTGACCGGCTTGGCGGCCGAAGTGGTCAAGTGCTTGGAATGATTCACGACTCGTTAGCCTTGTCGCTTTACTCCGAGTCGCATGCTTCATTTCCTTTCCATTTCAGATGCCGAGCAGGTCACTCCAGCGCCGTATGCCGAGGCCGTCGCGCGGCTCGCCAGCGTTCAGCAGGCCTTGCGCCTGATCGACTTGACGACAGGCGCGCCGGCTCCGGCAACGCCGACCGAAATGGATTTTGCGCAGGTGTGGCCCACCGCCGCGCCCTCCACGGTCCGGGCGTTCGACGCCCGCACCACGCGTACCGCCAACGGCGCCGCGGCCGGCCTCGAGGCGATGGTCGAACTGCAGAACGCCGGTGGGACGACCAACCCGGCGGCGGTTGCCGCGCTGTCGGAGGAAATCCGCGACGGGCTGGAAGAAATCGCCCGGCTCTTCGCCAACCGCGGCTAAGCTTTCAGGCCGGTCCAAGCGCCTTCGGGGTGGCCGGGTCGGCACCATATTCGCTCCAGCTTCCATCGTAGAGACGCGTCTCGTCATTGCCGAGCAGATGCGCGGCGAACAGCAGCGAATTCGCAGTCACGCCCGAGCCGCAGCTGGCGACGAATGGCCTCGCCGGGTCGATGCCGGACGCCGCAAAGGCCGCGCGGAGTTCCTGGTTCGGCTTCAGCGTGCCGTCAGCGTTCCACAATGATGCGAACGGCAAATTGCGAGAGCCTGGAATGTGCCCGTCGGCGACATTCGGCCGCGGATCGCTGGACGTGCCCTCGAAGCGCGCCTGATCGCGGGCGTCCACCAGTGGCATCTCAAAACCCCCGAGAACGTCGTCCTTGGTAACCACGTCGCTAGCGCCAGTCGCTTCGAAACGGGCGTGACGCTCTTCGGGTTCGCCGCTCTCCGTCGCGCGTCCCTCGGCAAGCCATTTGCCGAGCCCACCGTCGAGCACGGCCACTTGCCGCGCGCCGAAGTGCCGCAGCATGAACCAGCCTCGTGTGGCGCTTCTCAGCGGTGAATTGTCGTAGACCACGATGCGATCGTCGGAGCCAACCCCAAGCGACTCCATCGCGGCCGCGAAATCGGCCGCGCTCGGCAGCATGTTGGCGCCGAGAAAGTCCGGGTCGGCGACCTTGCCAATGTCGAGAAAGCGCGCTCCCGGAATGTGCGCCGCGCGATACTCCGCAGCAGCGTCGCGTCCGTCCAGGAACTTGCTGGCATCGATCACCACCAGATCGGGGGCGCCGAGTTCGTCGGCAAGCCACTGCGTTGAGATCAAGCTGTCCACGCTCAACCCCTCCCGCGATAGCTGGCGACCCCTTGATCGGGCAGCCACAGCGCTTCCGGCGGGGCGCCTGACTGCCAGAACACGTCAATTGGAATTCCGCCACGCGGATACCAATAGCCGCCGATGCGCAGCCACTTGGGCTTCATCTCGTCGAACAGTCGCTGCCCGATGCCGACCGTGACGTCCTCGTGAAAGCCGCAATGATTGCGAAAGCTGCCGAGAAACAGCTTGAGGCTCTTGCTCTCGACGATGGTTTCGCCGGGAGCATAGTCCAGCACCAGATGCGCGAAGTCTGGCTGGCCGGTCACCGGGCACAATGACGTGAACTCCGGCACGGCAAACCGCACCACATAGAGCGACCCGACCCGCGGGTTGGGCACATAGTCGAGCCGCGCCTCCTCCGGAGAGGCCGGAAGCGAACTCGCTTTGCCAAGAAATGCCGGTTCCATCAGCGGATACTCGCTTCTCGCGGAGGCAACTCGTTGGGGTCGTGACCGCTGGCGCCGGGGGTCGCGATGGCCGCGCGGCGTGTCCAGGCATAAAGCGCGACGATCGCCGCGGCGAACAGGATCAGCCCAAGCGGCACGGCCAGCGGCCAATCGGGCGCAACCACCGCCAGCACATTGGCGCTGTCGGTCGACCCGGCCCTCTCCGCACCCGCGACTACCCCGGCAAAGGCCACGCCGAGCAGGCTCTCGCCCACGATCAACCCGGTCGCCATCAGCACGCCCAGTCGCTCCTTGAACTCAGGGTTGTCCGAGCTCAGCGCCCAACGATTGTAAAGGTGGCCCAGGAACGCCCCCAAGGGGATCAGCAGGGTCAGGCCCATCGGCAGATAGATGCCCATGCCCACCGCCAAGGCAGGCAGCGACCGCTTGCCGGTGCGGCGAAGCAGCTCGTCAATGATGATCACAACCACGCCGATGCCCGCGCCGATCCCGATCAGGTCCCAGCTCAGCGAGCCGCCAAGCACACCTTGCGCGATCGCCGAAATCAACGCTGCTTGCGGGGCGGCGAGCGCGTTGGGTCCGGCGCCCGGAGCGCCCTGGAAGCCGAAGGCGTCATTGAGCAGGTTCAAGATCGGCGGAATGCACAAGGCACCGAAGATCACGCCGAGGATCAGCGCGACCTGTTGCCGCCAGGGGGTGGCGCCAACCAATTGCCCGGTCTTGAGGTCCTGCAGATTGTCGTTGGAGATCGTCGCAACGCCGAACACGATGGCGGTGACGAACAGGGCGAAGGCGACCAGGCTCTTGGTCCCCGCCTCATCGACGTTGCCGCCGAACAAGGCCGCGAGGATCAGAGCGATGCCGAGCACGGCGAGAATGCCGACACCCGAGATCGGGCTGTTCGAGGCGCCAATTAGGCCCGCCATATAACCGCACACCGACGCAATGATCACGCCGGCGAGCAGGATATAGAGGATCGACAGCCCGATTGCCGGCACCGGATTGGCCGCGATCGGGCCGCTCTGGGCAAACGCGGTCAGCAAGAAAGCAATCGGCACCATCAGGGCCAGGATCACGCCGGCGATTAGTCCGATCGGCAGGTCGCGCTCGGTCAGCGCCAGGCTCGCCTGCCCGCCCGACTGCCGAGCACGGCTTGCCGCCAGCGCCGCGCTGATACCGCGCGCAATCGGCCCCAGAATCTTGAGCAGCGTCCAGATCGCGGCAACGCCGATGGTCCCGGCGCCGATGAAGCGCACTTCGCTGCGGAAGACCGTCGACACATGTTCTTCCAGCCCCGTGCCCGCGATCAGCGGGGTGACGGCGGTCAACCACGGCACCAGCACGCCCCAGCCGATCAACAGCCCGACGAGCATGGCGATGCCCACGGCCAGCCCAACCAGATGGCCAACGCCAATCAGCGCCATCGACAGGCTTGCGGAGACTTGGCTGGCTCCAGCGCCGACCGGAAACGCCTTGGCCGCTTCGGCGGCGACAAGCTTCATCTGGGCGAGCAGGAAATAGCCGCCACTGACCAGCGCGGCGACGGTGATCGCCGCCAAGCCCTTCTTATTCTCCTCGGCGCCGCCAACGCCCGCGCCGACCTTTAGGACCTCGGCCGCCGCGACGCCTTCGGGGTAAGGCAGGTCCGATCCGGTCACCAAAGCGCGGCGCAGCGGTACCGAGTACATCACACCCAGCGTGCCGCCGATGGCGATGATCGCCACCGATAGCCAATAGGGGAAACCGGTCCACCAGCCGACCATGATCAGCCCGGGCAGCACGAAGATGATTGCCGACAGCGTCCCCGCCGCCGAAGCGATGGTCTGGACGATGTTGTTTTCCTGGATGGTCGCACCGCGCACCAACCGAAGCACCGCCATGGAGATCACCGCGGCGGGGATCGAGGTGGCGAAGGTGATCCCGATCTTGAGCCCAAGGTAAACATTCGCCGCCGTGAACAGCAACGTCAGGATCGCGCCAAGCACAATCCCGCGTAGCGTGAGCTCGCGGAGAGGAGAGACCTCGGAGGTCGGTGCGGCGATGGTGGCCAAGTGGCAGTCCTTATGTGTTCGCTCGCGCTGTTAGCGCGGGTAAGTGGAAGGGCAAAGCGCCCAAGCCGTTACGATCCGTCCGCTAAAACCCCTCCGCCAGGAACCGCGTCGCGAGCGCGCAGTGAAGCGCCACGCCGCGCTGCAGCCAGTCCTCATGCACCGTCATACGGCCATTGTGGATCGGCGCCCGCGTCGCCGGATCCTCGCCCGGTGGTGCCACGCCCAGGAACGCCATGGCACCGGGGATCTCGCGCAGCACATAAGCGAAGTCCTCGCCGCCCATGATCGGGTCGGGCATCTCGGCGTAGCTCTCCGCGCCGAACAGGTCCGACACCGTGGAGGCGACCATCGCGGCCGCGCGCGGATCGTTGTTGGTGGCGGGATAGCCCTCGTCGACCTCGACCGTGCCGATGCAATCATGCGCGGCGGCAACCTGCTCGACGATGCGCTTGAAGCCGGCCCGCCCGGCTGCACGCATGCCTTCGGACAGCGTGCGCAGCGTGCCCTTCATGTGCACCTCGTCCGGGATGACGTTGTAGGCGCTTCCGGCCTCGATCGCGGTGATCGACAACACCGCGGGGTCGGAGAAAACCGTGCGCCGCGCGATGAATGCCTGCAGCGCCCCGACGATCTCGCAGGCGACCGGGATCGGGTCGATCGCGTCGTGCGGCATGGCGGCGTGCCCGCCTCTGCCACG
The DNA here is from genome assembly GCA_964243335.1 of uncultured Sphingomicrobium sp. GTDB lineage: Bacteria > Pseudomonadota > Alphaproteobacteria > Sphingomonadales > Sphingomonadaceae > Sphingomicrobium. Next base: position 138,308 of record CAXTED010000007.1, on the reverse strand, counting down.
AACCGTCGCCCGCAGCGCATCGGTGGACGCCAGCAACGCGCCCGGCCGGCAGGCGAGCAGCCCGCCCGGCATCGTCGGGAAGATGTGCAAGGCAAAAGCAGCATCGGGCCGCGGATCGGCCAGCAGGCCGTCGGCCATCATGTGCCGTGCGCCATGATAGCCCTCCTCGCCGGGCTGGAACATGAACACCACCGTGCCCTTCAGGCTTGCCTGCTGAGCGCACAGGATCCGCGCCGCCGAAGCCAGCATCGCCGAGTGCGTATCGTGACCGCAGGCGTGCATGTTGCCGGGCACCTTGCTGGCGAAATCGAGCCCTGTGTCCTCCACGATCGGCAAAGCATCCATGTCGCCGCGAAGCAGCACCGTGCGCCCCGGCTGTCCGCCGCGCAGGATCGCCACGAAACCCGTCGTCGACGTTGAATCGCGTACCTCGAGCGGCAATCCCTCGAGCGATGCCTTGAGCTTGGCCGTGGTGCGCGGGCATTGCAGCCCAAGCTCCGGATCGGCGTGGATCGCCCGGCGAAGCGCGACCGTCTGCTCGAACTCGGCCGCTGCCGCGGCGGTGAAATCGGTGTTGAGAAAGGTCATCCTTATCTCCTCAGGAAGCCGCCAAGAATGCCGCGCAGCAGCGAATTTCCAAGCTGCCGCCCCACCGAGCTTGCTGCCGCGCGGGTGGCGGACTGGATCATCTTCTCGGCGGTGCTCGGCTTGGCCGCCTCACGCGCTGCCCGCACCCGCTCACGCTCATCGCGCGTCGCCTGGGCGTCGGCTTCCCGCCGGGCACGCGCATCGGCCTGCGCCTGCTCGCGTGCAGCGCGCGCATCCTCCTTGGCTCGAAGCGCGTCTTCCTTGGCCTGCAGGGTCGTCGCCTTGGCCGCGGCAACCGAAGCAGCGGCTTCGCTGGCCTTGCCCTGCAGGATCTCCTGCGCGCTCTCCCGGTCCACGAGCACATCGTAGCGGCTGCCGATCGCGTCATATTGCACCAGCGCTCGCCGTTCCTCCGCGGTCAGCGGTCCAACCCGCGACGATGGTGGCCGGATCAACACGCGTTCCACGGGGCTCGGGGCTCCGTCGGGCAACAGCAGTGACACCAGCGCCTCGCCCACCTTCAACTCGGTGATGGCGGTGGCGACATCGACATCGGGGTTGGGTCGGAAAGTCTCGGCCGCCGCCCGCACCGCGGCCTGATCGCGAGGGGTAAACGCACGCAATGCATGCTGCACCCGATTGCCAAGCTGGCCCGCCACGGTGTCGGGAATATCGATCGGGTTCTGCGTGATGAAATACACCCCCACGCCCTTGGAGCGGATCAGGCGCACCACCTGCTCGACCTTGTCCAGCAACGCCGGCGGTGCGTCCTCGAACAGCAGATGGGCCTCGTCGAAGAAGAAGCACAGCACCGGCTGATCGACATCGCCGATCTCGGGCAGCAGCTCGAACAATTCGCTCAGCAGCCACAGCAGGAACGTCGCATAGAGACGCGGCGAGGCCATCAGCCGGTCGGCCGCCAATATGTTGACGATGCCAAGGCCCGCCTCGTCCCGGCCGAGGAAATCGTGAAGATCCAGCGCCGGCTCGCCGAAGAAGTTCTCCGCCCCCTGCCCGCGCAATTGCAGCAAGGATCGTTGGATGGCACCCACGGAGGTCTTGGCGACGTTGCCATATTTGAGCGTGAGCTCGTCCGCCCGCTCGCCAACCGAGACCATCATCGCCTGCAGGTCGTCCAGGTCGACCAGCGCCAGCCCTTCCTCGTCGGCGACATGGAAGGCAATCGCCAGCACGCCTTCCTGCACATCGGTCAGCTGCAGCAGCCGCGCCAGCAACAGCGGCCCCATCTCGCTCACCGTGGTGCGGATGGGATGCCCCTGCTGGCCAAACAGATCCCACAATTGCGTGGGCACCGCCGCATAGCGCCAGTCGGCGAGCCCGATCTCGGCGGCGCGGGCGGTGAAGACGTCATGCATTCGCCCGGTCGGCGAACCCGGCATTGCTAGCCCCGCCAGATCGCCTTTCACGTCCGCCACGAAACAGGGCACCCCGGTTGCGGAAAGCCCTTCCACCAGGCCTTGCAAGGTGACGGTCTTGCCCGTGCCGGTCGCCCCCGCGATGAGCCCGTGGCGATTGGCGCGGCTGAGTTCGAGCGCTTGGGGCTGACCGCCGCCGGAGCGCGCGCCGATGAAGATGCTGGACATCGGATCAGCCTAGACGCGTGTCGCGCCGCTCGCAAAGGGAAGCGCAACAAGCATTGCCGATGTCGCCGGAGGGTGCCAGCATCCGCTTATGCTCCTTGCCCTCCTCGCCGCTGCCGTCGCGGCCACCGCGCCCGCCCCCGAACTCGCCCGTTGGAAGGCCGAGGCGTCGCGCGTGACCGTCACCCGCGACCGCTGGGGCATCGCCCACGTCCACGGCGCCAGCGACGCCGACGCGGTGTTCGGCATGATCTACGCCCAGGCCGAGGACGACTTTCCGCGCATCGAGAACAACTACCTCACCGCGCTGGGCCGCCGCGCCGAAGCCGATGGCGAGAAGGCATTGTGGGAAGATCTGCGCGCCCGCCTGTACGTCAGCGACGCCCAGCTCCGCGCCGACCAGGCGCGCGCACCGGCGTGGCTGCAGGCGCTCACCCAAGCCTGGGCCGACGGGCTGAACTACTACCTCGCCACCCACCCACAAGTCCGGCCCCGCGTGCTCAAGCGCTTCGAACCATGGATGGCCTTCTCCTTCACCGAAGGAAGCATCGGCGGCGACATCGAGCGCATCGACCTCAAGTCATTGCAGGCTTTCTACGACCCTGACGGCAAAACGGCCAAGATCGCCAGCCTGCCAAACGATCGCGAGCCGCGAGGGTCCAACGGCATCGCCATCGCACCGGGGCTGACGAGCAACGGCCGAGCGCTGCTGCTGATCAATCCGCACACCAGCCTGTTCTTTCGCTCCGAGCAGCAGATGAGCAGCGACGCCGGCCTCAACGCCTATGGCGCGACTACTTGGGGGCAGTTCTTCATCTACCAGGGCTTCAACGCCCACGCCGGGTGGATGCACACCAGCAGCGGCGTCGACAATGTCGATGAGTTCGCCGAGGCCGTGCTGCCCGGCAAGGCACCCACGTACCGCTACGGCTCCGCCACCCGGCCCGTGACCATTCGCCCCGTCACCCTGCGCGTGCGCCTTCCCACGGGCCAAATGGCGAGCCGGACCTTCACCACATGGGCGACGCACCACGGCCCGATCGTCCGCACCGACGGCACGAAGTGGATCGCCTTCGCCATGATGAACCGTCCGGTCGAGGCGCTGCAGCAAAGTTTCCTTCGCACCAAGGCGACCACCCTCGACGGCTTCCTCCGGGTTGCAGGCCTGCGAGCCAACAGCTCCAACAACACCCTGTTCGCCGACGACAAAGGCGAAATCGCCTATCTGCACCCGCAATTCGTACCCCGGCGAAGTGCTCGCTTCGACTATACGCGTCCGGTTGATGGCAGCGACCCGGCAACCGACTGGGGTTCGCTCCACGGCCTCGGCGAACTGCCCAGCAGCGTCCGGCCGGTCAATGGCTGGGTCCAGAACAGCAATACCGGGCCGTATCGCGCGGCGGGCGCCTACAGCCCGCGTGCTCGGGACTTTCCCGGGTACATGGATACATTCGGACCCAATTTCCGCGAGGAGCATTCGCTCCGCCTGCTGACGGCAAGCAAGGATTGGACGCTCGAAAAGCTGCAAGCGGCCGCCTTCGACCGCTACCAGCCCGGCTTCGCGGCGATCGTGCCTTCGCTGGTCGCGGCGTTCGATGCACTACCCTCCGCCGACCCCCGCCGCGCCGCCCTCCGCGAGCCCATCGCCCTGCTGCGTAACTGGGACTTCCGCTGGAGCCTGACGAGCGAAGCGCAAACGCTGGCCACTGCCTGGGGCGAGCGTCTCGCCCGGCAGTTACCCAGGCGCCAGGAGCCCTTCGCCCGCACCATCGGCCGCATTCCAGCAGATAGCAGCGCCGATCAGAAACTCGCCGCCCTCAGTGCTTCGCTGGCCGCGCTGCAAGCCGATTGGGGCCGCTGGCGCGTGCAGTGGTCTGAGGTCAATCGCTACCAACGCTATTCCGGCGACTCCGCGGCCCCGTTCCGCGACGACCGGCCAAGCATCCCCGTCCCATTCGCTTCGGGCAATTTCGGCTCGCTGGCGTCGCTCGGCGTGGACGGCAATAGCCCGACCAAGCGCCGCTACGGCGTGGCTGGCAACAGCTTCGTCTCGGTGGTTGAATTTGGTCCCCGCGTGCGCGCCAATGCGGTCAAGGCCGGCGGCCAAAGCGGCGATCCCGCCTCGCCGCACTTCGCCGACCAGGCTCAGCTCTATGCCGACGGAAACCTGCGGGAAGTCCTGTTCTGGCCTGACGACCTGGCCAAGGCGACCAAGCGGGTCTACCGACCCGGCGAGTGATCGACGCCGCGCGACCCTGTCCTACACGCCCGACATCTGCTCCACTTCGCGCCATGCACTCACAGCCACTAAGCTCGCCCCCAGTCAGCGCACATCCTGCAATCGGGAGCCCAGCCCCACCGGCAAAAATCGGTACGTCACCGCGAACATTGGGACTATTGGGTCAAAATGGGACAGCTAGAAGCTGAACTCGTCGTACACCCGCGACACATCGCCGGCCCACTCGCCTTCATACTCCGAGAGCAGCCGATCGGCGAAGGTGCGGCCGCTCGCCACGACATCGCGCAGGGGATCAAGGAAGCCGCTCTCATTATCGCCGGCGCCGTTCATCGCGGCCCGCGCCGACAAGCCGGCACCCGCAATCTCGAGCACCTCGCGCGCCAGGTCCTGCACGGTGCCGCCGCCCGGGACGGGAGCCTGGAGAGCCATAGTCGGAACGTCGCGCCGCAATTGCTCGCGCTCGTCGATGGTCCAATGCTTGACCCGGTCCCAGGCCGCATTCAGCGCACCATCGTCGTACAGCAGCCCGACCCACAGCGCTGGCAAGGCGCAAATCCGACCCCACGGCCCGCCATCGGCACCGCGCATCTCGAGGAAGCTCTTGAGGCGCACTTCGGGAAAGGCGGTGGACAGATGATCGACCCAGTCGCTCAGCCGCGGGCGTTCACCCGGAAGCTGCGGCAATTGGCCGTCGATGAACTTGCGGAAACTCTCGCCGGCGCAGTCGATGTACTGACCTTCGCGGTAAACGAAGTACATCGGCACATCGAGCGCATAGTCGCAGTAGCGCTCATATCCGAAGCCCTCCTCGAACACGAACGGCAGCATTCCGGTGCGGTGCGGATCCGTGTCCTCCCAGATGTGGCTGCGAAACGACTTGAAGCCATTGGGCTTGCCCTCGGTGAGCGGCGAATTGGCGAACAATGCGGTTGCCACCGGCTGCAGCGCGAGGCCGACGCGAAACTTCTTCACCATGTCGGCTTCACTCGAATAATCGAGATTCACCTGGATGGTGCAGGTGCGCAGCATCATGTCGAGGCCAAGATTGCCCACGCGGGGCATGTGCCCCAGCATGATCTTGTAGCGACCCTTGGGCATTATCGGCAGCTCGGCTCGCGTCTTGTCGGGCCACATGCCGAGGCCGAGGAAGCCCAGGCCAAGCCGGTCGCCTACGGTCTTGACCTGCTGCAGGTGGCGGCCAGCCTCCGCACAGGTCCCATGCAGATCGACCAGCGGCGCGCCCGACAATTCGAGCTGCCCGGCCGGCTCCAGGCTCACCGTTCCATCCGCCCCGGCAAGCGCGATGATCTTGCCATTTTCCTCCACCGGAACCCAGCCGAACTCGGTCAGGCCCTGCAACAGGTCGCGGATCCCGCCGGGCTCGTCCCAGGACGGCGCCCGGTGATCGGCCGTGCGATAAACGAACTTCTCGTGCTCGGTGCCGATGCGCCACGCGTCGCGCGGCTTCTCCCCGCCCGAAAAGATCGACAGCAGGTCGTCGCGGCTCTCGATGAGCGGACTGGGCGAATGATCGGTGCGCGTGGTCATGTGGGGGAAGCGCTTAGCGCCAGTCCCCGGCAAGCGCCATATAGGCCGAGACTGCGGCCAGAGCCGCGGTCTCAGCGCGAAGAATGCGTGGTCCAAGCGTGATGGCGCGCGCGGCCGGATGCGCTCGGACTAAAGCACGCTCCTCCTCCGTAAAGCCACCTTCTGGTCCGGTGAGGATGGTGGCAGGGCCGGGCTGCATCGCCTCGTGCACTGGCGCGCCGCCGGTCTCGTCCGCGAAATACAGCGGCTCGGCGATCGTCTTGAGGAATGCCGGCAAGGCCATCGGCTCGGCAATCCTAGGCAGCAAGGTGCGCCCGCACTGCTCGGCGGCCTCGTTCGCGATCGCCTGCAGCCGCTCCGTTTTCACCCGCTCGACCACCGTGCGCTGCGTGATCACCGGCTGCAGCAGCGCCACGCCCAATTCGGTCGCCTTCTCGACCAGCCAATCTAGCGGCGCTCGCTTCACCGGCGCAAAGGCGAGCGTCAGCGGCGGCACCGCTTCGATCGGCTTGGTCCGGCGCTCGATGGTCAGGATCACCCGCTTGCGTCCGGCCTCGACCACCCTGCCCAGCCATTCGCCCGACACCCCGTCGAACAACAGAACCGCCCCGCCCGCTTCCATCCGAAGCACGTTGGCAAGGTAATGCGCGGGTGGTCCATCAAGCCGCACCTCGGCGCCCTCCGCAAGCGTCGCATCGGCCACGAACAATCGCGGCGCCGAGCGCGGCGGCCAGGCGGGAACGGCGGTCATGGCTGTTGTCCGATCACATCGTCTCTCCGAGTCCCTCATTGCACGCCCGCGCCCTGCCCGGCAAAGGCGGAACAATGACCAGCGATCTCGTCCCCGACAGCGAACGCCGCGGCTTCATCGGCGCGCTGCCGGCATCGCTGCGACCGTACGCCAGCCTGATGCGCCTGGATCGTCCGATCGGGGCATGGCTGTTGTTCTGGCCGTGTGCGTGGAGCGTCGCTCTCGCCGGCGTGGACGGACGCTGGTCCCTGTTCGCCTGGCTCGCGCTTGGCGCGGTCGCCATGCGCTCGGCCGGCTGCGTCTACAACGACATCGTCGATCGCGATCTCGACGCGCAAGTGGCGCGCACGCGTGCCCGGCCCTTGGCAAGCGGGCGCGTTCGAGTCCGTGCCGCGTGGGCGCTGACCCTCGCGCTGTGCCTCGTCGGATTGTTGGTCCTGCTACAACTGGAACTCACCGCCCAGATCGTGGCGCTGGGCAGTATGGCGCTCGTCGCCGCTTACCCCTTCATGAAGCGGATTACATGGTGGCCGCAGGCGTGGCTCGGGCTGGTGTTCTCCTGGGGCGCGCTGGTCGGCTGGCCGGCCGTGACCGGCACCATCGATGCCGCAGCGTTGTGGCTGTACGCAGGTTCTGTCGCCTGGGTGATCGGTTACGACACCCTCTACGCCATTCAGGACAAAGAAGACGACGCCCTGGTTGGCGTGCGGTCCTCTGCGCGCGCTTTGGGCCGTCATGCGCGCGTCGGTGTTGGTCTGTTCTACGCTCTAGCGGTCGGCGGATGGGCGATGGCGTTGTGGACCGTACGGCCTGAATTGCTTGCCTTGCTGGCCTTGCTGCCGGCCGCGCTCCACCTTGCCGGCCAAGTCGCGCGGGCCGACCCCGACGATCCCGACCGCGCCCTTGCCTTGTTCCGCTCCAACCGTTGGTGCGGCGCCTTGGTGTTCTTCGGCATGCTCGCCGTGGGCTTGAGCAGCGGAGCCTAGCCGCTAAAGCGAGCCCATGCTGACCCCCCAAGAAGCCTGCCAGATCGCTCAATCCCTCATCGAACAAGCGGTGCGCGGCGGTGCCACGGCCGCCGATGCCATGCTGGCGTCCGAACGCTCCACCAGCGTCCAAGTGCGCCTTGGCGAGCTGGAAGATGTCAGCCGCTCGGAAGGGCAGGAAATCGGCCTTCGCGTGTTTGTCGGCCAGCGCTCGGCCAGCGTCGCTTCGTCGGACTTGCGCCAGCCTGCCCTCGAAGCGCTGGTGGAACGCGCCGTCGCCATGGCGCGCGAGGCACCGGAGGACGAGTTCGCCGGCCTCGCTCCTTCCGAGCTCCTGCTGATGGGCAACGTGCCCGATATCGACGGCTGGGACGATCGACCGGAGTCTGAGCCCGCCACACTTCGGGCCCGTGCCATGTCGGCAGAGAATGCTGCACGAGCCGTCGCGGGGATCACCAACTCCGGTGGTGGCTCGGCGAGCGCTTCCGCTTCTACGGTCGCCTTGGCCACATCGCACGGCTTTGCGCGCGCTTATCGCGCCAGCGGGCATAGCTGCTCGGTAAGCGTGATCGCCGGCGAAGGCAGCGGCATGCAGCGGGACTATGCGTATGATAGCGTTCGCTTCGAGGAAGACCTGGAGGACGCCGAGGCGATCGGCCGCCGCGCTGGCGAACGTGCGGCCAAGCGCATCAACCCGATCAAGCCGGCGCCGGGCCGCATGCCGGTGCTCTTCGACCCCCGCGTGTCGTCATCGCTGCTAGGCCACTTCACGTCGGCGATCACCGGCAGCAGCATCGCCCGCGGCACGAGCTTTCTGAACGGCAAAATGGGCGAGCGCCTGTTTGCACCCGGCGTGACCATCCGCGACGAGCCGCTACGGCGACGCGGCGTGCGCTCCCGTCCGTTCGACGGCGAAGGCCTGCCCGTGCGCGAAATGGACCTCATCGACGATGGCGTGCTGACTACCTGGCTCGCCGAGAGCGCGGCAGCCCGGCAGCTTGGCATCGCGCCAACCGGTCATGCGGTGCGCGGTGTCGGCGGCTCGCCCGGTGCCGGCCCAAGCAATCTCGTCATGCTGCCCGGCGAGCGCAGCCGCGAGCAGCTCCTCGCTGCCTTCCCCCAGGCGATATTGATCACCGAACTCATCGGGATGGGAGTGAACGGCCTCACCGGCGATTATTCACGCGGCGCGTCGGGCTTTCTCGTCTCGAACGGGGAGATTGGCTCCCCGGTGACCGAAATCACCATCGCCGGCAATTTGCTCGACATGTTCCGCACACTGGAGCCGGCAAGCGACCTGGAGCGCCGCCGCGGGATCGACGCGCCGACCATCCTCATTCCCGAGATGACCGTTGCCGCCGGCTAAGCCGGATCGATTGCCGCCAGCAACTTGAGTGCAAGGTCCCGGAACGCGTCGGCTGCGGGGCCCTCCCCAGCAGCCGGCGGCGTTCCGGCATCGGAAGCCAAGCGCAGGCTGGCCGACAAGGGCAGCCGCCCAAGGAAGGGAATGCCCTGCGCCCGCGCGCTTGCCTCTGCACCGCCCTGCCCAAACGGATCGCTGGTCTCGCCGCAATGCGGACATTGGTAACCGGCCATGTTCTCGATCAGCCCGAGTACCGGCACGCTGGTCTTGCCAAACAGGTCGATCGCCCGCGCCGCATCGATCAGCGCGAGGTCCTGTGGCGTAGACACGATCACCGCTCCGATCGGCCGTGCTTTCTGGATCAAGGACAAATGCACGTCGCCCGTGCCTGGCGGCAGGTCGACGATGATCAGGTCGGTATTGCTCCAGTCACCTTCGACCAATTGCGTCAGTGCGCCCGACGCCATCGGCCCTCGCCAAGCCAAAGCGTGGCCGGCGCTCACCAATTGCCCGACCGAAAGCAGCTTCACGCCGTGCGCCTCGACCGGGATCAACTGCTTAGCGCGTGCTTCCGGGCGAGCATCGGTCCCCAGCAAGCGCGGCTGCGACGGGCCATAGATGTCGGCATCGATCAGACCCACGCGCTTGCCCAGCCTGGCCAGTGCTACTGCCAGATTGGCGGACACGGTGGATTTGCCCACGCCGCCCTTGCCCGATCCAACGGCGATCATCCTTGGCCCATTGACCTTGGCCGCTGTCATCGCAACTCGGACCTCGGTTACGCCTGGCGCCTCAAGCGCTGCAATTCGAAGTCTATCCTCCAGTGTGGAGCGCTCGTCCGGCGAAAGCCCCGAAGCGTCCACCACCAGGGTTGCTACAGCGTCACGAACCGTGGCCGATCGCACGCGCGCAGCGTCCGGATGGCCGTCAAGCAATTCTTGTAAGGACATCGTCATCTGACCGCGAGCAACAGGTTGAGATCGGTTATCTTCTTGCAAACCTGCTGAGGAGATTGGGTTGCCATGAGGGTGCATGTGTCGTGCGCACGGTTGTTGCACAAGCTCGCAATCGACAGGGCACTACTGTTATTCCCAAAGTCCACCTCTATATCTGCGCAATGAGCATAGTTCCGGGGTGGGTCGCAATTTCTTCCATGGTCTCAGGCGCTCGCGGTCGCCGCGGGCTGTTTGCTGACGTCAAAGGACCTTGGGGTTCTAGCGGCGGAGGCAATGGCGCTGGTGAAGGCCGCGGTGGCCTAGGCGAGCCGCCGGCCGAGCCGCCTCCGGCCGGACCTTGGTCCGCTGGCCCTGCCCGTCGTCCAAGTGGCGCCGGTAATTTCGGCAACGTCACTTCCATTGACGACCTGCTTCGCCGCGGCCGCGCTCGTTTCGGCGGTCCAGGCGGTGGAGGCGGCACCGGGCAAGCTCGCCGTGGCCCCAATCGATCGATCGTTATCTGGGCACTGATCGCGCTGGGCGCCTTGTGGCTGCTGCTTTCGACATTCCACCGGATCGCTCCCGAAGAGCGCGGTGTCGTGACTCAGTTCGGACGCTACTCACGCACCTTGTCGCCAGGCATCGGCATCAGTCTCCCTTGGCCGATCGAGCGCGTGCGCAAGATCGACGTGTCGAACATCCGGACTGTCGACCTTGGCTCCGCCTCCGAAGAGACGCTGATGCTGACGGGCGACCAGAACATCATCGATATCGCATATTCGGTCCGCTGGAACGTACGCGACCCTGAGCTTTTCCTGTTCGAGATGCAGAATCCCGAGGAAACCATCCAACAGGTTGCCGAGAGCGTGATGCGTGCCGCGCTGAGCGGCGTCACGCTTAACCAGGCGATCGGCGAAAAGCGCGGAGACATCGAAGCGCGCGTACAGGAGCAGATGCAGCGCGTACTCGACGCGTATCGCTCCGGGGTGGTTCTGCAGGGTGTGGCGATCCGGCAGGCTGATCCGCCCGCGGCCGTGAACGACGCCTTCAAGGCGGTCAGCGCGTCGCAACAGGCAGCGCAGAGCGACATCAACAATGCCAATTCCTATGCGCTTCAGCTCAGGCAGCTGTCGCAGGGCGAGGCGACCGCGTTTGACAAGGTGTACGAACAGTATCGCCTTAGCCCGGAGGTCACCCGCCGCCGCATGTATTACGAGACCATGGAGCGTGTGCTGCAGAACGTGGACAAAACGATCATCGAAGCCCCGGGCGTGACCCCCTATCTTCCGCTGCAGCGAGGGACGACACCTTCGCCCGCGGTTCAGGACCCACAAGGACCCGCCCGATGATCGCCACTATCCTGCGCCGACCCATCATGTGGGCGCTGATCGCCTTGTTCGTGCTGATGACGATCCTCTCGAGCATCATCGTGGTGCCGGAGACCAGTCAGGCCGTGATCGTCCGCTTCGGTAAGGCCGAGCGCATTCTCAATCGCTACCAGGTCGGCCAGCCGATCGGTGGCACGGGCGCCGGCATCAATTACAAATTGCCGTTCATCGATCAGGTCGTGTGGATCGACAAACGCGTCCGCGATGTCGACATGGAACGCCAGCAGGTGCTCTCCACCGACCAGCTCCGCCTGGAAGTGGACGCCTTTGCTCGCTATCGCGTGATCGACCCGCTGACGATGTACATTCGTGCGCGGTCCGAAGATCGGGTTGGCGAGGCACTCCGTCCTATTCTTGGCTCGGAACTTCGTAACGAATTGGGCAAGCGCCCATTCGCGGCATTGCTTAGCCCTGAGCGGCAGGGCGTCATGGAGAACATTCAGCGCGGCCTTGATCGCGTTGCTCGTCAGTATGGCGTGCAGATCGTCGATGTTCGGATCAAGCGAGCCGATCTGCCCGGCGGAACGCCGCTCGAGAGTGCCTATGAGCGCATGCGCACGGCGCGCGAGCAGGAAGCGCGTTCAATCCGTGCAGAAGGCAGCAAGCGAGCGCAAATCATCCGCGCCGAGGCCGACGCCTCTGCCGCCCAGACCTACGCCGCGTCGTTCGGCAAGGATGCGGAGTTCTACGATTTCTATCGCGCCATGCAGGCCTATCAACGGACCTTCGTGGACGGCGCCGATGGCAAGAAACCGCCGACCAGCGTGATTCTCTCGCCTCAAAACGATTTTCTGCGCGAGTTCACCGGGCGGACCGGACGAAGGTAATCGGCATTCAATCCGCGTTCAGGCGCTTGACCTAGCAACCGGGATGAAGGCTTTCAGATCAAAGGACATGAAATGACGTCGCCAAAGGAGTTTTCCAAAGTGCGCTATGCCTATGGTGTTGCTGCAGCACTGCTGATCGGCGGAAGCGCCTTCTCGATCGGTGCCGGACCGGTCGGGGCGCAGGTTGCTCAGAATTCGCCCGTTTCGCTTGCCCCGCGTCCGGGTGCGCCGATGTCGTTTGCGGATCTCGCCGCTCGCCTGCAGCCGGCGGTGGTCAACATCTCGACCAAGCAGCGCGTGCCGGTTAGGACACAGGCCGACCCGCTGGAGGAATTCTTCCGTCGCTTTGGTCAGCCGAGCCCCAATCAGGCTCCCCCTGGCGCGGTGCCGGGAACACCGCCCGGTGTTGCCCCACAAACGCGGGAGACTGGTTCACTCGGCTCCGGCTTCATCATCTCACCCGATGGTTACGTCGTTACCAATAATCACCTCATCCAGGGTGCTAGCGGCACTGGGACTGTCGATCAGGTCACTGTCATCCTGGCCGATCGCAAGGAGTACCCGGCGCGCATCATCGGACGCGACCAGCCTTCCGACCTCGCCTTGCTCAAGATCGAGGGCAACAACCTTCCTTACGTGAACTGGGGTGACAGCGCCCGGGCCCGCGTTGGCGACTGGGTCGTCGCCATTGGCAACCCTTACGGTCTGGGCGGCACCGTCACGGCCGGAATTATCTCGGCCCTGCATCGCGGGATCACCGGCATCGGCGCGTACGATCGATACATCCAGACCGATGCCAGCATCAACATGGGTAACAGCGGCGGGCCGATGTTCGACCTGAACGGCAACGTCATCGGGGTTAACTCAGCCCTGATTTCGCCAACTGGTGCGAGCGTCGGCATCGGCCTCGCGATTCCGGCGGAGCTTGCCGCGCCGGTCATCAACAGCCTTCGTCGCGGCCAGCGTCCGCAGCGCGGCTATCTTGGCGTTGGCCTTCAGCCATTGGAGGAGAGCGTTGCCGGTGCCTTGGGGCTGCCTAAGGACCGCGGCGAGCTCGTTCGTTCGATCGTCCCGGGCGGAGCGGCCGCACGCGCCGGCCTTCAGCAGGGCGACGTCATTCTTCAGGTCGGCGGGCGCAACGTCACGCCGGAAGAGACGGTATCCTTCCTGATCGCGAACAGCACGGTGGGTAGCCGCGTTCCGGTAGACGTCATCCGTGACGGTCGCCGGATCCGGGTCGATGTTATACCTGCACAGCGTCCAAGCGAGGAAGAGTTGGCGCGTCAGCAGGGCGTCGATCCTGCCAATCCGGGCGCCAACGACAATGGCTCGGGCGCGGTCGTTCCGGCCAGCCGGGCACTTGGCCTGTCGCTGCAGCCGCTTACCGCGGAGATCATCCGCACGCTTAATCTGCCCGCAGGTTCGCGCGGCGTGGTAGTGACGGCAGTGGACCCGGGTAGCGACGCAGCGGACAAGGGCCTACAGCGCGGCGATGTGATCCTCTCGGTCAATCGCCAAGCAGTGGCTACGCCGGCGCAGGTGCTGGGTCTGGTCGATGCCGCGCGGCGAGCTGGCCGCACAAGCGTGCTCCTGCTGGTCAAGCGCGGAACGTCGCCCGAAGCGTTCTTCGGCGTGAACATCGCGCCGGCGCGGTAATCAGGCTAGTCCATCGCAAAGCGAAGCGCGGCGATCCACTTTTCGCAGTTGGACGCCGCGCTTCGATCGCCATGATTGGATGGGAATAGCTGCATGACTAAAGACCGCCGCACGCTCTACCCGCCGATCGAGCCGCACCGCAGCGGGCACTTGGACGTGGGCGACGGTCACCAGCTCTATTGGGAGCAATGCGGCAACCCGGCCGGCAAGCCTGTTGTGTTCCTTCACGGTGGTCCCGGGGGCGGCTTTAGCCCGGCGCATCGCCGGCAGTTCGATCCCGCTCGCTACAACATCTGGCTGTTCGATCAGCGCGGCTGTGGTCGCTCCACCCCGCACGCCAGCCTGCAGAATAACACTACGTCAGATCTGGTCGACGATGTCGAACGGCTTCGAGCCTTCGCCGGTGTCGAGCGGTGGATGCTGTTTGGCGGGTCCTGGGGCTCCACACTCGCTTTGGCCACTGCGCAGGCTTACCCGGAGCGGGTGACCGAGCTGGTGCTCCGCGGTATCTTCCTGTTCGACCAATATGAGGTCGACTGGTTGTACCGCGAAGGCGGCGCGTCCTCGCTCTATCCGGACAAATGGGAGGAGTTCATCTCGGCCATCCCGGCCGACGAGCAGAACGAACTCGTTTCCGCATATCGCCGCCGGCTGACCTGCGGCGACCCAGAGGTGCAATTGGAGGCGGCCAAGGCCTGGTCGAAGTGGGAGGGAGAGGTTGTCACTCTGCTCCCCAGCGCCGGCGTGATCGAAAGCTTTACCGACCCCGAGCGGGCGATCGCGATTGCCCGCATCGAGAACCACTACATGGCGCATGGCGGCTGGCTCGACGAAGGCCAGCTTCTCGCCGGCGCCGAGAAGCTCCGCGGCATCCCCGCTGTGATCGTGCAAGGCCGCCACGACTGCTGCACCCCGCCGCGCGCGGCCTGGGCACTGCACAAGGCGTGGCCGGAGGCGGAGCTGGTGATCGTTCCTGATGGTGGCCACCTGTTCTCAGAGCCAGGCGTGCTGGACGCTCTGGTCCGCGCAACGGATCGCTTCGCGACTTAGCTAAATCCCGGCGGCTTCAAGCCGCCGGCAATCCCTGCTTCGCCTGACCCCATCCCTTCAGCAGATCACTTGCCGCGCGCTCGTGCAGCAGCGCCGCATCCCGGATGGAGTAGATGTTGGCCCCGGTCAGCCCCTCCATCTCTTCCCAGGCGATTGGCGCCGACACTGGAGCGCCTTCGCGGGCCCGGGCGGAATACGGCATGACCGCAGTGGCACCACGCTGGTTGCGCAGCCAGTCGAGGAAGATGCGGCCCTTGCGTTCGACCTTGCGGATGTTGGCGGTGAACATCTCCGGTTCGGCCTGAGCAATCGCTCGGGTGAAGCGCTCGGCAAAGCTCTTCACCGCTGGCCAATCCGCCGTCTGGTCGAGCGGCGCAACTACGTGAATGCCCTTGCCGCCCGACAGCAAGGGGAAAGTCACCAGCCCAAGGTCACCGAGCAAGGCACGCAAGCGCAGCGCCGCTTCCTTCACTTTCGCGAACTCCAAGCCGACGTCCGGGTCGAGGTCGAACACCAGCCGGTCGGGCTTCTCCAGCGGATCGATGCGGCTGCCCCAGCCGTGGAACTCGATGGTGCCCATCTGCACGCATTCCATCACGCCGGTGATGTCGTCGACGAACAGATATTCGGCTGCCTCCCCGTCATTCTCGATCACGGGCACATGATGCACGTGCGCGCCCATCGCGCCCGTGTCGTGCTTTTGAAAGAAGCAATGCTTCGAACGTCCCTGCGGACAACGGATCAGGGTCATTGGCCGCCGCGCGAGGTCGAGCAGCAGCAACGGCTCCATTGCGGCATAATAATCCGCCAACTGCCCCTTGGTGAGCTCGTCGCCCGGGAAGATCACCCGGTCCGGATTGGTGATCCGCGCGCCCAGGCTCTCGTAACTTGCAAGCGGCGGTGCTTTCTCCTTCGCCTTGAGCGGCGCTGGCGTTTCACGCACCACGTCCGCGGCCGGCTTGTCTTCGCGAAGGGCGATGAAGCTGGGGTGGCGAAGCACGCCGTCGATGGTGAATTCCGTGAAAGCTACCTCGCCGACCAGCTTCGGCGCGATCCAGGTTGAGCCGCGCTTCGCCGTCCGGGGAACCTCCAGCGCGGGCGTATCCACCTCTAGCGGCTTCATCCGCTCGGACAGACTTTCGATCATCTTGGTGTCGAAGCCGGTGCCGACCTTGCCGACGTAGCGCAATTGGCCGTCCTCGCTCACCGCAAGATGGAGCGATTTAAAGCCGCGGCGCTTGTCGCTCGCCTGCCAGCCGACGATCACGAACTCCTGCCGCTGGATGCATTTGACCTTCAGCCAGCAGCGCGACCGCGTGCCGCGATATGGCGCGCTCGCCTTCTTGGAAATGATCCCCTCGCCGCCCTCCTTGCACACGGCATCGAACAGCGCTTCGCCTTTGCCCACGACGTGATCGCCGTAGAGGATCGGTGATCCGATTGTCTTGAGCAGCGCCGCAAGCCGCTGCTTGCGCTCTATGTTGGGGAGCGCGGTGATGTCCTCGCCTGCGTCCACCAGCAGGTCGAATGCGTAATAGGCCAGGTCCGCCTTGCCGCCCTTCAACGTGGATTGCAGCAGGCCGAAGTCCGGCTTGCCGTTCGCCCCCAGGGCGACCGCCTCGCCGTCGATCAGGCAACCCGGCGGCAGGGCCTTTGCCGCATCGGTCAATTGCTCGAAATGATCGCTCCAATCCTTGCCGTTGCGCGTCCACGCCAGCGCTGTCCCATCGCCGGTACTCAGCAGCAGGCGGTAGCCGTCATACTTATACTCGTGGATCCAGGTCGATCCGGTCGGCACCTCGTCCACCAGCGTCGCCAGTTGCGGGTCGCGGAAGTCGGGCGGTGGCACACTCACCTTGCGCTTGGTCCGGCCGCCTTTCTTACCGCCGCGATTGCTTTCCCAAACATCCTCACCCGCCGCGATCTGCGCCATCGTGCGCTCCGTCGTTACGCTTGTCAGGCATTGCTCCACCAAGCTCTCGCCTGCATCCGAGGCGAACGCGTCGGTGACTTTCTTGAGCATCCAATTTTCCGCGCGCTCGCCCGGGCGGCGCTTCATCCGGAACATCACCCAGTCGCCCTTCATCCGCTCGCCTTCGAGCGTGAAATGCAGATGGCCCTCCTCGATTGTCTTGCGCGGGTCCTTGTCGGGGTGCGGTATCCACCGACCCTGGTCCCACAGCATGACCGTGCCGCCGCCGTACTCACCCTTCGGAATGACCCCTTCGAAGTCGCGATAATCGAGCGGGTGGTCCTCGGTGCGCACCGCCAAGCGGTTCTGCGAAGGATCGAGCGATGGCCCCCGCGGCACCGCCCAGCTCTTGAGCACCCCGTCCATCTCGAGCCGGAAGTCCCAGTGCAGCCGCGACGCGTCATGCTTTTGCACGACGAAGCCGTCGCCCTCGCCCTTGCCGGTGCGGCCCGCCGGCTCACCGGTCTTCGCAAAGTCGCGCTTGGCGTTGTAGGTCTCGATATCGAGACCCTTGGGCTTGGGCGTGCGAGCCATGCTAGCGTTTCCCCGTCACGCCCGCTTGCGCGCCGGCGCCGCCTTTTTGGCCGGCGGGGCGGCCTCCTTCTTGGCAGCAGCCGGGTTCTTCGCGGCAGGCTTCTTCGCCGGAGCGGCCGTCGCATTGTCATTGCGGGCCCCGTCATCGCCCAGGCTCTTCTTCAGCGCTGCCATCAAGTCGATGACATTGCTCTTGGGCTTGGCGTCGTCATCCGGGTCCTGGATAACCAACTCGCCCTTGGACTTGCGCTTCTGCTCGATTAGCGCCTTGAGCGCGTCGACATAGCGGTTGTGGAATTCCGACGCGTCGAAATCGCCGGACTTCTTGTCGATCAGCGTGGACGCAAGATCGAGCAAATCGGGATCTGGCTCGGCATCGTCGATCTCGCGGAAGTAACTCGCCGCTTTATTGACCTCGTCCGAGTAGCGCAGCGTTTCCAGCACCATCCCTCGTCCGCAGGGTTTAAGCGCGACGACATACTCCTGTCCGCGCATGGCGAGTTGCCCCACGCCGACCTTTTTGGACCGTCGAAGCGCTTCGCGAAGAACGATGAACGCTTCCTCCGCCAAATCGTCGGCTGGCACGACGAAGTACGGCTTGTCGAAGTAGATCGCGTCGATGTCGCCAAGGTCGACGAACTGCGACAATTCCAGGGTCTTGCGGCTCTCCAGCTTGACGCTTTCGATCTCCTCGGGCTCGAGAAGAACATATTCACCCTTGGCAACTTCAAAGCCCTTAATAATCTCGTCGGTGTCGACCGGCCCGATGCCGGGCACGACTTTTTCATATTTGATGCGCTTGCCGCTCGGCTCGTGAATCTGGTGAAACGCGATCGACGCACCCGACTTGGTCGCGGGAAATATCTCCACGGGGATAGAGACCAGGGCCAGCCTGATCTGCCCGCGCCATGCCGGCCGTGCTGCCATTGTCTTCGCTCCCTTACCGCCGATCGTTACTGATGCGATTCAATCACCGGCAGGCAGAGTCGTTCCTTGCAGTTGAAGTTGCCAGCGCGAGGGAGTTGTGGCACTCGGCCACTCGCTTCAGCCGCTGTGACCCAGTCACGTGGCCGTGCGGGTGTAGCTCAATGGTAGAGCAGAAGCCTTCCAAGCTTACGACGAGGGTTCGATTCCCTTCACCCGCTCCATCTTCGTTCACATGACGATCAGGCGCCATGACGTGGCCGAACCAACGGCGACGCCGACCTGTCCCGCGCCTTCGCCGTGTTGACACTGGAGCCCCCTGCCGCCATTGCCCGCCCGCACCTCGTGGAGAGGTGGCCGAGTGGTTAAAGGCAGCAGACTGTAAATCTGCCCGACGTTGTCGTACGCTGGTTCGAATCCAGCCCTCTCCACCACCCGCAAACGGCTGAAATACGCCAATTGCGGGGGCGCACCGCCTGGGTCGGCGCCAGATTAGCCACTACCATTTAGCTCATTGCTGTTCCGCGCTTTTCCGCCGTTTTCCCGCGCGTTCCGGCAGCTCCGTGATACATGCATGATACATTCGCGTCGCCCGCGGTCAGGGCGGGGCAGTAACGCCCCGCCCTAGTTGTCACGCCGTAAGTGCTTCGAGGTCCTGTCGAAGCGCAACAACCGGATGCATCGCCAAATTGTCGGCAATCTCCCAGAACTCGCGTTCCTCGATCATCCGGGCCTTGATGAGCAACGCGGCAAGATCCGGCGCGGGCGTAAGCATCAAGACCTCGAGCGCCACGTCGACTGCGCTAACGATTTCGCTGAAGTCAGCTTCCGCTTTCGCGACGACCTGATAGGCGGCTTTCGAGATCTTGCCGCCAATCGGGTTCTCGCTGGCCCGCTCATAGCTCCCGTAAGTTGCTTCTAAGCGCTCCCGCTCTTGGTCGTGTCGCTCGATCGCCGGATTGAGCACGTTGGCATAGAAAGCAGCTTGAGCGGCCTTGCAGCGCTCGAACTCGGCAAGGCGCATGTCCCAGGCCGCGCTCACAGTTGGTACTCCGGCTCGCCGGGTTCTTCGGCGCCGTAGTCAGGATCAGATACCGGGCAACCGGGACCGCTCCAGTACGAGTGTTGCATGAACTCGTCTTCGCTGCTGTTACCGTCGAGCTCGTCGCCGTTTGCTTCCATGTCCGGGTCGCCGCCGAGCGCGTCCAGCCGGTCAATAAGGGCGTCGATCGCCTGGCTGATGGCCGCTGCTGTGTCGGGCACAAGGAAGGCTTGCAGGGCGTGGGGTAACGCTCCTGTCGGATCTATCACGATGTGTTGCATGGGTTGGTCTCTCAAGATCGGCTTCTGACAGCCGTGACCGCGTCGGGCGGTCGCCGGGGGTTCAGAACCTGCTTGAGACAGGTCGGCGGCCTTTAAGCTTTCGCTCTGGACATAGCGCACCGCCCCCGGCTAGATAGCCGAAGTCGATGCCCCGCCAAGGGCAATCGCGCACGAGCCGCCAAGCTCGTTTCACAGCAAACCCTCGCCAAAGGGTTCCGCTGCATACTCAAGTCCGGGTTCTGACACCCACGGACACCTTGCCTATAATCAACGCGCTGCGCAACGCCCTTTCGGGGGCGCCAGCTGCGCGTTCAATTGTAGCGGGCACTCGCGTCAGCGAACGCGCCTTCGGCAGCTAATTCGATATCCTCTTGCGCGCTTTCGTCGACGAGCCGGTCACCGATGCTGAGACCGTCCTCATCCTGCATGTCGATGCTCAGCGGCCCGTACCTGGATGCATAGCTGCTTAGAACACGGTTCACGAACCGCGGGGCCTCTCGCTCGATCTGGTCGGCCTGCAGTCGATCTTCCATCAGGGACAGAAACATGTCGCTGGCCGCGTCAGCTGCTATGTCCGCCGAGACGCCTCTCCCGATCGCCTTCTTAATGCGCTGGTAGAGGACGTCGGGATCAAGCTTCATTGTCCGCGATCGGCCAGCACCTACGGAATGACCGCTTTTGCGTAATCCCTGTTCGGCAGCCATCTCGCGCCGCATCTTTCGAACGGCTCGCAGGCTTTTCCGGTCAACGGCCTCAGCGACCTGGCGCATCGAAGCGCCGGTCCGCAGAAGCTTCTTAGCTAGGCCGACTTCTGTGGCGGTGAGAGCTTTCTGCGGTTCAAAATTAGGCGCAAGCCCGAGCCTTTGTCGCCAACGTGTGGCCCCGCCGTGGCAGGCGCCAAAGGCCTTCGCGATCTCGCCGTCGCTCGCACCGGAGCGATAAAGTTCGAGTGTCTGCTCGTTGAACTTGGGCGTAGACCTAGATTCAATGTGGTTCTCACGGCGCCATTTTGCTACCGTTTGGGCGGTCATCGACAGCGCCTTACCGATTCTAACGTCCGACCAACCTTCTCGATTCAGTAAGAAGGCTGCCTTGATCTTCTCGCCAACCATGATCCTGACACCCGGATGCTTCCCGTTGGCTCGCAGACGCGAGGTGGCGGGCTTGCCGTCGTGAATGAGTGGTAGATCGTCGCTGCTCGTCACACGCGATGCGCACATGGATCGGCTCCCTGAAGAGGCTGGGCCAAGTGTCCGCTGAGCCTTTTCGTCGCCTCAATCTTTTGGCTAGACCTTACCCCGCTTGTATCCAGCGGAGTTCGTTCAGGCGTTCGCTTGCTGGGACGGTTCTGCAGCAGCTGCGACTTCACACCGGTGGCAAGATCGTCAGCTTAGCTGCCCTCTCCCCGCATCGCCCGCATCGAAGGCGTGGCCTAAGCTCTGCCAGTGACACGCCCCCGCCGATTTTGCACGACTCCACGCCATTGAGCGTCTTGGCTGCGCCGCAACTGCCGCACTCAATCTTTAGGCCAGCGCCAAACCGAACCAAGTCTGCCGCATTGTTGATGTGCTTGGTCGACATCTCGCCGCGGTAGGCGGATGAGAACGATTCGGGAACATGCAAAATCTAGGCGGCGCCGGGCCCGTCCTCGTCGTCGTCTTTCTTGCCGCCAGGTATAACCGTTAGTCTGCCTACTCGGCCAAGTCCGCGGACTGCCTCTACGAGCCATGTCAGATGTGGGTTAGGCTCCTCTAGGCCAATGTCGCGGCTCGCATCAGTGGCGTAGGTCTCCAACCGGTCGGCCAAGTCATCTCGGTCTGCAAGATCGTGCTCAACAAGGTAGCCGCACATGAGCCCGCTAAAGGTACTGAACGCGGCAACTAGTTGGTCGTGCTCCAAAGTAAGCCTATCGAAAGCTTCTTGGATTCCGATTTGCTCTGTCAAACCTGCTTCCGATCCGTATCGTTGGCTGCCAGCCGCGTGAACTACCCGAGCGAGTGAATACTGTATTTAATGGTTGGTAAGTTGCGATCGGACGAACAAGGGGGTGCAAGAAGTCCGACCGCGACGATTCAACGCCGGTTGACTCGGAACGCTCCAAGGGAAGTTAAGCTAGAGGGCAAACGCGGTGCCGGCATAGACAGCTACAGACAGTACGGCACCTCGCTCGGCTTACGACGGATAGCTGTTTGAACTTACTGCCCCGCCACGCGTGTGAGCGCTTCAAGGTGGGTCCGAGCCGCGCCTTCTGCACTGTACCGCTGGTCGATAAAGCCTGAGCCCTCGGCAGCCATCACCGTCAGCCTTTCTGGGTTCCGGAGATGCCGTACGATTGCATCGGCTAACCGTTGCGTGTCGTCGACGGGAACAAGGTCGCCATAGCGACCGTCATCCAGAACTTCGGACGGTCCGGCAATGCAATTTGTAGCCACGGCTGGGATGCCCAACGCCGTTGCCTCAGCCAAAGCCAATGAAAAACCTTCCCAACGACTGGACAAAACAAATAGATTAGCGCGGGCAAGCACTGGATACGGGTTCGTGAGAAAGCCGGCAAAGTGCACGCTTTCGCCAACGCCGACTTCGGTCGCGAGGCCAGCCAACATTTGCTGGTTGGGACCCTCGCCAGCGATCAAGAGGCTGTGCTTCGGAGCACCCTGCCGCAACGCCAGAGCATGAGCACGGATCAGGGTATCGAAGCCTTTCTGATGCAGGAGCCGCCCAAGCGCCATAATGAAGGGCCCCGAGGGCAGCGTAATGCGGGGCTTCTCCTTGGCAAGATTGATCAGCTGCGTCCGATCCAGGCCATTCTCGATGACCTGCACTCGCTTCTTGTCGAACCCGAGTTCAAGGAGGCCGGGCACCAAGCCTCTGGACACGGGCGCGAGAAGGTCCGCACTCTGGAGAGACGCAAGAACATTGCGGCGGTGACGTGGAGTGCCGTAATGCGCCAACGCTGCATCGACGTTGCTGTGAATAGTGACTGCCAAAGGTCGCCGGGTCAATTTGGCGAGCAGCGTTCCGATCAACAAACCTGAGGCAATCTCTCGTCCGGCTACGATGACGTCGGATCTACGTGCCACCGCCAATCCACGAACAAGCGAGTTGGGCAGCATCCAGCGAGCGCTTAACAGCTTCTGATTAGCGATAATCACGCGAAGACCTTCGGGCACGACAGCTCGCGCACCTTTATTGTGCCCTGAGACAAACAGCACACTCACGTCCGCGCCCAATGCTTGCCATAGCCGGGCTCGTTCCAAGGAAACGCGCACCGCGCCATTGTCATCGAAGTCGGGTTCAACCAGCAGGATCCGCATCAACATGCCTTCTCTTGGAGGACTGATGCAACCTGAGCGCGTAGGGCTGCCATGGGTCGAACGCCGCGGTACCCGGATGAGAACCATCCGGGGACAAAGAAAACCTATGCGACGCTTGGTCCGTTGTCTTCGGCGTCCTGCTTTCCCCCAGCTATGACCGTGAATTTGCCCTTCTTAGCTAGTCCCCGGACGGTGTCCGCAAGCGAGACTAAGTGCTCGTTGGGCTCTTTCACGTCATAAGTTTTCGCGAGGACCAGCGAGACCTCGGCAGCGTACGCCACAAGACGTTCCGCAAGGTCTCCGGAGTCTACATAGCCATGTTCCACGAGGTGCCCACAGATCAGGCCGCCGAGAACGGTGAACGCTCCACTTAACTGCTCGTATTCCAAGCTGATCCGGTCGAATGCTTCCTGGATTCCCATCTGCTCTGCCAAAGTCGCCTCCCGTCAGCCCTGTGACAGCCGCGCCATTGCCCGTTTGAACTTGTTGGTCACG
This sequence comes from uncultured Sphingomicrobium sp., assembly GCA_964243335.1. Classification (GTDB taxonomy): domain Bacteria; phylum Pseudomonadota; class Alphaproteobacteria; order Sphingomonadales; family Sphingomonadaceae; genus Sphingomicrobium. Next base: position 114,814 of record CAXTED010000007.1, on the reverse strand, counting down.
TTCATTCTCTTGCGCGACTCTGCCGGTGGCGGGACTAGGGGTACCAATGAAGAACAGACCGGTGGAGGTCAACGAGGGCTAAGGCCTCTGGAGCATGGATCATCGCGCAGGCCTGCCGCGCCGATGCGATTGGAACGCTTGCGAAGGTCGCCGCGCTTGACAAGTCTCTGGCTCGTTGGTTGCCGTGTTACAGCACGGCACCGCCGCCCGGCCTAACCGGCGGACGTGTTCAAAGGGGATGAGTAGATGCACGTAAGAGCTTCCTACAAGTGGTCACCGGCCGAGAACGAGCAATTGCTTGCCCTTGTTCGTGACGGGGCAAGCTCAGAAGATGTCTCGAAGATGCTTGGCCGATCGCAGGAGGCCGTTCGGCGTCAACTGCAGGTCCTCAAGGGACACAAGCCTCAAGCTCGAAAGCCCTCCGTGCGACGCCGCTACGCAACCGAGTACCTGTCCTGAAGCCCTGCACCGACTAACGAAAACTTGGCTCTTAAGACGGGATCAACGGGCCACTGGTTCGTTGAAGCATTATGACTACCGGCAAACAGCTTCGGGACAAGGCGAAGCACGTCCGACTACTGGCGAAGGCCATGGATGCTGACACTAGAGCCAGGTTGGAAGCCTTAGCCTCTGAATACGAGCAACAAGCGCTGCAGGCAGACTTGTCAGAATCACCTTTGACCGATCAAGGCGATGGCTAGGCTAGCCTGTTTAAATCGGCTCAATGTCGAGTCGGAGACTCGGTTACTAACAGATGTTGTGCGATGCATTTCGCTTGGGAGTCGCACGATGCAGGATTACCGGGTGTACCCTTTAGACGCGACGGGCAGAATCATCGGCGCGAACTGGATCGCGGCTTCGGATGACGAGCAAGCGATGAAGCAAGTGCGGGAAGAAGCCAGTCCGTACGATTGCGAGATCTGGGATGGTCCCCGCCGTGTGGGGAAGGTTGCTCATGTTGGCAGAAATGCCGCTTGAAGTTCTTGGTCGCTAGCCAATCTCCATGATGTTCGTAGTCGCTCTGCTCGATATTGGGGTCACGCCGGGTCGAGCGAAGCAGGGCGCTCCTCGGCCTGTTTTCTCAACAGGCTGTATTTCGAAGGCAGGCACTTGTCCGTCTCGTCGGTCCCCGTGTTACAGCACGCCCTCCCCGCTCGGCCTCACAGCCAGCGGGCGTGTTCGAAGGAGATTTGCTTGATGCACGAGAGAGCTTCCCAGCCTTGGTCCGCCGCCGAGAAGAAGGAGCTGCTTACCCTCGTCAAAGAGGGGGCAACGACGGAAGATCTCTCCCACAGGCTAGGTCGGTCGAAGCACGCGATCGCACGGCAAGTGCGAATTATAGCAGGGTTGACACCTCAAGGGCGAAAGCCTGCCGTTCGGCGCCGCCGCGCGACCGAGTATCTCTCCTAAGGCAATTAATGAAATGGCAACATCTCGAGACTAGAAATCGACCGTGGCCGTGGAAGGATGCAGGCGGTGGACGAGACACCTGAGGAAGCACCCGACTTGGCAGGGGATCGAAAGACTGAGAGCTTCGATGAGTGGCTGCAGCTGCTCAATCAGGATGACCCGGCTACGGTGAGGGGTGGGCCTTGCGTCTGGCCCATGGCGACGCCGGACCTCAGGGCTTGGGGCACTCGAACGGCAGCCTACCGCCGACGGTTACGCTCCACCGACAGAGCCGTTTACCGGCTGCGCTAAGGCGGTCGCCCCAGCCCTCTAGCTGCCCCGAGTAGAGATCTGCCGCCTTTTGCGAGGTGGCGATCTCATCCGACGGGGCTGGCTTCGCCTCCGTTACGGCGCGCAGGTCATCGGCAGGCGGGCGGAACCCTCCCGGCGTTGCGCAAGCGTTCGCAAGCAAGAGCGCGGCTAGTGGGAGCGATTGGCTGATCCGATGCGGCTTCGACTGCATGGCGGGTCTCCTGTTCATGTTTGGTGATGGCGATCGTGTCTGAGGCGCGCTCGCTGGCAGCTTGGTCGTTGGCCTTGCGCTCGGCCCTCATCGTCTCGGCCGCCTGCTTGGCGTCGTGGTCAGCGACGACGCGGCGATCGTGAAGCTTGAAGGCCGCGATCACGGCGAGCCATGCCATGGTGGCCAGCGCAGCAATCACCGCGACCTTGGCGAAGCGCGCGGGCACCCCGAGGCGGACGGCGAAGGCGATGAGACTAATCATCGACCTCCTCCCTTTCGGTTACAGCCTTGGGGAAGCGGTCGTAATCGGCGCGGTCGATGAACTTGCCGGTCTCCGAGTTCCGGTAGCGCCAGCGGCGAACCTTGCGGATCGCCGCAACGAGCTTGCCCAGGCGGCTCACAGCAGCCCGTCCCGGACCTTCAACATCATCGCCAACAGCTGAGCGCGTGTCGTCTTGCCCTTGAGGTACGTGACCGCCACTTCCGCTAAGGCGAGCAGCAAAGACTTGTGCAGCTCGCCGACTGGCTCAGCTACAGGCGGCCGAGCCTCAAGCTCCGCAATGCGAGCCGTGGCCGTGGCCATCGCACTCTCGACTGTCGTCCGTGCCTGTCGTTCGGCGGCCAGCGCTTCGTTTGCGCGGGTAAGCGCCTCCTCGGCCCCGGTGGCCCTAGCAGCACTGGCGGTTAGCTGCCGCTGCAGTTCGACGATCTGCGCCTTGAGCTTGTCGAACTCGGCTTGGGTCGGAGCAGTGCCCGTGGGCGGCACGACAGGCGGCGGCGGGGTCACGCCGCCCATGACCTTCGTCCAAACCTCGAGATGCTTGACCATGCCCGGCGACGGTCCCGTGCCGATGATCTTGGCAAAGGCGTCGTCGCTCGACCACTCAGCCGCGATCCAAGGCGCGAGGCCCCAAATCACGTCTGAGAACTCTTTAAAGAAGCGCAGCATGTGCTCGAGGACGGCGAGGCCCAGCGCAGTGTTCGGTACGCCATACTCGCCGACGAGGAGCTGGAGCCCGGCCGCGCGAGCAGCGAGCAGGTTCTCGCGTTCCTCCGTCAACTTGCTGTTCACGATGGCACCAAGATCAGCCCGGGTCGCGTCTGCGTCGGTGAGGTTCCACAGCTTAGACTCGTTCCCCTCGTTGCCCGGGTCGAAGTAGCGGTGGACGCTGACCACGTTGCAGCGCAGCCCCTTGAGCGCGGCCGCCTCGGCCTTGAGCTGGGTGATGCCGCCCCAGCCTGAGGTAGTGCCGATCAGGGTATTCTTGACGAAACCCTGAGCACGCATCTCGTCGAAGAAGGCGTTCTGGACGGCCATCGACGGGGCGACGCCCTGGATCTTGACCATCTCATTGCCGCACTCAAAGGCGACCTGCGGAACGTCCTTATACTCAGGGAAGACACGCCCATAGAACTGCGCCAGGGCCTTGGCCGTCTCGACGGTGTGGACGGGCGTGGTGTCGTAGTCGAACTTGGCTCGGTCGTTCCAGTTCGTGAACGAGCCACTGACATGCCGCAGCGGGATGGCCGCACCGTAGCTGTGGTCCTCAATGACGAACATGGCATCCGGAGACATCGTGCGCCCCGCACCGATGCTCTTCTTGTATTCGTCCACATTGTTGGTCGGGCCGGCCTGTCCTGCCGGCATCTGGAGCCGATGCCACTTGTGGGCAACGCGGAAGCCGTTGAATCCATGCGCCAGAGCGAGACGGTATTCGTTGGTGACAGGAAAGCGGAAGTCGGCACCGTGGAAGACGCCGTTGCCGTGGCCACCGGCGCCCAAGTTGATGAGATTCAGCATGTCTCGTCCTTTTGCGAAGAGGTTATAATGAGAATTGGGCGGACCCCGACACGGCTCACGCGACGGTGGCGGTGCCCGCGGCCGCCTTCACGACTGCTGAGGTTCAGTCGGAACAGGGTCAGACGGCTTATTCGTGACCGTCACGTCTTGGTTGTCGGGTGAGGTGCGAGGCTTGAATGTGCCGATCACGCCGACGAGGCCGGTGGTGATGCCCCCGAATCCTAGCGCTTCTGCATACCTACCCTGGTAGGCGAGGAAGGCGGCAATTGTGGCCAAATAGCAGATGGCAAAGAGCACCGAGCAGAAGGCGGTGAGGCTGTGCTTCTCGCTCATGACCACCTCCCAGCTTCGATTGCATCCTGAAAGCCGAGCGCCAGACGAGCGATTGGTTCTGCTTTGTCCGTGCCGTTGATGATGCGGCGGGCCCCGATGAACTGCTTCAGTGTGCCCAGCCTGTCGGGCAGGTGCTTGGCGAGCGAATTGCCGGGGCAGAACGCGCCCTCTTCCATTCCCTTGATGAGGATGCGCGAGGCGATGTCCGGATCAAGCGCCTTGCCGAAATCCTTCAGCAGCGCCCCGTCCAAGCCAAGAGCCTTGTCTGCCCACTCGTAGTTGAAGTCGTGCGTAAGCTGCACCAGCCCGCGCCCGTAGGGACACTGACCAGAATACTTGCCGGGCTTTCCGTAAGGCCTGCCGCGCCCCTTGCCCCACTCCTCGATCGGCTCAAGACGCGCCTCATGCCACGCGGTTGCCAGCCCCTTAGCCAGCCACGCTGTTGGCCAGTGGGAGGCACCAGCGAGTAAGCGATTGATGGTGTCGACCTGCCCCTGATCAAGCGGCCCCGTAATTACGCGGACACCTTTGAAGAAGGCAGGCAGGTTGCGCATCTCATGCTTGCGGCAGACCTCCACCAGCGCCGCGTCGATTGCGCTATCAAGCAAGTTGACCTCGGTTGGCGTGAAGCCCCTGCCAAGGATCAGGCGCACCGTGTCGAAGATGCGGACCTTCTCGAACCTCACTGCCCGTCCTCCTCGCTCTTGAGTTCTTCGACAGCGGCCCTGGTGGTGCGAACCGTTTGCTTCGCGTCGCGCACGGCGTGCTCAGCGATGTTCATGGCATCGCTCTTCGACGGGTCGCTGCCGTTCTCGATCATGTGAGCCAGCACCATCTCTGCGTGCAGGATCAGCGGGCTCTCGGGATCGTGGATCTTCAGTTCGGCAAGCAACAGGCGAATAAGCAGCAGCATGGTACGTCGGTCGTCCTCATATCCGCGGATGATCGCGGTGGCCTCGTTGGCCGCCTTCTGCGTCCGTGCTTGCTCCAGCTGAACGACGTGCAGCTTGTTGTTCAGGGCGTGCACCTCGACGCGCCAATCCTTGATCTGCTGGACGTAATCGGTGCGGATAAGGGTGTGCTCGTCAGCTTCCACCTTCGCCGCTTCCGTGGCGGCGCGGCGGCGGTCGGGCGCGCCGCGAATCCACCACATCCCAAGTGCAGTGATGGCAGCGAAGAACGTGCCCCAACCGGGCAAAGTGCCGGGAGCCAGATGCGTGAGGTACTCGGTCAAAAGCCGTCCCCTATGGTCTAGATTGTTGATGCCGGCCCACGCGTGCGTGAGGGCGAGGAATTGCGACTAGAAGGCGTTCCAGAGCCGCACGGCGGCTACCATCAGCCAGCGCCGGCCTTTGCCGAGGCCAGCGGCCTCAAGCGCCTGGGAGAAAGCCTTGGTGGCACGCGGGTCGTTCAACAGCAGCATGTAGTCGTGCAGCAGGGCGGCCTTCGCGACCTTACCGCTGATCGGGAACAGCCAGCGGGCCAAACGTGGGATCGAGGCGAAGTCGGTGATGAAGCCGGCGGGAACGAGGATCGTCTCGCCGGATCCAAGAAAGCCCAGGTCGAAGGTGAAGGGCTGGGCGACTTCGAATAGGCCTTGGCCGTTGCGCTCATCGGCAAGCACCTTGACCAGCAGATCCTCGGTGAAGCTGCTCATGCGGCTACGCCCCGGTTCCCAGTGTTCCCCATTCGACATTGCCGGCCGCGACGATCGCGCCCAACGTCTCTGCCGCCGTGATCTGGGTTTTTGCGCCCATCCGAAGTCCTTCAATGAGCGCGCCGACGCTGGTCCATGCGTCAGACAAAGTGATCACCTCCGCCGCTAACGCTGCCACCGTCATCCCTCGTGCCGGAGCTTCAGCCGACAGGAACGGCGTCACGGCGGTATCATCCGCCTGCCAGGCGCGCGCTTCGGCTTCCTTGCGGGCATAGGTCATCGCCTGTCCGGCGCCAGGCGTCAGGAAGAGCTGGCGGACGCGTTCGGCTTCTGTGTCGACTTGGAGAGCAAGCGCCGCCCGGAGGGCGTTTAGGTCAAGCGCGGGGCTCGCGATAACCGCCTGCGGCACGACGACAAGCCCTGCGCCTTCCGGCAATTGCTGGGATATAGCCGACCCGAAGGAGCCACTGCCTCGCCAAAGATCCTTGCCCGACGCAAGGTCGTAGACGATCCAATATTCCATTTGACGCTCCTGAAAAAGCTACCGCTTGAACTCGGTCACGGCGATAGCCGCGCTGTTATAGTTCCACGTCGTATTTGCAGCTCGCACGATGTAGCGAAGGAAGAACTGGACCACGGTTCCAGCGGCGAAGCTGGTGATCTGAAAGAAGGAAACCGGCACCGCCGTGTTGGACGGCGCGAACGCCACCTCCCGGGAAAGCACCGCCTCAGTTCCGTTGTAGGCGGCCACTAGCTGCACGGTCATTAGGCCGGACCCGTCAGTTCGCATTCCATCGGACTGGATGTCGACTTTCATCGTCCCTCCAGTGCTAGTGATGGACAGCCGCCCCGTTTCGGCGTCGCCTTCGCCCGCGCTCACGCCAGCTCCGCTCATTCCAGATATGGCGACCGTGTTGGTAATCGCATTAGGGACCACAGCTCTAGTCGGCATCGTGCCCGTCACTGTCAGATTGCCGTCGATCGCAACGTCGCCGACGATGTCGATTCCTGCGCCGCCGTTCGCATCGGCGCTGACCGTCAGCTGCGCCCGATTGTTGCCGGCGACCGCCAGCACCCGCCAGTATGCAGCCTGCCGGACCCCGAGCTCGGCAATCGTGCCGGACTGCTGATTTACGACCGCCCCGATGTCGCCGGCATAGCTGGCGATCTGCTCGGTACGCGATGCCGTGGCGAAAGTGCCGTTGCTGGTGACCGTTTCCAGGCTGTTGATCCGGCTACCCACGTTGCCAACCGCCGCCTCGATGTTGCTCGCGCGCTGTGCCGTTGCATACCGGTTCGGCAAGTCCGCGAAGGCGTCTTCGGTCGTTTGTATCCGGGCTGAGAGTGCCGGAATCAGAGTGACGTCGGCCTTCTGCGCCTTGATCTCGCCAGCCGACGCTGCGCGCACCCGCGCGAAAGCCCAAGTCGATTTGTTCGTGGACGCGGCGCCGCCACTGAGGCTGCTCCAGCGGCCCATGACATGGAAAAAGGCGCGACCAGCCAAATAACCGAAGTCCGGCACCTCAACATAGCGGCTGAAGGTTTGCCAGCGATCCTGAACGCCGAAGCTGGCGTCTTCAAAGAAATGATAGTCGATGAAGCGACCGGTTGGCTGCCCGTTGTCGTCGAGCAGATGAATCGCGATGCCCGTATTCAAGAAGGAGGCGAACTGGTGTCGCTTCACCCTTGCTTCGATGACATAGCCGCCCGGCGTGAGCTGCGTCACATGCTGAACAACGCCACCCTCGGCGGTACCCGTGTCTATCGTAAGGCCCTCAGCTCCCTTTGAAGCTCGCCCGTTTGCGGCGGGCCATTCGCTATAACCGGTCGGCAGAGCCTGGCCCGCCGATACTATCGCAAAGCTCTGGTTTGCGTTCAGAGCGCCAGAGGCTCCGTCAGCACTCGCGCTAATCTGGGTGCTTACCGAGCCGAGACTGGTGTCGCGAAGAACAGACGCTTGCTCTACGCGCAGGATCTCTGCGCGGGCGACCGTGTCCACGCCTTCGCTTCCGCCGCCTCCTTCCGCGATTAGTTGGTCGACGCGCTGAGAGATTGCGTTTTCGCGGCTGACAGCCGCCGTCTCCTTGGTAGTGATCAAGGCCCGGACCTCGCCGTCCTTGGTCGTCAGCGTAGCGCTTACCGTGTCGATGCGTTGGCCAAGCGCCACGTCGGCGCCGATCGCGACAGTCTCCACTCGGCTGATCTCGGCACGAACGGCGGTGTCGTCGTAGCCGTCGCCGCCGCCCTCGATCACGAGCGTGTCGATGCGCTGGTCGATGCGCGTAGCTTCCGAGACGATGTTCGCGAGCGCCTGATCGGCAGCCGAGCGTGCCGCGGTGATCCGGCCTGAAGCCTCCGCCACTGCCGCATTGATCGCGGGGATCGTCTCTCTTTCAAGCGTCCTCACCCGGCCGATTTGATCGCCGACCGTGCCTAGGCCAAAAGGCGCGGCCGGGTCGGCGGTGTTCGTGGCGTTATCGGTAGGTCTGGTGCCGACGGGGTCGGTAACATCCGGCCAAGCGACGGAGCCGGCGTCCGAAGGAGCAATCGGAGCGGCAGTGCTCAGCCCCTCAATCGAAAGGGAAAGCATGGCGACCTTCTCGCCAACCTCAATCGAGAAGTCCTTGAAGAACCCGTAGACTGTGAGGCTGTCCAAGCCCTCTTGCCCGATCCACAGCGAGGGAAGTGCCCGCACCGCCGCAATGCGGTTCGCTACGAGATCAACAGCCTCCGTGCGGATCAGAGCATGTGTCGTCATGCGCTTTGCCCAGGCCCGCTCGACAACGGTCATCTCGCCGAAAGCATCGGTCTCCTTGCGGCTGAAGTCCGTGATGCCGGCCGTGGGGGAGGCCTCGGTCACCCCCAGTTGAACAACCTTGCCGATGAGAAGCGTGCCAACGGAGACCTGAGTGCCGCCGCTTACCGTGACGGTGACCTGAGCGTTCGACGCCGGCATATCAAGGAATCTGATCGAGCCGCCGCTTACTGCCTGCGTGCGATCGTAACCGCTCGTCTGCACCCGCACCGTCGTCGCAGTTACGTCGAGCAACGCAACCGCGGTGACTGTCCCAGCCGCCAGGGTCACGCTGATCGAGCTCGCCGCCGTGACCGAGCCCAAAGCCTGGTCGAACATCGCCCAGCGATTGGTTGGGCCGACGTCAATCCATTGGCCCAGCGCCGATGCAGGATCACTGTTGAGGTTGTTGTCGACCGCGCTTTCATAAACGCGGTGTGTCGACTGCCTGATGACGCGGGCGCCGAGAGGGTAGCTTGCTGCCGCGGCCCACTCGGGATGGTCGTTTTCAGGAACGTTGCTTGACACCAGCACTTGGCCCTCGACGGGCAAAGGCTGCAACAGCCGCATCGTCGATGCCTGCCCGGCGGGAGCAGGATCGCTTCCGTCGTCGTACACCGGCTCGGTTCCGGCCAGTCCTTCAATCGTCAGCCGACAAAAGCTCAGTGGAGGAACAGCGAGATCGAGGTCGAAGTCCTTGTAGAAGCCCTGTACGCTCAGCCAGGCGAACCGGTCGTCCGCAATCCACAGAGCAGATGACGCGCGAAGATCGGCAAGCTTCTTCTGGACCGCGTCTACCTGGTCGGACGGCAAGGCGAGCCGCACCGACATGCGGCGCGCGAAACCTCGCTCGACAACCGTGGTGACGCCGAAGTCGTCGGTGACACGGCTGCTGTAGTCTGTGATGCTGATCGTCGGTGTTACCTCGGTGACGCCGAGGTCGATGACGGCGCCAGCGGCCGTTTGGACTAGCATGCTGCTAGGCTTGCTCGACGTCGGCGGTGGCCAACGCGAGTTCGGCCGAAGTGAAGGAGCGGTTGATGAGCACAAGCCCCTCCAAATACCCGTCGAAGGCCTCTGCTGCGCCGCCGTTTGTGCCGATCCGCAACGGCACCCCTGCGGTAGGATAGCTTTGCGTGGTGTCGTCTGTGCCGTTGCCTACTTGGGTGCCGCTGCGCAGCACTACCGCGCTTTGAGCATCGACAGCCCAAGTGTGATTCGTCGTGAATTGACCCGCCACCGTGGGGACGCTGATGGCGACGCCGTCCGACGCACAAGAAAGCTGCTGCCCGTTGAGCGTTGCCATGCCCCAGCGCTGGAACGGACTGGAGTGAGATCCAAGCGCATGCGGCTTTAAAATAGGCGTCTGCCAGTTGGTTGCGGTCTTCTGCTGGAAGCGCATGACGAAAGCGACCTGGGCGAAGTCCGTGCCCGGTCCGCTGATGACATAGCCCTTCTTCGCCGTGGTCGACTCCAGCCGGTACTTGCCTGTTGTAGGCTCACGCAAAGTGTAACCATCCGTGTCGCTGATCGCGATGGCGTGGTTGCCGCTGCCGGACCTGTCCTGAATGAAATTGACAATGCCGCCTACCGTTGCGGGAACCGTCCCGGCGCGGTCGGAGAACAGGTAGGCAGGATTAATGTCGAGCCAGACGCCGTCCGCCGTGTCGTACATTGTCGCAAGGGTCGCGCTGGCTTGCGTGACGGTGAAGTTGATGACGGTCGAAGCGGTCCCCGGCGTCGGACCCGGGCGGGTGCCACGTATGCGAGCCGTGTGGGCACCGGCCGCTACTCCGGAAATCTTCTTTGTCTTGAACGACAGTGCTGCCCAAGCGCCTCCATCAAGCTGATACTCGTACCCGGTGGCGCCGTTCACCTTGTCGAAGTCGAACGTAATGTCACTGCCTGAGACCGTCGGCGTCCGAACGGTCGGTGCTGCAACAGCATAAGGCCCAGTGTAGGCAGCGACGATCAGTGCGTCGAGTTGACCACCGACGACGGACGGGGCCACGGCGAGGTCGAGTGCGTAGTGCGGACCATCTGCACTCGATACCCACGATGTACCGCTGTTGCCCGAGTTAGGCGTTAGTGTCCCTCGTCGGACATTGTACTCAGCCGACTCTGGCCCAAGAACCGCAAAGTGCAGCGTCGTTGGGTCATAAGCGGTACGCTTTCCTTGCGCGTTCACCGAGTCTGTAGCGACGGCGAAGCCCGCCCGGTATATATTGAGGACAGGATCGTCGGTGAGCTCCGGTCCGCAAACGACCGTTGCGGTGTCTTCTGCACCGAACCAGAACGGCTTCGCTCCCAGGTTCGCCAGCATGGTATCAAAGGCGGGTTTGTCGTGCCCAATATTATAGGAAAAGTTGATGGGCGTTGAGCTGTCACTGGCGCCCATGAAAACTATGCGGCTGACCTTGGCGTCGCGAAGCTGCGCGCCCGTCAAAGGTGAAATGCTGTCAGCTGGTGACGTAAGGAATGCCGCGATCGTGCTGGCCGATCCGCCCGTCATCAGGATGTTATCGTTCGTCGGGGCATCCACCAGAGCCTGACGAATAACTGCCGTCGAGTCGGCAAAGTCGGCTATCGCAAGGTCGCTGGCACCGCCGAAGTTCGCAACGGTTGGCGCCCATGACGAGCCTGTGCCGCCCGTGTTCCCTTTCCAAGCACCAACGGGAATGTTGCTCAGATTCGAATAGTCCAGGATCTTCCGCATGGCAGCTGGTGCCGTTGGGACGCGGCAGTCAGAGACCCACGCTAGAATGTTGACCTTGTTCTGGCGATGAAGTCCGACGCAAACGCCTGCCATCGCAAGGTCGTCATGGTCCGACTCAAAGTCGGCGGACATGATAATGCCCGGGACGCCAGTCGGTGCCGCGACGTCGTTATCCGTGATCGAGCCCACGCCTTGCGCGTCGCTGATGGTGACGTTGCTGCCACCCGAAAGATTGAGAAGGACCGACTCAGAGCCTTCCACCGACGAGTCATCCAAAATTGTGACGGCAACCTGCTTTGTGGTTTCGTTCGCCGCAAAGGTGAGTGTGCCACTCGTAGCCGTGTAGTCCGCGCCAGCGGTGGCGGTGCCGTTTGCAGTAGTGTAATTGACGGTCGACGCCGATGCCAGGTTGCCGCTGCGCGTGACTGTGAAAACGAGAGTGCCATTATTCTCGTTCACCGTGACGTCGTTGACGCTGACGCTTGGCGCGGCTGCGGGGGGAGCGCTCGCAAGCGCATCGATGCGGGCTTGCAGCTTAATAAGCGCAGCTCGCACCGTGTCCCCGGTGGGGGTGTTCGGGCCGCTGCCAAAGTCGATATTTGCCAAGGCTCAGCCTCCCAGAGCGGTTATTTGCTGCTCGATATCAAGCAAGGTGCTCGCGAACGCCGTGCCGTTCGCACGCGCGCCGTCAGAGTTGGCGTACGTGTTGTCTTTGCTCGGGATCGGCGTCGGAGTGACGACGGGCTTTTTGCTGCCCGAACCCGTCGCCACCATGGACAAGGCGAGACCGCCACTTTCCGAAGTCACGTCGTCCCACTTGCGGACTAGGCGACCAGTGTTGCCCCCGACGGTGGAGAAACCGCGCACTTGCTCGCTGCGCATTCCGACAAGCTCTTCGTGCACCCGGTCGAACGCTTCGGCCAGACTGTCCATCCTTGCATTGTCGTTGCTCGGCGTCGTTGCTGCCTGATTGGTGCCGGCGGAACTGACCATCGCGGCGCTTGAATTTACTGCCGTGGACGCAGCCGCACCGAGCGCCCCGATGATGCCGTATGTCGCCTCAAGGCTCGCTGCAGTCTGCGCTTGAATGCGATCGAGCTCCTGCCGGCTCCTCGCCGCCGCCGCCGCCGCGGTGAGCAGCGCCTGCGAGAGCTGTGGCAAGCTCTTGGCCGCATCCATGTCACCGCCGCGCGCCGCAACGTTGGCAGCGTTGAATTGCGCTTGAAGGCTGGCAAAGCTTCCTCCACCCGCAACCCCGGTCAGGCCTCGAATGCGCTTCACCTCGTCCATGATGCTGTCGCCTACCGACGTCCACGCCTTGCGCAGTTCGTCGGCGGCCTTGGCGGCTTCCTGTCCGTCCTGCATGGCCCAGATCTGCTGCTGCAATGCGCGGTTGCTGACATCTACCTTGGCGAGGTCGAGGGCCCTCAGCGCCGCAGTGTCCCCCTGCAATTGCAGAAGTTGCCGCTGAAGGTCCAAGCGCTCGCTTGCAATATCGGCCGCGCTCTTCACGCCCTCCATAGAGGTTTGCAGCTCAGCGAAGGCCGGCGCCAGCTTCAGCAGGGTGGCATACGTTTCCTGCCCGGCAGCGCTGGTCAGATCCTGTGCCTCTACCATCTGGCGGAAGGAGGCGAGCGTTGCGGGCATGGTGAGGTTGAGGCTGGCGAACACATTTGCCAACTGCGCCGTCTTGGCCGCTGCCTGTTCCTCCTTCGAGTAGAAGGTTTGAAAGTAGGCTGCGGCAGCATCGTTCAGCGCCGAGACGCTTTCGAACTGGTCAGCCAGGCCAAGCTTCGCGGCAATGCTCATTCTGGACGCGCTCTGCCCAAGCAGGTCGAGCGTGCCGCTGACCGCCTCCACGGTGGAAGCAACGCGCACCAGCGTCTCGAAAGCGCCCTCGCCAACCTTCTGGAACTGCTGGAGCCCTGGGAACGCGGCGTTGGCCATGTTGTCAGCAGCGGCGCCAAAGACGGCGCTCAGCTTCTCTTGGATCTCGGCGCCGCTGAGGTCCTTCAGATCGATCCGGCCGAGATTGATGACGAAGCCGTTCAGCCGGTCCTGTATCTCGGAAGTTGCCGAGCCAAGTGGGCCGGCAGCGGCAACGATCGCATCGTTGAACTGGCGGAGCAGCAAAGCGAACTGCGTCTCAAGACCGCCGTCCGCGTCCGTGTACCGCGTCGAGTTGCTAGTGCCGGTCGTGATTCCGAGGAACCTCGAACGCCTCCGGATGTCGCTATAGTACTGCGCCTCAAAACCGCCATTCATGATGTTGCCGACCGATTGCGGGCCCGCCGAGAGGCCGCTGCCAGTGACCGTCGTCGTTGATCCGAACAGGCCTCCGAGGATGCCGCCAATGAGCGGGATCTTGCTCAGCACCGAGCCGATTGTGCTCATCTTGAAGCCTTCGGTCACGCCGGCCGACGCGTTCACGTCGCCAGCTCGAACGACCAGCGACGCGATGCCGCCAATCTGGCTTTCGATAGACCGCAGCGAGGAGGCCATCTGACGCGCGTAAGTATTGGTCAGCGTGTCAACCTGTCTCAGCGCGTCGATTGCGTTCTTGATCGAGTCCGACTTGGCGGAAGGATCGCCGAACACGGTACCCGTGCCGGTGTTGGTAGGTGCGGGCTTGCTGCCCCCGCCACCAAGGCCACCCGCGACGGACACACCGATCGCGGCGAGCGCGGCGATCGTCGCAGCGCCGGCCGCAATGTTCGCTGGGAATGGCAGGCTGGCGATTGCCTTTGCGACAGCTGCGACGCCGTCCGCCATAGCCCGCGCGCCAGAGTTCGCGATCGACGAAGCCGTTTTCGTCGAGTCCAGAGCAATCGAGCGCACGGTGTTGACGAGTTGCAGGAGCGCATGAGCTTTCTCGACCGCGCCCATGACCTTGTAGGCGGTCGAGTGCTCCTTGAAGAGGCCCTTAATGCCGGCGATGGCTTGCCCGGTGTTCCGCGCCTGTAGAGCGCCAAGCGCCTTATCGGCGGTGGCCTGCTTCATGTTGCCCTTCATGACCTCGTCGCCCAGGCGTTGGCGCTCGACCTGGTAGTCCGCGAGGTTGGCTAGAAGCGATCCGATGGCTTCACCTGGGGCACCGAAGGCATTCGCCAGAGCGTCGCCGGTGACGGAGGCTTGGTCCGCAATGTCCGCAAGATTATCGAGCACGGACTTCATCTGTTCTGCGATCGGGTCAGTCTTCGGCATGAACTCTTCGAAGGATGGCACCTTGACCATATCCGCGAGATTGATCTGCCCGAACTCCTCCATGCGGGTCGCGACTTGCCATGCGTCACCGGCCGCAAAGATCGCATCCCGAAGCTCTTTCGTCGGCGCCTTGGCTGCTGCGGCGGCGATCTCGATCATCTTGATCTGCTCTGCAGTCTGCCCGATCTTCTCGGTTTCGCCATATAGGCCGACCGCGTAGTTCTGCGCTTCAGTCACTTGCTGCGCAGCCACTCGCGCAGCCTCTTTGACCTCATGAGCGGCCTCGGATGCCGCAGCCGTTTGCTCCTTGGCCGCGGCGCCGACCTTTGCCCACGCGATATGAAAATGGCTGCCTTCGTCGAGCTTTTCGACAACCTTCACGCCAGCCGCACGGAAAGCATCGACCAGCTTTCTCAGCGTCATGCCCTGCGTCTTGGCGACATCGATCGCTTGGCCCAGTTCGTGAAAGCTGGTGCCGGGCTTTGCAGCTAGCGCTGCCCATGGACCATTGCCGGATTTATAAGCGACGTACTTAGCGTAGAGCCTCTCTTGTGTTTGGCGATCACGCTGGGCATTCGTGATGTGGGCTCCGACGCCCTCTGCGATACTCCGCCCCTGCGACAAGGTGATGTTGCGGCCCGATTGGTCCATGGCGGTTGAGGTGCGTCGCGCGGCCTGCTGGGCCTCTTGCTCGAGCTGGAGCTTCGCGTCACGATTGCGCTCGATCTGAGCGAGTTGCCGCGCAAGCTGGACCCCCTGAGCGTGGGTCAACTCTTTGCCGACCTTGATCTGTGCATGAGCGTTGCGGGTCGCTGCTGCCGCTTGATCAGCGTACATCGTCTTAATCTTCTGCATCGGATCGGCCATGCGCGTGGCCGCTTCTTTCGCGAGATCGACGCGGGTGACCTGTAGCCGTGTCTGCGCCTCCCGCGCAGCATCCGCATTCTCTTTCTCGAGCTTCAGCAGGTCGGCAACCCGGCCAGAGTAGACCACCTGCGCCATGCCTGCGCCGGCACCACCAGCAGCACCAAAGTTGGTGGCATTGGCTGCTCCCAAGGCCGCGCGCTCCTGCGCCAGCAGAGCGGCCGTTTTCTCTCGAATAATGGTGATGTCGCGCAGGTCTCGCTGCGCCTTAAGGTTCGCCTGCTCGCCGGAAGTCCGATCGGCCTCAATCGATTGCTTCGTGGCTTCCGTGCCAGCGCGAATGGCAGCGGTGACACCCTCCTGCGTACGCCGGAAAAGCTCCTTTGCCCTAGCAGTTGCCTCCGTCTCTTTCGCATCCTTCTTCAGCTTGTCGACGGCATCACCGAGCGCGTCGTTCATCTCAAACAGCTTCGCAACGAACGGAGACAGCATCATGCCAGCCGTGATTGCCAGCCCCCACGGTCCCATGAAGAAGCGGGCCAAGTTCCCGGCCTTGCCTTCGATGTTGGAGAACTGACCAGCGAGTTGCGCGCCCTGAACGGCAAAAGCGTTCACGGGATTTGCGCCCATCGAAACCTGCGTGATGAAGTCCTGCACCTGGTAGCTGGCGCCGTGCATCGCCATCCGGTTTCCCATGGCATTCTTGGTGTGCCGTCCAAGTGCACCACCACTCGCATCGAGCGCCGCCTGCTCCATCCGCAACTTGCCGACATACTCGTCAAAAGTGATCGCACCTGCGACCCGGAGGGCGCGGGCTTCAGCCATCTCGCGATTGTAGCGCTGCTGAGCGGCTGTCACGGGGTCAATGGACGCTCGCAGCCGCTCCGCCTTGTCGATCAGGGTCTGAGCGCTTCGCGCGGACTCAGCCTCCGCTGCCTGCTGATGCCGGTACGTGGCCATCCGTTGCGCCGCGACGCCTTGGAACATCTGGTAAGCTTGCTGGGCCTCGCGGATGGCGGTGGCTTCGGCCTGCATGGCAGCCTGCGCTCTTGCAGCAGCCTGCGCTTCCGCGTCGGCCGCAGCCTCCGCAGCTTGGGCGCGAGCACGCGACGCCGCCGCAAGACGATCGGCAAGATCGATGTTGCCCTGCTGTGCGGCAGTCAAAGCAATGGCCTCGACCTTGGCGTCACGCATCTGGTCGCGCGTTTTGCCAAAGGCACCCGCTTCACGCTCCAATTGCCGAACGAGTGCCTCACCGATCTTCTCGGTCGTCGCTTTCTCGCGGTTAACCTTCTGCAGCTCTCGCGTCGCAGCATTGCCGAAAGCCGAAATCGAAGCAGTCGCGCCGCCGACCTGGACCATGCTGCCGGTAGCACGCTCGATGTTTGCGGCCTCGGCAACGATCTTCGCCTCTGCGGAGCCCATGACGCGTTCGAGCTGGGCAAGCTCGCTGAACGAGCCGCCAGTGTCGATGATAAAGCCTACTTCAAGGGATGGAGAATCGCTGCCGTCCATGCGTCGCCTCCCTCATGCAAAAAGGGCCGCTCCGAAGAGCGACCCTATCGTTGTTCTTGTTGTAGCTAAGCGCGTCTTGGCAGCTAGAACTTGGCCTTCGGAAAGCCGCTGAATGGCGCAACTTCGCAGGTGCCTTGGCTGCTAAACGTTCCAAAGCGACTCTGATTGAACCGAGAGTACCGGCCACTCGATCTATCAACGAAGTTGGACACTACCGAAGTATCGGTTTTCTCGTCTTTGAACACGATGCGAGACGAGGTTACGTCGGCGATCCGCCAAGTGCCGTTAGTGCAACCTTCCCAGCACCATTCGCGAGCGGCAAGATCTACCCGATATCGGGTCACTTCCGCCTTCGACTTGCAGACCAGGTCGAACTGCTCTGCCGCAGCAGCAGGTGTGGCGATTAAAGCCAAGCAAAGAACCAAAGCGCGCATACGGACTCCCCTACAAGGGTGAGCGTATTGCGCGCGCAACGTCCAACAGGTCAAGAACCACCCAAGGACGCTCTCAAGCCGAGCTTGTTCAACTCGCGTGGCCTCTGCTCGATCAGAGAGTGCTCACCTCTCTGAAGATCATAAGTGGCGTCACGCCGTAGTGCGTAAACGGGCGTCCAAGCGCCTGCCTGAGAGGAATGGCTAACTCGCGCATAACGTCACCGAATGGTCCCGGCATCGCTTGCGAAGCAGTGACTTGACCTTGCACCACTTCTTCATCGACTTCGCCATCTGGAAGGATCTCCGGCGTCGCATCAAGTACCCCGACAATCGTCCAGGATCCCCTCACCGCCATGCCATGCTTCAAGACAAGATCGCTCGACGAGCCGATCAAGCTGCCCTCGCGCAGTGTGGTCCAGATCTGGTCATTGTCGGACGTACTTAGAACAGCCTGAGTAAGGTGCGGCATGGCGCCAATGAATTTCAGAAGATCGTCGATGTTCGTATCAGCATCGCCATGCCGGTGCTGATTGGCTTTCCCAGCCCGCCGGCGCTCTGCACGGTTCTGCGTTGAACTAACACCGCCAACCTCTTCCATCGCACTGCGCCGGACTGTCTCAAGTGACCATATTTGCTTGAAGAGCGACAGGTCCAGCACGCTTAGCGAGCCCGTCGCAATCACAAATTGTCCCATGCGCGCCTGCCGAAGATCCCGAACTAACCGGTCAGCAAGGAGAGCTAAAAGCTCGCGGGCGTTTGCCCAAAGCGGATCATAGGTTCGTTTTGAACCTTCACCGCCGCGCGTGCTCGACTGCCCTTCGTATGTGGCGCTGGTCCCAAGCAGTGTGGGGACCCCTCCTTTGACCGAGCCGCCAGTCTTATCGGAACTCGTCTGCTCGGCAGTATCCGTCTGCTCGACACCAGTCAGATGACCTGAAGGATCGAACTGCGCGAGAAACGAAGCTACCCGGGCAGTATCATGATAGAGAAAATCATATACGGAAGTGGTCAGGGGTTCGTCTGGCCCCTCGTCGAATGCTTGATCCTCGCTCCTCGACATACTTCCTGACCCGTTCCTGTTCTTCGCGCACGCGATCGGACGCTTCTACCATCTCGTTCATTCGATCCGCGACGGCGCGCGAGGCGTCGTCCAAGAGCGGCTCGGACGAAAACAGCTTCCGCAGTCGTTCTTCTAGCGGGCTGACCGCTCTGTGCTTCTGGCGTTTTGACATGGCCTTCCTCACAACAAACGACTCCCCGCTTGTTGCCATGCTCGCGGGTAACATAGCATTAGCAAGACGCAAACAAGCCCCGACATGTCTTAGCCAAGTACGCTCTCCAACCTCGCCTGTTCAACCTCCCGCTCACGCAGGGTGACTTCAGCACGCCATGGTGGCGGGCAATTCTCGCTTTCGGCTCGCCGGCTCTCGGCCAGATACTCGACCGAAAGGTGCCGGATCAGGCGCGCTTCCCATGCCGCGAGGATGACGCTCGTAACACGCTGCCAGGCATCGATCGTCAGCCAGCTCAGCGGCGCCGAGCCCATGCCGGCCGCCTCGCTCAGGCCTATCTCCATCAACCTGGTGACCGTGCCCGGCGCCGGGTTCGGCGGCATCAGAATAGGGACCTTGTCCTTCTTCATCTGCTCAATCCGGCTTAACCTCGTCCGCTCGAACTCCGGACGCGCCTGCTTGCTGCGCTCGTCTGGCTTTGGCGTGGCATTAAGCCACGCCATGTGCCGAACGTAGAGTGTCAGTTCCCGCCGGAGGCGGGCCTGAACTTTCCCCAATCATCCAAGGTCTGCTTGACCTGCTTGGCGATGAAGCCGAGCTTCTGATCACGATATACGGCCTCGAACAGCGGAGTACCCTGTGCGTCGCCCGCGGGTGGATAGGCGAAGTTCTCGAAGCCGACGGTCAGCGTGGCAAGATCCTCAGCGGTCTCCTGAATGCGCTCCTCAGCGGTCGCGGCCGTGAACTTGCCGTCGTTGTCCTGCATGCGCTTCAGCGCGCGCGACGACTGCCGGGACTCGACAGCGCCGTGCGCCTTGCTGCCCGGGCCATAGACGATGATGCGGACGGGCTTCTCGCGCGCCTCACCATCGGCATAGAGCGGTTCGCCGGCAGCGTTCTTGATGTGGATCGGAGCCGTGTCGGAAACGGCCTGAGTGGTGATATCGAACATATTGGATCCTCTCGCGGGAAGGTGCACCAGCCTGCTCCGCAGCCCGCGACGGCGAGAGCAAGCTGGTGCATGGGAAAGGCCGGCGTCGCGGGCGCCGAATCAGTGGATCAGGTGGCCGGGCCCTTGATGATCACCGTGTCGATCTCGATCGTCGGCGCGGCCGTCAGGATCGTGTCAGCGCCATCGGTGGTCTCCGGATAGCCGAATACGCGACCTTGGAAGTAGCGCTTGGCCCCGGTCGGATAGGTGACCATGAACGAGTAGAGCTTGGACGTGGCGTCGTCGCTGGCGGTGCGCAGCAGGGTTTGACCCGCGTCGCTTTCGTCATGCGCAACGGTGGGGCTGAGCGAGCCGTAGTCGACCGAGCCTTTGTGCTTCTGCTTCGGACCCTTGAGGGGCTGAAACTCAACCTTGGCGAAGGTCGCACCGATGGCGCCGATCTTATCGATCTGGCCGACTTCGGTGAAGGTAAGGGCGGCGTAGCCCGGAAGCGTCTGAGTGGCGGGGGAAGCAGCAGAGATGGCGAGCGCCGAGCCCGCCGAAGTCGTGGAAACCATATTCTTTCTCCTGGAGTGGCGAGCCGGACTGGCCGGCGGTCTTCAGCCCGAATGCCGGGCGGAATTGTTACGCGTCTTGCGCGACAACCTCGGGCGACGGCGCCGGTGCGCTCGCAGGCGCGCTCGACGGGGCGCTTGGAGCCGGCTTGCGTGCCGAGGTTGCGCCGCGCTTGGCCGGTGCCTTGGTCGGGCGCTCGACACTCGATGCGCGAACCAAGCCACTGACTTCGTAGTTGGCGAATGCGCCAGCTTCGAAGGTGTGATCCTTGCCGCCTGCGAAAGTCTCGCCGGTACCGGCATCGCTGAACGTCTGCAGGGCGCGGCCCTTCTTCGTGCTCATGGTGCTGTTCCTTGTGGTCTTGGGGTAGTGGTTCGTGGGGACCGCAGCTTTCGCCGACGGGCGATCAGGCGCTACGCGTAGGTGCGGTAGCGAAACTCGGAGCCGGCCTTTGCGATGGCGGCACTGGCCGCGGCACTCTCGGCAGCAAGCTGAAGCGCGATGGTCACCGCTGCAGCTCCAGCCTTGCCCTTGAAGAAGGCGCGCGCGAGGTAAGGAGAGCCTTGAACGGGCGCAGTTCCGACGGGCATTTGCAACACGCCGCTGGTGGAAGTCGGAAAGCCGACCAAGGTCGACTTGGTCGTGGCGGTCAGCGGGTATTCCAGCTCGCAGGTCCCCCAAGCCAAGCCTGAAAACCAGTTCCATTGAAGCCGTGGCAGGTTGGCGGTCGCCACCGTCTGCAGCAGGATCTCAGCCTCGATCATGAAGTGCTGGTTCGCCAGGATGTCGATTGAGGTGTCCGACGAAGTGAGCCCACCCATGTTTTGAAAGGAGGTCGTGCCGTTGACGTGGTCAGCAGGAAGATAGATCCGGGTCCAAGCGTCCGTGCCACCGCTGCTACTCGGCAAGGCCGAAACCGGAGCCTTGTATCCAACGCCAGCCCTCTCGACGTAGACCAGGTCGGTAGGCTGGACGGCCATTTACGGAGCAGTCGTGAGGTTCGCGATGCTGAAGCCGATCTGCTGGCCGGACAGCGTCAACGGGTTGGTCGCCGCCGTTCCCGCAAGCGTCACTGGAGCATGACTTGCGGCCCGAATGGCATCGAGGTCCGTCGCCGCGGTCACCGTGAGAAAGCCGAGCTTATTGAACCCCGCGGGAACCAAGAGGCCGGCGTTTGTCGCGTCAGCCGCCGGGATAGTCGCGTCGGTGCCCGTGTCGCTGATAACAACGCCGTTCGTACCACTCGGCGAATAGGTGAGGTTGGTCGCGCCGCCGACCGTGATGTCCAAGCTCTCTTGCTCGGCAATCTTGCGCCAAGTGCTGGCAGCGAGCCACTGATAGATCGCCCAGCCAGCGCTGACGGTCGGGTCGGCAACCGCGCTGTCCACCATGACCCGATCGCCAAGGCTCAAGCCTGTCAGAGCATTACGTGCGGCAATGTCGGCTACCTTGTACTCGCTAGTGCCAAGGCTGCCGGCGACATACGCCAGCAGGTCGGAACCGCTGGTCTTGTAATGCACCCCCGAGCGGGAAAGCATGAATACGTCAGAACCCAAAAATGCCATGCGCAGTATCCTTTACGGTGCCCAGTCCAGGCTTTCGATGTGGACAGGATCTTCGGGCGTGTTGTCGGGAGCCGGATTGGCAACAGGCTGGTCGGTGGCCGGCTGGTCAACGGCGGGAGTAGACCCCGCATCGTAGCTCACCCGAAAATCCTGCGTCTGTTCGAAGCTGGAAGCAGGGCCGATTACGTCAGGACCAGTGCCAGCTGTCAAAATGGACACCGACGACGCGCCGCCGATGTTGCCGGTCTTCCCCGGGCAGCAGGCTTTCACCAGTTTGATGATGGCAGCCTGTTCTCGATAGTTGGAGGCGCGCACGGTCACGGAAACACGGTCAATTGTGCGCGTCGTCATGCCGCGCCGTAATGGTTGGCGCTCGACCGAGCTGACCAGGCGGACGAGCAAGGCTGGCAGAGCGATGCCGTCCGGCAGAGCTCCTGCTTTGAGACGATCCTCAACGAGGTTAAGCACCGCAGCATCGCCACCAAGCAGCGAGCCTACGATCTGGACGCCGGTCATTCGCCGTCTCCTCCAGGTGCGGCACCAACGATGCCCGATTTTGTCACGCGGCTGTTGATGTACCGTTGCGCCGCAGCAACCGCCTCAACGCCCTTGATGTCGAGCGCTGGGCGAAGAAACGGATGCGGTCGAGCGCCCGGGTGAAACACAGTCGTGCCAACCGGCTGACCATTGATCACCAGCACGTTCTTGTTGATCCTGTTGACGCTTCTGCCGCCCCGCTGACTGTCGTCGACGCTGATGAAGTGAGGTGAGGTGCCGTACTCGGACCAGACCGCGAGGCTTCGCGCCCACTTCCCATCGACGAACACCTTGGCGACCACTTGGCCGGGATCCGAGCGGACCTTTGTCTTGATCCCGGCTTCGACCTCCGCTGAGTTCGACCGATCTCTGGCCTCATCGGCGATGACTCTGATTGCCGCTTGCCCCGCACCTCGGAGTAGCTTGCGCTCGATGTCCTCGGGGAGCTGGGCGAAGAACTGTCGTAGCTCACTCTTGCCGCGCACGGTCGGCATCAGGCGCCGCTTCCCGCGGTACTGTAATCCTCGATCATGAACTCTAGCGCGTCGCGGCGGCCCAGCTCAGCCGGAACAGTCACAATCTGAGCAACGCGATCCGTGTGCCAGGCGACCGCATCTTCAGCGTTGCGCAGGTATCGGCCGATCAGCACGCGCATCTCGGCCTTGATCCCCTCGCGGTACCGCATGCGAACACGCGCCGGGCGGGCCGCAACGTTGATACCCTCGGCCAAGCGTTCGCCGCGGCTCGGAAGCATGTCCCTCACGCCGGCAGCGACCTCGCAGACCAAGGCCCAGCTGCCAGACCCTGCGCCATCAAAACTCGTGTCGGTTACAGGTCGCTCGATGCGAATGCAGCGATCGAGTTCGCCTGGATCGAGCATCATCAGGCGTAGACCCGAAACGGCCCGAGCAAGTCTTCAATCTTGGTCGACATCGGCACGACCGACTGGTTGCCAGGCTGCGTCGAGGTGCGGTTCCGGTGCATGTCTCCCACCATCATCAGGATGGCGACCCGCACCGGCGCAGGAATGTCGTTCTGGTAGCCCGCCTTATAGCGGACCCGGATCGCTTCGTGGCGAAGCGAGTGGCCAGTCCATGGCCACAGTCCATCAACGGAGGCCAGGCTGGCCCCGTGCGTGTAGAATGCCTCTATGGCAGCGTTCTGCTCGACATTTGCAGCATCGAGGTACTTGGCGCTGACAAGTTCGATCAGCTCAGGGTACGGAAGCCGAATCTCGGACCCGTGCTCTAAGCCGCCAAAGCGCGCCTCCAGCGTCTGCACACCGATAGCGCGGCCAAGCCATCCATCGGGTCCGTCGATATGCGCAGTCGCGGCAGCAATCAGCCCTTCGACGTAGGGCTTTTCAGCCTCGTCCCCGCCGAGCTTCAGATGCGCGTCCGCGTCCTCCCATGTGACCACTGGGGCCGGAGGTGTGATGACGCGGACGCGCACTGGGCTTACTTCTCGCGCGACTTCGAAACCGGCTTGGTCTCGCTTTGCGCGCCGGGGATCGGAGCCGATGCTTCGGCGTCGGCAGGAGCCAATTCGCCAGCCGCCACCAGCCGAGCCTGAGCGCTAAGGTGCTCCAGCTCGTCGGCGTACTCGGGCACCGACGGCGTTTTCACTTCACCGTTGGCGCCGCTCTTCATCATCCGCGTGCCGACGCGCACATGACGACCCGGCTTGATGTCCATGGGGGGCTTGAGAGCCATTCTAATTCTCCTCGAGAGTTGAGCCGCCGAGAAACCCCCGGCGGCTCAGTCAGGTTGATGGTTAGGGAGTGACGGCCTGGCCGAACGGACCGGTGACAAAAGCCTCCGGACGCTTGAGCGCCAGGGCGCCGCGCTCCTCGCAACGGATCGTGATCATGTTCTTTTCGAAGTCGTCCGCGTTGGTGGTCGCGATGACCACGTTCGCATCTTCCCGCACGAAGAACTGCGCGCCGCTGTTGAAAGCGCCGACGAGGAACTCGCCCTCGAACTCCGGCACCTCGGTAGCAACCACCGGCAGGCCCCACAGCGTCGGACCGGCAAGCGCCAGCGGATTGGCCAGGATAGAGCCGCCGTTGGCGTCCTTGGTCAGCTCAATGCCGGCCCAGTCCATGTGGTGCAGAACGATGCCGGTCGAAGGCAGGCGAGCCATCTGCGCCTGAAGGATCGCCAGACGGATGTCGTCGATCTTCGTGCGCCGCTCCGGAGCGAACGCCGGAGCAAAGGCCGATGCTTGTGGAACGATGCCCTCGATGTTCGTGGCACCGCCCGCGCCGAACAGGATCTCCTGCTCTTCCGAGTAGGCGAGACCATAGCGCATCTCGACATCGACCGTGCTCTGCAGCTGGGCGAAGTCGTCCAGGATCTGCTTCGACGCCTTGAAGATGTGCGCGATGGTGACAACCGGCGTGATCTTCGAAGTGAACGAGATCGTCGACTCCGGCTTCTTCACGCTTTCCGGCACGACCGCAGCGTTGTTCACGAAGCCGCTCTGCTGGATCCAGAAGATGGCCGGCGAACCGGTGCGACCCGGCGCGATGAGGTCGCGGATGAACAAGCGCTGCTTGGGCATCTGATCGATGCCAGGCAAGCGCTGCGGCTCCACGACGCCCTCAGCCACGCCCGAGCTGAGCAGGGCGTTCTTGACCGGCACGTTGAACGTCTGGCCAGGCTGAAGCTTGCTGGCGTTCAGTGCCTTGACGGTCTCGTTGTCGATCAGCTGCGCGCCGACAGACTTGGACCCGCCGTCGCTGTTGCCGCGGCGAACGGACTTCTGCTCGACTTCCTTCAGCTGGTTGGTCAGCGTCTCGACCTTGCCGCTGAGGTCCGTCTGAGCGGTGATGAGCTTGTCGACTTCAGCCTTGGTTTCGGTGCTCAACGTGCCCGAGTTCTTGGCCTCGGTCAGCGCGGACTCAGCCTTGCGGGTGAGGTCGTCACTGACGCGCGTCAGGTCGTTCGAGACGCCCTTGAGGGTCTCGTTCAGTTCTTTCATATCCATGATGGTTTCCCCGGTGGGTGTTGCGAGATTAAGCCCTTTTGAGGCTCAGCTTCATCGCCGCGATGCGGAGATGGGCGAGGCCGCCGGCCTCATCGTCAGCGCCGGGCATGACGGGATCGGCGGCAGCGCTGGGCATGTCCTCCGAAAGCTCTTTCATAATCTTGCGGACTTCGCTGCGAGGCATTCCGCCCCGCGAGAGCGCGGCTGCAACCTTGCGGTGCGCCGGCAACTCGCCGCTGTTGCTGACCTTGGTCACCTTGTCCGCGGGCAGCAGTTCGTCGCTAAAGCCAAGCTCGACGGCGCGCTCGCCAGATATGAACGTGGTCGCGTCCATCATCTTGGCAACTTCGTCGCGATCGATGCCGGTCCGATCTGCGTACAGACCCACCGCGGCGTCATCGAACACCTGCATCGTCGCGGCAGTCTCAGCCATGACGTGGCGGTCGCCGATCGCGATCCACTGCGTGTTGTGGATCATCATCAGGCCGGCCTTGGCGACCTGGATGATGTCACCGGCCATGGCGATCACTGAGGCGGCCGAGGCAGCGATGCCGAGCACCTGCACGGTCACGGTTTCCGGGTGCGCGCGAAGCATGTTGTAGATGGCGAGGCCGTCAAAGAAGTTGCCGCCTGGGCTGTTGATTTGCACCGTGAGGGGCTTCGGCCCGATCGAGCGCAGCGCGCCGGCGATGCGGTTGGGCGTGACACCCGTACCGTCCCAGTTCTCGCCAATCTCGGCCAGGATCGTGATGGTCGCAGGGCTGTCACCAGCAGCCGCCCGCACGTTTGGGTCGAACGCGGTGCGAGCCTGAGGGTGAACGGCGAACTCGACACCTTCCGGTGCGTCCGGCCGGCGAAGCTCGGGAAGTTGGCGCTTGCTCATTGAATGTCCTCCGGTGGAACGCGGTCGTTCGGCGCTCCGCTGGGCTTGGCGCGGTCCTGGCCAGCGAGTTCGATTGGCACGCAGGTCGAATTGATGAAGAGTTTGTCGCCGCCTGGCAGGCCGGGAAGGTTGTTCAGCTTGCGCCACTCGTTCGGCGTGCGAGCACCGTTCTGGACTTCCTTCGACAGGACCTCCGCTCGCGTCGTGCTGTCACTGCGCAGGAAGCCGTCCAGGTTGAACTCGACGAACAGGCCACGCGCCCGATCGGCCGGCGTGAGAAGCCGCTTCTTTGCCGCCTGCTCGATGCGGACGAGGTAAGGGAGCAAGCCGGTCATCAACCAGCCAAGCCGGATCTGCTCGACGCCCGTGCCCCACATGGTCTGTCCCTGAGCGGCGTGACCAATCAGGATCGGCGGCACGCCCAGCCAGCGGCAGATATCTTCCACGTTGAACTTGCGGGACATGATCATCTCGGCCTCGCGGGGCGAGATGTTGACCGCCTTCCAGTCTACTCCGCCCTCGAGAATGCCCGCCCACGGCGCGTTGGGTCCGCTATTCGCATCAACCAGCGTCCGCTTGGCGTCTGCGCGCTGCTCAATGGTGAGTGGCTTTGAACCGGAGGGCATCGTGAAAAAGCCCTTCGCGCGCATCCCCTTGGCAAAGGTCTGAGCAGCCGCCTTATCCGTCGCGACAGCCAGGCCGAGCGTCTGCCGGGCATAACCGACTGGCGAGAGCCCGACGTCCCCATCGCCGAAGCCGCGGATGTGGAAGACCTTGTCCTCCGGAAGCTTCTCTTCCTTGCCGCGATCGGAGAACCGGTATTCGAGTGCGCCCGCATCGGTCCGGCGAACGGACGTGTCGGAAGGCATGCGCTCCAGCGAGATCAGGCTGCCGTTGCTGCGCTGGACCTTCTCGGCAAAGCCGTTGCCGCCAGAGCAAAGCCCGAGCACTCGGCCCTCCCAAAACTCGACCGCTGTCTGATCGGCGTTGGGGCTGTCGTGCAGTAGGCCGTAGAGCTCATGCTGCGACACCAGCTGCTTGTCGCCGCTGGAATTGCGCTCGTACACTCCGCAGGGAAGGGTCGCGACGGTCTGCGAGATCAGGCGACTGGCGGCGAACCATGCGGACAGCTGCATGGCACCCTGTTCGGTGACAGTCTCGCCAGTCCAGGTGTCCGACCCGTAGTAGCCGGACCAGAACTCAGTGTTCTTGAGGTCGATCCGCCTGTCGATCCACTTGGTCCAGAACGCCATCAGGCCATGACCGCATTGGCGAGGAAGTCGCCGATGTCGGTACCGGCCTCCGGATTGCGCGTCATGAGCATGACAGAGTTGAAGAGGGCGATCAGTGGATCGATCTTCGCCTTGCCAGCGATTTGCTTCGTGATGACCACGGCGTTCCCCCGCTGCTCGGCCTTCGCGTTGCCCACGCACCAGGTCATCAGACTCTGGGGGGCATGCAGAAGGGTCCTGTCCTTGAGCTTGCGCTCGCTGCCGATCACCGCACTGTTCAGGCGAAAGCCCTGCGCGACTGCGTTAAGCTGCTCTTGCGTGAACCCTCGGCCAATCAGTTCATCAATCAGCGCCGCTACGCCGTGCGGGTCGAGGCCGATCGCGTACTTGTCGGGGAACAGGCCAGCATCCAACACCTGCTGGAGAATGTCCGCGACCTCCGTGATGTCCGACGTGTCGTTCTCACATTTTGTCAGATCACCGTCGGCAATGAAGCCTTCGAGGGCGCTGACGATATCCTTGCGGCGTTCCCAAACGTCGAGGTGCGCCCATGCGTGCGACCAGGAGAGCCAAATGCGTGGGTCAGTGCGAAGCCGACCCAGCAGGTTCAGCCCCATCAAGTCGTCCAGGCCGCCGCCGTCGATGCCGGCAACGGCAACTTCGCAGATCTCGATAAACTGAGCGACCGAGCCGTCCCATAGCTCCGGCGGCGACGTGGCCTTCTGCCAGTAAGTGGCGCCGGCCCAAGCGTCATGCAGAAGCCCGACGCCCATTTCCACGTTCAGGTGCTTTGCATAAAACACCTGACGCTTCGCCATTTCGCCGCGCTGGGCCTCGTCGAACTTTCCTTCGAGCCACTTTTGGCCGACTGACCGACCCAGATTAGGGTTCGTGATGTAGAAGTTTTCCGGCTTGATGTGCTCCTCGGCCGCGATCATCTCGGCCGGGAACTCGTACAAAACCGGAAGCTTGGACTG
The DNA here is from genome assembly GCA_964243335.1 of uncultured Sphingomicrobium sp. GTDB lineage: Bacteria > Pseudomonadota > Alphaproteobacteria > Sphingomonadales > Sphingomonadaceae > Sphingomicrobium. The sequence continues at coordinate 86,663 of CAXTED010000007.1, read as the reverse complement.
GTCGACGATCTCGCCGTCGCGGATCTTGCGGTACTCGGCCAGCTTATCCTTGAAGACGCCCTGCGGCGGCGCGTCGGACTGCGTCGTGAGGTAGAGGGTATAGCCTTCAGGCTTGGAAGCCTGCCCGCCAGTCGCCTCCTGAAACATCGCCTCAGCAGTTGCGACCTTACCGAACAGCCAAAGCTCGTCGATGAGAACCCGGCTTGCCTTCTTACCCGCCACCGTGCCGCTATCCGCCGCGACCACCTTCATCGTCGACTTGGTAGAGCGCTGAGTGATCAGCCGCATATGATCCTGGATATGCAGCAGCGCATCCAGCTCGGGATCGGCGCGGATCATTGCCGCAGCCGGCTTGAAGCTGTTGTCGGCTACTTCCTTGGTCGGTGCGAGGATCAGGTTCTCGTCTTCATGCCGCCAGCCAAGCGCCAGTTCGGTCACCAGGATGCCGGCGGCCATGGTGCTTTTCGTGTTCTTCTTGCTGATCAGGAACAGGCATTCCTTGATCAGCTGCTCGCCGCTGTTTTCGTCATAGGCGCCGAAGATCGATGCCACGAAGTTCAGCAGCCAAGGGTCTGAGGCCTCGCCAATCGTCGGCTGGCCCGTCACGTCCATCAGCTTCAACGTCGTGAACAGCGCCATCTTGGCGTCGGCGACGCTGGGGAACAGCGGATCGAACGGGATGAGCGATCGGCGCCCCCGGATGCGCTCTTTCCAGTCCGGGCAGGCCGTCGACCAGGTCGGCAACTACTTGACCGCTGTCAGCTTAGGCGGACCGACACCCCGGAAGCGATCGTTGATCTGGTCAGCGAGGCCCTGCGCCGCGGCCTTCTTGCCTTGCGGCGCGGCGGCTTCGTTGATCGTCTTAAAGGCGGTGGCCAGTTCCTTGAGGGTCTTGGCCCGTCCGCCCAAACTAATAGCTGCCAGCATTCCGTCCCGGCGCCGATCGTTGCGATCGTTCTCCGTCGCCCCTTCGATCAGTTTTTCAAGCTCGCCCTGGTGGCACGTAACTGCGTCGAGCTCGTCGAGCATGCGGGCAACCAGCCCACGGCCCTGCTCAGCGATTGCGGCGGCCTCAGGGACGGGTTGAGGCTCGGCAGGCGTGGTGCGCAGTAGCGGTGCCTGAGTGCGCACCTTGCGCACTTTCGTGACAGGCCGTTCCCAGCCGTGTTTCGCGGCGCGCTTCCGGATAGCGGCTTCAGAGACCTCGTGGTGGTCCGCTACTTCACGGATCGACGCTTCACCGGCTCGATATTCTTGTTCGATGCGGTCCCAATCGGACTGCGTTTTGCGGGTCGCCATGCGGGGCCTCCTCGGCCGGAAAGTGCGCACCTGAGGACCGCAGGCAGGAAATTATCTCCGCGTGGGACGAGGGGCGGTTCAGGGGGTCGGGGGCGCTCTGACTTTTACACCCCCCTCACGTGCCCGTTCTGGCTACCAGCCGTTGGAGCTGTGGCCAGTCAGTGGCGGAAGGCAGAGGAGCGATCAGATGGACTCAATCACGGTGCTTGCGATCAGTGCAGTTATTCGCGGCTTGGTGCACTCACGGGCGATTAGCGAGGAGGCCGTGCTGGCGATTATGCAGGAGCTCCAAGAGGCAGCGTCGGCGCAACGCGAACAGCACTTCGTCGTCGAGGCTGGACAGCTATCCGAGCTCGCCAGCAAGATCGGAAAAGACGCGCGGATCGCTGACTAGCGCCTGCTCACCGCATCTCCGCCGCCTGCTCCAAGCGCTGCTTGTGCTTGGAATGGCAAGGTGAGGCGCAAAGCGTTTGTAGGTTTTCTTCATCCCAGAACCGCACAAGGTCGCCGCGATGCGGCTTGCGGTGGTCGCAGACCAGCTTGGACGTGTCCGGCTCGATGCGCCCGCACATCTGGCAGGTGAACAGGTCCCGCACGAGGATGGACCAACGTAGCTTGGCCCAGCGTGCGGTTCGGTAGAGGGGGCGCAGCGGGTTGAAGGCGGTGCGCTCGCGCTCGGTAGCCGCCGCCTCGATCGGCAACGAGCCAAGCTGCGAAGGCAAGCCCGCCAGGCGCGATGGCATAGTCTTCAGTATACCCATCGCATGTCGCCTTGAAAGGGGTGCTCGGAGTTTCTTCACGGTGGGGCAATGTCGGCGGGCTAGAAGGCTTCAACCGCTCCGCCCCCCGGCTGGAGCGGCCAGGGGCTGGAGCATGGGCCCACCTTGCTCCAGCCCTGCTAACCCCGCGTGCGCTCGCGGACGAATGTCTGCTCTGGGTGGAAAGCGGGCATTCATGCACTCAACGCGGTGATTTGATCTCGCATCCGATCCCGCTTGCTGGCCGCATACCGCTCATCTCTCGCGCGGATGTCGTTATCGTCGGCCCAGTGGCTCAACTCCTCCCAAGCAGCCTGCTCGTCCCTACATAGAAGTAAGGGGTTAGGAACCGCAGCATCTAGTTCTTCGGTCGTGAGATCGCCGCCATCAACGATGCGCTGCAAAGTGTCTCGAATATAGCGGCGAGCGTCTGTCATATAAGCCTTATGTCTGTAGCCCGAATGTCTGCAATGGGTGGAAACCCGACGTTGCTGACTTCGCCTGCCGAGTGCATGAAGTAAGTATGAGAAAGTTACTACTATTCGGTGTTGGAAGTGTCGGTGTCGCAATACTCGCGGCTTGTGTTCAGACCCGGCAATCCGCTCCGCCACTGGTCGTGAGCACAACGGGCGATGGTGATGGTTGTCGTGTTATGGTAAACGGCGAGCGCGTTACGAGTGCACGCCTTATCGAAATAGGCAGACGCTCACCAGCAAGGCGAGCCATCGTGATCTCTGACAAGGGCACACCATACAAGTGCATCGGCGGAGTGGTATATACACTTCAGAGGTCGGGTTTGGCGTCTGTGGATGCCGTAACGTGGGACGGCTGATGTCCGCAATGGATCGAAAGCGGACATTGTCGCACTGCGCTCGAATGAAGGTATCTGCCGCTCTCCTGTCGCGCCGCGTTCGTGGGGGCGTGCCAGCGGATTGAGGGGCGGCGGAAGGCGGACACACGAAAGCCCCCGCCGTACAGGGCGAGGGCTTTCGTGACGAACTTTAGACGAGTCTCGGAAACGGTCCTGGCGGGGTCTCGCGGAGACCTTCCAGTCGTCGGTTGTGGCGCGGCCCGCACTACCCTCTGCAAGGTCCGGATCGATGCACGCCACGCCGCTACAAGCGACATCCCGATTTAGGGACAATCAGGCCCCTACAGGATTTGAAACCAAAAGGGAAGTGCTTATTGCAATCCTCATCCCGTTACCAATCCAGCCCAGCTTAGTGACCCGCCCGTCCGAACGCTCCACCCCGAGTGCCACGCCACTGAAGCTGCCATGATGGCCCGGCTCCAGCTGGACCGACATCCCGACCGGCAGGGCTTCGGGTCGATTCTTCCTCTTCCTGGGCGTCAGAAGCTCCTCCACTTGGCGAAGGCCCTGAAGATGCAGGTCGCTGATCAGCGGGACGTCCTCGCCGTAGCGCATGAGCGAGAAGCTTGCGTGTGCAGGCTTGCCCCGCCCCTCACCACGCCGCGGCTTCACGTCCAACCTCGCCATCGTCCTCAGTTCTGGAAGGTGGACTTCCGCCGCGAAGATGTAGCTTGGCAGGATCGGCAGCGTGGAGGTACGCTTCATCCTGGCCCGACGCGCCTCGATCACCCTGGTCTCAGTGGGCGTCCACGCCTCGAAGCCATCCTCCACTAGCGACCCCGCCAGCCGCAGCGTGTCCCGTCCTGCACAGCGCAGGATGCACCAACCAGTAGGTTCAAGCCCCTCCATTGCGCGCCCACCCCTGGCTATTCTCCGAGGGTAGGTTGTTACCCCACCCCCCTTTAGGGGGGATGGGGATAACCAACCCGCGTACACGAGAGCGCACGAGGCCAGCACCCCACTTGCCGGACTTGCCGGACCTGCCACTCAGGTCACTCCGGCACTCCGGCGTTACTCTACGATCGCCCATGTCCCGACCTCCAAATACTCCACGATTTCGCGCTTCTCGTTCGATCGTTCGACCGTCCGCATGGCCCCTGTTGAGGTCCAAGTTCGCAGCATCTTGTCGATGCGTGCGCTTGCCCCCTGCTCATCCAGACTGGTGCCGAGGACACGTGCGACCAGCTTGCCAACCCAGGCCTGAGACTTCGGGTGCTTCCGACATTCCGCCGGCCGTTGGTCCATGAGGTTCTGGATGTGTTGAAGTTGGCGGGCTGTGACCCCACCGAATGCGTCTGGCGCCTGCCAACGCCGGATTGCTCCGATGCTGTCTTCAGGGCCTGTATCGTCGCCATTGCCGAGGCCGACGCTTACGAACTCGTACCAGTCGGCCTGCGCGGCCGCCGGCGCCTTGTTGTTCTTGTCGTCGTAGACGGCGAAGAACTTTCGCCGATCGCATTCAGGGATCTGAAACTCCTCGGCGACCTTCCGGTCCATACGCTGCAACACCAACACCGACCGAGCTGCGTTGATCATCGCGCTGGCGCCTCGTGCGTCCATGGCGCTGCTCTCGCTGTTGGCTGCAGGCTTGCGGACGTGATGAGCCAGGCTGACGGCGCAGTCGGCCTCGCGTGCGATCCGCACCCACTCTTTGGCCACGGCGTCGATCGCGGGATTGCTGTTCTCGTCGACGCGATGGCTCGAGACGAACGGATCGACGTCGAGGTAGTCGACCTTAAGACGCTTCAACTCGTCAATCAGCGCTTCAGAAACCGGGCGTTGTAGGATGAAGCCGCCACGCTCCGCCTCAACAGCAAGTTTCAGTCCGGCCGCGCCAACACTGTCAGAGCCGTTAATGAAGAGCCGATCGCCCAAGTCGCCAGGATCGACGTTCCACAGCTTCAGGAAGGCATGGACGGTCTTCTCGACCTCTTCCATTTCATCTTCGAGGTTCCACAGCCACACGCGGTGCGGGCCGTTCCAGACGCGGTGGCCGAGGAAGTCCTTGCCAAGAGCCATGCAAATGGCTCGACCCACTTTCAACGTGGTCTTTCCGGCGGCGCCAGGCGCAACCACGGATGAGAGCTGTCCGCGGCGAAGTTCGAATCCGTAGAGGAAATGCCGACGTGGGATCGTCGCAGGATCGCGCCAGGTGAACGGCGTTGCCGGAAAGGCAAGACGGCCTGGGTCCGCACCGGCTTGCTGTGTAGCATGCGGCGCTGGCCAAAGGGCCGTGGAAAGCGCCGCGCGCACTGCCTCATCACCGAAGTCGCGCCGGTCATCGTCGAAGTCGCGGCCCACTTTCAAGCGGCCCTCCCCAGAGGCACAGCCACACGGGCGCCAATTGCAATCGCGGCTGCATCAGCGGCTTCCCTGCCGACGTTCTTCGGCAGATGCGCGTCGTCGTCGGCGCAGATTATGAAGCTGAGGTCCGGCCGTGCATCGCGCCAGAGGCGCGCTACCGGACCGATGTTCTTAGCCGAGAAGGCCGCGATGCAAGGCTGGCCGCTGGCGCGATGCACAGCTGACATGGTGGCGTAGCCCTCGCCAAGATAGGCTGTTTCACCGCGGAGGCTGAACTTGCCGATGATAGCGAACAGACCGTCAGTCCTGCCTCCGCGTAGGAAGCGCTTGGCCCCCTCCCCGTCTATACGCTGGAGGTTCAGTAACGCCCCAGTGGCATCGAACATCGGCACCAGAAGCTTGTCGCCTAGTTGGCGTAATGGCGATGGGTCCAGAACCTTGGCTGCGATATAAGGATGATCGATCCGTGCGGGCGATGCGCTTGCCCACATGTCGACGGCATCTCGCGCGGCCTCGCGCTCGCAAGCATCCCGCTCGTCGAAACGGCGCTGCTTGGCCTGCGCCCATTCCTCCTGAAGCTTGTGCCGCTCCTCCGGCGAAAGACTGATGTCGCGGGCGATGCTCCACTTGCGTGAGATGCCCAGCTTGTAATTCCCGAAGGCGCCCGCCGGGCGCTCATCCAGGTAGAGGATCGCCCACCCGTTCTGCCGACCCTTGCCATCGCCGTCACATCGGAAGCGGATCAGGTCCCCAGAGGTGAGGCGTTGGGCGACAGACTCGGCTGGTCTCACGCCTTCGAGCTCCATCGCATGGATGAATTCGGATACTGCCTCAGTGGCGGTCACCTAAGCTGTCTCAAGCATAAGTGCTTGGATCAGCAACTCGGCATCGCACGCCTCAAGGGCGCCAGCTTCATATGCAGCCATGATCAAGTTCTTACGGCGCACTTCGTCCGGACAGGCACGAAGCATCGTTTGGAAGCCCATGAACGTCTGAGCCCGTGTGACCACACGTGCGAATAGCTCGCCGATCGGCTGTGCGCCGGACACTTCAAGCTGCCTGCTGATCGCTGGCGAACGCTCGCTCTAGCTCGGATTTGCGGAAGTAGAGCTTCCGGCCCTTCTTGATGGCCGGGAGATGTCCCGCTTCAACCAAGTGGTAAACGGCTCGGGGTGTGACCCCGATGAAGGCCGCGGCGGCCGATGCTCCGGAGAGCAGGTCATTCGAAAGCATTTCCGTCGTCTCCGTAAAAGCAGAACCACAACGTTCTGTTGATACAGAGCACTAGACAGTCCATGCAGGTGATGCAATACAAAAACACAACGTTCTGTTGATAAGGTGAAGCAGGTTGAAGTTGGCCTATCGCCATGTGTCGGATCTATTTGCGGCCCTTCACCGGATCGCTCCGGAGAAACGCACTGCTTTCCGCGGACGCCTGCAACATTTTCAGAAGCTGCGTTTCCCGCCGGGGGTGAACACCGGCAGGGGGAAAGCAGCTGAGTATGGCGCTGGCAGTATCTTATCTCTCGCAGTCGCGCTTGAACTGGTGCAACTTGGAGTGCCGCCAGACCGATCGGTCAGGTTGCTTACTGAGAACCTGACACACGTCGTGGTGGCTTCCGGGATTGCTGGCCGCTGGTTAGATTCGGGGCTGGATGAGGTGATGTACCTCTATCTTGATCCGACAGCGTTGATCGGCCTTATGGAAGAAGGTGCGGAGGAAGAGGTTTCCGAAACCTTCTTCTACGGCAGCTGGCCAATCGTTCGTACCCTTATGGATCGCGGCGGGACCGGCGACCTAAGGCGAATAGCGCTCGTAAACCTTACCAAACTCATGACGCAGATCTGTGAGAAGCTGGACGACGCTCTTTACTCCACTTCTCGAACTGATTTCCTCTCAGGGGTGCAGGATTGGACCTCGGAGAGACTGACCGGATCAGATGAGGCAGTGGATGACCTCCCTGCCTTATCAAAAGCGGCCGAGCAGCTTCGGCGACCGAGGGATCATCATGGCAACGATTAAGAAGCGGAGCTGGGTCACCGCCAAGGGTGAGCGCAAAGAGGCTTGGCGCATCTCGTATACCGATAGCGGCGGCAAACGGCGTCACAAGCAGCTTCATACGAAGAAGGAAGCCGACGCCTACCGCATCAAGGCCGAAGGCGAGATCGCGCTTGGCGTTCACACGGCTGACGCGGCCAGCGCCACAGTCGGCGAGGCGATCGACGTATGGCTGGCTGCTTGCGAGGCGAATGGCTGCGATCGCAGTACTCTCAAGACATACCGCGAGATAGTAAACGGGCACATCCGGCCAAGGATCGGTGGCGAGAAGTTGTCTCGGCTGAGCAGTCCCAAGGTGGTGGAGTTCCGGGACGCTGTCATGCTGGCCGGTTCCCACTCGATGGCGAGCAAGGCCGTGCGTCACCTTTCGATGATCCTGGGCGAGGCGCAGAACCGTGGCCTGGTCGCGCAGAACGTTGCCCGCGGCGTGAAGGTAAAGCGACCCCGGGAAGATGCTCACCGTCTGGCAAAGCGCGCCAACATTCCTCCGCTCGAGCACATGAAGCTCCTGCTCAAGGCCGCAGATGGCTTCGCAAGCGAAGATCCGCGCGCGGCGGTGCTGATCAAGGTGGCGATGCTCGCCGGCCTGAGGTCAAGCGAGCTGCGCGGGCTGACTTGGCAAGCCGTAGACCTCAAAGCAGGAACGATCAGTGTGACGCAACGAGCCGACCGCTGGTGCGACCTTGGTCCGCCCAAGTCACATGCAGGGCATCGCTCCGTCCCGATCGGCCCGTCGCTCATTACAGCGCTCAAGGCATGGAAGCTTCGGTGCCCACCGTCGAGTGCGCGCCTGGTGTTTCCTAACTCCCGCGGCGGAGTGATGGATCAGAAGTCGACCATTGCGCTGTTCCTAGCCGTCCAGCATCGCGCCGGCCTGGCACTCGATAGCGGAAAGAGAGACAAGGCCGGTCGGGTCGTAAACTTCGCTCGCTATGGTCTGCATGACATTCGACACGTCGCGGCCTCCGCCTGGATCGCTCAGAAGATCGATCTGAAGCGGCTGCAGGTTTGGATGGGCCACGCGAACATCGCGCTTACGCTGGACGTCTATGGGCACTTGATCGTGGACGCGCAGAAAGATGCCGAGCTTGCTGGCGCTGCAGAACAGTCACTGTTCGGGTGAACACATGATTTTTCGCGTGCACCACTCACTTCAGAGACAGGATGGAGATCACCATGGCAGAGTTCGTTAGATTCAATACAGGAAACCCGTCGGTCCCAACGTACATCAATCCAGAACATGTAGTTTGCGTAGAGGCGACGAGCGGTAATGGACATGCGCTCATCCTGCTTACCACGGGCAAAAGCATTCGCGTTGTAAGCTCGGCAGGTGACGCAATCGACCAGCTCACATCTTCCGGAATGCCTTGCTGATGGATGACCTTGACCACATCGAGGAAGACTTCCTCTACAAGTGCGCTAGATCCGGGCCTACTCAGGTTGACGACCCTGTTGCCCAACGGCTTGAACGTTTGGGTCTGGTTGTCTTCGAATACGAGAGTAAGAATCTTCAAGGTCGGTGGCGGCTAACCGATCAGGGGCGAGCCATGATTGAGAAGAAACATCGAGACCACCTAGAAGTTGAGCGCTCCTTCAAGCCAAGGCTTAGACGTTTTCGGCCAGTGGATAAGCCTGCAGGCCGGTAAGCGCTTTCGGGCTCTAAGGTTGATCGTTAGCATCATCTCGACTTCCGCTGAGCAGTTACAACTTCGCAGAGGCAGTTGTCACCCTTCCTCGGAAAGGCTCCGGGCGATCGTATCGACTTCAGCCCGCCAATGTCGACGGTATCGCTCAAGATCATAGATGCCCATAGGTTTGTGATCGCGATCTCGAATGCGGGCTAACTCCTTTAGCATCAGATCTTTCGTTGCTAGAAAGGTGCGGTCAGTGAAGTAATCGTTGGCCTCCCAGATGGCCGTGTGCTCATCGATCAATGCTTCGTAGGCAGGCTGCGCTGCTACAAGTGACCGACATTGTTTTAGGTACTCGTATGCGCGCATGGCCGCTGCCTTGAAGCGTCGGTTCAAGGAGGCTGAGTCCCATTCAGATGCGGCCATAACGTCTCTTGCTCCATCTTCGGGAGGTACTGCTCCAGCCATCCATCCAAGTGGGGTTTCGTCGCCGCCTGTCTTGATCTCTCGAGCGGCTTCCTTGAACTTGTCGAGTTGGGCTCGGGGTCTCTCCGTCATGGCAAGAGCATAGCACAAAAATAGGGCGGCCGAAGCCGCCCTTAGTTGTTGATGCCAAGCCCGTCGCGTTGGCGGCGGGCCTACTCTACTGGGCTACCGACTAGCGGGAGCGCCAGTGAGAGCAGACGTGTTCTACTTGTCCGAAGCGGACGCGCGTATACGAGCTGACGAAGACCATTGGGCCCTCCTCGATCTACGAGAGGGTTGATCCGGACAGTCAAACGTGCGATTCCTTGTTTTCCAGACAGAGGCTTCGCGACGGGTGACCGTCCGGACTTCCAGGGGCCGGCCGCAAGGTCGGCCCTTTTGCTTTGCGGCTTTCGGTTCCGCTGCCGTTCCCTCACCTCAAAGACGCATCCTCCGTTCCGCGCTGGTCCATCTTCGGGGACTCAGCGCCGCATCTTGGTACATGCCTTCCAGAGCCGGGTCAACACCTCTCTACGCCGATAACCGCAACCGCTAGCCAGACCGTCGCGGTTTACGTTGTAGAAGACTGTCGTTCGTGGCATAGCCGGCGTATTCAGCAGGAGGCATGCAGCATGGATCGTTCACGTAGTCCCAACTACCCCGCCATTCCACTTGAACAAGCCATTGATTTGGTTAAGCAAATACACGCCAAAAGTCGGACGAACGTTATTGATCGAGAATCCGCTGCCAAGGACATGGGATACTCCGGTCTAACTGGCCGCTCTTTAAAGATACTAGGTGCGCTAGGTCAGTACGACCTCGTTACCCGCGCCGGCAAGGGCGACCTGCGTGTAACGCCGATCGCTGTGGACATATTGCATGGGCTGACAAACGATGACCGTCTGAACGCTCTGCGACATGCGGGCGAGGCTCCGAAACTGTTTAAGAGCATCCGCGACCGGTTTACGGACGGCGTTCCATCGGAGAACGTCATCCGATCCTACTTAGTGCAGCAAGGCTATGCTGACAGTGCGATAGGTCCGGTGATCAAGGCATTCTTGGAAACAAACCGCTTCCTAGAGGATGCGGGAGCTTACGACGGTCATGGACCAAGTGAGGAAGAGGACGCAGATTCCGTCGAGCCGATACAGGCGACGAACCTTCCAGCGGTGATTCCTCCGCCAAGTTCGTTGGCTCATAACCCATCGGCAGGAGGGTACCGAGTCATGGATAGCGAGCGAGTCGTGTTCAGTGAGGAAACTGGCTCCGACCAGTACCTAAAGCTGGTTGCTGCTGGTCCCCTAGATGACAGTCTGTTGGAAGCCCTTGAGGACTACATACGGCGGCAACGTAAACGGCTAGGCCTTGGACAGTAGGAGGGCTTAGCCCTCTTACTGCTCCCATGCGGTTTGGTCATACGTCGCAACTTGGGCGCTCGACCCGGCCGCTACACTTTAGGCGTTGATGTCAGGCCTGGCGTAGGTCAGGCGCTTGCCATTGATGCCCACCAGCACCTTTTTCACGCGACCACGATCATCAACGCCGTTGGCAACGCGGTAATTATAGCGAAACTCGAACTCGGCCAGGAAGCGATGCAGATGCTGCTCGCCACAGTGCTGATAGACACCCTTCATACCGCGCTTGAGATCGAGAACCCGGCCTCCCGGACGTCCAGGATATTTTGTCCGCGCAAGCTACACGCTACATGAGCGATACACGACGCCATGTTTCGGCGGTAATCCGCCAGTTACTAGCAGACTGTAAATCTGCCCGACGTTGTCGTACGCTGGTTCGAATCCAGCCCTCTCCACCACCATCGGCGACCCGGCAACTCCGAGAAAGTCCCGAGAGGCGCAAAATAATCGAACCTTCTCAGACAAGTACTTCTCATCCGGACGCTTGCGGTCGCTTAGGGTCGTTGCGGTACCGACATAAAAAACTGTTCTCTTTCGCTCAAAAACCGGGGAAAATAGCGGGGCATTGAGAACGGGAAGTAGCGATGAGCAGACTTACGAAAACGGACATTAAAAGGGCTAATCAACGGCGCAAATATAGCGACGGGCGAGGCCTGTTCCTCTCCGTGAGCGCCAATGGGCGAAAGACCTGGGCCTTCTGTTACACCATCAACGGCAGGGCTCGCGAAATGGGGCTTGGGTCCATCGACTTCTTGAACATCGAGGAAGCCCGTAAAAAGGTCATGGACCTGGGTGCTCAGGTTAGAAGTGGCATCGACCCGCTTGGCGAGCGGAAGGCGGAAGTCCGAACCGCTTCCCGGCGTCGGCTTACGGGAACAACCTTCAAGGAGGTTGCTCTTCGCCTCATCGACAAAAAGCGGCCCGGCTGGACCGAAAATGGTCGCAGCGAGGAGGCTTGGACCAATTCCTTGACTAACCATGCTTTTCCTAGCCTTGGCGACTTAGACGTGGACGAGATCACAATGTTTGATGTCCGCGACCTGCTGCTGCGTATCTGGTCGAAGAACAACGTGGTGGCGACACGTGTAATGAACCGCATTGAGTTGGTCATGGACTTCGCCGCCGTCGAAGGTCTCCGGACCAGCGACAACCCGGCCAATAGCAAGAAGCTACGCTTGATGCTGCCGGACGTAGTGCATCAGGAGGAGCATCAAGCTGCCCTCCCCTACAAGGAACTTCCTAGCTTCATCTCTGACCTTCACGCAGAGCAAGGCATCGCCCCGCTCGCATTGGAGTTCACGATCCTGACCGCTCTGCGGACTGGCGACGTGATCGGCGCGACATGGGAGGAAATCGACATGGAAGCGAAGGTCTGGACGATCCCCGCGAGCCGCATGAAGGGCAAGAAGAGTAAGCGGAAGCTGGATGATCACCGGGTGCCGCTTTCTGAGCGAGCACTTGAGATACTGAGAGCGTTGCCGCGAGAGGAAGGCAATCCGTTCGTGTTCATCTCAAAGACCCATCGGAAGCGCGGTAAAGGTCTGACGAACATGGCTATGCTCAAACTACTTCAGCAAGATATGAAACGAGAGGTCACGGTCCACGGTTTCCGGTCCACGTTCCGCGACTGGGCGGCGGAAGAGACCGAGCATCCAGACTTCGTTGCCGAGAAGGCCCTAGCGCACGTTATCAAGAACAAGGTTGAGGCGGCCTACCGGCGCGGCGCTCTCTACGACAAGCGCCGGGCGCTGATGGATGAATGGGCATTCTACTGCGCCGGTAAGTTGCCGCTAAGGTCAGAGCAGCTGGCTCGTGCTGCCTGATTGGGACTTCAACGGAGACGAAGCTAAGCGCGGGGCATTCATCGCGTGGGCAAATGCTGAGCTTGATTATCTCTGTGGTGTGACAACCGAAAGGTTCAGGTCAAACGAACTTCCCCCGGTCGACTGGGTAGAGCTTGCCCGAGCATCGTTGGCTACGAAGCGGCCAGCGCACCGGCCAAGGAAGGCAGATGCTTTCCGGGCGGCGGACGGGATGGACGCTGCGCTTTGGGACTACATCCTCATCAAGTATGTGTTCGACCGTTTCTGGCCCGGCTTGTCCCGGCCGCTAAGCGACCCGGCTCACGGTGCTCGGATCGCTGCACGGCGCAACTGGCACGAACTGCGCGATGTCCTTGACTACAGCGAGTGGGGTGAAATCGCCGACGAACAGGCGAAAGCTGAGGCCGTTCAAGCTGCTTGGAAGCAGTGGAAAGATCGGCCCGGCAAGCGGATGGGTGACGATGACCTTGCCTATCTGAAGGCGCTGCGGGACAAATCTCCGTCGCGATAGTTTCGGGGGGAAAGGCGCAAGCGCCCGAATACGCTTGAACTGGTCCCGACGCGAACGGCGTCAGGAACAGAGGAGCGACAAATGAGAATTATCCGGCCCGGCTCGCTGATGGAGGAACTTGGCGTGAATCGTCACGGTCTCAAGATCATGCGCGAACGCGAAGGCTTCCCGAACCCGATCAGATTGGGCGCTAGGTCAATCGGCTACTTACGCGACGAAGTTGAATCCTGGGTCGAGGCTCGCAAAGCTCAGCGCGATGCCTCCTAAGGCTACAAACTGAGCATCTATACGACTGTTTTAATTGAGTCGTCCTTCGCTTTTAAGAAGAGCGATAAGGAGAACTGCTTTGCAACTTGAACTCGCTATTACCTCTAGTCAACAAGCCGACCTTGCTCGTATGCCGCTGAACGTTTTCTATCGCTACACGAGCCAGCCCGAAATCCAAGCGGTGCTGCCCCCCGCCGCGCCAAATGGACAATCGCGGAAGTACAGCGAGCGCCCCGCAGTACTCGTCACGTTAGCGCTCGATCTGGTCCGCGCGGGGATCAAGTTTCCGCTGGCTGCCTCGTGGGCCGTGCGGATCGCGGAACAGCTTTGCTTCGATCCAGAGGCGGAGAAGATCCACTTGGAGTTTCGGCGGAACGGTGCGTTGTACTTCTTCACCACTGACAAGTCCCCGGAAGCGGCTGGTGCTGCTGGCCCAGCGCGCTGGCGGCTGACGTTCGACTTAGCCGAATACCGTGCAGCGTTCCTCGCGGCGGCTGAGGCGGGGGCTGATGAGCATGTTCTCGCCTGAGAACAGCGGGTCGTCGTCTGGCTCCTACGGGCCGCAGGATGCTGACCGCCCACGTTGGGACCAAGGAACCGTGCTGGTGGATGAGTACGTCTATCGGCGACCTGATGGCAGTTACGCGTTCTCACAGCTGAAAGGCGAGCGCACGGACGGGCACAAAGTTTTCCTAAAAGGGCAGGAGTTCGGAGGAAGTCGCGACGATCTGGCGATTGAGCGGCAAAACTGGCCTCAAGAATTTTACAATCTGCCCGGCCTGAGCCGCTTCCGCAAAGGAGGAGGAGACGAGCCGAACCTGCTCTACCGGATTGACGAACTTACCCGCCAAATGGCTCTCCGTCCAAGCGAGCGCATCTTCATCACGGAGGGCGAGAAGGACGCCGATACCCTTTGGGCGCTTGGTCTTATGGCTACGACTAACCCGAATGGCGCATTGAACTGGCGGGCCGAGCACAACCACATTTTCGCCGAGCGAAACGTCGCCGTTCTGGTCGACAATGATGAACGCGGAAGGGAGCGCGGGCCGCTGATTCAGTCAGCCCTTTCAGGCATCGCGCAATCCACCAGAATCGTCGAACTGCCTGATCTTGTCGATCATGGCGACGTAACGGACTGGCTCAACGGTGGGAGGTCGAAGGACGATCTGCTCAAGGTTGTCGAAGAAGCCGAGAGAGGAGCGCAGGCGTCGGGGGGTGCAGGTGTTGCGCTAGAGGACTTTCGGGCTTTCATGCCGGCGCACAATTACATCTTCGCACCGAGCGGAGAGGCGTGGCCTGCCACAAGCGTCAACTCCCGCATACGTCCCGTGGAACTGCATCGGGATGGCGCACCCGTGCTCGATGACAACGGGGAACAGGTGAAGCTCGCAGCCAACAAGTGGCTTGATGAGCACCGTCCCGTTGAACAGATGACGTGGGCGCCAGGCCATCCGCAGATCATCATCGACCGGCTCATCTCGGAAGGCGGATGGATCCACCGGCCCGGCTGCAACGTGTTCAATCTCTATCGGCCACCTTCTCCACCGCGCGGCGATCCGGAGCAGGCTCAACCTTGGCTCGACCACATACGACGGGGTCTATCCCGACGAAGCTGAGCACATCGTCAACTGGCTCGCCCACCGCGTCCAGCGACCGCATGAAAAGATAAATCACGCGCTTGTTCTCGGTGGCGCTCAGGGCATCGGAAAGGACACGATCCTTGAACCGGCAAAAATTGCGGTTGGACCTTGGAACTGCGCCGAAGTCTCGCCGCAGCAGATGTTGGGGCGCTTCAATGGTTTTGTGAAATCGGTGATCCTGCGGGTGAGCGAGGCGCGTGATTTGGGGGACCTCGACCGATTCGCCTTTTACGATCACATGAAGGCATACACAGCGGCCCCGCCTGATGTTCTACGCGTGGACGAGAAGTTCATGCGCGAATACGCGGTGTTCAACGTCTCAGGCGTCGTTATCACGAGCAATCACAAGACGAATGGCATTTTCCTGCCGGAAGATGACCGGCGACATTACGTCGCTTGGTCTGAGTTGACCAAGAACGACTTTGAAGAGGGTTACTGGCAACGGCTCTGGGAATGGTATCAGAACGGCGGGATCGGCCATGTCGCCGCCTTCCTGGCTGTTAGAAATATTTCATCGTTTCAGCCTAAATCGCCGCCTCCGAAAACCGAAGCCTTCTGGGACATCGTGGCGTCCAACAGCGCGCCGGAAGATGCCGAGCTTTCCGATGCGCTCGAACAGCTGGGCTCGCCTGACGCGGTGACGCTCACAGCCATCGCTGAGGTTGCCGAAAGTTCGTTTGCGGAATGGCTTAGGGATCGGAGGAACAGCCGCAAAGTGCCGCACAAGATGGAGGAGTGCGGATACAAGTCGGTCCGCAATCCGAACTCCAAGTCAGGCCGGTGGAAGGTCGATGGAAAAGATGCGGTCATTTACGTCCGCAAAGAACTGTCGATCCGAGATGCAATCATCTCCGCTGAGAAACGCATCAGGGAGGGTAACAATGTTCCGCTCTAATGCTGCTTTCGCCAAGGACCGGGGACCAAGGCGCGTGAAGCGCGTGATCTGGTGCAAGCCCGATACGAAAGGTCCAGCGCGTGGAGCGCGTGAAGCGCCTGATTCCCTATCCTCCTCCTTTTCCCCCGCCCGCTTTGAAAAGTTTTCAGGAAGATCGTTCTCCCTTTTAGCGGCGGAGGGAGGGGGTAGCCGATCACGCGCTTCACGCGCTCCACGCGCCGCGCTGCTGGAGACACCACTATGACTGACCTTGACCGATACCTTGCGGACAACCCGGCACTGACTGCCCGCGACTACAAGGGTAAAGGCTTCACGAACTTCTCGCCCTTCGACAAGCACCATGTTGAGCCCGGTGAGGTACCGTGGGACAGGTTGGACCGGGCCGAGGTCAGGTACATCGCTACCAGCGACAAGGCGCGCTTCCTCCCTCGCAACGTCCGTATGGCAGCGGCTGTTGACCCTGGCCTGCTCTGGGACGCCCGCACTCGATCCTACCGGCTGGCGGATGAGGCCACTCCTGCACCACCGGAGGCCTGTCACGACCGTGTTGTTGGGGAGGGGGGCAGAAATGTTCCCGCGCTGGAACGAACAGGACCGGCGTCGACCACGAACGCGATTACAAATCGGCATATCGGGGAGTGTGACAATGCTTGATGAGCAGGAGGTCGTCCTTGCCGAGATCATGGCTGAGCGACCGACAGGTGACTGGACCCCGCATCGAAAGCGGGTGGCGCGATTGCTGGCCGCCGAGACGGTCAAGGCGCAGGCTGCGCAAGAGCAGCTCGCAACGGCTCCAATGGTCACGCACAACGGACGGGGCAATCCGGTACCCAATCCGCTGTTCCGTATCTTGGCGAGCGCGATGCAGAACGTGTGCGCTTACCGGCGAACGCTGGCGATCCATGCTCGCGCCCTAGGTGGCGATCCGGCTGACATCGCCCGTCGACGGGCAATCCGGCTCGAACAGCAGCGGAATGCACCAACCGATCGGGAGCTTATCGCTTGGCCCAGCAAGGAGAACGACGATGACCGGCGACACTGAGGAGCTTAGCCTGCAAGCGATCGACATCGTGCGCCGCCTTGTTCGCGGTGCGGCGGAGCAATGCGAGACCAAGGGCATCACGTCGGAAGATGCGCTGCTCGGCTCACTTTACGGTGCCTATGACACGGCGAGCCGAGTGCACGGCCCGGTGGCGGCGGTCGAATGGCTCCGAACGGGTCTGGACGTGATCGAACGCCAACTATTGCAAGGCAGCCGGCAATGAGCGAGCGCCGCGCTCCACCTAACCTCTCCGCTGGCGATCAGCTTATGGCTCAGCCGCACCATGTTCGAAGGCTGGTGCTGGACCTCCTCGACCAGATGAGCGCCCCCATGCACCCCCGCGAAATCGAGCGAGCGCTTTGCCGTTCAGGCTACACCCGTTCGCAAGCGCGTCCGATTGTGAAGGTGCTCAAGACCTTGCCGATCATCGCTATCGGAGCAGGACAGCCGTGACCGATTGGCCACGCGCCTTGGTCGGCCCGGTGCGGTGCATGGCACGTCCGTCAAGGCCGTTGGAGGAAGGGCAAGCGGTGCGAGAAGCAGCGAACCTGTTGCGGATGGAGGGAAAGCTGCGGAGCTCAAGAGCGCTCGCGGTAGAGATCGCTACTCGGGTTGTCAGCGAACTGCTCAATGAGATTGAAGGCGACGCTCTCGACAAGGCACTTTCGCTTGTAGGCCGAACTGTCTTGCAGTCGCCAATCAGCCAGTTGGCAACTTGCGAGAAAATCGACACTCTCGCTGAGTTCTTGAAATTACGGATCGAACTGATCGTGGCACGCTCAGGCCGATACCTCTCGCCATTTGAACAGGGTGCCGAGCAAAAGCGGATTACGAAGGCACTCAGACTCTTACTGGCGGGACGGTACGATCGGCACTTGCGCTCAGGTTTGGGTTCCTGAGGTGAGTGAAAGAAGATCAACGCCCGCCCACTTCAGAACGATGACTACGAATATCAAGGCTACAGTGTAGAGAAGTGCGGCGAGCATGTTGAGGAGAACGGCGCGTACTCCCGAGCCCTTTAGAGCATCCTTCAGAATGCCAGGACGGGCTTCTTCAATCACACTTTCCGCGTATGCCGCTAAAGCAGAGCTTGCAGCGTCGTTGGCATTCTGCAGAAGCTGCGGCGTCCACGTGGCCGCGTAGGCGGAGAGTTCTTGGTCGTTCGGTGTTCGAGCGTTTTGCTCAGCGAACTCAGTTATCCACTCACGTTTAGATGTCTTGTAAATACCGTAAGCAACCATGCCCGGAAGTTTGTTCTCAACTTCAGATACAAGCTTCGCGAATACTTGGTTGTGCTGCACCAACTACTTTCTTCGATCAGGATTCTGCGAAAGCGCTGAAGCGGCAAGTGACTTGTTTGCACTCGCTGACGCTTTGCCGAATGCCTTGCCGCTCATGACCCGGGTCGTTCGTCCATCGCTAGACAGGGTCTTGAAGACACGGCCCGACAATGACTTACCGCTCTTCGAGACGGTGTAGCTACCTGAGCGGTTCGTTGCCATGCGTCTCATTTGGTGTCGGGAGCTAGGTGAAGTCAACTCGCGGCACCCAATTTCGTCGCATTCGCCTCAAAGGCTAGCGCCTACTTCTTCTTGTTGGGCCGTTGCGACAAGGCTGAGGCCGCAGCCGTTTTGGAGTCCTTCCCGGTACGTCCGTCCCGAAGGACTTTAGAAGCCGCCGCTCCAGCCTTTTTACCGGTCTTTTCGTTAGCCATATCACTTCTCCTTCACACGATCTTGTACATATCCCGATCTGCATGTCAACATGTTGTGCTAAAGCCGGGTGCAACTTTCCTTCGATTCATGCGCGAGAACGCGGTATTCTCGCGCTGCGATCCGCGAACCTCCTCTCGTCCATTCGAAGGAGTTCAAACATGACCAAGCATTTCCCCCGCGCGCTTCTCGCCAGTGGCGCTCGAATCTACGCAGAACAGTCGGCTGAACAGCTGTTCCGGCAGCTTCGTGAAGGGATCGATGGCTTCAAGGCGCAGCACAACGAACGGTTGAACAACATCGAGTCCGCGCTGAACACGCTAACGCCCGGAGTTCGCATCGACACGCCACCACTGAACGCCGCTATCGAGCCCGAATACACCCGTACCTTCGCCTCTTACTTCCGACGGGGTGACGGTGATGACGCTCTTCGGCAAGCCAATGCGGTCGGCGAGCGAGCAACCATTCAAGCGGCCATGAGCGTGGGCGACAACAGCGCAGGTGGCTACCTCGCGCCAGTCGAGTGGGATCGGAAGATCAGCGAGGCGCAGCGCGCAACTTCCCCCATGCGACGGCTCGCAACGGTGCAGGTGACGAGCGTTGGGGCGTTCACTACGCTCTGGAATAACGACACTTGGGGCTCCGGCTGGGTTGGCGAAACGGCGGCACGACCTCAGACCAGCACTGCTTCCCTCGCGCCGATCACGTTTCCGACCGGAGAGATTTACGCCATGCCCGCCGCGACCCAGCGAGTTCTGGACGACTCGGCGGTGAATCTTGAGGACTGGCTCCGCAACTCGGTGCAGAAGGAGTTTAATCGGCAGGAGGGCATCGCTTTCCTTGCTGGCGACGGCGTGAACAAGCCTGCTGGTCTCCTCACCTACGCGAACGGCGGGATCAACGCTGCTTCCCATCCGGGCGGCGCGGTCAACGTGACCACGGCGGCGATCACCGTCGATGGCCTAGTGGACTTCCTTTATGGGCTGGCGGCTCCGTATCGTCAGAACGCGACTTGGCTGATGTCGAGCCTTACCGCCGCCGTGCTGACCAAGATGAAGGACGCGGACGGAAACCTAATCTGGAGAGAGTCGCTGATCGCTGGCCAGCCCTCCACGCTGCTTGGCCGTCCAGTTGAGATCGATGAAGGTATGCCCGGCCCGGCCGCTGGCGCTCTGGCGATTGCCTTCGGCGACTTCCGCGCTGGATACTTAATCAATGACAGGATCGGGACACGTGTGTTGCGTGATCCGTACACCAACAAGCCGTTCGTGATGTTCTACGTGACAAAGCGCGTTGGCGGCGGGCTGCTTGATCCGAACGCTATCCGGCTGCTGAAGCTGCCGGTCTAATTCGTCGCAGGGAGCGGCGGGATGTTGCCCTGCCGCTCCAGTTTTCCCCAGGAAACATCAGCTAGCCAGATAGGCCCTTGGCGTTCCTTCGGTTTTCCGGCCATGGTGCCGGAGATGTCCACAACCCACCTAGTTCCAGATGATATTCGTGCGACCTACGAAGTTCACGAGTGGCGGAACGCTGCTGGCGTTCTCCAGACCGCACACGCGGAACAGTGGCAGGACATCATCGACGTTCTTCGAGCCTTCGAGTTCAAGCGGAGCGAGGTCTTGCGAGGCGGCGGGGGCAAGAGTGTCATTGCGGGCCGAATAGATGGCTTTCTTGAGGAGCGGGGCTGGGTCGAGAAGAAGTTCGACACGACGATCCGAGTGGACCAGCACGAGCGGGCCAGCCCAACGCACAAGGTAGACTGCTTCAAGGGTAGCGTTGGCCTTGAAATCGAATGGAACAACAAAGACCCGTTCTTTGATCGGGACCTGAACAACTTTCGGCTGCTGTTCGATCTGAGGGTGATCGAAGTGGGAGTGATCATCACGCGGGCGAGCGCTCTGCAGCAGCTATTTAAGAGCCTCGGGAAAAAGGTGGGTGCTAAATACGGCGCGTCCACTACTCACATGGATAAGCTATTGCCACGACTGGAAGGCGGCGGTGGCGGCGGATGCCCGATCCTCGCCTTCGGGATTACGAGCGACAAATACGTTGAAGATGATCTTCCAATAATTGAGACCGGGGCGAATGACGAAGATGAAAACGGTGACGGCAGCGATCTCTTCGGCGGGGACTGACTTACTCAACCAGTGTGGCGATCGGCGCTATGCAACGGTGTTGGCTGATCCGCCGTGGCGCTTTCAGAATGCGACCGGGAAGGTTGCCCCTGAGCATCGTCGCTTAAGCCGTTATGGCACTATGGCTCTTCCGGAAATCTGTGATCTTCCGGTGGGGCAGATCGCGGCAGATACAGCGCACCTATACCTCTGGGTGCCCAATGCCCTTCTAGCCGAAGGGCTGGAGGTCATGAAGGCGTGGGGCTTCACCTACAAATCCAACATCGTTTGGCACAAGGTGCGCAAAGACGGCGGTTCGGATGGGCGTGGCGTGGGCTTCTACTTTCGCAATGTAACCGAGCTGATCCTGTTTGGTGTTCGCGGGAAGAACGCCCGCACCCTTGCTCCGGGCCGAAGCCAGGTGAACTACGTTTCCAGCCGGAAGCGAGAACACTCTCGCAAGCCTGACGAGATTTTTCCAATCATCGAGGCCTGCTCCCCCGGCCCGTTTCTTGAGCTGTTTGCTCGCGGCGAGCGGCCCGGCTGGGACGTTTGGGGCAATCAGGCTGATGAAAGCTATGCGCCTTCTTGGCCTACCTACAAGAACAACAGCGCTGCGCTTCTAGCTGCCGAATAGGGCGGTCGTAGAAGGAATATGGCTGCATATGAAGCTATAGGCGGCCATATGGTCCATATGAGTTGACAAGCTTCCCTGATCTCTTCATATGGGCCGTATGGCGCTTAGAGGCGCCATACAGCCATGGAGAGATGATATGACTGAATATGTGAACGCGAGCATCGAGCAGGGTGTGTTTCAGCGGATGCAGGTGCACTCGATCCCGCTCGAAGACACCGTGAGTTCGGTGATCGCGCGGCTGCTCGACTTCTATGAGACCAACAACCCAGACCAGAAGGCAGAGCCTGATTCGTCATCTGAGCACGCGGGGGAAATCATCGAATGTGATCCTGCCTCCCCACCGAACCTCCGCCATACTGTTCCCGAGGTCATCACCTTGGAAGGCGGCGAACTGCCGTACAACATGCGCTACTGGAACAACCTAATGATCGAAACGATCAGAGTTGCAGCCACGAAGGTTTCTCAACGGGAGCTCTACGACTTGGTGATCATCAACAAAGCCGAAGGCGCCAAGACCGAGAACAACTTCAACTACATCGAGGAGGCTGGTCTTTCTGTTCAGCTGCAGAATTCCGTCGCCGCTTGGAAAGCTACGCACCACATCGCTTCTAAGCTCGGCATCTCGGTTGACGTGCTTTTCCACTGGAACGTGAAAGAAAACGCTGCGCATCCGGGACGGAAGGGGCATCTGACAATCTAAGGAGCACGGCATAACAGCTGCACTGGAGAGGAGTGCCTGATCAACGCTCCTTCTCTACCCTTTTGCAGGGAAAAACCGGGAACCCCTTTAGGACAGTCCGAAAAACTTCATGTTTCTCAAGACACTAGTCTCTAAGGTGGAGGAAGCCCTCTCCACCACTCTCTTCGGCAGCGGCAGTTCTATTCGGCAGAGGAAGTGGCGGGATCGCCCTTGCGGGCGTGCCGGGCCCATTCCTTGTTGATCGCCAGAGCTGCCAGCGTGCACAGTGCTCCCGACAGCAGGTAAAGCCCTACCGCCCACAACCCGAAGCGGCTGGCCAGGAACAAAGCGACCAAGGGGGCGAAGCCGGCGCCGATGAACCAGGCGGCATTGGCGACCATCGCCGCGCCCGTATAACGGCGGTACGCCGAGAAGCGGTCGTTGGTGACGCCTGTCGACTGTCCAAAGGCCAATCCCAGCAGAGCGAAGCCGGTGGCCATGTAGAGAGCTTCACCCATGCCGCCTCCACCCAGCAACTGCGGCGCAAAGCCGCTGTACATCGCGATCAGTGCCGCTGACACGCCCAGCACCGCACGACGCCCGACCCGATCGGCGATCAAGCCCGACGCCAATATGGCCAGCACGAAGATGCCGCCGCCGACCAGTTCGATCAGCAGGAAACGAACCGGCGGCTCGTCAGTGAACAGCGTCACCCAGGACAAGGGAAACACCGTCACCAGGTGAAACAAAGCAAAGCTGGCCAGCGGCGCAAAGGCTCCCAAGGTGATCGTGCGCCACTCGGCGAACAGCGTCTCGAACGCTGGCGCGGGCTGCAGTTCTCGGCTTTCGAACAATTCCTCGAATTCGGGAGTGGCGACAAGCCGGAGCCGCGCGAACAAGGCGACCACGTTGATCGCGAAGGCGACGAAGAACGGGTAGCGCCAGCCCCACGACAGGAAGTCGGCGGGTGAGAGAACGGCCAGGAAGAAGGCGAACAGTGCGACCGCCAGCATCAGCCCAAGCGCGGCGCCCAGTTGCGGGATCATGGCATACCAGCCGCGCCGGCCCTCGGGCGCGTTCAACGCCAACAGCGTCGAAAGACCGTCCCAGGCTCCCCCCAGCGCGACGCCTTGCCCGATCCGCAACAGCGCCAAGAGCCAGATCGCCAGCGAACCCACCTGATCGTAGGCTGGCACAAACGCCATCGCCATGGTCGACCCACCGAGCAGGAACAGAGCGATCGTCAGTTTGACACCACGCCCATGCTCGCCGTCGATCCAAATGAACAACAATGTGCCGAACGGCCGCGCCACAAACGCCAGCGCGAACAAACCAAAGGCATAGAGCGTGCCCGTCAGCGGATCGACAAATGGAAACAGCAGCTTGGGGAACACCAGCACCGACGCCAGTGCATAGACGAAGAAGTCGAAGAATTCGCTAGTCCGGCCAACGATCACGCCAATGGCGATGTCGCCCGGATGGACCTTGTCGTCACTCGCGTTGATCAAGCGCGCGTCGCGCTCAAGCGGAGTAGAGCTTGCAGCAGTGGTCATGCGAGGACGTCCCAACCTATGCGATGCGTGTGCTTATGCGCCTTGTCGCGCCGCGCGCCCATAGGACAAACTGTCCAATAGGTGCGACGAAGGAAGTGGCCTACATGCCGGTTCATGGTTCGTCTTCCCACTTTGCGCCGAGCACTGCCGCTGTTGTTGCTGACGCCTTTATTGGCTGGCTGCAATCTGGTGGTGATGAACCCGTCGGGCGACATCGCCATCCAGCAACGCAACATCATCCTGATCTCGACCGGCCTGATGCTTCTGATCATCGTGCCGGTGATGATCCTGACCGTGCTGTTTGCGTGGCGTTACCGGGCGAGCAATACCGAGGCGACCTACGATCCCAAGTTCGATCACAGCGCCAGCCTGGAACTGGTGATCTGGTCCGCTCCGCTGCTCATCATCATCGCGCTTGGTGCGCTGACTTGGTGGAGCACGCACAAACTCGATCCGTTTCGCCCGCTGGAGCGCATTGCCGCTGGCCGCCCGATACCGCCGGGCACGCGCGAGCTTCGCATCCAGGTCGTTTCGCTCGATTGGAAGTGGCTGTTCATCTATCCCGAGCAGGGCATTGCCACCGTCAATCAGTTGGTCCTGCCGGTCGACCGCCCGGTGCGCTTCGACCTCACCAGTACCAACATGATGAACACCTTCTACGCGCCCGCGCTTGCCGGAATGATCTACACCATGCCCGGCATGAACAGCACTCTGCATGCGGTGCTCAACAAGCCGGGCAGTTATGACGGCATGTCCGCCAATTACAGCGGTGCTGGCTTCTCCGACATGCGCTTCCGCATGCATGGACTGCCCACGCAGCAGTTCGACGCCTGGGTTGCGCAAGTGAAAGGCGGCGGAGGGCAGTCGCTCGGTACACCAGCCTTCCGCGCCCTTTTGCGTCCGAGCGAGAATGTGGCCCCGAGGCGCTTTACCGCGGTCGAGTCCAACCTGTTCAAGCGCATCGTCGAACGCTGCGTCGAGCCGGGCACGCCGTGCATGAGCGACATCATGCGCCGCGATCGGGCGGCGGGCGGCGGCGAGCCTCATAACATGGAGGCTGGCGGCGGAATGCCTGGCCGTGGCTCAGCGCCACTCGCCAGCCCCAAGCCGGAAGGAGCGCTGCTCAAGGACGCCGACGAGAAGCAGATTGCTCCGCACTTCACCAAGCCGTCGCAGCCAAACACCGCGCCTGGCGTCAAGCAGCCCGGCCAGATCAAGAACCGCGACATGTCGATGATCCAGCGCGCACCGCTGATCGCCCAAACGTGAGCCAGACCATGACCAGTCCTGCAATCCTGAAGACCATCTTCGGTCGCCTTGGCCTCGAAAGCTTTCCGATCCACGAGCCAATCGTGCTCGGGACGTTTTTCGTCGTCGTTTTGGTCGGCGCGGGCGCGGTAGCCGCGATCACCAAGTTTAAGCTGTGGGGCTATTTGTGGAACGAGTGGTTCACCAGCGTCGACCACAAGAAGATCGGCATCATGTACATCGCGCTGGGCGTGGTCATGCTTCTGCGCGGCTTTGCGGATGCGCTGATGATGCGCGCGCAGCAGGCCATCGCGTTCGGCAACAACGAAGGCTACCTTAACGCCCACCACTATGATCAGATCTTCACCGCGCACGGTACGATCATGATCTTCTTCGTCGCGATCCCGCTGGTGGTTGGAATCGTCAACTACGTCATGCCGCTGCAGATTGGCGCGCGCGACGTGGCCTTTCCGTTTCTCAACAATCTGAGCTTCTGGCTCACGGCGGCCGGCGCGATGCTGGTGATGGCCTCGCTGTTTGTGGGTGAATTCGCTCGCACCGGCTGGCTCGGCTACGTTCCCGTGGGCAATCTGCAGAACAGTCCGGACACCGGCGTCGATTATTATCTTTGGGCTCTGCAGATAGCCGGCGTCGGCACGACGTTATCCGCCATCAACATGGTCACCACCATCATCAAGATGCGTGCGCCCGGCATGACCATGATGAAGATGCCGATCTTCTGCTGGACGGCTTTGTGCAGCAACGTGCTTACCGTCGCGATCTTCCCGGTGCTGACCGGCGCCTTCGCCTGTCTGTTGCTCGACCGCTATCTGGGCATGAACTTCTTCACCAACGATCTGGGCGGAAGCCCGATGCTCTACTTCAACCTGGTTTGGATCTGGGGTCACCCCGAGGTCTACGTCCTTATCCTGCCGGTGTTCGGCATCTATTCCGAGATCACCTCGACCTTCTCGGGCAAAAGCCTGTTTGGCTATGCCTCGATGGTCTACGCCACGGTGGTCATCACCATCCTGTCGTACCTGGTCTGGCTGCACCACTTCTTCACCATGGGGTCGGGCGCCAGCGTGAACAGTTTTTTCGGCATCGCCACCATGGTCATCTCGATCCCGACCGGCGCCAAGATCTTCAACTGGCTGTTCACGATGTATCGCGGTCGCATCCGCTTCGAACTGCCGATGCGCTGGGTCGTCGCTTTCATGCTGACCTTTGTGGTCGGCGGCATGACCGGCGTGCTTCTGGCGGTTCCACCAGCAGACTTCGTGCTTCACAACTCGCTGTTCCTGGTCGCGCACTTTCACAATGTGATCATTGGCGGCGTGGTGTTCGGACTGTTCGCGGGCATCGAATATTGGTGGCCCAAGGCGTTCGGGTTCAAGCTCGACAAGTTCTGGGGCAACGTCCACTTCTGGGGCTGGGTAATCGGCTATTGGGTCGCCTGGACGCCTATCTACATCGTCGGCTTGATGGGTGCGACGCGGCGGGTTCGCCAGTTCGACGACCCGACGATGCAGCCGTACTTCATCGTTGCGGCGATCGGCGCCTTGATCATCCTCATCGGCATCCTGGGCTTCGTGATCGGGATCATCGTATCGATCAAGAATCGCGAGAAGCTGCGCGATACGACCGGCGACCCGTGGGACGGTCGCACTCTGGAGTGGTCCACGTCTTCGCCGCCGCCGCCCTATAATTTCGCCTTCACTCCGGTGGTGCACGAGCTTGACGCCTGGAACGACATGAAGTCGCGCGGCTATGCCCGGCCGTTGGAGGGGTACAAGCCCATCCACATGCCGCGCAACACCGGCACGGGCGTGATCCTCTCGGCTTTGGCGTTGGTCATGGGGTTCGGCATGGTGTGGTACATGTGGTGGCTCGCCGCTTTGGCCTTTGCCGGACTGCTGGCGGTTTCGATCGCCCACACCTTCAACCTGAACCGCGACTTCTTCATCCCAGCCGAGGAAGTGGCACTGACTGAGGCCAAGCGCGGACAGGCGCTGGCGGGAGCAGCCGCATGAGCGCGCAAGCCATCGACCAAGAAGCCGCCGCCAACCCGACCTTCCACCTGGTCGAGGGCGACGACCACGATCACACTACTGGCGGCGCGACCATGCTCGGTTTCTGGATCTATTTGATGAGCGACGCGCTCATCTTTGCGACCTTGTTCGCCACCTTCGGCGTGCTCAGCACGAGCTACGCCGGCGGACCGGCACCGCGCGAGATCTTCGACTTGCGACTGGTGGCGCTCAACACGGCCATGCTGCTCGTGTCGTCGATCACCTACGGCTTCGCCATGCTGGCGATGGAGCGCGACCGCA
Source organism: uncultured Sphingomicrobium sp. (assembly GCA_964243335.1). GTDB lineage: Bacteria > Pseudomonadota > Alphaproteobacteria > Sphingomonadales > Sphingomonadaceae > Sphingomicrobium. The sequence goes on along the minus strand of CAXTED010000007.1, from coordinate 59,407 downwards.
TTCGCCAGACGCAGGTCTGGCTCGGCATCACCGCTCTGTTTGGCATGGCCTTCGTCGGCCTGGAATTGTACGAGTTCGCGCACCTGATCGCGGAAGGCGCGACGCCGCAGCGCTCGGCCTTCCTGTCGGCTTTCTTCACTTTGGTGGGCACCCACGGGCTGCACGTCACCTTCGGCATCCTTTGGATTGCCATCATGCTGGTGCAAACCGCTCAGCGCGGCCTGACGCTCGACAACAAGCGTCGACTGATGTGCCTGTCGATGTTCTGGCACTTCCTCGACGTGATCTGGATCGGCGTGTTCACCTTCGTCTACTTGTTGGGAATGGTGCGATGAGCGGCAATCACGACGCGGCCCTGCCCGCCTCCGATCAATTGCACAGTCATGGGGACACTCATGGCCACGGGTCGATGCGCGGCTATGTGATTGGTTTCCTCCTATCAGCGGTGCTGACCGCCATCCCGTTCTGGCTGGTGATGACCGGCACGCTTAGTGCCCAGACCACCGCCGTTACGGTTATCGTGCTCGCGGTCGTGCAAATCCTGGTGCACACGGTTTGCTTCCTTCACGTCAATCGGCGCGCTGAAGGCGGATGGACGCTGATCGCCATGGTGTTCACCGCCGTCCTACTGCTGATCACGATCGTTGGTTCGTTGTGGATCATGTACCATCTCCATTCGAACATGATGCCGATGGACGGCATGACGGCTCTCCAGTCGGCACAGTGAAGCAAGGCCGAGCCAGGCGACTGCCGCTGCTGGCATTGTGCGTTGTCTCGGCACTGCTCTTCACGGCCCTGGGTATCTGGCAGGTCGAGCGGCGAACATGGAAGCTCGACCTGATTGCCCGCGTCGATGCACGGGTGGCTGCTCCCGCTTTGCCCGTCTCCGACCGTGCCAATTGGAACCGCCTTACGGACGACACAGCCGAATATCGGCATGTCACTGCGACGGGAGTGTTCGATCACAGTCGTGAGACGCTGGTGCAGGCGGTCACCGATCTCGGTGCAGGCTTCTGGGTGCTGACCCCATTGCAGACTCCGGGCGGTCCTATTCTGATCAACCGAGGCTTCGTACCAAGCGACCGCCGTGCTCCAGCGACGCGAGCGGCCGCCGACACAGCGGGAACGGTGACCATCCGCGGCCTACTTCGCTTGACCGAACCGGGCGGAGGCTTCCTTCGGCATAACGATGCGCGCGCCGACCGATGGTACTCGCGCGATGTCTCCGCCATCGCCGCGCGACACGGGCTTGCTGGCACAGCGCCTTTCTTCATCGACGCCGATGCAACCTCCAACCCCGGTGGTTGGCCACGCGGCGGTCTTACCGTCATCAACTTTCGCAACACCCACCTGTCTTATGCCCTGACCTGGTTCGCGCTTGCAGCCATGTCCGCCTGGGCTGCCTCCTACGTGTGGCGAGCGCGACGCTGATGGACACACCGCTTCTCGCCCTCACCCGTCCTCGTCAGGGTCCTGACGAGGACACGCCGAACACCGTGGCCGACAACATGCGGCAGTTGGTGCAGTTGCGCTGGATCGCGGTAGCAGGGCAGTTCGTCACCATCGTCGCGGTGCACTTTGGTCTTGGCGTTCCTTTGCCATTGCTCGAGATGCTTGGCCTGGTGACACTGCTGGCCCTGGCCAATCTGGTGACATTGCTGGCCCTGCCGCGCCACCGTGTGACCAATGTCGAGATCACCCTGGCGCTGCTGCTCGACATGGCCGCGCTCACCACCCAGCTTTACCTCAGCGGCGGCGCGACAAACCCGTTCATCCTGCTGCTTCTGCTCCAGGTCGTTCTTGGCGCCATTCTCCTCGAAGGGCCGCTCGTTTGGCTGCTCGTTGCCGCGGCCGCCTTGTGCTTCGCCGGACTCGGCATGGAAAATCGCCCGTTGCGCTTTCCTGCGGGCCTGTCCTCTGACATCGCCAGCCTCAACACATTGGGCGCTTGGCTTGGCTTTGCTCTTGCAGCCAGCCTGCTGACGGTGTTCATCGGCCGTATCAGCCGCAACCTGCGCGCGCGCGACATTCACCTGGCCGAGTTTCGCCGTCGCACCCTGGAGGAGGACAGCATCGTGCGCATGGGCCTGTTCGCGTCCGGCGCCGCACATGAACTCGGCACCCCGCTTGCCACTTTGTCGGTGATCCTGTCCGACTGGCAGCGGATGCCCGTCATTGCCGACGATCCGGAATTGGTGGAGGAGCTCGGCGACATGCGCACGGAGGTGGAGCGCTGTAAGACCATCGTATCTGCCATTCTCGACTCGGCCGGGGAGTCTCGCGGTCAGGCCATGGCGTCCATTCCGGCTGCAGCCTTTCTTGACGAGGTTGTGCACCAATGGCGTGAAAGCCACACGGTTACCGTGGAAGAACGCCGCGCCATTGCTCCTGATGCGGCCTTGATCGCGGAACCGGCTCTTCGCCAGGCGATCTGGAACTTGCTCGACAATGCCGCGGATGCATCACCGGTTGGCGTCCGACTGACATCCGCGAGTTCCGAAGGCACGCTGGTGATTGCCATCTCCGACAAGGGGCCGGGTTTCACCGCCAGCCAACTCGCTAATATCGGCCGTCCGCATCTCAGCACCAAGTCGGGCGGCCACGGCATGGGCCTGTTCCTTGCCAGCAATGTCGCGCGGCGGCTCGGCGGACGATTGGAGGCGAACAATCTGCCGGTTGGCGGTGCCGAAGTACGGCTGATCCTACCGCTCGTTGCTGCACGGCGGCCCAAGACATGACGGACGACCTTCGCCGATTGCTCATCGTGGAAGACGATCTCGTGTTCGCGCGCGCGCTGCAGCGTTCGTTCGAGCGGCGCGGCTATCAGGTGGCCCACGCGGCTAGCCCCGAGGAACTCGACGCGCTGCTGAAGGACGTTCCTCCGTTCGGTTTCGCCGTCGTCGACCTGAAGCTTGGCACGGCCTCGGGCCTTGGCTGCGTCGAGCGCCTTCACCATCACGATCCTGCCATGCTGATCGTTGTTCTGACTGGCTTCGCCAGCATCGCCACCGCGGTCGAGGCAATCAAGCTGGGCGCGTCGCACTATTTGCCCAAGCCGGCGAACACGGACGACATTGAAGCCGCCTTCGGCCGGGCAGCTGGCGATCCGTCCGCCCGGATCGGCGTCCGTCCTACCTCGATCAAGACGCTTGAATGGGAGCGGATCAACGAGACGCTGGCAGACAGCGGCTTCAACATCTCGGAGACGGCACGCCGGCTAGGGATGCACCGCCGAACACTTGCGCGAAAGCTCGGCAAGCGCCCGATCACCTAAAGTGTACGCACGATCAGCGCCGTGTTTAGCTCACCACTGCGGCAAAATTCGGGAACACGGATTGTGTCGTCCTAACAGATGTTATCTGTTAACTTGATGGCTCGTGGTCTTCCGACCGCAGCAAAAGGAACAGCGCAGCGTGACCGAGCGCCTTGACACGACCGGTTCTGCCCAGACCCTGGCAGATCGTGTGGCGCGGATGAGCGACGGGCAGTTGCACGTTCTTCGGCTCGTCAGTCAGCACCACAACAGCAAGGAAATAGCGGCCATGCTGGGGATATCCCCGCACACGGTCGACCAGCGTGTGCGCGGTGCCATCCGTGCCCTGGGGGTCGAAAGCCGCTGGGAGGCCGCGCGCTTGGTCGCCGATGGGCCTCACGGAATTGCATATCAACGTTTGATACATCAATCGCCGCACATCGACGTGGATGCACAATCCACCGAAACGGATGGGGCGGTCAGTTTTCAGATTCGGCACGCTGATCGTGCAAAGGGGGGCGGGGCCTTCGGGTTCGAAACCGAGCAGAGCACGGAGATGCTCCGTCCCTCTTTGGTATGGCCGTGGAGCACCAGAAACAATTCCCGCAACGCGATGAGCGTCGGCCAACGGATGCTGTGGATCCTAGCAATTGCCATGGGCAGTGCTTTTAGCGCCGGCATGTATCTCGCCGGACTTGAGAGCCTCTCCCGTCTGGCTGGACCCTGACTAAGCCCGACCGACCCAGCGCCGCGCTCAACATCGAAGTGCCGGGCGGACACGCCTGGCGCCACAGGAGAAGTCATGCGTCGCCAGAACATCCAGAGTTCCGCCTTGGACGTTGCCACTCAGGTTCGTGCCGTAGAGGACAGCATCGAGACTGCCCTGATCGACCTTGCCGAACTCCAATTGCGGATGATCCGCGCCAGCGCCATCGCCGGGGTCGGAACGGCCACAGGACATGCCGCACTTCAGCAGGTTGCGTCTGCACTCAACGGGCTGGTCAACGCTCGGGGCGGCATTGCCAATTGCCACTCCGAACTGCTTGCGGCGAAGCAGCTTGTCCCCGGCCTGCGCACCACATCCTTCGGCGACGGACAATGTCCCGAGGCCACCGGACTTGTCACCCAGTTGCGCGCAGTCGGCTAATCCTTTCGCGCCCTCAGTCCGGGTCGCAGGTTGCACCTACGGCTCGGGCAGCCGTCCGGGCGAGTTGGTGAAGCAAGGTCATGTTCAACGCTCTCTTCTATTGGACATTGCTGGCGCTTGTTGTTGGGCTGTCACTGTGGCGAGGCGACCGAGACGCGCGAACCGCTGCGATCATCTGTTTACTGGCTTCGGTGGGGTCACTCTACCAGCTCAGCCCGACAGGTTCGGTGGCAATGCCGATCCATCATTCGGTCGCCCTCGTCGATGTGGTGACCCTGCTTGTGTTCCTTCGCCTCGCCCTGCGGTCGGAGCATTTCTGGCCGCTCTGGGTGGCAGGATTGCAACTCACCACAACGATGTCGCACTTTCTGCGTATGCTCTATCCGGCGCTTCTCGATGTCGCTTACGACGCGGCGATGCAGCTGTGGAGTTACCCATTATTGCTCATCCTTGGCGTGGCAGCGTGGCAGAGCGGCAATCGGCATAGCGATCTGCCTGGCTCCGCCGCCCACCACGATGAAGAGGCTGGCCAGCGTGAAGGGTCGCGCTAAGTAAAAGCATGCTGACCCCCGTCACCCAAGCTTTGCTCGAAGCCATCAACGAGCCGGCCCTGCTGGTCGACGGCCACCGGACTGTCGGCGCTAATGACGCCGCGCGCGCCTTGTTCGGAGAGAGCATCATCGGCGGCGACATCCGCCTGGCCATTCGACATCCACGCGGACTGGGATTGATTCTCGCCGGACGCGGCGGAACGGTGGACATAGCCGGTCCCGGGGCTCCCGATCGCCATTGGCGGCTCGTCGCGCGTCCGCTCGACGACCGGCAGCAAGTGCTCCGCCTTGTCGATCTTTCCGCCTTGCGGGCGGCTGAAGCGATGCGCACCGACTTCGTCGCCAATGCCAGCCATGAACTGCGCACACCCCTCGCAACCATCCTCGGAACCGCGGAAACACTGGCCGAAGAAGGTCCGCTCGACGAGGCACTCCGCCGACGTTTCGCCGACGCCATACGCAATGAGGCACGCCGCATGCTTCGGGTAGTGGAAGACCTGATGAGCCTTTCGCGGATCGAGGCCGATCGCTTCGTTGCGCCTTCCGAACGCCTTGATCTTGCCGAGCTTGTCGCGATCGCGATCGACCACGCCCGCCCTCTCGCCGAGCCGCGCAGTGCCACGCTGCGTTACGATGTCGAGCCCGAACTGCCGCCTATTGCTGGCGATTTTGCCCAATTGCTTCAGTTGCTCGACAATCTGCTTGCCAATGCCTTGCGATACGGTTGCACGGGCCCGGTGCGTGAGGTCACGGTGACAGTTCGCCGCAACGGGCGGATCGCGGAACTTCAAGTAACCGACCGCGGCGACGGCATCGCGCCAATCCACCTTCCCCGACTCACCGAACGATTTTACCGCGTGGATGCAGCTCGCAGCCGCGACGGCGGTGGGACCGGCCTGGGTCTCGCTATCGTAAAGCACATCGTGGAACGCCATCGCGGCACCCTGGCGATCCGCAGTAAAACTGGCCAAGGCACCAGCGTGCAGATCAGCCTGCCATTCGCTTAGGCCGCCGCTTGTCACAATTCTGAAACGTTGCGGTCACAAATAATACCCGCTTCAAGGCCATGAGCACCGACATGAACATGCGAAACAAAGCGAAGATTTGGACCTTGGCGGCGCTCGTCGCCACCGTGAGTGGCTGCGGCTCCTCCGGCAGCGGAAATGCGGGAGGGATCCTGGTTGTCGGTTCTTCCACCGTTTATCCGTTCACGACGGCGATTGCGGAGGCTTTCCAACGGAGCCACGCTGGAACCCGCGTGACGGTCGAATCAACCGGCACGGGTTCGGGCATGAAGCTGTTCTGTGCAGGTGTGGGCGGCGCCACCCCCGACATGGTCAATGCCAGTCGCCAAATGAAGCGCAGCGAATATGATGCATGCGTTGCCAATGGCGCCAAGCAGGTCATCGAGGTACCGATCGGTATCGACGGTCTGACCATCATCGAAGGTCGCTCAAGCAAGCTGGAAAACCTGACTCAGCGGCAAATCTACGCCGCATTGGCTGCCAACCCGTTCGGGCAAGGTCCCAATCGTGCGCAGACATGGCGCGACATCGATCCGGCGTTGCCCGACGTCAAGATTCGCGTTCTGGGCCCTCCCCCCACGTCCGGCACGCGCGACAGCCTGGCAGAATTGTACCTGGAGAAGGGCTGCAACACCGAGCCAGCGATGGCAGCGCTCAAGAAAACCGATGAAGATCGCCACAAGGACCTGTGCACCAAGTTGCGCGAGGATGGCGCGTTCGTTGAGGCGGGCGAGAACGACAATCTGTTGGTCCAGAAGGTCGCCGCCGATCCAGGCACCCTGGGCGTGCTGGGCTTCTCCTATCTCGAGCAGAATTTGGACCGCATCCGACCGGTAGCGATTTCCGGCGTTAGCCCGACCGAAGCTACCATTGCCGACCTGTCCTACCCCGGCGCGCGTCGCTTGTACGTCTATCTAAAAGGCGAGCATCTGGCCGCCAAGCCCAAGATCCGCGACTTCTTCTCCGCTTTCGCCGCGGCGTGGGGCCCTGGAGGACTGTTGGAAAAGCGCGGCTTGGTTCCGTTCGGCGCCGCTGACGCCGCCACAGCTGCAACGCAGGCTCGCGCTCTCGCGCCGCTCGCCCCGGCGAGTCTCAAATAATCTCTCTTGGCATCGCCTTTTTAACGGTGCTGGTGATGGCAGCGGTGGCCGGAGTCCTCGGCCATCGCCGCGCCAGCCATGTTCGCACGGGTGCGCGCCTCAACAGCCTGCCTTTCTACCATAGCCTATATTCTACTTTGTGGGCGTTCGTGCCTGCTGGACTGTTCCTTTCCGTGTGGAGCGCACTCCAGGCGAAGCTGGTTCACGACGCTGTGCTGGCCAGCCCGGCCGGTCAGGCGCTGCCAGCCTTCGACCTTGAACGGGATGCGATGCTGGGCGAGGCCATGCAGGTCGTGCACGGTGAGCTCGCGGCCGCTTTCAGCCCGCAGGCTCAAGCCCTCGTTCCCGTCGTCCGAGACAGCCTGAGCCAGTTCAGCAGCATCGGCGGTGGTCTCGCCATTGTCATCGCGATCGCTGGCGCCCTGTGGGGTCTTAGCCGGGTTCGCGCTCCTTTCCGCGCGCGCACGGCGGTCGAACGCTGGATGATGGGCTTGCTGCTCGCCGCCTCTACCGTGGCAGTGCTGACGACACTTGGCATCGTTCTGTCCCTGCTATTCGAGTCGGTTCGCTTCTTCCAGGCCGTTTCGATCAGCGACTTTCTGCTCGGCACTCACTGGAGCCCGCAGACAGCGATCCGTGCGGACCAAGCCGGCTCGTCGGGCGCGTTCGGCTCCATCCCGTTGTTCTGGGGAACCATGTTCATCGGCGCGATCATCGCCATGATCGTGGCCATTCCGTTAGGGCTGATGAGCGCCATCTTCCTTACGCAATACGCCCAGCCGCGGGTTCGATCCGTGCTCAAGCCCTTGCTCGAGATCCTCGCCGGCGTGCCCACCGTGGTCTACGGCTTCTTCGCGGCCCTGACGGTCGCTCCCGCCGTTCGCGACTTTGGCCAAGCGATCGGCATCACCTCGGCGAGTTCGGAAAGCGCGCTCGCCGCCGGGCTGGTGATGGGCATCATGATCATCCCGTTCGTCAGTTCCATGGCCGACGACAGCATCGCTGCCGTGCCTCAGGCGATGCGCGACGGCAGCCTCGCTCTGGGTGCGACACGCTCGGAAACGATCCGCCGCGTGATCCTTCCAGCCGCCCTCCCCGGAGTTGTCGGCGGCGTGCTTCTGGCTATCAGCCGCGCCATTGGCGAGACCATGATCGTGGTCATGGCAGCGGGTCTGTCCGCCAATCTGACGGCCAATCCCTTCGCCAGCGTCACCACGGTGACCACGCAAATCGTGCAATTGCTGACCGGCGATCAGGAGTTCGACAGTCCCAAGACGCTGGCCGCCTTTGCGCTTGGCCTGGCGCTGTTCCTCATCACACTGGTGCTGAACCTGATCGCGCTGCGCTTCGTACGGAGGTACCGCGACGCGTATGAATAGCTTGGAAAAACCTGCCGCCGGAAGCCGCTGGACGGACGGTTCGATGCACAAGCGCGTGCGGAGCCGCTACGCGGCCGAGCGTCGCTTCCGCCTGCTCGGCTTGGCAGCCGTTGGCTTGTCGGTGCTGTTCCTGGCGTTCCTGCTCGGGTCGATGGCGATCAAGGGCCTCAGCGGCTTCACGCGCACTGAAGCGGCGGTCACGCTGGACCTCCCCCTCGCCGGTCTGATGCTAGACGCGGCCGGGCTCTCTGCCCCCGACGCAGACGCCCAGCTGGCCAATGCCGGGCTTGACCGAGCCATCACCCAAGCCGCGGTCGTGACCTACGGTAAGCCTGCCGCAGACCTGTTTGGCGAAGCGGCGAGCAGTCAGCTCGGCAGCGAGTTACGCGAAGACCCGACGTTGCTGTCGCGCCGTGCCACCGTGTGGCTACCGGTTGCCAGCGGCGTGGATGTTGCCGCCAAGCGCGAAGGCTCTCCAGCTGCTGAACAACTGGTCCAAGCGCTGGAGGCCAAGGACGCTCTCCGGCGAACGTTCAACATGCCGTTCCTGACGTCTTCTGATGCGACGGACCCAGGTTCGGTGGGCGTGTGGGGGGCGCTCAAGGGCAGCTTCCTCACCATTCTCGTGACCATGTTGCTGGCCTTCCCGATCGGCGTTCTGTCGGCGCTTTATCTGGAGGAGTTTGCTCCACGCAATCGTTGGACCGATCTCATCGAGGTCAGCATCAACAATCTTGCTGCCGTTCCTTCGATCATCTTCGGCCTGCTTGGGCTGGCAGTGTTCCTGAACCTGGCGCAACTGCCGCGCTCGGCCCCCCTCGTGGGCGGGCTGACGCTGGCGCTGATGACCATGCCAGTGATCGTTATTGCCGGACGAAACGCGATCAAGTCGGTGCCGCCGTCCATTCGCGACGCTGCTCTCGGCGTTGGCGCTTCACGGATGCAGGTCGTGTTCCATCACGTGCTGCCGCTCGCCTTGCCCGGTATCCTCACGGGAACCATCATCGGCATGGCCCGTGCCCTTGGCGAAACCGCACCACTGCTGATGATCGGCATGCGGGCCTTTATCGCTACTCCGCCCGGCGGTTTGGTCGATCCCGCCACCGTCTTGCCCGTACAGATTTTCCTGTGGTCCGACGAGGTCGATCGTGGCTTCGTCGAGAAGACCAGCACGGCCATCATCGTGCTTCTGCTATTCATGCTGACCATGAATGCACTCGCCATTTTCCTCCGCAACCGCTTCGAGCGCCGCTGGTAGACTGATCCATGAACGAGACCACGCCCCTTGGCAGCACCACTCCGGTGCCATTTCCGTCGGTCGCCGTGCAGGCGGAGGCTAACGCACGCGGCCCCGCCACCACCACGCCTGGGCAAGCCGAGCCACAATCGGCGCCCGCCCCCCTGCACGTCCAGCCGATGGCGCCAGCCATTCCCGACGGTGCTCCGCCCAAGATGCGCGCTAACGATGTCAGCGTGTTCTACGGCGAGAAGCAGGCGCTCAAGAACGTCTCGATCTCGGTCGATCAGGACCATGTCACAGCCTTCATCGGTCCGTCTGGCTGCGGCAAATCCACTTTCCTTCGCACCTTCAACCGCATGAATGACACGATCGCCTCGGCGCGGGTCACTGGCACCATCACGCTGGACGGTGAGGACATCCAGTCGCCCGCCATGGACGTGGTTCAGTTGCGCGCCCGTGTCGGCATGGTGTTCCAGAAACCCAATCCGTTCCCCAAATCGATCTACGAGAACGTCGCTTACGGCCCGCGTATTCACGGCTTGGCGAATAGCCGCGGCGAGATGGACGCCATCGTCGAGCGCTCCTTGAAGCGCGCTGGTCTTTGGGAGGAGGTCAAGGACCGCCTCACCGAGAGCGGCACGGCTTTGTCCGGCGGTCAGCAGCAGCGTCTGTGCATTGCGCGGGCCATTGCTGTCGACCCGGAGGTCATCCTGATGGACGAACCCTGTTCCGCGCTCGATCCTATTGCCACTGCGCGGATCGAGGAACTGATCCATGACCTGCGCGGTCGCTACGCCATCGCGATTGTCACGCACAACATGCAGCAGGCGGCGCGTGTGAGCCAACGAACAGCCTTTTTCCACCTCGGCGAGCTCGTCGAATATGGCGAGACGAGGGACATCTTCACCAACCCGCGCGAGCAGCGCACCCAGGACTACATCACCGGCCGCTACGGCTGAGGAGCCCCACCATGCAGCAGATCCGCGAACATACCATCAAGGCCTTTGACGACGATCTCGGCCGTCTTCGCGCGCTCATCAGTGAGATGGGCGGCCTGGCCGAACATGCCATTGGCGAGGCCATGCGCTGCTTGGCCCAGCGCGATCTGGACGGCGCTCATCAAGTCATCGAGGACGACAAGAAGTTGGACGCGCTGGAGCTCGAAACCGAGCGACACGTGGTGCAGCTGATCGCGCTTCGGGCGCCCATGGCGAGCGACCTGCGCGACATCGTGGCGGCGCTGAAGATCGCCGGCGTCGTCGAGCGCATCGGCGACTATGCCAAGAACATCGCCAAGCGCGTGCCTTTGCTGGAGGACGCTGGGAAGATCGAGCCACTGTCGCTCCTTCCCGAGATGGCCCGCATTGCGGCTAGCATGGTGCACGAAGTGCTCAACGCCTTCGTCAACCGTGACGCCGAGGCCGCCCTGCGTGTCTGCGAGCGCGACCGGGCGGTGGACGACTTTTACGACAGCATCTTCCGCACCTTGCTGACGCACATGATGGAGAACCCTCACACCATCGGCCAGGCGGCGCACCTGCTTTTTGTCGCGAAAAACATCGAGCGCGTGGGCGACCATGCGACGAACATCGCCGAGATGGTCTATTTCGCGGCGACCGGCCTCCACATGACCGAGCGCCACCGCGGCGCCGACCCCCTGACCAGCTGAGGCACAGACCATGAGCGCCAAACGCCTGCTGCTGGTGGAGGACGATCGTCCGCTCGCCGAACTCATCACCTTTCACTTCGAGCGTGCCGGCTACGTCGTCACCCGCACAGGGGATGGCGAGGAAGCGCTGATACTGGCCGACGAAATCCATCCTGACCTGATCTTGCTCGACTGGATGATCGAGGGGATCAGCGGAATCGAGGTGTGTCGCCGACTACGCCGCAAGCCTGCCACCGCGAACCTGCCGATCGTCATGCTTACGGCGCGCGGCGAGGAGGACGACCGCGTTCGCGGCCTCGAGACCGGCGCTGATGATTATGTCACCAAGCCGTTCAGCCCCAAGGAGTTGGTCGCCCGCGCCGCCGCCGTGCTGCGCCGGGTCCGTCCCGCGCTCGCCGCGGAGATGCTGAACTATTCGGGCATTGAGATGGACCTTGCCGCGCACAAGGTTCGCCGCTCGGGCGACTCGCTACAGCTCGGGCCCACGGAGTACCGCCTGCTGCGGCACTTTCTTGAAAAGCCCGGCCGGGTGTTTTCGCGCCAGCAGTTGCTCGAGATGGTCTGGCCGCACAGCGAGGACATCGAACTGCGCACCGTCGACGTCCACATTCGCCGCCTTCGTTTGGCGCTCGGCGACCCTGATCCCATTCGCACGGTTCGCAGCGCCGGCTATGCGCTCGATGTAGAAGGCCTGGCCTAACGCGCTGCGGCTCGCCAGAACGGCTGGCCTCCGCTAAGGCCCGGCGCATGGCCCGCAAGCGTTCGCATCAAGTTCACCACGGCTCTGCCAATCGCCCCCGGTTTTGGGGCAAGCACGCCGTCTCCGCCGCGCTCGACAATCCCAACCGCCGGGTGCTCAAGGCCTGGGCGACGCTGGAAGCGGCGGAGTTCATGCAATTTCCCAAGGACCTGATCGTCACCCGCGCCGAGGTGACCGATCTGGCGCGCATGGTACCCAATGACGCGCCGCATCAGGGCGTCGTCATCGAAGTCGAGCCGCTGGAAGACCTCTGGCTGGGCGACATCCTGACTTCCGCTCCCGAGCGGGCGATCCTGCTGGTGCTCGATCAGGTGACAGACCCGCACAACGTCGGCGCCATCCTGCGTTCGGCCGCGGCCTTCGGTGCGTTGGGTATCGTGACCCAGGACCGCCACTCGCCGCCTGAAAGTGGTGCGCTAGCCAAGGCCGCCTCCGGAGCGCTGGAGCGTGTGCCTTGGGTTCGCGTCGTAAATCTGGCTCGCGCCATGGGCGAGATCGCCGAAGCTGGATTCTGGCGCATCGGCCTTGCGGGTCAGGCTACCACCAACCTGCAGGATGCGCTTGGGCCGCAGCAGGTGGCCCTCGTGCTTGGTGCCGAAGGACCCGGCATGCGCTCCAACACGCGCGAACATTGCGATGCCCTCGCGCGCCTGCCGATGAGCGATGCGGTGGAAAGCCTCAACGTCAGCAACGCCGCCGCGGTGGCGCTCTACGCCGCCACGCTCGCGGGCAAATAGTGGTTCGTACGCGCGACAGTTTGCATGGCGCGCTTCATCACCTCGCTTCGGTCGAACCCGCCTTTCAGCCGGTCATCGACCGCCTCGGCCTGCCCGAACCAAGGTTAAGCGCACCCGGCATCGCTAGCCTAATGCGTACCATCGTCGGCCAGCAGGTCAGCGTCCCCGCAGCCCGTTCCATGTGGACCAAGCTGGAAGGCGCTTATGGCTCCCCACCCGACCTCGCCGCCATCCTTGCCGCGACCGATGAGGAACTCCGCACTGTCGGCCAGTCCCGCCAGAAAGCGAGCTACTTGCGCAGTCTCGCTGGACTCGTCCTGTCGGGCGAACTGAACCTCGACGCCCTGCCCGCGGACGACGAGGAAGCGATCGCTCTGATGACCCGCATCAAGGGGGTCGGCCGCTGGTCGGCGGAGATTTATTTGTTGTTCGCGGAAGGTCGGGGCGACGTGTGGCCCGCCGGCGATCTCGCCGTGCAGATAGAGATCGGCCGACTTCTGGGGCTTGATGCTCGGCCAACCGAGAAGGCCCTGCGCGCGCTGGCCGAGAACTGGCGCCCTCATCGCGGCGCTGCGGCCGTGCTCGCCTGGCACAGCTACAACAGTCCGGTACTCTAGCGGCGCACTACCGCGTCCAGGCGCTTCTGCGACAGGTCGGTCCAGCGACGCGATCCCTGGTCCAGCCGCAACGGCCCCAGGCGCTCGACCCCCGCCGCCCCGCGCCCGATCAGCCATGCGTGCGACGTCCGGCCACTGCTCGACCCGAAGCGGTAGCCGGCATTGAAGGCGATCACCGGCACCAGGAGGCGGCGCCCGTCGGCTATATACTCGCGCATCGCATTGCGCGGCATGCGGACGACCGAACGCAGGCTATGCTGATCCAACGGACCGATGACGTCGATGGCGCCCCCGCTTGCGTCCGCCCGCTCAAAGAAGGTGGCGATCTCGCCTTCCTGTGAATCCCCGGCGTTGAGCACCAGCGCTTCGACGACGACGTCGCGCGCCGGGGCCGATCCGCTATTGCTGATCCGCAACTCAAATTGGATGACCAGTTCATTGTCATCGAGCACGGCCGCTTCCGCGAACAACTCAAGGTCAATGGAGGCGCGCAGGCGGGTTGATACGATGCCGCCCGGCCGGCCCGGCGTTGGTGCTGGTGCCGGTCGCGGCGGCGGTGCGGGTGCCGGCACACTGCCAAGTGGCGGGATGCGTGTCCGGATGAAGGTAGAGGCCGGCGGAGCTGGCGGCGGCGGAACGGGAGCCGGTGCGGGAGCAGGCGTGGCCAGGGCAAGCCCGCCGAACGCCTCTTCCGAGTCATTGTCCTCGGCGCGGCGCGAACGCCGATGCCACAGCATTGCTCCCAATATGCCGAGCAGCACGGCGCCCAGCAGCCACGGCCACCAAGGCGTCTCGCCGGTTGCGGACAGCGAAGCAGGTTCAATAGGCTCCGGAACCGGCTGCACGGATGGAACCGGCACCCCGTCAAAACCGGGCACTGGCGCCGGAGTGGCCGGAGGAAGGTCCAGCGTTACCGCACTCGCCGGCCGCTCAGTGCTTGGCTGCGCCGTCCCTGCATTGGGGACCGGGCGGACGGGACCGGTGCGGCGCTCGATCGACACCGTGGCGGAGGGTGCGGGTCGCGCCGTCGGGCGGGAAGGCGCGGGTTCGTCAGGCGAAGGCGTGGGTTGCGCCCGGCTTGGTTCCGGAGCCGGGCGCGCTGGCGCATCAGTGTCGGGCCGCGGCGAGTTTGTCCCGGGAAGCGAGAAGTCCCTCAGCTGCTCGGGGCCCACGGTGCCGGCGCGAGGTGGGGGCGCGGGCGTCGACACCGTGTTGCTGTTCTGCGCATGGGCCGGCAGCCCCGCGATACCGGCCAAAGCGATGACTACGCAGAATCGGAAAGCACGGGGCAACGAGCGGAAAATAAGAGCTTCTCCAAGGAACCAGCAGGCGCGCGAGTGCGAGTGCAGCTCCGGCGATGGCTACAGAGCCGCGCTCATGCCCTTATCCGCGCGCCGCTTCAAGTTCAGCGAGCGTCCACGAGTACCAGTTCGGCGTCCGCGGCGCCCCCTTCGATCACCAGCCGCTGCTCGCCGGTAATTGCAACGCCATCACGGGCGCTCGCCGACACCCCGTTCACCGTGACCGAGGCACTCGGCACCAGATACAGATGCCGGTCGGGCTGAATGTCCAGCTCAATGCGTTCGCCCGCCTTTAACGTGGCGCCTAGAATGCGGGCATCGGCATTGATCGACAGCGCACCATCATCGGCATTGCCGCTCGCCAGCGTCTGGAAAGCACCTTCGCGCGCATTCTTGGGAAAGGGCATGGCTCCCCAGCCCGGCTTTGCACCAGGACGATCGGTCTCTATCCAGATCTGGAACAGCGTTGTTTCCTCGCTCTCCAGGTTGAACTCGGCGTGAGTGACACCTGTCCCGGCGCTCATCACCTGCACGTCGCCAGCCCCGGTCCGGCCCTTGTTGCCCAAGCTATCCTGATGCGTAATTGCGCCGGTGCGGACGTAGGTGACGATCTCCATGTCGCGGTGCGGATGGGGCGGAAAGCCTGACTTGGCGGCGATCTTGTCGTCGTTCCACACGCGGATCTTGCCCCAGCTCATGCGGCTAGGGTCATGGTAGCTCGCGAACGAGAAATGGTGACGGGCATCGAGCCAGCCGTGGTCGGCATGGCCGAGTGAAGCGAATGGGCGAATGTCTATCATGGGAGCGAAATGGGGCCTCGGCGGAACCGCGCCAAGTGTCAGCGATGTGACCGCCTGATCAGGCTACAATCACCAGCCCAGATGCATATTCCGCTGCCTTCTGGGCGTAATGCAGCGCACTTGCCTCCAGCATCGCCAATTCGTCTGGGCCCAGAACCCGCACCACGCGTGCCGGGACTCCAACGATAAGCAGCCCAGGCTCGAAGGTCTTGCCCTCCGTCACCAGCGCGCCCGCACCAACGATGCACCGTGCCCCCACGAAGGCTCCGTTGAGAATGCGGGCGCCCATGCCGACCAGCGCGCCGTCGCCAATCGTGCAGCCGTGCAGGATGGCCTGATGTCCGACGGTCACCCGCGCGCCGACCACCAGCGGCGCATGAGGATCGCTGTGGCACACGGCGCCGTCCTGAATGTTGCTTTCCTCGCCGATGAGGATGGGCGTATTATCGGCTCGTACAACGGCCCCGAACCACACGCTGGCGCGGGCACCCAATCGGACATCGCCGATCAGATCGGCCGACGGGGCGGCCCAGGCGTCGGCAGCAAGGCTGGGCTGGGCATTGGCAAGTCGGTAGAGGGTCATGCGGTCGAAAGCTAAGCCGCACTTGCTCGGCTGGCTAGTGTCCAAGCGGCTTGCGCTTGCCGTGTCGGGTGCAAAACGATCTTTGCCTCGCCCGCGTTAGCCGCTAGCGCTCGCACCCAATGCCTGCGTTCCTCGAAACCGAAAGTGAATGCGCCCGGCTCATCGCCGCGCGTGATTGGTCCCAGACGCTTGGCCCGATTCAACATTGGCCGCAAAGCCTCAAAGCAACGATCGGGCTGATCCTTCGCTCACCGGTCGCCATGGTCATGCGCTGGGGCCGCGAAGGGGTCAAGCTCTACAACGATGCCTACGCATTGATTGCGCAGGAGCGGCACCCGGCGTTGCTTGGCGCCAGGATCCATGAAGCATGGGTGGAAGCGGCCGACTTCAACGATCATGTTTTAAGCGTGGGGCTTGCAGGCGGAACGCTGCAATATCGCGACGCCGAATTCACCTTGCGTCGCCACGGCGCTCCGGAACGCATGTGGGTGGACCTTGATTACTCCGCAGTCATTGGAGACGATGGCCGACCAGCAGGCGTCCTGGGGATCGTTACGGAAACGACGGCACGCGTGTTGGCTGAGAAGGCCCTTCATCGCCGGCAGGAGCGGCTGACCTTCTTTGACCGCTTATCGGAAGCCACCAACTCACTGGGTTCGCCGGAGGAGATCATGGCCGAAACGGCGCGTCTGCTTGGGCAGCAGCTCGGCGTCTCGATCTGCGCTTACGCGGACATGGCGCCCGACCAGAACGGCTTCACCATCCGCGGTGATTGGGCGGCCGAGGGCGCAACAAGCATCGTCGGCAATCATGATCTGACTGGTTTTGGTCCAACAGCTTATGAATCGCTCAAGGCGGGAAAGCCGTTCGTCTGCGGCAACAACCAGGCTGAGCTTGGCGAAGAAGAGGCCGCTTTGTTCACGCAATTAGGCCTCGCAGCGACAGCCTGCTTTCCGTTGGTCAAACAAGGCCGTCTGACTGCCCTCATGGCCGTGCACAATTGCACGCCGCGTGAGTGGAGCGCAGACGATCTCAGCCTGGTGACCGAAACGACCCAGCGAAGCTGGGCTCATGTCGAGCGGGTGCGTTCCGAAGCCGCACTCCGCGAGAGCGAGGCGGCTCTTCGTGCCGTGGTCGAGCAAATGCCGATCGGCGTTGCCATTGCAACAGTCCCCAGCGGGGAATTGCTGATCTACAATCAGCGGTGCAACCGTTTGCTCGGGCTTGACCCGGCTCCGGCAACCGACGTCAGGGATTATGGCATCTACAATGCCGTCGAGCCGGATGGTTCGCGCATTCCCATCCGTCGCTACCCGCTTGCTCGCGCGGTGATGCACGGCGAGGTCGTCCGTAATGAGGAGATGCAGTACCGCCGCGCCAACGGCGATCTGGTCACTCTGGAAGTCAGCGCCAGCCGAATTGTCAACGCGGACGGTAAAGCCGATCTGGCGGTTACCACCTTCGCCGATATTTCCGACCGCAAGCAGGCCGAGCGGCACCAGCGCTTGCTGATCGACGAACTCAGCCACCGCGCCAAGAACCTGCTCGCGATCATTCAAAGCTTGGCGCAGCAGAGCTTCAAGGGCGGCGGCGAACCCCAGGCGATGGTCGCATCCTTTGAAGGTCGTCTCGGCGCCTTGGCCGCCGCGCACTCGGTGCTGACGCGGCAGCGCTGGGAAGCCGCGCCGCTTCGCCAGATTCTCCACGACACTATCACCGCTGTTGAGGCCGACGACGACCGGCTGACGCTCGACGGACCGGATCTGATGGTCAACCCGAAAACGGGGGTAACCTTGGCCATGGCCGTGCACGAATTGGCCACAAACGCACTTAAATATGGCAGCTTCAGCAGCGATGAGGGCACTGTCGCCATCCAATGGCGGGTTGCCGAAGGCCGCCTGCACCTGAGCTGGACCGAAGATGGCGGCCCGCCGGTCACCATACCGGAACGGCGCGGCTTCGGCAGTCGAATGATCGAGAGAGGCCTGGCTGCAGAGCTTGGCGGAAGCGTGTCCATCGACTTTCGACCGACCGGTGTCGTGTGCACTGTGGATGCGCCCCTGCCCGACGGCGCCTAAGCCGCTGCTTCACCTTTCGCTCGCCACTGCCCGCCGATCGTAGCGCGCAAGCAGTTCCTGTGCGGTGCTGGCGATCAACCGGCCCTCCCGGTCGTATATCTCACCATGAGACATCCCGCGACCGTTGGTCATTGTTGGCGCGCGTTGCACGTGAAGCAGCCAGTTATCGGCCCGCGCCGCGCGGTGAAACCAGATGGCGTGATCCAGGCTAGTCTCGTCCAGGCGGGTGCCGTCGCCATCCTGATGGTGAACGTTCACCGCAGCGTGCACCAGGCCCATGTCGGACGCAAAGGCGATGGTCGCCTGATGGGCCATCGGATCGTCCGACATGGGTTTGCGTGTCTTGACCCACGCTGCGCGGGTACCGACCAGGCCATGGCTCCGGTCAACGGCCAGTGTGGCGATGCGTTGTTCGAGCACCTGTTCGGCCACGTAGGTCGGGATAGGCTTGCCCTTCCGCTCCGCCCGGGCACGGCGAACGTCTCGCGTGTCCTCCAGTCCGTCCGGCCCAGCCACGTCGGGCATTTGCGCCTGAAACTCGGGTCCGGCATCGCCGCCATGGAACGACGCGATGGCCGACAGCATCAGTTTGCCATGCTGGAGCAAGCGCACCTGTCGCGCTGAAAAGCTTCGACCGTCGCGGAGGCGGTCGACCTCAAGCCGTACTTCGCTGTGATTGTCGCCGCCGCCGATGAACAACATGTGCAGCGCATTGCACGGCCGTCCGTCGACTGTGCCCGCCGCCGCGGCCAGGGCCTGGGCTGCAAAGAGGCCCCCAAAGGTGCGTCGTTCATCGGTGCCGGCTGGCTGGCCAAGGAACGCATCGTCGCCAAGCGAAGTGACGGCGAGCAAAGATGAGAAGTTCATGCGCTCGCCCCTAGCGCGAGCCCATGATGAAATCCCATCCTTTTGCGCCGCCTCTACCCAACGGGCAGATTACTCTACAGGCGAGTCGCTGGCCTTGCCTTTGCTCTGACCGCCGGAGAACTCCTCCTGGCTCTCGGGATCGGCGTCCTCGCCCGAATGCGGGTTGGGGTATGCCCCTCCCTGCGACTCCCCGCGCAAGCCTCGGCGGGATGCCAGTTCGCCATTCTCGTCCGGCATGTCCATGTTCGTTCCAGCGCCATCGGACTGCATCGGGAATTTGTCGGCCATTACCTACTCCTGCTCTGTTGCACTTCCCAACGCCCTTGATCGACAGGCGTTGCTTTGCAGATCAAGGATTTAGCCTCATCGTTGCGTGCAAGGGGCATTGAACGCAGCCGAGAGATCGAGCACCTCGCCTTTTGTGCTTTGGGCGCAGACTAACAATGGTTTAAGCACCAGCGGCCGCGCGGCGTTCGACCTTCCGCGACGAACAAGGTGATCAATTCGTGTCCATTGCTCAGTCCATCCGATCAAGCGTCACGCTTCAAGCAGCATTGGCGGCTGGACGACGCCATTTCATCTATGCGGCGCTGTTCAGCGCCTTGCTCAATCTCCTGTTTATCGCGCCGATGCTGTACATGCTGCAAGTGTACGACCGTGTCGTTCCGACGCAGGGCCGAGTGACTTTGCTCTTCCTCACACTCATCCTGGTCGTCTCCCTGCTCACGTTGGCCGCTCTTGAAGCGATCCGCTCCCGCTTGCTTGTTCGTGCCAGCATTCAGATCGACGAGCAGTTGGTCGGGCCGATCATGCAGGCAACCTTTCTCCAGCCGGAAGGCTCCAGGCGTATCGCTCGCCAAGCCGTGCGGGAATTCGACACGCTTCGGCAGGCGCTCACCGGTCCGGCGATGCTTGGACTACTCGACGCACCCTGGGTTCCGATCTACATTCTTATCGCCTTCCTGATCCATCCCTGGATCGGCGTGCTGACCGTATTCGGCGTGCTCGCCATACTTGGACTGGCCTGGCGAACTGAGGTTGCCAACCGGGTCCGCTTGCAGGACGCAAACGCCGCTGCGGGCCGAAGCTATGCGACTTATGACGCTTCGGTCGGGGCATCCGACGTCGTTCGCGCTCTTGGGCTGCGGGACTCCATGGTCCGGGGCCATTTGGCCGATCGGCGCACCATGACCGGACTGCAGACGGATGCCGGGCTCACCTCGGCGCGCCTGAGCTCCTATTCAAAGTTCACGCGGCTGCTCTTGCAATCGCTTGCGCTTGGCGTCGCAGCCCTTCTCGCCATCGATGCCTTGATCAGCCCCGGGGCGATCTTTGCCTCCATGTTCATCGTCGGGCGCGCACTTGCTCCGATCGATCAACTCGTTGGCGGCTGGCGCACGATCATCCAGGCGCGCGGGTCAATCACCGTATTGGACGACCTGTTCGCTTCCACTCCGCCCGACCTGTCCCGCACTTTGCTCCCGGCTCCGACCGGGCGACTGGACGTGGACGGACTTACGGTGGCGGGTCAGGGCCAGCGCCCGATCCTTTACAATATTCGCTTCGGGGTGGCCCCAGGCGAAGTGGTGGCCATCATTGGTCCAAGCGGCGCGGGCAAGTCCACGCTGGTTCGGGCCATTGCCGGTGCGCTGACCCCATCCGCCGGGCACATCCGCTTCGATGGCGCGGAGCAACGCGACTGGAACCCCGAGCAGCTTGCTCAGCACGTCGGTTTCATGCCCCAGGACACACGCTTGTTTGCTGGCACCATCAAGGACAACATCTCCCGCTTCAAAGGGCGCGGCGGCGAAGGGTCGGCCACGGTCGATCCCGACACGATCGCGGCGGCGCGGCTGGCGGGGGCGCACGACATGATCCTTCGGCTTCCAGGCGGCTATGACCATCCGCTGCAGCTTGGCGGCCAAGGACTGTCCGCCGGACAAGCGCAGCGGATCGCTCTCGCCCGGGCTCTGTTCCGCAATCCGCGCTACCTCATCCTTGATGAGCCTAATGCCAGCCTGGACGCGGAAGGCGACGCGCAACTGACCGCGACGATTGAACAGGCCAAGGCCGCCGGTACCACGATCCTCATCGTTGCGCACCGGATGAGCGTACTTCCGGTTGTCGACACGCTGCTCGTCATCCGCGACGGCATCATCGCCTTTCATGGCCCCCGTGACGAAATCCTCAAGAAGATTGCCCCGCCGCAGCCGCGCGTGGCAGGAGTTGTTCGATGACAAGCCAAGCGCTTACCTCGCCGGGGCAGTCCCGCTTCAATCTTGCGTCCCCGTCTGAGACCCCCCTTGCGGCCGACCCATCCTGGGACATTCGCGCCGGGCTGATCATAGGGGCATTGTTCTTTATCGTGTTGCTCGGCTGGGCAGCCATCGCCCGGCTGGACGCCGCCGCGATTGCTCCTGGGCGGCTGGTGGTTTCCGGCCAGCGCCAAACCGTGCAGCACCGCGATGGAGGCGTCGTGGAGAGCATTTCCGTTCGGGAAGGCGCCAAGGTTCGCCGAGGCCAGATCGTCGTTCGCTTGGCCGGTGCCGAGGTTCGTGCGCAGGAGCGCGCGCTGGCGGGTCAGAACATCACGCTGCTGGCACAGCGCGCCCGCCTTCAGGCCGAGCAGGGCGGCCGAGCCGGCATCGTGCCCCCGCGTGAATTCGCGGAACTTAGCGGCGAGGACCGGGTCGACGCCACCCGCGCGCTGCAAGTGCAGCAAGGCCAATTGCGTACCCGCGCGGCCGTCTTGTCGGCTCAACGCGGCGTGATCGGCGAGCGAACGTCGCAGGCATCCAGCCAAGGCCAAGGTTACAGCCGGCAGGTCGTCGCAATCAATGAGCAGATCCGGTCCATCAACGAAGAATATGCTAGTCTCCGCGAAGTCGCTGAGAAAGGCTTCGTGTCGCAAACCCGGCTTCGTGCGCTGGAACGGCAAAGGGCCGAGCTGGAGGGCCAGCGTGGACAATATGCCGCCACCGTGGCGCAAACCGGGAGCCAGCAGGGCGAGACCCGGCTCCAGATATTGGAAGCGCAAACCAACTATTACGAGCGCATCGCGACCGAGCTTCGTGATGTCGAGAATGCCTTGGCCGATGCGCGTCCCAAGTGGGCAGCCGCTCGGGATCAGCTCGCCCGCATCGATATACGCGCGCCCGCTACCGGCACGGTGGTCGGCCTGACCGTGTTCACGCCCGGAGGCGTGGTCGCACCGGGTCAGAAGCTCATGGACATCGTTCCGGACCGCATGCCGCTGACGGTGGAGGCGCGCTTGTCCCCAGACGACGGCGACGACGTGCGCTCGGGCCAGAAGGCCTTTGTCCGCTTCGCCACCCTCCATGAGAGCTCTCTTCCAGCCCTCAACGGAACGGTCAGCAGGGTGTCGGCCGACAGCTTGGTCGACGAGCGCACGGGTGAGGCGTACTACTCGGCGGAAGTAGTGGTGCCCTTGTCGGAGTTGAACAAGATCGATGTCTTGCGTGGCAGCAATTCCCTGCGCGCCGGAATTCCGGTGAGTATCGAGATCCCGCTGCGCAAGCGCACGGCATTGGCTTATGCGTTCGAGCCATTAAGTGGCGCCTTCCGGCGGTCGCTCAACGAACATTGAGAAAGCCGGGATTTACCCACGTCTTCGTGCCTGGTTCGTGCTGAGTCTGCCGCTGCTTGCAACCTCTACTTCGGACGAAACCGACGCCATGGGCATGGCTGCTGTGTAGGTCTTGTTTCTAACTTAACTTAGGCAATCGGTGGTGTCCTTGCGGGGATCGACGGCCTTCGTTGGCACGTTCACGCCAGCACAGAACAAGTCCATGTGCCCGAGGCGCTGAGTTCTGCGCGAGAGGCGAATTGATGCGGAGTCTTCTGGTTGAACCTGATTTCGATGACAATGGTGCGATCCGGGTGTCGCTTGATCGGGCCAGTAGGTGGTCGAAGATGGGTGCAGAGGTCTCAACGCTTTTTGTCTCCGGGCAGGCTAGCGGTACGCGGGCGGTTGTTCCGAACGGGCTGCGCACGATCATCGCCAATCGCGGGCTGCGGAGCGCACGGTGGATGCTGCCCAATGCGATCGCCCGGGGTTTGCGACCTGCCCGCAAAGCCGATGTCATCGTCGCCGGCCGGGAAATCGCCTCGGGCTTGTTGATCGGATCGCTGCTGGCCAAGCTGGCTCGGCGCCCACTAGCGGTCACCATTCACAGCAATGTCGATGCCGCGCTCGCGCATCACGGTACCCCGCGTCATCGCCGCAACGTCCTTGCTTCTCTCCGCGGTGCAAACCTGCTCACGCCTGTATCGCGAGGTCTGATACCCGGACTTCTCGAACTCGGGATGGGCAAAGATCGGGTGCAGGCGGTCGAGAACGGCATGGATCGCGAACGACTGTCTCGCCTTGCCAAGGAGCAGCCGGACATCGACCCGCCACGAGGTCCGTTCGTGATGGCAATCGGCCGGCTTATTCACCAGAAAGGCTTCGACACCCTGATCCGGGCACATGCACTAGCCTTGCAGCAAGGCGCTCCGAGGCACAGTGTCTTGATCGCCGGCGAGGGCCCCGACCAACAGGCTCTGGTGGACCTTGCAACGGATCTCGGGGTTGCCACAAGCGTACGCTTCAGCGGCTTCCTTACTAATCCCTATTCGGTGCTCGCCCGTGCCGATCTTTTCGTTCTTTCAAGCCGTTGGGAAGGTTTTCCATTGGCTCTGGCTGAGACGGCGGTGCTGGGCATACCTGCCGTGGCTTGCGACTGCGTTGCCGGGCCATCCGAGATTTCGGATGGCGGTCGCTACTGCGATCTTATTCCAATCGAGGACGAGCAGGCCCTGGCGGATGCAATAACGCATCATTTCAAGAACCCCGAAAGGCTGAAATCGATGGCGATAGAGGGCTCAGCCTTTGTTGAGCGGCGTTATAGCGCAGACCGGGCAGCACGCGACCATCTGGAAGCGCTCAGGCTCATTGCCTTCGAGAAGGCCTGACCCGGAACACAATCCTTCATCTAATCGGCAACAGACGCGGACCAAACGAGAGCATTTCCTTGGCGGCGCGGGCGCCGACATAGGCGAAGATCAATGCCGACTGCCAATTGAGGAACGCCGCGGTATTCCCACCGATCGCGACTGCAGCGGCAAGCAAGGTCAAGACCAACAAGCAATTGACGTGGTTTGGGACCTCCCGGCGAGAACCTCCAAAGCGATACACGACGTAGGGGATCCACTTGGAGACACCGTGGGCCACACAAAACAGAGCGCCGATGACGGACGTCGGAAAGATCAGCGCATAGCCAAGCACGCGGCCAACCTGCAGGCCCAGCATCGGTACGATCCGGCCTTGCGGCTCGATCACATTCTGCCAGTGAAATAGCAGTCTGGTCACCACGAGATAGAACATGAACGCGGCCCACACCGCGAAGAACGCTGCTAAGCCCTCGACTCGCAAGGCCTCAGGGATCCAGCTTAGCTCTTCATATGTGAAGTAGCTGGCAACGGCCGTTAGAAGGGCCGCCACGCTCCACGCGAAGCCAGGGCTGAAGTTGTGCCCGAGCGCATGAAAGTTCGCCGACACCTTCGGCTTGCTCTCGAGCTTGAGACCCATCCGATCGTTTTCGTAGTAGCCGGTCTCATATGCTGTGAAAAAACCGAGCACGAACAGCAGGATGGCACCGACAGCGAGCCAAGGCTGAACGCTGATCAGTGCATAGGCCAGGATCAGCACAGGCAGATCGTGTCCGAGGATAGCGTTACGCAGGTAGTTTTCGTCGGGTCGCTTTACCCGCTGAAGGTAGACGAATGGCATCATCGGCTTGAGGCCCGCCTGCTCGTAATGTGCCTCGGGCCACTGGATTAGAAAGCTTTTGTCACTGGCCTGCAGGAGGTCCTGGTCAACCTCGCTATCGGTGATCACCAAGGCATCACGAACGGTGTCCGCACCGTAATGCCTCTGCATGGCGCTGGCTTTGCCCTCAACCCGAAGCTTCGCCCCGCTTCGAAGACTGCAACTTTCCACCAGCGGGATCCTTGGATCGATCGCGGCGAGCAGCGGCTGAACCAGTTCGCGAAAGCCAAAGGACACCATGCTGGCGCCGCGTCCCGGCGTGTTTCTGATGGCCTCCAGCAAGGGACCATTGACGAAGCGTGGACCCAGATCGGCTGCCTTGCGACGCCACAGCCACAGGGACCATGGAGCAATCACCAGCACGGCAAGCACGCGTATCCAGTCACGATAGTGATAGGGCTCGTTTCGCTCCAACAATCGCCACGGCTGCAGAAACCCGAGAACCTGCAGCACAATCGCGGCTAGGAACCTTGGCCGTACGCTGTTGAGGAACTCCTCGGTGGAATTGCGAAGCCATAGGGTCTCGTCGAAATCGACGATCACGAGATCAGATGGTGCCCGCCTTTCGAGCGCACGAGTGAAGTCAGACAGTTCCTGCAAAGCCACTGCCTCCGAGTGGATACCCTGCTTTGTCAAAATGCCCTGTTGCATGCCCGCTTAACTCCCAGCGCGGCGAAAGTGCCACTCCGCGCCAATCGACCGCCATCGGCGGAACGTGATCGTCGAGATCGCCGGCGCGTATATCGGGCTCGGGAGAACGGGCCAACCACTTCGGGGCTCAGGACGTGAGCAGGGGTTACACCACGCGATATGTCAGCCCTTTGGAGGCTTGGCATAGGTGAAGAGGTCACGCGCTCGGAACCTCCCTACTCGTCCGGTCGTATTCTCTGCACACCACGCAAAGGATCTGCCCCATGGCCGAGAGCATCGCTCGACCCCCTCGAAGCGCGCTGAACGTTGCGGGGCATCCGATCTATTCCGCGCTGCTGCCCGTGCCGATCGTCTGCTTCATCCTCGCGCTGATCACCGACATCATCTACTCGACCGCGCCCGACATGATGTGGCTCAACTTCTCGTCTTGGTTGCTCTTGGCCGGCTTGATCTCCGGCGGCTTCGTTGGCGTGCTTCTGATCGTCGAGCTGGTACGCGCCGGCTCCAGGCGATCCGGAGCTTTGACACTCCACTTCGTGCTCCTCCTTGCCGGTTGGATAGTGGAGGTTTTCAACTCCTTCATTCACGCTCGTGACGGGTGGACCGCGGTGGTCCCTACAGGATTGACCTTGTCCGTCATCGCGGTGGTACTCTCCCTGCTGGCCGGGTGGTTCTGGCAATCCGCTAGCGTACGCAGCTCTGGAGATGCCCGATGACCACACGCAGCCTGACCATGGCACTCGCCTTCTTGCCTCTTGCTGTCTGCGGTGGCGGCAACCAGAACATTGATCCGAACAGCCAGTTTGGCGCAAATCCCCTTCTGCCAGAGCCGAAAGAGGAGCTTATCGCGGACGTCGGCGTGTTCCCGGTTGTCGGCTGGAAAGCCGGCGAAGCTCCCACCGTCCCGGCAGGCTTCCGCATCGAGGCGATCGCGACCGGCCTGTCCAATCCCCGCAACGTCCTGGCTCTGCCCAATGGCGACGTGTTGATCGTGGAATCAAAGTACTCCGGCGGGGAGCCTGTTCAGAGGCCCAAGGATCCGATCCGCGACTGGATCATGTCGCGGGCACATGCTCAGACCAAGAGCGGGGAGGCGCCGGGGCCAAGCAATCAGATCACGCTCATTCGAGACGTTAACGGCGACGGACGACCGGAGGCACGCTCGGTCCTTGTCGCTAAGCTGAATGCGCCTTTCGGCATTTCGGTCGTTGGCAACGACTTGTACGTCGCGAACACGGACGCGCTGGTCCGCTATCCGTTCACGCCCGGACAAACGCAGATCACCGCACCGCCGGTGAAGGTAGCCGATCTGCCTGCCGGGCCGATCAACCATCACTGGACCAAAAGCCTTACGGCGAGTCCCGACGGATCACGCCTGTATGTAAGCGTCGGCTCCAACAGTAACGCCATGGAGCGGGGTCCCGAAGCTGAAAAGGACCGCGCCGCGATCTTCGAGGTCGATCCCAGGACGGGGTTGATGAAGCTCTTCGCAAGCGGCTTGCGCAATCCGAATGGGCTGACCTTTTACCCGGGTTCGAACACCCTTTGGGCGGTGATCAACGAGCGTGACGAGCTCGGCCCTGACATGGTTCCCGACTATATGACTTCGGTAAAACCGGGCGGGTTCTACGGCTGGCCATACAGCTATTATGGGCAGCACCTGGACCCTCGGGTGAAGCCGGAGCGACCTGATTTGGTGGCACGCGCAATCCGGCCGGACTATGCCCTCAGCTCCCACGTGGCCGCGCTCGGCCTTGCCTTCTACACGGGTGCAAGCTTCCCTGCGGCATACCGCGGCGGCGCTTTTATCGGCGAGCACGGCAGTTGGAACCGGACCGATCCGCATGGCTATAAAGTGGCATTTGTCCCGTTTCGAGGCGGCCGACCATTGGGCAATCCGCAGGACTTCGTAAGCGGGTTCCTGAAGGACGGAAAGGTGCTTGGACGTCCAGTCGGGGTGGCGGTCGACAGAACGGGCGCGTTGATTGTCGCCGATGACGTCGGCAATACCGTGTGGAGGGTCAGCTACGCCGCCGCTGCAGCCCCATCCGTCGCGCCGGCGAGCGGTGGAGGAATGCCGGTCGCGCGCTAGCGTCTCGGCGGCCAGCTAAACTCCGCCGCTTTCACCGGGCTTTGGCGCCATTCTAGCTTGAAACAATTGGCCTTCCTCCACGAAGTAGACGATCGCCAATACGGCTAGGCCGATGCACAGATAGCCGATGGCCAATGGCAAAGTCGTCCCGGCGTAGGATTGCCCGATAGCCGAACCGACCAGCACGGCCCCGATGCTCGTGATGAAGCCCTGCACCGACGACGCCGTTCCGGCGATGTGGCCGACCGGCTCCATCGCCATTGATCCGAAGTTGGAGCCACAAAGGCCGATGCAGGTCATGCTGAGGGCCTGCATCACGATATAGGTCGTCAGCGTTTCCGTCCCCCAGGTGATGATGCCCAGATGGATCAGTGACAAGGCAATCAGGGCGAGTACCGCCGCCTGCGAGATCAAGCGTGTTCCGAGCCGCTCCACCAGCCTGCTGTTGGCGAACGAGGCCAGCCCCATGGCACCGGCGCAGATGCCGAACAGCAATGTGAAGCGCTCACCAGCACCGAACTCGTCGACGAAGATTTGCTGTGCGGAGGAGACGAAGGCGATGATCCCGCCGAACGTCAGGGAAGCCGCAACGGCATACCCCGCCGAGTAGCGATTGGTCAGCGTCTGCCGGTAGCTTTCCTTCAGACGAACCAGAGAGATCGGTACGCGACGCTCGATCGGCAGCGTCTCCGGCAAGCGCACCAGCGTCCAGGCGAGCACAAGCGCGGCAAAGGCTCCAAGCGCGTAGAAAATGAAGCGCCAGGGCCCGAATGCGAGCAGTGCTTGGCCAAGCGTTGGCGCCAATATGGGCACGAGGAAGAAAATCATCTGCGCAACGGACATGGTTCGAGCCATCTTCCGGCCAGACGCACCGTCCCGAACGATCGCCACCGCGATCACGCGGGTCGAGGCGGACATCAATCCCTGCAGCAACCGAGCGGCCAGCAGAGCGGCAAACGTCACAGAGCTTGCCGCAAACGCGCTGGCCGCGACGAAGCCGACGAGTGTTCCGATCAGGATCGGCCGCCGTCCAAACCGATCGGCCAAGGGGCCATAGACCAGCTGACCCGCACCGAAGCCGACCATATAGACGGTAACCACCCACTGCCGATGGTTGGCCGCCGTGACCGCAAGGTCGCTGCCGATGTCCGCCAAGGCCGGCAGCATCAGGTCCACGCCCAGCGCGTTCACCGCCATCACGGCCGCGATGAACGCAACGAACTCGCGAGGGTGCATTCCGGCGGAGGCGCTTCTCGACGTCATCAAGGTTCCTGTTTCGGCATTCAGTCGCCAGACAAGAGTGTCGGCGGATCAAGGTTGCTCATGAAGGCCGGTCCGATCGGCCCACCCAACTAAGCGTCCCTGTCATCTGGCGCGCGGAAAGGAGATTGCAACGTGCCCCGGCCAAGCGCGTTGATAACAGAACCGCAAGCAAAGGATCCCACCTCGCCAATGACGACTTCTCAGCCGGCCAGCCTCAACGAAGGTGAAAAGTGACAATAAGGGACGGCGCCGGCCAATTCGTCGGCGATGATCCGGCAGCGGCCTCTGCAAAGGTTCTCGACGATCGCCGCGAACTTGCGCTGGTCGCGGTTGAACGGACTCGGATGCCGATGGTGGTGAGTAATCCTCGCTTGCCCGATAACCCGATCGTTCTGGCCAATAATGCCTTCCTGGAACTAAGTGGCTATCCTGCGGAGGAGGTGATCGGTCGTAATTGTCGCTTCCTGCAAGGCGGCAACACCGACCCCCGTCAAGTTGCCAAGATACGGGAAGGGATCGCCGCGCAAACCGAGGTGACGGTGGAACTGCTCAACTATCGCAAGGATGGCTCAAGCTTCTGGAATGAAGTTTTCATCAGCCCCGTGCATGATGACGAAGGTGTGCTGCTTTACCACTTCGCCTCGTCGAAGGACGTCAGCAAGCGGGTGCAGGCGCGCGAACTCGAATTGGAAGAGCACCGGCTTCTGCTCGAGATCGATCATCGCGCGAAGAACGCGCTCGCGCTTGTGCAGGGCTTTGTCCGCCTCAGCCGGTCGGATGATGCCGAGGCTTACGCTGCTTCGGTTCAGTCACGGGTAGACGCGGTCGCCCGAGCTCACACCATGCTGGCCATATACGGTTGGCGCGGCGTTCCGTTGACGGCACTGATCGATGGCGAAGCGGAGCGGTTCGACAGTCGACGGGTCATCACGAGCGGTCCGGATGTTCCTGTCGGATCGCGCCAGGTCCAACCCCTCGGATTGGTTCTGCACGAGCTTTTGGCCAACGCGGCCAAGCACGGCGCTTTGTCATCCAACGCGGGAAAGGTCTCGATTAGTTGGGACTATAACGGGCAGGACTCCCTCTTCATCCACTGGCGCGAGACGGGGGGGCCTGCGCCCGAGAAGGAACGGCCCCGGCATCTTGGATCGATGTTGATCGAACAGATCATCCAAAGGCAGCTGAACGGAAAAGCTCTGTTCGATTGGAAACCGACGGGCCTGGAGGCTCAATTCAGTTTCGAAGTGAATAGCGTCGATGCGGAGAGACCTGCAGCCAGCAAGTAGATTGCTGCCTGTTCGGAGCTTTGCCCGGAACGGACTGCTGCGAAACCTTGCGTAAGCTTGACGGCGATCTGCCTCCACAAGCGTTGCCGACGTATGACCATCCTGATTCCGGTCCTTGGCGACCAACTTACGCACAGTCTGGCCTCGCTGCGCGACATTGACCCGGCAGACGCGGTCGTGCTGATGATGGAGGTCGCGGAGGAAACCACCTACGTGCGCCATCACAAGCGCAAGATCGCATTGATACTCTCGGCCATGCGCCACTTCGCCAGCGAGCTTCGGGTGGCCGGCTGGCAGGTGGACTATGTCCGTCTCGACGATCCTGAGAATAGCGGCAGCTTCACCGGCGAAGTGATGCGCGCGGTCGATCGCCATCGCCCGGACCTGATCCGCATCGTCGAACCGGGCGAGTGGCGGGTCAAGACTGCTATCGACAGTTGGGCGGCACGGACTGGCGTACCCGTCGACGTGCTTGCCGACGATCGCTTCATCTGCGGCATACTCGAGTTTCAAACCTGGGCCCAAGCACGCCGCGATCTCGTGATGGAGTTCTTTTACCGTGACATGCGGCGAAAGACTGGGTTGCTGATGAAGGCCGACGGCAATCCCGAAGGAGGCCTGTGGAACCTCGACAAGGAAAACCGCGCGCCCCCGCGGCGCGGGACCAACTACCCCGAGCCGCTGCACTTTGCGCCCGACGACACCACGGCCGAGGTCATGGAGCTCGTTGCCGATCGCTTTGCCGGTCACTTCGGGCGCCTGGAGAAGTTCGGCTTGCCCGTAACTGCGGCCCAGGCGCAGCGCGCGCTTGCTCATTTCATCCGCACGGCGCTGCCCGACTTCGGCACCTATCAGGATGCGATGGTAACTGGGCAGGACTGGCTTTATCACAGTTGGCTAAGCACGTCCTTGAACCTTGGGCTGCTGACCCCCCTCGAAGTGGCTCAAGCTGCTGCCGATGCTTATGCCATTGGAGCTGTGCCACTTAATGCAGCAGAGGGCTTCATTCGTCAGGTCATCGGTTGGCGCGAATATGTTCGCGGTTACTATTGGCTCGAAATGCCTGAGGTCGCGCAGGCGAACGCCCTTGGTGCGACTAGGCCCCTGCCCCACTTCTATTGGACGGGTGAGACCGACATGCTGTGCATGGCCGAAGCGGTCCGCAACACCCGCGATCATGCTTATGCGCACCACATCCAACGGCTGATGGTGCTCGGCAATTTCGCTCTTCTTGCAGGCGTTCGGCCGCAGGACGTCGCGGACTGGTACCTCGTTGTCTACGCCGACGCTTATGAGTGGGTCGAACTCCCAAACGTCATCGGCATGAGCCAGCACGCCGATGGCGGGCGACTTGCCACCAAGCCCTATGCGGGCGGCGGCGCCTACATCAACCGCATGTCGGACCATTGCGGCCGTTGCCGCTACGATGTGAAGAAGAAGGTCGGCCCCGATGCCTGTCCGTTCAACGCCTTATACTGGGATTTCCTGGCCCGGCACGAGAACCGCTTCCGCAGCAATCGCCGCATGTCGAACATGTATGCAAATTGGGATCGCATGGATCCGGCGGCGCGCAACGCCTATCGCGAAAGCGCCGCAGCTTTCCTTGAGACTCTCGACCCCGCAGCAAGTGGATGGGCGCGCGCTAGCGAACAAGCCGGAGAGGCTTGAAGCAAACTCGGTGCTGCCGAGCTAGCCGCGACCTAAGTATGAAAGATTGCAATTGCCTTCCTCCGTTCTGTTTCTTTCGGTGGCGGGTTCGCGATAAGCGAACGCCGGCTGATTGGGCCGCCTTTACTGTCGCCCTGCGCCAGAAATACTCTACGCCGTCTATCCATTTTTAATACGCCAGTGTGGATCGCTCAACCGAGAAGAACGCTTTCGGAGCACCAGCAGCAGATCGCCGTATTCAGAGTAACGACCGTGCTGTTCTCGCTCGAACCCCAAAATTGGACCCTGCTTAATTTGTCCTTGGTTGTGCATCGCACCCGCGAGTCTGAAACAACGGTCCTTCCTCGATCAATGCCTCAGCGGTCGGGATACGTGCAAAACACTCGATCAGCATGTCGGTGAGTACGCTTACCTTACGTGCGGGGTGTCGTCCTTGCGGCCGGATCACGTAAATGCCCAAATCCGGCGGCGGGTAGCGTTTCATTACGGGGATCAAAGCGCCTGAAGCCAAATGCCCCCTGATCAGGTCTTCGGGGACACCGGCGACGCCGACCCCGACAAGAGCTGCAGCGACGAGAGCTACAGCATTGTCCGCTTTGAACCGCCCCTGCGGCCTAAGAGTGACGATCTGGTCTCCGTCCAACGCCAGCCAGGTTTCGTTTCCTTGCATGACGACCTCATGCGTAGCGAACTCCTCCGGTGTCTCAGGCGAACCATGCTTCTTGATGTAGTCCGGCGTTGCGACATACTTCGCCGTAGTACACCCGACCCGCCTTGCGAGCAGATTGGAGTCAGCAAGATGGCCAACACGGATGGCGCAGTCGAACCCTTCTGCAATTAGGTCCACAAACCGATCGGTGTAGCTGGCCTGGACATGCAGCAACGGATGGCGCTGCGCCAAGGAAGCAATCACTGGGGCGAAGTGCGTCGGACCAAAAGTCAGCGGCGCTGCGATCCGCAGGCGACCGCGAAGATCACCCGCGGGAAGTAACGTTTCCTTTGCATCGTCGATTTCGGCAACGACCCGAGCCGCATAGTCCCGGAACGTGGCCCCAGCTTCCGTCAGAGCAGCTCCGCGGGTTGTCCGCGCCAAAAGCTGGATACCCAGTTCCCGTTCAAGTCTGAAGAGCCTTCGACTAACAACTGATTTGGAAACACCGAGCCGCCGCGCGGCAGGTGATACGCCACCCGCATCAGCGACTTCGACGAATGTCTGTAATTCTTCGATATCCACTAAGCGTTCCCCGAACTGCGACAGAGCATGCCGCCAGGCGACGCTACCTCTTCGTGAAAAGGAGCGGCAATGTCCACTTTGACGCCAGCATCGGCGCACGTTCTCTGCGAACGATTACTCATCAACGCAGCAAAGGATTTTGATATGACTTTTCGCAACGGCCTTGAGTCGCTTCTTCGTCCGGAAGATTCGGTGCTCGTCCTCATCGACCACCAACCATACCAGCTTGCCAACCTGAACAGCCACGATCCGCAGATGGTGGTAAACGCCGTCACCGGCCTGGCCAAGTCGGCAAAGGTTTTCAATGTGCCCACCATCCTGACGAGCGTGATCGCCGCCCGAGGTGGACTTCTGTTTCCGGCGATCACTGATGTGTTCCCCGATCAAGAGGTGATCGACCGTACATTCATCAACACCTGGGAAGACCAGGTGGTCGTCGACGCGGTCAAAGCTACCGGCCGCAAGCAGTTGATCATCGCCGGGCTGTGGACCGAGGTATGCGTAGCGATGCCGGCCATCCAGGCGATCGGCGAAGGCTGGGATGTGACCGTCGTCACGGACGCGTCAGGCGGGACTTCAATCGAGGCTCATCAGGTCGCAGTTCAGCGCATGATCGCTGCAGATGTGAATATGATGACTTGGTTGGCCGTGGCGGCCGAGTGGCAGCGCGACTGGGCAAGGGCCGAAACGGCTGAGAGCTTGAACAAAGCCATCAGCCCGCATTCAGCCGGCAGCGGCATCGCCTATTTCTGGGAACAACAACTGCTCAACACGCCAATTGCCGGCTGATCAAAATAGGGCGGCGAGGTTCGAAGCAGTGCGCCGCTACTTGGCCATTCACCTGGGGCCCTGCCGCCCAACCACGACAAGCGACCGCAGCGACACTGGTTGCAAACGCCCGTTTTAATCCTTGCGCCCGGATCGGGATAACACTCGCCCGCGTCAACCAGCGACCGAAAGGACCCGTCCATGGACATCGGTAACGGGAGTAACAGCATGAACCACGTGACAAACAATGAAGCAGCGCATCGCTTCGAGTTGGCAATTGAAGACAGCAGTGAGATTGCGGCGGCCTACTATCGGGTGGAGAGTGGTTTGTTCATCCTGACCCACACCATAGTTCCCCAGCACTACTCTGGGCAGGGTTTCGGCTCGCACCTAGCCCGTGGGCTCTTCGATACGTTACGCGCGACCGGCCGCAAGGCAGTGCTGCTTTGCCCCTTCATGGCCGCCTACTATGCACGCCATCCCGACTATCGCGACATCGTCGAGAACCCGAGTGAACCAAGGATCTGATATGATCGAGATGGTCATCGAACAGCGGCGCCACGACCTCGGCGGTGGCTTCAACGTGGGCCGCGTACTTCCGTTTGCGAAGCGGCGAATGATCGGCCCGTTCGTCTTCTTCGACCATATAGGCCCGATCGATGTTGCAGCCGGGGTTGACCGAAGTGTCGACGTGCGACCGCATCCACATATCGGTTTGTCGACAGTGAGCTACCTTTTCTCCGGCGAGATCATGCATCGGGACAGCCTCGGCTATGAACAGGCGATCCTGCCGCAGGAGGTCAACTGGATGACTGCCGGTCGTGGCATTACGCATAGCGAACGGCTGGAGCACGCACGCGCGTCGGGTGATCGCATCCACGGCATTCAAGCGTGGGTCGCGTTACCGACAGGGATGGAGGAAATCGCCCCTTCCTTTTCGCATCATTCCGGAGGCGATCTGCCTGATTGGAATGAGGCCGGCGTTAACGGCCATCTCATAGCTGGCAGTGCCTACGGTCTAACGGCCAGTGCTAAAACACATTCGCCGCTGTTCTATGCACATCTCGACATGGCACCAGGCGCGATCGCAGAGATCCCGAACGGGCACAAAGAACGCGGGCTCTACATCGCGACTGGTGCAGTGGAGATGGACGGTTTGCGCTACGAGGCTGGCCGGATGCTAGTGCTCAGCGATGCCGCCTCCCACGTGCAGGCCCAGGAGCGCTCGTCGGTGATGGTGCTTGGCGGAGAGCCAGTCGGCGAGCGGTTCATCTACTGGAACTTCGTCTCCTCCTCAAAAGAGCGGCTCGCACAGGCAGCGTTGGATTGGAAGGAGGGCCGGATGAAACTCCCGGACGCGGACGACGTGGAGTTTATCCCTCTTCCGGACGAGCCAGATCTGCCCGCACCAGCGATGTCATGAGATAAACTAAGATGACGTTTAGAACTCTTACCGGCAACCATCCCGTCCCGGTGCTGAGGATGCTCCGTGAGCATTGCCGTAACGCTTCAAACAGCATCTGAGGCTGCAAGTCTCGCTCGTCGAGCTCCTTGGTCACACGGTTGATAAGCCGCGTTATAAGGCATCGCTGAGGAAGCAAATCCCGTACTCAGGCAGTTGCTCGTCGCTGATGGTCCCGGCACCTTAAGGTCACGGTCCGTAACAAATCGGTTGCAGTTGTTGATCTATGTTAGTTTGCCCAGTTTCAGGTTTTAGACAGGCATTCTGTCCGAACTTTTTCTTGAAAGACTCTGCTGGAAAGGGTGCAGCATGTATTCTGCCGTGTGGGGCGCTATAATCGCCGACGTGATTACGACCCAACTGTAAGTGCCGCTGGAGAGACTCTATGATCTTGGGTTCCCATTGGCTCTGCCACCCAAGCTCATCGCCTCGTGGTCGTGTGCGGGCTCGAAAGTCGTGAGCAGTTCGCACCGTTTTTACCTCGACGCCTTCCTGGCGCCGCTCACAGCGTATCTTGAGCGTGAGGATGTAACGGATCTTTACATCAACAAGCCGGGCGAAGTCTGGCTTGAAACGGCGGCAGGCATCGAACGGCATAACCAACCGGGCCTTGACGACACTGCTATGTGGCACCTGGCTCGACAGATCGCTGCTGCGTCGGATCAAGGCATCAACCGCGAGCATCCGCTGCTTGCCGCAAAACTGCCGGACGGATCACGAGTGCAGATTTGCGCGCCGCCAGCGACGCGGGGCGATTTGGTCATGGCGATAAGGCGCCACAGCATGCCTGATCTTCGCCTGACCGATTACCTGGCCTCGGGTGCGTTTTCAAGCATCGGCGAAGCAGCCCTCAATCGTACGCAGGCGGATCTCTCACTCTCCAACCTACTGGCTGACCGTAAGATCTCTGAATTCCTAAGGGATGCAGTGCGAAGTCATAAGACAATCGTCATTTCAGGCGCCACCGGAACCGGCAAGACAACGTTCCTAAATGCATTGCTGAAGGAAGCGCCTGCTCACGAACGCCTTATCTTGATCGAGGATACACCCGAGATACAGTTGCAGCACGAGAACGCTGTTGGGCTTGTTGCCGTACGCGGCAAGTTGGGCGAGGCATCCGTATCGGCGGCGGACCTGCTTGAGGCGGCCCTGCGGCTTAGAGCTGATCGGATCATCATGGGCGAAGTGCGGGCGCTGAAGCGATCAGCTGGCTCCGCGCAGTAGGAACCGGTCACCCGGGATCCATAACGACCGTCCACGCGGACACGCCCGATGGTGCAGTTGAGCAATTGGCCATGTTATCCATGCTCGCCGGCACAGAGCTCGGGCGTGGCGAGCTGATGAACTATATCCGATCGGTGGTGGACGTGTTCATCCAGCTTGGGCGTGACCGAGGCAAGCGGATCATCACAGATATCAGCTTTGCGGCAGGGTCTTCCGTTGATCCCAGTTGGCAGAAGCATAGCCGGCCCGTAGCGAGCGCCCCACTGAACTTCGACAAGGCGGTCATCAAGCTCGACGCGGTGGTGAGTTCATTGGTTCTGTGCGTTTTCCGATAAGTCGACTTCACGGGACACGAACACGTTGAACAAAGTACCGGCTTTAACGGTCACCTTGGGTCGCCGATCGCCCGATATGAGTCCCTCCCCTGTGCTGGCCCCGAGTGCGCCAGGCACACCCACGATTACCGTGTTGCTGCTTCCTCGACCAATCAGGGTTCCCCCAATGTTGAGTGCCGTCTGAAGTGCCGCGTTGAAGAAACGCGCTATGAAGAAGCTATGCGCACGGCCTGGTATGCCAGCTCCGCCGGTAGAGTCGGCAGATTGCGCGCCTAAGCGGATGCTTGCGCCATCCGGCCGAATCAAACGGGTCCAGTTGACCAACACACGATTTTGACCGGCTCGGGCGTCGGCTTGGTACTCGCCAATCAGGCGTGATCCACGTGGGACAACTATTCTGATCCCATCGCGGCCCAGGGCGTCCTGCGACACGATGGCGCGAGCCAAGCCGGGTTTCGACGTGTCGAGCGGAGTTTCGAGAACGGCAGGGATCAGAGTGCCGAGCGGCAGGCCACCGTCGGCCGAGTCAATGACCAAGGCCGACGCTTCACTGGCGGACTGCCTACGCTCCGGCGCCATTCCAGTCGGTCGCGGTGGTGGCGGCAAAGGGTAGGGTTCAACTGGTTCCTGAACCTGAACAGGTTCGGGTGGCGGTTCTGAGGATGCCGGAGAGCCTGGTCGCGTGGAGGGCCCGGTCTGGATCGGCAGACGATCGACGGACGGAGAAGGAAGCACTGGTTCCGGTGGGGGCTCTTCGATCGGATCGGCCGGCATGCTTAAGGGCGGTGGCGGAACGTATTCGGTGACCGCCCAACGGTCCGGTGGCGCTTCGGACTGCATACCCCGCCCCTGCGCCTCAAGAATAACCATCAACAAGGCGGCCGCTACAATGCCGGTTGCCGCAACTGACATGCGAGAAAACTGCCGCCGTGGCATGGCCACGATCGGCCGGGGATCCCGCTCCGCACTTTCGTGCCGCTCCTCGCGCCGGCTGTCCGTCAAGGTCGCCGCTTCTCGAGTTGCCGGATGGCCATCGCTTCCGCCCGACCATAGCGGAACCTGTAACGCGAGGCCGCTCCTTCAATCACGAAGTCGGAACCGACCATGCGCCCGTTTACAAGCTGTTCCCCCGCCCTGTTCATGGCGAACACTGCCGGTAATGGGGTTTGTTCGCTCCATCGAATCACCGTGCGACTACCGTCCCCATACATGGCCCTAGGAAACAGCGCTTTGTTGCCGCGAAACTTGAAGTTCGATGCGGGAGTAGCTGTCGTCATCTCCGCATTAATTCGCGGATAGGTGAACCGGAGAACGAAGGAATTCTGCCCGAATGGGTCGAGCAGGAAGACATAACGGCGACTACCCGTAAGCACGATAAGGTTCGTCATCGCCGCACCGGAAAGCGGCTTGACGATGACGCGGTCGCCGGCGCGATTGGCCGTCACCTGCCAGCTGCTGCTGTTCCCAACGACGACGTTGTCCACGCGTTCGTCATCTGCAAGCTCGATAACAGACGCGAAGCCTTCGCTAACACCAATGGTTGTGATCTGATCAGGATCATAGGGTAGCAGACGGATACGTGGATCGCCCGCACTCTGTTCAGGCATAGCCTGCAGCATTGCCAGCATGGCCAAGGCGGGCAGCATCGCGAAAGTCACTGCCCCGGCCTTGAAAGCGGGGAGCCCATCGGCACATTATCAAAGGAGTCGAGAGGGTTCTCCCGGGGCAGTTCAGACGGCACTCGTTCGACAACTGTCGTTGGCGATGCACGTGCCGATACGCCGGGTGTCCTAAAGGGAGCCGGCTGACTTGTTGGAAGCGCTTGAACCCCTTCGGGCGGCGCTGCCTCTGCCGTCCGCCGATAGCTCAGCACTTTGAAGCCCAGCGGATTGACGAGCCGGTCGTTGAAACTCAGCGGAGCATCGGAGTAAGCGTAGCGGATCAACGACAGCCATGGTTGAGCGGGTGTAGGGCCAGTCTGCGTGCTTTGTTGCTCGGTGTCGAAACGAACGAGCGCCATGCCTCCTTCAAGCTTGGAGACGCTCTTGATGCGCACCCCGATGACCGTGCCCGGTGCAAATCGACGAAGGGGGCTCTCCGGATTGGATTGGGGCATGCTCGCCAGATATGTGGTTCGCGCGTTGTCGGCCGACATGAGCGCCACCTTGCGGTAATCGGCTGGAAGAGTGGCTTGGTCGAAGCTCTCTCTGGCGGAAACGTACTGCGCCAAGAACGATTGGGTTAGCACGTCGTCCGCCGCGATCCGGCGAGGCGTATTCGGATCGACGGCCTGAACAAAACCCGTCTGCCGGTCTACCAGCAACGTAATCAGCTGCACCGTCTTGAGGGGCACCAAAGCAGCCATGGCTAGGGCCTGCAGAGCGACTATGCACAGGGCGACGCCTGCAATGATCCAGGCGGTCCGGCGCGACCGCAGCGTGACAATCTGGCTATCCGTCGCCCAGCTTACGGCCTTCTCGAAATACTCGGATTGCGCCTTCATGAGGCCAGGTCCCTATGCTTCGCGCTGCGCGACCGTTTTGGAATGCTCCGACGGTTGGAGGCCCCAAATCCGCTACGAGGCGGAGCCTGCTCGAACTCGCGAGCAGCGCCGACAATGACCGGAGTCACGGCAGACTCGAGGCGCTGCTTAGCGACAGCTGGCGAAGAACTATGATCCCTTTGAACCGACTTTGACACAGCCTCCGAAATGGCAGTCGCCCGTGTAATGGTTTGGCTGCCAGGAACTCGCAAAGTCGTTGCCTTCAAGACGGTGTTGCGTTGGCTGGAGTATGTCTCTTCTCGGCTATGCTGAGAGAAGATCAGTGGTCGCGAAGCTTCGGCTGCCGAAAGCCCCAGTGCACTACCCATCCGGACACTTGCGAATGTCGTCACCAGGCTCACGAGGGAAAAGAAGGCGACCAAGGTCGGTAAAGCCTGAGCGTCAGTACCAACAGATGCAGCGGCAGCCACGGACGCCTGAGCGATCTCACTTTCGATCGCGACCAAATGGATGGCCGTCACAAGGGTCGCGCCGACAAGCCCCAATGCCAAACCTGTCAATGCGCGAAGCCAGCCCACGAACAAGCCGCTCGTTCCTGCAAATAACAGGCTGGTGAAGGCTATTGGCGAGACGGCTAGAAGAAATGCTATGGCCATGCGGATGCTGCCAGAAAGCCCGACCGTCGAGATCACGAATAGTGAGGCAGTTACCGGAAAGGCGTCCTCAATTGCGGACTGGGACGTGGCCGATGTCGGGGCACCTCCCGTTCCACGCGCCGCCACCTCGTCGGATGTGTTGCCGAGACGAAGCTTGTCATAGGCCTGCTGCACTCGGCTATCGATGCCTTCGCCGCTCACGCGCAAGGGCCGCAAGAGTATCCTAGAGATGCCTTCGGGTGCCTCAATCGAGACGCGGTAGACAAGTGTTTGAAAGGCCGGCCAGCTGGTGACGAGAGCAAGGACAATGCCGAGGCGAACCGCCCAAGCCATTCCGTCCCTCAAGTCCGGTACGTGCCCTAGAAGCATTCGATAGCCAATGAGCGCTACAAAGAGTGTGAGCGCGCTGGACAGCATCGCGGTCCCGAGCGCCCCTCCTGCCAGGGCCTGGAAGCCTTTCTCCCCTAGTTCTCGCGCCTGGCAATCGAGGTAGATCGAAAGACGATATGCCACGCCAAAGGTGGCATCCGGGTCGAGGCAGCGCGTTGTCACTCGGCCGCGTCCAAAATCCGCGGCATCCAGTCTTCAGGCGCATCACCTACGTCAGCGCGGATCCGGTCGAGTTTACGAACGGAGCGCTCGCGGCCGGACAATATCGTAAGAAGATCCTTGTTAGCCGACAGATCGAGGCGTGCGACGACGCTCTCGTGACCATGCTTGATCACGAAAGCATGCGCATCGTCAGGAAGCGAACGAACAAGCTCGAATTCATGCTGTGTCAGGCCGAAGCCATGCATATAGTCCTCCGCCTGCGCCTTCGGGTTAGCCATGAAGATCTGTGTTGCCGCTTGTTCGATGATTGCGGCCGCGATCCTGCTGGAGAGCGCGTCGCTGGCGCTTTGCGTGGCGAAACCGACAATGCCGTTGCGCTTGCGAATGGTCTTTTCCCAGTCGCGGATGCGGCTCGTGAACACGTCGTCGTCCAATGCCTTCCAACCCTCATCGACAACGATGATTGCTGGGGTGCCATCAAGTCTCTGCTCCACCCGGTGAAACAGGTACATCATTGCGGGCGTCCGCAGGATTGGGTCGTCCAGGATCCGGGTCATGTCGAAGCCCACAACCTGCTCGGTCAGGTCTGTCCGATCCTCGGCATTGTCAAAGAGCCACGCGCGCTCTCCGCTTCCCCACCAAGGCGCGAGGCGGGAGCATAGATCCCCCACATGGGGACGCTCGTCGCCATGCAGCAATTGGCTAAAGTGCTGAAGCCGCCGGTATGACAAGGGCGCAGCCATATTTGCATCAATCGCAACCTTGAGGCGGGAGAGATCCTGTCCCGGCAACGTGCGCCCTGGTTCACTGAGCAGACGGCTTAGCCATGAGAGGAGGAACTGTCGGTTCTCCGCATTGTCCTCAAGTAGTAGCGGGTTCAGCCCCGACGACACCCCTGGTCGAAGCACGTCATAGCGACCGCCGATAGCCCTGAGGAACAGCTCGGCGCCCCGATCCTTGTCAAAGAAGATGATCCGGGGATCGAACTTCCGGGCTTGTGCAAGAAGGAAGTTGAGGACGACCGTTTTACCGGCCCCGGAAGGGCCAATGATCGTGAAGTTTCCCAGATCGCCGTGATGGAAGTTGAAGTGATAAGGCCCTGCCGCTGTCGTCTCGAGAACTGTTACGGCGGGTCCCCAATGATTGTCATGCGCCTTGCCGTGAGCGAAATTGTGTAGGCTCGCAAGACTCGCGAAGTTCCGACTGGCGATCATCCCGCGTCTCGGGATGTACGCAAAGTTGCCTGGGAACTGCGCCCAGAAAGCCAATTCGAGTGCCATCTCCTCGCGCACGGCGATCATACCGCAGTCTGAGAACGATGCGGTGACTTCGGCGACACCGTCGTCGACTTCCCTTGGATCCCTCCCGCGCACCGTCACGGTCAGGTGATGCTCTCCAAAGCTGGCCCGCCCTGCCGCGAGATCGTCGCTCGCACCCGCCAGTTCGTCACGTAGGCTCAGGGCTTGGTCGTCCGCGGCCCGCATCCGACGAAGCGTAAGACTTACGCGGCCCGACGCTGTTCGACGATCGACGAAGCCGAAACTTTGGCTGACGACCATCTCGTAGGGCAGCCGCAACAACTCATCGAGAACGCCCGGCGTTGTGTGGCCCGGATATTCCTTGATCGAAACAAGAGCCGCGAAGCTGCGGTCGAGATCGCCGACTTGGGATAGTTCAACAGTCTGGGCACCGAAGCTTACTCGGCGGTACGGCAGATACTGGCCGACGTCCGACACAGGCAACTGTACCGATTGCTCCTCGGCATTGTAGAGCGAAGACAGGTACTCCAGCGTCTCGGAACATTGGGCGTTCCCAAGATCATAGGTTCCCAGCATCCGCGCGCCATACTGACTGAGTGAAGCAAGAAGCGCGTCGCAGGCAGCGGTAAGTTCACGGCGCTCAATCGTGAAGTTAGCAGCCCATTCGTCGGCTTGAACCTTCTTGAAAAGCTCGGCGATCCGCTGTGCAAATCCGGCCTTCCCTTGAACCGGACGTCGGATCACGGCGAGGTACAGGTCGTTCCTGAACAGTCGCTTCGACTGTAATCGCCGGCGCCATTCCAGGTCTAGTTTGGCACTGAATGGATCGGGGAAGGTGGCCTCAAGCTGCGGCTCCACGCGGCGCCGGATGACATGATGATAGACGGCGAAGCGAGAATTCCCGATTGCCTGGAGCATCCCGTCCCGCAACGCCTTACGATAATTGATCTCATCAGCGTCAGCCGTTTCGAAAAGCAATCCTTCGAGGGTAAGCACCTGCATCAGGCGACCGTCTCGAAGCAGCACCGTATTCTCGTCGATCTGAGCTAAATAGGGCAAGTGATCGCCGGCGGCCTTCTCCTTGGCCCAATCGCGGCTCCGCGTACTTATGGGCGGCAGGAGTTGCATTGCCACACAAGGTAATTGGGCACGCGAGGACAGTGTCGATTCTTCTTGAGCCAGATCTCGAAGACATGCGGATCCCGCAAGCACGCCAACCAACCAACTGCATGTACGACGACCGCTGCAACAAGCACCCATGCCGACCTGAACAGCAAGAACAACTCGGTGGTGATGATCGCGTTGGCGATGACGAAGCCAAAGGTTACCCCAAGCAGCATCTGTGGTCGGGTGAGCGCAACGAACAAGGTGTCGCGGTCAAGCCCGTCCACGTCAGTAGCCTCCGCCGCTAGCCGTTGCCCGTATGCCGCCGACAATGCTGGCGGCGCCGAAAAGGATGAAGCACCCGATGATGACGGTCGCGACGTGGCGCCAATTCAGGCGGCCGGTGAGCATCAAGAAACCAATTGTCGCTACCGCGATGACGGCAACAACCGTGGCCGCAGTTCCAAGCAAGGTTCCCTGGAGCCACTGAAGGGCACCAACGATCGGACCTGCTCCGGCCGGATCGGAGTAGCTGTCTTGCGCAATCGCTCTTGCGGGCCAAACCAGGGCTACGAGAATGCCAATCA
Source organism: uncultured Sphingomicrobium sp. (assembly GCA_964243335.1). GTDB lineage: Bacteria > Pseudomonadota > Alphaproteobacteria > Sphingomonadales > Sphingomonadaceae > Sphingomicrobium. Next base: position 15,826 of record CAXTED010000007.1, on the reverse strand, counting down.
CTACCCGTGGGAATCGCATGCTGCCCCCTGAGACGGAAACAGTGTGCTTGACTGCTTTCAACCCGTCAAGCGGCGCAAAAGTGCGAAAAACGCGAGCCATCATGCTGTACTGTTCGGGCAGCGACCCGGCGTCTGCCTGCCGAATTTCCGCAGCTTTCCCGTGCCCCGCAGCGGAGGTGGCCTCCACTGTAAAAGGGTGCGCGTTCGCTGCTGCAGGTTCAATGGTGACGGTGGGATGCATTCGGCTTTGCTTTCTTGGTTTCGAGGCTGGCCCGCTGTCGTCTTGTTTCCTCGGACAAGTATCCGATCACATCCCGAACTTGCCCGTCGGTCAGCCGCTGATTAGGCATTTGCAAGTTGCCGTACCGGGCAAGCAAAGCCATGGTCGCAGGGTCTTTCTGTGCACGCATGCGGTCAGGTTCCTTGATCCACCGCTGGAGCCAGTCGCGAGAACGCCGTTCGGTAATGCCGGCAAGGTCCGGACCGAGTTTGTTGTCCCCTCCGCCGATGCTGTGGCAGGCGCTGCAACGGGTCATGAAAACAGTTCCGCCGCTTGTCATGCCCTCGACGCGTTCAGCTTGCGCATAGCTTGGTCGCGTTCTGTTATCCCGCAGCTTTCGTGTAGTCGGCAATTCGCGAGTCAGAATGTGGGCAAGGACGTGAGGATTGTCGTAAGGCGTTCGCTTGACCCACCGCGCAATCTTTTCATTGCCCAGGACGTACCGCGTATCGTGGGAAGAAAGCATACCTGGGTTAACCGGGCGGATCCCAAACCGCGCCTGAATCAACGAGATGTCCTGCGGCCGACCAGTCAGGAAAGTCCAACCGGGCCCGACGTCAAACGTCTTCATGTATCGCTTGAGGACAGCTGGCGTATCATTCTTTGGATCGAGCGTGATCGAATAGAAGAACACGTCTCGGCCCATGCCGGCGCCAATGAGTTTTTGCACTCGCCTTAATGCCGCAGTATCTACTGGGCACACATCTTGGCAACTTGTGTATATGAAGTTTATGGCAACAACCTTGCCTCGAATGACGTCGTCGTAGAAGCGCACCTTCTTGCCGTCCTGGGTGATCATCTGCACGTTCGGGAAATATTCGCCGTGCCACTTGTTTTGAGCAGGCGCAGATTTGCCGACAAGAGCGAGCAAGAGTATCAGAGCGACAGGTGCTTTCAGACGCATCTCGGGTGCTCATTTGCGTCACAGAAAATGCTGCACCTTGATGGCATCATGATCCTCGCGCCGCGCAAGCTGCTAAGCATGTGGTCGTCGATCGATCGAGCTTCAGCAGTAGAATATGGCCCGAGACGCATGCTGGTGTCGTAGCTAAGCTTGGCGCTGAAGCCTGATACTAGCGGACGTGAAATCATGTGAGTTCCCACCCAGGTCTCAATGTTGGATCCATTTGGGCGCCATCAGCGCATCAATGTCCATTCAGCCATTAGTGGTAGTCACAACGGCTAGGTCATAGCGCCTACGAACGGACGTACTTCGTCGTATCCGGAAGCAGGTGAGAGTCTCGTGAAGTGTTCCGTGAAGCTTATGGTTCACCGGCTGGGACGCCGGAGCGGGCCACAGCTACAAACGTCCACAAATTAAGCTGTGCGCGGACCTGCCATCAGGCCGCGGGTACATCGCTTACCCGTTTCGACAGTGTGCGTTTAGCGTGCAAGCGACCCGTCCGGCTTCTGGCAACAAGGCCTATCGATCGTAGCCGCTGAAGCGTCAGAAAGGACGCTCACCAAGTAATCGTCACTCGGTGAGATTGTAGGACGAAGCGTAACTCACGCCACCCCAATCGGGCAAAGGAGATCGGATCAGCATCGGATCGGCCGGGTTCTTCACGTCGAAGCGCAGCATCATGGCAAAGTCTTCGTGCTGCGTGTTGTGGCAATGCTCGACGTACGTGCCGAGGAAATCACCGAACCGAAGAGCAACCTTTACGTCGTTGCTGAACAGACGGCCCACATTATACATGTCCTTGCGCGCCCAGCGTTCCCAGATCGGCGGGGGCTTGCCGTCGCGGCTGAGGATTTGGCCTTCTTCGAAATGAATATGCACGGGGTGCGCCCAGCCACCGGAGTCGCTCACGAGATGCCAAATCTCCACTGAGTTCAGCGCCGGCGCTGCTGACACACGCTTCAGATTGGCGGTCAGCCCCTTTCCGTCATCGGTTTTGATCGTCCACGGTTTGTCATCTGAGCCACTGCTGTGCCCGAATTCGAACCGCCGGACTTTGGCATTGGCGAGTTCGGTGTCGGTGAACTTGGGCCGCGGGATCATCTTGAGCTTACCCTCGACATAATCAGCCGGGTTCATGCTCAGATCTTGAGCGCCGGGCACAGCGTCGGCGACGCGAAACTCAAGGAATTTGCCTACCCCCGGGTCATTGGACCTTCCCGCTATCGCATCTCTAAGCTCAGCGTACTGCTTGGCTCGGCTTCCGTCCTCGTGCTCGGCAAGATTGACGAAGTATAGCTTCGTTCCCTTTGCGAGACTGCTGAAATCCACGACGATGTCGAAGCGCTCGCCGATCGTCTGCAGCGGCAAATCTTGCGACTCCGAATTTGGGAATGGAACCGCATGCTCCATGATATTGCCGTCGTTACCGACCATGTGAAAGGGAACGCGTCTGCCCGCGGCGGTAACAAGAGCGATCTTGTAGAAGCGGCCCATGCTGGCGTTGAGGATACGGAACCGGTATCGCCGCGGGCGGACCTCTAAGAAGGGCATCCAAGCCCAGTTGACCGTGATGCGGTCGCCGAGGAAGCCTTCTCTATTGAACAGGTTGAAGTATAGCTGACCGTTAGCATCCCATGCCTTGTCCGAAATGGCGAGATTAACGTCATAGTCGCGATTACCCCAGTTGAGCTGGGTGCCACTTGGCAAGCACAAATTGTAGTTGTTCGCCGGATCCGCATAGTGACAGTTGAGCCCTTCACGGCCGCGATCCACGACGCCATAAACGTTCATCATACCAACCATGCCTTTGTAGACATTCTCGGCGGTGTGGTCGATGCGGTGGTCGTGGAACCACAATGTGCTCAAGCTTTCCCGCCAGTCGCCAGGGTGGGTCTTATCGCCACCTATGTCGGGCGTTCCCGACCGCGGATCAGAGTAATCGGTATTTGCGCGCCCGTAGCCAGATAGAATGAGCGGCCAACGATAATCGTAATATTGGCCTGGGTAGAAGTAAGCTCCGGGGTAACCGTCACTTTCAGCCGGATTATGACCGTTGTGAAGGTGCGTTGACAACTGGTTGACGCCAAAGCCGCGGTTCGCGCCCGCGCTTATTGGCAGCGCATTGTAGTGGCGGAACAGCAAGGGTTGGCCAGCGCGCGCCATGATCAGCTTGCCTGGGAAAGTGCCGTCAAAGGTCCACACCGAATTAGCATTCTGGACCGGCAGCTTGGGATGTAGCCTCGGCTGAATACCCTTTGTCGTCCCTCCCCTTGCAACGTCATAGTAAAGTCCGCCGGGGCCGAACTCAGTCCCACTAGCGTACCCATGTCGCTGCGTTGAGTCGCGCATGCCGGTATTGACCCGTGCGCCCGCGGTTGCAGACTGGACGTAGGCGGCTGGATAGAATTCTTCATAGCGCTGATGAGCAAAATATTGCCCGGGCGGCCGGCCTTCGATCGGGCTCTGCGTCAGTCCGTACCCAAGACATGCATTAACCTTCGCCAGCCAAGGGTTCTGTCCTTGGTCATTCGCTTCTTCCCGCGGCGCGGGGGAAAGCGGCTTCTTCAGAAAAGTATCGAGCGCGGCGGCTGCAGGCGAGGAGTTGCAAGCCGCGGGCGACGGCAAACGCGCGAGCGAATCACTCGTCGGCAGCGCCTGCGAGCCCATCTCTTCGAACATCATAAGCTTCTGCGTGAATGGCATTGCGCCGTTCAGGAGCGGACTGCGGGTGAAGACGGGCTGCGTCTCCTGCGCGTGCGCTTGAGCTGACATGGTGAATGCCCCGAAAGGAGCGCACGTCAACAAAGCGGAATGCGCCAAAAGCCGACAACTAGTCATCGCCAATGCCTTCTTCGGTCGATCGGTTGAATAGTCTATTCTTGGATCTCTGACGTTTGTTTGTCTATTCGACCAAAGTCGTAGTTAGAAATCCATATTGTGTAGACCGTTATCAATCATGGTCGATCCGAAGAAGATTTTAGACCCCCATAGCATCGTTGCGAGGTCGGGTTTAGAGAAGCGCGGATGATGGCTGAATGGAGGGGCCGATGAGCACCGCACACGAGAACGGAAGCAACCACTGAAGGTCACTTCCGTGCTCTTGATAGCGTCATGGTTTACTGAGGTAAGGACAGAGTGATGGCTGCTGCCGCGATCGACGAGTGTCCCGTCTGAGCAATCTGACGCGCTCGCATCACGGCACTGCTGATTTGCGGACGTGCACCGCTCCACAACTTGATGCGGCACCTGGTGTCCGCGAAGAAGTCCCCAAGGTGGAGAATCTCTGAGCAAACCGAGTCAACAGCACTTCCAACGCGCCGGTTCAGGGCTCTTTCTCCTGGCAAACTGGCAAGATTCAAGTCCGCGTAGCTGACTCGACGCGTCACTAAGTCGGGATCATTGGCAGCAGTAACGGTGGCGGTACGCGCTTTCGCAGAAGCTTCTGGAGCAAGTGCAGTGAACGCCGCTCCAGTGATCGCAACCGAGGCTGCTGCAAAGATAATCTTTGTAAACATCGCCCTTCTCCTTCGCTCTGCCAAGATCGGCGAAGAAGATTCTGGCACTATCGTCGATCCTCATCACGTCCGTTTCGATGAGTATCGCTGTATGGTAGATCAGCGGCTTGCGCTTCGACGAACGGGCTTGGTAAGCAGTCGAATGCGCAACCTCCTGCCGAGTCGCCTGGTCTGTCCGGAGAGCCTGCAGTACTTGCGTGACGTACTGGCGCGCAGAATCGGCTTCTGCAGGACTCGCATGTAATCCCCCTGGTTTGCTGTACCGTTTGGGATGACGACTCGGAGCGCGCCTTTCGGCGAACTCAGGCGTCCATTTCAAACCGCGCCAGCGGGTTGCGGCATCCCAGTGCATATTGGTCCGCGAAATCTATGTAGGACATGCGCTGGAGGTCTCTGCCAGCGCTGGTGAAAAAATCCGTCGAGAAAAAGAAGTCAGTTGTCAGAGTTCTCTTGAACGCTTCAAGCGCGAGGCGACGAGAATTTGTCAGAAAGTGAATGGACCAAGGGTTGTCCATCATCACCATAGCAAGACCAAACTTGCGGCCGAACATAGGCTGGTACTTAGCCACGAACTTTCTCGCGAACTGATAGAGGTTCGCCTCGGGGATTGTAGTGTTGCCGGTGGTTGCCCGGATGTAACGAACAATCGAGTCAGCCGGTGTCGAAGCTACTGCACGGCCCGCGACAAACGCTGGCGCCAGGCCGGCCACGCCGCCGGCAATCAAGACATTGCGCCGGGAGACTTTCAAGGCGCTGCTCCCGTCAGCCTGTTAGCAGCGCGCAAGGCCAACGCACTCAAAGTAAGTGTGGGATTGGACGGCCCGCCCTGCGGGAAAGTGCCACTGCCTAGGACGATCAGATCGCGAAACTGATGATGCCGAGAGTCGCGGTCAACGATGCTCGTTGCAGGGTCGTTGCCCATTGGAGTGGTACCGATGATATGCGCCTCGGAAGGTTCGATCATTGGCCGCATCTCGATACGCTCGACCGGGAGTGGAGCCATGACTTTTGCAAGATCCTCGGCCGCCCGCGCAATCGCCTTGTCAGTATATTCCGAGTGTGTGGCGTAGTGCATGAGCGGCCGATCCGGCACTGCGGGATCGAAGGCGACGTAATTTTCTTTCTCGGGAAGTACCTCGAACACCATCCTTACGGGGAGTACCTGCTGCCACCTTCCCCGTTCGGTTCGCAATTGCCCGACATTCCAGGTCTCGATCAAGCAGGCGGCCATCTGTCGACGACGCTCTTCGTCCTTGTAGAGCAGGTAGCTGTGACCAGTGACGGACGTTGACCCGTTAAAGCAGTTTACGCCCTTCAGGAACACCTCGGCAGTGAGCCCAACTTGTTCATGCAATCCCCTTCCGAGAATTGGATGATTGATCCCTGACCGCTGCAGGATGATCGGGTTGAACAAAGCGTTCGTCCCAAGCGCAACAATGTCTGCGGACACAGTCCGCTCTGCTCCATTGAAGACGTATCGGGCCCCTCGGGCGACTCCGGCGGCCGTTTCGACCCCGATGACCTCTGCTTGCAGGAGCACCTCGACCCGCGGGTCCTTGTAGACCGACATGAGTCCGTTCTGAATTGTGAACTTCGCGTTCACTGGACAGAGATGGCAGACCCCATTGCTGCAGCAGACGTTCCGACCAGGCGTCGGCACGCGCGCCCTGGCCGTCGGGACTGCGAAGAAGGAGTCTGGGTAGGCTGCCTTCAACAAGCGATCGGCGTCACTGAACCGATGCTGCGGCTGCGCATATGGGGTTGATCGGGGGTAGGGCCACGGAGCACTTGGGCCTGCCAGGGACATGGCAGCCTCGACCTCATCATAATAGGGGGCGACGTCGTCATAGCTGACTGGCCAGTCCTGACCCACGCCAAACCGGCTTTTCATCTCGAAATCTGCTGGCAGGAAACGTGGAACATTGCTCCACCAACAGTTCGATCCGCCGCCGAAGGCGACCGTGAATAGCCATTTCTTATGTGGATCACCGCTTTGACGGTATCGCTCTTGGCTCAGGGTGTTCGCCGCAGCTTCTTGCACCGGACCGCCGTTGGGCGCTCCATCAACGACCCGTGCAGCTTCAACCCGCTGGCTGTGTTCCGTCCAATTGCCACTTTCCAGCACGATTATGCGGGCGGATTGAGGGAGTGTCTTCAGCAGGCCCATAAGAAAGAAGGAAGATGAGAAACCGGTGCCAACAACCACGACGTCATAGGATTTCGCAGGCTGACGCGTGAAAGGCATGGGTTCTTATTAGCAGAAATCTCCCCATTCTGCCAATCTTCCTGACGACCTTCGTGCAACTCGCGCTAGTTGTGGAGTTTAGCTATCGCGGCTGACGTGAGCCTTGGTCTTTCCGTCCAAGGACTTGCTAGCTGCGCTGCAAACCGACCGTCCGGTGCGATGTGGCCCAAGTGGTACTTAAAGATGACACATCGCAAGCCGGTAGGGCTTTCCCGAATAGGGAGCCCTGACCATGAGGACACCTGCGTTCCCGCTCGCGAACAGGTAAATGGTGCCCAGGAGAGGACTCGAACCTCCACGCCCTTGCGAGCGCCAGCACCTGAAGCTGGTGCGTCTACCATTCCGCCACCTGGGCACAGGATCGTCTTTGGGTAGGCGGCGCGCTTAGAGGGGGCGCCTGCGCCTTGTCAATGCGCGTGGGGGCGGGCAAAGGCTGCGGCCCATGGCTGACACCTCGATCGACTGGCGCAATCGCATCATCACCGTGCTTGGCGGCGGTGGCTTCATCGGCCGCTACGTTTGCGAGGCATTGTTCAAGACCGGCGTCCGAGTGCGCGTCGCCCAGCGCGAACCGCGCAACGCCTTCTTCCTCCAGCCGCTAGCCGCGGTCGGTCAGTTGGACGTGGTCCCGGTGAGCTTTACGCGACCCGACAGCCTCGACGCCGCGGTGGACGGCGCCTGGGGCGTGATCAACCTGGTCGGTGCGTTCGCCGGTGACCTTGATCAGGTGCACGTCCGCAGTCCGGCCCGCGCGGCGCAGCGTGCAACAGCGGCAGTCGCCGGCAGCTTTGTGCACATCTCCGCCATCGGCGCCGACCCGCAATCCGCCTCGGTTTATGGCCGTACCAAGGGCGAAGGCGAAACCGCGGTGCGAGACGCTTTTCCGGACGCGACGATCATCCGCCCGTCACTGGTATTCGGTCCCGAGGACCAATTGACCAACCGGTTCGCCGGTCTCGCCGCGCGCCTGCCGATCCTTCCCGTGCTCGCCCCGCGCTCGCGCTTTCAGCCAATCTTCGTGCGCGACCTGGCGCAGGCGATCGTCACGGCGGCGACCGAGCCGCAGCGCTTTGCCGGAAAGACGGTCGAACTCGGCGGGCCCGAGGTCATGACCATGCGCGAGCTCAACGTCGCCATCACCCAGGCAGCCGGCCTGTCTCCCGAGATCATCGACCTGCCGGATTTTGCCGGCGAGATGATGAGCAAGCTTGGCTTTCTGCCCGGTGCACCGATCACCCGCGATCAATGGTTGATGCTTCAGCGGGACAATGTGGTCGGCGAAGGCCAGAGCGGCCTGGAGGTGTTCGGCATCACCGGTACGCCGCTGGCGTCGGTTGCACCGGACTGGCTGAGCCGTTTCCGCAAGGGCGGGCGCTTCGCCGCCTCGCACCGCCGCAGCCAATCGACCGTCGGCTAAGGACGCCCACCGAACATGCCATTGTTTCTGGTCGCCATTCTCCTCGGCATCGTCGAGGGAGTCACCGAGTTCCTGCCGGTCAGCTCCACCGGCCACCTGATCCTCGCCAATGCGCTGCTCGGCTACGACCCCGAGACATGGAAGGTGTTCAACGTGGTGATCCAGTTGGGCGCCATGCTGTCGATCGTGGTGCTCTACTGGCGAACCTTGTGGGACGTGCTGACCGGATTGCTTCGTTGCGAACCCAAAGCCATCGCCTTCCTCCGCAACCTCCTGATCGCCTTTACCCCGGCGGCCGTTCTTGGGGTACTCCTCCACGATCAGGTCGAGGCGCTGCTCGGTTCCCCAAGCGTCGTCGCCTGGGCGCTGATCGTCGGCGGCGTTGCCATTCTCGCCATCGAGCGCACGGTAAAAGCCGGCACCATCACCGATGTCGCCGAAATCCCCTGGACCAAGGCGCTCGGCATCGGCCTCATCCAATGCATTTCCATGATTCCGGGCGTCAGCCGGTCGGGCGCCACGATTCTTGGCGCACTCAGCCTTGGCGTGGAACGGCGCACAGCCGCTGAATTCTCCTTCTTCCTGGCACTCCCAACCATGGCCGGGGCCACGGTGCTGGAGCTCTACAAGAACCGCAACGAGATGGGACCGATTGGCTTTGACCTGATCGGCATCGGCTTTGTTGTCAGCTTCGTTGTCGCCTTGGTGGTGATCAAGGCTTTCTTGGCGATTGTTACCCGCCGCGGCTTCTCGCCTTTTGCCTGGTACCGCATCGTCGCCGGCATCGCTGCTCTGGTGTGGCTCGGGATGCGTTAAAGGGGCCTTCCCGCCCTTGCCGCCACCCGCGCCTGCGCTAAAGCGGCGCCATGTGGCAGCTCCTTCAATTTCCCCTGTGCCCCTTCTCCCGCAAGGTTCGCCTGGTCATGGCCGAGAAGGGCGTCGCGGTTGAGTTGATGCGCGAAAATCCATGGGACCGCCGTGACGAGTTCCTAGACATCAACCCCGCCGGAGAAACCCCGGTGCTGATCGATACGGACCTTGGGATCACGCTGATCGGAAGCCAGCCGATCGCCGAATATTTCGACGAGACGGTGGAGAAGACACCGATGATCCACGGCGATTCGGTGCACCGCGCCGAGATCCGCCGGCTGGTCGAGTGGTTCGATGAGAAGCTGTTTCGAGAGGCGGTCGAGCCGCTGATGGCCGAGCGCATGCGCAAGCGGCTCGTCAGCAAGGAAAGCCCCGACACCCGCATCCTTCGCGATGCAATGCGGGTCGGCAACAACCACCTCGACTATCTCGATTATCTGCTCGATCATCGCCGCTGGCTGGCCGGCCCGTCACTGAGCCTCGCCGACTTCACCGCCGCGGCGCATCTTTCGGTGATCGACTATCTGGGAGCGCTCGACTGGCGCGGGCACAAGCAGACCAAGGATTGGTATGCGGTGATGAAATCCCGCCCGTCGTTCCGCCCCCTGCTTGGTGAACGGATGGAAGTGATCGTCCCGCCGCAACACTATGACAAGGTCGATTTCTAGCCGCCGCTGCTAGAGTGACAGGCCCAGCGTGGCCGTTGCCACATGGTCCTGCGTGTCAGGGCCGCTGCGCACAAATCCATGCTGGTTGAGATAGCCAGCCTCAAGCGCGATGTTGGCGATCAACGGCGTGCTTACGCCAACGAAGTTGCGCATGCGATCAAGGCCTCTGGAACGCTGGAACGCCGTTCGGTTCGTATTGAGAAAGCTCTCGTGGCTAAGCACCAAGGCCGTCTTTCGACCTTTAGCGACCGGCAAAGTGTATTTCGCAAAGGGTCGAACGCGCCACGCCGTGCCGTCCACGCCCTCGCGCCACCGTTGCTCCAGCCGTAGGCGCGCGCTGACCGTCCCATGGCCCACTTTCGCCACATCGTCGAAAGTGACCTGCTCGCGCGCACGATGCTCCATGACCGTGAAGCGCCCGGCGTCATATTGCGGATCGTGGGTATACCCGCCCCACAGCGTCACCTTCTTGTTCAAACGGTAGCCGAGCAGGGTATTGCTCTCGATCTCATATAGGCCGTTCCGCCTGTCACTGAACCGCGCAACGATCTCCTGCGAAATCCGGAACTTGCTTCCCAGGTCGGCGCTGACGTTGAAACCCGTCCAGACCTGCCCGTCGCTTGTTGCAGCGCGAGCGGATTGCGCAGAGATGCACAGTGCCGAAATGGCCGGGAGAAGCACTCGTTTGCCAAGCCTCAACTTTAGTCGCCCTCTTCTGAAGATCAAATCATTTCACACGCGTTTCGTGATGAAATCCGGCACTCTATTCAAGCCCATACAGCCGCCAGCAGATAGTTGAGCCGCACGTCCTCGCTCAGGTGCAGGCCGCGGCCCGGCGACACGGCGATGCCCTTGCTATCCACCATCCGCAGCCCAGCGCCCTCCAGCAACGCCGTCATGCGCTCTGGCGCGATGAATTGGTCGTAATCGTGCGTGCCCTTGGGGATGCGCCCAAAACCTTCTGCCAGCGTTATCGTCAGCAGTCGCGACCAGGCGGTGCGGTTGGGCGTGCTCATGATCAGAAGACCGCCCGGAGCCAGGCGGTCGGCGAGGCTGCGCACGAACGCGGCAGGTTCGGCGACATGCTCGATCACCTCCATTGCCGTGACCAGGTCGAACTGCCCGCTCAACTCTTCGACGCCGCCAGCGACATAGCGGATGTCGAGTCCCGAGGCCTCCGCATGGCCAGTCGCGGCCGCGATCAGCCCGGGCGCCGCATCAACCCCGGTGACCTCGGCGCCCAGGCGGCGCAGGGGCTCGGTCAGCAGCCCCGCGCCGCAGCCGACGTCAAGTGCGGTGCGCCCTGCCAGCGGCCGAACGGAACGCTCGTCGCTTTGCCAGTGCTGGTCGATGCGGTCGCGGACATAGTGGAGCCGCACCGGATTAAGGCGGTGGAGCATGCGCGAGTCCCCGTCGGGGTCCCACCAGTCGCCCGCCATGCCGCCAAAATGTGCTGCTTCCCGAGCAACGATGCTCGACGCGCCACTTGCCATGCTTGTGTCCACCATGCCCTCCCCTTAACAGCCATCCTCGAACCCCGAAAGAACGCCGCCGATCCCTCAAGGAGCCCCCGCACCACCCATGGCCCGTATCGTCATGAAGTTCGGCGGCACCTCCATGGCCGGTATCGAGCGCATCCTCTCCGTCGCCGACCGCGTCCGCCGCGAGCGTGAGGCCGGAAATCAGGTGCTGGTCGTGGTCTCCGCCATGGCCGGAGAGACCGATCGCCTGGTGCAATTGTGCCGCGAAGCCGCCGCGCTTCACGATCCGAAGGAATATGACGTGGTAGTCGCCAGCGGGGAGCAGGTCACCGCCGGGCTGCTGGCAATGACGCTTCAGAACATGGGCGTGGAAGCCCGCAGCTTCATGGGCTGGCAATTGCTCTCAGCATCGGGGGCGCACGGCAATGCGCGGGTGGACGCGATCGAGGCGCCTTTGCTCGATACGGCGCTCAAGGGCGGCGTCGTGGGCGTGATCCCCGGCTTTCAGGGTGTCAGCGATGAAGGCCGCATCGCTACCCTTGGTCGCGGCGGGTCGGACACCAGCGCTGTGGCCATCGCGGCCGGCGTCGGGGCTGATCGCTGCGACATCTACACCGACGTGGACGGCGTCTACACCACCGACCCCCGCATCGTGCCGCGTGCGCGAAAGCTGGCTCAGGTCACGTTCGAGGAAATGCTCGAACTCGCCGGGGTTGGATCCAAGGTGCTCCAGGTCCGCTCGGTCGGCCTTGCCATGCGCGAAGGCATGCCGCTGCGCGTTTTGTCCGCTTTCTCCGACGCGCCAGGCACGTCGATCGTCACCGCATTGGATCACAACATGGAACACCTCGCCATCGCCGGCATCGCCGCCGACCGCAACGAAGCGCGCATCACACTGACCGGCATCGCCGACCGGCCGGGCACCGTGGCTGCTGCCATCCGGCCGCTCGCCGCGGCCGGGATCGCCGTCGACATGATCGTCCACGCGGCCGCTCCGGGCGCGGGTGCCAGCGACCTCACCTTCACCGTGCCTCGCGCCAGTTTGAGCCAGGCCGTCGCCGCACTTGAGGACTGGAAGGGTGATCTGGGCTATAGTGCCCTCCTGACCGACGCATCGGTTGCCAAGGTGTCGATTGTCGGCGTCGGCATTCGCTCCAACCCCGAACTAACCGCGCGCATGTTCGACACGCTTGCCGAGCGGCGCATCAACCTCCACGCGGTGTCGGCCAGCGAGATCAAGGTCAGCGTGCTCATCGCAGAGGACGAAATGGAATTGGCCGTTCGCGTGCTTCACACCGCCTTCGAGCTCGACGCCCCCATCGCCACAGGAACTTCCGCATGACCGGCCCAGGCCACCAGCGCCTTCAAGACCTGATGCGCCGCGGCACCGACTTCCTGGGCTGCGACTATGCGATCCTGGGCGGCGCGATGAGCTGGGTGTCCGAGCGCCATCTGGTCTCGGCCATCAGCAATGCAGGCGGCTTTGGCGTGATTGCCTGCGGAGCGATGAACCCGGTCCAGCTCGACACGGAGATCGCCGAGACCAGGGCGCGCACCACCAGGCCATTCGGCGTCAATCTGATCACCATGCACCCGCAATTGAGCGAGCTGATCGACGTTTGCGCCAATCACCGCGTGACCCATGTCGTGCTCGCCGGCGGCCTCCCGCCGGGCGGGGCGATCGACCGCATCAAAGCGCTGGGCGCCAAGCTGATCGCTTTTGCCCCGGCGCTCAGCCTTGCCAAGAAACTGAAGCGCTCCGGCGCGGACGCCCTGGTGATCGAGGGCATGGAAGCGGGCGGCCACATCGGCCCTGTCTCCACGTCGGTGCTGGCGCAGGAGATATTGCCCCACATCGCCGAGGACATTCCGGTGTTCGTGGCGGGCGGCATTGGCCGGGGAGAGGCGATTGCCGCTTATCTGGAGATGGGCGCCGCCGGCGTTCAGCTCGGCACGCGCTTCGTCTGCGCAACGGAGAGCATTGCGCACCCGAATTTCAAGCGGGCGTTCATCCGCGCATCAGCCCGCGACGCGGTGCCCAGTGTGCAGCTCGATCCGCGCCTCCCAGTCATCCCTGTCCGCGCGCTCAAGAACAAGGAGACCGAAAACTTCGCGGCCAAGCAGCGCGAAATCGCCACCCATCTCGATGGCAAGACATTGGAGATGGCCGAAGCCCAGTTGCAGATCGAGCATTATTGGGCAGGCGCCCTGCGCCGCGCGGTGATCGACGGCGACATCGAAAGTGGCAGCGTCATGGCCGGGCAATCGGTCGGCATGGTCACCCGAGAGGAGCCCACCGCCGCGATCGTCGCCGAGTTGGTGGACGAAGCCGCTGCCGCACTTGGCCGGCGCGGCTAAGCGCCGCACGTGATCTTGGTTATAGTGTTCAGGCGAACACAATAAGTTGACGGCGCGTTGGCGGCCGCATGACGATATTTTATTTGCACCTGTTCAACCGTTTGGGCGCCATTCTTGACGAGGAAGGGCGCGACTTGCCCGATCTTGCAGCGGCCCGCGAGGAAGCGATCCGCAACGCACGCTCGATCATGGCCGAAGAGGTCCGCGCCGGCGAACTCGACCTCAATGCGCGCATCGACATAGCAGGGCCTCGTGCGGACCAAGTCCACTTCACCCTCCCCTTCTCCGACGCTTTGGTGATCCGCATGGCGGGCGAGCGATGATCGAACGTCATCTACGCAAGCTGCGCGCCCGCGACGACGTCGATGCTGCCGAGGAAGCGGCACTTCGCGAGATGGTCTCGGTGACCAAGAACTTCCCGGCGGACCGCACGGTCATCCGCGCCGACGTCCAACTCGACTCCTGCATGCTTCTCATCAGCGGGCTGATGTGCCGTTTCAAAGACCTGCCTAACGGCCTTCGCCAGGTCACCGAATTGCACGTGGCGGGCGACTTCGCAGACCTTCACAGTCTGACCCTGAAGAAGCTGGATCATCATGTCGGCACTTTGACGGGATGCAAGGTCGGGATCGTTCCCCACGAGCGCTTGCGCGCGATTACCGAACGGTTCCCCCACCTCACCCGAGTGCTGTGGTTCTCAACCAATCTGGACGCCGCGATCCATCGTGAGTGGGAGGTTTCCCTTGGGCGCCGATCCGCGTTGGAGCGCATGGCTCACCTTTTCTGCGAAATGGAAGTCAGGCTCGAGGTCGTCGGCCTTGCCAGCAACGGCAGCTTCGACCTGCTGCTGACTCAGGAGGAGCTTGCCGAGTGCCTCGGCATCACGCCGGTTCATGTCAATCGGACGCTGCAGCAGCTGCGTGAACAAGGCTTGATCGAGTTTCGCGGCGGCAAGGTCACGATCCACGACCGAACGGGCCTGCGGCAAACTGCGTTCTTCGATCCAGCCTATCTGTATCTAGAGAAACAGGCTCGCTGACTTCCTCCTGGTTGGACTGACACCACACCTAGGCTTTGGTCCGCATCTGCATCCAGCTCTGAGGCGCCGACGTATCTGATGGGTGGCCGACTTCCGGCGACCTAATCGGAGACCTCGCATGACCACTCGCACACACACACTCGCTCTTGTGGCCGCTGCCGCTCTTTCGCTCAGCACCGCCGCATCGGCTCAGAACCCAACGGTTGGCGGCGCCGCCATGTACCCGACCAAGACCATCGTTGAGAATGCGGTGAACTCGAAGGACCACACCACGCTCGTCGCTGCCGTCAAGGCCGCCGGTCTGGTGGACACCCTTTCGGGCACCGGGCCGTTCACCGTGTTCGCGCCGACGAACGCTGCCTTTGGCAAGCTTCCTGCCGGAACGGTCGACACGCTGGTCAAGCCTGAGAACAAGGACACGTTGACCAATATCCTGACGTATCACGTCGTCCCGGGTCGTCTGACGTCCACTGACATCGCTGCCAGGATCAAGGCCGGCCGCGGTTCCGCGACCTTGACCACTGTGCAGGGCGAGCGCCTGACGGCACGCATGACGGGCAAAACCCTGACGTTGCGCGATGCCAAGGGCGGCATGAGCCGGGTCCGCATCGCCAATGTCATGCAGTCCAACGGCGTCATTCACGTCGTGGACACCGTGCTGATGCCGTAATCCAGTTCGCGTCCGACCGATCCCTCTGCGGTCGGACGCCGCCTGGCGGGTGAGGGAAGCCGGAGCATGTTACTCATGCGCAGCCCTCGGACTCTCTCACCCGCCGGGATCGACTTCCTTGTTGATCCAAGTTGGGCCATGAGGCCCATCATGGCCTCGTCCATCTCTCCCAAAGGCGACAGTCGCCTCATCCTTATTCCGCTGCTGGACGGCGTGGCCCAAGGACATCCTTCGGCTTTGTCGGATCTGTACGACCGCACTTCCGCGAAGCTCTACGGCATCTGCCTGCGCCTACTGACCGACGAAGGCGAAGCGCAGGACGTTCTCCAGGAGGTGTACATGTCCGTATGGCGCCGTGCCGATCAGTTCGACTCCTCCC
>CAXTED010000006.1:0-179444 GCA_964243335.1 uncultured Sphingomicrobium sp. | reverse complement strand
CCGGACGGCAGTGCGGCGGGTGACGAAAATGCGTTCGTCATTCCGACGATGGGGTAAAACGTGGCTCCTCCCCCGGGTTTGCCGGAGGAGGAGCTAAGCCATTACTTGGCTCGTGTCGGCGTCACGGCAGGGCGCTTCCGCTTGGTCCCAAGACCGATCGACTTGGCAAGGGTGCGGCGCTGTTCGGCATAATTTGGCGCAACCATCGGATAGTCGGCATTGAGGCCCCACTTCTGGCGGTACTGGTCTGGCGTCATTTGATAGTGCGTCATCAGGTGGCGCTTCAGCATCTTGAGCTTCTTGCCGTCTTCAAGGCAGACGATGTAGTCGGGCTTGATCGAGGAGCGAACCGGCACCTTGGGCTCTGGCTTGGCTTCCGGCTCGGCCGTTGCGCTGGTAAGACCAGCCAGGGCGCCGTGAACGTTCCTGATCAGTAATGGCAGGTCATTGACCGCCACGCTGTTGTTGGCAACATGGGCCGCAACAATATCGGCTGTCAGTTCGATCAGACTTTGATCGTTGTTTTCATTGTCATTCATTATAATGGTTTCCTGCTGCTGGCCCAAACGCCACTGAGAAGCGCGGTGCGCTTCCAAAAGGTACCAGGCTCCCTACGCTCACGGCAGGCGATCTGACAAGTCTGTCGCCTCCGTTACTTAACGTTGATCACAAGTCGATCGCACGACCCATCGTCAGCGCATCGATATATTGTCCATCACGTGCCTTATAGTAAGCGGAGCGGCGACCGTGGACGCGAAAGCCATGTCGAGCATAGACGGCCACCGCTGGATTGCCTTCTCGCACTTCCAGATGCAGCCGGTGGATGCCACGCTTTGCATTCGCTTGGATGAAGTGGCGCATCAAGGCACTTCCAACGCCCTTGCCCCGAGCCGTTGGCGCCACCGCGATCAACAGCAGTTCCGCCTCGTCCGCAACGCTTCTGGCCAGGGTGAAGCCGACGGGTCGCCTGCCCTCGCTTGCCAATGTCATAACCACGCCGCTCATCGGCAGGATCCCGGCGCACTGCGCCCGCGTCCATGCTTCCCCGAAGGCGGGATCGAAAGCACTCTGCATGACCGTCATCACGGCATCGAGATCATCCCCCGTGGCGGTCACCAGACGCAGATGAGAGGAGGTGGTCTGCTCCGTCATGCGGCCCGCGGCACGGCATCGGGCGCGCGCGCATAGATGGGCCTGGGATCAAGCGTACGCAGGACCAAGGGCAATAGCATCGCGTTCGACGCACTTGGCTGAAGATCATACGCCTCACATGGAGCGCTGAGGGCGGCAAGGGCTGCCGCGCCCGACCCAACCAACAATGGCGCTTGCACGAGCAATGCGGCATCGGATGGCGGTAAATTGAGGAGGGGACCGTCAGGCTGCAATGGCCTCCGAGCGAAACTCTGCACGAACAGTTCGCCATGTCCTCCGGTAACCGCAACGGCGAGCGGGCCCGTGCCGGGCGCGCTGGCTGCGATCAGCGCGAGAGAGGACATCCCCATCAGTTGAGCGTCCCAACCGATGGACAAGCCGTGAGCAGCGGCAATCCCGACACGCAGACCGGTGAAGCTGCCCGGGCCGCATCCGACCAGCACCGTTGCAGCGCGGCGGCCGTCCATCAGGTCCGCGATCATCGGCGTCAGATGTTCCGCATGGCCACGGCCAATCAGCAGCTCGCGGCTACCCACAACAGCGCCTTCCGCGTCGAACAAGGCCGCCGTGCAAGCCGCCGTGCTGGTGTCGAGTGCAAGGGTAAGTGCCGGATTCATCACGTCGGAATTGGACACAGGTCGAGCCCCGCCGCAAGGGGCGCGAGCAGTGCTTTAAAGCAGGTTAGACCGCTTCCACCGTTTCTACTTCCGGAACGTAATGGCGGATCAGCGACTCCACGCCGCGCTTCAGCGTGACAGCCGACGAGGGACAGCCGGCACAGGCACCCTGCATCGCGAGGTAAAGCGTCCCCTGACGATAACCACGATAGACGATGTCGCCACCATCCTGCGCCACGGCAGGGCGAACCCGAGTTTCCAGCAGCTCCTTGATCTGCTCGACGATGTCCGCGTCGGCTGGATCCTCGTCGAAGTCGGCACCGTCCGCATCGACCGCGAAGTCCGCCGCAGCGCCCGGTCGAAACAGCGGAGCATTTGCGGAGAAATGATCGAGCAGTAGCTGCAAGACATCGATCTCCAAGCCACGCCAGTCGACGTTGGGAAGAGCGGTGACGGAGATGAAGTCGCGCCCAAAGAACACGCCTTCGACGTCGCCTGTCCGGAACAAGGCTTCCGCAAGCGGAGAGGCCTCGGCGGACTCCGGGTTGGGGAAGTCGCGGCTTCCCGCTTCCATGACGGGGAGCCCCGGCAAGAACTTCTTGGTCGCCGGGTTCGGCGTGTCTTCGGTTTCGATCAGCATAAGCGCGATGTGGCGTTGTGGACGGCCGCGCGCAAGGGCGATCAGAAAGGCGGTGCTCCGGCGATGATCCAGCCAGTAAGGGCTGCGGCGATTGCGAGGCAAAAGATGAGAGCGCTTCGCCGTGCCTTGACCATCCCAACCGTGCTCGCCGGATATTGGGTCGAAGTTCCGCCAACCATCGGGCCAAGCAGCTTCTTGCCGCGCCAGAAGCGGTAGAAGAGGATGGCAAGGACGTGCAGGATGATGAAGCCAAGCAGCACGTTGAACAAAGTCAGATGCACGGTGCGGGCAAGCTCGCTGGTGTCGTCGCTGACAAGTCGCGCGAGAGGCCCGGCATAATCGCCGTCCTCATTCACGAGGAACAGGCCGAAGCCGATCTGCGCACCGATTAGGGCAAGTAAAGCGATGACGCTCAGAGCGCCGATCGGCGTGTGTCCCACCGATGGCTGCTCGCTGCCGCCGCCGCCAAGGTAGCGCATGACGGCACGAGGACCGCGAATGAAGCCGGCGAAGCGCGCCGTCGAGCTTCCAATCACACCCCAGGCAAGCCGGAACAACAAAGCGAAAAGCGCGAGATAACCCGAGTAAAGGTGCCACTGCGTATGGTTATATTCGGCGGACCACCACGAGAAGGCGATCAGTGCGACGATGCCCCAATGAAACAATCGCACCGGCAAGTCCCACACGGGAACGGCCAAGGTTGCTTTCGCGGCGACGGGCTCTTCGGACGAAAGCTCCCGATCAAACTCAGTCGGCACGGAAGCGTTCGTGGCACGCCTTGCAGGTGCCGCCAAGAGTGGCATGCGCCGTCTTTATCGCCGCCACGTCACTGCCTGCAGCCGCTTGATTGAATGCGGCCGCAGCCTGGCGGAAGTTCTTCATGTCGGTCGCAAATACTTCGGGCTGCTTCCAGATCTCGCCTTTTGCCTCGACCTTGTGCCCGCCCGGCAGCACCACTTCATTGCCGGTGCCGAGTGGGAACCAGCCGGCGGCCTTTGGTGCAAGCGTGTTGATCGTGCCGGCCGCGGTTCGAACGGCGGGAAGGTCGTTGGCGTCCAGGCCCCTCTTGGCGGCACGCATGGCTTTGCCGATCTGGCTGTAGCCGGCGTGCCGCTGCTGGACCATGGCGAGCGCCTGCTCCTTCTGCAGCGGCGTGGCATTGCTGCTCTCTACCGCTGCGGTGACGGCCGCACTGGCCGCCATCCCACTGCTATTGGCCTCTGCCAGAGCCGCATTGCCATCGGCCTTGTTCGGCGCCGACGCGCTCGTGTCAGCCTGCGAGCAGGCAGCAAGCAATGCGAAAGTCACTACGGCACAAAGCAGTTTGGTCATGGTAACTCCGGATCAGGATCGCATCAGCTTGGCATGTTGCCGCTGTTGCCTGGCGGCGTCCAGCTATCGTCGATCATCTTGATGATGGCGGAGAAGTCCTTGGCCGCTCCGCCACGATCTACGAAGCGCTGGAACAGCTCCTCCGCTTCGCCGCCCATGGGTGTGTAGGCGCCCACACTGCGTGCTGCTTCCGCTGCAAGTTTCAGGTCCTTGAGCATCAACTGCGCCGCAAAACCTCCCTGATAGTCGCGGTCCGCGGGTGTCTCCGGGCCAACGCCCGGCACCGGACAATAGGTTGTCATCGACCAGCTCTGCCCCGAGGCCTTGGAGCTGATGTCGAAGAAGGTCTGCGGATCGAGGCCGAGCTTTTGCGCCAGCACGAAGGTTTCGCAGGTCGCTGCCATGGTCGCGCCAAGCAGCATGTTGTTGCAGATCTTGGCCGCCTGCCCCGCGCCATTGTCGCCGGCGTGGATGACCGCCTTGCCCATCTGCTCGAGGAAAGGGCGAGCGCGTTCGAAGTTTTCGGGGCTACCGCCAACCATGAAGGTCAGGGTTCCCCCTTCGGCGGCCGCGATCCCACCTGATACTGGCGCATCGACCATGGCGAGGCCGGCTGACCCCGCCTCCTGGGCAACCTTGCGAGCCGTGTCGACGTCGATCGTCGAGCAGTCGATCAGTATGGCACCTTCGGGCAGGCCGCCGAACAGCTCGCCATAGACTTGCGCCACGTGGGTTCCGGCAGGAAGCATGGTGATGACGGCTTCCGCGTCAGACACGGCCTCAGCCGCGGAAGACGCACGCTTGCAACCCGCCTGCTCGGCCTTTTCGAGCGCGGCCTCACTGAGGTCGAAAGCGGCAACCTGATGCCCCGCCTTGGCCAGATTGGCAGCCATGCCGCCGCCCATATTGCCGAGCCCGATGAATGCGACCTTTGCCATGCCTACTCCCGAACCATCAAAGTCATTGCGAGTGAAATGCTTCGCCGTTGCGTCCTGCGCAGCGACCCGTCGATGCGGCTAGCGTCCCGTCCACTGCCCCGGACGCTTCTCCACGAATGCAGTCATGCCTTCCTTCTGGTCGGCGGTCCCGAACAGGCCGTGAAACAGGCGGCGCTCGAAGCGGATGCCCTGGGTTAGCGGCAATTCTTCGGCGGCATTAACCTGTTCTTTGACCGCGATGGCAGCGAGCGGAGGCATGGCGGCGATCTCGGCGGCAAGCTTGAGCGCTTCGGCGACCAAGTCCGCCGCTGGAACAACGCGGGCTACCAGCCCGGCGCGCTCCGCCTCTTCAGCGTTCATCATCCGGCCGGTCAGGCACATCTCCATCGCCTTGCTCTTGCCGATGGCAGCGGCGAGTCGCTGCGAGCCGCCCATTCCGGGTGTGACGCCAAGCTTGATCTCAGGCTGGCCGAACTTGGCGGTGTCGGCCGCCAGCAGGATGTCGGCCATCATCGCCACTTCGCAGCCGCCGCCCAGAGCGAAGCCGGCAACCGCTGCGATCCATGGCTTGCGGGTAGCCGTGACCCGCTCCCAGCCGGCGAAGAAGTCGCTCGCGTACATGTCCGCGAAGTTCTGGCTCGACATCTCCTTGATGTCGGCACCGGCCGCAAAGGCGCGCTCTGATCCGGTGAGGACAAGGCAGCGCTGCGTGGGGTCAGAGTCGTACGTACCGAATGCGGCGATCAGGTCGACGAGCACCTGACTATTGAGGGCATTCAGCGCTTGCGGCCGGTTGAGCGTGACGAGCGTCACCGCGCCCTGCTGTTCGACGAGAATGGTTGCGTAATCGGTCATGACTGTTCTCCGGACATCACGGCAGGGGCGTCCATTCCTCGCCCGGTGGGAGCGGGGCAAACAATTGGTCGAGCATGGTCTCGCTCACCGTTTCGGGATCTGCCGGCTCCCACTTGGGCGCATTGTCCTTGTCAATCAGCAAGGCGCGGACACCCTCCACGAAGTCGTGGGTTTGCACGACACGAGAAGCGAGGGCGTACTCGGCTTGCATCTCCGCTGCGAAGGTCGGGCGCTCCGCGCCTTCAGCAAGCAGGCGAAGTGACACCTTGCACGACAACGGACTTTTCGAGCGAAGGGTGGCAAGCTCGGCCTGAGCCCAATCGCCGCCGTCCGCCTCGAGAGCGGCGAATACGTCCTCCAGCCGGTCCGAGGCGAAAAGACGGGCGATCATGACGGCGTTCTTCTCGGTCCGAGCCTCTGGAACGGTGGCCGAGAAAGCGCCAACAGCCGCAGCGGCGCGTGCCGGCGACCTGCTTACCCGTTCAAGCAGATCGGGCAGAGAGGCCTGGTCCACATAGTGGGTGGCGAGCCGCAAATAATGGCACTCGGCGCCGTCGAGCCGGGCGCCGGTCAGAGCCATGAACTGACCCATCCGTCCAGGCAGTCGCGACAGATACCAGCCGCCGCCAACGTCCGGGAACAGGCCGATGCCGGTCTCCGGCATGGCAAAGCGCGTGTTTTCGGTGGCTACCCGGATATCGCACGGTAGCGCCAAACCCACGCCCCCACCCATGGTGATGCCGTCCATGAGAGCGATGGTCGGCTTGGAATAGGTGTGCAGCAAGTGGTTCAGGCGGTACTCGGAAAGGAAGAAGTCGCGCGCCTCAGCCCCGTCCGCCGCGCCGCTGCGAGCGAGCATGACGACGTCGCCGCCAGCGCAAAAGCCTCGGCCCTCGGCATGATCGATCACCACGACTTTGACCGCCGGATCGTCGCGCCACGCCAGCAAAGCGGCGGAGATCGCGTCGCACATCGCCCGGGTAAGCGCGTGGATCGCCTTTGGCCGGTTCAGCCGGATCCGGCCAAGCGGCCCTTCCTTCAGGGCAAGAACGTCGGTCGTCACTGTCGCAGCAACTCGCGGGCCGTGATCATGCGCATGACCTGGTTGGTGCCCTCCAGGATCGAGTGCACGCGCAGGTCGCGCCAAAAGCGCTCGATCGGGTAGTCCTGGAGGTAGCCATAGCCGCCATGCAACTGCAGCGCGCGGTCGACGATGCTGGAGCCGTTGTCGGTCGCGAGGCGCTTGGCCATCGCCGCGAACCGCGTCTTGTCGGGCGCGTTCGCCGTCACTTTGGCGGCAGCCATGTAGAGCAATGCTCGAGCAGCCTCCAAGTCTGTGGCCATATCGGCAAGCGTAAACTGCGTGTTCTGGAAGTCGGCAATGGCCGTTCCGAACTGCTTGCGTTCCTTGGTGTAGGTGACGGATTCGTCGAGGCAGCGCTGCGCGCCGCCCAGGCTGCATGCGCCGATGTTGAGCCGGCCGCCGTCCAGCCCCATCATGGCGATGCGAAAGCCCTCTCCTTCAGCGCCGACGCGGTTCGCCACGGGCACGCGGACTTCATCGAAATTGACTTGAGCGGTTGGCTGCGAGTGCCAACCGAGCTTTCTCTCGGGCGCACCGAAGCTGACGCCCGGCATGTCCTTTTCAATCACCAAGCAAGAGATGCCCTTGGGTCCGTCTTCGCCAGTGCGGACCATGGTGACGTAGATGTCGTTGACCCCGCCGCCCGAGATGAAGGCCTTCGACCCACTGACGACATAATCGTCGCCGTCGAGCACGGCTTTGGTCTTGAGGGCAGCAGCGTCCGAACCCGAACCGGGCTCCGTGAGGCAATAGCTACCCATCCGCTCCATGGGGATCATCGACGGCAGATAGCGGTCCTTGACGCCTTTGCTGCCAAAGCGGTCGATCATCCAGGCGGCCATGTTGTGGATCGAGATGAAGGCGCTGGTGGATGGGCAGCCATAGGCCATCGCCTCCATGATCAGCGCGGCTTCAAGCCGACCGAGCCCGATGCCGCCGCTGTCCTCGGACACGTAGATCGCGCCAAAGCCAAGCTCGGCTGCCTGCCGGATAGTGTCGGCGGGGAAGATATGTTTCTCGTCCCATTCGCCCGCGTTAGGCGTAATCTCCGCCGCGGTGAACTGGCGCGCCATTTCCTGGATCTGGCGCTGGTCGTCGGTCAATTCGAACTGGTGCATGAGCGTGGCCCTAGCAGAGGGGCCAACGAATATTCCAGCCTTTCACGCGCGTTTAGCCGAGGCAGCGCGTGTAACGCAGGTCGACCGGCGGCTCGCCCCCTGGCGTTTGGTCCGTGCGGCGACGAAGCGAATCAAGTTCCACTTCGAAGCGCTCCACCCTGACCCAGGTCATGCCTTCGCCGCTGAACCTGAAGGAACCCTCGAAGCGATCGGCAGCGGGAGCGGCGATGGTTCGATCAAGTGTGCCCCGGGCTTCATAGAAGGCCAGCCCCTTGTCGCCGATGACCAGCAATCCCTTATTGTCTCCGCGGGTCGAGGTGCAGTCGGCAGGCGTCAGTCCCCAACGTCCGCGGAACTGGCTGGGAATGGTTTTCGGCAGGCTGGTCGGCACGGGGCCCGTGACCGTCGGCACGTTCGTTTCCTCCGGTTGGACGGGCGCTATGACGTTGGCCGGGATCACGACGTTCTCGGCACCTTTCGCCACTGGGTCGCCGCCACTTCGCGCTAGACCCGCCGATCCCGGCACGTCCGACACGTCAACCGTTTGAGCGCCTGACGCGCGGTCGGCGGCGGCACGGTCGCCGGTCGGGCGGCAAGCAGCCAAAGCAAGCAGAAGCAGAACGGAAAGGTTTTTCATGGCGCGATGAACGCTTCAGCTTCGATCTCGACCCGCCATTCGTCGCGAAGTAGCGCCGCAACGACGACCATGGTTGCTGCTGGACGAACTTCGCCAAAGAACTGTGCATGCTGACGACCCACCGCGTCGGCGTCCGCCGGCTTCGTGATGTACATGCGGGTGCGCACGACGTGCTCCGCCCCAGCACCGAGTTCCTGCAGGGCGCCCAGGATGATTGCGAAGCACCGAGCGGCTTGCTCTTCAGCACGGCCAGGGGTGGACGAACCGTCAGCCTCTATCGGCGCTGTGCCCGAGACCCAGATATGGTTTCCGATCCGGTGCGCTCTGGAGAAACCGTAAAGCGGTTCAAACGGGCTAGTTCCGGCGGCAATGGTCTTCATTGGTCAGCTGTCTTCCCGATGCCGTCATGCCGCAAGCGCCTTGTTGCACCAATCTCTCCTGTTCCCTTTGACCTCAAGCCTGCCGCACCCTAACTGATAGCGCATGCAGCGTACGATCGACATTGAGGCCCTGTGCGCCGAAAAGGGCCTCCGGATCACCGAACAGCGCAAAACAATTGCGCGGATTATCTCCGAAGCGGTCGATCATCCGGACGTCGAGACCCTGCATGGGCGCGCCGCCGCAGTCGATCCCAAGATATCAATTGCAACGGTGTACCGCACCGTTCGGCTGTTCGAGGAGGCCGGCATCCTCGAGCGGCACGAGTTTGGGGATGGCCGTTCACGCTACGAAGCGGTTTCGGACGATCATCATGATCATTTGATCAACGTGGAAACTGGCGCCGTGATCGAGTTCCACGACGAGGAACTCGAGACCCTCAAGCGCCGCGTCGCCGAAAAGCTCGGCTATCGTTTGGTCGACCACCGGATGGAGCTGTACGGCGTCCCGCTTGACCGTCCGCGCTGATCGCCCCTCGCTTATCCTGCTGATCGTTCGAGTCGCGGCCCTGCTTGGCTGGCTGCTGGTAAGCGCGCCTTTGCATCTCGCAACGTTACTGATCCTTGGGCGCTCGGGCTGGCCTCGACGCTTTCTGGCCGGAGTGGCGCGAATAGCGGGCGTGCGGGTCACCGTCACGGGCGAACCAGCACGGGCGCCGACATTGCTGGTATCCAACCATCGCTCGTGGCTCGATATTCCGGTGCTCGCCGCTGCCACGGGCTGCGCTTTTGTCGCCAAGGACGGTTTGCGCGGCCACTGGCTAATGCGTTGGCTATGCGAGCAGAATGGAACGCTGTTCGTGGATCGGAGCGATCGTCAGGGCGTCAGCGCCCAAGCCGATCAGGTGCGGCAAGCGCTTGGTCGCGGGCGGCCGCTGATCCTGTTCGCGGAGGGCACCGTCTCACCGGAAGAGGGCTTGCTGCCCTTTCGGCCACCCTTGCTTGCAGCGGTAGCTCCAGCGCCGAACGGTGTCGCGGTGCGCCCGGTTGCGGTGGGTTATGGCGAGGCCCAAGCCAGTTTGGCCTGGCGTGCAGGAGAGTCGGGCGTCGCCAATTTCCGCAAGGTGATGGGCCGCCGCGGCAAGCTGAACGCGATGGTGCAACTGCTTGCCCCGCTTCCCAAGTCGCCCGATCGCAAAGTTCTGGCGAAAGCCGCGCAGGCGGCGGTTGAAAGCGCGCTGGCGCTATCGAAGAGCAGCGCTCTTCCCTATATGGGCAAGCCATCATGATCACGCCCCTGCCCCGCACCTACAAAGTTAAATCCTTCGGCTGCCAGATGAACGTCTACGACGGCGAGCGCATGGCCGAATTGCTTACCGCGGAGGGCATGACCGCGGCGCCCGAAGAGGCCGATGCCGATCTGGTGGTGCTCAACACTTGCCATATTCGTGAGAAAGCCGCCGATCGCGCTTATTCGGACGTCGGCCGCCTGCGCCGTGCGGATGGGTCGAAGCCGCTGATCGCGCTGGCCGGCTGTGTCGCACAGGCCGAGGGCGCCGAAGCCCGCAAGCGTTCCAAGATGATCGACATGGTGGTGGGACCCCAAGCCTATCACCGCTTGCCGCAGATGGTCCGCGACGCCGCTGCCGGCCGGTCGGGCGTGGATACGGATATGCCTGCAGCGACAAAGTTCGACGCACTCCCGGCCCGGCGGCGCTCCGGCCCCTCGGCGTTCCTGACGGTGCAGGAAGGTTGCGACAAATTCTGCACCTATTGCGTGGTGCCTTATACGCGCGGCGCCGAGATCAGCCGGCCCGGCCGGGACATCCTCGTTGAAGCGCAGGCCCTGGTGGATGGCGGCGCGCGGGAGATCACCCTGCTGGGTCAGAACGTCAACGCCTGGGAAGACCCGGCGCTTGGTGATCTGGCCGTGTTGATCCGCGCTCTGTCCCGCATCGATGCGCTGGAGCGGATCCGCTACATGACCAGCCATCCGACCAATATGACGGACGGCCTGATTGCGGCGCATGGCGAGTTGCCCAAGTTGATGCCGTATTTGCATCTGCCCGTGCAATCCGGTTCCGACCCGATCCTCAAGGCGATGAACCGCAGCCACACTGCCAATAGCTATTTGCGCACGATCGAGCGCGTACGGGCGGTTCGGCCGGACATCGCCATATCGGGCGACTTCATCGTCGGCTTCCCCGGCGAGACCGAGCAGGATTTCGAGGCGACGCTGAACATTGTCGACGCCGTGCGTTATTCATCGGCTTACTCGTTCAAATATTCGCCCCGCCCCGGCACGCCCGCCGCGACCATGGAGAATGCTATTCCCGCCGAGATCATGGACGACCGCCTGCAACGCCTTCAGGCGCGACTGGCCGTGCACAGCACCGCTTTCAATGCTGCCTGCATCGGGCGCGACACCAACGTGTTGATCGATCGGGTTGGCCGTAAGCCGGGCCAGATGATCGGCAAGACGCCGTGGCTGCAGTCCGTGTTCTTCGAGACCGACGCGCGCATTGGCGACCTGGTTGATGTTCGCTTGCTGTCCGCTCTGCCTAACAGTCTGGGCGGCGAGCAGCGCGTGCTGGCGGACGCCGCCTGATGGCCAAGCGGGAAATCCCGGGACTACCCGGAAGTGTCGAACGCCGTGAGGATGAGGGTGGCCGCGCGCGGCTGGAGATAGTGTTCGAGCAGCCATATCTGCTTGGGCCCCTGTTCGGCGAGTATGACCGGCACTTGGTAGCCATCGAGGATCGTCTGGGCGTCAACATCGCCGCCCGCGGAAATCGCGTGCAGATCGAAGGCGAGCCGGATGCCGCAGCACGCGCCCGGGACGCTCTGGTCGGTCTCTACAACAGGCTGGACCAAGGCCATGACATCGACATGGCGGCTGTGTCGTCGGTGATCGGGATGGCGGCGCAGCACAGCTTCGATGGTCTGATCGAACCCGATCAACCCAACGTCGTTTCCGATGCTCCGCGAGCCATGATCCGGACGCGCAAGAAGACCATCGTGCCGCGGACGGCGCTTCAAACGGAGTATATGGAAGCGCTCGGCCGTGACGATATGATTTTCGCCTTGGGCCCCGCGGGCACGGGCAAGACCTATCTGGCGGTGGCACAGGCGGTCGCCATGCTGATCGGTGGTCAGGTCGATCGGCTGATCCTATCGCGCCCGGCCGTCGAGGCGGGCGAGCGGCTCGGGTTCTTGCCCGGCGACATGAAGGACAAGGTCGATCCCTACCTCCGTCCCTTGTACGACGCGCTCTACGATATGCTCCCTAACGAGCAGGTCGAACGGCGGCTGGCGAGCGGCGAAATCGAGATCGCGCCGATCGCCTTCATGCGCGGACGGACGTTGAACGACGCCTTCATCATCCTCGACGAAGCGCAGAACACGACGCCGCAGCAGATGAAGATGTTTCTGACACGCTTCGGAATGCGCGCGCGCATGGTGATCTGCGGTGATCCCACCCAGACCGACTTGCCGCGTGGCACGGAGAGCGGCTTGGCCGACGCCGTGACGAAGCTGGAAGGCATTCCGCGCATTGCCACGGTACGGTTCAGCGCGCGCGACGTGGTTCGCCATCCGCTCGTTGGCCGTATCGTCCAAGCCTATGAAGGGCCTAACGCATGATGCTGGACGTAGGCGTCGAGGCCGACGCGGAGTGGGACAGTAGCACCGATTGGGCGCGGCTCGCGGAAGCTGCCGCGCTCGCCGCTATCGCTGAGAGTCGATTCCCTTCGCTGGCGAACGGCCTTCGGAACGTGGAACTTTCGGTCCGCCTGACCGATGACGAAGCCGTGCGTGCGCTTAATGCGCAGTGGCGCGGCAAAGACAAAGCCACCAACGTCCTGTCCTTTCCCCTCTCCGACGCCGAGGAACTGGCCAGCTTCGACAACGCCGCTGAGGGGCCCGAACTGATGCTTGGCGACATCGTCCTGGCCCGCGGCGTATGCGTGGCCGAAGCCGCCGACAAGGCTCTGCCCATCGACGCGCATGCCGCGCATTTGCTGGTGCATGGCACGTTGCACCTGCTTGGTTACGACCATGGCGACAACGGTGCGGCCGAGGATATGGAGGCTCGCGAGGTGCGCGCCCTTGCCCGGCTTGGCATCGCCGATCCCTATGCGCTTGAGGAAGCCGCCTGATGGCCACCCAGCCCGAAAAACCCTCGCGGGTATGGCTTGCCATTCGCCACTTGATGTTCGGCGACGAGCACGAACCGACGCTCCGAGATCAGATCGAGGAAGCGATCGACGAAGCGGAAGGGTCGCGACAGGTTGTTGGCGACCTCTCGCCGCAGGAACGCCAGATGCTTCGCAACCTGCTGCACTTCGGCGACAGCACGGCGGGCGACATCTGCGTGCCGCGCGGCGAGATCATCTCAGTACAACAAAGTATCACCATGGACGCGCTCTATCAGGCGTTCGCTGACGCCGGCCACAGCCGGTTGCCGGTGACCGGCGACAGCCTCGACGAGATCGTCGGCATGATCCACATCAAGGATGTGTTCAACGCTTACGTCGACAATGACTATTCGCCGACCCTGACCGAGATCCTGCGCGATCCTTTGTTCGTGCCGGAGTCGATGGGCGTGCTGGATCTGCTCGCCCGCATGCGGGCCGAACGCATCCACTTGGCGATCGTGGTCGACGAATTTGGCGGCACCGAAGGCCTGGTGACTATCGAGGATGTCGTCGAGGAGATCGTCGGCGACATTGCCGACGAGCATGACGAGGAGGAAGAGCGCCTGCTGGTGGCACTCGACGACGGTCAGTGGGAAGCCGATGCGCGGCTCGAGCTTGAAGAGCTTGCCAAGACGGTGGACCCAAGGCTGATTGCCGAGGACGATGAGGTCGATACGCTTGGCGGACTGGCCTTCCTTCTGGCCGGCCGCATCATGGAGCCAGGCGAAAGCGTTGCCCATCCCAGCGGCTGGCGCTTCGAATGCCTCGCGGCCGATGCGCGCAAGATGGTGCGGCTAAGGCTTCACGCACCCGACCTCGACTAGTTTGCCTTTGCTCGCCTCGGCAGCACTGTAGACCTGCACCCGGAAAGTGGCCGCCGATTACATTTCGCCGCGTGATTTCCTTAGCGCAAACCACTTCGCCACGTTGGCATTGTGCTCGGCGAGTGTGTTGGCGAACACGTGCCCGCCCGTCCCGTCGGCAACGAAGTACAGCGCCTTTGTCGGCGCCGGATCGAGCACGGCGGCGATGCTAGCGCGGCCGGGGTTGGCGATCGGGCCTGCCGGAAGGCCAGGGCTCCTGTAGGTGTTGTAGCCCGTGTCTGCGTTGAGTTCGGAGCGCAGAATGCGACGACCAAGCGGCTTGCCCTTGGTGATCGGGTAAATCACAGTCGGGTCCGCATCCAGCTTCATGCCGATGCGCAGGCGGTTGGAGTATACCCCGGCCACCATGCGCCGCTCGGCGGGCTTGCCCGTCTCCTTCTCCACGATGGACGCAAGAATGATCGTTTGTGCGGGCGTGGTCACGACCGCCGTCGGCTTGCGCTTGGCCCATAGCTCAGCGAGCGTTGTCGACATTGCCTTCTGCATCCGTTGGATCAGCGCCGCCCGGGACGTTCCGCGCTCGAAGCCATAGCTGTCGGGAAGCACGCTGCCCTCGGCCGGCAGTGGCGCATTGCCGGTCAAGAAGGGCAAGGCTGCAACGCGCTCCTGCACGATGATCGACGGCATGCCTTCGGTGACGGTCACGAGCCGCTGCACGGGACGCCCGTGCTGCAGCAGGTCGAGCACCTCGGAACCGCTGGCGCCCTTGGGCACCTCGAACTCGCCAGCTTGGATGCCGTCACCTGAGCCGAACAATTTGGCCATTGCGCGGAAGGTGGTGGCGGTGCCGGGGATGGCGCCCTGCTGTTCCAACTGAGCGGCGACCCGCGCAAGGCTGGCGCCCTGCTGCACGATGACCGTGTGCGGACCCTCCTTCGGACCCGCAGACGCCCACAGCAGGGCATAACCTCCTACCGCCACGAAGACGGCCAGCACCGCCGCTATTAGAAGGATTCGCTTCATCGGCTTGGCCCTACGCTTCGAAGGCCTTCATCACTAGCGACGCATTAGTGCCGCCGAAGCCAAAACTGTTGTTGAGAACCGCCCGCACCTTTCGCTTCTTCGCGGTATGGGGAACGAGGTCGACGCCCTCCGTGCCCTCGTCCGGATCGTCGAGGTTGAGCGTCGGGGGCACGATCTGGTCGCGGAGCGCGAGGATGCAGAAGATGCTTTCGACCGCCCCCGCGCCGCCGAGCAAATGCCCGATCGCCGACTTGGTGCTGCTCATCGACGCGCCGCCCAGATCGTCGCCGAACACCCGCTTGGCCGCAGCAAGCTCGATCGTGTCGGCCATCGTCGAGGTGCCGTGAGCGTTGATATAATCGATTTCACTCGGCTCCAAGCCCGACTTTCTTAGCGCCATCAGCATGGCCAGTTCAGCGCCCTTGCCCTCAGGATGCGGCGCTGTGACGTGATAGGCATCGCCCGAAAGACCGTAACCGACCACTTCAGCGTAAATCTTGGCACCGCGCGCCTTGGCGTGCTCATACTCCTCAAGCACAAGGACGCCGGCGCCCTCGCCCATCACGAACCCATCGCGGCCCTTATCATATGGGCGGCTGGCCTGCTCCGGACGGTCATTGAAGCTCATGTTGAGGGCGCGCGCCTGAGCGAAGCCTGCAACTCCGATCGGACAAATGGTCGCCTCGGCGCCGCCTGCCAGCATGATGTCGGCGTCATCGTCCTTGATCATGCGGGCCGCGTCGCCGATCGAATGTGCGCCGGTCGAACAAGCGGTCACGACCGCGTGATTGGGCCCCATCAAACCGTACTTGATCGAAACCTGGCCGGAAATGAGGTTGATCAGGCGGCCGTGCACGAAATGCGGAGAAACCCGGCTCGGCCCCTTCTCTGCGAGTACCAGCGACTCCTTCTCGATGCCCGGAAGGCCGCCGATACCCGAGCCGATGGAGCAACCGGCGCGGTAGCGCATGGCTTCGGGCATGTCGGTCAGGCCCGCGTCCTCGATCGCCTGGCCGGCCGCATCGATACCGAAAATAATGAACGGATCGACCTGGCGCTGCACCTTATGGTCAACGCGCTTGTTGGGATCGAAGCCATATTCGTGATCGGCCGGCTTCACCTCGCAAGCGATGCGGCATTTCTGATCGGAAGCGTCGAAATGCGTGATCGGTCCGGCGCCGCTTTTGCCAGCCAGGATATTCGCCCAAGTGGTTTCAACATCCGCGCCCAAGGGCGTGACAAGACCAAGGCCGGTAATCACCACACGCCGCATGCGAAAGGTCCTCTCGAAAACGAACACAGGCTCGATCCCAGGTGCGGGGTCGAGCCTGTTTCTTGATAAGCTACTCTGAACAGGCTCAGCTAAGCCGCGTCAGGATGCGCGGGCCGATCCGGTTGCGCAAGCCGAGGCGACCTGACGCAACCCTGCGGGCTTCAGCTCTGGTTCTGATCGATGAACGTGATCGCGTCCTTCACCGTGGTAATCTTCTCGGCGGCATCGTCCGGAATTTCCACGCCAAACTCTTCTTCGAAAGCCATAACGAGCTCGACAATGTCGAGGCTGTCGGCACCAAGGTCATCGATGAAGCTGGCTTCCTCGGTCACCTTTTCAGGCTCCACGCCCAGATGCTCAACGACGATCTTCTTAACGCGTTCGGCGGTCTCGCTCATGTGGTCTTTCCTCCTGTGTTCTTTGACCCTGCCCTAGCGAGGGCAAATCGCGGGGGCAAGTGCGTGGTTGATGCCGCGAGCGGCAGGCTTAAATGGCGGATATGAAGCATGCACGTCCGCTTACCCAAGGCGAGGTCACGCTCGCCCGCACGATGTTTGGCGACGCCATCGACTACAGCCGGGTTCGGCTGGTGCGCGGCAAGTGGTGGTTCTTCCAACCGCGCGGCGTGGTGATGGCGCCCACCGGCAACATTCACTTCCACCCGGACGACCCAAGCTGGAGCGACGATTTCTCGGCCGCAACCTTGTCGCTGCAGGGACTGTTCGTGCACGAGATGACCCATGTCTGGCAGACGCAGAAGCACGGACGTTACTATCTGCCGCTCATGCGCCATCCGTTCTGCCGCTATGCCTATCGGTTCGATGGCGCGCGGCAGTTCGGGAATTACGGCCTCGAACAGCAAGCCGAACTCGTGCGCCACGCCTTCATGGCGCGGGCGGGCCGCCCGGCGGTGGGCGCGCCCGACCTCGCGGCGCTAAGCAGAACCTTGCCTTTCCAAGCCTGAGCTTAGCTCTTGGCGACGCTCACTAGCGACGGGCGAAGCAGCCGGTCCTTCAGCATGTAACCGGCCTGCATCTCATCGATGACGGTGCCGCTTTCGCTGTCGTGCGGAATCTCCATCATCGCCTGATGCTTGTTCGGGTCCAGCTTCTGGCCCTTGGCCTCGATGCGGGTCACGCCGTGGCGGCCGAAGACCGTGTCGAGTTCGCGCAGGGTCGCTTCGATTCCGGCGACAAAGTTGCGGGTGGTCTCGTCCAGGCCTTCCGGAACGTGGCCGAGCGCTCGCTCAAGATGATCGCGCACGCCGAGCAGGTCACGCGCGAAACCCGTATTGGCATAGGCCGCGGCGGAGACCTTTTCTCCCTCCAGCCGGCGACGCACATTCTGCGCCTCGGCAGCGGCATAAAGGGCTTTCTGCTGAGCTTCCTCAAGCTGGCGCTCGAGCTCGGCCACGTGGTCATGCTCCTGCAGTTCAGGGGCATCGGCGGCCGTCTCGGCGCGGAGGTCCAGCGAGTCGTCGGAAGGGTATTCGTCGTTCATGGTGTCATCAATCTCGTCAATGCTTGCGCGGTATAATCCACCATGGGCACCACACGGGCATAGTTCAACCGCGTGGGGCCAATCACGCCAACCACACCAACGACTTGCCCATCGCTTCCGCGATAGGGCGCGGCAATGACTGACGAGCCGGATAAAGCAAACATCCGGTTCTCGGCTCCAATGAAGATGCGGCACCCCTCCCCGTCCCGCGCGCCTTCCAGAAGCCGGGCGATTTCCTGGCGGTCTTCCAATTCATCGAGCAAGCGGCGAACCCGATCGAGATCGGCCGCGGCGGCTTCATCGAGTAGATTGGCCTGTCCTCGGACGATCAGCACCGGGCGCCGCGCCGCATCCTCGCGCCACTCTGCCAAGCCCTTGGCCACAAGCTCCGCCGCGACACCGTCGATCGCCTCACGTCGCTCGCATATCTCCGCGCGAAGCCGCATCTCGGCCTCCCCCAGCGTCAATCCGGCCAATCGTTGCGTCACGTAATTTGCGACCTCGGCCAGGGCCGACGCAGTGGTGCCGGGCGGAAGGTCGACGACGCGGTTTTCCACGCTGCCGTCATTACCGACCAGCACGGCCAGCGCCTGGGCGGTTCCAAGTGGCACGAAGGACAATTGGCGCAGCCGCGGCTCGAACTTGGGGGCCATCACAACGCCGGCGCATGCCGACAGCCCCGACAAGGCCGCGGTGGCATTGGCCAGGGCCTCCTCGATCGGACGATCGCGAATGTTCGCTTCGATCGCCTTGCGCTCCTGATGCCCCGGGCCATGCGCCTGCATGATGCCGTCGACGAACAGCCGCAGGCCGGTCTCAGTCGGGACCCGACCAGCCGACGTGTGCGGATGCGTCAGGAGACCGCGCTCCTCGAGTTCCTGCATGACGGAACGGATGGACGCGGGCGAGAGGTTGACGGACCCGGTCAGCAACTTGGAGCCCACCGGAACGCCGCGCTGAATGTAGGCATCCACCACCAGGCCGAAGATCGAGCGCATCCGGTCGGTGAGTTCGCCGATTGGCTGGTTCATGAGGGCGGATGTAAGGGGTGGCGGCGCCGTCGTCACCCCTGCTATCGGGCAGGCTTATCCTCAGGAGAACGACCAATGCGCCCATCCGGCCGCGCCCCCGATCAAATGCGCGAGCTGCGCTTCGAGCCAGGTTTCACCAAGCATGCCGAAGGCTCCTGCCTGGTCAGCTTCGGCGACACCCGCGTGCTGGTCACCGCTTCGCTCGAGGAGAAAGTGCCGCCGTTCCTGCGCGGCAAGGGCCAGGGCTGGATCACCGCTGAGTATGGCATGCTGCCGCGCGCCACCCACACCCGCGGCGCGCGCGAGGCCGCCAAGGGCAAGCAATCGGGCCGCACGCAGGAAATCCAGCGGTTGATTGGGCGCTCGCTGCGGGCCGTGGTGGACCTCAAGGCTTTAGGCGAGCGGCAGATCGTGCTCGATTGCGACGTGATCCAGGCCGACGGCGGCACGCGCACCGCGGCGATCTCCGGCGCCTGGGTCGCTCTTCGCCTAGCAGTGGACGGGGTCATGAGCAGCCTCACCGCCGATCCGATCAAGACTCAGGTCGCCGCGGTCAGCTGCGGCATTCACGACGGGGCTCCAGTGCTTGATCTCGACTACATCGAGGACTCAAGCGCCGGCAGCGATGGCAATTTCGTGCTCACCGCCGACGGCAGCATCGTGGAAGCGCAACTGACCGCCGAAGGTGCCTTGTTCGACGAGGAGGCGCTGCTGCGGCTCCTTCGATTGGCGCGTATCGGGTGCGGCCACATCTTTGCCGCTCAGCTAAAAGCGGTTGGACGTTGAAGCCGCTCGGCCCCAAATTGGTCATTGCCACGCACAATGCGGGCAAGCTGCGCGAAATCCGGGCGCTGATGGCGCCTTATGGCGTTGAATGCCTCGGCGCGGCCGAGCTTGACCTGCCGGAGCCGGACGAGACGGGCGTTACCTTCGTCGACAATGCGGAGCTGAAAGCCCGCGCTTCGGCCGACCTGACCGGACTGCCGGCACTCGCCGACGACAGCGGCCTGAGCGTGGATGCGCTTGGAGGCGATCCTGGCATCCACTCGGCCCGCTGGGCGGAAGACGAGAGCGGCACCCGCGACTTCGGCTTTGCAATGGAGCGCGTGTGGCGTGCGGTCGAAGCAGCCGGCCCGGACGCAGGTCACGATGCGCACTTCACCTGCGTGCTGTCTCTGGCTTGGCCAGATGGCGCGGTGGAAAGCTTCGAGGGGAAGATCCACGGTACGCTGGTGTGGCCGCCGCGCGGGGACAATGGTTTTGGCTATGACGCGATGTTCGTGGCCGCCGGAATGGACCGCACCTTCGGCGAGATGGATGCGGGCGATAAACATGCCATCAGTCACCGTGCGATTGCATTCGCAAAGCTTACGGCGGCGCTGGAACGCTAGTCGAGCGCAGCGACCTGCAGGTTCGGCACCAAGGCGACACCGTCCTTATTGCCGGTCGGAGCATAGCGGCAGACCAGATAGTCCGTGCTCGAACTCGGGGCGACGCCGCAGCCGATCTCGGTCGTCCTTGGCCACACGATCTGGGTGTAGTGAGCGACGTCGTGCCACTCGCCGGTAGCACTCACGGCTGGGAAAACGCCCGACCTGAAGTGGCGCACCTCGTCGACCATCAAGCCGATCATGACCTGGTACGAGAACACGCCGCGTGGTCCCCGCCAAAGGTTCTCGCCCATCTTTGCTCGGCGGCCATTGCTGGTATCGTGAGCGTAGACGCCGCTGCGAGCCATGGCGGCGGCATAGCCTCGAGCCTCGGCAGCGAGTGCTTCGCTCCATGCGACGGGCGCCGAGCCGAAGCCGGCGCGCGCCTGATTATGCAATCCCAGGGCCACGTCGCGCAGCATAACGTCGCTGCGATCGGCAGGTGCTGGCCAGTTCGGGCTTGGCCTGCTGGGGGTCACCGCTGCCGGAGCGGCGGTCGCAGCCAAGACGAATGCAGCGATCATCCAAGTGCGGGCGCGGTCCATGCGCCACCATGATCCGCAAAAGGTTAAGGCTTTCTTGCCGTTCGCCGTTAAAGGGCAGCGGGTGACTCCCTCCCCCTCCCCACTGGCGCTTTACGTGCATTGGCCATTCTGCGTCAGCAAATGCCCCTATTGCGACTTCAACAGCCACGTCCGCGCAGGCGTCGATCAGGATGCGTGGCGCGATGCCCTGCTCGCCGACTTGGCCTATGAGGCTGCCTTGCTGCCCGGACGCAGGCTCGGTTCGATCTTCTTTGGCGGAGGAACGCCGTCGTTGATGGATCCGGCCACCGTTGCCACCGTCATCGCCGCGGCCCGCAAGCACTGGCAGGCCGATGACGATATGGAGATCACGCTCGAGGCCAACCCAAGTTCGGTCGAGGCGGCACGCTTCGCTGATTTGGCCGCAGCCGGAGTGAACCGGGTGAGCCTGGGGCTGCAATCGCTCGACGACTCGGCACTTCGTTTTCTTGGGCGCGCGCATTCGGCTGCAGAGGGTTTGGGCGCGCTGGAAGTGGCGCAGGCGAACTTCGACCGGGTCAGCATCGACCTCATCTACGCCCTCCCGGATCAAAGTGATGCGCAATGGTCGGCGATGCTGGATCGCGCGCTTGGCTTTGGCACCGGTCACCTGTCGCTGTACCAACTCACCATCGAGCCGGGTACGCGCTTTGCGGCTTTGCATGCGGCGGGGAAGTTCACACCTCTCGATGCCGATGCAGCGGCCGACCTTTGGGACCTGACGGCAGAGCGGACCGAGGCTGCGGGCCGCCCCGCTTACGAGATCAGCAATCATGCGCGCCCGGGCGAAGAGAGCCGGCACAACCTCACGTATTGGCGCTACGGCGACTATGCCGGTGTCGGTCCCGGAGCGCACGGGCGGCGCGGCGGCATGCGTACGGTGCGCCATAAGAAGCCCGAGAACTTCCTCCGCGGTGTGGAACGCAATGGCCACGGCATGGTCGAGGAAGCGCCCTTGTCGGTGCTGGAAGCTGCCGACGAAGCGCTGGTGATGGGCCTGCGCCTTGCCGAGGGGATCGATCCTTCCGCACTGGAGTCGCGCTTCGGACTTGCCCGCCTTCTGGACCCATCAGCCGTAACGAAGCTGGTCGACAGCGGGCATCTCGCCTGGTCTGGCAAGCGCCTGCGCACGACACCGACCGGGCGCTTGCTGCTTGATCACATCCTTGGAGAGATCGCCTCTCCTGTCATAGCCCGGGTCGACGCTCTTATTTGAAGCTGGTGGGGGCTGCGGCGACGGTGCCTGAACCGGTCGCGGTCACCTGACGTATCTCGAAAGCGCGTTGGGCAACGCCGTTGCGCGCGAAACGGAACACGCCATCGACCCCGACGAACCCTTCGTCCTCGGCGAGCGCCCGATCGGGAAAGCGGCGTCCCGGCGTCCAGTCCTTCGCCGCGCGAACGGTGAGCAGTACCGAATCATAGCCCAGGCTGGCCAGCCGGTCCGGAGTGGAGCCGTATCGCGCCCGGTAGCGGGTCACGAACTGGTTGAAGCGCGCATCGGATGGCGCCGCGAACCACGCCCCGCGCAACCGCGGGGACGCGCCAAGAGCTGCTGCGCCAGCCCACAAGTTCGGCCCGAGCACTCGTGGCCCAACCTTGATCGAAGGCGCCAGCAAAGCCGCGACTCGCGGGCCATCGCCAATCAGTACCGCGTCGATGTTCCCACGCGCATTCAGCCGACGGGCAGCAGCCTTGGCGCTGTCGGTGCCGGCGTAGGTTTCCACGCCCGCGACGCTTCCACCGGCCCGTTGAACGGCGGCGAAGAAAGCTCGCGTCGAGCTCTCTCCGAAGGTGCTGGTGGGGACCAGAGCGGCGAAGCGCGACGCGCCGGCTGAACGCGCATGGGCAACGACACGATCGATCGCCTGGTCGGGCGCGAAGCCGAGGACGTAAACACCATTCCCGGCAACCGTGACGTCATTCGAATAAGCGATCACCGGCACGCGAGCGGCCGCGGCCACCGGGCCGACGGCCCGGACCTGATCGGCTCGCAAAGGCCCAAGGATAAGACCGTTACCAGCGTCGATGGCGCGTCCGGCGGCGCCAGCCGCGCCGCCTTCAGCCGTGTTGTACACCGTCAACTGGATCGACTGGTTGCCGCTATCCAGCAGGGCGAGCCGCGCGGCATTGGCGATCGACTGGCCGACCGCGGCGTCTTCACCCGTCAACGGAGCCAGCAGAGCCACCATGTTGCGGGCATTCTCTTGCGGTACCTGCGGCAGTGGGTGACTCGACGGCCGTCCAGTCTGACAGCCGGAGAGCGCCAGCGCGGACAATGCCGAGAGCAGAAACAGGCGGCGCGCTTGCCGGGCCGGCGCGAGAGATGGCATGCACTTGTTCCTTATGGACGAACAGCTTCCCCCGGGCCTTTACATCGTGGCCACCCCGATCGGCAATCTTGGTGATCTGAGCCCTCGGGCGGCCGACACGCTGCGGCGAGCAGCGCTGGTGCTGGCCGAGGACAAGCGCGTCAGCGCGCGCTTGCTGCAGCACGTTGGCGCGACCGCCCCCATGTGGACCTACCATGATCACTCGGACGAGATCGCCCGGGATGCGGTGATCGCACGGCTGGGCGGCGAGGCCATCGCCTTGGTGAGCGACGCTGGAACGCCGCTGATTTCCGATCCCGGCTACAAGCTTGTGCGCGCGGCGCGAGCGGCGGGTCATAGCATATTCACGCTTCCCGGCCCCTGCGCCGCCGTAGCAGCGCTGACGCTCGCGGGCTTGCCGACCGACCGGTTTCTGTTCGTGGGGTTCCTGCCGGCCAAGGCGAAGGCGCGCAGCGATGCCATTGCGGAGGTGGCAGGCGTGCGTGCGTCTTTGGTGCTGTACGAAAGCGGGCCGCGACTTGGCGAATCACTCGCCGCTCTCGCTGAAGCCTTGGGCGAGCGTGATGCCGCCGTCGCGCGTGAGATCAGCAAACTGTACGAGGAATGCGTCACCGGCACATTGGCGGAGCTCGCCGAGCGATACGCCGATGCGCCGCCAAGGGGGGAGATCGTGATCGTGGTCGGGCCACCTGCAGCGCCAGTTCCAGCGGACGATGATGCCGTCGACTCGGCCCTCAACAAAGCGCTGACCAGCCTCTCGCCCTCCCGCGCTGCAGCAGCGGTGGCCGAGTCCCTCGGGCTTCCTCGCAAGCGCGTTTATGCACGGGCGCTGGAGCTATCCGGCAAGTGAACCGCCGCGCCCAGGCCGAGCGGCGCGGTCGCAAGGCCGAAACCTGGGCCGCCTGGTGGCTCCGGTTGCAAGGCTGGCGGATCCTAGGACGGCGCGTTCGGGTGCACGGCGGCGAGGTCGACCTGGTGGCGCGCCGTGGACGAACCCTGGCCTTCGTCGAGGTCAAGGCGCGCGCGTCGGCCGAAGCGGCGGCCTGGGCCGTCGACGAGCAGCGATTGCAGCGGGTGGCAGCAGCGGCTGAGCAGTTGAGTGCGCGCTTTGGCCGTGGCTGCGATACCGTGCGCATCGACGTTATATTGATCGTTCCCGGACGGCTGCCGCAGCATCGCGTGAACGTCTGGACCGGATAAGCGAGCGGGGCCGGTGACAAAAGCGCGGCGCTCGCCTAGGCGGCGCGCATGTCGCTACGTGTCGCCGTCCAGATGGACCCGTTGGAAGATGTCGCCATTGCCGGCGATTCCACCTTTGCCCTGATGATCGAAGCGCAGAAGCGCGGGCACAGCCTGTTCCATTATGGCGCCGACCAGCTGACGTACGACAGCGGCGACCTGTTCGCGCAAGCACGGTCGGTTACGGTTCAGAAGGTCGAAGGAAATCACTTCAGCGCAGGCGTGCCGATTTCGCTGAACCTTGGTGACGAGGCTGACGTCGTGCTCATGCGGCAGGATCCGCCGTTCGACATCGCCTATATCAGCGCGGCGCATTTGCTCGAGCGTCTCGTTGGGCGAACGCTGGTGATCAACAATCCCCGAAGTGTGCGGGACGCGCCCGAGAAGCTGTTCGTGCTCGATTTCGCCCGCTTCATGCCGCCGACCATGATCACCCGCTCCATGGACGAACTCACCGAGTTCCAGAAACGTCATGGCGAAATTGTCATCAAGCCGCTGCACGGCAATGCCGGCGCAGCGGTGTTCCGGATCGGCCGCGACGGCGCCAACATGCGCGCCTTGGCCGAGCTGTTCGGCGAGGTATGGCCCGAGCCATTCATTGCGCAGGCCTTTCTTCCGTCGGTGAGCGAAGGCGACAAGCGGATCATCCTGGTCGACGGGGAGCCCATCGGCGCGATCAACCGGCGTCCGGGTGCTGGAGAGATTCGCTCGAACCTCGCGGCGGGCGGAACGGCCGAGAAGACCGATCTTAGCGAGCGCGAACGGGAAATCTGCGCGGCCCTGGCTCCCGAGCTCAAGGCACGCGGGCTGGTGTTCGTTGGCATTGATGTGATCGGCGGGCACCTCACCGAAATCAACGTGACCTCGCCCACTGGGCTGGTTGCCCTGGACCGGTTCAACGGCATCAACAGTGCTGCGTTGATCTGGGACGCGATCGAAGCACGCCACGCCGCCATGCTGGCCGCCTGAGCCATGTCCGACTGGGTCATCCGCCTCGTTGAGCAATCGGGCTATCTCGGTGTCGGCTTTCTGATGTTCCTGGAGACGATCTTTCCGCCGATCCCGTCCGAGGTGATCATGCCCGTGGCCGGCGTTGCCGCAGCCAAGGGGCAAATGGCCCTTGGCGGCGTGATCGCCAGCGGCACCGCTGGCGCGATGCTCGGCAACATCGTCTGGTACTTGGCCGCGCGCGCGCTTGGCGTGCTTCGGTTCAAGCCGATCATCGATCGGTGGGGGCGCTGGCTGACGATGGATTGGCCCGAAGTGCAACGGGCCGAACGCTGGTTCCTGGCGAATGGCACATTCTTCGTCTTCCTTGGCCGTATGTTGCCGACCGTGCGAAGCCTCGTGTCCGTGCCCGCCGGCATGCTGAAGATGAGGTTTCGAACCTTCTTCATCGCATCTACACTCGGCACGGCCGGCTGGACGGCCATGCTCGCGGGCGCCGGCTTCGTTCTGCGTGAACGGTTCGGCGACATCGATCACTGGCTGGGGCCGATCAGCAACGCGATCATCGTCGTGCTGGTGGTCGGCTATCTCTGGCGTGTCATTCGGTTCAAACCCTCCTCCCCGAGCTGAATGCATCCAGGTTTAGCGCCAAGCCACTTGGCCGAGCCATTCAGCCAGAGGGGATCAAGCTCGCGGGTGGGCATGCCGGTAGACATCGAGCAGGTGCGCCGCATCCACGCCGGTGTATATCTGCGTGGACGACAGGCTCGCGTGCCCAAGCAGTTCCTGAAGCGAGCGCAGGTCGGCGCCGCGCGCGAGCAAGTGCGTAGCGAAACTATGGCGAAGAGCGTGAGGCGTCAGTGTCTCGGCAAGTCCTAGCCGCCTGCGCGCGCCTTGTACGGCCCGACGGACAAGATCGGGGTTGAGCGGACCGCCACGCGCGCCGACGAACAACGGCAGGTCGCCGCGCACTGGCCAAGGGCACGCGGCCAGATAGTCCTCGATCGCCTGGCGCACCGCCGGGATCAGGGGCACGACCCGCGGCTTCGACCTTTTGCCGATCACCCGAAGTGCGGTCCCGAGAGGCAAAGAACGCGCGGTCAGTGACATGGCCTCAGCCACGCGAAGCCCCGACCCGTACAGGAGCAAAAGGATCGCAAGGTCGCGGGCCCCGATCCACGGCGCGCTCGCGGCATCGGCGGCGTCCTGCGCCAGAGCGGTGCAGTCGTCCGGTGCAGCCGGTCGCGGCAGCGTGCGCGGACGGCGCGGAGCACGCGTGCGCGGCAGCTGCGGCTGCTCGCCCATATCTTCCGCCGCATATCGCAAAAAGGCCCGAACGGCCGAAAGCTCGCGAGCGGCGGAGGACGCGCCAAGTCCCTCTGCCCGCCGATGCGCCAGGAATGCGCGCAGATCGACCGGCGCGATCTGGAGCAGCGAGAAGCGGCCAAGCGCCTCTCCGCGATAGTGCGCCAAGAACACGAGGAAACGGTGAGCCGTGGCAACATAGGCTCGAACTGTATGGGGACTTCGGCGGCGGTCGCTGGCGAGGTGCTGGCCGAACCGCGCGGCCAGCAGGTTCAGGGGTTGCTCGAGTTCGTCAGGCTGGTCCACCGAGCGATCATAGCCGACAGGCTGCGACCAAGGAACAGCAGCAACTCGGTGCCGTGCCGAGCATCCAGGCTAAGGTGCGTGCGCTGTCCAAGCGCGAGCAGGCCGCTTGGCCCATCGCCCTCCAGCCGGATCAGGGCTTCGGCGCGGATGAGGTCGCACGCCGGTCCAAACAACGGATGCCCGCGCTCCACCGCGCGAAGGGCAACGCCGTCGACCTGATCGAGGGAGCGTGCGAGGATGGCAGGGTCGACCAGTTGCACACCGGCTTGATCGATGCGGAAGCCGCGATCCCCGACGATCAACGCTAAGGCGACCGCATCCAGCCCCAGCATCAAGGGCCATTCCTGCGTCACAACATGCCACAGATCGTCAATCGAATCGGTCGCCATGGCGGCCAGCACGGCGTTGTGAATCGACGATACGGCACCGGAGTGACCGCGCGCGAAGGCCAGCAGGTCCTCGCGCGCTTCTTCCGCCGCCGCGCAGCGCTCACGCAGTCGCGCGAGTGCGTGGTCCTCGAAGGAAATCACCCTTGCCATGGCGGCAGGATAGACGCGCACTGGTTAACGTCCAGTGCCGTTTGCAGCGATCCGTCAGATCGTCTGGCCGGACGATTGCCAGTCCTTGAGGAATGCGGCGATGCCGCTGTCCGTCAGCGGATGCTTGAACAGCTGCCGAATGATCGCAGGCGGCGCGGTCATGACATCAGCCCCGATCTTGGCGGCGTCATGCACGTGGATCGGACTGCGAACCGAAGCGACCAGTATTTCGGTCCGGAAATCGTAATTGTCGTAGATCAGGCGGATGTCAGCGATGAGCTCCATGCCGGGATAGCCGATGTCGTCGTGGCGGCCGACGAACGGCGAAATGAATGTCGCGCCCGCCTTGGCCGCGAGCAGTGCCTGATTGGCCGAGAAGCACAGGGTCACGTTGACCATGGTCCCTTCACTGCTCAGCGCCTTGCACGTCTTGAGCCCATCCACGGTTAGCGGCACCTTGATGCAGACGTTGGGCGCGATCTTCCGCAGGATCTCGGCCTCGCGCATCATTTCGGCGTGATCCAAAGCGATCACTTCCGCCGACACCGGGCCGGGGCATACGCCGCAGATTTCGCGCACGGTTTCCACGAAGTCGCGGCCGGCCTTGTGGATCAACGACGGATTGGTGGTCACACCGTCGAGCAGGCCCGTCTCGTGCAGGTCACGAATGTCGGCGATCTCGGCCGTGTCGGCGAAGAATTTCACGTGGCTTGGCCCTTTCCTTGTGTGCGAGGCGCCGCGATAGCTCAGGGTATCCGATTCGAATACGCCAAGATTGAGGATTGTTGGGCATGAGCGAACATCTGAGCGTCTCCCGTGAAGGTCCGCGATTGAGGCTGCTGCTCAACCGGCCGGAGCGACGCAATGCGATCACCGTGGCCATGTATGCCGCCCTTGCCGATGCAATCGAAGGCGCGGCAAACGACGATTCGCTTCGGGTGATCACGCTTGAAGGCGCCGGTCAGGATTTCACGGCGGGCAACGAGCTAACTGATTTCCTCACCGCGCCGCAGGATCGTGAAGGCGGCGGCGATACACCAGTGTGGCGCGTGCTTCGGGGCCTTGCCC
Organism: uncultured Sphingomicrobium sp.; assembly: GCA_964243335.1. Classification (GTDB taxonomy): domain Bacteria; phylum Pseudomonadota; class Alphaproteobacteria; order Sphingomonadales; family Sphingomonadaceae; genus Sphingomicrobium. Next base: position 151,116 of record CAXTED010000006.1, on the reverse strand, counting down.
GCAACACGGTGCCGATCATCGCGGCGGTGCACGGCAATGCGGTGGGCATCGGCACTACCATGCTGTTCCACTGCGACCTTGTCGTGGCGGAGGAAGGCAGCCGCTTCGTCATGCCGTTCGTCGACCTTGGCCTGGTGCCGGAAGCGGCGAGTTCCTTATTGTTTCCGCAAATCGCTGGCCGCCGGGCCGCCGCGCGTCACCTGCTGCTTGGCGAGCCATTCGGCGTCGACGAGGCGGAGCGTTTCGGCCTAATCAGCCACCGCGCGCCCGCCGGCGGCCTCGACGCCGCGCTGGAGACGTTGGTTGCGTCACTGTTGGCCAAGCCAGCGCAGGCGCTTAAACTCACCCAGAAGCTGCTTCGCGGCGAGGATCAGAAGGCGGTGCTGGAGCGCATGGACCTTGAGAACGGGCACTTCGGTGAGCGGCTCACCTCCGAAGAAGTCAAAACCGCGATCGCTGGCTTCTTCGCTGCGCGAGCAAAAAGAACCTAGTTTGCGACCCAGACACGCTTGGACTTCTCGATATTGATCGTGGGACCGGGAAAGAGCAGCAACGTCGTAGGTTGGGTGTAAGTAACGGTCAGGTCCTTGTAGCCAGCGACCGTATTGTCTGCGACAGCATTCTCGAAGGTGCCCGGACCGATCCCGTACACGGCGTTGTTCATCTTCGCAGTGATCTCTGTATTATCGGGCACTGGGAACAGTGTTGCGGCGCGCGCACCTTGACCAAGAGCGTGCTGGATGCCGGAATTTGCGCGAAAAACCAGCCCAAGTTGTATGATCATCCACAACAGAACGATCAGAGCCGGCAGGGCAAACGCCGTTTCGATCGCGGTTGCTCCGCGAGCATCGCGAAGAAGCAAGGAAAGGCGCGTCATTGCGTTCGCATCCCAGCTTGAACCACGATCTTGTACGAGCCATCGGCCTGCTTGGTCCCAAGGCTGAGCGTCGAGAACAATGGTTTGTAGTTATCAGTGACGGTTACGAGGATGTAGTGCGATTGGCGTGCGGTGCCGGTGCAAGGTTCGCCGGTTGAATAACCTTCGCCGTCGATGACCGTGTCCGTCATCTTCACGTCGTTGCAATAGCGCGGAAACTCGACTGTCACCTGGTCCTCGTCGACGTCTGCCTGCAACGAGACCTCTTCGGCAATAGTGTCCTGCACCTCCTTGAGCGCGGTCGTTTGCATGACCTTCTCGATAGCACGTTGAGCACCCTGCTCGAGAGAGAGCTTACGGCTGAAGGCATTGCTGACGTCCGTCACACCCATGATCATCACAGCAAGGATTGGGGCGGCGAGTGCCAGTTCGATGGCGGCCGTTCCCGCTCGATCGCCAGCAATCCTCGGTAAGAAGCGTCTCATCACGCCACCAGACGGATCAGGCGACCAGTGTCGCCAGCAGGCGTGTCGAACCCACATAGACTGCTCAACTTGATGTTGCTGTTGCCAGAGAAGTCCAGGCGCTTTGCAATGAGCTTCATGCACGTCGCCGTGAGATTTCCCCCGCCGTTGTAGAGCAGTGAACGGGCAGGCGTGTAGATAGCCCCGACGACACCGCCATTGTTATTCCCGTTGACGGCGTTCGCCTTCCGCTTGCCATCGTCGGAAGCCGCGCGATCCTGATACAGCGCGATGTCTTTGTACGTCCCGGTGGTGGGCGCGGTCAGATCGAGCGTCCCCCCGGTCATTCTGAAATTGCCTGTTTTCGCACGGTCGGCGAAGTTCGTGAGTATGATGGTGCAGCCATTGCAACTAATCTTTGCACTTGTTGCATTCATCGTAAGGTCGCCGCCGTCCAAGACGTAAGTCGCCGCTCCCAACTTTAGCGTCGACGAGGTTGGAACACTGATGCCGCCCTTGATGCATATAACCTTCGGAACGCCGCCCGTTGGGGCGTCCGTGACCGAGCGGTCGATGATACCGTCCGGATACTTGTTCTGCTGACTGGGGATATCGACGTTGGCTGTGGTGCAGTCCGTGATTTTGGGCGTAGGCAGGTCCTTGTGAGGATCCTCCGCCGGCTCACTGTAAGGGTTGTAACTGCCGACCTTCCAATTGATCGACTTGGAGTATTTCACGCCGCCGCCCGCCGCGATGCAGCCGGCCACAACGGCTGAAGCGTCACCCGTATTTTGAAAGGCATTGTTTGGCTCGGTTGCGTTCGTGATCATGCAGCAATCGCCGATATTCACCGTGGTGTTGCCAGCGACATCGATGCCGACAACCTTGTTGCTATCAAGCGCGATCACGCAGTACTCGCCGCCGCCGGCCACGCTAGCGGCTGTGGACCGGGCCTCGATCACGGGCGGCGAGGACAAGAAGAAGGAGCTGAATGCGAGAGACTTCTTCGTTCGCAAAGTTACCGAGACCTGGTTCTTGCGGCTCACTGAGCCCGTGCCCGGCACATTGGCGGGATAAGACAGGATTGGAACTTCGGACAGCGTTCCGGCATGTTGATTAAGAGCAAGGTCGCGTTGGATCACTTCAAGGACGCGCACGGTTCCGCCCTCCGCAACGTTGCGTTCGTAAACGCCAGCGATGGCTGCGGAGTCGGCTGCACGTTGCAACTGGCGCTTCCATAAGGACCACTGGATGGTGTCCGTGGCAAGGCCTGCAGCGCCGACCAACAGCGGCATGCATGCCGCAAGGATGATCAAGACATTGCCCTTCTCGTTGCGACGGAGCCTTCTAAGCCACTTAAGCATCGCGTACTCGCTCCCTTGTTCCACTCCAGCCAAAGCGGGCGTGGTTCCTAAAGAGCGTCTAGAGCCAACAAGGTGAGCAAAGACCTACGAGGTAAGGTTAACGCCGCAGCAAGGTCCAGCGCTCTTGAAGCTAACTGTATCAGACCTATAACACAGCAGGCGGCGCTTGTGCATGACATAGGGCGTGGTCAATTGTAGAAGCGAGTTTCGCCACGCGGCACAAAGGGGATTTCACAATGGCGACCAGCCCGTTCAGCAACGATCCTTCCAGCACGGCAACGGTGACCGCCACCGCCGAGAAGCCGCTCGTGCTGGATCCCCCGGAAGCACTGCAGGCGGTCGTTCCCGCAGCGGCAGCAGGCCTGGTGCCCTTGAAGGCGGCCGAGACCAGCCAGCTTGAGGACAAGGTCGATCAGTTCGTGGCCGAACTTGCGGCTTTGGACTCGAACAGCCCGGAGTTCGGCAAGAAGGTCGATCAGTTGACCACCATGGGGCGCAAGGAGATCGCCGACGCGGCGGGTGCTTCGAACCGTTTTCTCGACCGGCCGGTGAAGGCGATCGATAGCGACAGCGGTATCGGCGCGGATCTCACGGAACTGCGCAGCACCGTCGAGAAGCTCGATCCGGCGAAGAACGGACGCCTCACACCCGGCCGCAAGCTGTTCGGCCTGATCCCGTTTGGGGGCACTGTGAAGAACTATTTTCGCCAGTATCAAAGCTCGCAGACGCACATCTCGGCGATCCTGACGCGGCTGGCGTCCGGCAAGGACGAACTGCTGATGGACAATGCCGCCATCGACACCGAGCGGCTGAACCTGTGGAAGACGATGCATCGGCTCGAGCAGATGATCCACATCTCCAAGACGCTGGACACCAAGCTCGAAGACACTGCCAATGGTCTAGACGCAAACGAGCCCGCAAAGGCTAAGGCGATCCGCGAAACGGCATTGTTCTACACCCGTCAGCGGACCACCGATCTGCTGACCCAGATGGCAGTCACCGTGCAGGGCTACCTTGCGCTCGACCTGGTGAAGAAGAACAATGTCGAGCTGGTGAAAGGCGTCGACCGGGCTTCGACCACGACCGTTGCCGCGCTTCGAACGGCGGTGACGGTGGCGCAGGCGCTGACCAATCAGCGGCTGGTGCTGGAGCAGATCGGCGCGCTCAACACGACCACCGCGGGCATGATCGACAGCACGGGCGCGATGCTGAAGCAGCAGTCGGGCTCGATCCACGAGCAGGCGGCGTCATCGACCATTCCGCTGGAAACGCTGCAGCGCGCTTTCCAGAACATCTATGACACGATGGACCAGATCGATACTTTCAAGCTGGCCGCGCTCACAAACATGAAGCAGACAGTGACCACGTTGTCTGGCGAGGTGGAGAAGTCGCGGGGCTACATCGCACGCGCCGAAGGGGTCGAGCAAAACCGGCAGCTTGGCGGGCCGTCGCCATTGTCCCCTCTGGAGATCAAATGACCGAACTGAGCGAGAAGGTTGAACGCAGCCTGGCGCGGTTCGAGCGCATCACGCAGGCGATCGACGAGAAGCAGGGAGTTACCGGGCCGGCGGCCAGACGCGAACGCGACCCGACATTGGCCAAATACGGCCGGGCAATCGGGCGCGGAACAATGGCGTTCCTGCTCGTGGCTCTGCTGACGATCGTGGTCGGCATGTTTGTACCGATCGGCATGTTTGGTTTCATAGCCGCCGTCGGAATCGCCGGTGCGATCGCCATCATGGTGATGATTGTCGAAGGTGGCCGCGCCGATGCCCCCATCGATGCTAGAAAGGCTGTACCCGCCGACCTTGGCAATGCTGCGATGGTTGAACGCTTCGACAGCTTCCTGCTTAAGTCGCGGCGCATGCTTCCGGCCCCCGCGCAGGGGGTGGTTGATCAGCTAGCCCAAGACATGGGTACGCTGAAGCAGACTCTTGAGCGGGTCGACCCCATGGAGCCCGCCGCACAGGACGCGCGGCGGCTGATGTCGGTGCACCTCCCAAGTCTGCTGGAGCGATACCAGAATGTACCCTCGGCCTTCCGCCGCGAGCCCGATGCCGAAGGCAAGACGGTGGACCAGCGCCTGACCGAGAGCCTTGAGGCTGGCCGCGCTGCGCTAGGCGATATCTCGGAGCGTCTCGCCAAACAGGATCTCGACGCCTTCCAGACCCAGGGCCGCTTTATCCAGTCGCGTTACGGCGGGGACAGTTTGAGCGACCCGGCTTAGCCCACCACTCCGCGGACGCGCAGTTCCGCGATACGCTCCGGTTCCAATCCGAGTTCTGCAAGTACCGCATCGCTATGTTCGCCGAGCGCGGGCGGCGGGAGAGACGCATCGGCGCGTTGCCCGTCGATACGGATTGGTCCCTTCACAAGCGGCACCGGCGACAAGGCACCGCTAAGCGCCACGCCGGTCATCTCGCGGAATATCGCCTGCGGGTCCGCAATTGCCTGGCTGATGCGGTTGATGGGACCGGCTGGCACGCCCGCTGCCTCCAGTAGTTCCAGCCAGTGCGCCGCGGGCTTGGTCCGCATCCGTTCGGCGATAAGCGGAATCAGCGCTTCGCGATTGTTGACCCGATCGGCGTTCGTCGTGAAGCGCGCGTCCCGAAGCTCCGGTGCCTCCAAGATGTCGGCGAAGCGAGCGAACTGGCGATCATTGCCGACAGCGACGATGACCGGCTGATCGGCCGCTTCGAACGGCTGATAAGGCACGATGTTGGGGTGGCTGTTGCCCTGGCGGGGCGGATCCTGCCCCGCGATCATGAAGTAGCTCGCCTGATTGCCGAGGACGGAAATAGCCGTGTCGAACAAAGCGGAGTCGATCGCGGCGCCCTCCCCCGTCCGCTCGCGGCCGTGCAGAGCGGCAAGGATGGCGTTCGCCGTGTACAGGCCGGTGAACAGGTCCACCACCGCGACCCCGATCCGCATCGGGCCGCCACCCGGTTCGTCGTCGGGCAGACCGGTGATCGCCATCAACCCGCTCATGCCCTGCAGGATGTAATCGTAACCGGCGCGCTGGGCGTAGGGGCCTGACTGACCGAAGCCGCTGATGGAAGCGGTGATGAGTCGTGGATTCATCGCGCGCAGCGAAGCACTTTCGAGACCGAATTTGGCGAGCCCGCCAACCTTGAAGTTCTCCACCATCACATCGGCGGTGCGGGCGAGCTCGCGCACCAGTTCGGCGCCCTCCGGCAAGGCGAAGTCGATGGCCGCCGACCGTTTGCCGCGATTGGCCGAGAGGAAGTAGGCTGCGACCTTTTCCTCGCCAACCTGGTGCCACGGCGGTCCCCAATGGCGTGTGTCGTCGCCAACCACGGGCCGCTCGATCTTGAGGACGTCCGCGCCCATGTCGGCGAGCAATTGGGTGCACCAGGGGCCGGCGAGAACCCGGCTGAGGTCGAGCACCTTTACGCCTTCGAGCGGACGATTGGTCATCCCACCCGCCGCCCCATCGAGAAAAAGCCTCTGCGGTCCGCGAGCACGGCGCGGGCGGCATTGTGCCCAGGTGCGCCTGTAACGCCGCCCCCCGGGTGCGCGCCGGATCCGCACAGGTACAGCCCCGGCAGCGGCATGCGATAGTCGGCGGCCCCCACCATCGGCCGCGCGCTGAACAGTTGATCGAGGCCCATCTTGCCATGGAAGATGTCCCCGCCGATCAGGCCGAAGCGCCGCTCAAGGTCCAGCGGGGAGTGGATCTGGCGTCCGATGATGGACTTGGCGAACCCCGGCGCGTGGGCGTCGACGGTGGCGATGACGTGGTCTGCCGCTGCCTCCCGCTCATCGTCCCAGCTGCGACCGTCGGGCAAGTTGAAGCGGAAGTGCTGGCAGAACAGAGACGCGACGTGCTTGCCTTCCGGCGCAAGCGAGGAGTCCAAGGTCGAGGGCAATAACATCTCGATGATCGGCTTCTTCGACCAGCCATGCTGGCGCGCGTCGAGGTGCGCCTGGTCCATGTAGCCGAGGCTGGGGGCCATGATGATGCCGGCGGTGAGGTGGTCGCCCGGCTCCGGAAGCACGGTGAAGCGCGGTAATTCGGTCAGAGCCACGTTCATGCGGAACGTCGCGCTTTCGCAGGACCAGCCGGCCATGTGGCGCTCGACGGCTTCGGGCATCGCGCCTTTAGGCACCAGCCGATCGAACAACAGGCGTGGGTTGCATCCGGCGACAACCGTCTTCGCGCGCCAGGCCTTGCCGCCGGCGACCGCACCAACCGCCCGGCCGCGTTCAACGATGACTTCCTCGACCGGCGTGTCGAGGACAATGTCGACCCCTGCCTCGCGCGCTGCCCGGGCCATGGCCTGCGTGATTGCACCCATGCCTCCGATCGCGTGACCCCATGCGCCCGGCACCCCGGCGGCCTCGCCGAACAGGTGATGAAGCAGCACGTAGGCCGTGCCCGGCGTGTATGGCGAGGCGAAGTTGCCGACCACGCCGTCGAAGCCGAACAGCGCCTTGGCGAGGTCCCCGCGGAAGTGGCGGTCGAGGATATCTCCTTCGCTTTTGGTGGCATATTCATGCACCGTGCGGACCTGGTCGGTGGTGAGCCCGACAAGGTCGCGGCCAAGGCTGAGCATCGTCGGCAGGCCGCCGATCCCCGCTCCGGCCTGTGGGGGCGACTTGAGGATCCACTTCTGGATCAGCGGGACAACGGTTGCGAGTTCCGCCATGTAGCGGTCGAACCCTGCCCCATCCTCCGGGTGGTGACGCACGATCTCGGCGCGGGTCAGGCCGTTGCGGCCACCAAGCAGATAGTCGCCATCTCCGGGAAGGAAGTTATCGGTCTTGCGAAGGACGACCTTCAGCCCGTGGCGAGCCAAGTCCATGTCGCGGATGACCTTGGGCTGGAGCAGACTGACCGTGTAGCTTGCGGCTGAATTGCGGAAGCCCGGTAGGAACTCGTCCGTGACCGCCGCCCCGCCAACCGTGCCGGCCGCCTCGAGGATTGCGACCTTGAGGCCTTTCTTGGCCAGGTAGTAACCGCAGGTCAGGCCGTTGTGGCCGGCCCCGATAATGATTGCATCATGGGTTTGCACAAGACCGTCAATGGAAGGAGCGCAGCGGCGAAGCAATCCATCGTGCGGCTGCGTGACTTCGCTGCACTCGCCCTGACCTCAGCTCATCGCATCAGCACAAGTTCTTCCGCCATGGTCGGGTGCAACGCTACCGTGGCATCGAAGTCGGCCTTCGTGAGCTTGGCCTTCACCGCGATAGCCGCCCCTTGCATGATCTCGGCTGAATCCGGCCCGATCATGTGCAGGCCAACCACAACGTCGGTCGCCGCGTCGACCACCAATTTGTACAGCGAGCGCTCGTTGCGGCCCGCAAGCACGTTCTTCATCGCCCGGAAGTCGGAGGTGAAGGTCTTGATGACCCCAAGCGTGTTCCTGGCCTGACCTTCGGTCAGCCCGACCGACGCGATCGGCGGATGGCTGAACACGGCGCTTGGTATGTTGTCGTAGTCCACGCGGGTCGGCTTGTTGCCAAACTGGGTGTCGGCGAAAGCCTGACCTTCGCGGATTGCAACCGGGGTCAGTTGGATGCGGTCTGTCACATCCCCGAGTGCGAAGATCGACGGTACGTTCGTGCGGTTGTCGGCATCGACGGTGATCGCCCCGCGCACGCCCTGCGCTACGCCGGCGATCTCAAGTCCAAGGTCCTCGACGTTGGGCTGCCGACCGATCGCGAAGAGCACTTCGTCCGCCACGATGTCGTCGGTTCCGCGCATGATGCATTTCAACGTGCCGTCGTCTTGCTTTTCGATCCGCTCGAACCCGGCGTTGAATCGCATGTCAAAACCCTTGGCGAGCGATATGCGGACCAAGCGATCAACGATCTGCTCGTCATAGCCGCGCAGCAAGGTGTCCGAACGATTGACCAAGGTCACGTGCGAGCCGAATTGATGGAAAATACCGGCAAATTCATTGGCGATGTAGCCACCGCCCGCGATCACCACGCGTTTAGGCATGCGCTCCAGGTGAAAAACCTCGTTCGAGGTGATGATGTGCTCGACACCTTCGATGTCAGGCAAAGACGGACGCGCGCCGACCGCGATCAAGATCTTGCCGGCGGTGACGGTGCGTCCGGAAGCGAGTTGAAGGCTGTTCGGGCCGGTGATGGTCGCGCGTTCGGCGATCACCTCGACATTGTGGTTGGTCAAATTGTCCGCATAGAGGCCCTCCAGACGGCTGACCTCCGCCAGCACGTTGTCCCGCAGGACCGCCCAGTCGAAGCCTTTGACCGGAACGTCCCAGCCGAACATGGCGGCGTCGTTCAGATCCTCGGCAAAGTGGGCGCCGTACACGAGCAGCTTCTTGGGCACGCAGCCGCGGATTACGCAGGTGCCGCCGACCCTGTGCTCCTCCGCCAGTGCCACCCTGGCGCCGTACGCCGCGGAGACCCGCGCCGCACGCACCCCACCAGAACCGGCACCGATGACAAACAGGTCGTAGTCAAACTCGCTCACAGGCCGGCCTTTTCGATGAGTCGCCGGGTCGACGCATCGAACCCGGCGCGCTGCTCCGGGTCGTCGATCGCCCGGGCGATGTTCTTGCCAAGCTCCACCCCGAACTGATCGAACGGATTGATGCCCAGGAAGGCCGCTTCCGCAAAGGTTCGCGCCTCATAAAAGGACAGCAACGCGCCAAGGGTTCGCGGATCGAGCTGGTCGAGCAGGATGGTGATGGAAGGCCGGTCGCCTGGGTAGTGCCGGGCCGGATCGTCGCTGGCCCGCCCGGTCATCAGCGCGGCTCCTTGGGCGAAGGCGTTGAGCAGCAGATCGCGGTGATGGGCGAGGTCTTGATCGTCATCAGCCTCGGCAACCGCCACGAATTCGACGGGGACCAAGCGCGTGCCCTGGTGGAGCAACTGGAACACCGCATGCTGTGCATCCGTGCCGGTACCGCCCCACAGGATCGCCGAGCTCTGACGGCCAAGCGGCTGGCCCTCGGCTGTCACTCCCTTGCCGTTCGACTCCATCACTAGCTGCTGCAGATAGGGCGAAAGCAGCCGCAGGCGTTCCTCATAGGCGAACACGGCGCGGGTCTCGCAACCACGGCGCTGCGCGTAATACAGGTCGCTGAGCGCGGCGAGGACGGGCGCGTTGACGTCCGCCTTGGCGAAGCGGAAATGGCGATCCATCTCGGCCGCGCCTTCAAGCAGTTCCTCCAAAGCAGCGTAGCCGAGCGCTACCGCAGCGACGAACCCCATCGTCGACCACAAGGAGTAACGTCCGCCTACGCTCTCGCCGAATGGCAGAACGCGGGTCTCATCGATACCGAAGTCGACCGCGGCTTGAGGCGCGGCAGTGATGCCGATCAGCTTGCCATAAGCATCGGCGACCCCTGCTTCTTCAAGCCACGCCAGAGCCGATCTCGCGTTGCGCAGCGTTTCCGCGGTCGAAAAGGTCTTGGAAGCGATCACCACCAATGTGGTCGCTGGATCAAGGTTGGCGACAGCAGCATCGAAGGCTTGGCCATCGATGTTCGACAGCACTTCTACCTTGTAACGGTTCTCGCGCCGGCCAAGCGCGTCGATCAGCAAGGCTGGCCCAAGCGCGGAGCCGCCGATCCCGATGTGCAGCAGGCCGGTGACGTCGCCGAACGCACCGGCTTCGACTGCGTCCACCAAGGCACGCATGCGGGTATGGCAGGCAGCGGCGAAGGCAACCGCTTCGGGTGAGCCGGTGCCGCGCTCCGCGAGATGCTCCGCTGCGCGGCTTTCCGTAAGGTTGACCACGGCCCCGGTGAACAGGGCCTCCTGCGCGTCGCGAAGCCCGCCTTCGTCGGCCAAGCGCTCGGCATCCTCCACCATCTCACGCGTCAGATGCGTCTTGGCGAAGTCAAAGGTGATCCCTGCCACCTCCACCGACAGACGCTCCGCACGGGCGGGGTCTTCGCTGAAGAGCTGGACTAAAGGAAGGGCGGCCGCGTCTTCGAGCGCGATCCATTGCTGAGGTGAAAAAGGCATGGCTGGTACATAGGTGCCGACGCTGCAATTGCCACCCTGACCTTGACCAAAGGGGGCGCAAGCCAGCAAGGCGACGCGGATGACCAGCGACGATCAGAAAGAGGGCAAGAAGCAGAGCGGCGGATGGCGATCCCTACTAACCCTGCTGCTGTTTGCCTGGGCCTTTCGGAGCTTCGTGTTCGCACCTTTCTACATTCCTTCGGGCTCGATGCTGCCCAGCCTGTATATCGGGGACTATGTCGCCGTGGCGAAATGGCCGTACGGCTATAGCCGGGCGAGCTTCCTTCTGGGCTTTCCGCCAATCTCCGGAAGAGTGTTCAGTCGATTGCCGGAGCGCGGCGACGTGGTTGTGTTCCAGGGACCCGAAGGCGCGGACGTCATCAAGCGCGTCATCGGCCTCCCCGGCGACAGCATCGCGACGCGCGACGGTGGGCTGGTGCTGAACGGACAAGCCGTGAAGCGTGTGAGAACAGGCGACTTTGCCATGCCAATTACCCCCAACAGCCCGTGCCGTGTGGTGCCTCCGGCCGCGCCGCGCATCGACAGCGGGCAGCATTGCCTGTTTCCCGCTTTCCGCGAAACCCTGCCGGGTGGCCGCAGCTACACCGTGCTCGACCAGGTCGACAATCCGATCGCCGACGATTTCGGACCGGTCACCGTACCGCAAGGGACGGTTTTCCTGATGGGCGACAATCGCGACGATAGCGCGGACAGCCGCTTCGCTCCGCCGGTCGGCATGGGCTATGTGCCACAGGAAGCACTGATCGGACGCGCCACGCTGACCTTCTGGTCGACGGACGGTAGTGCCAGTTACTGGAAGCCCTGGACCTGGTTCACCGCGCTTCGCGGCGAGCGCATGGGCAAGGGCTTCTAGCGCATGGCCGAAGCAATCGCTCAATGGTCCGAGCGCGTGCTTGGGCATCGGCCCAAGTCCCCGAAGCTGTTCGAGCGGGCGCTAAGCCATTCGAGCGCCGGGCCGAACAGCTATGAACGGCTGGAGTTTCTAGGCGACCGCGTACTCGGGCTGAGCGTGGCGCGGTGGCTATTCGAGCGCTTCCCGGACGAGCCCGAGGGCAAGATGAGCCGCCGCTACAACGTTCTCGTGGCCCGCGAGACCTGCGCCGAGGTTGGCCGGACCTTAGGTATTCCACCGCTAATCAAGCTGGGGAAGCAAGCGCGGGAGGACAGTGCCAATCTGAGCGACAACGTCGTCGGCGACTGCGTCGAGGCTCTCCTTGGTGCGCTGTTGCTCGATGGCGGACTGGACGTTGCCGACCGGCTGGTGCGCAAGCTTTGGGCACCCTATCTGGATAGCCAGAAGCGTGCCCCTCACCATCCCAAGTCGGCGTTGCAGGAACTTGCCGCGGCCAAGGGACTGAAGGCGCCGGAATATGAACTCCTGGGTCAGTTCGGCGTGCATCACGCACCGACGTTCCGGGTGAAGATCGCTATCAAGGGTCTTGGCGAAGCCGAGGCCGAAGGAAGCAGCAAGCAGGATGCCGAGACCGCGGCTGCCACAGCGCTGCTGGAGAAACTAGGATGAATGACATCGACGAGCGCAACGACGACCAATCCCCTTCCCTCCCTACGTCGGGAGCCGAAGGTGAGCCTGCTTCTTCTCCGATGAGTTCTTCGGCGCCAGGGAACGAGGCATCGGCTCAGCGCTGCGGCGTCGTGGCCGTGCTCGGTGCGCCCAACGCCGGTAAGTCTACCCTTGTGAATGCGCTCGTCGGGCAGAAGGTCGCGATCGTCAGCCCCAAGGCCCAAACCACCCGAGCACGGCTGATGGGCATCGCGATCGCGGACGACGCTCAGATGCTGCTGGTCGACACACCCGGTATTTTCACGCCGCACCGGCGGCTCGATCGGGCCATGGTCAAGGCTGCGTGGGAGGGCGCCGAGGACGCCGACCGGGTGCTGTTGGTGATCGATGCCGCCGCCAAGGTGGGCGCGCGTGTCGAGCAGGTGCTGGCCGGTGTCGAGCAGCGCCGCGAGCCCTTGATCCTGGTGCTGAATAAGGTCGACATCGCCAAGAAGGAGCAGCTTCTTCTATTGGCCACGCGGCTGGCCGAGAGGCTCAAGCCCGAAGAGATCTTCATGGTGTCGGCAACGACGGCTGATGGGGTGGGCGATCTCAAGGCAGCGCTGGCGAAAGCCATGCCGGCGAGCCCGTGGCATTTCCCCGACGATCAATTGAGCGATGCCACCGACCGCATGGTCGCCGCCGAACTCACCCGCGAGCAAATCTATCTGCAGCTTCACGCCGAGCTGCCCTATTCGTCGGCAGTCGAGACGGAGAAATGGGAAGACCGGAAGGATGGGTCCACCGTGATCCACCAGCAGATCCTGATCGAAAGAGACAGCCAGAAGGCGATCGTACTCGGCAAGGGCGGCACGCGGCTGAAGGCAATCGGCGCCGCCGCGCGCGAAGCGATCGGCGAGCATATCGGGCGCAAGGTGCACCTGTTCCTGCACGTCAAGGTCAACCCGCGTTGGGACGAAGACCGCAGCCTGTACAAGGACATCGGCCTCGATTGGACGGAGTGAAGGCTAGCCGAGCAGCTCGTCCACCCAAGCGGGCACCAGTTCGGCCGCACGCCCAAAGCGACGTTGGTCGAAGAACAGGCTGCCTTGGCTTGGCTCCAGATTGATCTCCAGCGTGGCGGCGCCGTGATAGCGGGCTGTCTGAACGAACCCCGCAGCAGGGTAGACCGCGCCGGACGTGCCGATTGAGACGAACAGATCCGCACCGGCAAGCGCGGTATCGATGCGCTCCATCTCATATGGCATCTCGCCGAACCACACGATGTCGGGCCTCACGTCGCCAACCTTGCTGCACTGCGGGCAGGACGCTTCCTCCCCCATCGGACCGGCCCATTTGAAGCGTGCGTCGCAAGTCACGCACCAGGCGCGGAGTAGCGCGCCGTGCATATGCAACAGTCGCTTGGCACCGGCGCGCTCGTGGAGGTCGTCGACGTTCTGAGTGACAATCAGCAGATCGCCAGCCCACTCGGCGTCTAGTCTCGCCAAGGCGAAGTGCGCCGGGTTCGGTTGCACATGAGCAAGCGCCAATCGGCGCGCATCATAGAAGGCGTGCACTAGGGAAGGGTCTCTCGCAAAGGCTTTCGGGGTTGCCACATCCTCAACCCGGTGCCCCTCCCACAAGCCGTCCGGGCCGCGGAAGGTTGCTACGCCGCTGTCTGCGCTAATCCCCGCGCCGGTCAGGATAACCAAGTTCGTTGGACCAACCATGCAACTATCCCATTCATCCTTTGTTGACATGAATGTCAGTAATCTTCACGTTCACTGACATGGGGCAGAACATGTATCGTCACGCTATTGGCATTCGGCCCTCAGACATCGACCACATGGGTCACGTCAACAACTCCGTGTACCTGCAGTGGGTGCAGGAGGCCGTGGTTCGCTATTGGGAGAAAGTAGCGCCGAGCGAAGCCGTCTCCGCTCACCTGTGGGTCGCTCTCAAGCATGAGATCAGCTATCGCCGCCCGACCTTCCTGAACGATGTCGTTGTAGCCGACGTGATCGCGGAACGCATCCAGGGTGCGCGTGCTTTGTTCACAACCCTGATCAAGCGCGGCGAGGAAGTAGTCGCGGAGATTCAGAGCACGTGGTGCTGCCTTGACGCTGGCTCGGGTCGCCCTGCCCGCTTGGCCAAGGATGTAGTCAGTCGCTTTCTGCCGCCGGCCGTGCCCGACGCGTGAGCCGCGGGCGCATCCGCGTGGGGATCGGCGGATGGACCTATCCGCCGTGGCGCGGGACATTTTACCCTAGTACCTTACCGCAACGGCTGGAGCTAACGCACGCTGCTGCGACATTCGGCGCGATTGAGATCAACGGCACCTTCTACGGTCGCCAAAGCCCTGACAGCTGGGCGGCTTGGGGCGATGCCGCGCCCGAAGGCTTCCAATATGCGGTGAAGGGCAGCCGTTTTTGCGTAACTCGACCTAAGCTCGCCGATGCTCGGGAGGGTGTGGAAACGTTCATGGCTCAAGGGATGGTCAGATTGGGCGACAAACTTGGCCCCATCCTTTGGATGCTCGCAGCTAGGCGCAGATTCGACCGCGACGACATAGCGCGCTTTCTCGAGCTCTTGCCCAGGGACCTGGAGGGACGGCTGCTCCGCCATGTGCTGGAGCCACGGCACGAGAGTTTCCGCGACGACGCCTTCTTCTCGCTTTGTCGCGAGCACAACGTGGCAGTCGTGTTTGGCGATGATGACGAGTTCCCGTGCATAGAGGCCGACACCGCGGACTTTGCTTACGCGCGTTTACAGCGGATGCGCGAAGACGTGCCGACGGGATATGACGAGCAGGCTCTTGATGGCTTTGCAGCCCGCGCGAGCGGCTGGGCTGAGGCCGGTCGCGACGCTTTTATCTTCCTCATCAATGGTGCGAAGGTCCGTGCACCGGCTGCCGCTTTGGCTCTTCAGCAGCGACTGAACGTTGCGCCCGGTTCATCGCTGCGCCATCACGGTGACGATGCGCACCGATCAGCAACCGACCCGATTGACCCTGATCGCACCCGATGGCCGCATGGGTCAGGCGATCGCCGCCGCCGTGGTGCAGGATGATCGTTTTACGATCGATGCAGATCATGGCGACGTGCTCATCGATTTCAGCGCCCCGGCGGCTTTGGCGGCAAGCCTGGACCGCGCCATGCGCGCCAACTTGCCGATCCTGATCGGAACCACCGGTCTGGATGATCTGGCTAATCGTCGGATCGCCGATGCTGCAAGCCGGGTCGCCGTGCTCCGTGCAGCGAACACGTCGCTTGGCGTGGCTCTCCTAGCCGATCTCGTCGAGCGTGCCGCCGCGGTGCTTGGCAGCGACTGGGACATTGAAGTTTTAGAGATGCATCATCGCCGCAAAGCCGACGCCCCGTCCGGCACCGCTCTGGCCCTGGGGGAAGCAGCGGCGCGCGGGCGCGAGATCGATCTGCCAAGCAACAGCGAACGGGCGCGCGATGGCACAGCTAAGGTTCGGGCTGAGGGTGCGATAGGCTTCGCCGCGCTTCGGGGTGGAACGGTGGCGGGCGATCACGACGTGATCTTCGCTGGTCCTGAGGAGCGCCTGATCCTATCGCACCGGGCCGAAAGCCGCTCGATCTTCGCTCGGGGGGCGCTCGCAGCCGCGGCTTTCCTGCGCGGACGGGAGCCGGGTCTTTACTCGATGCGCGATGTGATCGGGCAGGCTTGAAACGGGCAGAGATCTTCGAGTTCTACCGCCGCCTGGCCGAGATGAACCCCGAGCCACTGGGCGAGCTCGAGTGGAGCAATCCTTACACTCTGCTGGTGGCGGTCGCCTTGTCGGCCCAGGCGACCGATGTCAGCGTCAACCTCGCCACGCGCAGGCTGTTCGCTTTGGCCGATACACCAGCCAAGATGATGGCCCTTGGTGAGGAGGGCGTGAAGGAACACATCCGAACGATCGGGCTGTTCAACACGAAGGCACGCAACGTCATCCTGATGGCGCAGCAACTGCTCGATCAGTTCGGAGGTGAGGTGCCGCAGGAACGTGGCGCCCTAGAGGCTTTGGCCGGTGTCGGGCGGAAGACTGCCAACGTGGTGCTGAACACAGCTTTCGGACAGCCGACGATTGCCGTCGACACACACGTGTTCCGCGTATCGAACCGCACGGGCTTGGCTGCGGGCAAGACTCCGCTCGAGGTCGAGCTAAAGCTAGAGAAAAGCACCCCAGGCATTTTTCGGAGGCACGCGCATCACTGGCTGATCTTGCACGGGCGCTACATCTGCAAGGCCCGCAAGCCGGAGTGCTGGCGCTGTCCGGTGCTGGATTTGTGCCGCTACACGCCCAAGACGCCGCCGCCCAAAATCTCAGCGCCAGATCCGCTCGAAGCGGTGCCCCAGACCGGTTAGAAGTTCATACTGCGTTGTCCCGGTCTGCGCAGCCGAGCGCTCCAGATCGAAGTCGATCTGGAGCCAGTCTCCTTCGGCGAGATCCGGGGCAGCGTCACAGCCCACCGCGATGAGATCCATCGACACGCGTCCAAGCAGCGGCAGCCTATTTCCGCCCGCGCTGGCCATCCCGGCGCCGGCAAATGATCGCCAATAACCGTCGGCATAGCCCACGTTGATGATGGCCACCTGCGTGTCGTGCTCGGCTTTATAGGTTGCGCCATAGCCGCAGGTCTCGCCCGCCTTGATCGTTCGACGTTGTACGATCTGCGACTCGATCTCTGCCACAGGCACGATGTTGTCACGCGCTTCTCGCCGAGGGACGCCGCCGTAGAGTGCGAGTCCTGGGCGCACGAGATCGAAGCTGTACTCGCGCCCGAGGCATATACCCGCGCTGTTCGCCAATGAGGTGCGTTGCGCTGGCACGGACGCCGCCACCTCGCGAAATCGGCTGAGCTGGACCGCGTTGAGCGGATGATCCTCGTCGGCGCAGGCGAGATGACTGTGGAGGGTGTCGATGTTCAGGCCATCGAGAACGCCTGTCTCCTCGGTCCGCAGTCCCAAGCGGTTCATGCCCGTATCGATCATCACGTCGCACGGACGGCCCGGCGCAGCTTCTTTCCAGCGCTTCACCTGGGCTGACGAATTAAGCACCGGGCGTGCATTGCTCGCGAGCGCTGCGGGCAGGTCGTCAGAACCAACGCCGTGAAGCACCACCACCGACGCGATGTCCGGCACGGCGCCAAGTTGATCGGCTTCCCACCATGTAGATACGAAGAAGTCGCGGCACCCGGCATCTCCGAGCACCTCGACGACCTGCTTGGCACCAAGGCCGTAGCCATCCGCCTTGACCGCCGCGCCGCAGGCGACCCCGGCGGTTCGCGCAAGCCACGCCCAATTCGCGCGAAGCGCATCGCGGCCACAAGATAGACGGGATGGAAGGTGCATGAAGGGCGAACTACTGTGCTGCTGGGTTCTCGTCGAGCCGTAGTCTGGCGCTTCCCCAAAGGATTGGACGAGGCTGGCACTAGCTTTCAGCGCCGCGAAATCTGCAGAGTTGATATCTTGCCGGTAGCCGTCGTTCCTTCGAGCAGGTTCGTTCATTGGCTCGAACGAAGCTCAACGCGTCGGTTCTGGGCCTCCCAGACTCCGTCTGCTGTGGCAATGAGCGGCGCATCTTCGCCGCTGGCACGGACAGTGACGCTCGCGGGGTCTGCACCAAGCTGTAGCAGATAGTCGCGCGTCGCCGTAGCTCTTGCCAGCGCCACGCGGCGGTTTGCGGCAGATGATCCGGATCGGTCAGCGTGGCCGATAAGCAGCCACCTTGCGCTCGGCGCAGCCTCCCGGAATGCGATGGCCACGATTTCAGTGGCATCCCGAGTAAGCACGGGCTTTCCGCTGTCGAAGAAAATTAGAGTTGGGGAAGGATCGGCAGCGTAAGCCGGCACGGTTGATCCAACAAGCAACAGGCCGAAAAGCGCTGCTGCGCCGTGCTGCTTTTCGCCCATCCCCATACCCAAACCTAGCGACAGATGATCCCGCGCGCCAGAGGGTGGTCTAGCCGAAACAGAAACGGCCCGGGCGACGAAGCCCGAGCCGTTACTTGTTGCTGCCTTGTGGGGCCGCTTGGCCTCAGCCGCGCTCGGGCGCAGGCGGAGGTGGCGGCGGAGGAGGCGGAGGTGCCGGGCACACGTCGGTCGCCAAGATCACCGAACCGTCCGGGCAAGTCTGAGTTGCTGGCGGAGGTGGCGGAGGTGGTGGCGGCGGCGGAGGCGGAGGCGGCGGAAGAACTTCCACTGGAGCACCGAAGTTGAACGCCAAGCTCGCTAGCAGCGAATGCGAACGCCAGCGACCGTTGATCGACTGGCCACCCTGCGGCGCCGCAGCTTCAGCGAAGCGATACTTGGTGTTGAAGTAGCGGTACTTCAGCCCAAGATCTACGTTGGGTCCGACTGCTACACGCACGCCGGCCAACCCCTGCCATGCGAAGCGGTCGTCCTGGCCCCGGAAGCCAGAGCCAACGGGAATGCCGGGACCGCCTACGTCCGCACGGACCTTAACACGAGCGATGCCCGCGCCACCGCCGACGAAACCAGTCAGTCCCTCGTTGCCGAAGTCGAGCAACAGATTGCCCATGCCCGAAAGAACCTCACCTCGGCCGCCATAAGCGGTGGTCGGGAAGGTCGGCAGAACCGCGCTGTTGAAGTTGATGTTGCTCATCTTCGCACGCTTATAGCCAAGCTCCACCTCGGCACGGAGCATGCCGAAGTCATAACCTGCTAGAGCGTCGACATCGTAACCTTTTTTGTAATCGATGCTGACACCATTGTTCGTCGAACGAGTCCCGACGCGCGTATCGAGGTTCTGATCCTCGACGAGAAGAACTCCGCCGTCCACGCCGATGTAGCCAGCGTTGTCCCGAGCAAGAGCCGGGGTTGCCAACGCGCTGGTGGCAAGCGCTAGTCCGATAACCAGCTTCCGCATTGAAAATGTCCTTATGTCTACTCAGCAGGTCGACTGCTGCGCGTTCCTTAACTCCCTCAAGAGCGGACCGAAACCGGCCCCGCGCGGAAACATGACTGCTGTGGCCAAAGTGTCGCACGCTTTGGACTTGTACAGGGCTAGACTGCGATCAGGCCATGGCTGCGCATCGTGTCGAGGATAGCGCTCAGGGCCGCTCTCGCTTCTAGGTCCTGCACCGTACCACCGGCCGTACTTGCAATCGCCGGCTGCTGCGGTCCAAGCACGACCTTTCCGGCAACCCGAACGGAAGTGGCATCCAGCACTCCCGTGACCCAGCTCCCGGACCTAAACGTCGCGAACTGCCCGCTTGAACGCTCAAGAACGCGAAGGCCCTCGAACGCGGCAACGAACCGCCAGCCGCCCTCAGTCCAGCCCGCCAGAGCCTGCGCTTGATCGGTCCACGCGTCCAAGGGGGCGGTGCCTACCAAGAAGGCGTCGCCGAGATCAGGTGACACGGGGGGTGTGTTGGATGCCGCGCCCTCCACGACGGGCTGCACCAGCATGTCGAGCCGCTGCAGCGCTTCATTATGAAAAAGCTCTTTTTGAGCCTGGCCGGGTACGATGAACGGCAGGGTGAGACGCGGGGTAGCGGTCATTGTCGATTACCTCTCAGGATATGATCAGGCTGGTGGGGCGAGACAAACCGTAGGTGCCGAGATGTTCGACGGTGACTGTCGGGTTCGACCCGACGCTCAAGATCTCGATACTTTTGAACAGACAGGCGGGCTCCGTAACGGTTTGCTCGATCGTTCCCGATGCTCCCTTCAGGATCGCGCGGTATCGCTCGACGTCCTCCCCGAGCGGGGCGTCGTTACCGTCCACCCAAGACCAGCCCAGCCTGGACCGGCGGCTCCAGTCCAGCTGCAGGGCACCGCGCGATCTCTTCGCCTTCAGGTGCACCGGACTTGGCGGGCGAAGAGCCTCACCGCTGACAACCAGACTCTCGGGAACTGCCTTTCCGCCGTCACCCAAGCCGCTGGCTTGCGCGCTCAGGGTAGCGCCGATTGCATAGGACGGCAGAGGAACTGCCAACAAAGTAGCTGCATCGATCAGGACTACGCGCTCTCCAGCAAGATGGAGCCCGGCAGCCCACTCTGTCCCTCCCCTCCCCCGCAGCAGTCTCCGGAGGCGAAATCGTCCGTCCCCAAGCGGCAAGGCATCGCCGAACTGGATAATCTCTTGCCCAACGGCGAGGAGGTTGGCCCGCCCGGCCAAGCTCGCGTCATCGCAGCTTTGCAGCCAGTCGCCGGCAGCTGACAGCTCGACATCCAACGCATTCACGCAGTCGATCAGGCAGGACGCAGCCGGGCGGAGCGCGTTCAGGGTCTTTCCGATCACGGCTTTGCGTCCGCAGGTTCGCTCGACGTGCTCGCCTCCCGCAAACGAGAATGTCACTGGGACCGCAGCCCAACCATCGCTTGCCCTGCTTGCGGCAAGAACGACCGACGGCGATGCTTTCTCTGCCTGTGCGAAATCAAATGCCGGAAGGTCGAGCAACGCTAGGATCGTCGGCTGCGCCGCCAAGTCCACCTGCTGAACAATCCGTCCTGCATCGCCGGCAACCCCTTCAGTCATCCGAACCAGCGATCGCTTTAACTCGAGCTGAACCACCAACCCTTGGATGGTCACCTCCTCGACCCTCCACTCGGCTGGGTCACCCTGCAAAACGATGCGCTGCCCAACCTGCACATCGAGGTAGCTTGATGGAAGTTGTACTTGCAGCCGATCGCGCTCACCCCAAGTGCGGGCCATGATCTGCTCTACAAGAGATCGCGCGGATGCCGAAGACATGGCTGCCGGAAGGTCGATCGCATCCAGGCGGCGACCGCCGCGCATCAACGCCTGCTTCACTCCGGATTGATAGTCCCGTTCGGGCTCATAGTAAGACAATGAGACTCGCGCCGGCAAAGTCGTCGCCGGTTCCTGCCACCGACGCGTTTTCGCGCTCGTTTCCCCCACCTGTGCACAGCCGATCTCGTCGGGCTTGATGAATAGGGTCGGCGACAACGATGGTTCGATCAGAAGCTCACCATCATCCTGCAAACACATTCCAAAGGTCTCGATCAATCCTGCGACACCAGCGCGAATTGAAAGTCCATGCGCCGCAAAGCCTCCGATTTGCGTTGAAGCCTCGCACTGGATGTCCCCAATGCTGGCGTCGGCGATCACGTTGCCCAAGGAGGGCACATCCTCGTCGGCTATCAACTCAAAGGTCAGTACGGGGATTCGATTGCCGAAGGACGCAAGGTCTAGGTCCTGGAAGACTGCAAGTGCCAAGCCGCGGTAGGCTGGCGTCGCAAGCAGCCCTTCGGTCGCTGCCATCAGCGGGTCTAGTGCTTGATCCCCATCGCCGGAGTAAAAGCGGAACTCCGTGCGAACCTTGAAGTCGCCCGCGCTTCCCCGCAACAGTTTGCCATCGGCCCAGATCCGCCCGACGCCCGACGCCGCTCTGGACGACAGTGCGACCGCGAGGCTGACGGAATAGGCGTAAGCAAGCGTCCCAGCTGGCCCCTTCGCGCCGCTTGTAAGTGTCTGGCTTTCCTTGAGCGCGGTGGCCCACACGACAGTACCGGCCACGCGCATCTTGCCGTACACGCGCGGCACAGGCGTTCCGTATGAAGACGTCTGCACCGACAGATCGCCAAGCCGCGGACCGGTGCGAGGGCCGCCAGAAAAGATCGAGCGGTCGATCGATTGACCCAGCATGGCACCGACAGCGCCGCCGATCGGACCACCAACAGCCGTACCTAACGAACTCAGAACGAGCGTCGCCATGCCTCACCCCTTTTCGTGTAACGAGAGCGCAGCCGGAAGACCGCAAGCAGAGGCCAGCTTGGCGCGCCGGGAACTTCGGTCACCCGTCCGATCGAGGCGTCGGCGTGAATGAAACCGCCACGCGTCTGGACAGCGAAGTGAATTCGACAGGGCCCGACAAGCAGCAACAGCAGATCACCCGGACGCCGTTGCGGCCTCGCTACCCGCCTGACGGCATCCGGCATTTTCGCGATCGCCGCGGCTGCGTCGATATCGCGATGCCGATAGTCTCGCCGAACAACATTCGAATTGAGCCTAAAACTTACCAGGATGAGACCCACGCAATCGAGCCCGGTAACGGGGTCGCGCCCTTGAGGCCGGAACGGCGAACCAACTACGACACGTGCGCGCTCAATGACTTGGAGCCCGCGATCAACCACCGGGATAGCTTGTCAGCAGGTCGTTGCCAGGCAAGTGCGGCTCACCTTGAAAGTTGATCGCATTGTTGAAGCGTGCCCGGCATGTGGCGAAGGTCTGGTCGCATCCCTCGTGGCAGACGATGCTTTCACCAATGGCAACCAGGCTGGGCGGCGGCTCCCGGAGGATAAGCGCGGCGCCATCGATCGCGATAACGGTTGACCACAGGCCCGCATTCTCGCCGCTCCACCAGCGTATTCGGCCATGCAGGAAGCGCCCCTCCGGCGTATGATTTAAGACAATTCGCTCGCCGGCAGCCTCCACCACGCTCGCCCGCAAGGTCCTGCCAGCAAGATCTACTCGGCATCTGTTATCCCCGAATTCGGCCCGGCACTCGGGCGAGGTCAAAGGGCAGATCGGTCGATCCAAGCGAGACGCGGCGCCAAGCAAGTCGGCGGAAAAGCTGTCACCTTCGGTGTGGATACCGCCAAGCTCGCCACGCTGCAGGGAGACATGATCCTGTGAAGGTCGCTGCCAATCCGCGGCGAACAAGTGCGATCTGGCTCCGTCCCACCGGCCCGCAATGAAGTCTCGCTTGGTCAGTGCACGCGCCGAAAGTGCACCTTTCGCCTCTCCGCTAACTACTTCCAGCCCAGCTGAGCGCTGAACCGCCGACGGCATTAGGCCAGGCGCGGGTCGGAAGATGGTGTCGCCAAGCATCAGCGGCTGATCATGGCTCGTCAACGCCAGCCCGGCCCCGTCCGAACGCTCGAGCGTCCACTGATAGCTCAGGGCGGTGACCGGCTCGTCCAAGAAGCCGCTCATGCTTCGTCCTCTCGAACTTCGATCAACGGTACAGAAGGAGCCTCGCCCGTCAGAAAACTTGCTCGATTGATGTCGAGACGATCCAGTTCAAACCTGACTGGTACATCGAACAGAAATCCGGCACTTATCGCTGCTCCAAGCGGCGGCGGCACATCAAGCACGACGTGACCGCCATCGAGCGACCATCCCGTGATCAACTCGGAGCCGTCGATGCTTACGCGAACCGTTCCGGGCCGCGGGCGCGTTATCCGGCGTGCCTCTGCATCACCGTAGTGTTTCACCAAGGCGAAGCGCCCCGTCGCTCCATCGCCAGTCCCGATCCTTTGGTCCGTAGAGCGCGGGGCACCTGCCATTCCGGCAGAGCTGAAGTCGTACGGATCGCGAAACCGGAACCCGATCGCGCTTCCGCGACGCGCCCTGAAGAATGCGAGAAGTTGGTGGATCTCGTCATCGCCCCGAACCCCCGGACCCGCATCGAAACGCAGCCTCGCCTGCGACCAATTGGCATTGCGGAATTCGAACCCGCTCGCGGATGTCACGACCGTGGTCGAGAAACCAGGGCTTACGCTTGCCTCCGCACCAATCTCGATCGGAAAGATTGTGTCGTCGAATGCCTGCACGTCACTCTCCTCGCCGAAAATCGTCAAACCATCCCGCAGCACTTGGGGCAGAGCCCAAAGAAACACTTCCGCTGCGCCTCGTTCGGTTGCGACCTGAGCGGCGCGGAGAATGGGATCCCAGTCGGCACGTCGATCCGCGTTCGCGACGAAACCCGCTAGATAATGCTGCCGCGAAACCGGGTAGTTCAGCCGGGAGGCAGCCGCTTCAACCGCCGCTGCACCGAGTGCTGTTTGCCTGCTTGTGACCCACTCATAATCTTCAAGCTGAAGGATCTCGAAGGCGGGATATGCCCAGCCAAGCGGCAGATTGGCCCGGCGCAGCTCCGGCGCATCCGCCGACAGTACGCCTGGAAGGTACACCAGCAGCAACAACTCGGCGCCGGGCTGCGCCTCTCGAACCGCAGCGGCGATGGCGGACGTGGATTGTGCCAGCAACAAGCCCGCCGCTTCGAGCAGGTTCGTTTGCGCCACGCTCAAGGACCCACGTGCATCGGGAATCGCAACCGGATCGCCGCCGAGCGCCAAGCGAGCTTGCGCATCGTACAGGCATGGCTCGTGATCGTTGGTCACCCACCACCAGGGCTCACCGATTTGCACTTGAATGGGTACGCCGCGTGCTGCCGATATCTGGGCAAGCTTCACGGCCACGGACTGCAGAAAGGCCGTTCCCGGCTGCGACGCCGGGGACACCAGCGTCGATGGTGGATCATACCCCGTCAGCGCCGGCGAGCCATCCCGCTGTCGTTGCTTCCAGACGGCCGGGCAGAACATGTCGAGCAATTCGTAAGACAGTGACCAGATGACGATAAAGCCACGCCGTTTCGCCGCATCCGCAAAGGCTTCGTGCCAGGCAAGCGCCGCTGCGTTGAACGGGGTGTCGGCACGAAGCAGGCCATCCGCCCCAAGTGCGAAGTAATGGCTCATCCCAATGTAGTGGGTGATGACTTTGCGGAACCCCAGCCGTTCGATGCTGTCGAGCACGCGCTCGGGCACCAGATGGTACATGTCGTCGTACGCCGTGCAGATCCGTAGTTCGTGAGGAGGTACAACGGCATCGCCCGCCTCAAGCACCGACCCTGACCCCTCGCATTGAATATTGCTCAGGGTCAGATGTCCCTCCAAACCTGCTGCAAGGACGCTTGAGTCAGCGGGATCGTACGCCGGCGGAACAAGGCTGATGAACATGCGATCGATGTCCCGCGGATCAACTCTTTGTGCCTCGCCGGGTAGGATGAAGCCGCCGTGGAGGGCGTCGAAATCAAGCGTTATGACTGCATCGCTGCCGCTTCCCTGTGCGTAATTCCAAAGGCGCACGTACCAGCTTCGTGCCTGTCCGGCGGCGTCTCGACCCTCGATGGTGAGCGTCGCGCCGTTGACCGCGTCGAGCGCCATCAATGCGACCGACTGCCACCGAAAACGTAGCGTGCACCTGGAATAATTCTTGCTCAGAGTGCGGCGATGCGCGGGGTGCGCATGACGGTCTTCGCTTTCAAAGATGAACCCGACAAGATCGTTCTTCCGAAGGAACGTAGCATGCGCGGTCAATGAGGTTTCGTCTGCGCCAGACACCACTGCACCCATCGCGCCCCGCGGAAAGTCGACCAACCATTGTTCCGCCGCGAAGCGCTTGACCCAGCGCTTTGTGATCGGCGCATCGATCTTGGTGAACCAATGGTTCACGCCCGGTCTGCCCGTAATGCGGAGCGTACGGCGCGTGCGATCTGCCTGCTTGACTGCTGCAACGCCTGCGGGTCGCTTGATTGCCGTGCATGGATCGAGATCGCCACATTGACCGACCTGCCACCGCCAAGTGTCTCGATCCGCCCATGCGCGGAAGGCACGAACAACTCCGGACCACGCTCACCGACCATGTAGGGGCGACCGTCGCTAACCGGACCGCCGGTTGCCCTGCCGGGAGACCCGCTTGCCCCGCTGAGGGCAGCGCCGAGCAGACTCCCCAGGCCCCCACTACCGCCACTGCCAGACTGAGAAAGCATCGAACGCAGCGATGCCGATGCAATCTCGGACATTGCTGACAAAGCCACCCGCTTAAGGTCGTCGAACCCGAACTTGCCGTTCACGATGGCCCGCGACAAAGCGCCTTCGATCATCCGCCCCGCCCGTCCCGCGCCGGCCGCAAGCGGGCCCTCCAGCTCAGCGCGCATCGCCCCGACATCACGCGCGAATGCCGCGGTGTCGGCGCGCACGCTGATGACCATGCGCTCCATGTCCTCGTCGCCGATCATTGTTGGTTCCCATCTGGAAATGCGGCCCGCAGGCCAGCGAGCTGAGCAGGCGTTAAAGGCG
Organism: uncultured Sphingomicrobium sp.; assembly: GCA_964243335.1. Taxonomy (GTDB): domain Bacteria; phylum Pseudomonadota; class Alphaproteobacteria; order Sphingomonadales; family Sphingomonadaceae; genus Sphingomicrobium. Next base: position 125,062 of record CAXTED010000006.1, on the reverse strand, counting down.
CGTCGCACGCGTCAACGATAGTCAGGCAGGCCGCGAACTCGGCCGGCGTTGCACGCCAGAACTCTTCGGGCCGCCACTCCAGCATGCGAGCAGCGTGGCCGCACAGTTGCGCGGCCTTCTCACCGAACATGGACTCACGATCCGCCCTGGAGAATCTGCCCAAGCACGACCCTCAGCACCGGCGTGGTTCGCGCCAGTCCAAGCTCCACGACCGCCTGGCCGATCTGTGCGCGCCCGATCGCGGCGCTGCGCTGCGCCGACAGGTGGTCAAACAGCGCCGCGATTTCCTGCAACGTCAACTCGCCCCCGGCCGCCCGGTCGACCAGCGTGAACAGCGATCCCAGTTCCTGCTCCGCGGCGACCAGAGCCGTGAAGCTTGGTCTAAGAACCAGCTTCTCGCCGCACACGGTAATTGCCGCTTCACCCCGATGGGGATTGGCGCTCACAGTGATTGCACCTGGCCCGAACTCTCCAGCGCAACCGTGTAATTGCGCTCGCCATTGAAGTCCCCACTATACTCGAGCCGGGTGACCAGGAAGCGGCCCTGCATTCGCTCGCCACCTTCGAAACTAAGTTCGTAATCTTCGACTTCGCCAATCAAAGCGAGCGCTCGCACTTGAGCTTCGGCGGCGCTGCCCGTGAAGATGCCGGTGGCTGCAACAGAGACCGATCGCACCCCCGCGCCGGACAATAGTTCGCGCCAGCCGCCGCTACAAGGTCTGGTCCCCGGAAACGTCGGAGATGACTGGCGTTCGCAGCCGCATTGAAGACGGGAACGATCCACTATCCGGATCCACGGTCCACACATTCCGGCTTTCGACCGAGAAGGCCATTCCCGTTACAAGCTCGCTTCGAAGGCTCCAGAAATAAGTGCCATCGGCATAGCCGATCCAGGTTGTTGGCTCCGGCGAACCGCGGTTTGCTCCAAGCGAAGCCACGCGGTTCGAGCCATAGACATTGGCTTTGAAACACGCCGCCGTGAAGGCGCCGTTGCCGGCTTGAAGCCAGGGTGCGTTCGCATCCTTGTCCATGCCCGCTTCGAACAACAGGCCGCCCATCAGCTTGCCCGGAGCATAGACCTGGCAAGGAGATTGTCCGCTTTCGGCGTAGCAGTTGTCGAACACCAGGTTTGAACAATTGGCGTTGCCTGGATTGGAAGCGTAAGGCGCACCGCACACCCACTCCAAACCGGTCGACCAAGGTCGGCCGCTGTAACCCTGGTAGTAGCGACGCCACGCTTCCGTGCCGTTGGTGACGGAGCCCGGCACTTCGGTGGAAGCCTGTGCAGCGCGCCCCGCTACGACATAATATAGATTGCTTGCATAAAGGGCTGATCCGGTGGGCCCGTTGGAGCCTGTTGGGTCACTGATGCCGCAATCCCGGACATGCGCGTCTCGATGAGCATTACCTAAGAAGGTGTAGTCGAGGAAGCCTGCGCCGCCATTCGAGATGGCCGAGCATATGTAGGTAGCGCCAGCGTTCGCATCGTTGCCGGAGAACGTATAGCCGTTGCCGCGATTATAGATCGACTGGCAGTTATCCAGGCGGAAATTGTTGGCATTGCCTGCGACGGGTCCCGTGCTTCCCGCGGTTGCGATGACATTGAACCCGTCGCCGCCGAAGAATGAGCATTGCACGTCCACTACCGTGACAAAGGCCCCGCGAATGCGGACACCGTGACCCGTGGTGCTGTCGCCCGCGGCGAAGGTAGTCACGGTGCCTGCGCTGTTGACGTTAGCGCCGCCGCCCCACAACTGAAGGTTCTCGATGCGCGATCCACTGGCATCGCCGTAATTGGCTCCGGTGCCCCAATGTTGCCGGTGGTCGTGACGTGGTTGATGATGATCCCGTCACGATTCTTGCCGAACCGAAGGATCGATCGAAGGGTCGGATCGAACCCTGGGCCGCCGCCGCGCAAGGTCATTGTCGTATTCAGATTTAGCGATTGCGAAAGGTAGAACGTGCCTTCGCAATGCAGCGTTCGGGACCGCGCGCGTCCTGCTTTGATTAGGTCGTGCGCTGCCTTAAATGCAGGTAGGTCGTCGGTGACGAAGTTCCCTAGCGCGCCGAACCAGCGTACATCCAAGGCTCCGCTGAACTGTCTTGTCCAGGCGCCGCTTGCGCCCGTCGTGTCCGTGCTTGGCGCTACGTAGATGCCTTGCAGCGTGTCCGCCGCCACACGAGGCACAGAAGCAGCCGCATCGAACAGGAAGACGCCGGCGCGCCCTCCTTCGCTCAAGGCAGCTTGCGCTCCCGCAATGGCAGGTAAAAGCGCCAGGTCGACCCGGGTAGTCACAGTCGTCATCCCCGCAGGAACGGCGCTTGTCGACGTTCCCTGGGCCTCGACCTTGCGGAACCACTCGGCGGCTGTGACGAGCGAGATGGTCTTTGACCCGGTCGTGAAGTTGGTTGCCGTCCCGCTCAATGGTTCGCGCAGGATCGTGCCGTTCGCCTGCAGCGTGCCCCGGCCCACTTCACGCTCGGCAGGTTTATCGACGCCCTGTGCACAATAGTAGAAACGGTCGCCGACAATCAGGGACTCGCCGAAACCCGAGAAGCCGGGACTTGCGGCGCCAGGCACCAGTGGTCCGGTGCCCTGCGTCGTGGATGTAGTTCGTACTAGATCGACGAACTTAGGAATGAACGGAACGGGCATGACGGTTCCTTTGTCGGCTCAGCTAATCGGGAATTGGATGGTGAGCCGGTGCGCACCGCTGGCGCGCACCGGCGATGCCTCAGGCGAAACGCAGCAGCTTGATGGCTTCGGAATTGCACACGATGCCACCGACCCGTTTGGTGGCGTAGAAGTGCACGTATGGTTTGTGCGTGTAGGGATCGCGCAGTATGCTGGTCTCGCCGCGCTCGGCGATCACGTAACCTGACTTGAAGTTGCCAAAGGCGACCGACAGGCTGCTGGCGGCGACATCCGGCATGTCTTCCGCCTCGATCAGGGGATAGCCAAGCAAGGTTGCCGACTGACCCGACATCAAACCTGGTTGCCAGATGAAGGCGCCGTCGCTCGTCTTGAACTTGCGGATGATCGCCGCTGTCGCCGAATTCATCACGAACACCGCGCCCTGGCGATACGGCTGGCGCAAGGTCTGGATCAAGTCGAGCAATTTGTCCTGCGGCGAAGCGGTAGGAAAGGCACCGGCGACGCCTGTTCCAATCGTCTGCAGCGTTCCCATGGCCCGTGCCGGATCTGCCGTGATGGCAGTCGGCGACGTGAGAAATCCGAGCGGCTGGTTGACCCCCGTCCCACTCACGAAAGCCTTGCCTTCTGCCCGCGCAAACTCCGTCGCGATCTCGGTGGCGAGGAACTGCTCCACGTCGAATGCAGCATCATCCAGCATCTGCTGCGACGCAGCTGGATTGGCGTATAGTTCACCGGATGGCGGGACGATCTCGCTGAACGTCGGCGTGGTCGTTTCTGGGCGAGCGGCTTCGAAGCCCGTCCAGCCGGACGGTGTGCCGCCATTGGCTACCAGCTTGCGATAATTTGAGCTGCCAACCCGAACGACATTGGCGATGGCCCGGATCGGTGAACGTGCCACCAGGGTGCGCTGAATTTCCTCGTCGATCTCGCGGGGCACCGCAAACCCGCCGGCGCCGCTACTGCTGTTGTCAGCCGCCTTCAATTCCATTCCGCTATCGACGCCCCGGCGCAGGTAGCGCTCGACATAGCCGCTTGCTTCAGCCGACTTCGTGCCGACCTCCAGCGCCGGCCGTGCGCTTGCCAGCAAGCCGGCGTTGACGCGGGCCTTCAGCGACTGCAACTCCTCGCTGAGCGAAGCGCCGATGCCTTGCTCTTCGATCACGTCGAACGACTGCTCCAGCGCATCCGCTTTTACTTCCACCATGCTTTTCTCCATGCGACAAAGCCCGCCGCGGGACGCGACGGATGAAGGCTGCGACGCAGCCGGACGAAAGCGTGCACACGCACACTCACATGCTTGAAAGCGGGCGGGCCTTAGCCCTCGACCGCGTGTATTCTGGCCAGTGGCTGCATCGGTCGCGCCACCACGCTGACCTCCACCAGGTCCAGATCGATAAGCTCACGAATGCCGTTCGCCTGCTTCGACTGGCGCACCTGATAACCAAAGCTCAGCCCATCGATGAGGCGCTTCCGCATCTGTCTACCCAATGCAGATTTCGCAGTTTCGGCGTCGAGCGTACCGATCACCCGCAGCCCGCGTTTGTCCTCTCGCAAGGTCTCGACACGTCCGACGATTTCACCGCCGCGGTGCTGCCATAATAGCGGCACCTGCTCCCCCATCTTGAGCGTCCGCGTGAACGCCCCTGGCCGGATCACGTCTCCGCCCCGATCCAAGGCGTCGAACACCGCCGCATAGCCCGCGAACCGCACTCGCGGCTTATCCGTTGGTGGCATGGATCAACCCCGTCAGGCCGAGCCGAACAGCCAGGCCGATCAGCAGTGTGGCTAGCGCAATCCGCACGATCCACGTGACGACTGCCCGCCAAGCGCTGCGCTTGGCATCGCGCCAAGCGGACAGGAGTTCCCGCAGCTCGTCCATGTCCCGACGCGCCCGAGGATCGTCGAGGCCCAGACGAGCAAGGGCCAGTGTTGCACCCATCCCGCTCGCCTCTTCCACCATGGCCCGCAATGTAACCGTGTCACTAACCCGCCCTTGGGCCTGGGCCAGCAACTGCGTCAGCAGCGCTTCGGCATTCGGATCGGTCGCGCTCATCGGTCCTGCTCCGCTTTGAACCCAAGCATCTCGCGTTTTTCCCGGTCCGACAGGAAAGCGGCTGCACCGACTTGTTGCCACAATCGCTCACGATCTTCGGCAAGTTCACTTACCTGATCAATGTCGATTGCCAGTCTCAGCGGCCCATACCAGTCCGACAAGCCGGCTCCGAGCGCATCGATAATGCGCTGCGCCAATGGCAGAACGGTCTGCCGGTAAAGGCCGCGTCCCGCCTCACGCAGATTGGAATACGTGCTGTCCCCGGGCAACCCGAGGAGCACGGGGGGAACGCCGAAGGCCAGTGCAACATCGCGTGCCGCTGCTTCCTTCAGGCCGACGAAGTCCATGTCTGCGGGTGTCAGGCTCAGCGACTGCCACTTGAGCCCGCCCTCGAGCAGCAGCGGCCGTCCGGCATTGCCGCTGCCGGAGAAGCTCTCGTCCATCTCGCTGCGAAGCCGCGTAAACTGCGCTTCCGACAGTGTCGAACCATCGCCCGGATCAAAGGTCAGGGCACCCGATGGCGGCGCCGCATTGTCCAACAGGGCCTTGTTCCAACGCGTGGCTCGGTTGTGCACACTCGCCGCGGCGATGGCTGCGTCCAGACAACCCAGACCCAGGTGATCGTCCCCGGGGTTGAGCGCCTTGATATGCACCACCTGCGTCCGCTCGAGGGAGTCGCGTGCGGCGTATCGCGATACCTGCGACTTCACCTTATAGAGGTAGGCAGTTGGCCAACCCCGCGCATCGGTCTGCACCGTGACGCGCTCCGGCCGCAGGCAAAACAGTTCGCCCGGCGCTCCGTCGCCGCCAACGACGACCTGAACGAAAGCATTTCCGTGCAGCAGCAACTGCGCCGCAACACCTTCGATCAGGCCCGCTTGCCGGACCAGGGCAGCAGCAGCGTCACGGCCCTCCAAAGCATAGACCGGCAAGCCGCCAGTCGCTCCCGCCACCAGGCGAACCGCCCTCTGCCCCACGGGATTGTTGACGTATACCTCTGTCACTCGCGCCGCGTAACTTCGCGGCAGTGGGTCGCAGTCTCCGCCCGAAACGTAGAAAGGAAGTGCCGGACGCGGCTCCGCCACATCGGCCTTGCGACCAAACCATCCCATCTCCGGCGCTCCGATCCCAAGGCATGAAAAAGGCGGGCCACCTGATGGTGCCCGCCTCGCCGAGACTTCTTTGTCCCGATTCGCCTAGTGTCCATGTATGTGCCAGAACAGCGTGACGATGTCAACATTTTTTTACCGTTTTGGTTCGTTAGGGCGCGCAATTGCTTAAGACTAGCAGACGGCATCCATCTTGCCATTGAGGGCTCGGTCGTTCATAGGCGCCCTACACCGAGGGTTCGTTCAACGACGCTTGGTGCAGCTTCTATCGACAGCCGGAGGGGCGGTGCGCATGGTGCGCCCGTCAGCGATCGGTCAACATGCGAGACCATACATGCCGCTCTATGAGCATGTTTTCCTCGCGCGTCAGGATCTGGCTCAAGCCCAGGTCGATGCGCTTGCGGAAAACGCGACAAAGATCATCACCGACAACGGTGGCACGATCGTGAAGACAGAAACCTGGGGCCTCCGCAGCCTCGCTTACCGTATCGCCAAGAATCGCAAGGCGCATTACGTGCTGCTGGACGTTGACGCACCGCCGGCCGCTGTTGCCGAGCTCGAGCGTCAGACTGGCATCAATGAAGACGTTCTTCGCTTTATGACCATTCGCGTCGACGCGCACGAAGCTGGCCCGTCGGCCATGATGCGCCGTTCCGACCGTGACCGCGAACGCGGAGGCCGAGGGGACCGTCCGGATCGTGGTGACCGCGGTGATCGTGGTGACCGCGGCGACCGTGGTGGTGATCGCGGCGACCGTCCTGAGCGTGCCGAGCGCGCTCCTCGTGAAGAAATGGGAGCCTAAGACATGGCCCGTGCATTTTTCCGCCGTCGCAAGTCTTGCCCGTTCTCGGGCAAGGATGCGCCTGTCATCGACTTCAAGGACGTTCGTCTGCTGCAGGGCTTCGTGTCCGAGCGTGGCAAGATCGTCCCCAGCCGCATCACCGCGGTGTCCACCAAGAAGCAGCGTGAGCTGGCCAAGGCGATCAAGCGCGCCCGCCACATCGGCCTGCTTCCCTATGTCGTGAAGTAAGGAACGCTCAGATGGACGTTATCCTGCTCGAACGCGTGGAAAAGCTTGGCGCGATCGGTGACGTAGTCACCGTGAAGAACGGTTTTGCCCGCAACTTCCTCCTCCCCAACAAGAAGGCGCTGCGCGCCAACGCCATCAACAAGAAATTGTTCGAGGCGAACCGCGCGAAGATCGAATCGGACAATGCCGATCGTCGCGTCATCGCACAGGGTGCCGCCACCGGCATCGATGGCAAAACCGTGCAGCTTATTCGTCAGGCATCGAACACCGGCCAGCTTTATGGTTCGGTAAGCGCCCGTGACATCATCGATGCGCTGGAAGCTGACGGCGCCAAGATCACGCGCAACCAGATCATCCTTGATCGTCCGATCAAGGCCATCGGCATGCACGAGATCAAGGTGTCTCTGCACCCTGAGGTGACCGTGACCGTCAAGGTCAACGTTGCTCGCTCGCCTGAAGAGGCCGAGCTCCAGGCGCAGGGCGTCGACGTCATGTCGCAGATGTTCGAACGCGATGAGGCTGGCTTTACCGAGGACTATGATCCGAACGCCGAGCCGGGCGAGATCCCCACGGACGATGACGCAGCGCCCGCCGCTGCGCCAGCGGACAACACGCAGGCCTGATCGTCTCGCCTGTTTGATGATCTGATCAAGGGCCGTCGGAGCATTCCGGCGGCCCTTTTTTCGTCCGCTTCGATCCACATGCTCGTTCCAGCAAGCCGCTTTCCCGGGACAAAGACCTAAGGAACGCAGTGGCTTGCCACTTGGTTAATATCGCGATGGGCAAGACGCCCCTTCAAGGAGGACATCGCGATGAACGAAGACGACAACCAGACCGGTCAGCAGGGCTATGGCAGCGATCAGGATCCCACACAGCAACAGGACCAGCAGCCTCAGGGTACGCAGAACGCCCAGCCGATTGGCGGCAATGATAGCAGTCAGGGCACCGGCACGACCATGAGCAGCGGCAGCTCCACGGGCGATGCTGGCGCCTCCTCGACCGGGCAGGCATCTTACGGCAACAGCGGTGAAGCCGACTTGTTGTCGCAAGGCCAGCAGGGCCAAGGGCAAAGCCAGAACAGCTCATCCTCGGGTCAGGAGAGCGATATGGGCCAGTCAGGCACGGATGGCGGCATGCCACTCGGCACGGCTGGCGGCGGTTACGGCGGCTCGGCGGATACGTCAGGCGGCGCATCGAGCCAGTCCCCCAACCAGCCCAATGATGCCACCGGTCAGGATAGCTCCGACGCCAGTTTCGCCGAGCTAGGCCAGGGCGCCCTCATCGAGGACACCATGGGCAGCGGCGACACGACGGGTATCACAGATATCGAAACCGAACGCTCACAGGGGCGTGAAGAGGACGTTGAAGGCAGCGCACTCTAGATCAAGCGAATTGCGTCGCGCCTCGCCGGGGGCGCGACGTTTGCTCACCGACCTATGCGGCGCGTGCCATGAACGCCCGCTCACGATCCGTCCACGACGCAAAGCTGGGTCGCGCCAAAATGCGCTCGGCAAACGCTTTCAGTCGCGGATGCCGATCCGCATCGATCTCCACGTCCATATACCCGAAGTTCGCCAAAGGGCTGACAACCGCCAAGTCGGCCAATGTCAGATGATCGCTCACCAGAAAACCTTGCTCCGGCACGACGCTTTCCAAATAATCTAATACTTTGGGCAATTCGTCTCGCTCGGCCGCCGCCGCTAGTTCCAGGTTGCCTGCTCGCTTCAGAAACCGAGGCGCCACTACGCGGTTGAAGAAGATCTTGGCCGCGCAAGCCATGATCACTGTGTCGGCATATTCATCAAACCAGATCACGCGCCCACGCGCCTGCGGGTCCGATGGGATCAATGCTGGCTCAGGGTGCTTTGCTTCAAGGTAGTGCACGATCGCGCTACTGTCCGCGAGCAGATAGCCGTCATCGTCAAGCGCCGGCATCTTGCCCAGAGGGCTTGCTGCGCGAAACGCCGGGTTCGTGTCAGCGACTCCGACAGGCCGGCTCTCAAGCGCGATCCCCTTCTCCCCGGCGAAGGCCAGTACCTTGCGCACGAACGGCGACATGGATGAACCATAAAGGATCACGAGCACCTCCTGATTGTGGACCATGCGCGGTTAGCACGAGCGCTTGTGTCGGACCAGCGCAGGCCAGTTCAGCCCTGCGGCAAGCGGTAGTGGTCCGCCAACCGATCCAAGGCGATGCCCAGCACCAATTTGCCCGCGCGCGCTGGCCAGCCAAGCGCACCTTCCGCCTCGCGCATCCCGTCACCCCCGCAAACGACCCGCCACAAGATGTCAGCGAGGCCCGGACCCGCGGCCGCGATCGCGGCATCGAAACGCTGCTTGGCATGCACTTGGCTCGCGGCTGGCTCAAGCGCGGGCGCCTTGCCAGAACGCCCCCCACTCAACGGTGCCTCGTCCCACCGCATCGTCACGCGCGGCCCCAGCTGGGCCCGCTCCCAGTCGTTCCGGAGATGATCCCCGGCATCGAATTGTCGACGCGACACGTGCCCGCGGGAAAGCAGCCAACCCAAAGGCGACTCCGCTCCGTTCACGGTGACGGAGCGCTGCGGCCTAGCCGTACCTGCTCGCGCCCTTGCCGGCATTCCATCCGCCCCTTCAATGGCGCGCTCCGCTAACAGCCTTTGTGCCAATCGTCCCAAACTGCATCTCCTCGCAAGCCGAACGCCTGTTGCCACAATGACCGAAGTGTAGGACAGCACAAACCTGGCTGGTTCGGAGAAGCACCATGATCACCCGCATTCGCGACGTTCGCCGCGCCAAGAAGATGACCTTGGAAGAGGTAGCCGCGGCCTGCTCACCGCAGACGACGCCTCAGACGATTGGGCGACTGGAGACCGGCACGCGAACCGTGTCGGTTGCATGGCTCAACCGGATCGCCGAGGCGCTTGGGGTGGAAGCGGCCGACTTGGTCGATCATCCGCAGCGGGACGATCTCCAGGTCGTAGCCGTGCTCGGTGCCACCGGCGCCAACGCACCACAACGCGCGGCGCACCTGTTGCCACTCCGTACCAAGCCTGGCCAAGTGGGTATTCGTGTCGACACCAGCCTCGGTGAATATCGTGCCGGTGATGAATTATGGTGCGATCGCCTTGGACCAGATGAGTTCGGCCGCGCCCTTAACCGCGACGTGCTCGTTCCACGCTCCGCCGGACGCTTCCTGTTCGGTCGACTCATCAACCGGGACGGATCCAAGCTCCACATCCTCCCACCTGGGGCGGGCGGGCGGCAGACCGTTGTTGCCGATCCGCCATGGTTGGCTGTGGCGGTCCGCCTCACTCGAACGCTCTAGAGGACAGAACCCCATCTGCGCTGCCAGGTCTTAGGAACCTCGCTCGATCGCTTGGCAGGCTGGAGAAGATGCGCACAGCAGCACTAGCCGAGAAAGAGCAGTTAGGTGAGCAAAGAGCCCGTCACTTAGGCGGCTGACTTCGAGCAACCCTGCTCAGACATCATTAGTGGCTAACAGGGCCGACAATCACAAGTCTTGCGCTAGCTTGCATAGGTTCTCAGCCGCTCAAGCATGCTCAACCCCCGAATTATCGAGTCCAAGGACCGAAGGTGGGACCCTCCCCCCTCATCCGCTCGTTCCGATTACACATTGAAGCAAGGAACCTCGCTCGTGCCCATGCCCCCCGCCGACAACACGCCCCGTTCCCGAGTAAGTGCCCCCGTGCGCATCATCGGCCTCGCTGTGCTCGCGATACTCATCCTTGCCGTGATACTGCTCGCATTGGGCGTGTTCAATTTCGAGCCGCAGGGTTGGTTTAAGTCATAATTTCGTCGGTCGGGGCGTAGCGAACGATGCTTGATAGTCGGGACACTAGATCCAACGCGGTCGCAAGCGAACCAACCTTGCAGAACGCGTACGCGTCCGGCTACAGCAACATTCCCGGCAATCGGGGGCGCTTAGCTCAGCTGGTAGAGCGGCTCGTTTACACCGAGTAGGTCGGCGGTTCGAACCCGTCAGCGCCCACCATGCCGCTGTTGCCACTGGCACAACCTGTCAGTGACATTGGGCCAACCTGTGGTGACATCAGCCTCTTAGCCGGCATTCCCTGTCGATGATCTTGCCCTTAGCGGGCATTCCCTGTCGATGATCTTGCCTCAGGTACGAGACGATGTAGTTCCGTAGGCAGCCGGACCAACTCGTAATGCATGGTGCCAGGACCTCCGAACTTACCCTCGGGCAACCGGCATGCTCTTAAACGATGGCAGCGTCAGACCTCTCACGCCCCCGCCCCTGGCTTAACAACACTGCCCTCAGACTACCATCAGGCAGCCCACATTCCTCGAACAGGTGCTGGACACGGCATAAAGCGTGTTTCCCCGGCCCCCGGCTCGCATAAGACCGCCGTGGATTCGGGCGGCAACTACTAAACCACAGCTCCCGTCGCACTGGTCTGAGACCGGCGCCTGTTCTCAGGCCTGGCGTGCCCAAAACGCAGCTTAATCATCAAATTAGGAAGTGGAGCGCCTGGCACGGATGAGTTGATCCCGATGCGCCTTAATGACCATCGTTCCAGCAGCCTTCCAGCCGATCGCGGTGAAGATCAGCATTGTGAACGCAAGCCAGGTAACATCCAGCTCAGAGCGAGCAGTTGTTAGTTCACGCTGGAAGATCACGAAGGTGTAACAAGCACCAACATACAGAGCAATCGAGCCCCTAGCCCACGAAGGACGAACGGCTCGAATGAGAAAGCCGGCGAGGCGGTAAAGGCCCCACGCCAACGCCGCGGCAAACAAGACTACTAAAGCAGGATGCAATGCCTTCCCGGCAAATGAGACAAGTTTCACCAGGAGCAAGGCTGGTAAGATTAGCGGCGGTATCAGGATCAGGCCAAGTGCCAACGAGAAGCAGCCCAAACCCGTCACAGCACCAAACACCTGCTTGTCGGGATCAGCGCTCATTGTTCGAGACCTTTGTGGAGTTGTGCGGGCGCATCAGTCGCCGGTCCAGTAAGCAGCTGGTTTTCCGCCACGCATCTTGAAGATAGCCGAACTCACCTCGGGGCAAGTAAAGGCAAGGGCCCGGAAATCACCTTCAGCGGCCGCGATGTAGCAAGAGCCCGTCCATCGGCCTTTGAAGCTGGCGATCGTGCGGAGAGCACGCTTTGGCTTGCCGCCAAACTCGACAACCAGTGCACTTACCTTTGTGCCATCCATCATTCGGACAGTGTCAGGAGCTCCGTCCCCATCGTAGTCAATGCGAGCCGAAAAGGTGCAGTTGTTGTAAGGCTCATGGTCACATCGGCTGCTTGGAACTGGACGGAGCTTGTCGCGCTTAGGATCCGGCGTGCCGGCCTGAAAGGGAGACTCCCACTTCGGAACCGAGGAGGCGCCAACGCTCTGCAATCCGACTGCACCTACAAGCGGTGCGATTAGGAGAAATGACCGGTAAGCAACTTGGCGGGTAGCTGACCGCCATCCAGAACCATTCAGCACGCAAGTTCTCCTCAACAACGCCAGCCAAGAGCCGGCGGCATCACCTCGCATGAGGCGATGCCGGCCTTGGAAACCGGACGTTGAGAACCTGCTGTTGAACAGGCGCGAGCGCCTTTACCCGGAGGCTGGACATACGCGCCCGCCATCCGGTCGACCAAAGGTCGATCCCGACTTCAACAGCGAGGTTCTCACGCCTCGACCCACCTTTTTTGTGGGCATATGGATGCTAGCGCGGTTGGCGGGCGAAGAAAAGGTCTCGAATGCTCGCGACCAGAGATCACTCTCGCCCGAAAGATACCTGCATCGAGTTCGTCGCTCCTTGATGCAGCAACCTGGTCTCGCAGCGGCTTGCTATGATCACAGATGACCCGAAGCGGCCGCCCGTACTGTCCCCCAGTGATTGAGAAGGCTCCAGAGCCCCGCGATCCAAGAGGCAGACGCTCATCGCTTCTAGCAATCCGCTAGTTGCAGCCAGCAACCAGAAGCTTGCGCGCAGGCCTCTCCCAACGAAGATAGTCGTTAAGCCTAATAGGCCGGAGGCCTCGCCGCTCTCGCCTCGACGTAAACAGAGGTGGCCCGCCCAGGCGGTGTCCTTACCCCCTTGACGCAGGAGTTTTCAAAAAAGACTCGGAGCGCCCGCATCAATCCTGAACTTCTTGCGGAGAAGCTGTGAAGGCTGCCAAGACTTCCGGCGCGACGTCCTTGATATTCGACGATGACAGCGAGCGAAGTAATTCACTGTGCCTCCGCTCAATCAGCGGCACCGCTATGCGATCGGTATGAATGTAGAGTTGGTTGTCACGTATTGCGTCGAGCACCATTAAACCAACCTCATCAGGAGACGTGCCCTTCTGGAGGATGGCCCTAACTTGAGCATTTCGACCGGTGATCTTATTTCGTTCGTCAGCTGTCATTGCAGCAAACCCGGGATTTATGTCAGTAGAGCGGGCATGGATATCTGTGGCCACAGGCCCCGGACACAACACGCTAACGCCGATCCCGGCCTCTTGAAGTTCCAAGCGCAACGTTTCCGACATACCAACAACAGCGAACTTACTTGTGCAATAAAGCACGCCCGAAGAGGTTGCGGCTAGCCCTGCCGCCGATGCAGTATTGACGATGTGCCCGCCTTCGCCGCGTTTAAGCATCCGGGGCAGAAATGTCTGAACGCCGTTGACAACCCCGCCAAGATTGATGCCCAGGCTCCAGTCCCACAACTCGTATGTCAGTGCTGTGGCGGGTCCGCCTCCGGCAACTCCGGCATTGTTGAAGAGTAGCGACACTGGACCAAGCTTGGCCTCCACGGTGTCGGCTGCTAGCGCGTAGGCATCGCGATCGCGCACATCAAGCACCACCGCATGAACCTCGGTGATGGATGACAGGTTCTCACTCGCTCGCGCAAGGGCAACTTGGTCTACGTCGGCCAAGCCAATCTTAACGCCCTCATCTGCCAACGCGCGAGCTATCCCAAGTCCAATGCCGTTGGCGCCCCCAGTGATAAAGGCCGTGCGACCGGTCACATCAGCCATAGGTAACTCCCTTCTCATTTCTCTAGCGCATATGCTACCCAAGATAAGCCGTGCAAAGAACAAGACATGTTCCTACCCCTGAACGCTAGTTCTTCTCACTGCCTAAAGTCGTGCTGATACCACCGCTCAGAAACAGTTTTAAGTCAGGGTATATATCGTGTAAGTCTTTGGAGGAATAAGTACCGTTCGATAAGACATCGATACGCCCATTCTGTGCGAGCACGGATAGGATAGTACCGGCCATAAATTGATAAGCCAAGAGAACTGCGTATTCTGTCGAACTAGGCGAAATTGTCCTTAGAGCATCACAGAACTTTACGGCTATCGAATCGAAATAGGGTGCCATCAAGGTTGAAGCCCAGAACCTCTGCGAGTTGATCTGTGCTATCAGCCGGACATAATCGTCCCAACCGTCTCCACTCTCGATTGCTCGGTCAAACAAGGGGCGTGTAAAAGCATCCACTATGCGTTCGATCATCTCGTATCTCGAACCGCCGATATCCATCAACAATTCAAGACGAACTCGCCGCTCCTCGTTTACCTCGGCAGACCGACGCAAGATTACCTGCTTAAGGAGTGCCTCCTTGCTTTCAAAATAGTAGTTTACCGATGCAAGGCGTGTACCGCATTCTTGTGTTATGTCTCTCACCGAAACGCCAAAGTAACCCCGTTCAGCGAAAAGCCGCTCTGCAACGTCCAGGATCAGGGTACGAGTGTCGCGTCCCCGCGGGCTCTTCATAGGCCGCTTTGTTTCTACAGCCATTGCTTGCCTCGCACTCACCATGAGAGCCGCATATATAGGTTGTTGACCCCCGAATGGAACAGTCGTAACCCACCGAGATGGAACGTTCGTTCCGTGGCGAACGGGAAGATCGAATGAAGCGTGTTTGCGCCTACGGGTGACCTGTCCATGAGGTCTGCGTCCTGACCTCTCCGGCAAGGTGGCTTAAGCGTGATCGACAGCCAAGATGCCGAAACTCTTCCAAGCGGAGGGACGCAATGAAGCTTGTTACTTTTTCATCCAGCTCCGGAAGCCGCCTCGGCGCCCTTGTTGCAGGGGGTGTGTTGGACCTGGTTGATGCGGGCAAACAGCTGGGGTGGGCTTCGCCAGGTTCGCTGCAGGAGCTCATTGAGGCGGGTCCCCTTGCTTGGGACAAGGCCCGCAAGCTGATTGAATTGCGACCGATGAAAAGCGTTGTGGAAGATGCAAAGCTACTTGCCCCGCTAGCCCGCCCAGTTCGCTTGCGCGACGCCAGCCTGTTCCTCGAGCACATGGAAAAGGCGCTCGGGAGAATGGGAAAGCAAATGAGCCCTCAATTCAAACAGCAGATAATCTACTATAACGCTGACAACCTGCACATCTACGGACCCGACGACGACATCCCGTTCCCGCGCGCGTCGACTTGGATCGATTACGAACTTGAATGGGCCTGCATCATCGGCACGCCGGGCATCAACGTCGACCGAACAACAGCAGCCAACCACATCTTTGGTTTCTGTGTCTTCAACGATTGGTCAGAGAGAGATTCGCAACTTCCGTTCATGGATGCCAATTTGGGCCCGGCTGCTGGCAAGGATTTCGCCAACACTCTTGGTCCGTGCATCGTTACAGCGGACGAGCTTGCGGATCCTTATGCCTTGTCCATGACCGCCCACGTCAACGACGAGCTTTGGAGCAGTGGAAACACGAGCAGCATGCACTGGCGCTTCGACGACGCCATTGCCCAGCTGAGCGTTGACCGGAGCCTGTTCGCGGGTGAGGTCATCGGCTCGGGAACGGTACTCAACGGATGCGGCTTCGAGTTAGGACGCCGGCTGACTCCCGGCGACTCGGTGCGCCTTGAAGTAGAAGGCATTGGAGTGTTGCAGAACAGGGTAGTTCTTGCATGACCGGAAAGAGCGGACCGATTGCTGGCCAGATGCAGCCCCACGCGCTGCGGGTCACCGACATCCTGGAGCACGCTCGGCGAGCACATGGCAGCCGAACGATTGTATCGCGGCAGGTTGACGAGCCCGACTGGCGCGGCACCTACGCCGACCTGGCCGTCCGTGCGGCACGCGCAGCGCACGCATTGCAAGCTCTAGGTGTTGAACCGGGCGATCGGGTGTCCACCTTGGCGTGGAACAATGTTCGTCACCTGGAGCTGTTTTACGCCGTCCCCGGCATCGGTGCAGTTCTGGCAACCGCCAACCCCAGATTGTTTGACGATCAGATCGTCTTCACAATCAACCACGCCGGCTCCCGCTGGTTGTTGTTTGATCGCAATATGCTTGAACTGGTGGAGCGGTTGGCGAACCGGCTGGAACATGTCGAACACTACATCATGTTGTCCGACGCTGAGCGGCATGTTGCAGGCTCGATGGGAGCGCTTTGCTACGATCGGCTCACCGAGTGCCAGCCCGAAACAATTGCTTGGCTGAGCAGCGATGAGAATGACGCCGCCGTGCTGTGCTATACGTCTGGCACGACCGGCGATCCAAAGGGCGTGCTATATAGCCACCGAGCTATCGTTTTGCATGCGATGGCGGCGAGTTCCAGCGGAGTGTTCGCCATTTCCGCCTTTGATGCCGTTATGCCCTGCTCCTCGCTGTACCATGCCACTGGTTGGGGCCTTTCTTACATCGCGCCGATGCACGGGGCAAAGATAGTACTGCCGGGCGATCGACTCACGCCATCAAACCTTCACGAGCTCATCAAGCAGGAAGAAGTTACATTTAGCGTGGGTGTGCCGACGATCTGGACGGCCTATCTCGAACACGTAGAGCAGATTGGCAGTGACACGGGCTCCCTGCAGCGGATCGTGATTGGCGGGGCGGCTGTCCCTCAGTCGTTGGCACAACGGCTCAGCGCTTACGGTGTGTTCGTGCTTCAGGTCTGGGGAATGACTGAGTTGTCGCCCATCGGGACGGCAAGCACCGTCACGCCAGCCTCGCTCGCGGTGCACGGCGACAGCATCAATAACTATCTTTGGGCGCGACAGGGCCGTGCGTTGTTCGGCGTTGAGTTTCGAATAACCAGCGAAGACGGCAGTCTTCTGCCGGCGGACGGTCAGAGTTCAGGAGCCATCGCCGTCCGCGGCCCATGGGTAGTTGATCGCTACTATCAGGCAGAAACCGTCGCTACGGATGGTGAGGGTTGGTTTGATACTGGCGACATTGGGACAATCGATCCGCTCGGATACATGCGCCTTACGGATCGCGCCAAGGATGTTATCAAGTCCGGCGGAGAGTGGATCAGCTCCATCGACATCGAGAATGTTGCTGTGGGTTACCACGGTGTGAAGCTTGCGGCAGTGATCGGAGCACCCCACCCGCGCTGGGACGAGCGTCCCGTTCTAGTGATTGAGCCGGCCGACGGTGCGCTGATCAACGAAGCGGAGCTGATAGCATATCTGACGCCTCACATGGCCAAATGGTGGCTGCCTGATATCGTCATCCAGGCGGACATCCCGCTCACATCGACCGGCAAAATCGATAAGAAGACTCTGCGGGTGCGCTACGCCCAAGTGTTTGCGCACGGAGCAACGTAAGCTTTCGTTGAGACCACCTCCTACGGAGCGAAAACATGGCTGACTGGCGCTACACCAAGGGGCTCCACCATCTCGGAGGCGGAAGCCACGCTTATCTGCTTCCAGATGGAGACTGGGGCTGGAGCAATTCGGGGCTGGTGGTGGACGGGGAACGCTCGATGCTGGTCGACACGCTTTTCGACCTTAAGATGACAGCCGAGATGCTCAAAACAATGGCAGACGTAGCTCCGGCGGCAAGGTCGATCGACATTCTCGTGAACTCGCATGCGGACGGTGATCATACATTTGGCAACCAACTCGTTAAGGGCGCTCGCATCATTGCATCCCAAGCTACCGCCGACGAGTTCTTCAAACTTGGGCCCGAGAAACTGCAGGCGATCATCAGCAATGCAGCAACTCTAGGAGAAGGAGCACGCTACATCGCCCAGAAGATGGGCCCGGAACGCTTCGACTTCAGCAACATCACGCTTGTTGCACCGACCGAGACTTATCATCGGCAAAGTAGGCTGAAGGTCGGTGACAAGGACGTGGCTTTATTCAACGTCGGTCCGGCGCACACGGCAGGCGACACTCTAGTCCACGTCGTCCAGGATCGCGTTGTCTACACGGGCGACCTGCTGTTCCTGGGCGTTCACCCCGCTATCTGGGACGGGTCAATCGAGGGCTGGATAGCCGCCTGCAACACGATCTTGGCATTGGACATCGACATCGTAGTGCCAGGTCACGGGCCGGTGACCGACAAGTCCGGTGTATTGATATTTCGCCATTATTTAATCATAGTTCGCGACGAAACGCGAGCTCGCTTCGAAGCAGGTCTTTCCGTTGACGAAGCCGCGCTGGACATCACCCTGCCGCCCCCGTTTGACGAGTGGCTATCACCCGAACGCATCGCGGGCAGCGTCAACTTCCTGTACCGACAGTTTGGAAGCGAGAGGGCCGTCAATGATCAGCTTGCGATCTTCTCGATGATCTCACGACACGCAACGGAGATGGCACGGCGAGCTAGCGGCTTAGCGTGCACTCACTTGCATTGACTAGCCATTGAAAAGAAGCTGCCACGTCCCCTTCGGAACTTCATCACGACCTGAACGCAGAAGAGGGCGCGTCAAAGTTTCACCTTTTTGAGATCAAGCCTTGCTCCTTGGCAGAATGCGACGGCGAACGAGCGCCGCAACGTCACACGGGAAAGCCATTGGGCGATTTCTGACAGGTCTTCCCACAGATCGGATAGCCCAAGATCTTCCATCCGTACAATTGTCGGTACCAGTAAAATGTCAGCGATGCTGTATCGGTCGCCAAGGAGGAATGAACGCCCGTCGGAGAGCGTTCCAGCCACGCGCTCAAGTGTCCCGCGCAAGCGGTCGATTGAATCGTTATAGGTTTGCTGTGAAAAGCCTTCGGGCCCCATCTGCCTGTAAAATTGTTTCCGAATGGGCATCTTCTCCGTCATGGAGGCGAACCGCGCAGGGCCCATTGCTTGTAGCTGCTTAAGAAAAGCTATGTTGAAAGACGTTACGCGGATGGCTGTTGTCGGCACCTCCTCGAAGTACCGCATCCAAGCTCTCATTTGCGCACGGCCGTAAGGGCCTGGAGGACCTAGTGGCGGCTCAGGGTACAGCTCGTCCACGTACTCGCAGATCACAGATGAGTCCGTTACCGCTTGACCATCATGGACGAGCGAGGGAACAACCCCGTTGGGGTTGATCGCAAGATACCAGTCCGAAAGTTGATCCTGCCTTGCAAAATCAACCACATGTGAGACGTAGTCCAAACCTTTCTCTGCAAGGGCCAGCCTTACCTTCTGGGAGCAGGTCGAGATGGGATTGTGGTACAAGATCAGGCTCATTCTCGAACCGTCGACCGGCCTCCTAACTTGATTTCGAAGCCTGACGAACATGTCAGTTGTCTCAAAGACTGAGTCCTTGGCAAGGAGCGGCTTGGTGAGAGCATCGATGCTAGAAGTGGTACCCAACCGTCACACCGAAGGTCCGCGGCGGTTCGAACGATCCAACAAATGGCGCCCCAACCAAAGTCGTTCCAACGAACCCTGAGGACAAAACATCCTTGTTAGCAATATTGCGCACGAAAAGGCTACTACTCAACTCACCCGATTGACTCGTCCAAGTTATAAACGCGTTGTAAAGACTGTAGCTCGGCTGAGCGATGTGATCCAGATTGAACTGGCTAAAGTAAGTCTTGCCGACCCAGCGTGCATCGCCTCGCAACGATATCTTACCAACTGTGGTTGGCACGGTATAAGTTGCCGCCGCATTGATGGAGTAACGCGGTGCCTGCGAGAGCTCGTTCCCGGACAGGTCAATCTGACCCAAAGAGGGCCGCGCAGGATCAGCCGAGACATAGTTGCCGTACTTCGAATTTAACAAAGCGAAATTCGTTTCCAAGCGAAGTCTTGGCGAAGGCCGAAGCAGTATCTCCGCTTCTAGGCCGTAGACCTTGGCACTGGCGGCATTCTCGATTGTGATAACTGTGCCAGCAACTTTGGAAACCTGAAGATTGCTGTAATCATAGGCGAAGGCGGAAAGATTAGTTCGCAGTAGGCCATTCAGGAAATCACCGCGAAAGCCCACTTCGTAATCGGTGATTGTTTCCGGAGCGAATGCCGGTTGGACGTTTCCGACGTTGAAACCACCACTCTTGAAGCCGCGCGAATATGTAGCATAAAAAAGAATGTCATCGTTTGGCTTGTACTCAAGAGTGGCTGAAGGATTGAACGAGGACCACGATGCGGAAGTCTGCTGCCGACGTGCGCCCGCGGGGAAGGGCAGCGCGGGCAGAAACGGGGGGTATGGCGTTACCAGATCGATCAGGTTGGCCTCGTCGATTTTCTTCGTCTCGTCGCTGTAACGGGCACCCAACCTAAGCGCGAACTGATCGGTCAATCGGAACCTCACGTTGGCAAAGGCTGCGTAAGCCTCAGTTTCCAAGTCTCCCAAGCCATAGAAGCCCTGCCGTAATCCGACACGCGGACGGACCGGACCGATAAGTGCCGGATCCAACACGACGCGCGTGCCACCGAAGAACCCTTCATGGAAATAGTAGACGCCTACGAGCCAGTCACCTCTCGCATACTCTCCGCTCAATCTTAGTTCCTGGCTGAACTGCTTTGCTCGCTCAAACTGATCGTAAACAGTTACTGGCGCGCTCGTCGCATCCAGGTCTGTGACTGTTTTGAAGTACGAACTGCGGTAAGAAGTGATGGAGTTAAGTTCGGCTCCACCAAGCGACACTCTGGTAAGGGCAGCAAGGCCCCAGTACTCGCGGTTGTTGAAAGGACCGGTGTCCGCGGCCGAATCCCTCAGATCCTGCGGAACTACTCCGCCCATCAAAAGACCGCGTGGAACAATTCCAGGCAAAGGCGGGTTCGATGAGGGATCGGGCCGGCTGCCGACACCAAGATAGTGTAGACCGTAAGCGTGATCGTCCTGCTTGAAGTAGTCACCGATCAAGCGCACTTCGAAGGCAGAGGAAGGTTCAAACAATAACTGCGCTCGAATCGCCCTGGTGGACTGATCGTCAATATCCAGTCCGTTTGTGATATTCGTCCCGTAACCATCGCGCTCCACGACCTGGAATGAGAGCCTGGCGGATAGAGTGGAGCTAAGCGGCCCGCCAACACCTCCCTCAAGCTTGCGTAGCGCATAGTTACCCAAGGTGGCCTCGATGTAGCCATCCACGTTCTGCGAGGGGCCGTTCGAGATCACGTTGACTGCCCCGCCAGTAGCGTTGCGTCCGTAGAGTGTTCCCTGAGGGCCGCGAAGCACCTCGACGCGCGCAACGTCATAAAAGGTCGCAAGCGCCGCGGCCGGCCGGCTAACGTACACGCCGTCCGTGTGGTATGCGACGCGTCCCTCGTTTCCAAGCGATATGTTGTCGAAACCGACACCCCGGATCGCAATCTTGGCGTTGCCAGTAGTTTGGCCGAAGTTCACGTTGGCAAGCGACTGCGCAAGCCCTTCAATGCTGGTTATCTGCTGGTCCCGAAGCGCATCGCCCGAGACCGCAGAGATCGAAGCTGCAACGTCTTGCAAGTTTTCAGCCCGCTTCTGGGCAGTTACGACGATCTCGTCGTTCGTTGTTTCTGCTACACTAGCGGCTGGAACACCTGCCTCTGCTTGCCCGCTACTATTGGGAGACGGAGCAGCGGCAGAAGGGAGGTTCTGGGCTTGCGCAGCATGACCAGTCATAAACACGGCGGTAGTAGATGCCGTCGCTGCAAGAAGTCGCGTTATCTTCAACATCTCTAACCTAGCCCTCTTCCTAGCCCGCGTTTTGCGGCTGATTACTTGTCAGTGCGCATTTGATTTCTATGTATTCTGCCTTCTGGACATGCCAGCTTCACAAAGTTGCGGTTTGAAGCGCCAAATGGGCCCGGGTCGAAAGTTGAGGCTGAAAGGTGCAGCCCTCAGCGGCGGCAGCAAGAAGGCTTAGCACCAGCCTGAAAAGTGGTACGGTCTCTGATTGGTACGTTCGTTCCAAAGTCGAGTCAAGCGTTGCCGGGGCTTCCTGTAGTGCTTGTTGCGATGTTCATTTCCGCCAGTTGTTGATGGAGCAATCGGGCCACGGAAGGTGGAACTATGACGACCAAGGCGAGACGGTACATCACTGCGGTTGCATTGGGCCCTGATGCTCAGTTGACGGAAAGCGCGGCAATGAGAAGGCCAGCACCGCACCAAGCACCAACAACGCGCAGCTTCCGTAGGCGGTTATGTCGTAATTGCCGCTCGCATCGTATAGGGCGCCTGCCATTGCGGGACCCGCTGCAGCACCGAGTGCGAAGGTCACATAGATCAAGCTATAAACAGATCCGTAACTTTCGGCGCCGAAGTAGCGAGCGGTCATGTACGAGATCAGGTCGATCTCTGCTCCGAGCGAAAGGCCAATGAGAAGGGCGGCAACCGGTGCCAGCGGGATGCCCCAAATCTGCAGTAGAACAATGCCGATGGCACTTCCAACGAACACCGCGACTGCTACGAACGGTGCGAAAAGATGGTCTATGGTAAACCCGACCGCCAACCTTCCTACCAGAACACCGATGCCCGTCAGAGACGCGATTCCTGCTGCTTGTGTCGGTGAAGCGCCGCTGTCCAAGAGCATGGGCACCGAGTGCACGGTGAAGGCAGAAACCGCTGTTCCGACCCCGGCGAAACACAGCTGCATCGTCCAGAATGTCCGGCTCTTGATCACCCAAAGTGGAAACGCTTGTCGCGCCTTCCGACGCTGCGGCGCAAGTGTTTCCTGCCTCATGCCAAAGGCTACGAAGGGCCAAGGAACAATCGAGATAACCGCCAACACGATGTATGCGCCGCGCCAACCGTACAAGCTTATCACGGACTGCAGAAGCGGAGGCAACCCGATTGCCGTGATGCCAATACCTCCAATGGCGATGCCTAAGGCAAGGCCGCGCTTCTGATCGAAGACCGCGTTAACCGCTTTGGTGTACGTGATGGGAGTTGTGCCGGCACCGGCAATTGCCAGTAACGCGTAGAAAGCGAAAAACCTGACCGGCGGCCCGTTGAATTGGCTAAGCGACACCAACGTGAGTGCAAGCAGGGGAATTGAAAACAGAGCAAGCCGGCGAGGCCCAAAACGATCTACGAGCCATCCTAGCATCGGCGAAAAGAGGGCAAGGGTTGCGGTCATGTAGAGGAGAGCCGATGCGATCGACGCTCGCCCCCACCCAAACTCAGTATCCAGCGGCGCGATAAGCAGGCCCAAGCTATAAAACGCTATCGAAGTGAGCCCCGCCGCGCAGCCGACAGTAGCGGAAAGGAGCACTGGCCAAGCCCTTCGGAATTCCGCGTAATGTGTTGCTTGGTAAGCCAACTCTCCCCTCTCAAAGACGTAGGTAGGTCACGACGCTAGTGACGTATCGATTTGAACGTGAGACATGATTGGTACGTTCGTTCCAGTTTATCGTCAAGCGTCTAGTCAGGCGCTGAGGCCGCTTTCGCCCTGCGAGGTTTCTGAGTATCGCTTGAAGCGTTACTGGGTTTGTAACGTCCACCGCGCCAGATCTCAGAAGACCCAACCCACCCCCCGTCACGTTCGCGCCAAGGCTGCTCGCCGGCGTTTGGTGTAGTTTACCTGCCCTTCAGGGCTTCTACGGCGTAACGAGGTGCGGCTTGCCTCCACAAAACTCGGCGGCAGTTGCACAACATTTTCAAGGCTGCCGGCGCGCCGGACATCAAGCTCGGGCCATCTTCGTCGAACCCAACTTGAAGGTCCAAACCCTGAGGGCGCTCCAAGCGCATCGTCGTTGCGACTGATGACAGGATGACTTTTGTCAGAGTGGCTGAGGCCTCGCCGGTGTTCGCAGCTTCTATAACGTCAAAGCCACAGTGCGGCGTGTAGCCTGAATTCGCGTGGCGCGAGACAAAACCGCCGTCCATAATAGGTAACGAAGTTTTTGTTGGTGGCCAGCACGTCAGACCCCTCACTCCGCCTTAGCCAATTCTTGCTCGATGAGCGTAAGTGCTTGTTGCAACGAGTATGGCTTAGCTAGGAAGTGCGCAGCGCCTTTGTCTAAAGCCTCATGTGCCGACAGGTGGCCGGACATGACGATCACCGGGAGTTCAGCATAGGTCTGGCACAGATGTTCTAGTAGGCCCAAACCGTCCATTGAGCCGGGCATGCGCACGTCCGTTAAGACCAGGTCCACCGGTACACCGGAGCGAAGAATGGAGACGGCCTCGTCCGCGTTGAATGCTTCTACGACGGTGAAGCCTGCTTCACGAAGAGAGTCACTGACAACCATTCGCACCAGAAACTCATCTTCAACAACAAGGATGTAAGCTGATGCTTCTGCATCACCTGGATATGGCGGCACCGTACTGAATATCACCCGTGCTTAGCCCCCCACCCTACTAAGGTCCTAATTTGCCAGGCCCATAATACGTTCCTCAAGGTGTTCGCTGTTTGGCAACTTTGCATGGTCAACGTGATGTTCCTGCCGGCTAGATCGCGCAACTGCTTTGCGCGTTCTCTGTGTCGACGGACCGCAGGCAGGCATTCCGCACCGGGCGCAAGGGAAATCAACCGGGCTCAGCCCTTCATCGCACTAGAATTGGGAACTTACAGGTCGCTTTGCGCCAGAACCTCCACGATGCTGACGATAGCGCAGTTCGGAGGCTTGCCAAGTCCGCAGAACCAACGGAAGTGAAGTTTGCTCACAAGCGCAAAAGCGGCGCAGGAAAGCGCCCCAGTGACGGAGATGACCATGGCACGATCGGCAGAAAAGCGCGGCAAGGACGAGACGGCTCAGGCGGAGAAGAAGGTCAAGTCAACTGGTAAACGCGCTGGGGGCGCGCGCGGCGGTTTGACTACTCCGGTCACTCCGTCTGCCGAGCTTGCCGAGATCGTCGGCAAGGACGATCTTCCGCGTAGCGAGGTGGTGAGCAGAGTTTGGGCTTACATCAAGAAGAACGATTTGCAGGATGCGAAAGATCGCCGGCAGATCAACGCGGATGCTAAGCTTGCAAAGGTGTTCGGCAAGAAATCCTCGGACATGTTCGAGATGAACAAGCACCTCAGCGCGCACTTCACCGCCAAGAAGGCTTGATCCTCGAGTTCCAGTTCGCTTGCTGGCAGCCTCAACCGTCTTAGTGGAAGGCTGTTGTTACGATGATTGCTTCTTCTCTCCAGGCTGGCCTGTGGGGTCTGCTTAGCGGTTCGGCTCTACTGATTGGAGCTGGCATTGGCTGGTTTGTAGCCATGCCCCGCAAGGCCATTGCGGCGATCATGGCATTTGGTTCGGGAGTGCTGATATCGGCCCTATCTTTCGAGCTGATGGACGAGGCCTGGAAGCAGGGTGGCTTCGTTGCCGTAGGCGTCGGCTTCGTCGCGGGCGCATCAATATACACGGCTCTCAACATTGCCCTTGCAGCGCGCGGTGCTCGCCATCGCAAACGATCCGATGCGGATGCACGCGATGAACATGCCGCAACCGCTCCGGAGGGCAACAGCGCGTCCTTGGCACTTGGCGCGCTGATCGATGGCATCCCGGAGTCCATTGTCATCGGTACCAGCCTTCTTTCAGGTGGAGCGATTGGATGGGTGGCAGTTGCTGCCGTGTTCCTGTCGAATCTGCCGGAAGGACTGTCGAGCGCGGCAGGCGCACGCAAGGAAGGTAAGACGGCGACGTTTACGTTCACATTATGGGCCGGCATCGCTCTGATCGCTGGCGTCTCCTCGTTTGCCGGTTACACACTCTTCGCCGGTGCTTCGCCCCAGATGCTTGCGGCCGTGCAAGGGGTGGCGGCCGGGGCGATCCTGGCCATGATCATCGATACGATGGCTCCCGAAGCGTTCGAGGGCACTCACAACTTTGCCGGTCTGATCGCCGTTCTTGGCTTCCTGACCGCGTTCGGTTTGTCAAAACTCTCCTGAGACGTCCCAGGCAGCTACACGGCCTTACCGCCCCCTTCCCCGTAGAAGGCGCGCGTACTCAGGCTGGATCGGCGGTGCCGTGGTTCTAAGGACGGACTTACCGTCTGCCTTCAACCTCAGGCTTCCCGCGGGCTCCGTCGCAGCTTTTCGAGCAGGGCTGGAGGCGGTGGCAACACACGAAGCCTGATCAGATCCTCACCCTCCCGCATCGTTGCAACTGGGAATTCGGTGCGCTCGCCGCATTCGTGCTCCAGCACCACTTTGTAGGGCTGCTTTCGCCCAGGCGTTATCACAATTCGGCCCTGTATGACTCGCATGCTCTTTCCTCCGATGTACGTAGGTAGCCCGTGAGCAGTTTACAGAGCGTTACGTAGACGAAGCAGACCCATGCCTTTGATGGATGCACTGCGAATGCTTTAGCGATCGCTAAGAGCGATTACGCCGCCTGCTTGTCGCCACCATAGTTAGCGAGCCTGGCCCGTTGCTGTAGCTATCGGTAAGGTCTTGTATGGACTTGGTAGATCTTGATTGGATCGCGGCCATGTTCTGGCGGGTCGATCGAAGCGCCAAATCGCGCTCTGCAACAGCACGCCGCCGCAGAAAGACCTAGATCGGCGAGAGCACAGTGCTTTGGCCTAGTAGCTGCTTTGGCAAAGCGTGATTTAGTAGTTTGCGGGTTTGACTGCGAACCGGTCCACCATGGCCTGATATTGTTGGGCACGCGCCAAACAGCCTGCCGCTACATCCTTCCGGTCCGAGCGAGCGGCCATCTCACGCTCTGCCGCGGCCTTCCTCCGAAAGTAGTCAACATCGACACTGCTTACGGGAGCATCTTGATACTCGGGGCAGGTGACATCCATCACATCAACTCCAGAATGCGCCCCCCGCGCAGTTCTGTTAATTCCCCTGAAGCGCTTAGGCTTCAAGCGAAAATTTTAATGCTATGAATCGGGCCTTGTCTCGAATTGACACGAGGCGGCCTGCTAATCGAAGTTGCATATGAAGCAAGCGCCTTTTGGGTCTGGAGGCGGCTGCGAACTAGGGCTGCTGGTCGTCGCCAGCGCTCGATACTCATACACTTAGCCGAACCGCGACGTGAGACGTCGGGCCAGAACTCTCGTCGCCGACCTGACGATGCTGCCGAGCAAAGTCGCAAAGCAGCCGTCTTCATGCGGCCATCGACGTGGAGCAGAGCACCTTGCAACGCGG
The DNA here is from genome assembly GCA_964243335.1 of uncultured Sphingomicrobium sp. GTDB lineage: Bacteria > Pseudomonadota > Alphaproteobacteria > Sphingomonadales > Sphingomonadaceae > Sphingomicrobium. Next base: position 98,080 of record CAXTED010000006.1, on the reverse strand, counting down.
GCTCTTGTTGCAGCGCCGTGACACGTCAGATGCACACCGCTACTCCAAGCAATGCGATTCGACCCTGACGTCACTTATGTTCGCCTTCACGGTCCAAGGATCCTTGTTGTTGTGGGTGCATCGGTGCTCCTCTGGTGCCTGCTTTTCCTGATTGGACTGGCGCTTACCTGAAGCTCGCAACCGAGCTTACCGACATGACTGTTCCATGAGCGACATGAGGGACTTGCGTTCATCGCCGGGCTCCTAAGCGACGATGCAGATCACGCGTGTCGATACGGGACAGCATGATCGCGTGGCTTGTTTGCCGTCCGTTGGGCTGACCCTATTCGCGTAGGAGACTCGTGATGTCGATTTGGCTTTGGCTGGCACTGGCGTGGATTTCGCCCACCCTCTTCATATTAGTCGGTTTGCTCTGGTACTCGTACCGGGAGCGCAGAGCCAAAAGGGAAGATGCTTACCTTGAGCTAGCCGAGGAGAAACAGCGCACCGAGGGCAACGAACTCGCATTTGAGGACGCATGACCGGAGTGAGCCTGCTTAAACAGAAGGCACGCTACCTTATTCTGGGCACAGAACTCAGAATCCGCTGTATGCGTAGGCCATGCAGCGTCTTTCTGTCATTAAGCGCGCATTGCAACTCGCCCGAGGTGGCGAGGTAAGCTCCATTACCGACATCGATCGCGTGCTTAGGCGTGAAGGCTACTCAGACGTTACGGCCAACTTGGGAGGGCACGGCACCCGCAGACAGCTTCGAGCCAAGATCGCAGAAGCGCGTAGCGCGGACGTCAGGATGGGCTCCGACGATGAGCCGGGAGTCGCATAACACTTGGCTGATAGCAACGATCTTTCCCACCTACGGCAGGTGGATGTTCACCAAGTACACCAGCAACGCCCAGAACTTGGTGCGCTTCGAAGAGGCTGACCAACCGGTCCCCGTTTACAAGTCCCCGGCGAAGAGCACGATGGCACCTGCGCTTGCATGACTAACGCGGAGCTTGCGATGAACAGCTGTAATCACCGTCGGCATGTACTTACGGACCTGATTGCATCGTTGCTCGGCCGTCAGCTTGGCAGCTTCGTTGGGCGGAAGACTCAGGAAGTCCTCGAGCGCCTCCCTTGTCACTGTCACGCGCCTGCCTCGGCCGTTGATCTCCAACTGCATAACAACATCATCGTTGAATGGACGGATTTCACCGTCTGTCATGCGCGCCTCCCGTCAGAGCGACGCCACGTACGACGGGGGGCAAGCACTCACAACGGCAATGCCTCAAAAATCCCATCCATTTTGGCAGCAGGGGAACAGAGGAGGCAAGTTCGCTGCACGGGACGTAAGGCTGCTTCTAAAAGAACCCACCGCGCCGGGTATGCGGCTCCTGAGGCGGAAGCTGTTCGCCAAGATCCGGCAGCCCGTCCGCATCCGGGTTCGCCCCGATCCAGTCGGCATACCGCCTGATTGCTTCGGCATCGCTGGGTTAGTCATCCCAGCCGCAAGCGCGCGCATTCTCTTGGCAATGTCAGCAGGCGAGTCATCGAGGCACTTCATGAGAATTCTCTGGATCAGCACGTTGAACCAGGTGAGCTAGCCCCATTGGCCCGCTCCTGATCTGCCGGTATCAACCCGTCGACAACGTCGAGGTTGCTCAACCCAGCTTCCAAGAGGCTCGGCTCGAGCGATGAGCAGCTCGTGAGCTCAGGAACGCTTCTCCTTAGCCCTACGGCTTGGCTCAATAATCGCAACCTAGGATGGCTGACTAGCCAGAACACGCTCGACCACGATCAGGCTTTGAAAAATGCCCTACGCGTCGCTGGCGCATGGGCGCGGGCGAGAGTGCTCAGCCTTCGAATGGTGCGCCAGTCGACCGGCAGGCTATAGAAGCAGGATTATGGCGACTCACACCGAAAACGTTTTGCTTCTCTGCTTCACTCGGCTCGTCGGCTACCTTGATGAGCAGGGTGCCATTCGGCGTGACGACTTCGCGGATAGTCTAGATGCCTACGCGGCGACCTATGGTGACGAATTCGAAGGAGGAATGAGGCAGGTTGCTGGGATGGTTCGTTCTAGGAGAGCGCCCGTGCTGCAGGCGATTGAAGGTGGGAAAACTGATGGCGATGGCTAAGGCCGCACGCACGCTGTTGCGCTGCACTAGGTGCGGTCTGCCAGGAAACGATCTGGCTAAAGCTGGTTTGTCGGATGATTACGGGCCGTGAGCAACAAGCGACTTCCAGTCCGGACAATGTTTGTCTTGCAGGTTCGACGACCTGCGAAGCAGCAAGACGCACGTGACGAAGCTCTAGCTCTACGATCTACTCGAACGAACCGGCTGCCTCTTTTCGAGTATCACTGAACCTTGTTGTAGGCTCCGGTAGCGCGCCGGTGCGCGAGGGCGTGGTCTCCGTACACTCATGTCAGGCAAAACACTCAAGCGTGTTTCTCGCAGGTTTCCTGCGCGTTGGTTCTGAAGTTAACCAACGTGGGCCATGCTTAACCGCCAGCCAACCATGATGAGAAACTCAGTGTTTAGCAGCGGCGCGATAATGCTGCTTTCTCAACAACTAGTCTGGACTCATCATGTTAGAGCGTACCTTGGCAACTGAAGCCGCAGATCGCCGCTCCTGGGCAGAAAAGTTTGTTGAACAACCGGAGCACGCCTTTTTGCTTCGGCTAGCGAGTGAGTTTGAGAACTTGGCAGAGCGAGCCGAGTCAACAATTCACCTTCACGAAGGCGATCACCCATACTTCGCTCAGCGGGCCTCTCAGGAGATCAGGGCGGCAGTGAGGGCAAAGCATCCCAGAGCCCGCCTGGCTCACTTGAAAATGGCTCAACGGTACGAGGCGCTGACGCATGATAGTCTGCTACGCAGCTCTTCTTACGGCTGACCTTTCGACCTAGAGGCTAGGCAGCGGCAACGGTTATGCAGCCTACCCGATTCGTTACAGGGGCGGAACTGTGTTATTTTCTGATTATAGAAGTTTCGACTCGGTTGGCCGCGACTGAGAGCAGGCAGTTTGCAGTCGCGTCGTGGGGAGATGAACATGTCTGAAGAGGATCTCGCCTATTTCCGGCTAAGGGCCACCGCCGAGCGCGAGCGAGCGCTGTGGTCAGATCAGCAAGCAGTGGCTGCAATCCACGAAGAGCTTGCTCGTCGGTATCAGACGTTGGTTGATAAAGCTGAACGAGGGACTAGGCTGTACTTAGTTGTGTCTGACAGAGCGTCAGCATAGCTGTAACGCTCGCTAGTGAGGCGCGGCGCTCCTGTCTTAGCTACTCCTGTCCAGCCCAATCATCTAGGTTGATGACGGATCAATCCCTTTTTCGCGCTGCGGTGGTTTTGCACAGCATCGCCTGATGCTCTGCCGTAAGCTCGCACTCCCGACTGAACCATTCGCCATTCCACCCCCGGGTTGATTACCTGTTAACCGCAAGTCCATCGTCCCAGCAATAATGGCGCGGTCGATGCAAAACCTGGCTCACTCCGATCCGCAAGAGGTCGCCAAACGGCTGCGGACTCTTGCTGCGGGCCTCACGAATGCGGCAGACATCGCAGCGGTGAATAAGTACGCGGATGAGCTCGAACGGCGTGCCGATTCACATCGCCCCAAGTCGAAAACGGACGTGAGGCCTGATTAGGGTCCTGCGTCGATGACACAGTACTGAAGTCTGACCTCGCACAGAAGCTTCGTGGACGATTGGCTTGGCCTTGTCGATTGCCGCTCAGCAAATCCGCCTTAACCATTCTCGAAGCTGCCCTTTATGTTCTCACCTACTCTTCAAGCAGGTGCTCGCCCAGCGCTTCGGCGATCTCGGGTCATCCTGATGTGAATGCCACCGGTTCCATCCAGAAAAACACTGCTCCAGTTTCGACACAAGAAGTCGCTTGATCAACGAGTTTGGATCTGACGCTCGCATGATCGAAATCCATCAAACCTGCAGTAAGTTACGGTGCTTGGGTGGAGCAGGTCAAAAGGTTCTTAGCTCTGAAACCAACTTTCACTCTCACCATCTCGTAGTGTCTCACAAGGATCGATCTGACCCCGTCACGCAATAACTCAGGTAACGTGGGAAATCGTGACCTTTGTTCCAGGTTTCCCATCCGTCACCTGAACCGTAGCTTGTAGTTGCTTTGCGAGTGCTTCAACGATACCAGTTCCAAGTCCCGGCGTCGTATCGGCTTCAGCCGTCATGCCATTACCATTGTCGTCCACGGTCATGGTCCAGCCGTCACCATTGGCTTGATAGTTGACTTGGATCTTGCCTGTTTGCTTTTGGCCCTGAAACGCGTGCTTGAGGGAGTTGATGACCAGCTCGGTTACTATCAGGCCGAGGCTGGCGGATACGTTTGCGCTGGTCACGCTTCCGTCGGCGGTGGAGGTCAGGGACACACGCTCCTGATCGTCGATCATCGATGCACTGATGCTGGCACAAAGCTCGGTTAGGTACTGGCCAAGGGCAACACTGTCGGTGCTTTTCACGGCTAGCTGCCTTTGGAGAGTGGCAATCGACATCACTCTGTTGTGGGCATCGTGAAGGTGGAGGCGCGTTTCCTCGGACTGAACCTTGCGGGCGCTTTGCAGCAGGACACTGGCGATAATCTGCAGGCTATTGGCAACGCGATGCTGCAGCTCTTGCAAAAGCATCTGGTTTTCTCGGAGCAGATCATCCTTCAGCCTTTCGGCGATCCGAGCTGATGTGATATCCGCTACTGCCAGAACAACTCGGCGCGCCTCACCCTCACAGTAATCGAGCATATGAGCGTGGAGCACCAGGCAAGCAGTTGGCTTACCCTTGCGCTCAAGCTTCATCTCATAACTGTCTATTGCAGCAGCACCCGCAAAGGTGGCGCGAAGCAAGGACTCAAGCTGCGGAATGGCCCACTCGCCGTGACCAAGGCTCGCCAAGGTGGCGCCGGTAACCGCCTTCGGATCTATCCCAAACGCGTTGCAGAACGACGCGCTGGCACTGATGATGCTTAGATCCTCGGCCATCAGAAGCAGCGGCGATCTCGATGAGTCAATTATGGCAGCCGCCAGACCTGAGGCAACCATCGGAAGAGGCGACGGAGACGTTACCATTTACAGGCTTTCCCAGAGCAGCGACGCTTGCAATGTAAGCGTTACTTAAGTGCGAGTTGGCCGCGGAGGTGAACTGTTACGAACCCTAAGCGCTAGGATGTTGGCTGTACCCTAGTTCTGCCAGCCTGATTTGATCCAGATCAATGAACGTTTGCACGCGGGTGTATCAAGCCGCCTTTCTTAAGCGGCGATGCAGATAGTTATCGTCAAAACCCGCTATTTGGACGAGCTTTGCCGGGTCACTTAAGACCACGCTGCCTCTTGAGATGGTCAAGGCTCCGCTCACCCGCAGCTTCTTTAGAACCCGATTTAGATGGACGGGCGTCATGCCTAGGGAGTCCGCAAGGAGCAGCTGCGACAATGGGAGGGCGAAGGTCGGCTTTGTAATCAGACCTATGTTCCTTGCCCGAATGTAAAGCTCGCACATCAGGTGGGCGACACGCTCGATGCTAGCGCGCCGGCCCATGCTGGTGATCCACGCTCTCATGGTGCCTTCGTCAACCAGTTGAGCGATGTAGATCGCCTTAGCGATCTTGGGGTGTTCTTCGAAGATCTGGTCCAGCACTAGTCGCTCAACGGTAGCGAAGGTTGCCGGAGTGATCGTCTGGATGCCATGATCCATCTCGGCCAGCAGCCCGATATGCAAGTCGCAGGTATCACCAGGCATGAGGTAAGCCAGTACCTGCCTGATCCCGCTTGGCAGGATCTTGTAACGACAGGCCCAGCCTTCGAGGATCACGAATACGGGGCCAGGCCGATCGCCCTCCCGGATTAGATCATGCTTGGCAGGAACGTTGCGCCGCGATCCTGTCGCACGTTCAAGAGCCCGAATATCGGAAGCATCCAGCTGACTGAAGCCACAAAGCTTGTCGACGAGGCGGTTTGACATCATTGACAGTCCCACGACATACCGCAGAATGATATTGTTCGACATTATAGTCGATTGTTAATCTAGATGCATGTTGATGGGTTTTTGCCTGCTACTACGAGGCACACAGCTGACGGGCTCAGACGTTCGCCAACGTGATATGAACAACTACTCCTGGAGCCTTCGGGTCATGAAGCATCTACATAATGACAACATCCTGTTGCCCGCAGAAGCCGAGGGTGAAAGCCCCGACGCACACGGGCTGGCTGCGCTCTTGTTGGTCGAGAGCTTGCTTCACGGCTTGCTTGCGCGCTCAGTCCTTGAACTGGAAGACGCAGTGGAGATCGTTCAAGTTGCAGTCGAAGTGGAAATGGATCTCGCGGCTGATCGAAAGGGCTCGTCGAACATCATACCGGGACCCGGATCGGCCGCCCTTCTCGGCTCCATCCACCGCAGCTTGAAGTCGGATCTTTGTCTCGAGACACAGACTTAGCCGTTCTTCACAGGCACCGCTTTGGCGAGAGGTAAGTCCATTGCACCAATGCGGTACCAATCTGCGACTGCCATGATGCCGCCAGTCAGCGTTTGAGCGAGCATGGGCTGGCTGCCTTTCGCCGCAACTGCTCGCAGATGCCGGCTTCTCCCAATGCCGCCGTGGCCCGGCCGGGGAAGCTTCGCACGATGAACCGCATCATGATTGTTGGTCAGCCGGGGTCAGGCAAGAGCACTGTTGCCCGCCCGCTTGGCGATCGCACCGAACTCCCGTTCGTCTACGCCAACAAGGTCCACTGGCAATCTGGCTGCTGGAACGGATTAAAGCCGAGAAGTTCCGCCCTTGCCAAGAAGTTGTGCAGCGGAGTCGCTCGATCTTCAAACACGGCCATTCCGCAACATGGCTTAATAGCCGCACGAGCGGCTATGCTCATGGGTCGTGGCCCGAGAAGTACGATACGGTAGCTTCAGCATGGAAGATCGCTGGGCTCCCGTTTATTGCCCTAGCTCACGTTGACTCTCTCTACTATCAACAGCGAACGTTTCCAGCATCGAGCAGGCTTTTAAAGTGGAGTTTGGCTGAGGGCTCTGCTCGACAGGATCGACAGGCAGAAGGTTCGGCAACTTCCAGATCACGCGACGACTTATTTCGCTTGGCGAGACAAAGGTTGGCAGCGGCTTCGAGTTCAGGGAGTGGGTGTCAGATGAGGAATATCGCGAAGGCCCGTCAGCCAAGCTCGCCTGGTCGTTCCCCATGAAGTTAGAGGAGGCATCCGACGATGATCATGATGAAGGTCATGGCTAACGTGAATAGCGCGTCCGAGTTCGTTAGGTGCAACGGCGGGAAACTGTTCCAGATCTTGCTTTGACCGCGCCAGCCGTCACCCTTGCTGGGGCTCGCGTCGAGTTCATCAGCGTGCCGTAATCGAGCTACGCACTTCTCCCCTGCCCATCAGCCTGCAGTTCAGACCCTGGTGTCAGCTCCTCCCTTCCGGGAAGCTTCCAGCTGGTGTAAGACGGCCCCGACGCTCGAAGTCTAATTCCGAAGCGTTCACGGTGGACGCCACCAATCCGCTACCGTGAGTGCCGCAAGGCTTTGTGTCGTCAGCGAGCTAAGCCGAGTGTCCAGTCCTGCAGCGCCAAACCGCTCGCAATGCTTATCTCCGTGAGGTGAGCATTAGCTGCCTCAAACCTGAGGGCACTAACCTGCTGATCGGTGAGGACGGTGTCGAATTGAATGCCGCGAAGTTCTTCACTGCACCACTGAACTGTCGCGTAAACCTCCGTGCCTTCAACCTTGAACTTTAGGAACCCTCCCGTTCTGGGAAGATTTGGGCCCGCAACTCTAGCGCCGGTTGATGAAACATCCAAAAGGATCGCGCTGCGGGAGCCCGCAATCGTGGTCACAAGGGCAGGTAGAACTGATTGCGAGCGGTCTGCACCACGGCGGCCACCCCCCAAACGCTTTCCAAAGGGAGCCATCAAAGACCTCACGCGTACAGGCCCCCACCGACGACCTCAAGTTAGCGCGATCCAGTGAACAAGACATCAGCGGATATGATGAAAGTTCCATTGACCACTCAGAACCGCAACTTAATTTCAGATCCCAACCGATACGCCGCCTTCCTGCTTGCACTTACGATGCAGCCCGCGACCGCGTTTCAGCCCGATACGATAAAGCTCGGTAGTGGCGTGCAAGCTCCGCATGAACGGAGCAACATCATCCCGCTCAGCTTGCACCGCTCGCTCGCTCGCTCGCTAAGGGTTCCTTGTTGGCTCGGCCATGTCGATACTCAACATCTATGCCAGACGCTGAATTCGCCGGACTACTTCTCAAGCAGGCCTTGCCCGCAGCAGCCAACGCAGATTCTCAGCCGGCAAATTCAAAGTAGAGCTTGGTATCGGCAGGGCGCCGAGGCAGCTTATCATCCGCCGCACGAATGCGTTAGACGCCATAGAAAGCCAACGACTCGTATGACCGCCCGACCTTGCTGGCTGCCGCGATCGTCCGCCTGAGCGTTGCGGCGTCGAGCTTCAAGATCCACAATGAGCGGAGAGAGGTCTGCTGCTAACTCGCACCGGTTCAGACGATTGCGCAGCGCGGTCTCCGATACGTCACGCCACCTTTGTTAAGCGTTTGATCAGTCAGCTTCGGAAGGCCGCCGTTCGATAGCCAGCTCATGCTTCTAGCCCGGATCTAGCTTTCAAGTCTTATCAGCGGGAATCTTGCGCTCCTCGTCTCAGACGTAGCTCAACTGGAAGTTCAAAGCGACGCGCTACTCACCGGTGAGGTGTGCCACCTTCATATCGTGGGGGTCAGACGGTCAAGGATGGCAAGCGAATGGCTGAACCTTTGGAAAACGCAAGGGGTCACGAGGTGCGAGGAGCACCCTGCGGCGAAGTATGTTAGAAGTCTCCGGTGGTGGAAGATACAGACCCAACTTCGCGGCTAGCACGCCTCAACGATGGCCAACTGGACGTTGTTCGGCTCGTGGCGCAGCATAAGTCGTCCAAAGAGATTGGCCGGGAACTCGGCATTTCCCACCATACCGTTGATCAGCGATTGAAGCGTGTCCAGCTGATATTGGGGGTTTCCGGCAGGTCGGAAGCGGCTCGGCTCTATTCCGAAGCGCTCATGTTGACGCCAAGGGAACCAGATAAAACATGGGGCGAACTGGTATACCAAAGCCCGGATCTACCGAGCCGAGGCGAAATCGCAGAGGGGAAGGCGTCGCCCGGCGAACCGAACCGGCCGGTCGACAGGTCAACCGCGACCCTCCAGCAATCGCAAGCCGTGTATACGGCAAGCGCAGACTGGCAGGCAGCCAGGCCTTGGTACTCGGTTCTTCTCGAAGCTGGCCAAACGAATGACCTGACACCGCTTGCCCGCACAATCTGCATCGGCGTGATCATGCTTGTGGCCGTTATCTCATTGGCTGCGATCGTGTCTCTTGCCGAAGGCCTGTCACGGATCTTCTGAAAGCCTGCTCGATCCACCAACCGATCGACACGACGGCATGGCCGTCGTGAAAGGAACCTCCCATGCTAAAGAACCGTATCTCTGCCCTTAGGCTACTAGCCGGAAAGCTATTATCGACTGAAAACGCGATTGATGACGCGATCATCAACGCGGCCGAGCTAACCTGCGCCTCCCCGCGCGCCCGTCGGATGGCGAACGTTTCGCCCTTAGTCGACGAGAAGGCACTAGCTTTGGTCGGGGAAGCCGTTGCTGCTTTGCACTTGGCCCGCACGAAGATTGCTGAAGCGCACCACGCCTATGCGGATATACGAGACGACTTACGCCTGACACCATATGCAACTGGCGATCTATGGAAGCTTGCCAACGCTTCAGCCTCCTCAATGGCGGTAGTTCAGAACGAAGCCGCTTAATCCAGAGTTGACGGCGCCACCCCGGGGCTTGACCAGCGCTTATGGCAGGATGGTTTTATCTGGTGCTGTTGGGGTCCGCCGTCACCTTTGTCATTCTGCATGGCAAGGGGGAGGAGAGAGCGATCGTATGCACGATGTTGCTTACCTCGATCGCTACCCTCCTGCTGTACCGGTTCCAGGGTCAGAAGTTCGGAACAGTCCTGCTTCCGTTCATCCTCAACGAAACGATCCTTTTGGCGGTCACGCTCACCATAGCATATCGGAGTAGACGATTTTGGCCGATGCCGGTTGCCTCTTTGGAACTCGCAGCATTCCTAGCCCTGTTCGCGCCGCTGTTCGGAAAGAACCTCGTGTCTTACGCATTAGGAGTAACTCAGGGCGTTTGGGCGTACTTCCAGTTGATCATCCTCATACTCGCCGCTGTACGGGGTCGGAACTCGAAGCGGAGGTTGCCCCCCGAGAACACTTGAAGCGGATAATCAACGACATCGTCGGAGAAGACGCCCAAGACCTGGCGGACCTGCTGCTTAAACAGCATCGGTCATTGCCTGGCCTGTTCCGAGCCTATGAGACAGGGGCATACGTGCCAGGCCTCGTACCCAAGCGCTTGGAAACCTATTTACGGCAACTGGCTCAAGCTTTTTCTCATTCGCTCTATGTAGACGCGTGCGACGGGATCCTCTTGCATTCAACTGCGGCCCTCGTCCGTTACCTAAAGCGCGAGATGACTCACCTCGACCGCGAGTTTTTTCGTGTTTTCTTTCTCGACAGCAATAATCGCCTTTTGGCGGATCGAGTTATGTGGACGGGTACAGTCGATTCCGTTCAGGTTCACCCGAGAGAGGTCGTGCGAGAGATCCTTCGTCTGTCGGCAAGCTCAATTATCATCGCGCACAATCACCCTTTTGGACGGCCCCTGCCTAGCAAAGAGGATGTCGTGGTCACATCGAAGCTGGTCCAAGCGTGCGGGTCATTCGACGTCGTTGTTCAGGACCACCTGATTGTAGCTCGAGGAGGCGTCTTCAGCATGCGCGCTGACGGCCTGCTTGGTAATATCGAAAGAGCAGCTCGAGAGGCGGGTAGCCGGCTGTTTGGAGTAGCGGCATGAAAAGCGATGACGTCTTTGATCCAGAGGGCGAGTACGTTGTCGTTGACCTGCCGGTCCGCTTGCGCCCCCATGAACTCGCCATGCTAAACGCCGCCGCGGCCCGAGCCCGAACCAGATCGAGCATGGGTGTCAGGGGGGACACCATCGATCAGGCCCTGCTCGCTCGTGGCACGGCTGCCCGGCTGAATAAGCTGCTCGGACGGCGGGAACGCGTGTTTGGAGACAAACTGTTCCCAGATCCAACTTGGAACATGCTGCTGGAACTGTTCGTCCGTCGAATCGACAAGCAACTAACCAGCATAAGCGTGGCCTGCCTTGTGTCAGGAGTCCCTGCCAGAACAGCCCTCCGTTTTATCGAGAGTCTTGTGGAAAGCGGCATCGTCGTCACGGATCTCTCATCAACGGACCAACAAGCTCATCGCTTAGAGCTAACCGACGAAGGATTTCAGAAGATGCTCGACGTTCTCACACCCGAATAGAGCCGTAGGCTAGCCCTTGTTAACTAGAACCCTTATCGATCAATTCCTGATTGTTAAGACCATCTTGGACCTTAAGTGAGTGAAACTCGGGTCTTCGCACCCTTGGTTACCCATCAAGGCGCTGGATCGTGCAAGGTCGATTACTGATGAATAGCTTCAATCTAGGCGATCCGACCCGCAACCCGCCCCTTGGGGCAACACTCGGCGAGGAGATAGCGCCTGAAAAGAATCAGCGATCTAGACCTACTATCGTGGACTTGCTCGCGTTAGCTCAGCGTTTAACTCTCTCCCGTGAGCGGCGAGGAAGGTACCTGTCGCCTGAACTGTTTGGTGAGCCTGGTTGGGACATGATGATAGCCTTATTCAGTTCTGACGCGGAGGGCCGACGTATGACGGTCACCAATCTGTCAGAGGCGAGCGGCGTTCCAAATACGACCGCTTTGCGATGGATCGAGAAACTGGTGGAACTGGGGCTGGCAAAGCGCGAGAAGAACCTACTCGATGCACGGGTTGTGTTTCTCGAACTACAGCCCTCCGGCAAGGCTGCGATGCTTGACTATTTGTCCCAAATTTGGACACTCTGTTGTAGGCGCGACCCAGAGCTTTGAAATCGGCTCCTATCTGATTAGGTCGAGTTGCATGATCGACGTTATTCGGAGGAGTGGTTATGAGTAAAGCGTTGCCGTTGCCAGTTGATATGCAAGGCGCGCTCGCCCAAGCACGAGAGCTAGTCGCCCAAGCGATCGAGCTTCTGGACACGGCGAAAGCTCCTGCTGATATCGCTGCTCATCTGGACCTTGCCCTCCACCGGATGAGTAGGTGGGAGTTACGCGAATAGGTCGGAAACGGACTGAAATCAGTTTGCTCGTCAGGTCCTCCCGTGCAATTTCAATCCGCCGAAACCTCACTCGTGAGAAGGAGACGGCGTGCAACACAATCCAACAGCGTTCAACGGGGCCGAGCTGGTCCGCATGACTTGGACCAAGCCTACCTTGACCATTTTAGGCCAGGCCACGTCTGAGGAGATAGCCGCCGCTCGATCAGGCCTCGACGGCATGGACAAGTTGGTTCGCCGCCTCAGATCTGAAAGCCGGATCTAATTAGCCAAAAAGACAACAAGACGAGTTCCTTGCAGGAGTTACCCCGAAGGTGTGATCCGTATGGCGGACACCGTCCCGGGTTGGATGATCGAAGAGGCCGATCAAGTTCCAGATAGCCTTAGGATCTATGGCTGGGCGGTCGCAGGAGAGGCATCGCGAATACCTGGCCCGCGATTGTATCCGGGAGACGACCGCGTTCTGACCTGCAACCAAATCGATCGCGAACTTCGGCAGCTCAAACGGGGCTGCGAAACCGAGTTGGGCGACTGTCCAGTCCTCGACGCCAATCCTTGCCTCTATAAGCAGCCTTCAGACCACATGCAATTCGACCGGCGTCCCAAGAGCGACGGCGAGGTCCTTTTCAAGTTCCAGAGTGCTAGCGTAGTGATGACCCTGATCGACGTGCTCCGTTAATTCATTCTCGTCCTCATCCCACAAAGCCACAACCTGAAACGTTCCTCCCGCTCCCGCCTGTTCACTGGTCTCGTAGTCTAGATCTGCCGTAATGATCATCATTTCCTCCAAGTTTCTTCCTCAATAGTGTAGTGCAGGTACATAGCCGCAGCTGAATCAGCGCAGTGTGCTGACGTGCCTCGGCTTGGGTGCCCATCATTGTGCTTCCATCACCGCTCTTGTGCCCGCCCTGAGCCGTTCCAGAACACTTTGCTCCCAAGCCTTCTGCAATCGGCTATCGACCGCTCTGCGAGTGACTATGGTCTTGTCGTCTCCGCTCTCAAAAAATTCGCGCCAGTAGCCGGCGACGTCCTGCTTATAGCCGGCTCCTCCGCCGTAGCGTTCTTCAGACCGTGCCCAGACGTCCCGAGTTTTTACAAGGAGCGAGCCATAAACGTCTGCGCCAATGACCCGTGCCGTCGCCAAGAATTCTTGCCGACCTTCAGCGATCCGAGCTCGCAGAAACTGAAGGCTCCTGACCACTTCTCGGAGCTCGCAGTGCTCCTCCTGGAGCTCCTCAAGCTTGAAGTCGATGCGCTGTAGGTGTGCCTCAGTCCGCTTGTTCGCGTCGATTCGTACCCCCAGGCCCAGAATACTTGGAACGTCGAAGTTCTCCCAAGCGCCGTCGCGGGTGATCGAAGCCGCAACGGAGCTTGGGTGGGTAAGCTCAAGCTGATCAAGCAAGTTGAGATATGCTGGCCTGATAGTCTCCGGCAGCTTGCGGACAAGCGACAGCAAGCGATCTGAGCCGTCTTCAATCTGGCGCCGGGCTTCAGTAGTGCGCACCAGATCGACGTTTCCGATCAGGTTGTCCACGCCCTCAACAGCACTTAACGCCCGATCGGCATAAGCATGTCGCATCCTGCCAATCTGACCACGCAGTTGGCCCCAGATCCTGATTGGATTATCCGCGTGCGCGTCGAAGAAGTAGATTGGCGTCTCGCCGGCCTTGGCCTTGACGAGCGCCTGCGCGACGTCCTGCTTGCGCACGGCATAACCTTCCTGCCGATTCCTTAAAGGCTCATCTAGACCCGCGAGCTGCAGGGCTTCGTCCCCGCGGGGCAGCACTAACAGGCAGATGCGGTTGCGCTCCAGTGCATCGGAACCCGCACCCAGGGTGTCTTCGAGGAAGCGCGCAGCGGAAGTTCCTGGCGCGTCAGCGAATTTAGAGCAGAGAACTACAAGGGCACGTATGTCGTCCCTGTGCGCAATCAGGTCCGGTCGCTGCGTAGTCCCTTCAACTCCGCGAGTATCGACCACGGAGAGCACTTGGCCATCCGCGTTAAGATTGTCGGCCGGGATCAGGACGGTGATACGTCGGGGCATCCCGAAGCTGGCTTCCTGTCCATTGTTGATCTTGGTGATCAGCGTCGCCAGCCAATTCAGGCCATCCAAGCTTCCCTCCGGCAGTAAGGCCTGCCGTTCTTTCCGCTCTGGCAAGCGCATAGCAGTCACCACACGATCAATGGTCTCGTCCACATTGAGGCCACTGCTCAGCAAGTCACGGATGGGATCGATCATCTGAACCTCGTCGTCTCCAACGGGAACCCTCCTCACCCGCATGTCCGACATGCTGCGAAGCGCACGCGCAATTTCCGCCGGCACGCCCACCCCGGCTGCCCCGGGCGCCAGAGATGCAACGAGGTCGCGTGCGAGCTTGATCACCTCCTCGTCCGGGTAGGGCTCGATAGCGATCCCATAGGTCGGCGATACGCGCACCTCCGTTTCGCAAATGGTGGTTCGACCCGCCCCGACTGGGAAAGCCGGCCGGCGTTGTGAGCGACCATCACCAACAAGCAAACCCACGGCGTGCGCCAGCGCGGTGGTCTTTCCAACTCCGATGTCACCGACCCAGGCGACGGTATGCTCACGCTTCAGCAGATAGTGCTGCGTCGCCACCAGCTCACCGCGAAGCAGGTCGATCGGGCCACGAAGGATAGGGTGAAACTCGCGGCTTTTCTCAAACAGCGACAGACGGTGTAGCGCCCCGTCGATGCTCCAAAGAGTCTCGCGGTCAGGATGGAGGAAGGTCGGCGGATCACCAAGGTGCCAAGGACGAGAATAGAAATCACGAACCTCACGGGCGAGGTCAGTGCCGATGGCATCAAGGTAGCGTTCGGCCAAGCCTGGCTCGACCTCTTCCACCCGCTGCAGCTTGGACAATACGCTTGGCACGGTCTTCATCGCACCGGCGATTGTGGCTTGGCTGACCTTCCCTCGCTCGCGCACATGACGAAGAACCTCTTGCGGGACTGAATGCCGGACGGCCATTACGAACCTTTCGTATCAACAATCTGTTGTGCTGCGAATATTCACGGTATATAGGACCCCAAGTGACCCGTATATACCAGATTGGTAAGCAGGATATGCAGCACATTCATCGGAGGGAAGAGGAGTACGGATTTGTCCGCGGTGCTTCGAGCGCGAAGAAGTCGTGCAACTGGGAAAAGCCTTGTGAGCTTCCTCCAGCACAGCGGACTGCCTCAGCCCGCGCCCCTGATCTGGCAATGGCTGCGGGGCCATGATGGCAGCTGTAGGCCCGCGGCTGATCAACGGTGAGGACATGGCTCGCGTCGCAGAGCTTGCGCCGCAAATAGAGCGGGGCCGGCACCCGCAGGCCCGGCCCCTTACACGTCCACGGGGGAAATGCGCTTTCGCGCAGTGATCTTTACCCGTGGCACATGGCGTCCATTTATGACTGGAGTGCGGAAATTGCAAGCGCCCTTCTCATGCGTGCCGCCGGCCTTGGATCAGATTGAGGCCGCGTTGTCACCTGCACGACTGCATCGATATCTGCTTGCTGCCAATGGCGACCGACAGCTCGCGCTGCGCTTGTACGTTTGGAATTCTCGGCTGTGCGAGGAGTTGTACTTCCCAATGCAGACTGCGGAAGTAGCAGTCCGAAACGCCATACAAACAGTGCTAATGGAGCAGTATGGGGCGGGTTGGTACAGCAACCAAGCACTGATCAACGTTCTCGCCGATCGGTACAAGGACAAGCTTCGGGAGACCACTTTGAAGGAACAAGGAGATCGCGGTGTGGCGTTCACCGGAGACCATGTCGTGGCCGCCTTACCTTTTGGTTTTTGGACACACTTGCTCTCGCCCGGTTTCCAGCACCTTCTCTGGAAAAATGGCATGCATGTTGGCTTCGCGAACATCCCTAATCACGTTGGTCGCCGGCAGGTTCACGACCGAGTCGATCGCCTTCGCAACTTCCGCAACAAGGTCATGCACCACTACGCGATCTTTCATCATCACGTTCTGGACGAGCATACCAATGCTATGAACATCATCGGCTGGGTCTCCGCTGACCTCGAATGGTTCGCGAAGCAGCTGACGAACCCTCAGGTGGCCATGGCCGCTCGTCCACGAGCTTGATCGATTTACCCGTGCGAAGCCAGTCGCCGAAGCCGCGCCCCGGTGCCCATATAAGACTCAGTATGCGGTCGGGGGCGAGTCCAATGCTGAGCGTCGGACTAAGTCCCTGCTTTGCTTGGTAACTTAAAAGCGCCTCACGACTTTCCGGCCCGATCAGTAGCAGACTCTGCAAGACCGTGAATAGGCAAGGCGCCCAAGCAAGTCTGGTGTATCGGCCGCTTCTATCAGCCGCTTGTACGAGGCGTAGCTTCTCCAGGGCGGCGCGAAGCCGTGGGTTTGCGCTTTGGTGCCGCTGGCTTCCAAGGTACTTGAGCGGACATGACGACAGTAGGACCAAGGATCTGTGGACGTTGGTCGTACCCGAGTTCCGCAAGCTGGGCCGAGGCGCTTGTTACCAGGTCTTCGAAGCTGATCGACTGCTGTTTGCGCAGCAGGCTGGCGAGGCAAAAGGTGAAGGCGCCATAGCTGGTTGCTCCATGCCGGTACTCGCTAGCAAGCTGACCCTCGCCACATGCTTCGATAACAAGAGGGAGGTAAGGACCAACAGGACCCTGCTTCTGCGCGCGAGCCTTGGCATAAGCTTGCTTGTCATCGACACGAAGCAGCGAAGAACGTCCAAGCTTCACCGTTGCACCGTCACCGCCGAAGTATGCTGCGTTGTCCTTGTTTTTCGTGCTGAACTTCTGGTTCAATCGCGTGAAATCTCTCGCAACCCACATCTCGCTTTGGCTGTCCCACTTGAGCTCACGATGACGGATGTCGTCGGGGGGTGAGATACCCCGCACGCGAGAACCCCCGTGCCGGTGCATCCCGCCAGAGTGGCAGCAATCCAGCAATAACACGAGCTGCATGTCGTAAGGCAGTTGGCTGTACAGGCTGTATATCTGCTCATCCGAAACGCATGTCTCAGGTGACCAGTCGAAATCATATGGTACCAAGGTTTCAGTGAGCCGATCCGGCTCCAAGTGCTCACCGTACTCCGGAACTCGAGCGCCATGGCCGCTGTAGAAGAACACCCGCTGATCACCCGGCCGCGCATCATCCAGCAACCACTCGAACCGGTCCAGTATACCCCGCGCCGTTGCTCGATCATCAAGGCATGTGCGGATCTCTTCAGGCTCGAAGCCGCAGTCTTGCAGCACCGCACTCATCGTGAAAACGTCATTCACGCAGCCCTCGAGACGATCCTCAGCACGCGGGTACTCGTTGATTCCGACCAGCAAAGCCCGACGCCGAGGCCGCTTTGCCTGGTTCTGAACCGACCTTTGCCAAGGATCGCCGCCAAAAAGCTTAGATCCAGCCGCCTTAGCTCCATAGGGGCGCCACAATGAGCTGATCGTAACGGAGTGAGCAAGGTAGCCGGGCGCCGCGTGATCTCCGAGTCCAGGAAGCTCAAAGGGCGTCAGCAGCTGATTGAAATTCGAAACACCCTGTAGGTTCAGCGGAGCGGTAAAAACGTCGTCATGCTCATTATACAAGTGATGCCAGTGCTCTACGGGAAGTTGTTCAACCCTGCCATGACTGAGGTTGCCGATAACGAAAGGATTGCCGATCTGCGCTCCCAGCGTCACATAATGAGCCGCTGCGAGCGTAGGAGCGATCGAGTCCGCTGCAGCATCTGGATGAGAGAAGGCGTTGTAGGTGATCAACGATCCCAGACTATGTGCGAGGATCACGTCGGGCTTGAAGTCCTCCACTTCTTTAAGAATGAAGTCCCGGGTTCTTTTTTGGAAACGGTCATCCTCCACCCACGCGACCACGTATCCGGCCGTCCACCGTACACGGTCGGAGACGTTGGAGAGTATTCCGCGATTGCGCCTGCCAATCTGCGAAACTCCACTTCGGGTCAGCTTCCACAAAGCGCCGATTGTTTCCCCAAAGGTTATATTAGTCGCTTCGAAGATCTTATCGTAGCTTGAGAAACGGAACTCCACATCCACGCCGGAACCGCTTGGGAATGCTTGAGCGATGGCCGTTCGCCACTCGTCCTGCCACGGTGAAGTGCGATGGTCCCCAAGCCCATGAACACACATGATCTTGATCGTTCTGTCGCTCACAATGGATCTCCTGACATGCATTAATGGTCAGCGTGCCTCGCCAAAGATGGCGCACGGCGTGGCCCGCTTCATCTTTCAGCTGGTGCTTCGATCTTTGGCATTTCCTCGGAAAGGCTGACTCGTTCCTGCGTTAGGCCTGAAGGGCGCTGTTGCGCCTGCACGTAGCAAGCTTCACCAGGCTCCCGAAGCGCGTAAGCCAGGTCGATCAGCAGCTGGTAGAAGCTGTTTGTCGCGGTCCGCACTCCTGGTGGGATCGGCTGATCATCAGTCGAGCTTGCGCTGAATAATAGTACCTTACGGCCACACTGGCTTTGCTGCAGGGCCCTGGCGAGCTGCGCGCCTGCCCCCCAATCCCCACCCACGGTCGGCGCCTGCTGAGATGGATCGTCCGGTCGGTTGTAGTCGCTCACAACCGCATGGAAAGACCGTGCTTCGATCTCACGGAGAGCCTCCGGTGTTGATCGAACAATGGTAACGCTAACACCCATATACTCCAGAAAGTCCACAAGTGCTCGGTTGTTTGCTGGATTATCGTCCACCCATAAGACCTTGGCTTTGGGCGTGGCTGCTAGGGCCTCCGTATACAACGACGTCAGTTTTTCTGCCTGGCTTTGATCAAAGTAGATTGAAGCCCCTGGATCGACTTTGACCTTTTTCAGCGTGGCCTGAGCCGCTTCGATAGACACAGGTCCGATGCCGATTTTTGTGGATCGATCCAGAACAGCGGCAATCGGTGCGCGGAGCCAGAATATGATGACTACGATCATGAGTGCCAGAAGCAGGCGCGAGGAAGCTTTGATCAGTTCCGACACAAAAGTTTGCTGAAGAGGGTGACCAACAGGTCTTTCCGGCAGCGCCTGTGTCCTGCTCGAAGCGCTGTCTTCGCTCATCTACTCAGCCCTTCTACCGAAGAAGCAGAATGGTTGTGAGCGCGACAATTGCAGAAGAAATGTTAGTCGAAAGCGCCGCGCTCGCCACCCGATCTATTCTACCCTGCCGTGCGCAACTGGTGCCAGGACTAGACATCTTGCACTGACCTTTGTGCGAGTCGGCAAGAGGAATTTAATCCAAACTCAATTTGAGTCCAGTACCCCGTTGCCCTTAGGCCGATTTCTCAACAGCGTTGCATACTCAAGCGTTGGAGGTCCGAAGTGCTCCGCTTGGACAGATGTCGATCTGTCGTTGGCCTATGCGGATGATGAACGCGAAATATCGGCACCGATCTGCCCGCTGAGGTTCAGACTGAACCTGCAAGTGGACATCCCGCAAAGGCGCTTAGCTCGTTCAAGTTGTCCCCAAACAATAGGAACGGGCCATTCGCTTGTAAGTCGTCCGCTAGAGAACCAGAACACGCAGCGAAAACCGAGGTCCAAACGATTGCCTGTCTGCCGGCCAAGGTTAGCAATGCGAAGAAGGGCCTGAGGTGCCGTAAGCTGCTGCCTTCGCTGATCCGGGCAAGGCTACGGGTAAGGAGTACCGAACAAGCGACTACGATAAGCGGCAGCCAAGGTCAGGTGGGCTTTCTTCGCATTCGCATTGCTCGACGCGGTCGCCGCCTCGCATTCTTGGGTAGCCCTGCGGCACAGGTAAGAGGCCTCGTCGTAACGAGAAGTCATTCCGCGAAGGTGCCCATTGGCGAGTTCCTCAAACTCGTTTGCCAGCCGCAAGAACATGCTTGCTTCTGGTCTGCTGCCAAATTCGGCCGCCCACATGCGACAATCTTGAGCCTGGTTACTGAGGTAGCGCCGAGTCATTGCAAGCTCCAAGCCGAGTTTCTCACTCCGAGAAATGAAGCATAAACTGTGAACACTACCTTTCAACAACAGTTAAGAAATTGTTAGTGGCCAGTGGAACTGAACGCTGTGTCCTTACTCGGAGTGCGATTTACGACAGGCCGAAGGTATTTGCCGACAACTTCGGCCTGTTCTTCCGTATAAATCGGCAAGATACGGCAGCGCCTCTATGTGCAGGGGCCACATCAGAGACTAGCAGCATCAGGTGTGGTTATGCGCTTCACCAGAAGAACAGTACGGCTACCGACTCTCGCTCAGTCGAAGTTCGAGCCCTAATGCACCTGTTCAACCGTCACCCTCAGCGCAGCGTCTGGTACGCAGCACTCAATCCGTGGTGACCCTAAGCCGCCTTCCCTTCGTTCCTTGATGAGCGTCTGCAGGGCTTCGCCTGCATGCGCGCCACACAAGAGACGTTCGCTCATCACCACGTCGGCCGTTCTATGGCATGTGTGGATCGAGCACGGTGGCAGGACGGGCCTAGTCATACCTTATTATCGAGGATGCGCAGGAACCAAGCAAGGTATATTAGCCGGACGCAGTCTAGGCTGGACGATTACTACCTCTCCGTTTCCGTGACCAGAAAACGAGCAGGGTCTAACTACAGCCCTCTACTCACCTTGGGCCGACTTGCCGCGCTTGCGAGCGGAACGGCCGCAACTGCGGTGGCCAATTCACCGCCATCGACCTGATGAGAGCCGGCTCGGTGCTAGTCACGCGCCCGAGACTTGCCGACTACTGCGCGAGCACGGCGGAGGTGCGCTCGTCAGCCAGGCGCCCTTTTGACAGAATGCTGAGCGGTGCTGTGACGTTCACATTGACACGTCATTCCCGCGTTCCAAGGTCGCCGATGCTCATCGGGCAATGGAGCAGCGTGGTACAACAGGCTCGACTCTGCTGACACTTGACACCCAGGTACCTGACCCGGTTTGAGAAGCGCAATCAAGAAGCGGAGGGATCATCTTTCCAGCCGCCAACTTCCTTCTAAGGAGGTTCGCTCGTCACCTCCGCCGTCAATGCACCATGAAGCTTTGCCGCTGTTTCGGCGACCAGACGACCCTGGAAGCGAGCTCCCTCAAGCTCAATGCTACTCGGCTCGCGCTGGCCCTGCCCGCCCGTAATCGTAGACGCTCCATAGGGAGCTCCGCCAGCGATCTCATCCAGGGTCATCTGCCCGGCAAAGGAATAAGGAAGGCCAACGCATATAATCCCGAAGTGCAGCAGATTGGTGAGAATGGAGAAGAGTGTAGTCTCCTGTCCACCATGCTGCGATGCCGTTGAGGTGAACGCAGCCCCTACCTTCCCGTTTAATGCTCCGCGGGCCCAAAGTCCCCCTGCCTGGTCAAGAAAGCTCGCCATCTGTGAAGGCATTCGTCCAAAACGCGTGCCGCAACCAACAATGATTGCGTCATAGCCTTCAAGGTCAGCAATAGTGGCGATTGGCGCCTCCTGGCTCAGCTTATAGCCTGCGATCTGGGCAACCTCGTGCGGCACCAGCTCCGGAACGCGCTTGATGTCGACCTGAGTACCAGGAACGGACCTCGCACCCTCGGCCTCAGCATGCGCCATGGCTTCGATATGGCCGTATGTGGAATGATATAGGATGAGAACGCGCGCCATTCTGATGCTCCGTTTCACTTAGGCCCTCTTGAGCTTAGCCGATAATCTTCGAAGGTGCCGAAGTTGCCCGTCGAGCTCTTCTGATCATGAGCAATAGCCAACTCGGCATGTATCGTGTCGAAACTCAACGGAGGTCGAGGCGCATCGCTCCTGATGTCGGCCAAGCGGCATATTTGGATGATGCACCCGCCAGCACGCAAGGCTCGTCAAGCGGATGAGCGCTCGTTACGGAGGGTGTAAGCTAGAGTCTTCCGAGGCGAGTGCAAACAATGGTCTTGATGGCTGGTCATGAGGGTTGGTCTACTTCGTCGTCTATTCTGACGGCAGTTCTGGAGGCGTCGGAAGACGCGATCGTCAGCAAGGCACTCGATGGCACAATCCTGACCTGGAACCATGCGGCAGAGAGACTCTTCGGCCATTCGGCCCACGAGGTGCTTGGGAAATCCATCTCCATCCTCATTCCCGAGGATCGTCGCTTGGAGGAGCAGGAGATTCTTGCCAGCATCCGCCAAGGTCAACAGTACCATAAGCGCGACACTGTGCGACGCAGGGGCAACGGTGAGCTGATCGACCTTTCGGTCACCGTCTCTCCGGTCCGCGCGAAGAACGGCGAGGTCGTGGGGGCTGCCAAAATCGCTCGTGATGTCACGAACTTGCGTGTGATCGAACGGCAAGCTTTGTTGGTCGGGGAGTTGAACCACCGCATCAAGAACCTTTTCGCGCTGGCGACGGGCCTGGTTTCCCAAAGCGCGCGAGAATGCACGTCGATCGCAGAGTTGGAGCTTGCTGTGAATGGGAGGCTTCTTGCGCTTGGCCGCGCACACGACGCTAGCTTACCCGACTTACAAGACTCCGCGATCAAGGAAGTCCCAGCAACGCTGTTGTCCTTGCTGGGTGCTATCCTTTCGCCTTACGGAGGTACGCCGGTCTCCCGGGTCAGCTTGGGAGGAACCGACATCCAAGTTGGACGAAGGACGCTGACTTCCTTAGGCCTCCTGTACCATGAACTTGCAACCAACGCCGTTAAACACGGCTGTCTCTCAAATCCTGAAGGTCACTTGGATGTTGCCGTGTCCCTAGAGTCAACGGTCGTAAATATCCAGTGGACGGAGCGTGGAAGTTCAACTTCTCCGCCCGAAGGTTCGGAGGGCTTTGGCAGCCGCCTTGAACGAGTATGCGTCACTGGGATGGGCGCGACGATGTCGAGAGACTGGCAACCTGAAGGCCTCATCGTGAACCTAGCCGTACCCATCCAGCGGATCCGCGAATAGCATCTTGCCTCAACAACTCGCGTTCGCGGCGTGCAACTAACTTAACAAGCGAGCAGGCTTGCCATCATCCTTCGAGGTCGCGCTTGGCTTGCTCGTTCCGCGACTTCGCCCCAGAGATGCTGTTGATGCGGGCGATGATCTCCTCCAGTCGCTCGGCGCTTCTTAGGTGCACCTCCCGCACGTTTGGCAGTGACGCCGCCGCCGCATCCGAGCGCGCCTTATCCGCCAGCTTTCGGTTTTGTTCGAGCTCGCTCATCTGCTGCCCCAGGATTGGTGCGACCCGTGTTCGTAGAGGTTCAACCATCCAGGCGTCAGGCAGTTCTCATTCATCGTTATTAGCTGCTTCGTGCTCCTGTACCGGATGGTACTCAAAGTTGTTTTCAGACATCGTCGCAGCCATAATCTCGAACGCGAGGTCCTTCTCGCCAAGCTCAATCGACACTGGCAAGCCCTCGAGTTTGGCAATGAGCCAAAGACGTCCGTATTGATCCACAGTAAGGGAGAAGATCTCTTCAAGAAAGTTCTGGCTTGTCTCGGTTGGGCTCATCGAGGCACTCGTCTGAAGGTTGTTGGCTAGAGAGCCGGCGATAGCAGGGGCGAGCCGTGCTGGTCACGTCAGGCTAGCCCACTCCAGCGCCCTCTTTGTCGTCACGTGCGTGCGCTACCGTCCGTGCTGATCCTTGGAGGTGAAGGCTGTGGGAGAGTTCAGCCTTCGGAACCTGCCGCCCGACACTGCGCAGTTTACCCACCACCAGTTGCTTGCCTTTACGAAGACCATCTTCCGAGCAGCTTATAGTCTAACGATGTCGGTGAGAGCCACGCCTCTTTGGGCCACGTCCTCAATCCACGTCACCGGCCGGCTTCCGACCCTGCTTAGAAGGCTTCGCCTCAGCAGCAGGTGCATCGGTGCGGGGCTTACGCCGCAAGACGGGCAACAGGGTTGAGCCATGAAGGGACAGCCGCACTCCACAATAAGCCCATGAGCAGGTCGAGCCGAGGTGGTTCTAGACGTTCCAGTCCGCTCCCAGGGTAGAAGGTCAGCTCTCCAAAGCGTGCTTTACCTTCAACTTCATAGAAGTCGGCCCGAACGAAACAGAAGCCTCCCCCGAGCTGCTCGGATGCTCGCAACATGGCGAGTAGTGACTTTGGGGGCGCCGGGTCGGCATCCGAGCTCGAAGGAGACACTCGCCGCCACTGCCGATCGAACACCATCCATCTATGCGCGCTCTGACCGCGGCCAAGATGCACTTGAACGAACCTCGCCTGCCCGCCGAACACGAATATTTTATAATCGACGGGCAGCTCTGTTCCGTTACCGATCAGAGGCTCAACCAGCAGGCCACGGCCGATCAGACCATAAAGCCATTCGTCGAGCCACGCTCCGTAGGTTCTCTCCATCCACCGCCGCGACTGCCGGAGCGCTCGCGTATAGTCGGCTCTATCGCGAACAATGGCCGTGTGCCCGCAGCCATGTCGCGACTTTACTACAAAAGGATAGTCCCATGCCGGTTCGTTTGGCAGCTGAAGGCCCCGCCAGAGGGTGGGCGTCACCCATTCTCCGCCCAGCTGACTTGCGACGAAGTCTTTGGCAAGCACCTTGTCAGCCAGCTTCGGCAACCGCGGATCGCGATCATGGAGCTTTCTATGCTGCACCCACTCGGTAAACATTCTAGGAGGATTCATCCGAGCTAGTCGACCGTGCCGCCACCAGTACGTCGTTTGAACGCGCAATAGGCTGCTGCCGGCAGGCGATGGTGGATCGGGGAAAGCTGGCATGAGAACTCCAGCGTGTCACCTGCGGCTTAGTTCCTAACCTAGTAGAAAGGCCGAACCAGTTGACGTGCTTGGCGCATAGCGACAGGACCAGTTCGCAAAGTTGCACCTTCACTCCAAGGCAAGGATGTAGCACGATCCACTTACGCGACTTTTTAGACCAGCACTTGCTCCGAGCTTACTGCTCGATGCTTAAGCATTCACACGTGCCAGGCCACAGCAGCGCCGTGTTCTTCGGCCCGGTCGACCAGATCGCATCCATCGGTAATCAGCGTCAGCGGTATCTTGCGAGCCCAAAGTAGCTTCTGAGAGCAGATAGGTTTGTTCATTTGCCCTTAGCAAAGCTTCGGCGGTACTTCCAAGATGGCAACACATCAAAAATGTTAATACGGCTTGTCGACACAAGTGCTAGGAGGTTCTCTTGAACTATCCTGGAGGTTTCCATTGCCAAGTTCTGAGTTCGGGAACAGCGATCAACTCACGTCAGCCCTCAGCCACTTACAAGCGGCCTTGGCTCTGCTCGACGAGGTTAGTGCACCAGGCCACATGGGAGCGCGGATCGACTTAGTGCTGCATCAACTTGCAGAGTTGATCGCTGCAAGCGCCGTGAAGCCATCCGAGGCAGCTGCAAGCTAGACGGACACGAACGCTGATGCCCACATCGCTGCCAAGGGCTCCATCTTCGATGCCCCAATCCTAGTCACACGCACAACAAAATGCTTTAGATTAATCGCCGACTTAAGGGCTCTTTTTCGGCTCTTGCGTTGGCCGGAAGGCGAACAAGTATTTTCGCCACTGATCTCTACGATCCAGGGCAGATTACTATAGATCTGTCTTACGGCAAATGCTTCCTAGCGAGCAGAATATCCGACTGATACTGAGATGGCAAAGTTAGCCTTTCTCAGTGGATAATGGAAGCTGAGAGATCTCGATGTGGCATTCTGCTTTCTTCTCCCCCGTTCTGGTAGCAACGATCGCTTCCCTCGAGGTCGGATAGTTCTAGTCTATCTCCATGTACGATTCGCCGCCTCCCCTTGGACCGCATGCCGTTTGAAATGCGAGGCACGTGCACTACAAACTGGCAATCCGTTGTTCTTTCCCGATGCCGGGGTCCGGACGCTTTGACGACGTGCTGTCACTGCTCGACCAGGTGGACGAACATTCGCGACAAACGAATGCCGGTATTGCCATTGGGGAATGCTCACGGGCAAAGGCGCTTGGGACAGTCGCTTAGCGGCGGAACCAAGCGCAACCCATTCTTAGGCGTCGCGATGCTTGGAAGCATGGAGCGCGAAGTGCAGTCTTCATCAAAGCTGCGCGCCTTGGAACTCGTCCAACGTATGCCTGCCGAAGCTCACATCTGCATCGCGGGCGGTCGGTGCTCCGGCCCGGCTCTCCAACAATCACTAACATGAAAGACATGCGAGCACGTCGAGCTCCTCGGTTCGTCACTCCCAGGCGGCGGTCTGACCTCAGCCACGGCAGGTCGCAAAACGAGCCGATCATCTTGTTGAACTACTTGGATCACGGCGGCCGATGTGGAAACGGCAACTGTGGCGAAGCACGTGCCGTTTGCGCCGTAAGCGGATTTACCCGCGTATGAGGAGCGCTTTAGCGCCTAGCTCTTTGTTCAAGCTTTAATCATGAGCGCTGCAGCTTAGCTGCTTCGTCCGAAAGCCGGCATAGGCCCGGTCCTCGGTACCTCCAACCGGGTGAACATAGCCCCCTTCCGGTCACGGAAGGTCCGACAGGCTCGCTGTCGCGACTAAAGCCGTTTAGCCACGACTCAGATGGATTCTTCAAGCATGACTGTCGCCAAATCTGTCGGTATTATCTTCCACTGCCCTATCGCCTTATCCAACACTGGACTCGGAGCTTGGACCGGCGAAGAAGGCCGCTGATGCGCACCGCCGGAACACGGGCAATACGCCTGTTATTACAAAAGGAACCTTACTCTCAAGATTCTTCGGCGGAGGTCGGCTTTGCCAGATCTCAATAGGCCGATCCGTACGGGACTTATCGGACGAGGCCTTGGCGGCAGTGCGTTTCATGCGCCTCTGCTTTCCGCACTTTCGGAGTTCGACCTTGCCGTGATCTCTGGGGCGACCGACGCCGCGGCCACCGCTGTCGCCCCCGACCTTGACCTGATCGTAATTTCGACGCCGAACGTTACCCATCATGCGATGGCTCGAGCAGCCCTCGAGAACGGTAAGCATGTGGTCGTGGACAAGCCCTTCACCGTGTCCCTAGCAGAGGCTGATGACCTGATCCAGATAGCACGCCAAGCCCAGAGGATGCTGACGGTGTTCCACAATCGGCGCTGGGACGGAGACTTTTCGACGGTTCGCAAGTTGCTGAAAGAAGGCCGCATCGGGAACCCGATGTTGTTCGAGGCGCATTGGGATCGATTTCGACCTGCCATAAAGACGGGGTGGCGTGAGGTCCAAGGTCCGGGCACGGGCCTCTTCAACGATCTTGGCACGCACATGATCGATCAGGCGCTCAGCTTGTTCGGCAGTCCTAATGCAATATCTGCCGACATCCAGCGCCAGCGTGCAAACGCCCAAGTGGACGATTACTTTGATATAACCCTGCTCTACGGGCGAGCCCGAGTGCGCCTTGCTGCTTCAAGCCTGGTCACGTATCCACGACCTCGCTTCGAGATGCACGGGACGAAAGGCAGTTACGTTAAGTACGGGCTTGATCCGCAGGAAGCGGCGCTTCGCTCCGGCGACCATCCGCTCGGCGAGAGGTTCGGCCTGGACGGGCGCAATGGTGCGCTCGCCTTTGGTGACCGAACTGTTTCCTGGCCAACCCAGCGCGGCTGCTACGTCGACTTTTATCGATCGGTGGCCGCTTGCATTCGGCACGGCATGCCGCCCCCCGTGGAGCCAGAGGACGCCCGAGAAGGTTTGCGGCTCATCTCCATGGCACGGGACAGCGCTGCCACAGGGCGCACGATAACGGTTTAGGGTTTCCAAGTATCGGGCATCGTAGATGCGGCCAAGCGCACGGTTGTGGTCTGCCGCAGATCACGTGACGAGGCGCCCAGTATGACTCGGTACTGACCTGCAGCAATGCGCCAACGATTGCCCGCGAACGTGGCAAGCAAACGCGGATCTACCTCAACCGCAAGCCTGCGCGACTCGCCAGGCGCTAATTCAACCTTCCTGAAGCCTCCCAGACGCTTGGGGGCTTCCCAGCCACCGGCAGCAGGCGCGACATAGATCTGAGGCACATCCATGCCGGCAACTCGACCCGTGTTGCGAATGGTGAAGCTTACGGTGAGCGCACTTCCGCGCGCAGGCGAAGGATCCGCCCTGAGACCAGAATAAGCAAAGCGGGTGTAGCTGAGACCATGGCCAAAGGGGAACAAAGGCTTCAGCTTGCGAGCGTCGAACCACTTGTAACCAACCGTCGCGCCCTCACTATAGTTGATGGAAAACATCTCACCGTCCTTGAGTCCCGTGCCCGGACGGATAGGACGCGGCAACTGCGCCTCGCTCATCGGGAAGGTCACCGGCAGCTTGCCGGATGGATTGACCCGGCCAGTGAGGATGTTTGCAATGGCGTCACCGCCAGCAGTGCCAGGGAACCAAGCCTCGACAACTGCCGGGACGCGTGACGCCCATGGCATAAGCACCGGCCCGCCCGTCTGCAGCACGGCAATGGTGCGTGGGTTGGCGCTTGCGACTGCCTCTACGAGCTGGTCCTGATTGTCGGGCAGAACCATTGGCGCATCAATTGACTCGGTGGCCCACTGCGTGAGGAACACGATTGCAACATCGGCAGCACGTGCAGCGGCAGCCGCGGCGGAGTGATCGTTCCCATCAACAAAGCTGACCTGGGCATTGGGCGCAAGGCGGCGGAGGGCGTCGAGCGGCGCATTGGGATAGTAAACGACCGGTCCCGGCCAGCTGGTCGGCTGAAGCCCTGGCACGGCATTGATGCCCACCGGATAGGTCTGTGACGAGCCCCCGCCGGACAGGACACCCTTGTCCGCGTGCGAACCAATCAGCACGATGCGGCGCACATTTGGGCCGAGCGGCAGGAGATTGCCGTTGTTCTTGAGCAATACCGTGCCTTGCTCGGCATCGGCCCGCGTCACTTCTGCATGAGCCCGCAGATCTATCGATCCCGGCACAAGCGGATGGTCGATGACCCCCACCGCGAACATCGATCGCAATATCCTGTGGGCCATCTCGCTCAATCGCGCAGGCGTTACCCGGCCAGCAACAACTGCCGCCTTCAAGGGCGCTCCAAAGTATGGCTCCTTGTCGAATGGAAATCCGGAGTCCTGGTCAAGGCCGGCATTCGCTGCAGCTTCCGTGCTGTGGGTCGCGCCCCAGTCGGACATGACGTAACCCGTCCAGCCGAACTGCCGGCGAAGGACATCGGTAAGAAGCCACGGGTTCTCGCAGCCGTAAACGCCGTTGATACGATTGTAGGCGCACATCACCGAGGCCGGCCGCCCCTCCTCGATCGCGATCTGGAACGCAAGCAAGTCGGACATGCGGGCGGCGTCCTGGCTCACGATTGCGTCGTGGTAATCGCGGCCAGTCTCCAAATTGTTCATCGCATAGTGCTTAACGGTCGAGATGACGTGGTTGGACTGAATGCCAGCGATTTGCGCGCCCACCATTGTTCCGGCAAGCAAAGGGTCCTCTCCGCCATACTCGAAATTACGGCCATTGCGGGGGTCGCGCATCAGGTTGACGCCACCCGCAAGCATGACGTTAAACCCGGACGAGCGAGCTTCCGCGCCGATCATGCGGCCGCCAGCGAAGCCAACGTCCGGGTTCCAGCTGGCGGTCGTGGCCAAGCCGGACGGCAAGGCCGTGCGCTCGCGCTTCTGCTTGGCACCGCCCTGCGACGCAACGCCGATACCGGCGTCAGTCTGATGTTGCGCGGGTATTCCGAGGCGGGGAACACCCGGAACATAGCCCGCCGCGCCTTCACGACCCTCCTTCGGCGCCACGTATTTCTTGGGTTCGAAATCGGTCGAAAAATAGCCGAACACCAGTGCGAGCTTTTCGTCGGTTGTCATCTGCGCAACAGCAAGTGTCGCCCTTTGATCCGGCGAGAGAGAGGGGTTCAACCAAGGCTGCCTCGGCGAGGCTTGCGCCCGACTTGCTCCAACTCCGGGTGCCTGAGGAACTGAAACGAGGGTCACGACCGTGGCGAGCAGGCCAAGTCTGGCCAAGCGCAACATGTTCATCGAGCATTCTCCCTGGCCCAACACCAGGTGGGGTGGGCCGCTTCATCGCTTGCATAGCAAGGTTGTTACTAGCGGCATCGCAAATCCGGCGCACGTCGTATCGTTGCGCTCGCATCGACGTTGACCGTCATCCACATCCAATTTGTCAGGGCTGCTTCGTTCGTCACAGCCAAGCAACACTGCCTACACTCGGGTTCGCCGTTGCTGGGAGCTTGCCTGATCTATCAGCACGAAGTCGAGCAATCTCACTGAACGGATAGTCGTTTCAGGACCGCGTCAGTAGGCTCCCAAGAGGTTTGGGCTTGTGCACTCAGAAGGTTCGCTCCACTCTCAAGCTATGGAGCGCCTGAGAGATACGGCTATCTGGCAGGACGTTTCCCCCAAATCATTTTTGGAGGAAATCGTGCCGGCATATCGGCCCGCCATTTTGAAAAGGCTGGTTGGCGATTGGCCGGCGGTCTTGGCTGCCAAGCAATCACCTGCTGCGATACGCGACTACCTTTGCGCCTTGGATCAGGGTGTTCCGGTGGAAGTTTTTGTAGGCTCCCCGGGCAACAGCCAGCGTTTTTTCTACGATGAGACAGTGCGTGGGTTCAATTTCGAGCGCAAGCGCGCTCGACTGTCCGCCGTACTCGATCGTTTGCTGAAGTTGGCAGATGATGCAAACGCGTCAGCAACCTATGCCGGAGCGATCTCAATCCCCGACAACATGCCGGGCTTCGGTGCCGCCAACGTCTTGACATTGGTCCCTAAAGGAACCGCACCGCGCCTATGGGTCGGCAATGCGACAGTTGTTTCGACGCATTACGACTTAGCCGATAACATCGCCTGCGTAGCATCGGGGAAGCGCCGTTTTACCTTGTTTCCGCCAGACCAGGTCGGCAATCTTTATGTCGGGCCACTGGAACATACCATGGCTGGACAGCCTGTCAGCATGGTCGATCTGCAAGCACCCGATCTCCAACGATATCCGCGCTTTCGGGAAGCATTGGCAGTAGCAGAAGTCGCCGAACTCGAGCCGGGGGACGCCATCTATGTTCCGTCGCTCTGGTGGCACCACGTAGAAGCACAAGGAACGTTTAACGTGCTGGTGAACTATTGGTGGAACCAGGGTGCCGCCCACGCAGGTTCGCCTTTCGAGGTACTGATCCACGGATTGATGAGCATCCGCGACTTGCCGCAACCCCAGCGCGAGGCTTGGCGAGGTATCTTCGACCATTACCTGTTCGGTCAAAGCAACGACGCTGCCCTGCACCTGCCGCCGGAAGCCCGCGGCGTGCTGGGTGCGGCGTCGCCCGAACGTAGCCGCATGATCCGGGGTTTTCTGCAGCGAGCCCTGGCACGTGGCTGAGGCGCCACCGCACCTTGCAGCAGCTCCGCGGGTTCGCGAATGGACCGGCGTGGATGCGGCGACCTTTCGGGCCGAGATCATGCCCTTGGGCCAGCCCGCGGTGCTTCGCGGCCTAGTTAACCAATGGCCCGCTGTTGAGGTGGGCCGCCGATCGGTGGCATCCTTGGGCACTTACCTCTCGAACTTGGCGGGCGGTGTGCAGGCTGAGACGATCACCGGCAGCCCAGCCATCAAGGGCCGGCTATTCTATCGCGCCGACATGACCGGGCTCAACTTCAAGCGGTCGCACCAGAGTGCCTCCATGGTGATCCAAAGCTTGGTCACGCATGTGGACGAGCCCTCACCGCCGGCAATATGCATGCAGGCCATCGACGCTGACCTGGCGCTTCCCGGCTTCGTCGCAGACCACCCAATGCCGCTCGTGGATCCAACCATTACACCACGCCTCTGGATCGGCAACGCACTCACCGTTGCCACTCATTTCGACATCAACGAGAATATCGCGTGTGTCGTAGGCGGACGCCGCCGGTTTACGTTGTTCCCGCCCGATCAGCTCCCCAACCTCTATGTTGGACCCTTCGACTTCACTCCGGCCGGGGCCCCGGTGAGCATGGTGTCCTTAGAACAACCAGATCTTGAGCGTTTTCCGCGCTTCTCACTTGCGATGGAGGCGGCGCAGGTTGCGGAGTTAGAAGCTGGGGACGCGATCTACATCCCTTACATGTGGTGGCACGGCGTTCAATCCCTGAACGGCTTCAATGTGCTTGCTAATTACTGGTGGGACGATGCCCGGCCAACTGCGGGCTCGCCACTTGACGTGCTTCTGCATGCCCTCCTTATTATCCGCGACCTCCCGCCCGAACATCGCAGCGCATGGCGGGCGATGTTCGGGAACTACGTTTTCAAGGAAAGCGGCGAACCGCTCGACCATCTGGCACCGCAGCACCATGGCTCCCTTGGTAGTCTCGACCAAGCGCGCCAAGCCAAACTAAAGGCGGTTCTGGCAGCAAAACTCGGCTAGTTCGCCGCGCGCGCTCGAAGTTGCGCACGCACCAGTCGCCCTGACGGCGTTAGCCAGCGAGTTGACCACCCTCCCCTGCTGCTTGCGCCAGGCCGAAGCGCGGCGGAGGTCTCGGGCTTGTCGGTGATTGACCAATTCAGATAACTAAGCTGATTGGCCTCCATGAAGTCCCACCACAGCCGGGTCTCCGCTGTGTCG
The DNA here is from genome assembly GCA_964243335.1 of uncultured Sphingomicrobium sp. Lineage (GTDB taxonomy): Bacteria > Pseudomonadota > Alphaproteobacteria > Sphingomonadales > Sphingomonadaceae > Sphingomicrobium. Next base: position 65,440 of record CAXTED010000006.1, on the reverse strand, counting down.
AGGATGCCAGCGCCAGTCGCCTCGCTTGTTCCCCACTCAGTCACGAACAGCGCCGCTCCGGCCGCCAAAGCGGCACTCGCCTTGGTACGCAGCTCCTGACGATGGGTGCCAGCGTAGAAGTGCAGCGTATACGCCAGATTCGAGAAGGGAAGCGGGTCGCGAGCCGCTACATCGACATCCTGTGACCAGGTCGGCGTACCAGCAACGATCAAATTATCTGGATCGAGAGCGCGAATGCGGGGAATGACCGCCATGTGGTAGGGCTTCACCACGGCTTTCCAGTCGTGCTCGCGCAATGGCTCGTTGTAAGTTTCGTAGATGATGTTGGGTCGCTTGCCGTATTTGCGAGCGATGCGTTCAAAGAAGCGAATGGCGGCTGCGGGCTCTGGCTGATGAGCATGCCAGTCAACAATCACGTAAACTCCGGCGCCAATCGCCGCGTCGATGACCGCTTCAGCCTTGCGGGCTTCTCGTTCCGGGTGATCGAGATAGCCGTTGCCTTGTACCGCTACCGCAGCCCGGACGACGTCTACCTTCCAATCGTCACGCAGCCAGCGCACAACGTCGCGGTTATAGTATTTGCCCTTCCACTGGCTCCAGAATAGCGACATTCCGCGCAGGACAACCGGCTGGCCAGTTTTGTCTACGATGCGGTTACCCACAACTCGCAGTTGTCCGTGGCGCTCAACGGGAGTTGCAGCCATAACCGGCTGTCCAAGAAGCAGCGCTGCGAGCGCGGCCAAAAGCATGCGGATCATCGAAGACCAATCGGCAAAAAGCGGTAGATGGTGGTGGATCGAAAAGTTTGACCGGGCCGCAGCAGGGTCGATGGCAAAGCCGGCTGGTTGGGTGCGTCAGAGAAATGCTGGGTCTCAAGTGCGACGCCGTCGCCAGGCTTGTAAACCGCTCCTTGAGCACCCTTGTCCTTACCGCTGAACCAATTTGCGGTGTAGACGTGAAGCGCAGGTTGATCTGTCCACACCTCCATCGCACGTCGCGACAAGGGATCGGACAGGCGAGCGGCCAACCGTATGCTGCCGGCAGAACCGAGCAACCAGCTGTGGTTGTACCCGCGCCGTTCCGCCATCTGCGGATGCGCGACGTTGATCTTGGACTCGATTGTGGATCCTTGCCGAAAGTCAAACGGCGTTCCGGCAACTGGCAGCATGCGCCCGGTCGGGATGCCTGCCACGCTGGTTTCAGCGTAGCGATTCGAAAATATCGTCAGCCGGTGGTTGAGCGCCGAACCGGAACCAGCGCCGGCCAGGTTGAAGTAACTGTGATTGGTGAGGTTCAGAACAGTTGGGGCGTCTGTCGTGGCCGCATAATCGATACGCAGCGCATTATCGGGTTGAAGGCGGTAGGTCACGCGGATGTTCAGCGTGCCAGGGAAGCCCTGCTCGCCTGCTGGGCTGCGATATGTCAGCACAGCGGTCGATGCCCCGCCGATCCGACGAACAGACCAGAGTTTGCTATCCAGACCATTACCGCCGCCGTGCAAGACGTTTGGACCGTCGTTGGCTTTGAGCCCGACCTTTCGCCCGTCAATCGGGAAACGGGCACCCGCAATACGACCCGCGTAGCGGCCGATTACAGCGCCAAAGCCGTAATCGGCATTCCTTGCCTCATATTCGGCAAGGCTGCTAAAGCCCAAGGCAACGTTGGTTGTCTGTCCGCGCGCACCTGGAACGCGGATGTCGGTGATGATGGCGCCGTAGTTAATGAAGCTAACGGTCATGCCCACGGCATTTCGAAGGGTGAACTGTTGCACCGCCCGCCCGTCTGTGAGCCGTCCGTAGGGCCGCTGTTGCAAAGAAGCGGCGCCCACAGGAACCGCCGACAAGGCAAGTGCCAGAAAGGCGAGTGCCTTCATCGCCGCGCCACTTTCTTGCCGTATAGCTTATCCGCGGCGAGCGCCAGGAACATGTAATTGGTCTCGCCGCCACCCATCACGTATTCGGTTTGCTGCCAGAAGAATGGCCAGGTCTTAAGCTCGGGGAGGTCCGGCCGGATCAAGGCCGTCCCCGAGATCACGCCGCCGGGAATATACGACCAGTCAGCGCGATTGGTACCGTAGGCGACGGTTGCCGAATTGGATCCAACTCCGGACGCAAATGATATCGTGTTTGGACCTGGGTGCACACCAAGAACGAAGTTCAAAGCGTTGACGAAGCTGTCTGTTGACGTGGCCGATGGCCAACCCTTGTGGAAGAAATACTGCCGAACACCGCGCTCCTGGATTTGCCAGCCGGCGCCCCAGATGTCCGGCTTGTAGGGAACTCCGTAGGGCGAGTCCGTGCGCGCGTCGGCCGTCACGGTCGCCTGGTAAGTGGTCACGGCAGTTGCCAATCTGCGCTTAAACCCCGCGTCCGGTATGCGGCTAAGTATCGGAGCCAGCATCCACGCGGTTTCGGCGACCTTGGCCATGATCTGCGGCTCCATAGCGATCAGCCGAGCCACCAAAGCCCGATCGCCGCTTGCGCCGATCAGTTCGGTTAAAGCGAATACCTGCGATCCGGTGTCTGTGCTCTTGCTGTATGCCCGATCATACAGCGTCCGTGCCGCTGCCAGCGTTTCGTCGGCAAGCGCACGGTTCTCGGTCCGCACCACCCGGGAGGCGGCAGCTAAGCCGGCAGCAACGTAGAGCTCGCGATTGGGATTATCCTCGGTGAACACCCACCGGTCGTCGGTGGCGATCGGGAGTCCGTTGTTCGCTTTACCAAGACCTTCGACGGGCTTGTTGAAGACGTTGTCCGTCTGGTTCGCCGCGTCGCCGAGCATGACATACTGCCGGTGCGTCGGATCGATGATCCCGCGGTACACACGACCCATCGCTCGGTAACCACCCATGACGCTGAGCAAGCCGTGCTCAATCTGCTGCAACGCGTCGTTGCGTCCGTCAGGCTGATGGATCTCGACGATCTTGCGGCGCTGATCGATCGTTGTCGCGTCATAGTCGAGGCCAAACTCCTCGATCATCTTGGACAACAGCCAGATAGTGCCGATCTGTGATTCTACCCGCATGTCGAAATCGCCGGCGTCGTGCCAGCCACCAGCGTCGAGGCCCGGAACGATGTCGCCTGGCTTGTACTTGGTCAGCGTCGAAGCGCCCTGCACGTAGCCGTCATAATGATTGAGGTTCACCGGCGCCATCAAGGCATCGTCGAAGTGGTCGTGTCCGTGCCAGACCCGGTACTTCTCATTGACGCGCATGTGGCACATCTGCGCCGGTAGGAAGTACTCCAGGGTAGGCTGCCAGGCGTGGCGGGCGTAAACGTCGGCGCCGATCTTGAACGGATGCGAAAGCCGGTCACCGTATCCAACCACGTACATGCCCGGTGTCTTAACGTCCGAAAAGTCGAGCGTGCGGTAGTTGAAGCGCAGGAACTTGCCCCAGGCCGTGGGCGTGCGAGAGAGAACCTCGGTGCGGCCGTCCGCGGTAAGGCGATACAGCCGGGCAAGTTCGACCCGACTGTCCGTCGCATCAAGCTCGATGACGGCTCGCTTTGGCTGGCCGAGGGCATAGCCAAGCTGCGACACCTGGATTACCGGATCGGACTTCCAGCCTTCAACAACATTAGGCGTTACGATCCATTCGATGGCTCCCCTAGTAGCGCCCGCAGGAACCGCTCCGCGTACGATGAACCAGCTGTTGTTATGGTTGGCACGGCCGTCGATCAGCTGCATCGGCCCGGTGCGGCTCTCGATACGCAGCCGCTGCCGATCCGTGTCCGGTGCCACGACAAGCGTCCGCCCGGTTGCAAGCGGGACGGCAAGAGGTTCGCCGTTAAGCGAGGTTACGGGACCGTTAGCCTGCACGGACACCGGCACCTCAACCGTTGGTCCGCGGTTAATGACGATGGGGCCATTGGGCTGGCGTGGGAAGATGCCAGCCTCCTTGTCCATCAAAAAGGATTTGCCGAACAGCTCACCGGGGAAGAGTTCAAGATTGAAGCCGACCTTGCCTACCCATTTGGCTGGCAACGGTCGGTCAAGATCCACCCGGATGCGGAATGCATTGCCGGCCAGAGCCGTGACGTGGACACGATAGTCAAGCTTCAGGTCGGGGTAGAAGACCGGGTTGAAACCTTTGCCGTTCTTGGACGGGTCGGGATAGCTCAGCGCCTGCGTAATCGTACCGGTCGCTTGATCGACGTTACGCTTGCCTGCGAGCGGCACCGGCGACCATTGTCCCGGTGAAACCTCCAGTCGAAGGTCCCCGTTTGCCGCTATCCGGGAGCCATGCTGGACCACCGACACACCAGTCTGATGCCCCTCAGGGTAGACGTCGTTGAACACCATAACATTGAGGCCCTGGCGCGCAAAATAGCCTCCCGAGCTCATGCGGAGGTTCTGCGCCTGCGCGAGGGATGCCTGCACGGTAAAGGTGCCAAGCAGGAGTGCGGCCAGAAAGCGTTTCAAGGTATTTGGTCTCCGCTTAGTGCTCTCGGTGTACTGATTACGCGGGTGAAGCCACCCAAGCGGCAGCGGGGAAAAGCGCCGGCCCCGACAACGGCTGCGGCGGACGGGTCGATCACTCGGAACGAGTCACCGCGGCACAAGCGCCCGCCATTCACTTCGAACAAGAACCGCCCGAAGTTTTCTGCACGCGCCAAGCCCGGGCACCGGGCGGCGAATTGGTTGCGGTAGCTTTCCCGACCGGCCAGTTCGAATAGCACGGCGTTATCGCCGACGGGCAATCTACGGACCACCCGGGCCGCATCGATGCACTCGATCTCCGCTGTTCCCAATTCGACCCCATGCGTGACTACCGGCACGGGCACGCAGGCCGCAAGTCCGGTCACCAGTAGAGTCGTTAACAGCAGCCGGACCCGCGGTTCTTCACGCACGCCGCAAGTGAAGAACCGCCGGATCATACCTGTTGCCCTTGCTAGAAGCTCGCGCGAGCCAGAAAGGAGAAGCGCCGATCGTTAACGAAGTAGGATCGCGGTGCCAGCAGCCCCTGGTTGTTGACCTGCTGCAAAGTCTTTGTTTGTTCGTTCAGCAGGTTAACTGCTTGCACGCCGACCTTGAACTGATCGGTCAGTGTATAGAAGAACGATCCGTCCAGCTGCCCGCTGGCGTCATTGTAGGTCGGCAGGAACGGCGCCACCTCGTCGCGAACAGTAAGAAGGAACTTGGAGCGCCAGCTATAGGCGAGCCGGAGCGATATCGGCCCCTTCTCGTAAAAGCCTTGGACGTTGAGATTGTGCTTGGACAACCCCTCGAGCGGCAAGTTGCCAGTGATAACAACCGCTCCAGCCGTGCCATCTCCTGCTCCCGAACTCAAAGTCGAGTTCGGGACGCCCTTGCTCTTTACGTAGGTGTAGTTGGCATTGAGCCCGAGCCCATCCAGGAAACCTGGTAGGAAGTCGAACGTCTGCTGATAGGCGAGCTCAAAGCCTTTGATGTTGCCGCCACTAGCCGCGTTTGTCGGGCCGGTGAACAAAACGTCGCGAGTCTGACCATTGTTCGTCAGGCTGCGCGTGACCGCACCACGAACGAAGTTGTTCTCCAGCTTCTTGTAGAACGCCGAGGCTGTGAGTGAGCCAACACGCGCGAAGTACCACTCAAGCGAAGCGTCGAACTGGTTAGCAGTCACCGGCTTCAGGAAGGGGTTCGCCGCATCGCCAGCCAGGATGTCGAAGGCGTTCTGAGTGGTGTTCTGCTCACCCCCGATCGAGCTGAAATTGCGCACAAAGCCCAGATCCGGACGTGTGAGGGCCTTGGAGTAAGCAAAGCGAGCCAGAAGCTGTCGCGTTAACCCCACCTTGACGTTGATGCTCGGTAGCCAATGATCGTATTTGTTATTGACCGTGCTGGGCACCGTTGCGCCATTCGCAAAAGCAATAAGCTGGCCAAGCTGAGCATCATTAAGATTACAGATCTGCGGTGCTTCAGCTCCCGGTCCTGCAGGCAAGCAGAGCCCGCCGGGAGTGTTCCGTGCAGCAAGTTGTTCGTCCGTATAATCAGCGCCGAGCGCTTGGCTGCGTGACGGGAACGTCAGAGCACCGACCGAACGAAGCTTGGTCTTGACGTAACGAACACCAACGTTGCCCGCGATATCGATGCCGCCGAACAGGTCGATGCCGCGAGAGCCGAAATCTAGCCGTCCATAGCCGCCCAAGGTTTGCTCGGAAGTTTGCGCAATATCACCAGGAAGAAACGGCGTTCCCGCAATTACACCAGCACGCTGCGCAACGGGACGCCAGCCTGACGGACCACCTGTAGCCACCCATTGATTGTTGATGCCGATCAGCGTGTTGGAGACATTGGCGTAATCATTGGTCAGGTCCCCTTTGAAGAAAAGATTCCCTGGCGGTTGATTGGCGCCCCCCTTGTAGAAGTCACCGAAGCCGAAGGCCTCAAACGCACCCGGCGGACCTTCGGCATAACGGATGGGACCATCACTGCCGCCCCAGACTTCGCTCAACACACCCCAGTTATACGCAGTGTAGCGCACCGTCTGATCGCGATCGGCGTAACGCGCACCGAATTTGACCTGCTGGAAGAAGGTCTCCTCGTCCGAGAAGTCGTAAGTCGCATCGCCGCGGAATGCGAGCTCTTCGCCATCGCTGTCTTCGATGTGGTCCATCGCTGCACGATAAAAACTGTTGGCCGGGTTCGCGTAATAAGCAGCCGCATCGCCGCCGCCGGGTGCCAGGAACTCAAGGTCTGGCGTCTTACCTGTCAGATCTAGGCGTGTGTTTGCGTAAGTGCTGCCGTAAACGCTGAAATCGAGGTTCTTGGTGGATGCCTTGATGAACTGTCCATCGAGATTGAGCGAAAGCCGGTCCGAAACCTTCCACTTAAAATTGGCCCCCAGATCCGTCGTCAGGGTGTCGGTCTCAACCTGCCGGCTGGTAAGCACGTGCTGTGCCCCGCTGGTGGGAAGAACCGGATCGGCGCTGCGCCACCCGACGTTCTGCGTGATCGTGCCGCTTTCAAACAGGCCGTCTTCATCGAATCCGTAGCTTGTTCCGGCCGCCGGGAAGAAATCAGTACCGGCGGGATCTTCAACCGCCCCAAACACGCGCTCGCTCCACGCGACACTGGCATCCGAGCGAAGAAACTGGAGCGTCGCGAGCATAGACTCGTTCGGATTCTCCCACTGTCCAGCTGCGGCAATGCCGAAACGGCGACGATCATACTCCTGCGACCGAACACCTGCGCCCACAGGAGCATAGACCGTTTGCCCGGGAACCAAGTCCGTTCGCGTCTGGAAGTTGGTTACCTGAATACCGTCAGACCGGCTGACAAGCTTTGAGTAAGCAATGCTACCAAGAAAGCCAAACCGGCCGATGTCAGTTTGGAACTGATTGCTGTACAAAGCCGAGACGGTAGGCGTCACCTTCTTGGCGAAGTCGCCATAGTTGAGCTCGGCCGACACGAAAACCTTCTGCTTCTTGTCGTCGAATGGCACGCGCGTGTTTAGATTGATGGTTCCGGCAAGGCCGCCTTCAATCATATCGGCCGTCAGATTCTTGAACACTTCGACGCTGCCAAGCAATTCGGGCGGAACGTCCGCAAAGCCAAGCGCACGACCGTTGTTGGCGGAAAACACGTCCCGACCGTTCAACTCGCTTCGAACGAAATTGAGGCCTCGAACAACCACGCCGCTGCCTTCAACGGAAAAGTGGTCAGGATCATTACCAGCCGCAAAGCGGCTAATCGCGACGCCCGGTACCCGCTGCAGCGCTTCGGTTACGCTTCGATCGGGAAGAGCGCCGATATCCTCGGCGGTGATCGCGTCAACAAACGTGTCGGCATTGCGGCGGATGTTTTGCGAATTGGCAAGGCTGCTGCGAATGCCAGTGACAACGATGTCTTGCGGTGCACCCTCGGCCGTCGCCGTTTCCTCAATGGGATCAGTTGTCGTGGAAAGCGGCCTTGCATCGGTTGTGGCTGCCTCGTCGGTCTTGAGCGGATCTGCAGCCGGATCGGTGCTGCTTGGAGCTGTTGTTGCCTGCGCAAAAGCCGGCGTTGCTGTGGTGAGCGCCACAGCAGAAACCCCGCAGCAGAAAGCCGCAACTAGAGCTCGATGAGACAAGCAAACGAACTCAATCTGGCCGGCTGCAAGCATTTGAACACCCTCCTCGGTGCCTATGTGCGGCTGCCAACCGAATAAGCTGGTCGGACGGCCGAAAATATCGCGAGCTCAACATGCCAAAGGCGCGAACTGCTCGTGAACCCTACCATCCACGAGTTCCGCATGGATGCAAGCGGTTTTCCGACAACGCTGTCTTTTTGCTTCCGAGCTAGCTTTGAAGTGACAACCCGGTAACAATCGTTACGCCGCGCTGGCGAAGGGAGTTCTTTAACGCACATGCAAGAACATCCGCCACATGAGAGGATCCGTACCGTCGCCATTGTAGGCGGAGGCACCGCAGGCTGGATGACCGCCGCCGCGCTTTCTACTCTGCTTGGTGGGCCCAAGCTCAAGGTCAGGCTAATCGAGTCATCTGAGATCGGCATTGTTGGCGTCGGCGAGGCTACGCTTCCGCACATCAGGGCGTTTATTCAGCGCCTTGGTATCAATGAAGCTGAGTTCATGCGGGTCACAAAGGCGACTTTCAAGCTTGGCATCGAATTTTGCGATTGGGGCCGAATAGGCGATAGTTACATCCACCCTTTCGGCGAGTTCGGACGTGAAATCGGCGGAGTCCCTTTTCACCAGTATTGGCGCCGCGTCAGAGCTTGCGGCGACCCAATTGCGATCGAAGGGTATTCCCTGCCAGTAGCCGCCTCGCGCGCGGGACGGTTCATGCTTCCAGAAGGCGGACCGAAATCGATCTTCTCCACATACGGCTATGCCTACCAGTTTGATGCTTCACTGTTTGCGCCTTTCCTGCGCACACATTCCAAGCAGCGGGGCGTGGTGAGGACAGAGGGTAAGGTCGTGCGCACCGAGCTTCGTCCCGACGGTTTCATCGAAGCCATTGTTCTGGACAGCGGTGAGCGAGTCGAGGCCGACCTGTTTATCGATTGCTCAGGATTTCGCGGGATACTCATCGAAGATGCTCTGCACACTGGCTATGAAAACTGGGGCGACCTGCTTCCGTGCGATCGAGCAGTAGCCGTCCCGTGTGAGAGCCGTGGCCCGTCGCTTCCCTATACCCGTGCCACCGCGCGCGAGGCCGGTTGGCAATGGCGTATTCCCCTGCAACACCGCGTTGGAAACGGCTATGTTTACTCAAGCGGCTTCATTGACGAGAATGCTGCCACTGCAGCTTTCATGACAAGGCTGGAGGGCCCGCCACTCGCGGAACCGCGGCATTTACGTTTTGTCACTGGACGCCGACGCAAGTCTTGGAACCGCAATTGTGTGGCGATTGGGCTGGCCGGAGGCTTTCTGGAGCCGCTGGAGTCCACCAGCATTCACTTGATCCAGGTGGCTATCACCAATCTTCTTGAACTATTCCCGGCGAGCGCATTTGACCCGGTAGACATCGACGAATTCAATCGCCTGCTCGACGTTGAATTCGAACGCATCCGCGACTTTCTGGTGCTTCACTATCATGCCACCACGCGAGACGATTCACCGTTCTGGGATTACTGCCGGACGATGCCCATCCCGGACTCTCTTTTAGCCAAGATGGACCTGTTCCGAGCCCGCGGACGCGTGATCAAGTACAAGGAGGGGTTGTTCTTGGAGCCAAGTTGGATTGCGGTCTATCTTGGCCAAAACATCGAGCCGGAAGGTTACGACCCGTTAGTGGAACGGCTGTCGGACAGCGACATCGCGCGGCGACTGCGCGACATCCGCGAACTGGTTTCGCGGGGCGTTCAGGCTATGCCTTCGCATGAAAGCTTCGTCCGCCAATATTGTGGAGTAGCCTAATTGTGACGGGGTCGGCACCGGCCTTGATTGAGACCATTGTGATAGCCGGAGGCGGTATCGCCGGGTGGACCGCCGCAACAGCGTTGTCAGCCGCCCTGCCCGCATGCCAGATCATCGTTGTCGAGCCCGCCAGCCAAATACTGCCTCCTGCAGATGTGTCATCCGTAAGCACTGCGCCAACGATCACGGAATTTCTTGCCAGGGTCAGGATCAACGAGGCCCAACTGATGCGGGCAACCGCGGCTACCTTCAAGCTGGGAACCCGGCTCACCGATTGGCATAGTCGCGGCCACGCTTATGTTGACGGCTACGGTGAGCATGGCGCGGCAATCAAAGGGACCGCCTTTCACCAGCAATGGCTCCGCCTGCAGGATTTGAATGCCGTAAATCCCATAAGCCGATATTCCGTTGCCGCGACAGCGGGCGCGGAAAGGCGCTTCGCTCATCCTGCGCCCGGCTCATCGCTAGCATACGACTATGCGCTTCACCTAGACCCAGTGGCATACGTAGACTTCCTGCGACAGCATGCTTTGGCGCGGGGGGTTGTTCGGCACGCTTCCGCGATCGCAGCCGTTCGGGCTGCAGATGAACGGATCGAACGAATCGACTTGGTCGGAAGTACCAGTCTTACGGCCGATCTGTTCATCGACTGTACCGGTCCCGAGGCAGCGCTTATTGGCGGCGTGCTTGGGGTCGACTTCGAAGATTGGTCAGAGTGGCTTCCGTGCGATCGCATGGTCGTTGCGAATGCAGTGTGCGAAACTGATCCAGCCCCGCTTACCGAGGCGATTGCAACAAAGGCTGGCTGGCAGTGGCGGGTACCTCTCGCAGACCGAACTAGTGTCGGCCATGTCTACAGCAGCCACTACCTAAGCGATTCTGCCGCCGCCAGCTTGCTTGGCAAGCGAACCGCAACCCGCACTTTGCCGCTCCGGCAAGGACGGCGTTCGCAGCAATGGATCGGCAACTGCCTTGCTCTTGGCGACGCGGCGATCACACTTGACCCACTGCAGGCGACTAGCTTTCACTTAGTTCAGAGCGCGTTGCAGCGCCTGCTTGCTCTCCTGCCTGGTCGCGATTTCCCAAAGGTGGAAATAGCGGAGTTCAACCGCATGGCTGCCCGTGAGGCGGAGGGGGTACGAGACTTCCTCCAGCTCCACTATCGCACGAGCGCGCGTGAGGACTCCCTCTTCTGGCGCAATAGTAGGAGTTTACCTGTTTCCGACAATCTAGCTCGAAAGCTTTCCCTCTTCGCAAGCCGTGGGCGCATCGTCTTGGACGATGAAGAAACTTTTCCAAAGGACAGTTGGCTCGCCGTGATGCTTGGTCAAGGCATCTTGCCGCGGTCGCGAGACCGGCTAGCGGCTCAAGTCGACTTGGACGACGCTGCGACAGCTTTAGCAAGCTTGGGAAATGGCGTTCGCCAGGCGGTTTCGAAGCTTCCACCGCATGCCGCCTACCTTGCCGCAATGCGGGGAGCCCAACGATGACCAATGCGCCAGTAGAAAACATTGTCATCGTTGGCGGGGGCACTGCTGGGTGGATGGCGGCGGCGGCTCTCGCTCGCTTCTTGCGAAATGGCCGCACGCACATACGGCTAATCGAATCGGAAGAGATCGGCACGGTCGGCGTTGGCGAGGCTACCATACCGCCGATACGCAGTTTCAACGAGATGCTGCGCATCGACGAGGATGACTTCATTCGCAAAACCGGCGGCACCTTCAAGCTAGGAATCGAGTTTGTCGACTGGACACGGCTTGGCCATCGCTACTTCCACCCGTTCGGAACTCATGGCGTCGACGTGGAGGGAGTCCTCTTCCACCAGTATTACATGAAGCTACGCGGGATGGGCTGCCTCCAAGACATCGAAGACTGGTCCTTGTGCGCCGTGGCCGCCCGCGAGGGGCGCTTCAGCCGCCCCCAGGCGGAGCGTGGATCGGCCTTCCCGCTCGGCTATGCGTTTCACTTCGATGCTGGCCTCTACGCCGCTTACCTTCGTCGATATGCCGAACGGCTTGGCGTGGATCGCACGGAGGGCAAGGTCGCAGATGTCGCATTGCGCGGCGAGGATGGCTTTATCGAATCCCTGTTGATGGCCGACGGTGAGCGGATCGAGGGCGACCTTTTCATCGATTGCTCGGGTTTTCAAGCATTGCTGATTGAAGGAGCGCTCGGCGCAGGCTTGGAGGATTGGTCACACTGGCTACCGTGCAATCGCGCGGTTGCCGTGCCCACCGCCAACGTCGGTAAGCCTGATCCTTTCACCCGATCAATGGCGCGAAGCGCTGGCTGGCAATGGCGTATTCCGCTGCAGCACCGAACCGGAAACGGTCACGTGTTCTGCAATGGCTTCATGAATGATGACGAGGCTGCGCGATTGTTGCTCGACGGCGTATCCGGTGAGCCGCTCGCCGACCCTCGTTTTCTGAGCTTCACCTCCGGCCGCCGACGGAGCTTCTGGTCTGCCAACTGCGTGGCCCTTGGCCTCGCTGGCGGCTTCATGGAACCGCTCGAATCAACGGCGATTCATCTTGTTCAATCCGGCATCAACAAGCTTCTCGCGCTGTTCCCTGACAAGAGCTTCGATCCTGGCGAGCGGGCCGAATACAATCGGCAGATGACCGCAAGCTATGAGGGGATCCGTGATTTCATCATCCTCCATTACAAGGCGACCGAGCGAACGGATTCTCCCTTTTGGGATTATTGCCGAACGATGAGCATCCCTGAAACTCTCGAGAGAAAACTAGATCTATTCAAAGGTCGCGGGCGCATTTTTCGCTACGACGATGAGCTTTTCTCGGTGGCAAGTTGGGTCGCCGTGATGCTCGGCCAGGGTATCACACCGCAGGGATATGATCCGGTTGTAGATTCAATGGACGATGCCGACCTGCAGCGTACGCTTTCCGACATGGCGACTGCGATCAAGCGGCAGGCTCGCGCCATGCCAACACATAGTAGCTTCATAAATCGTTTTTGCGCGGCAACAGCATGATCGATGACCGGATTCGCAAGATCGTAATCGTTGGTGGAGGCACCGCCGGATGGATGGCAGCGGCAGCTTTCAGCAAGTTGATCAAGGACCCCGAGGTCACCGTGACGCTTGTTGAGTCCGAAGAAATTGGAACAGTGGGGGTTGGCGAGTCCACCATCCCCCAGATCATCTTGTTCAATCGCATGCTTGGGCTCGACGAGGATGATTTCGTTAGGCGAACGAAGGCGACTTTCAAACTCGGCATCGAGTTCGTCGATTGGACCCGGTTAGGCCATAGCTACATTCACCCTTTCGGTTCTTACGGCATCGACATGGAAGGCATCGCCTTTCACCATTACTGGCTCAAGCTCCGGGCTGCAGGAGATACGGCAGAGCTCGAGACCTATTCGCTTCAGGCCGTTGCCGCGCGCACTGGCAAGTTCATGCGCCCTGCCGACGTGCCCCGCTCACCGCTGGCTAAAATCGCTTATGCCTTTCAGTTCGATGCAGGCCTTTACGCCCGCTACTTGCGTGACTTTTCCGAAAGCAACAACGCGATCCGTGTCGAGGGCAAGATCGCGGAAGTGCGGCAGCGTGCGGACAATGGCCATGTCGAGAGTCTGTTGCTGTCTGATGACCGCGTTGTTGAGGGCGAACTCTTTATCGACTGCTCGGGGTTCCGGGGGCTGCTGATTGAGGAAACACTTGGCGCCGGTTACGAGGACTGGAGCCACCTTCTGGCCTGCGATCGAGCGGTAGCGGTGCCGTGCGAAAGCGCCGGACCTCCACTGCCATTCACTCGTGCCACGGCCAAGCCGGCCGGTTGGCAATGGCGCATACCTCTCCAGCACCGCACCGGTAACGGACACGTTTACTCAAGCGCATACATGAGCGACGACGAGGCCATCGCGACTTTGTTGAGCGGGCTTGATGGACCCGCGCTTGCCGACCCGATCAAGCTTCGCTTTACCGCCGGGAGACGACGCAAGTGCTGGGACCGCAATGTTGTCGCGCTTGGACTCGCCAGCGGCTTCCTCGAACCGCTTGAGTCAACCAGCATCCACATGGTGCAGAGCGGTATCGCACGGCTCATGACACTGTTTCCCACCCGCCGCTTCGATCAGGCGGAGATTGATCGCTACAACGCTGGCACCGCTCTGGAATATGAACGGGTGCGTGACTTTCTGGTTCTTCACTACAAGGCAACCGAACGGAACGACACGCCCTTCTGGAACAAGTGCCGCAACCTAGAAGCGCCCCTTTTTCTCAGGGACAAAATCGCGCTTTTCGAAGCTAATGGCCGCGTGTTCCGCGATGCCGACGAGCTCTTCAACGATACCAGCTGGCTTGCCGTGATGGCGGGTCAAGGCCTTGAACCACGCGGGTACCACCCGATCGCCGATGCGCTTGATGATCTGGAGGCTCGTCGCAGGCTGGACCAAATTCGCGACACCATCGGGCGCTCAGCCACTGCGATGCCAAGCCAAGCCGAATTCATTGCCCGAAACTGCGCTGCGTGATCATGAACGTGGCGCTGTCGATCCTCGCGCAATCATGCCTTAAGGAAGCCAGGTTGCGGCCGCTGATTCCTTACCCTGGATCTTGTCGATCAGCAGGCGGGTTGCCGTATACGACATGTCATCGGTCGGTTGGTGAATGGTGGTGAGCGTGGGCCAAACGATCCCGGCAAGCTGAGTGTCATCGAAGCCAGCAACCGACAGCTCGTCGGGAATAGAGATACCAAGTTCATGCGCGGCCAAGATGACTCCCGCGGCCATATCATCGTTGCAACCGAATACCGCCGTCGGGCGGTTGGCCAAAGCTTGCATGCGCCGCCCGGCTTCCCGTCCCGAGGCAGAGTCGTTCAAGCCCTGCACTACCGGAAGTTTCGCCGGGTCCAATCCTCGACTTGCGACTGCTGCACGGAAAAACCGGCCAGTCGTAGCCGGCTGGAATGATGCGCCGGGTGGCCAGCTATGAAGCCAATCTGCCGGTTACCGAGCCCATGCAAGTAGCCTGTCATCTCCCGGGTCGCGGCTTCGTCGTCCATCTCGACAAAGGGCGAGTCGTGGGCCATCTCGCCAGGTGCAATCCGGACAAATGGCAGGTTTCGGGCGTCGAGCGCCGCAATGAGCTCAACGTTACCCCAAAGGAGCGGCGTGATGATCAGTCCATCGACATGGGTCTGCTCCGTCATCGCAATGACCTCGTCGATCAGCGTGGCTGCAATGGCGTTGTATGATTGGACGATAATGCGAAAACTCGCGTCACGACACCGCGCCATGGCGCCGCCTTGCCATTCGATGACGTGATCTGCGCTTGGATCTTCGTGAACGAGACCAAGCACATAAGAGCGGCGTTCAGCAAGGCTGCGCGCATGTAAGCTGGGATGGAATTTAAGCTCGGCCAATGCCCCGCGGACCTTGGCACGGGTTTGCTCACGTACTCGGGGCTCATCGTTTATCAAACGAGAAACTGTCTTGAATGAAACGCCTGCAAGAGCCGCGACATCCTTGATCGTCATTCGAGCCATCAAGCCGGCACCATTTTGAATCGGCCATGGCAGGTGCAGGTCACCATTCCTAGCCGGGTCAGAGCGTCCGATGCGGCGCCGGTGGCATCGATTGAAACAAGCTTGCGGCCATCAGGCGTCGCAAGCAGGCTCGTCGTTGCGGACAGGTGAAGAGCGTTCCGCCTGAGAAGGCAGCGGATGACATTCGTCGCGAACGCACCGGAGCTGGCAACGCTTGCGGCGCTCGCAGCGAAGCCTTACCTCAAGACAAATTTGATCCGTTGTCGTTTGCCTTGGCTTCCATTCACTGCCTCTCGGCCGCATTCACATGCTGGTTGACCGCCTAAGCCGGCCTGTCAATGAACGGCTGCAGCGGATGCTTCGGGAGCCAGTCGCGCAACTTTGCGGGAGGCAGCCAGGGCAAAGGCGCAGAGCAGAACGTAGCATGCGACCGGCACGATGAAAGCAGTGCCATAGCTAGTCGCCCCCGAGACCAGACCCAGCCCTTGTTGAACAGCCCGGCCCTCACTTTGACACGAAGGATACGGCGTACCGCATTATCGAGACGGGCTTGAGGGATCTCGCCCGATCGCACTTGAAGCAGCGTGTTCTCGTAGTTGTCGAGATGCAAGAGTGGCAGGCTTCTATCTTGGAACTTCCTTATCGGCCATGCACTTCGGCAATACCCTGTTGCGTCTTGCCGCGAAGCACTGGGCATCTATGGTGTTAGCCGCACCGGGTGAGGTTCGATGACCGAGATTGTAGCTGTTGACATCGGTGGGACGCACGCCCGTTTCGCAATCACGCAGGTGAAAGCAGGCCGCGTCGCCGCGATCGGTGAGGTTTGCACGCTTAAGACCGCTGAACATGCGAGCTTGCAAACAGCGTGGGAAGACTTTGGCGGGAGGAATGGCGGACGGCTTCCAGATGCCGCTGGCATAGCCGTAGCAGGTCCGGTGCAAGGCGACGTGCTGAAGCTGACAAATAACCCGTGGGTAATCCGGCCGGCGTTGATCCCGGCCAAGCTTGGTGCCACTCGCTATTCCCTGGTCAATGACTTTGGAGCAGTGGCACACGCAGTGGCCCAGCTCGATGCCGGTAACTTTCAGCATGTCTGCGGGCGCGAGGGCCCGATGCCGGACGAAGGCGTTATAAGCATCATCGGCCCCGGCACGGGCCTTGGTGTCGGGCAGCTGCTGCGTACCGGTGGGCATTACCACGTGATCGAGACCGAAGGCGGTCACATCGACTTTGCCCCGCTGGACAGCCTTGAAGATCAGATCGTAGCGGCACTTCGCGAGCGCTACAGGCGGGTGTCCGTGGAACGCGTCGTGTCCGGCATGGGGCTCACCAACATCTATGAAGCGCTGACCGCAATCGAGGAGAGGCGCATTGATTATCGAGACGAAAAGGCGCTCTGGGGTGCAGCACTAGCGGGCGAGGACAGCCTCGCCGCAGCGGCACTCGATCGCTTCTGCCTGTCGCTTGGGGCCGTTGCGGGTGACATAGCGCTTGCTCAAGGCGCCTCGGCAGTCGTTATCGCCGGCGGTTTAGGACTTCGGCTCGCCAACCATCTGCTGAAATCCGGCTTTCGTGATCGCTTTGCCGCCAAAGGCCGCTTCGAGCGGCACATGGATGCGATGCCGGTCAAGGTTATCACCTATGCAGAACCCGGTCTATTCGGAGCGGCTGCTGCTTTTGCACGTAAGTTCGGCGAGTGAATGCGAATATTCGAACACAACCGCAAGACTCACCGGGGACATTCGCAAGAAGACTGAACTGATACTCCTGTACGAAGGGCCGAAAAGAGCGTCCACTAACCGTGAGCAAGGGCATACTGCTAAAAGCGAACATTGAGTAGCTGCTTCTGAGAACGGCTTGGCATTGCAAGCATCAGTGCGCAGAAGCTATGTTTGGGGATACCTTCAGTTTCGCTTACGACTTTTCTGGAGTGGGGCAGCTAACAACACAGATTGGCCAGGGCATCACGCAGGACGTAATCTGGGGATTGCCTGGAGCTTGGGAGATCAGACATAGGTGAACTTAACATTGGCACTGAAGTGCTTGACCCGACAGATATCGACCAAAAGCGCTTCATCGCCTTCGAACTAAAACCAGTGGGTCCAGTAAGGACAACCGCGCCTGCAAGGTCGACTCAGCAGCCGCTGGGAGAAACGTTCGTTGTGCTAACCCCTTAGTTCTTGCTCCGTCGCGCAAAGCGTTACTTCGGCTTGTAAGTTGACCCAGTTGTCCCTCTAAGGCGGATCAACTGTTAGCTGCCTACTTTGAACGATCCTCTACTTAATGGCTTAGATTGAGACACTTAGTTAAATGGCAATGTTGCTTTGGATGGATCATGGATCGGGCCGGTAGATTCTTGGTGGACTGAATGTCAGTCGCCTGTTCTCAAGCTTCGCGAGGGCTTCGGCGAAGCTTTTCGAGAAGGGCTGCAGGAGGCGGCGAAACACGAAGTCTGATCAGGTCTTCCCCTTCTCTAATCGTTCGAACAGGGTGTTCGGTACGCTCACCGCATTCATGCTCAAGCACGACCTTGTACGACTGCTTCTGCCCAGGTGTGATCACAACTCGGCCCTGTCTGACGCGCATGCTTTTTCCTCCGACAGGCTCTCGTAGCACACGAGCCGGTTGAACGCTTACCGAAGGATGCAGGGCAGGCCGACAAGCGGCACCAATAGTGGATGGATCAGGTGCCGCTCACTCGTTTCACCGAGCAACCCCATGCGCCCACTCCTGCAACGCCAGGCGGTCCGTAATGCTAGCCTCAGAGAATTGTGCATGTTCTGCCTTACGCCTCATTTGACCAATCTGCTGAACGGTGAGGACTGTGTCGAAAGCAAGACCGCGAAGCTCACCAGCGCACCACTGAACGGTTGCGTATACCTCCGTCCCCTCCACTTTGAACTTCATGTAGCTACCCTCCCGGGGTAGCTTGACCCCCCTCACTCTTGCGCCGGTCGAGGACACGTCGAGAACTACGGCGCTTCGCGAGCCGCTAATCGTCGTCACAAGGGCGGGCAACACCGACTGCGAACGATCGGCGCTGCGCCGTCCGCCGCCCATACGCTTTCCGAAGAGAGCCACTCTAGACCTCACGCTTACAAGCCCCTGCCGGCAACTCTGCCATAGCCGCGTTTAACGAACAGGAGGTTAGCGCTCATGGTAAACGCTTCAACTGACTCGCTTCTCGATCTGGGTGGCTGGGCTTGCTTGTCGTCGCCCACGAGCCAAAGATTAGGGCGCTGCTCTGCTTGATTGACCAAGACTTGGTATTACTCTGGCACCGCCGATTTCCAATGGGTATGTTGGACTATCGTCGCCACCATCAAGACTAATTCGGAGATAATAACAGTAGGTCACCAACTACGTAAGCGCGTATCGATTAAGCTGAGCATCCAAAATCCGCATATCTGTCCCACACAGTTGTTCTCCGGCTCGTTGCATCGCGCGTTGCAGAACTTACTGTTTTGCGTCGTCGACCGGCTTTCCACGTCGCTTTGAAGGCTTTGCCTCAGGAGGTGATGCCACGTCTGCTGGTGCATCCATGCGCGGCTTACGGCCTAAACCGATCTTTTTGGCCATAGCTCGACGAGTCTCAGCGTAAGCTGGTGCCACCATCGGATAGTCGGGCTTTAAGCCATAACGCTGGCGATACTGCTCAGGTGTCAGACCATGTCCGGAAAGATGGCGACGCAGAGTCTTGTAAGACTTGCCGTCGATCAACGAGACGATATGCTCCGGAGATGCAAGCGAGCGCCGGGCTGTCACAGCCGGCTTGTACTCCTGAGCAGGCGCGCTGTCGGGGGCGGTGGCGTCCGGGCTAGGCTCCTTAGCGAGAGCGCTAACAGCCTCAAACATTGATAGAAGAAAGTCACGTACGTCCGCGGCTTGGGCGCGAGTGTTAGGATTGGAGAGCCAAGCGATCGTAAGTTCTGCGGCGAGTTCCCGAGAACCTTGTTTGACGTCTTCGTTCATATGATTTCCTAGATTCTATGTGATCACCGATTCAGAAACGCCTGGCAAACACGATTAGGCAAGATGTAGCGTTGCAAGAAGTGAAATTTCGCCCTTGTCTCGCACTAGATGGAATGGTGAACACCGTATAGCAACGCGCATGATCTTGTAAGTCTACTTAGGCCAGTAATCCCGAGCGCATACCGTGAATATTTTGCGTTGTTCAACCACGAACGACTCACCATGACCTACGGCTCGAGCGTTTGCCGCAAGCGGAGGCAGCAGCGTTCGCGAGCATAACAGGTCGGCTGAATGAACTACGGTAGAGTCCCCTGCCGGTAGCTATACCTGCCAAGCGTACGACGTGCTCAAGAAAGCATGACGCTAATGATTGCTGAAATACGTGCGCGCACTCTTATACTTCATGCGGTACGGTCTCAACCTTTATGGAACGTCACCGTCCTGTGTTGATCTGCCGGCTCGCCTTTCGCCAACGCGCCGCGGCAAGGTACGAAGCTGATAGAAGAAGGGCTACCTGGTTACCCAGGTAGCCCACACCGTTGTATTTCGAGTGAAGCGTCTAACGACCGGCGACGTTGTCCTGTCCGTTGGCAACGTCCGCAGCTGCATTGCCGCTCGCATCGGCGGCGTTCGAGACGCTGTTGCCGACGTTTGAGGCTGTGCTACCAACTGCATCAACCGCGTTGCCGGCACTCGCAGAAAGGTTGTCCGTAGCGTCCAGCGTGGAGTTGGTGTCCGAAGCTGCTTCGGTTTCAATGGTGTTGACAGTGCTTGCCGCGTTGTCGGGCGCGTTGTCCTGGCAAGCAGCGAGACCCAGAGTGAGAACGGCAGCAGAGATTGCGATCTTCTTCATAGTTTCCATCCCTTCAATTAGGTGCCGCGCGGCTTGAATACCCAGCGGCATGAGCAGTTCCCCATGTTTGGGTTTGAACCGTCAAGCGGAATAGCGAACCGGAGTCCCTCGCACAATTCTGCTTCGACGAACGGAGCGCAGCGTCTCGCCGGCCCTTCGCGTTGCTACTTGCGAAGAAGATCACTGGCACTGAGCCGCCCGATCCCTGCTGTGAGCCCACACAGGTTGGCCACGCGGCCTATAGGCGCAAAAAAAACGGAGGCACCATCGAGGCACCTCCGCTCCTTTCAAGCGAAAGAGGGCCAACCACCCCGAGACCGTTCACGCGTTAGCGATTACGATCGCTGTCGCGGTCTATGGTGCCGCCAAGGCCGGTGCCGTGGTTCGTGGTCTCATTACCAAGCTGCTCGACATCCACATCCGTGCGCCGAACGGTATCCGATACAGTTTCCGTGCGGCTCTCGACATCCTTGGACACGATAACCTCCTCGACCACGCGGGCGTTCTTCGCCACGACGGCTTCTTCCGCCGTCTCGGTGAGTTCGATGTCGCGCTCGCGGAAAGCGTCGCCTTCAAGGTCGCCGGCGCGAAGCGGCTCGTTGACTGCATGACGCTCAACGTGGACATGCTCCTCGCGAAGGTTGACCTGCTCCTGCACTGGCGTTTCGTTCACAAATGACCGCACGCGCACGCCGCCTCGGTTCACTTCGCGCTTGCCGACAGCAAGCTGCTCTTCGACGATCGGGATACGCTGCTCATCGCTGTCCCTAGTGTCGGCGAACGAACGATCGCTGCTGCCCGCTGATGAAGCAAAGGCGGCGCCGGTTGCTGCACCGGCGGCCGGTGCCGTCCAGCCTTCGCTCTTCCACGAAGACGACTTCTCGTCGACGTCCACGGCGTTCGAGCTCTCCAGGATCTCGTGCACGCGGTCGGCACTCTCGTCGTCCGTGTTCACCGTTAGAAGGAAGTGGCCGCGACGGACACCTTCCTCATAGGTGTGCCGATCTTCGTCCGGCAGTCTGCCCAATACGCCACGGCCTTGGCCGGACGAGCTCTCATCACTGAAAAAGCCGGCACTATCCTTGTCATGGACGCCATGACCGCCGTCGGTGTCGATAATGCCAAGCTGCTCCAGTTGGGCCTGAATGCGCTCGGCGTCGGCGCGGTTTTCGTACATGGCAGTAAAGGTAGGCATGTGTTCTCTCCTGTGAGCTTTTAAACTGAGTGAAATTACTTGGCGGTGACGACCACGTCCGTGCGACGGTTGTCCGTACGTCCGCTGCCGGTAGCGTTGGTGTCGACTGGGTTGCTTTCGCCGCCAGTACCGGTGGCAACGCGAGCCGCGGCAATGCCAGCACCGGTCAGCGCGGTCTTGATGGCATTGGCACGTCGTGCGCCCAGGTCCGCATTGGCTGCGGCATCACCAACGGCATCGGTGTAGCCTTCTACGCGTACACTGGCTTTGGGGTTGGCTTTGAGCACATCGGCAAGACCAGTGACCGTCGCACCCGCATCAGCAGGAACATCGGCCGAACCCGTGGCGAACTTGATACCATCGAAGCTGAAGCGACGCCCGGCCGCTTCGCCCGACGCCAGATAGGTCCTCATGTCGTTGAGGATGCTTCCGCTGTCCGCCGACGCTGCGGCGGCATTTCCGGCCGCGGCAGTTTCGCCCATCACATCCGGCGTGGTGCCGGTATTGTTCACGCCGTTATCGACTGCGACAGGCGCCGGACTCTCGTCACGGTTGCAGCGGCTGAGCGCGAACAACAAGGCAAGAAGGGCCAGCGCGCCGATGATCCACGGCAGCCAGTTCTTCTTTTTATCAGATCCGACCTCGTCAATATGACTTGTGCCATGCTTGCCGGAAGTGCGGTTGCGATCGCCGCCAGGTTCAATTGCCATGCTTGTCTGTTCCCTCTGTTGAAACTGTTTGTGTATCAGCCCAGTTGCTCTCACCCTCGCGGTCGATCTCGGCGCGCATGATCCGGCGTGTGACCGGTACTTCCACCTGCGATTGGGTGTGCTTGCGACGGATGCGCAGCTCCTCAACTACGAACAGACGCTTTTTTACCACCAGCCGCTCTTCGACGATCGGAACGATGTAGACGCCATGCTCATCTTCAAACGACTGCGGGGCGGTCTGAACCGCTATGTCCATCGGCACGCGTTCGACATCGAAAACGTCGCGCTCGAGCAACTCCGTGAAGCTGGTTTGCTCTTCTTCGGTAAAGGTTCGGACATGGACGCGGCCCGTCTCGATCTCACGCCTGCCGACTGAGAGCTGTTCCTCAACTAGTGGGATGCGGACTGCTTCAATGTGAGCAGTATCGTCAGCGGGATCGTTGCGGTCCGTCATTGCATAAGCCAGTTTGCAGTAATCCTCTCTCGGAGCTCCACGAGGCCAGACGCATCGTTTCGTAAGTTCGCCGACAAGTAGCGTTGCATCCTACCAGTCCTTCCAGGTGCCTGCAGGCGTAACGACGTCCATGTCTGACTGTTCCCCGACTTTTGGGCCGCGCTAACGGTGCGAGCCGGCTTCTACTTCGGAGAAAGGTCTTCCTGAGGACCTTCGGCTATCGAGCAAGCGGCTGCTTACGCATGGATTTGCATGACGTTCAGCTACTTAGGAGGAGAAAAGTGCGACCAAGGATCCCAATTTGCAGCGACGGTTACTTGTCAGGCCGGGTACCTAGCTATTCTACAATTTCGCGAGCCTCGATGAAGGCTCTCAAGCCGAGTAGCGAGTAATGAGAACGTGGAATGCTACCCGGCAGCTAAATAGTGACCCATCAATTCGGATGGCCGCTCTCGGCAGGCACAGTCATAAACAGGCTCTTACCTTGCGTAATCAAGCCAAGTGGTCGATTTCAGTTGCAGGTCACGTTAAGGTGGGTGGTGTCAAACACTTGCTGCGGCTACCTTTTTTGGAGCAGGCGCTTGAGAGGCACTGGAGCTCTCTCGTTTGGGTGAAGGCCTCATGTCTAACGCATCAGCAACACTCGCGCCAATGTTGGGCAAGCTGCAGCTTCGGAAGGAGCTGACCTCCGACGAGCAGAACGCGCTACTCGGGCTGCCTTACCAACTGCAGACGATCGATGCCGGCAAGTACATCGTTGATGAAGGCGAAGATGCGGAGCATGCGTGCCTCCTTTTGTCTGGCTACGCTTATCGGCAGAAGCTGGCTGTTAATGGTGCACGCTCGATCAGCGCCCTTCATATGACAGGAAAAATCGTCGACCTGCAGAACTCGTTGCTTGGACACGCCGATCACAGCGTTAGGGCGCTCACGCATTGCACAATTGCTCGCATCCCGCGTGAGGCCCTCATTGCTCTTGCCCAAGAAATGCCGAACGTGGGGCTGGCATTGTGGTATGACACACTGGTTGATGCTTCCATCTGCCGTGAGTGGATATTGAACAATGCTCGGCGAAAAGCTCAAACGCGCCTTGCACATTTCTTTTGCGAGTTCGGCATGCGTCTGGAATTTTGGGGATTGGGCGATAAGTCGAATTATAGGCTGCCGCTCACTCAGGAGCAGCTCGCCGATGTCACTGGAATGACGCCGGTCCACGTAAATCGGTCACTGCAAGCCTTGGAGGCAGATGGTCTCATTGGCCGAGCTTTGCGCTCCATTGTCGTTCAGGACTGGCAAAGATTGAAGGCAGCTGGCGACTTCCAGGAGGCTTATCTGCACCTGCCGGCGACCGCTCCAAAGCGCGCGGAAACGTTCGGACCTTAAGACGCCGCCTCCGCGTCAGGATGATCTTGTCGGTAAGCATTTCACGAACGTCTCGGTTTACTTGTTCGGCGTCGTGCATCCGTTGTCTCATTCCGAACGTACTCCAAGATAGGGCAGTCTGTGACGCAATGTGCGGATGATCGCGCTCGTCTCACTGTTCAGGAGTGATGATCATGGGATCGAAGCAGACAAGCGGTGAGTCGTCGGCATCCAAGATTGATTTTGGGCAGGGCATGCGCAGTAATCCCCGGCCCGATAATGCCAATGATCGCAGCGACGAGCGCGACAACAGGTTCAAGTTCGACATATCAAAAAGCGGGCCCATATCGCGCGATCTTGGACCCGGCGATGACCAGGTCGAGATCAAGGCCGACGACCAGGTCACCAACATCCGTGTCACCTTCACCAGCGGCGATGTCGGCAATGGCGACCCGTTGGACGGCAATAATCAAATCAACGAGGACGGTGGGCTGGCGGTCCGCATCCAGGCTGAGGACGGCTCCGGCAACCTGATCGGTCCGGTTAGTCGCTTTGACGATGAGGGTATTACCTTCAGTACCAAGGGCAACGCGACCTTCGACGTGCGGGACCTTCCAACCGGCACCCAGCGCGGCAACTTCTTTGACGAAGTCGTTCTTGGCACCAGAGGCAATGACCGGTTCGACGAAAGTGGCTCGCGGGACGCTTACTACATCAATGCCGGCGTGGGCGACGATGTCCTGATCGGCGGACGAGCGATGGACTTCCTTGTCGGCGGAGCGGGCAACGACTTCCTTGATGGCCGTGAAGGCAATGACAGCCTGCTAGGCGGCGGCGGCAACGATGTGCTGTTTGGGGGCGTCGGCGACGATCGCGCGTTGTTCAACATCTCGACCGACGGCAGCGATCAGATTGACCTTGGTACCGGCAACGATGAAGTTGCCATTACCGCTCCTGTGGGCGGCCAAATCCGGTTAACCTTCACCAGCGCGGACGTCGGCAACGGCAATCCGCTTGACGGCAACAATGCCGTCAATGAGGATGGCGGCCTTGCTGTTCGCGTCCAGTTTGAAGGTGCCGGCGATACGTTGGTCGGCCCGGTGAGCCGAACCGATGACGAGGGCATCACCTTCACCACTGTCGGCGACGCCAAGTTCGACGTTCGCGACCTTCCGTCGGGAACTCAGCGTGGCAATGGCTTCGATGTTGTTGAACTCGGCACCAGCGGCAATGACACGATCGACGAAACCGGCGAGAGCGAGGTTTACTACATCAACGCTGGGGGCGGTGACGACACCATCACCGGCGGTCTGGCTGCCGACTTCCTCGTTGGCGGAGCCGGCAATGACTGGCTCAACGGTCGCGAAGGGAATGACAACCTTCTTGGTGGCGGCGGCAACGATCGTTTCGTGTTCACTGGCGCGCCTGGCAATGACACCATCCTGGATTTCGCAACGTCGGCGGATAAGATCGATCTGTCGGCATACGGCATTACGTCGAGCAATGTGACGACCTCCACCTCCGGCACGACCACCACGGTGCTCGTTGACAGCAATCGGGATGGCACGGCCGACTTCCAGATCATGTTGCTCAACTCTGGTGCGCCTGTGGTGACCGACTACATCTTCTAAGCGTAGCTATTCTCTAGAGGTGATGGCGCCCGTAGTCTCTACTGCGGGCGCTATTAAGCTCTGTTATTTGTCACCTTGCGCCGGTACTCTCTCCGCAACCGAGACAATCTGCCGAGCTCTGTTCGATCGATCTGCCGTGCCTGCGCCCCAGTGTCGAGGCGCGCCCCTGCCAAGCACGGCTCCTCGCCGATCGGTTCGTTCCCGACCACCGGGATCGGGCCCCGTGCAACATGCAGCTCACATTTTGTATAAAGTCCCGGACAGACGAGCGAGGACACTCGCGATAGGCCGGCGGCTCTCCGCCAATTCGTCCCGCAAAGCCCGGAGTTCCGCATCCCGCCTCTTCTCGAATTGGCGCGATACGTCGGCTAACCGCGCATGGCTGCATAGCGGACATTGCTCTTCATCGCTTCAAGGAGCAGCATAGCCGTCTCCCCAAGAAGGAGTCTCCGATGACCGACATCGAACAGACTAAGGCGAGTCAGCTACGCAACATCGAGATGAAGACGGGCCTAAGCATCCCATTGTTGTGCGATGCGATCCGGCAGTCTGGCAAAAGCAAGCACGCTGAGGTCCGTAGCTGGGCTATGGAGCAGTTCAGCCTTGGCTTTGGTGATGCCAACGCGCTTGCCCATGCCGCTAAGGCCCAAGCTGACGCACCCGAAGCCAACGAGGATCCACTTGCGCGCATATATGCGGGGAACAAGTGGCACCTACGCGCCATCCACGATGAGCTAATGGCAGCAATCGCACCTTGGGGTGAGTTCGAGGTCGCTCCAAAGAAGGCTTACGTTGCTCTGCGTCGCAAGAAGCAGTTTGCCATGTTGGGCCCGAGAAATGCGAGCACGGCTGAGTTGGGGATCAACCTTAAAGAAGCAGTCGTGAGCGACCGCATCGTCCAACAGAAGCCCGGTGGCATGTGTCAGTATGCAGTGGCGCTTGCTGCCCCGAAAGATGTCGATCAGGAAGTCCTGACGGTGTTGCGAGAAGCCTTCGACGCGTCTGGCTGAGAAGGTCTGTTCTGCCTAAAACTGCGCAGCATCGAAAACGTCGATGCGCTGATGTTCGCTTTGGCTGGAAAGCGAACTCGGAGGTACCTTGAGTATGGCGTTCGTCCTGCTTTGGCTTGGAGGAGCCCGGCTCTTCCGAAAGGGCGGAGCGGGAAAGTGCTCGAACAGGAAGGAAGCCGAGTTTAGTCAATATGTAGCGCCAATTACGCCATGCGCCGGCGCAGCTTGTCCGAGGTGCCGGCACTTGCCAAGCCCGGCTTCGGCAAGAGATGCTTGCATGGCGATTACCTGATGTCACGGCGAAGTAGGAAGGCAGCCTGCCTAAGCGCGGACAGCTTTGGGAAGGACCATTGCGGGTGGTTTGAACCAGTCCTCGCGTGAGTGATGGCCATTGCGGTCCGGTTCGAATTATATAGGCTGTCCTGCTGCAATTAGGAGGGTTGATGACGCCGTTCTTGCATCTCGTGATGTGCCTTGGGGCTCTTAGTTTCACTTTACCAGCACGGGCCCAAGGCGCCGAACTCCTCAACGCTCCGGCCGTTGATCACCATCAACACCTGCTCAGCCCTTCCTCGGCGGAGCTGGTCAACCGTTTCGATGGTCCCAAGATCACTGACGTTAAGCTGCCAGCCGCGATTGCTACATTACTTCAGCAGCGCACGGGTGGCTGGAACGACGCCGCGGCTCTTGCAAAGCTCTACACAACCGACGCTATCCTCCTCCAGAACGGGACGGTCACGGGCCGCGATGCCGTTTCCGCAGCGCTGGCGAAGGGCTTCAGAAGCTCCTATCGCCTCTTGCCAGCCGCGGTCGGCGTGAGCGGTTCTACTGCGCATGTTTCAGCTTACTTGGTCAGAGGCGAAGGCGCCGAGACGAGCTACATCGGTTCAGCGCTCTTATCCCTCGTCAAGGAGCGGAACGGGCGCTGGCGTATCGGCAGCGAGAGCCTGCAAATTCCAGGTCCTAGGCACTACCGACCGATGAGCGCGGCGGACCTCATCAAGATTATGGACGACGCGGACATCAGGAAGGCCGTGGTTCTATCGGTGGCGTACTTCTTCGGCACGTCTTTTGCACCAGCACAGGCCGACGAGCTATCTCGTGTACAGGCGGAAAACGGTTGGACTGCGCAGGAGGCAGCCCGTTTTTCCGACAGACTTGTCGCATTCTGCAGCTTCAATCCGCTCAAGGATTATGCTGTTGCCGAGCTGGAACGCTGCTCCCGGCAACTTGGGATGCGCGGGCTCAAGCTGCACTTTGGCAACTCCGACGTTGACCTTTCAAGGCCGGACCACGTCGCCAAACTGCGTTCGGTATTCGCGGCAGCCGATCGCCTACGTCTCCCCATCGTCGCGCATCTCTGGACAGTCGGCCGCCAGTACGGGGCCAAGGACTCGCGCGTTTTCATTGACCAGCTTCTGCCTGCTGCTCCAAACATTGTCGTTCAGGTAGCGCACATGGCTGGAGCCGGACCGGGCTGGACGGATGATGCCCTGGCCGTGCTGGCTGAGGCAGTTGCGGCAAACGACCCTCGCACCCGCAATCTTTACTTCGATCTCGCAACGGTTGCAGACGAGCAACCACCGGAGCGACTGCAGCTCCTGGCACGCAGGATCCGCCAGATCGGGGTGGCCCGCATCCTTTATGGGTCTGATGCAGCTTATGGCGGCCGTCGGACGGCAAACGAGGAGTGGAGTACTTTCCGGGGGATGGTGCCCCTAACGGATGCTGAGTTCGCGGTTATCCGCGACAACGTCGCGCCTTACCTTCGTTGATGGCCATGGTGGAACGATCGCGGCGCATGCAACGAGGTAAATCAAAGAGGGTCTTGGCATTGCAAGGTAGCGTCACGTTGCAATGGTCTCAACCGTGACCGACGTGGCCGAGCGATCTGGTAAGGCTACGGGTAGCGAGGGCTTCACGCAACGCCTAGAGCCTGCCGGTGTGGACAGCGGTGGTCACACTACAGAGACGCTTTGTTTGAACTGTAACAACACACTTGTGGGCGACTATTGTCACGTCTGCGGGCAGCACGGGCATGTTCATCGATCACTTGGCGCCTTCGGGCACGACCTTCTGCACGGAGTATTTCACTTTGAGGGCAAGATTTGGCACACACTGCCCATGCTTGTCTGGCGGCCAGGTGAGCTGACCCGTCGCTATATCGACGGGCAGCGCGCCACCTTCGTGTCGCCCATTGCATTGTTCCTTTTCGTCATGTTCCTGATGTTTGCCACCCTTGGTGGTCGGGCATGCTCGACAAGACGACTGGCGAGAACATCAAGCTGGGACTCGACAACACGGCCCAGGAGCAGCGGAAGCTTATCGAGAAGCTAGATGCTCAACGCGCCGTGGAGGTTCGCCGGGGCCTCCCAACCGCGCAGATAGATCGCAAACTGCGAAGCGCTCGCGATGATTTGCAGGTCACCGAAGCCTTCCGCGATCGGGGCGAGATCCGAGACAGCACCTTCGAAGATAACGCCACCATCACGCCATGGCTGCGTGAGCCGATAAGCAAAGTGACCAAGAACCCGGAGCTGGTCCTCTATAAGCTCAAGACAAACGCTTATAAGTTCAGCTGGATGCTGATCCCGTTGTCTGTGCCTTTCATGTGGCTGTTGTTCCCGTTCAGCCGCCGCTTCCGCCTCTACGATCACACCGTTTTCGTTACCTATTCGCTGTGCTTCATGAGCCTGCTGGCAATCACGGCTCTGGCCCTCACTTCTGCAGGCCTCACGAATGTCGCCGGCTTGCTGTTTTTCCTTCCCCCCCGTTCATTGGTACTGCCAACTGAAAGGCGCGTATGGTCTGACCCGCGTTGCGGCGCTTTGGCGCACTTCGGTGCTTCTGGCGTTTACGAGCCTTACTCTTACGCTCTTCACAACCATCTTAGTAGGGCTTGGGGTGTTCGAGTAGAATGCAGTCCGACTCACCTGGAGAGCCGCATTGCGGCATTCTCGCTTAGGTGAAGATAATTGCTGTAAAAGTCACCAGCTGCAGCAAGCCTTCTGCCAATCTCCATTCGGCCTGCTTCGGCTACTTGCCCGAGTAATAAGACCATTAGCTTCAAGAGCCTTCAGCGTTCAGTTCACGTGTACGGGGGTCAAAGCTCATCGCATCTGCGAGTTGCTCCTGCGTGATCGGCAACTCGTATCGAGCAGTCTCGCCGAGCCCGGCCAGCTTCAGCCGCAAGGAAAACCCGCATAGCAGATGCGCTATCCGCATCTGCGCGTTGGCCTGTCGACGTTGGCGATCCACACCCGGAAGATAGAACCATCAACAAGCATATCGAACCACATTGCCATACCGACGCGTGGACGTTCGAACGCCAAGGCTTCAATTGCAGCGCGGGGCACAAGGGCAACTTTGCTTTGCGTGAGCACCTGCACGCTTTGATTGGCCACGCTTAGAGATGAGTTTTGTAGGTCCACGATATCGGCCGTCATGTGGATGGCGACAATCTGCAGTGCGCCCTTTCCGACGATCTTGTGCCGTATCGCAAATCCCAGAAAGCATGTGACGCGTATGCTATACAGATTAGCGGGTCTCCTCCTTCGAGAGCAAATACGGTTGGTGGCTCCCTTGGCCCCAAACGGTTCACAATGACCAAGATCAACTTCTCGTTGAGAAAAACATGGGAGATCCGCAGCATGCGAGCTTTGATGCTACGTAGAGGAATAATCGTGGGTGTGCTCACTTACGATGTCCGCTACTTACACAAATCGCCTGTAGGAATGGCTTGAGCATACCGATGAGAAAGGACGACGACAGGGTCAAGGCGCATCTCGCGCTTGTAGCTCGATCGTTCATGCCGCCCGCCTTCATCCTGTTCATTGCTGTTGCCCTCTTCGGCGGTGCGTCGGCCGTAGCCTTGCTTGGCTGGCGGACGGGGATAATGACCGGCTTTGACATCGCCGCCGGGGCTTTTTGCATCGTTTCGACTCCCCTGCTGCGGCGACGGACAGACGACATGCGGCGCTCCGCGGAACGCAACGACGCTAATCGTTTGCTGCTGCTGGCGATGACCCTGGCCGTTCTCTTCGTGATACTCGTGACGGTAGCCGCTGAGCTGGCAGGTCGCGGAAAGCCCGCTGCAGACTCCATCGCACTTGTCGTAGTCACACTCGTCTTGGCCTGGACCTTCACAACCATCGTATACGCGATGCACTATGCGCACCTTTTCTACCTGCAGACGGACGCGGGCCAGGATCAACGCGGGCTTGAGTTCCCTGGGGAGACTGAGCCGAACTATTGGGACTTTCTCTACTTCTCCTGTACGATGGGCATGACGTTCCAGACGTCGGACGTGGAAATTACGTCCTCCCAGATCCGTCGCGTCGTCCTATTTCACGCTCTTGGTGCGTTCGTCTTCAATCTCGGCGTAATCGCATTTACCGTGAACGTATTAGGCAGCGGGTGACACGGCTGGTGTGCTTCTCGTTGCCCATCATCTCGAAAGAAATGCGCCCGAAGCTCGCCTGGGAATGCCCTCCGTGGGTATTTCACTCCCCTCCTCCGCTGCTTCTCCATAGACGAGCTTAGCTTGGTAGGCTCGCGGTTGTCGATGCCGACCAGCCTGCCTAAAAGACTGTCTACGATGGTGCCCGTACAAGCTGCTACTTCCGCGCAGAAGAGGCATGGCCCGCCGACCGCCGGAAGGTTTGGATGGTTACGGTGACAAGGAGCGCGCCAATTGCAGTCGCGGCTAGCGCCAGTTCGGGCGTGAGCAGCCGCCCAAATAGCTCCTGGAGCCCCCGTCCGAATACGTAGCCTATCCCTGTGAAGACTGCGCCCCAGACGATGGCCGCCGCCGCGTTTACGAGCAGGAACTTACGCGCAGCAAGCTGGGTCGTGCCGATTGCAATGGGGCTGACGGTCCGCAAGCCGTAAAGAAAACGGAACACGAAGATGAACCCATTGGGATGTCTCTCGAATGCCGCAAGCGCCTTGGTGAACGCCGGCTTGCCGGCGAGGCGGCGCACCCAAGGGTGATCTCGGAAGCGCCGACCGAGCAGGAAGAATGTCTGGTCGGCGACGAAAGAACCTGCAATCGCGGCAGCAGTGGCGGCACCGAGAGGAAACAGTCCGTGGTGCGCGAGGACGCCGCCGGTAACGACAACCGTTTCACCCTCCAGCCCGGCGCCGACAAAGATTGCCAACACGCCGTAGCGCGCAATGAAGGCTTCAATCGACAAAGATCGCGGCTCCCGCGTTAGCGACAGCGGGCTCACTGCCCCGTTCCGGATTACCCCACCTGCCCATCGCGATGGCGGTAGAGGGTGCATCCTCAACCCATCCGACAGGAACGGCTATCCGACACGTGATCGTGCAGCGTACTTTCAACTACGAAATCGATCCACGGCTATCGCCTTGGCCGTCGATGCGGCCTGCCGCTTGGAAGTGAGCGGTTTGTTGTCGGGATCATCGTACATGGCGTGGATGGACTGGCGATCGGCGAACGCCTCGATAACCATGCGCTGCGGCTTCCAACGGCCTTCGACCACGTTGCAGTCACCGCTGCGCACCAGGAAGCGGCCACCATGCTTGCCGACCATCGCGTCGGCATCGGCTTCGAACGTGGCGAGAGCTTCGGGGTTGGTAACCGTCAGGTCGGTCACGAAGAAGGCGCCGTCCTGTGGCTCGGCAGCTGCCATCGCCTCGAACGCTACGGCTCCGGCGCTGTTTCCTGGTGTGTCGCGACGCAGTCTCTTGGCCGGCTGGTAATCCGGATCGTTGTAGAAGGCAAAGATGTCGGCAACACTGGCATACTGGATCATCACCAGTCGGGATGGCTTCCAGTCGCCCTCGATGACGTCGTAATCGCTCGGTGTGCCCCGGGTCAGAATCTTGACATCGTACTTCTTCAACGCCGGAGTGGCGAGCTCCTCGTATCGATGGAGGGTTTGCGGATCGGGCATGTGCAGGTCGATAACGAAGAGTGCGGGCATGGTGGCCTCCTTTGCGGGTCGTTCGACGTCGTGCGCGGTCTGGCGAAGGCTCGCGGCACCGCTGAATACGTGGTGCGAGATGGCGGCCATCGAGGAGCCCAACCTTGTCTAGTTGATCGCCACGCATCGCATCCTCGTTTGCGCAGCGGGTCACAAGCACAGGGACAAGTTGTCGGCTTATCGTTTGACAGACCGCCCGCCGAAATCGTCGGGATCGTGTCCGACCAAGTAAAAAGACGCTTGCTCTCGCGCTCGGAAGAGCACGGGACCGCCCTTTGTCGGATCTTGGACGGAAGCGGACGCCGTAGGCCACCCTTGGCAAGGCGTTCCCCGCCCTTTGACGTCAGGCCGGGCCAGTTTGGATGCGACATCAACATCTTCAGCGCTTGCCGAGATAGTCACTTGCGGTCTCGAGCACTTCCTGCCCGCGCCCTGCAAATACCGATCGGAGAGCGTAGAGGGAGAAGCCCTTGACCTGCTCGAGATCAGTAACGGCGAAGTTCGGAACATCCGCAGTCGCGGTCACGACATCAATGACCGCCGGTCCCGGGTGGGCTAACGCGTTGATCAACGCCGCGTCCAGGTGTGCCAGATCCTCAACTCTGACGCCGAAGATGCCAACGGTTCGGGCCATTGCTCCGAAATCAGGGTTCTCCAGGTCAACACCGTAGTTGATGTAGCCCGCGGCCTTCATCTCGAGTGCCACGAAGCCAAGCGAGTGGTTGTCGAAGATTACAACTTTTACCGGCAGGGCAAGCTGCTTGATGGTCAGCAACTCGCCCATCAGCATGGCAAAACCCCCATCGCCAGCGAGCGCGATCACCTGACGGCCGGGACAGGCTGCGGCGATGCCCATCGCTTGAGGCGTGGCGTTCGCCATCGAGCCATGCCGGTACGATCCGATCATCGCCCGTTCGCCACCGGCCGAGATGTAGCGCGCGGCCCAGATGTTGTTGGCCCCGGTGTCGACCGTGAACGCGGCATCGGCGGCCGCAAGCGCGTCGATGCGAGAGGCAACATACTCAGGCTGAATTCGGCCGCCGTGTGTACCGTCGCCGGCATAAGACCGGCGTGTCTCAAGCGCTGCGTGGCGCCGCTTTCGACAGGTCTCCAGCCACTCTCCCGAGCGTCCGTCCGTGAGTCGAGGCAGCACCGCTCGGACAGTCTCGCCCACGTCCGCCAAGACCGGGATAGAAACGGGCGTTCGACGGCCAAGGGAAGGCGCATGCGTGTCAACCTGAACCACCGGGACTCTCGCACCGGGCAGGAAGTGCTCGTAAGGAAAGTCGCAGCCGAGCAGTAAGAGCAGGTCGCACTCCATGATCGCCCGATAAGCTGCACTCTCTCCGACAAGGCCTGTCAGGCCCATGTCGAAGGCATTATCCGGTCCTTCGAAAAGCGGCTTGCCGCGAAATGCGTGCGCAATCGGCGCTTGCAGGCGCGCGGCGAGTGCGATTACGTCCTGCTCCGCGCCTTCACAGCCAATCCCGGCCATGATGGTTGGTCTTTCGGCCTTGGCGATCGCTTCAACGATTGCATCGATGGCGGCGGCGGGAGGCGTTGTCACCCCGACATAGGCGGGAACATAGGGCCGCACCGCCGGCGCGGCCTGGGTCGAAACGTCCCCCGGTACCACGATGACCGCAACGCCCTTTTGAAGGATCGCCGCGCGGACGGCCATTTCGATCATCCGCGGCAGCTGGTCGGGCGCCGCGAGCAGTTCGCAGAAGTGACTGCATTCCTGGAAAAGGCGCGTGTCATGCGTTTCCTGGAAATAGCCGGAGCCCATCTCGGTGAGCGGGATCTGCGTCACGATCGCCAACACAGGGCAGCGGCTGCGATGCGCATCATAGAGGCCGTTGATCAGGTGGAGGCTTCCAGGCCCGCAGCTGGCGGCCACCGCAGCCAAGCGTCCGGTCACCTGCGCCTCTCCCGAGGCGGCGAAGGCGGCGGCCTCCTCATGGCGGACGTGCATCCACTTGAGGCCGTCGTGACGTCGTACACAGTCGGTGAAGGCGTTCACCGAGTCGCCCGCGATGCCCCAGATATGTTTCACCCCTGCCGAAGCGAGATAGTCGATGATGTGTTCGGCAACGGTCGGCATGTCTGATCTCCTTGCGCGACCATCTTCGCGCTACGTCGTCGGTTACAAGGCTTGAAGCTCGACCGGATCGGGCAGATCGTCGCCGTCGATCAGCGCCCCTTGCTCACGCAGCGCGGCCTGAATCTCGGGAACCTGCGCCGCGCCCGCGCGCGCGAACTGTGCCGCGGCCACGCCGCAGCCCTGGCCGGTCGCAAAGGCCGTACCCATGACGCGCAGTGAGGCCCCCGCCATCTGGTCGGCGTCGGCGGTGCGCCCTGCGGCGAACAGGTTGGGCGTATCGACGCTGGTGACGGCGCTAAGCGGGATCTCGTAGACGCCGTTCCCACCGACGAACTTGAACTCGCTCTCGTTCGTCTCCGCAGAATGCCATTCCGTTCCCCAGGCGCCAAGCCCGATCGTGTCTCCGAACCGGGCACCCTCGAGCACTTCGGCCTCCTTCAACTGGTTCACGCAGTTGACGTGCCGGCTCTCGCGGGTGCCGAAGGACGGGCCTGTGATGGCAAGATACGCGTCTTCGCAACCCTTAATGGTCCGGACCACCTCCAGATAGGCCCAAGCCTGTTCGCGTCCCCGCCGCTCGGCGAGGCTGATGCTCTTCGCATCACGGGCGTCATATGCCTGGCTGACCAGATAGGTGATGACGTCGTTCGACAGCGGAACACGCGCCACCAACGACGTATCCTTCGACAATGGCGCCACCCCTGCTCGACGCGCTTCCCGGATCGCGGCAGTCCAGGTGGGCGCGGAAAGGTCCGCGTCGGGTTTGATCCCACCGAAACGTGTGCCCAGGGTGCCAAGATTGACGAACCCGTGATTGCCGTAGCGGGTCGAAGCACCAGAAAAGAACGCGAGGTCGCACTCGCCACTCGCATCGACGAAAGCCTTGCCGGTGACTTCGTGATCGCCATTATGGTCATGGTAGGTGACCGAGCGAACCAGGCCGCCGTCGCGCTCGGCACGGATCATCTGGGCATGCAGGATCGCTTCGACCCCGGCTTCCTCTACGACCCGGTCGAGAACGATCTTCACCGCTTCGGAGTCGATCAGCATGAACGTGCCGCGGAACCTTACCGGACCGTTCACACCGCCGAGCCGTCGCAATTTCTGTATGACCTGCGCCGCGACGCCGAGCACGGCGGGTCGCGGCTGATCGCTGATCGTGTAGAGACCGCAATAGGTCTGGACACACTTCAGCGTTGCCGCGCCGCCCAGATATCCGGCGCTCTCCAGCAGCAGCGTCTTCGCGCCCGACTGGGCCGCACCGACCGCCGCGCCTACGCCGGCTGCGCCTCCGCCGACCACGATGACGTCGTAAGTTTCCTCGATCAATGACGCCTCCTGCCGGGTGGTATTCGCTCTTGCTTCGATGCAGGGATCGGATCATGCGCGATCCAGCCGGCTCCGTGTCCGGATCCCGGTGCGGCGATCCTCCAGTGGCGTGCGCCGCGCCGCTCTGGCGAGCGTCCCGGCGGCCCCCGACGGGCAGGTATGGCCGGCCTTTTCAGCCGCCCGCACATGGTGTGCGATCCTGCAGCAGCACGCGCTCAAGTTCCTCGAGGCATGTCTTGAAGATGCCGTCGCGCACCCAGTCGGCGACAGGCGCGATCTCCCCGGCTACATCGAAACTGGCGCTCCATTCGACATAAGCTCGGTCATTCGCGGCTACCCGGTGGACCGTGCGGGTCGAGCTATAGTCGATCGTCGGCACGTCGCCTTTCGTCAGCCCATAGAGGATACGACGATCGCGGTCCGGAAGTTCGAGCAACGTCTCCTCGATCAACGCACCATCTGCGACCGTGTTGGTGCGCACGGCGCCGACCTGTCCCGGCAAGGCGCCGTCCTTCAACTCGCACCGCGACACGAACGGGAACCAGGTGTCCAGCCCACCAAAATCAAGCACCTTCGCCCACAATTTGTCGGCCGATGCGTCGATCACCTTGCCGTAGGGGACATGAGTCATGTCTCGATCTCCTCGTCCGCGGGGAAGTCCGCGCTGAGCGTCAGCTCTTTCCACGCTTCGAAATTCGCGCGCAGGGCATCGAGCCGCTCTCCCGCGATCCGCAAGGCGGCGGCCCCCAGCAGCAAGCGCAATGGCGGGTTATCCGCTTCGACGGCCGTGATGATTGCGGCGGCGGCCCGGGTCGGGTCTCCAGGCTGCCGGCCTGAACTGGCGCGCGTTGCGGCCCTTCGCTTCCCGGCTGTCGCGGCATAGTCCGCGATCATCGTCGAAGACTCGATGAGCGAGCGACCCGCCCAATCTGTACGGAACGCGCCAGGTTCGACGATGAGGACCTTGATCCCAAGAGGCGCGACCTCTTGGGCCAGCGTTTCCGACAGTGCCTCAACCGCAAATTTGGTGGCATGGTAATACCCCGTCGCAGGAAACGCGACGAGTCCGCCCAACGAGGACAGGTTTACGATGTGACCGCTCCGCCTCGACCGCATGCCGGGCAACACACGATTGGTCACGGCGAGCAGGCCGAACACGTTGGCCTCGAACTGCGCGCGGATGCCTTCGTCCTCGCCCTCCTCGATGGCAGCGAGATAGCCGTAGCCCGCGCTATTCACCAAGACGTCGATTACGCCGAAACGTGCTTCTGCTTCGGAAACCGCTTCCTCGACCGAAAGGCCGTCGGTGACTTCTAAACGCACGGCCATCGCCCGTGCGGGATATTCGCCGACGAGGCCGGACAACTCCTCCGGCCGGCGGGCGGTCAGAACCGCCTGCCAGCCTCGCGCAAGAACAGCCTCGGCAAGCGCCCTGCCCAACCCTGATGAACTACCGGTGATAAACCAGGTATTCGTCTTCCCGGTCATTGAAAAAGATCCTTCGGGTGGTCTGACTAAAGTGGAATTCTCCATCGAAGCTTGTTCGATTGCGAGGAAGCGTGCACAGCATTGAATTGACAGGCTGGAAGAGCAATACGGCCGCTAACCGTCTAGTCGCAGCGGGAGCGTTCTAGCTACGATCAAATGTCGAGTTAGTCGGAGCAGCGAAAG
Organism: uncultured Sphingomicrobium sp.; assembly: GCA_964243335.1. Classification (GTDB taxonomy): domain Bacteria; phylum Pseudomonadota; class Alphaproteobacteria; order Sphingomonadales; family Sphingomonadaceae; genus Sphingomicrobium. Next base: position 27,856 of record CAXTED010000006.1, on the reverse strand, counting down.
CAGCGTAGCTTTATCCGAGCACGGTAATTGGGATATTCTGTCAACAAATCGAGTCGTAGATTGTACAGCCTGGCTATTTCACGGTGAACGCTTTTAGCGGCGCGATCCAGCGCTGCTTCGGCATGAGCAAGGGAGCATGTGACGCGGCTCTCAATATACGTCCGTTCATCAGCGGTGTTGAACATGGGCCTTCCCGTCCAGCCTTACCATTTCGGGAAGTTACTCACATTTCGCACGTCCGTGGCTGACTAAGATCAAGTTTGCTGCACGCGGATCGTGACTTTATGAACGCCCTCGCCGGCCACGATGTTCATCAGTGATCGCGGGGGTGTACCGCTACACGGTCGGGCGGGCGAAATCCGTACAGCTCACAAAGGAGATGGGCGATACGCTGTATGCTTGTTCGCCTGCCTATGCTCACGATTCAAGCGCGCACAGCGTGTCCTCGTCGACGGTTCGCGCTCCTAGCCGGCGCCTTCGGCAAGCCAAATTGGCACTCGGGCGATCACTGCTCGCCTTGCCTTGGTTGCGCGTTGAACGTGTAGAGTATTATTTTCCACGTATCACCGATATGCTTCAGAACGAAAATCTCGCGGTTGATGTCCAGCGTTTTCTTACCGGTCTGCCTCTCCACCTCTGCCTGTCCCACGGGGTGATGTGTGCGCACGATAGCAAGTTCACCGTGCAGGTCGACTGCATCAAACTGAAAGTCGGTGGAGAACTTCGTCTTGCTAAACAGGGCTTGGTAAGGCGCGCGCATCGCGGCCACCCCGATAACTGTTTTCTTCCCATTCCACTCCGCGACAGCATCCGGGGCGAACTCCCGCGTAATGGCATCGAGGTCGGAGGCATTGAGCGCGGCTTGGTAGCGTTCCACCACAGCCTTCACCTGCTTCTGCGTGGCCGCGGAAGCCGCATCGATCGAATAGTGAAACGCTCCCGTTGAACCGCCATCCTGACCAGCCGCGCTAGCCGCCGGGAGAACTGTGGACGCGAATGCCATAGTTACATATACCATCTTCATCATCGTTCCTTTGGTGAGCTTCGTGGATCAGTGTTGGCCAATGTTCTTGCCTCGCGGTGGTACGGAAGTATGCGCTTCGGGAGGAGGCAGGTGACCAAGTGCGATAATGTCACCTCAGGCCTCTGTATCGGTTTTACCGACGGTCGCCCGCAAGTCGTCCGCGTCTGACGACCAGATCTCGCGGAAAGGTCTAATGTTGCCCCGGACTGAGCAAGAGAGCACGTTATGCCCGTCTCTGTTAGGTTCGTTGATCTGCTGCTTGGAACATTGTCATCACCATCCGATTTCCCATTCGATCATTATATTGCCTTTTCGAACGCCCGTGACTGACCAAGATCAGGTTTTGGTGCACGTGGAACGTTGCCGCATGAGCGCCCTCGCCGGCCTCAGAGCTAATCAATGGGCGCGGGCCACACCGCTACATCGTGCGGTGGGCGAAATTCGTCGTTCTGCGATGGAGATAGTTTTCGTCAAAGCCGGCTACTGCCGCGAGCCTCGCAACATCACGAATTAGAAGGCTCCGAGCTGCTAACTCGATTAAGCCCGCAGAACGAAGCTTCCTGAGAACACGGTTAACGTGAACCGGTGTTAGGGCGAGCGCATCCCCAAGGACAATCTGTGTCAAAGGGAATTCGAGGCGACCGCGATCACTGGTCATGCCAACGAACTGAGCACGGACGTACAATTCACATAGAAGATGCGCCACTCTTTGTATGCTCGTCCGCCGGCCCATACTGACGATCCAAGCGCGAAGCGTGTCCTCGTCGACAAGCTGCGTCCACCAGAGCGCGCGCGTTATAGCTGGCCGCGTGTCGATGAGCATGTCTATCTTTGCGCGAGGAACTGTTGCTACTAGTGCAGTGGTCACGGTAGCGATCGAATGCTCCATCTCGTCCACGACCGATGCAGTGAGCCCACCGCAGTCTCCCGGCATCAAGAAGGCCGTGATTTGGCGCGTACCTTCGGGTCGACGTTTATACCGACATGCCCAGCCTTCAAGAACAACAAAAACGGGACCTGGCGTGTCCCGCTCCCGTATGAGGTCGCGGCGAGCCGGAACGAGCTTGGGCGTGCTGCACGCGTCCATCAAAGCCGCCCGGTCCTCCTGGCAGAGGGGTACATGACCGCACAGCTTGTCGACAAAAGCGCTGCCGGAGCCAAGCCGTTCGCCGCCCTCAGCGGGCATAACCCGCCCTCTCGCTAGGCGAGCAGACTACTGCCGTGTTCACGAAACCAAGCTCCGACATTGCGACCATGTTGCGGGTCGCAGCTTCCCTGCTTGAGCCAAAAAGAACATTGTGAGAACCACCAGGTTGCGGTCGGCTTCGCCAAGCCAGCGGACCGCTAGTGCAAGCGTCGGAGCGGCAGCCGCCGAAACTCACGTCGTCGTCATCTGCCAAGGAGGTATTGGCCTTAAGGAAGTCACACATGACGTATCCCGTCACGAGTATTTCATGCCGAGCCGACCGTCTGACCAACTCGATCATAATGGCCTTGCCTTGCGGCTCCCGGTCAACCAAACTCGAAGCGAACCGTTGACTGTCACTCCGCCGACTTGCGGCGGAAAGCGTATAGTACCGGGTGCCGAGAGCGAGATGACCACGGAAGGGCTCCCCGCATCTGGCTCGGCCACAGTGGAGTGCCCCCACCTGACCCATCTCACGAAGGCTAGAGTAAGCCATGTGGCTCTGCGACGAGCGTCCAGTCGCCTTGCCGGTCGTACAGAGCAGAAGCATTGAAGATGGGAGCGTTCGCGACTAGCCGCTGCCTACCTGACACGTTGGTCATGCAAACTTCCTCGCTGATCTCGGATGGGCTAAAGCGAACCGAACATCGCGTCCGGCGCTCGCCTGATTCTGCAAGCAATCCAGTCATCTAGCTGTTTACGATTTAGGGCAAGAACGTACCAAATGGTAAGTAACGAACAACAAGGTAGGCAGGAGTGTCTCGGCCCAGATGGGGCAGAGGCCATGGTCCGCCGGACCTTGGGCGTGCTAAATGGGAGATGGAAACTCGAGATACTCTTCCGCTTATTCGAACTGCCATGCCTGCGTTTTTCGGAATTGGAGCGCGATATACAGGGCATCTCGCAAAAGATGCTAGGACAGCAACTGCATGTTCTCGAACAGGACGGGATTGTAGAGCGAACCGCATATCCCGAGGTCCCGCCCCGTGTAGAATACGCTCTCACGGCTCGTGGAAGAGCGCTTGGCCCTGCGCTCCGAGCGCTCCGGATCTGGGGCGACAACACCTAGGGCCTGTTGCCCGAGGTCCAGATCGTTTGCAGAGTAAGGAAAGCTGCGGTTCGCCCGTGATGTCACCGTCGATCCCTTATGCTAGACCCGGACACGGCAGCAGGTAGTCCGGCTTATCTAAGAGGTCCCCAAGCTCCTAAGCTGCCTTCATAGGACGTGCTGCGATCAAGCCGAAGTAACACCGCCCTCCCTAGAATTGAATTCGTTGGGCAAAATTATCGGGTATGTCGCAACTTTCTATGAAGGTAAGTGTCGTCAAATCCTGCGAGTTGAGCGAGCATGGTGATGTTGTTGATGATGAGGCTTCCGGCCGTAAGTTCCATCACGCCACTTAACCGCAATTTCCTGAGCACTCGATTGACGTGCACTGCCGTTAATCCGAGCGCGTCGCCCAAAGCAGCTTGCGTCAGGGGCACCTCGAACCGCTCGTCAGCGGTCAGGCCGATGGTACGCGCCCGGACGTAAAGTTCGCACATCAGGTGCGCGACGCGCTGCTTGCTGTCCTTTCGCCCCATACTGACGATCCAGGCGCGAAGCGTGTCTTCATCCACAAGCTGGGTCCACCAGAACGCTCGGGCCATCGCGGGGCGCGTTGTGATTAGAAACTCCATCCGCGATCGATCGATCGTTGTTACCAGCGCCGCAGTCAACGTCGCAATGCTGTGTTCCATGGTCTCGAGAACGGAGGCATGCATGTCACAGCAGTCGCCCGGCATCAGAAAAGCGGTTATCTGACGAGTGCCCTCTGGAAGAATCTTGTAACGGCAAGCCCAGCCTTCGAGGATAACGAAGATGGGTCCAGGCTTATCGCCCTCGCGGATCAAGTCCCGACGCGCGCCTATTCGTCGCGGCTTGCTACAAACCCCCTCAAGCAAGGCGACATCTTCACCCGAGAGGCCCCCGAGCCCGCCTAGCTTCCGAATGAACGCGTTCGACATCTTAGCCTCCCAACGGTAAAACCCGTTGGCAGCAATTAGTGTCCAGTTCCCACATGCGCGCCCGGTTCTAGCGGCGCAAACAGTGTGATACTTCTTTCTCGCGTCTTGATTTGTATGCCTGAGGCTTTGATCATAAACGGATCACGTTGCGCAAGCCGACGATGATGGCACTTCTTGGAGGTATGTTAAAGCCAGGGTGCGGATCCAAGAAGCGGCCGCCTGGATGGATGATTACTTGCACGTCCGGCTGAAGATACCAATTCGCCGAAAGCTGAGCATGATACGTCAACTCAACAACGGTCTCGGCTCTTCGCTTACCGGAGCGCTGACCCGCTCGGCCTGACCTTTCGTCCGGTCCACGCGAGAGGTGGGTATAACTGAACGCGAGACCTAGGCTATCGTCACTTCGCTTTGCAAGAGGTCCTTTGAGCGTTAGTCCCGCATCCAAGGACGCGTCGACCAGATTACGGTCTGAGGGGCTGAACGTCACTCTGAAGAAGCCCATGACTGTTTGAGATTCGCTCCGGAGCAGCCGTCGATCGACAATCGCGTAAAGTTGATAGTTCCCTGTCCGTTCCGCCGGTTCATCCGTCCCGGATCCTGCGAGCGGAAAATCATCTGCGATTAAACGTTGAGCCAACACCTTGCCAAGATAGCTCCAGGCACCGACGCGAAGCGTCGTGACGGGATCATCAAGGTCGCGGCCCAACTTATGTTGAAGCTCGGCGATCAGGAACGGAGGACCCGAGACCCGAAGGCTGTTCAGCCCGCGTGCGTCACGTTGCTGGGGATCGCCATCGCCCGGTCCAGCCGGATCGCCATTGAAGACGGCAAACAACAGAGTAGTTTTGCGTCCGTCTCCCAGCCGAAGGCGCGCGCCAGGCGTGGCGATCGGGTAGGCAGGCCCCCCACTTGGAAGGTTCTGTGCTGCCGAAGTCGGCCAGCCGAAGGTTGAATTTACAAACAGTGATGCGGCGTCGCTTATCAAGAATTCTTGCGCTGCAGTGAACTGTCCTACCCGCACATTGAAAGAGTCCCCAAGCTCTTGTTCGATCCAGAGGTTATTAAGACGGGTGTTCGGGTCTGCTTCCAAGCCTGTCACGGCATTGAGCGCAGAGACCTTCGCAGGGGTTATGGGGGTTCCATGGATTTGGTGCACGCTCGCGTGGAAGAGCGCACCCCTCCAGCCGACGAGCTTGTCTAAGTCCACATCAAGCAACACGCCAAACCTTGCTTGGTACGTGGCGCCCCTTGCTATGCCGCCGTGCAGATTGGCGAAGACGTCGCTGAAATAGGCCGCCCCTAGATCAACGGCGTTGCCGCTTTCTGTATGGCTCTCGGACTCAACGCTTGTAACGGGACCGCCTTCGTGCGCCAGGGCTGGCCAAGAGTGAGCGAACAGCATGGCCGCTGCATAGCGCCAGCGAGCGCCCCGGCCGACGACCTTGATTGTCGGGCCTGTCACTCTCCGCTTTCCTGCAACCAGGCACGCAGACCGCCCAGAGTTCTGAAATCGTCAGCGCTACGAACCCGGACGGCTGGATAGGTGCTCGCTGCCATGTCGACCAGGGCGCGTCCTGGACCCAGCTCAAGGAACCATTCTGAACCCGCCTCGGTGCACGCTTGCAAACAGTCCGCCCACTGCACAGTCACGGCGACCTGCCTGGCGAGCTTGTCGAGTCCTTTCGGCACGTCCAGCACAGGAGAACCATCGATGCCGCTATAGAGCCGGGTGGCAGACATCGGCCGATCGCCTATCGTCGCGGCAAGCAGTTTTTCCCTGAACGGTTCAACGGCGGCGGCTAGGCAGGGGGTATGCGCCGCAACATGCACACCGATCGGCGTTACACGGCTTGCATGTCTCACTGAGGCTGCTTTCGCGACTGCGGACAGCGCATCGACCCTCCCCCCGATGACAAATGCGTTTCCCGGATTGACGATCGCGACATGGGCACGTGCTTTTTGGCAAATACTATCGACGACCTCGCGCGTGAGGCCCCGGACGAACAGCAAACCTTGCGCTCCGCGACGGGAGGCGTCCATCGCCTCGGCCCGAGCTGCAACGAGATGCAAGGTGTCGACGGGAGCGCACAAACCGCCAACGCTCCAAGCGGCTACTTCGCCGACGCTGTAACCGGCCACCATCCACCGCGATGGAACCGACTTGCGGAGCGCGCGCCATAAAGTTAGCCCCTGAAGGACACATAGAATTTGCGCTGTTCGATTAATCTCGAGCTCCTCGGTCGCCGCACTGCGAACCAGGTCACGCGGATCCCGCGAAAGCAACTTGGCCGCGGTGTCGAATAGCTCCGCTGCCTCTGGATCATCGCGGACGAGGTCGAACATCGCCCGGTGTTGCTGACCCTGGCCCGAGCAGAGAATGGTCAGCACGGTCGCGTCTCACACCGGGTATAAGACGAGGATCGCTACGCTAAGCGTAGCCGCGCTAAGAACGGTGCTGGCGATGACCATCGAACCAGTCTCTGCCGAGCCTGCCTTATAGTTCACACCGAATAGGATACCGAAGAATCCGCTTGGCAATGCTGCCAGCAGCACAGCGGCGCGGCCGACATCAAGCGGTATCGGCAAAATAGATACGGCCGCGAACACCAGCAGCGGGCGAACGATGTTGCCAAGCAGGGTCGCAACCGCCACGTTGCGGTTAATCCGAAATTCTTGGGCCGACAAGACGAGACCCGTCAGGAACAACGCAACTCCGCCGGCGCTCTGCCCGATCAGTTGGAGTGACGATGTCACCAGCGGGCCAGGGGATATGCCCATCAGCGACAATATCGTGCCGAGTACCGGTGCCAGCACGATCGGCTTTGTCAGAGACAAGCGAAGCGGTCGGCCGATCGTTGTAGATGCCGTTCCACCGCCCGATCGGGAGCGCTCGAGAATGAATAAGGTTATCGGCGACGGGAGGATTGAGCCAGCCGCGATTGCAATTGCGACATGGATCGCTCCCGTTGGCCCAGCAACCGCCAATGCAACCGGCAGTCCGGCAGCAGCGTAGTTGGGCAATGCAACCGTGATCGCCTGCAGCGCCGCCTCCTCCGGCGAGGCCCCGGCACGCCGCTGAAGCAAGTACCAAAAGGCGTATATCAGCAGCATGATGCCACCAAGCAGCATGAAGAGGCTTGCCTGCCGGAGCATGTCGCTCCGCGCCGTTGCAGCCGTCGCGACGAATAACGACGCAGGCAAGGCAAACTGCATCACAAGGGCGTTCAATTCGCCAACATGATGGTTGTCGATGTCACGGACCCGACCTGCAACAAAGCCCAGCGCAATTACAAAGAAGATCGGGATCAGTGCCGTAAGGATGGTATGCGTCATTCTGCGCAGACCCGGTCTAGTCGCCGAATGAACAAGCTGATCGTCAGCAGATCGGCAGTTCCACCCGGGCTGAGCTTCCGAGATTTGAAACTTTCGTGAACCAACTCGGCTCTGGCTTGCCAGTCGGAACAGGCGACGCCGCCTGCTGCAAGAAACTCTGCCGCCGCTTGCTGCGCGAATGAAAGGCCTTCCACGCCGCCGCGGTGGAGCAAATTGGTATCCTCAAGCGAAGCGATTAAGGCGAACACAGCCTCAACACGCGCCGCATTCAGATCGGATGGTTGCAGGTGGAGGCCACGGCTCAAGGCCGGAACGCCAATTTCGTACGCCGTAGGAAACCCTCTCGCCGCCTCGAGTGTCGCGCCCCCGGCTCCATGTAGACGCCGGGCTCGCTGGCCGTGGCTGTGGAGCAGAACAGGTCCGTCGCAGATCGCTGTGCCCCAGCGGCCCGCGACGATCTGCCCAAGAGTAGCCCCAGTCCCACGCGCCCTTGCCAAGCGCCAGCCTGCGGCGGCACAGAGCAGCCCAAGTCCGAAGATGGCACCTCGGTGGGTGTTGACGCCATCTGTGGCGACCAACATCGCAGCTTCGGCTTCGCGCCCGATCGCCCGCAAGCGGGCCATGCAAGCTCCCGCAGCGCCCGCCTCGGCGAGCGTCGCCAGGAAAGGCGTGATCGAGTCTATGCTACGCTCGAAGGTAAGGGCGTTCATGTCGTCGTGTGCGCCGGTGTCGACATGGCTCACCAAGCCCGGCTTCGGCCAGGTTACCAGCTCGTCGTGGAGGCAAGCACGCGCTTGACCGCCGATCCATGCGGATACCGCCTGATCGTTGCTAGCGACGGATCGCAGTACGGTCGCCATCACTCACCGTCCAGAAAGGCAGCAAGCGGCATCATCAATACGCCGCCAAGCGATTTGACCAACAGTTCTGGGACCCGGGCATGCACCTCTCGCCAGTTCGCTGCCACGCCGTCGCTGCGCACTAGCTCTCCGTCCAGCTGCATCGGCGCTGCCTCTTGCATCGTCATCAATCCGGCGGTGAGCGCAGGAACCTCATCTTGCCGAGGTAGAGGCAGCAAGAAATCGAGGTCTGACGTCGGCGTCAGATAATCCAGCATAGTAAGCGCAGCCCAAGCCAGGCTGCCAAAGACCCTGATCACTGAACCGCTATCGTCAACAAGGTGCTGCAGCCGACCGATAGTTGTAGACCATCCCGGAGGCGCGGCCGCGCCGGCCTCTTCAAGCGTAAGCGGCAGCCGTGAGCGAATTACGCTGCCTACTGGAACGTCAAACGCGAGCCTTCGCTTGCCAGCGGAGGGAGGCAGAGGCAACCCGAGCGCGATCGTTGTTCGGGTATCTCGGCACCCGCGCCTGGCAACTAAGGGCCGCCCGTTCTTCACCCAACATGCCACGTCTGGATCGTCCACCAGGTCCGCCTGGCGCGCGACAATACGCGACCAGTGGAACTGGTTGATATGGACCAGGTCATGCCGGCGAAGCCGGTCAGGCGCGAATGACAAGGTCATGCACGCGCATCGAAACGCTGGCGGCCTTTGGCCTACCGTTACGCTCCTCTCCGAGTTGGTCGCGCCGATCAGCGCTGGACTTCCATCCGGTAAGTAAATCTGAAAGCTGATCGGCCAAGCTGACGTTATCAGCCCAGACCTCGTGCACCGCACCAGTCTGGACGAGATTGTGGAGGCCAGGCGCGAAGACGGGGGTGGATTTTGACTTTTCCGTCAACACTTCAAGCGATAATTTGGTGACCTTGGCCATCGACGGTAGGTCCATCACCACAGGTGCTGCATCCGGCAGCGCGACGAGCACGCCCGTTGCCAAGGCGGTGGCAATGAACGCCCCGGCAGCCGCGCCGCCGTAAAGAATGCTTATCGTCGGCCGCCCCTGCAGTCCGGCCCACATAAGACATTTGGCCAGGTGGGACAGAAATTCGCTGAGGCCAAGCAACTCATCCCGCTTGCTCATTTGTTGGCTGCCGGCGTCGATCAACACCAAGATTGGCTCCTCGCCCTCAAGATCAATCACGTCGAGAACGTGGCCTGACAGGCAAATCGCCTCGTCAACGCCGAGCATGGCACCGTCGCAAAGGCCGATCACGGCAGCGGTGCCGCCAGTCCTGAGCGTTGCAGTGCCAGTAAGCACCCCATTGTCACGAGCGATGTCCGTTCCCTCAGGGAACAGCCTCGGCAAGAGCTCATCGAGCGTCATAGCACGGCTCCTCAATCTCTTTGGCCACCTTGATAAAGGCGTTGGCCGGCATCGCCGGGATGATCAGAGGATCGGCCATGCCAAGCGCCTTCCAGATATCGACGGCGTCGGCACAACCACCGAACCGCTTCAGGCGATCACGCAGTCGATCCTGCTCGGCCTTGATGATCTTCAAGCCGAGCGTCGGTGCATGCTTTAAGAGCGACACAGCGGCTGCGTGGAAATCAGCTATCGTATCACCGACGAACAGGTCCGCGCCTCCAAGTATCCGCCGGTGCTTGCCGCCCATCGTCCGCCAAACAAGCGGACGATCTTTTGAGTCGAACTCTTCCACACCTCGGTTGGTCTCAATCACCTCTGGCCCGGACACACTAAGACGGCCTTGTTCGGACATGGCGAGCGCGGAGCAGCATCCTGCGATGAGCGAGCCACCACCAAAGCAGCCCGCCCGGCCGCCGATTAGGCCGATCACCTTCACGCCCGCAACACGCGCTTCCAGCGCCGACCGCATTATCTCCGCAATCGCAAGCTCGCCGGCATTGGCTTCCTGCAATCGGACACCACCGGTGTCCAAGAGCAGCAGAACGGCTGTCTTGGACACCGTCGCACCGCGCAACAGGCCGGTCAGCTTGGCGCCGTGGACCTCGCCAAAAGAGCCCCCCATGAACTGCCCCTCCTGCGCCGCAATCAATATCATTTTGCCGCCTAGCTTGGCGCGACCGATGATCATGCCGTCGTCGAACGCCGCCGGAAGATCGAAGTCAGCCAAGTGAGGACTTACTTCGCGCTGCTCCGGACCGATGAACTCCTCGAAGCTTCCTAAATCAGTCAGCCAGTGGATCCGCTGGCGGGCGGTCGCTTCGTACCAAATCACGTCTTCGCGGCGTTTTTCGCTCTGCTTGGAGCCACTGGCTTCAGGCCTGGCCTGTTTTGCGTTCACAGGGCGTCCTCCTCCATCAGGCGCGCCGCTTGCGCCAAACGCAAGGACACCGTGTCCGGCTGGGCACCGCCATCGTTGATCGAGAATTTCAATCCCCCGGGCGAGCGACGCTCGACGAAGTCAGCCACCACTCTCTTCCACACCTCTTCGAAGCCGTGGACCGCGGTCCGGACTAGGACCTCGCAATGCCTGTCCGACAAACTGCGCTCCACCAACACCTCGAGGTTACCCGACGCAACGACACCAACCAGACCAATCGTCTTGGCTCCACTGGCCCGCTGGGGAGCCTGATGCCGAAATCGCAGGGTCTCCACGTCGCCCTCCTCACCAGTTGCGGAATTTAGCGGGCGGCGCGTAGAGGCCTCCGGACCAGCGCACGAGGTCCTTGACCGATTGTGCCGCGAGCAGGCTGCGGTCTGCGTCGAGCGGATCCACGCCGATATCCTCCGGTCGCCGAATGATCCCCTTGTCGCGCAGTCGCTGGACCATCCTTCGGTCGCGCCCTCGACCGACCTCGGTATAGCCCGCCACACCGCGGATAGCCTGCTCGCGCTCGTCGGCCGTGCGGCACAACAGTAGGTTGGCGATCCCCTCTTCGGTGACGATGTGCGTCACGTCGTCGCCGTACATCATGATCGGCGCCAGCTCGAGTTTCAGTTTCTTGGCGAGCACCAGGGCATCCAACTCCTCGACGAACATTGGCACGTTCTTGTCGCCAAAGGTTCCGCCGATCTGCACCACCAGCTTGCGACCACGCCGAAGCGCCGGCGGGGTGTCAGGATCGGCCTCCTCGCCGGCCTTGAGCCATGGATCGCTCGGGTGCCTCCTCCCGCGCGCGTCGCAGCCCATATTCGGGGCGCCGCCGAAACCTGCCACGCGGGCGGTGGTGATCGTTGATGAATGTCCCTGCAGATCGATCTGAAGTGTCGACCCAATGAACAGATCGCAGGAATAAAGACCAGCGGTCTGGCAGAGCGCTCGGTTCGAGCGCAGCGAGCCGTCCGAACCCGTGAAGAAGATGTCCGGCCGAGCGCTGATATAATCGCTCATGCCGACCTCGGAACCAAAGCAGTGGATGCTTTCGACCCACCCGGACTCGATTGCCGGGATCATCGTCGGATGGGGATTGAGGGCCCATTGCGTGCAGACTGTGCCCTTCAGGCCAAGCCGGTCCGCATAGGTGGGCAGCAGAAGCTCGATCGCTGCGGTGTTGAAGCCGATGCCATGATTGATGCGCCGAACGCCGTAGGGCGCATAGATGCCGCTGATGACCATCATCGCCATGAAGATCTGCGATTCGGTGATGGCGGCGGGATCACGCGTGAACAGCGGCTCGACGTAGAAGGGTTTGCCGGACGCGATTATGAAATCGATCCGGTCGCCGGGAATATCTACGCGGGGCACCTTGTCGACGATCTCGTTGACCTGCGCGATGACCACGCCGTCCTTGAACGCGGTAGCCTCGACGACGGTCGGCGTGTCCTCGGTGTTCGGTCCAGTATAAAGATTTCCCTCGCGATCGGCGCTAACACCGGCGATCAGCGCGACGTTCGGAGTGAGATCGATGAAATATCGCGCGAAGAGCTCCAGGTAGGTGTGGATCGCGCCAAGCTCGATCTTGCCGGCGAACAGCATCTGCGCAACGCGCGCGGACTGGGGACCGGAGTAGGAATAATCGAGGCGCTTGGCGACGCCGCGCTCGAACATGTCGAGATGCTCGGGTAGAACGATGCCCGACTGCACCATATGTAGATCATGCACTTTACCGACGTCGACGGCGAGCAACGCCGCAGCCAGCAGATCGGCCTGCTTCTGGTTGTCGCCTTCGAGACAAACGCGGTCACCAGGGCGGATTATCGCTTCGAGCAATGCCGTGGCGTCCTCGACACGGACCGCCTTGCCCTTGGCATACGTGGAACCAGCCTGGATCCGTTCGTCGCGGGCCTTTTGTCGAGTGCACCAGTCCACCACGCGCGTCCCTCACCAAGCGATCCAAGGTCCCTCCCGGTCAATGGAGTTCACCCCGTCCGCGCTTTCTCGTTCCTCTCGCCAGCCGCCGGTCGCCGCCTCTCAGCTATGCATCGTCGCGGTCGGCTCAGGCGGCACTCGCTCGCAGGATCAACTCGGCCACCTCGCGCGGGTGCGAGACAAGTGAGAGGTGGCCAGCGTCGATCTCGATCGTCGTCGCCTTCATTCGTCGGGCCATGAAACGTTCAAGATCGGAGTTGATCGTGCGGTCTCGTTTGGAAACCGCGTAGTAGGACGGCTTCGTCCGCCAAGCTGCCTGCGTCACCTTCGCGGCAAATAGCTGGTCGGACGTTCGCCCTTGCGCTGCGTACAGGACCCGCGCCTTGGCTGGATCGACGCCGTTGGCAAAGTCGTTCATGAACGCCGACTCGCTAAGCTGCGAGTATCCGCCGGTTTGAACTACTCCTGCGCTGGCGGGGGGAGTGGGATATCTCTTGGCAAGCGCGGTATAGTCTTCGTTGGCGTCCGGAGCGCGGGCTGCGATGTAGACCAGGGCCGATACCTTTGGATCGACCCCGACTTCGGTGATCACCTCACCACCATAAGAGTGCGCAACGAGCACGGTGGGGCCATTCTGCATCGCAAGCGCACGACGAGTATATTCGCAGTCCTCAGCAAGTGATTTAAGCGGGTTCTGAACAGCCGTCACGTTCATGCCCGCCGCCTGGAGCCGGGCGATAACCGCTGCCCAGCTCGATCCGTCGGCAAACGCGCCATGGACCAAAACCACATTGCGAGCCCGCCGCGGGCGTGCGGCGATGACCGACGATCCGAGCGTCAACGATAGCGCGCCTGCGACAGTCCCTAGTGTAAAGCTCCGGCGGTCCACCACGAATCTCCTCGCTGGCATAGGGATAGGTGCACAATTTGGATGTGCCTTCGAACGCAGCATCCGGCTCGACTCTAAGATTAAACAAGATCCCGGTCAGGTTGTTGACCATGATCAGCTTTTCAGCTGTCATTATCAAAAAGGCTCGTCCTGATATTCGATGCCGTTCACGCAGCGGGTAGCCAGGCTAGGTGGGGACGTTGGGACACTCGGCATGCGCTATAAAGCTGGTCTGCTTCAGTACGACTGCGGTGATGGCGGACGTATGTCGATCGTCGCGGGTGTGTTCTTCTTCGAGGACTTCGGCTGGAACCGCTGCTTCTCCGGCAACCGGGCGTCCTACACCTGCCTCACGACGGATCGGGCGCATGGTTCGCGTCGGCTTCGGCTTTGGTATCGGAAGTTCAGGACCATCAGTCGGGATCGGGTTCGGTCGCCGGCCGCCTCGCGGATGTGTTGTTCGTGCAGGCAGTACGCTCGCATCTTCCGATCAGGCGGACGGCCGAAGTGAATCGGTGCAGAGGAATGCACAATTTTCGGATCGGCAAGGCGCTTGCCCTCATCCACGACGGACCAGGGGCGACCTTGGAATGTAGAGGCGCTTGCCGAGTTGGCCGAATGTGTCGCGCGCGTCTTGCGTCTAGGTTCCAGGAACTCGTCGGATCGTCGCCGATTTCCTATCTGACTCACTGAAGGGCGCAATGTGCCTCCAGGGAGTTAACAGCTAGGCGGAAGACACTGGCAGCGATCAGCTTGGATAACGGCTACACATCGGAGATCGACTTTAGCAAGGCGTTCAAACTCTGGTCGGCCTCCTCGCCCGCGAATACTGGCAGGCCAAACCCGCATGGCCAGAATGGGACGGCCAGCACGCCGACTCGTCGGCGTAGTCTGCTGGCGATGCTGACTGACGGCGGCACCCGGACGATATCTTCCTCATCGCGCGCTTGGCACGAGAAATTTCCTGTTCGGGGGTGATCTGGATCAGACCCGAAAGCCGGCGGTGACCTCGAGGTGGTGCGCGGTGACGAGGCTTGCTCCTCCTGACAGGAGGAACGCAACCGAGGCCGACAGATCGTCCGCCTTGGGCAGCCGACCCATCGGCGTGGCGGCGGTGAACGTCTTGCGATCTGCATCCGTCATGTTGGTGAACATGCCAGACCCCTCGACCGCACCGGGGCTCAGGGAATTGACTGTGATGCCGCGGTGACCGAGTTCAAGCGCGAGCACCTCCACCATGAGGCGGACCGCGGCTTTCGAGGCCGCGTAGGCCCCCGCTCCCGGAGGCGGGTACAGCGCGATCGTGGACGCTGTCGCGATGACGCGGCCGCCGTCAACGACAGTCCGCGCAGCCTGCTGTAGGGTGAGGAAGGTGCCCTTGACGTTGACGTCCACGACGCGATCGAGATCCTCCTCGCTCATCTTGGCAAAAGGTGCCGCGGTGTTCTCGACGCCGGCGTTGGCGATAACGGCGTAGATGTCGCCGAACCGCGCTCTGGCCTGCTCGAACAAGCTCTCGAGGTCGGACCGGCGGCGACTGTCGGCACGGACGACGAGACAATCCCCGCCCACTTCGCGGATACGCGCTTGCGTCTCCTCAGCGGCGGCCTCGTCGCTGCTGTAGCTCAGGGCGAGCTTGTAGCCGAGCGTCGTAAGATGCCGGGCGATCGCGCGGCCAATTCCTTTCGTCCCGCCAGTTATGATGGCGGTCTTGCCGCTGCCCAAGGTGTCGCTCATGGATCCAAGACTTTCATATGAGCAGCGAGCCTGGCCCGGCGTTCCCGCCACTCCGCCTGCCCGCCGCTACGGCCTCAACACGTTCTTCCCTCGCGTGTCATGCTTCTCCAGCTCGCGATAAGCGTTGTGCCTCGTTGAGCCGGAAGATGACGGCACTTACTTCAGAACAGCGCCGGGTTACGGCCAAATCGATGGCGCCTGAATGGCACGAACCACGCTCGGTCAGCTCGACGCGTGTCGCGCCTTCTCGGCCATCTCGTTCATTGTCTTCAATGTCGCATCGAAGCGATTTTCGCGCTCGGCGAAGCGTTGCATCTTGGCCTTCTCGACGAGCAGTTCGGAGGGCGTTGGTTGTTGCGCCAGAAGGGCGAATATCTCGTCCATGAACTCGCCGAGTGGCATGTACCCCGGGCGGCCGGACTGGCCCGGCGTAAGCTCGGTCTGGACGCCGGGGGGCACGAGCTCGAGCACCTCGACCTTGCCGGCGAGCGCCTCGCGAAGGCTCACTGTGTAGAAGTGGATGGCCGCCTTCGTTGCCGAGTAGGTGGGGGTCGCGGTGAGCGGCACGAACGCGAGCCCCGACGACACGTTGATGATCGTGGCCGCAGGCTGCCCGACCAGATGGTCGATCAGCGCATCGGTGAGCCGGATGGGACCCAGCAGGTTGGTCGCGACCGTCGCCTCCGCATCCGTCAGATCACGCTTCCTGGTCACGTCCTCGAACTTCATGATGCCGGCGTTATTGATAAGGACGTTCAACGCCGGGTGCTCGCGGACCACACGCGCCGCGAAGGACGCGATCGACGCGGGATCGGCGACATCCACGACGAGCCCACTCATGCGTTCGCGACCCGCGATCGACTTGTCGATCTCCTCCTGACGGCGGCCGGCAATAACGACGTGATTGCCGAGGTCGTGCAGCCGGTGCCCCATGGCTTGCCCGATCCCGGACGCACCGCCGGTGATCAGTATCGTGTTTTCGTCGATTTGCATTCGTCTTCTCCATGCTCGGCTTGGCCGATACCTTCAAATCGCCCCCGATTCTCGGTGATCACCTCACCACCATAAGAGTGCGACACGAGCACGGTCGGGCCATCCTAAAGCCCGAGCGCACGACTAGTGAATCCGCAGTCCTTGGCAGGGGATCCGAGCGGAACCTGAACAGCCGTCACGTTCATGCCCGCTGTCTGAAGCTGGGCGATAACCGCTGCCAGCTCGATCCGTCGGCAAACGCGCCATGGACCAAAACCACATCACGAGCGCGCCCCTGTCGTGCGGCGACAGCCGCCGATCCGAGCGTCAACGATAGCGTGCCCTTGGCAGTCCCTAGTTTGAAGCGCCGGCGGTCCACTACAAATCTCCTCGCCAGCATAGGGATAGGTGCACACTTTTCGATGTGCCTCCGAGAGCACTAGCCGGCTCGGATATTGTATTAAACAAAGATCCCTTCCAGGTTGTTGACCATAATCAGCTTTTCAGCTGGCATTATCAAATAGGCTCGTCCTCATATTCGGCAGTGCCTTTAATCAGGGTGGACTGTACGCTGCCTGCCCGTTTGCACATCAACTCAACCGTTGCTGACGAAGTCTTTGATACTCTTTGAGACCAAATCCAGCCGCTCAAGTTGCGGAAAGTGTCCGGCCTCCGGAATAAGCTTAAAAGTTGCTTCCGGTATCAATTCGGCGAACTGCCGTCCGTAGGCAGGCGAGACAATCTGGTCATTCTCACCCCAGAGCACGAGGGTCGGAGTCGCGGTGTCTGGCAATCGATGGCGCAACTCAGGGTCGTTCATGTAGGGCTTCCCGGCGTAGACTATGAGACTCTTCTGGTTTGCCACCATCGCCGCGACCTGTTCGGGGCTCGATGGAGCAAGCGCGGACCGGGCAGGGTCAAAGAACGACAGGCGGAGAAGTTCGCTTGATGCTACCTTCGCGGTATCAACAATGCCACCGGCCGGACTGGGATCGAGACCGACAGAGTCGATCAAAATAAGCTCAGTGATCCTTGGGGACGCGCGTAGACATAATTCGGCGGCAACCCAGCCACCAGCCGAGTTGCCAACTAAGACCACGTCTTTGATGTCAAGTCGCTCAATAAGGGCGCAGTAGGCCAACACCAGATCGTCGACGCGGCCGAACCAGTTCGGACGTGGCCGCCCATCAAAGCCGGGGTGAGAAGGCAAAATCGAGCGCCCAGCCTGGCCTAGACTTTCAGCAAGCCCTGTCATCGAATGGGCGCCAGCACCGCCATGAAGCAGCAGAAATGGACGCCCATTTCCGTGATCCTCGAAGGACACGGGTAGAGTATCCGCGAGGAGCTTGACCGTCTTCATACTCATCGAACCATCACCTCCCTATGATGCACACTCGTTCGCGTAGCTTTAAGCCAAGTAACGACACGCTAGTCATCGCCAGCTCCGCGCGCCAATGGCCAGCGCCGGCCGGCAAGTGAAGCACAAGCACCCTGGCCGCTTCCTCCGCCAGCCAACCAAAACTGTTTAGGCAGGCACTTCGGCGATCAACCCTGCCCCGCTGGCTGCCCGTTGCGATCGGTAAAACTTGAAGAGCAACTCACCTTCCAAGACGGACAAAGCCTCGCCGCGCGCGGATGAACCGTGGGCGGTCTAGCGCCACTCGGCAACGGGCGCTCCAGCAACAAGATGCGCTTACCCACCTGCTTGCCACTTGCCAACAACAGCAAAACGCGTCCCGAGCACCGATTTCCCGGATCAAGACCAAGGTCGCTGCTCGGAGCGGTCAAGCTAGAAATGCGACACTCCAATCCTTCAGATTTCCGCCTTGGCCGACATCTAGTGAGAGTACGCGGGTGCCAGGCGCTCGCGTCTCCATCAATACTTAGGAAGATGTGTGCCTTGCCGAAACGAAGCGTTTCATACATCGGTCTCGTGATACTGGAACTTCGTCAGATCCGGATTGATCGTGATCAATCTACGGCAGATTACTTCAGGTGCTCCGGGTGGATACACTAGGCGTAAGCGGCTCCCCCGGAAGCGGTTTTGCTACAACGGGAAGACTGATCATAATCAAGCAAATGCGTGACGCGACGGGCTATGCCGTATCAACGTTGTTGACCGGCAAGCAGAGGATATGGCGCGGGGAATGCGGGGCGTTCTACAATCCGACGCTACTTGAGGTCGCAGACTCGTCACTTTCGATCGTTCAGGAGGAGGTATTTGGTCCGGTTCTAACCCTCCAAGTCTTTGAAAGCGAGGACGAAGCTGTCCAACTCGCCAATGACAGTGAATACGGCCTTAGCGCGTGCTTTTGGACGCGTGATGCTGACCGGCCAATTCGCATCTCACGGAAGCTCAACGCTGGGCTTATTTCAATTAAATAGTTGGGCGAACTTACAGATGGAGTTTGAGGAAGGTGGCTTCAAGTCGAGTGGTTATGGTCGATTAGGTATCATAGACTCCTAAGAGGACTTCCTTGAGTACAAGCAGATCACGCAGGCTACGCGCTCGTCTAGGGGTTTCTGAAGCCATCACGCAATTGCTTGAGGGTTCACTAGGAAGCACCTGTCTCTGCATCGCACGTTCGACTCTGTTCGGGCCACGCCAGCTGCTGATGGACTGGAACATGACCAATTCAGGGAGTTCGAAATGAAATATGTCATCGTGATCACTGGCACTTCGAGCGGCTTTGGTGAAATGGCCACTCTTGCTCTGGCCCGTGCAGGCCACACCGTGTACGCTTCCATGCGATCGCTGAGCGACGCCAGCGCGGCCACGGTGGAGCGGTACTCGCGCATATCTCAATCTGAGAAGCTCGACATACGCACAGTCGAGATGGACGTTTCCAGCCAGGAATCGGTCGACACGGCCGTTGCCCGAATAATCTCTGAAGCTGGCCGGCTTGACGTGGTCGTGCATAATGCCGGACACATGGGTTATGGCCCTACTGAAGCGTTTACGGTCGAGCAGCTTGCCGAACTGTACGACATAAACACGCTCAGCACTCAGCGCCTGAACCGGTCGGTACTTCCGCACCTTCGTGCCCAGGGCAGAGGCTTGGTGGTCTGGGTTTCAAGCTCCAGCGTCAAGGGTAACTGGTCTCCTTACCTCGGTGGATATTTCGCGGCTAAGGCAGGCATGGAACAGCTCGCGATCAGTTATTCAGCCGAGCTTGCCCGCTTCGGGATCGAGACCTCAATCGTCGTTCCTGGCGCTTTCACCAAAGGAACCCAGCATTTCGCCCATGGCATGAAGCCAGAAGATGGGGATCGTGCGGAGCTTTATGCCGGCGAGTTGACGGGCGATCTGTGGGACAAGATACTTGGGGCTACAGCATCCATGGAACCGGCGGACTCCGATCCGGAGAAGGTCGCTCAGGCGATCGTCGGAGTCGTCGATGCCCCGTTCGGCACGAGGCCTTTTCGCGTCACCGTTGATCCGGCGCAGGACGGTTCCGAAATCGTGTCCGCCGTTCAGGACCGCCTCCGCCGGGACATTCTGCAACGTGTCGGGCTCGGCGATGTCCTAACCCCTCGCCGCCATGGCTAGTCTTCGCGTCGTGGACCTCCATTCAGACTTCCGAGTCTTTGAGGGAAAATCACGGTCGCAGCCGGCGTCCGTGCGCCTCCTAGCTGGAGGTTTAGGTGCTAATCGTCCCCCAGAAGAGCAATCCGTAAAACCGGCGCTCATCGCCGCTTGGGCACGCGTGCCTGCACCTTGGCCTGACGACAGCTGAGCGCTGAACCCCGGCGACCTTGGCGGTTGGATCGTGGAGCTAGGCTAGGTGCGGTTGCGCCAAATGGACGTAACGCCGTGGATATACAGGTGATGTCAACAACGTCGACGAACTATAGAGCCTGGAAGTCAAGTGGCGCAAACGCCCTGCCTTGCGAGCTAAAAGAGCTGGCCCGTGTCGGCCACAACGTGTCCGTCGCGCTCCGCTCGGTGCGCCGCCCACAGTATTTGCGGTGCGCGGCGGCTATCAGTTCGCACCCAATAGCAACGCGCCTTTCTGGGAAAAGTCAGGTGAGCCAAGAAGGTTACGGAAGAGTCGCTTTCAGTCACTGGAAGCGGCTGATAGTTCTCTGACATCGGCATCAGGGGAAGCCTCGGTTTGCTCTTGAGCTTAGAAGCCGAGCCAACAGCGAATGTGGGAAAAGCAGCTCTGACGCGATTGCAATTACCACTCCCAGGAGAGTGGCAACCAGCCGATGCCAAGCGGTAACGGAGTCGGCGGCACCGCTCAGCGACAGCATGAGAATTACAAAGGCTGTGATAACTGAACTGAAGATCCAGTACGGCGGATTGGGAACAGCAAGAGCCAACCAGCTCAAGACGATACACATCGCGATCGTTGCAGTGAGGGGAAGCTCAACGGCACCGATCGAGATTGCCACTGCAGCGCCCAACAAAGTGCCGGCGGAGCGTTCAAGCCCTCGGCCGCTAATCGTATGAGAGTTGGCCTTAAGCAGATACAACGAGGTCATCGGCGCCCAATAGGGGTTCGGAAGATGAAGCGATTGCGCCACGAGTAAGCTGATTACCACAGTCGTTCCTGCCCAGCCGGAGTGGATCAGATTGAGAACGAAACCCTCGCGCGCTCTGAGGGAGAGATCCCGCACCCAATCGCCAGGATCCCCGACGCGGGCCTCATCGATCGGCATTTGAACCCATCGTCGCAGAGCGATCACTGCGATGCACTGCAAGCTTGCGCCCGCGAGCACGGCGAGCGCATAACTCATCGCCTCAGGCCAGCCCGGCGGCTGTAGCGCACTGGCGAGCAGGAACGCAGTTGCAACCTGCATTGACGCGGCCCAAACGTCATCGTCGACCCGCGCGGCAAAGACGCAGAACAGTGCCAAAACGAAGAGAACGAAGGCGAAGGCGTTGGAGTTGCCGCCCAGCATCGCACCAGTCGCGAAGGCGGTTGATACCCCGATCGCCACAACAACCATCGATCTCGCGGCAGAGCCGCCTATTCGCATGAACGATCCGAAGCCGACCATGATCGCGCCGGTAGCGGCTAGCAGACCAGTCTGGATGTGATGACTAATCGCCGCGATTGATAAGCACAGCCCGAACGCCGGAACGCACAACACCGCGCGTCTCCATCGCGACGACGGGGCGGGAGCGCTTCGAGCGTCCAACGGAGTGGGCGACGACACCGTTCAGCCAGTCCCCGCAACCGCAATCAGACAGGGTTTTGCATCCATGTGTAGAGCATAGTGGAGAACTTGGCTTCGTGTCGCCTTGGCAGGGCTCCCGAAGGGCGAGTCGCCGCTCAAGGCGGTGGTAAGTACCGCCGTGGCCATCAGCTTGAACTGGCGACCTGACCATTCTGTAAGGCCAATCGGAATTCCTCTGGCGTAGGGCTCTCGGGCCAGCTCGGAACACCGCTCGGAAGGGTCAGCCAAGGCTGTTTTCGTTTAACCCAGATGTGTGCAACAGGACTAATCTGATCGCTGCTCCCGAGGGTTCCAGCGCGCAGAACGATGAGCCCCGGCACCGCCGAATTGCGATTGAATATCCGGGTGTGACAAACGCCGCAAAGCTCCTGAGTGGACGTATGCTCCCCGGGTCCCACATACTGGTACGATACTAGGCGCCCGGAGATCGCAATCGCCTCCTGTGCCAGCAGCGCGTGAAGACCGAACGCACTGCCGCTCCAAGTTTGGCACTGAAGGCAGTGGCAAGCGTAGCTCGGCGGCAACATATCGACTGTCAGCTTGTATGTGATACTTTCGCAGCGGCAGGCGCCTGATATTGTCATTCGAAGCTCCCGTGGCCGCGTACCATTTAGTCGATCCTTAACTTAGCGCGCAATCGTTGCTACTCCGCGTGTCGCGGCACGTGGCATTACACGGTCTGGGCGTGTTCATCTGAACGCCTTTGCTGATACCGGGCTGCGGACGGCGACCACGACGACTCCAGCCAACAACGTGGCAACTACGTGTGCGACCCAACGTTCGCATCAGCTGGGTACGCGGTTCTTGTCGGCACGAAAGATCCGCATGTACATCGTTGTCCTGATGATCAAATGTGACGCAGTGGTCGGACAAACGACCGTATGTCATCGGTCATTAGCTCTGGCTCTTCTGCCGCCCCAAAGTGGCCCCCGCTAGGGAAGACTGTCCATTGGCGCAGATCACTATGCGCAGCAAAGACCTTGCGTGGCCTGTGCATCAGGTCCTTCGGCATCACGGCAACTGCGGTCGGCACGCTGATCTCGGGTTTGATGTCGTTTGCCAGCGCCATTGTTTGAAGAAAGTTGGAAGCTCGGCAAAACAGCTCTGAGCCGACAAAGCTGTTCGTGAACCAGTAGAGGCAGATGTGCGTAAGCAGCGTATCCTTGTCGAACTTACTTTCAACGTTACCGCCGCAGTCGCTCCACAGGCGCCGGCGATACAGCATCCACGCTGCCAGGCCCACAGGACTGTCATGCATCGCCCAAGCGAGAGACTGCGGATCAAAAGCGTTGATGAAGACATGGTAGTACATCTCCAGCCCTACCGGGCGCTCTTCCGCCAGGGTGCGTTCTTCTGGAGTGAACTCGTCCGGGACGCCTTTGTCTGGCGCGACACCGGGAAGAACCGGCAAGCTCAGATGCACGCCGATGATCGATTTTGCATGCGCATGCCCGAGCCGCGCACTTACGAACGCCCCCGCATCTCCGCCGTGCGAGACGAACTTTTCATAGCCAAGCTCCCGCATCAACTTCACCCACATGTCAGCGGTTTCAACATAACCTACGCCGGGTCCTTGGATCGGGCCCGAAAAGGTGAAGCCCGGTAGCGACGGAACGATGACGTCAAATGCATCCTCCGGATCTCCGCCATACGCCGCCGGATCGGCCAGCGGCATGATGACGTCCTTGAAGTCCCAGAATGTCCAAGGCCAGCCATGGTTTAGAATGATCGGTGTGGGATTCGGGCCCTTGCCGCGCACGTGGATGAAGTGGACTGGCGCGCCATCAATCTCTGTACGGAACTGCGGAAAACTGTTGATCTTCGCTTCCTGCGCGCGCCAGTCGAAACCGACTTGCCAGTAGGCGGTCAGTTCGCGCAGGTAAGCCCCGTTGACGCCATAGGACCAGTCGCGGTTGTCGAGCTCAGGCGCCCAGCGCGTGTCGGCCAGACGCTTGCGAAGAGCGTTGATCTGGGCCCGAGGAACATCGATTCTGAATGGTTCAATTTTCATTGTCGTCATCCTCCTCAACAACAAGCCTAACCATCGCAGCTCGTGCAGCACGCTTGCACATCGGGCTTTAGATAATCCAGCACTGATCGCTGGGATTGCCTGGGACGCAAACTGGTTATCGGTGAATCGCGGAAGGCGGCATGGCCTCGAACGCGATTGCCTCGACTCGCCGACATCATCTCACCCGGTCAGACTGCCGCAGTTTGAACCTCGTTTGGCATCGTCAGATCATTCAGCAGCTCCCCTTGGTCGGCCGAGTGCTTGGAGCCTCAAGTGCTCTAGCCGTGCCACTGATTGCGGAAGAACCACGATCCTGCGCGATGCTCGTGCATGGCTAACCTTCGAGGTTTGCTAAGGTCACATAACTGACCGGGATCAATGCGTTCGATGCAAAACGGCTTATTGCGACCGCTCAGACCTTCTTTAGTTCGCAATGTATAGCGCCGCATCGCCAATCAGGAACATCTTCCATGTTGCCCGCCTCCTCTTCAAACCCTCTTTCCCAGCCGGTGTCCGGCCATGCAGCAATGGATCGGAACGGCGCGATCGTACCGTGGTCCTTCCAGCGCCGTGCTCCGCGCGTGGAGAATATAGCTTTCGACGTCCTGTTTTGCGGCGTTTGCCATTCGGACCTTCATTCTGTCGGCCGCTGGGGTCAGGAATACCCGTTGGTACCCGGTCATGAGATGGTCGGGCCGGTCACGGAGGTGGGAGCGGCGGTTGGCGGCACCCGCGAAACCAGCGAAATGCTGGATTTCTGCGCCGAGCACGGCATCACGGCGGACGTGGAGCTGATCGCGCAGGACGAGATCAACAAGGCGTTCGAACGCCTCGCCGCGAACGACGTCAAGTACCGGTTCGTGATCGATATGGCCCGGCGTTGACCTCCTACGGAGTGAAGCCACGCCGCAATGGTGCATGGCAGGCGGTTCTCATCTCGGATCAGCCTCACTTCAAGTTGGCAAGACCCAGGCGTGCGACGGCCAACAACTCCTCACGGGTCGCGCCATCTCGCGCCTGCACCGAGATGCCCTGGATCAAAGAGACTAGGAAGCGGCTCAGTACCTCGGCATCCAACGAGGCCGATATCTCGCCGCTGTTTATTGCTTGCTGCAACCGAGTGGCAAGGCTTTCGCGCCAGGCACGACGGATGCCGGCCGTACGGCGGGCTACCTCGGCATTCTCGGGCGCGTGAAACAGCATGCCGCCAGAGATCATGCACCCAAGGACCCCGGCCGGATCCGTCACAGCTTCGATGGCACGTCGCAGCACGTACTCAAAAAGCGTCTCGGCCTGTCGATCCGAGTCCATACCGACGGGCGCCGGCCCACCATACCGAAGCAGGTAAAGAGCCAGCACCTCTTCGTAGAGTGCCGCCTTGCTTCGGAAGGCACCGTAGAGGCTAGGCGGCGCAATGCCCATCGCCGCGGTCAGGTCGCCAATCGACGTGCCTTCGTAGCCCCGCTCCCAGAAGAGCAGCAGCGCGACTTCCAATGCCTGCTTCCGATCAAAGCTTCGTGGTCGGCCACCACGTGATTTGGGCTCAGGTTTCATACCAATCGCTAAATAACAACTTGACGCGACAGATCAACTGGTTCTTTAGTTATCACTATAGATCGGAGTTAGCCATGGATAACGCACGTCGTATTTTCCTCGGAGCAGCAGTGGCTGGGGCCGCAGCCACGGTTGTGCCCACCTTAGGCCGTGCCACAGCACCCAAGCACCCCGTCGGCGCGACGGAGTTGACGGCGACGCCGGTCAGATCGGCTGGACAGGTGCTCGCCGCTCGCTCGAGTGATGGTCTCAACCTGTCCGTGCGCGCTTATGGCAAGCCAGGTAGCCGGGAGATACTGCTGATACACGGACTTGGGCAAAGCCGTCTCTCCTGGGATCGACAGATCGATGCTCTTGCGACCCGGTTCCGCGTAGTAACGTACGACCTTCGAGGACACGGGGACTCGGACAAGCCGGCGTTAGTTGGTACCTACTCAGATGCCGGCCGCTGGGCCGACGACGTTCGCGCGGTTATGGATGCGGCGGGACTGCGAAGTCCGGTGCTCGTTGGATGGTCGCTCGGCGGCCTGGTCATCGGTCAGTACCTCGCAAAATATGGCGGCGACAGGGTGGCCGGGGTTAATCTGGTCGATGCTGTAACGAAGCTTTCACCAGAGCTGCTTGGGCCGGTTTCGCTTGCTTATGCGGGCAAGCTTGCTTCACCCGACCTGTTTGTTCGTTCCGCCGCGATTGCGGGCTTCCTGGCAGCATGCTTCGCTGTGCCGCCACCAGAGGCGGAACTCCGGCAGATGCTAGTCTACAATGGCATGGTCCCCCGGGAACTCCAGGAGGGC
Source organism: uncultured Sphingomicrobium sp. (assembly GCA_964243335.1). Lineage (GTDB taxonomy): Bacteria > Pseudomonadota > Alphaproteobacteria > Sphingomonadales > Sphingomonadaceae > Sphingomicrobium. Next base: position 2,026 of record CAXTED010000006.1, on the reverse strand, counting down.
ATCGGCCGCCTCTCTGCCAAGGGGATCGACGCTGCTTTCGGCATCCCCTCGCGCATGCTTGTCACGTACGGGGCACATGATGCGCTCACGCGGCCTGAGATGTCGAACCGCGTGCTTGCTCTGAATCCGCGTGCGACTCTCTCCATCTACGCTGCTTCTGGTCATGCGCCGTTCTACGAAGAGGCAAAGCGCTTTAACGCTGAACTTGCAGCCTTCGTCGCAAGCTGAATAAGAAGTCGTGATAACGACCAGCGGAATCCGTCGACTTTATCTATCAACTGCATCCGCCCCGAGGGCCAAAAGGCTAGGGAATGGCATCTCACAACCCGGCGGTACGGCACGCCATGTGCGCAGAAGGCTGAGCGGCGCTTTCCTTCTCTCCCTGCTACCTAAGAGGGACATAATCGGTCGCCCAAGACAACAGGGCTTCAAGCGCTGGGCGCAGCGCTTCACCTGCCCGCGTCAGGCTGTAATCGACTCGCGGCGGAACTTGGGCGTGAACGACTCTGAGCACGACGCCATCACGCTCCAGTTCGCGCAAGTGCTGGGCGAGCATCTTTTGTGATACAGAAGCGATGTCGCGTTCCAGCTCGGAGAACCGCAACGGAGAAGTTTCGAACAGTCGCGATATGATAGCAAGCTTCCATCGTCCATCGATCACGGTCAGGGCCTGTTGCACGAGGTCTACATGGCCGTTTGGCGCAAGACAGACGCGCTGACCTTCGAGTTCGTCCCTTACTTCAAAGTGCGTTCTTGTCACAGCTTTCTCATCTTCTACTTGTTACTTGTAAATGACTTTAGACGATCGGAAGCGATGTTGAAACAGCTGCTACTTGGAAACCGTACTGGCCTGCGCGTATCCGAGCTCGTACTTGGGACGGGTCGGCTCGGAACAAGCGCGAGCGGTGAGTCTGATGCTGCGACTGCGCGTCTGGCTCTTGAGGCATTCGCCGATGCGGGAGGGACCTTCATTGACACCTCGAGCGCTTACCAGCTCGGCGAGGCGGAAGCTTTTACGGGAGCTTTTCTCAAAGATAGCGGACGCGACTCGTTTGTGATTGGCTCCAAATATGGCCGGACCACGCTGCCCACGCCTTCGGCGGGTGCAGTTGGAAGTCATCGGCGGGTCATGCGGTCGGAGGTCGAGGGAAGCCTACGTCGGCTCGGGACCGACCGCATCGATCTCTACTTCCCGCACTTCGACGATGGCGCAACCCCGATCGAGGAAATCATGCACGGACTGGACGATCTGGTCCGCGCCGGCAAGATCATACATGTCGGGCTGTCCAACTTCCCGGCTTGGCGAGCGGCCTCCGCGGCCATCATGGCTGAGCTGCGCGGCTGGGCCCCTGTTGTGGCGCTGCAGCTGGAATACAGCCTCCTGGAACGCAACGCAGACCGTGAACACCTTCCGCTGGCGGCGGCACATGGCCTTGGAGTGATGGCCTACTCTCCCTTAGCTGGCGGACAGATCACTGCAAAGACGCGGGGGTCCCAAGGCAGCGAACGCAGCCCTGTCCTGGACGCGTTGGTCGAGATTGCCAACGACATTGGGTCGGAACCCGCAACAGTGGCGCTGGCCTGGATCGCTGGGAGAGGGATCCTTCCCATTCTGGGTCCGCGCGACGTGGCCCAACTGGCCGCTGGCCTTGCTTCTGCCGGGCTGCGGCTGCCGGGCCACCACGCAGATCGTCTTTCAAGGTTGAGCAGACCTGTTCTCGGGCAACCCTACGAACTGTTATCGCAGGTGCGTGCTCATGATGGCATGGATAACCTGCGGAGCAATGCGATCGCGTTGGCCGACTAGGAGACTAGAGTCACCCGAACTTGGACCGACATAAGAGAGGCTGCCGCGAAGGATGGCCACAAGCTCGCGTTGGCGACGGGCTAAGGTCGCCCTTCTAGCGCAGCGCTAACGCTTGGGAACCCGTCGCCGAGCCAGCCGACTAGAGCGTGGCGCCCTCGCTGACTACATACTCGGTCGAAACGATGAAATCGCAGGCGTGCAGGTCGAGGAAAGACTCTT
>CAXTED010000005.1:0-213942 GCA_964243335.1 uncultured Sphingomicrobium sp. | reverse complement strand
CCAAGCGTTCTATCAGGAGAGGAGGCCCATCGCATCGGGGCCTCGTGTGAGCGGCCGTGGTACTGGCTTCAACCGACATCCCGACGACGATGGCCCCTTCGTATGAACAGCTTCAGTGCCTGATCACCTGGACACGGGTGAGCGCATCCGAACATGGCTCATTGCTTGGGAGACGCGGGAAGGCTGAATGTCGGCTATCCACCCCTAGCGGAAGTTGGCAGCTAACGTCCGCTCGCGACCCATTGCGGACTTTAGCCATAGCTATCTGGCGGGTCGAACCAGATCTAATCGGACGAAGCCTGCTTCAATCCGAAAGCAGCCGCTGACCAAATAACGCCAGCCACGGCAAGGGGCGGGAACAGACCATCGACGCGGTCCGCAGTGGTGAAAACTAGGAGATACATCCAATAGGCGGCTGGCGCAGTCACAAGGCCGAGCGACACTTGCCACCAGCGTCGGACAACCAAGCCGGATGCTATGCCAATGATGACGACGACGGGGTTCACTAAACCGTAGAACGTGAGGATCAGAAGCCAGCCGCTGCCGTTCTCGCCCATCTAAAGAACTCCCTGTCTAGGAGTATCTGATGCGCGGCCTGAGAAGGCAACGTCCGCTTCCGACCCATGGCGGCCATCCGCGGCACCTGCCACTTAGCCATATGACGGATTGCCGCCTTCTAGGATTACAGCCCATGCGCCGTGTTCTGATGATGCTGGATGTGACGGAGGCTGAAGCCGAGCACATCGTCGAGGCTCTTGGTCCGTGTCGCCTCACTTCGAAAAAAACGGTGTGCAGGGGGCGTTCGATCAAGCTCGATCTGCCGCGCCTCAAGACGCGCGAGGTTTCCTCCTTCAGATACGCTCCAGAGCAAGCAGGGAGCTTGGCGGGCCGGACGCGGGCATTGCGTATCAAGAAGTCGGCTGAACGAGCACGTATGCGGATGTCCACTTTCCACCCAGAGGGGACGTTCCCTTCACTTGATAAACGAGCAGGTCACGGGGGTGAGATGATGATCTCCTGGCACATACTCGGTCGGCACCTAATTACGTCCTCGATTAGCAATCTTGCACGTTGAACACGCTTTGGTGACGTTCGCGGGCTGTAGCTTAAGACCACCAGTGGTTGGGGCTTATCCCGTTTACAATGCGGAGGAACTCTCGGATTGTGGCCTCCGACGTGTTCCGGCCGTTCCACAGCAGGCTATTACCATCCAATCGAAGGGTGTTCAGCTGCTCTGGAATGCGCTCCGGGGCAGCTGTCGCTGTGCTCCAATTCGGTAACGGGCCCGGCTCGGTGACTCCAGAAGCGACCCAAGAGAGCACAGCTGCTGCGGCAATGAGAGACATGATCAACGTTCCTCCAATTGCAAGAACGATGGGGTGCCTGAGACCCTTTTGTTCGATGCGAATGTGGTCGTTATTCAGATCTACGACTTCTCCGAAAACCCCGATTTCCTTGTGCACAAGAAGATCGGGAGAGCGTCGCTCAGACTGAGCCAAAATCCGGGCTGCCTCTCGGCTGCTGGACACGCCCAGTTTCCTGCGTGAGGCACGCAACCGTTCGTTCACCGTGTGCACGGAGAGCTCCAGGCTACGGGCAAAAGACTTCGCGTCGTGCCCGACGAGGAGAAGCCTCAGCATCGCCTTCTCACGTTCGCTCAACGCCTCAACGTTGGCGGTCATTCGACGGATGCGTTCGCGGGCGCCATTGCCCTTTCTCTCTAGGTCAGTGAACGTCCGCTTTCCACCCAAGACCGACATTCAGGTCGAACGTCTGCTTTCGACCCATTCAGAACATTGGAACGCACCTTGTTTACGTCCGTTCAGATTCCTCGCAGAGCTCAGTAAACCTCGCCGATCGAACCAAGGGTGGTCGGTTCAACGAAAGGTAAGATCCAGCCTGCCCAAAGACCCACTTAGCCAAACGCAATCGTGCTCGCCCGATTCTGGTCGCAAGAGCCCTCATTATCTCCGCAGAGAAAACGGACTTGGCGCTCGTTATGCGCACATGAGGGGTCGAAGCATCAAAAGCTCTTTGCCCAGTCGCGTTTCCACATCGGCTGCAAAAGTTTGCGTCAGCTTCTAGGATTACCTCACAAAAATCACAGTTCATGTCCTTACCCTCAACCTTCGTGAGTGCATGCGGTCATTTCTCCAGTAGTGGCTAGCGGCAAGCAACACGACGTCTGGCGAGAGGTGCACGTGGTGACGGCCCATCCGCTGGAGACCTTGCGCCATGATGCTGGCAAGGAAGCGCTCCACGGTACCGTGATACAGGAGCATGGGCGGAGTTGCGGCCGGCCACTGAAGGTGCACCGGCACCGAATGACCCTGACGCGCGCGTATCCGGGCGCTGTCTTCGGAGACTCCGAATCGTTGTTTGTCGTTGGCCGCCACGACGGCCATCAACGCGGAATGCGTGGAAGGCAGGCCGGCGGCTTGCAAGGCCGCGAGAACGGATGACGTGTCCGCCCAACCTTGCGCATCCAGGCTGAGGCCTGCCGCTTTCGGCCGGTGTCGCAGCCACAGCGACAGGCGCTTGGACATACGGACGTCATGGGTCACGTCGCGTCCGCCTGTCCAAGTGGATCTTAGTTGCTGGCGCGTGGGTCCTTCTTGCCGACGGCCTTGTCATAGGCGTGGAGGACCTTGTCGCAGGCGGAGCGCGTGACGGCTTCCACGCCGACGCCCTCGGCCGACGCGGCGACCGCGCCCATGCCTTCGGGACGGATTTCCACCGAGCAGCGATACTCAGGCTGGTTGGTGCGGCTTTCCTTTACGTGACCCAGGTGCAGTTCAACAGTACTGACGCGCTTGAGCACGCGGCTGAGGCGGGTGCGAGCGATGTCCTCGACCAGTTCGGGGGTGGCTTCGCTATCGCTGATCTGATTGTCGCGGTTCACTTGGATGAGCACACATTATCTCCTGCTTCTCGCTTTGACCAACGCCGGTCGCGGCGAGTGGTGCCTTATGTGGACGCGTTCAGCCATCTGTGCTCGCCCATTGCGCCGAACGCCCCGGGCGGCGGGCCGAATGCATCGTCGCATCTGCCTCCTATGCCGCTCACGATGCCTCGGAATCTTACCGATGCGTGACAGGCCAACTTATCTAAGTTACTGAAAGAAATGCGATTCGGTCCCGATGTCACCTATGTTCGGCTGCATGGTCTGAACATTCTCCGCCTCTTTGCAGCCTCGATGCTTCTTTGGGGCATGGTGTTGCTCGCGGGCGCGGCGCTCACCTGAAGCCCGGGCCGGGCTCACGTACCTGACTGGTTGATGAGCGAACGTGGAATGCCGCGTTCATCGACCCACCCCTAGGGGGCTCAGCAGATCAAGCGTCTCGACATGGGACGGCCTGATTTTGCGGCTTGTTAGCCGTCCGTTTTAGCTGATCCTGTCTGCTAGGAGGCGTATGATGTCGCTGTTGCTTTGGGCATTGTTGATTTGGATCGCGCCGGCACTGATGGCCGCGCTGGGCCTGCTTTGGTTCGCTGTAATCGCACCGAGGCTCGAGAAGGGCTCGTCAAGGTCGAAGCCGATCGAGAGCAGTCGCGGCCGGCATTAACCTTTGAGTTACTGTTAAGATGGTGGCGCGCCCGACAGGATTCGAACCTGTGGCCTCAAGATTAGAAGTCTCGTGCTCTATCCAACTGAGCTACGGGCGCGTGGCGGGGTGATTAGCTGTTTGTGGCGCTGGCACAAAGCGGGGCTTTGCAATGCGCCGAAGCATCAGGCGGCGACCCGCTCGAGCAGGCCTTCGAACAAGCGTCGACCGTCCGTGCCGCCGTGGGCCGGTTCGACCGCGCGCTCGGGATGGGGCATCATGCCGAGCACGTTGCCAGCCTCGTTGACGATCCCAGCGATAGAGCCCGCCGAGCCGTTGACCTCTCCCGAATAGCGGAACACCACGCGCCCCTCGCCGTCGAGGCGGGCGAGAGTGTCGCTGTCGGCTTGATAATTGCCGTCGTGGTGGGCGACGGGGATCGTGATCGTCTCACCCTCCTCAAAGCCGCGGGTGAACAGTGTTTGGTTGTTCTCGACAGAGAGGGCGACCGGTCGGCAGACGAAGCTGAGGCCGGAGTTGCGCATCAGTGCGCCCGGAAGCAGGCCAGCCTCGGTAAGTATCTGAAAGCCGTTGCAGATACCCAGCACCGGCACGCCGCGGTTTGCAGCACTGGCGATCGCTTGCATGACTGGCGAGCGGGCGGCCAAGGCTCCGGATCGAAGGTAATCGCCGTAGGAGAAGCCGCCGGGAACGGCGATGAGGTCGAGGTCGGCCGGTAGCTCGGTCTCGCGGTGCCACACCATGTGCGGACGGCGGCCTGTGACGATCTCCAACGCAACGGCCAGATCGCGGTCGCAATTTGAGCCGGGGAACACGATCACCGCGCTGTTCATGCTTGTGCTCCGATCCTGCCGCGGCTCAGCCGAGCCGTTCGATGCGGAAGTTTTCGATCACCGTGTTGGCGAGCAATTTTCGGCACATGCCTTCGATCGCTTCGTCGTCGGTGCCGTCCGCTAGATCCAGTTCGATCAGCTTGCCCGCACGCACGTCGTTGACGCCGGCGAAACCAAGACCCTCGAGCGCATTGTGGATGGCCCTGCCCTGGGGGTCGAGCACACCCGGTTTAAGCGTCACGAATACTCGCGCTTTCATCGGAAGTCCTCAGTTGCGGCCGATTGGTTCAGTCGCCGCGTCTATGGCAACCGGTCCGCGTTTTCGCAAGCTAGGCAGAGCAGCGTGACGGACGTACGGCCATTTTCGAACGCGAAGGGGATGAGCGATGATGGAATGGTGCATCGGGGTCATTGGCGGGTCGGGGCTGACCACGCTTGCCGGGCTGGAGGACGTCGAGACGCTGGAGATCGAAACGCCTTGGGGTCCGCCCTCCGCGCCAATCACGCGCGGGCGCCTCAACGGGCATCTTTTCCTCTTCCTTCCGCGGCATGGAGCAGGGCATGCGACCGGGCCGAGCCAGGTCAATGCTCGGGCGAACATCGACGCCCTGAAGCGGGCCGGGGCCACCGATGTCTTGGCGGTGTCGGCGGTCGGATCGCTGCGGGAGGAGATGGCGCCTGGCCAGTTCGTGGCGGTCGAGCAGATCATCGACTGGACCCGCGGTCGGCCCTCCAGCTTCTTTGGCAACGGCGTGGTGGCGCATGTGTCGATGGCGGATCCGGTTTGTCCGCGGCTGACCGACCTCGCGGTAACAGCGGCCGACCAAGTGGGCGCAACGGTGCATTGCGGCGCTACCTATCTGGCGATGGAGGGGCCGCAATTCTCGAGCCGGGCGGAGAGCCACATGTATCGCGGCTGGGGCGCGGACGTGATCGGCATGACGGCGATGCCCGAAGCCAAGTTGGCGCGCGAAGCAGAGCTGCCATATGCGCTGATGACCATGGTCACCGATTACGACTGCTGGCGCGAGGGCGAAGCCGCGGTGGAGGTGTCGGCGGTGCTGGCGACGATGCACGCCAATGCGGCGCGGGCGGGCGAGATGCTGAAGGCTATGGCGGCGCTTCTGCCGGCTGAGCGTAGCCCGTCCCCTCTGGACACGGTGCTCGACTTTGCGCTGGTTACGCCCCCTACGGCCCGTTCCGCGGAGGCAATGGCGCGGCTGGACGCGATCTGCCGTAGAGTGACGCAAGCCGCGCCTCACTGACCCCCGCGCGCCACATGGCGAGGATCAACAGGTTGCGGGCGGAGCGCCTCCACCATCCATCGCGTCGCCAGCGTTCGGGCGAGGTTGTCGCGGTTGTCCTGAGCAGCACGGGGGACGGAAGGCGACGGAGGATGTCGACATCTTCCATCAAGGGGAGTGGGCGGTAGCCTCCAGCGCGATCGTAAAGCTCGCGCGTCAGTAAAAGGCCCTGATCGCCGTATGGAAGCGCGAGATGATTCGTGCGGAAGGACACGCCGCGTTCGATGAAGCGAGCCTGCCAGGCTGAGTCGTCCAGCTTGAGGGTGAAGCAGGCTGGGCGGCTGAAATCTGTGTTCAGGTGCGCGTCGGCGGCTGCACGCCAGCCAGGTGCGAGCACCGTATCGGCATGGAGGAACAGCAAAGCCTCGCCGGTTGCGATGGCTGCTCCTGCGGCAAGCTGGTTACCCCGGCCACGTGCACTTGTGGTGACCCGCGCAGGGCTTGCCTTGGCGACCACGAGGCTATTGTCCGTCGAGCCACCGTCCACGACGATAAGTTCGTCGGCTTCGCTCAGAGCTTCCAGGCAAGTCGTTAAGTGAGCCGCGGCGTTCCAGCTTGGGATCACCACGGAAAGCTTCACGCCGAACAGCTTGCTCCGCCGAGCACGCAAAAACGCGCGCAATGCGGATGATTGAGTTGCACGGTGCTGCGGGCCTCCGCCAGCGCTTCGCCGAGCAGGAACTGCGGGTCGTAGGGAAGCAGGGTGCAGGCGGCGACCTGCGCACGGTCATCGCCCTTGCGGTGCACGACCATGCGGCTGGACGAGCACATGGCGACTTCGGGCGTGAGGCCGAGGATGTCCCAGCAAGCGGTGCTGATCTCAGCCACATCGGCGGCGGCATCCATGGCGGGAAAGACCACCAACGCGCCTGGATCCGCCGCGTCGAGCGTGAGACCCAAGTTGGTGAACAAGGTCGCATAGCCGCCTCGAGCATCGCTCTCGCTCTCACCAGGAAGCGCGCGACCGGCGATCGCCAAAGGGACGTTGTTCGAAGCAAGCCAGCTGATGCCGTCGATTGCCTTGGCCCAGGTGCCGGGGCCACGTTCGGCCTCATGCACGGAGGTGGTGTGGTGATCGAGGCTGACGCGGACCGTCAACTGGCCCGGAAAGCGGCCGACAAGATCGAGAATCGCGGCCTCGTGCCGCCGCATCGGCCGCATGGCGTTGCTGAGGACCAGCACTCGATGACCACGCGAGAGGCAGGCATCGAGCATCGGAATGATATCGGGGTTCATGAATGGCTCGCCGCCGGTGAGGCCGATCTCGATGGGGCCGGCGAGTTCGTCCAGGAAGCGGGTGGCTTCGGCGAGGGTCAAATAGAGCAAGGCGTCGTTACGCGGGCTGCTTTCGATGTAGCAGCTGGCGCACGCCAGATTGCACAGGGTGCCAGTGTTCAGCCAAAGTGTCCGCAGTTCACCCAGGGTGACGCTGGCCCGCGGTTCGCCTTTGGCCGTGCGCCATGGGTCGACGAACTTGCCCGGCGCGAGCGGCGCTGCGCCCGGATCAAGAAACGGGGATGCCGGAGCGGAGGTGGCTAGCGCTTCCACAACGCCGACAGCCGCTGATCGCGTCCGCAATTCCACCGATAGAAGCGGTAGCGAACGGGGTTCTTCTCGTAATAGTCCTGGTGATATCCCTCGGCCGGCCAGAAGGTCGCAGCCGGCTGGATCGATGTTGCAATGGGGCTCTTCAGCTGAGTCCCGGCGGCCCGCAGAGCGGCAGATGCAACGGCCTTCTCTGCCGAATTACCGACGAAGAGGGCCGAGCGATACTGGGGCCCACGATCGCAGAACTGGCCGCCGCCATCGACGGCATCGACCGTGCGCAGGAAGCGAGTGACCAGCGTCTGGTAGCTGACCTTCGTGGGATCATAGGTCACCCGTACGGCTTCGAAATGCCCTGTTCCGCCACCGCTTACCTGTTCGTACGTGGGGCGATCGACCTTGCCGCCGATGTAGCCGCTGGTGGTCTCCACGACGCCCGGGATATGGTCGAAGTCGCTCTCGGTGCACCAGAAGCAGCCGCCGGCGAATACCGCCGTAGCCCGGCGTGGGTCGATTGGCGCGGCCGGGGCACTGCTGCACGCGACAAGGAAGATAGGGGCAATCAGGACGGCCGAGAAGCGCATGGCGAAACCTTCATGTGGAGAGCCCTGAAACAAGGCCCACCTAGTGTAAATCTGTTCAGCCCGCTAGCGAGCGGCGGATGACTGGCACCCGAACGAAGACTTTTCTGCGCCTAGGGCTCGTGCTTTTGCTGATCGCGGTTGGTGTGACCTTCTATGCGGCCAATGGCAGCGAGTGGTTGACGTTCGAGGCGCTTCAGGCGCGTCGTGCCGAGTTGGCCGGCCTCGTTTCGGCGAACCCACTGCGCAGCGCAGCGGCGTTTGGGGGAGCGTATATCGCCGTCGTGGTGCTTGCCCTGCCTGGTGCAGCGGTGATGTCGATCGCTGCCGGGGCTTTGTTTGGATTGTGGCACGGCGTCGCGATCGTGCTGATTGCAGCAACAATCGGGGCGACCTTGTCGATGCTGATCGCCCGGTTCGTGGCACGGGACTGGGTGACCGGCAAGTTCCCGAGTGCGGTCGAGCGGGTAAACAAGGGCTTTGCGGCGAGTGGTCCGGCGTATCTCCTGACTTTGCGCCTAGCACCCGCAATACCCTTCTTCGTGATCAATCTGGCGATGGGGCTCACCGCCATGCCGGTGGGCCGATATGCACTGCTCACGGCCATCGGCATTCTGCCAGGCAGCTTCGTGTTCGTGTCGGCTGGCACGGCGCTGGCGCAGGTCCGGCGCGTTGGCGATGTGTTCTCGCCGACGCTGCTACTGGCGTTTCTGGCGCTGGCGATCGTGCCATTGCTCGGCAAGTGGCTGGTCGGCTGGCTGGCACGACGGCGGGCTCTGGCGCGGTGGACCAAGCCCAAGAAGTTCGATGCCAACCTGATCGTAATCGGCGCGGGATCGGCCGGGCTGGTGGCGAGCTATGCCGCGGCGGCGGCCAAGGCGCGGGTGATCCTGATCGAGAAGGCGGCCATGGGTGGCGATTGTCTCAACACCGGCTGCGTGCCGTCCAAGGCGCTGATCCGTGCGGCAAAAGCAGCCGCTGAGGTGCGCGGCGCAGGGCGGTTCGGAGTCGAGGCGAGGCTGGACGGTGTGCACTTCGCCGGCGTCGTCGGGCACGTTCGCGGTGCAATCGAGACAATCGCGCCGCATGACAGCGTGGAGCGGTTCACCGGTCTTGGCGTGGACGTGCGGCAAGGACGCGCGACGATCGTCGACCCGTGGACGGTGACGATCGATGGGGGCGAGCGGCTGACAACCCGCGCACTCGTCATTGCCACGGGAGCCGACCCGGTGGTGCCGCCGATACCGGGGCTTCGCGAGAGCGACTTCGTCACCAGCGGGACCTTGTGGAACCGCCTCGGTGCGTTCGAGCGTCCCCCCGAGCGCGTCGTGATCCTGGGCGGTGGCGCGATCGGGTGCGAGATTGCCCAGGCGATGGCTCGGCTGGGGTCCGGCGTGGTGTTGGTCGAGCAGGGCGAACGATTGCTGGTGAAGGAGGAGCCCGAGGCCAGCGCGGCGGTCGCGGCGGCGCTCGAGCGCGAGGGGGTTCGCCTGCTGACCGGTCATGCGGCGGAGCGCGTCGCCGATAGCGCCGTGCAGGTCAGCGGCGGCGAAGCCTTGCCGTTCGACCTGCTGGTGGTCGCCGTTGGGCGCAAGGCGCGCTTTGAGGGGCTTGGTCTTGAGGCACTGGGCCTGGATCCGGCCGCCATGGTCGCGGATCGGCGGAGCAAGGGGCCGTTCGCACATTGGTTTGTCGCCGGAGACGCTGGCGGCGGGCCGCAGTTCACGCACTTTGCTGGACATAGCGGAGCGATTGCGGGCTTGAACGCGCTGGTCGGAGCTTGGCTGAAGACCGACACGCTGGTGCCGCGGGTGACCTATACCTCGCCGGAGGTGGCTTCAATCGGCGTGACGGCGTCCGATGCGCCAGCCGACGCGGAGATCGTCAGTGCCGATATGGCCGACAACGACCGCGACATCGCCGATGCGGGGCCCGGAGGAACCGTCAAGCTGATCATCCGCAAGGGACGGGTGCTGGGGGTGACGATCGTTGCCGAGCATGCCGGCGAGATGATCGTGGCATGGCAATTGGCGATGAAGCAGAAGGTCAAGCTCGGTACCATGCTGGCGCTGCTCTATCCTTATCCAACGCGGGGGGACGCGGGGCGGGAGGCTGCCAATAAGTGGCGCCAGTCGCACCAGCCGCAACGCGTGCTTGTGTGGGCACAACGCTGGTTCGCTTGGCGACGGGGCGGCTAAAGCCAGCCTTGTTCGACGTACCAGCGGGCGGTGCCACGAAGGCCGTCGGGCGTTGCGATTCGGGGAGCCCAGAGGTCGGCAGGTGGCTTCTTTGCCCGGTCGGACACCCAATCAGGATGGCTGAAGTAAGCGGCTCGGTCGATGGTCAGCTTCGCATTGGCGCCGCGGATCGTCTTGTCGATCCGGGCCCCTAGGCGAAGAACCGCGGCGGGCACCGAAAGCGGAAAAGCGCGTCGGTTCTGCGCGTGCGCCAGCAGCCAAGCGAACTCCCGGTGCGAATAGCCACCGGGGTGTCCGTCGTCTGGTTCGAGCAGCAAGCGCGTCGGCGCATCGGGCGCAGCCGCGGCAAGAAGCAAGCGCGACAGGTCATCGGCATGGATCACCGACAGGTGTCCCTTAGGCGGCAGCGGTACGACACCAAGCCGCGCGGCCTTGAACAGGTCCAGCAGCTCGCGGTCGCCGGGTCCGTAGACAGCGGGCGGCCGAACGATCAGCCAGTCCAGGCCGGAGCCGGTGACCAGATCCTCCGAGCGCTTCTTGCTGGCGCCGTAGAGTGACAGCGCGGGTTCGCGGGCCGCGAGGCTGGACACGTGAACGAAGCGGCCGACTCCAGACGCCGTCGTTGCCGCGAGCATTGCCAGCGTGCCCGCGACATTGCCCTCCTCGAACCCGGCCGCATTGGGCGCGTTGACCACGCCTGCCACATGGATCACCGCATCGGCATCGCGGACCAGTTCGCCAACGGCCTCCCGCGTGTCGAGCGCGCCTTCGACCCAGACGACCCCTTCGCGAAGCGGCTGGGGGCGGCGGGTCAGTGCCGTGACCTGGTGACCAGCATCGACCGCGAGATTGAGCAGCCGGCTGCCGACAAAGCCCGTGCCGCCAGTGATCGCCAAACGCAAAGACGCGTTCTGTTCGGTCAGAGCGGCGACCATGGCGTGATGGGAGCGCTGTCATCGACCTCGGCACTAGCGAGGGCGACGGGCGACACGCGTTCGCCCCGGCCAAGCTGTTCCACCAGCAAGTCGAGCAAGGCGTCGATGCCATCCCCAGTCGCGGCGGACACGATCAGGGGCTCAGTGCCGGACGCCTTCGTCAGCGCCTTCTTGAGCTTGGTCAGCGCCTTGGCCTCGACCAGGTCGGAGCGGCTGAGGGCGACCACCTCGGCCTTGTCCTCCAGCCCGGCTCCATAGGCCTCAAGCTCATTACGGACGATCTCATACGCTTCGATAGGATCATCGCCCTCGGCATCCACCAAGTGGAGCAGGGTTCGGCAACGCTCGACGTGGCCGAGGAAACGATCGCCCACGCCAGCACCCTCGGCGGCGCCTTCGATCAGGCCGGGAATGTCGGCGAGCACAAACTCGGTCGACTTGTGCCGCACTACGCCCAGTTGCGGGCGCAAGGTGGTGAACGGGTAAGCGCCGACCTTGGCCACCGCATTTGTGGTGCGGTTAAGGAAGGTGGACTTGCCGGCGTTCGGCAGCCCGACAAGCCCGACGTCGGCGAGCAGTTTGAGCCGCAGCCAGACGTACATCTCCTCACTCGGCCAACCGGTGCCGTGCTGACGCGGAGCGCGGTTGGTGGAGGTCTTGTAGGTCGCATTGCCGCGGCCGCCGTCGCCGCCCTTGAGAAAGACGATGCGCTGCCCTTCCTCGGTAAGGTCCGCCAGCAAAGTGCGATCCTCATCATCGGACAGAACCTGCGTCCCGATGGGAACCTTGATCACCAGATCGTCGCCGCCCGCACCGGTGCGGTTCTGGCCCGATCCGCCCGATCCCCGGGGCGCCCGGAAGTGCTGGGTATAGCGGAAGTCGATAAGGGTGTTGAGGCCGGCGACAGCTTCGAAGATGATATCGCCGCCCTTGCCACCATTGCCGCCATCTGGGCCGCCATATTCGACGAACTTCTCGCGGCGGAAACTGACGGCACCGGGCCCGCCCATGCCCGAACGAAGGAAAATCTTGGCTTGATCGAGAAAATGCATCGGCGGCCCATAGCCTCCGCCGAGGAAATTTGGAACGCTGGTGGTGCTGCTCCGGCTTAGAAGTTTGAACGCCTCAGCTTAGAAACTTGAACAGGCCATACCCGCTGGTGGCGATAAGAACGATACCGACAAGCACTAGCATGCGGTCGGCGGGCATGCGCCGGGCTACCAGCGCTCCGATCGGCGCGGCAAGGACGCCCCCGATCAGCAGGCCAAGGGTGGCAACGGTGACCGCCTCCAGTCCCATGGTGAAGAGGAAGGTTGCCGAGATCACCACCGCCAGAAAGAACTCGGCGGTGTTGACGGTGCCAACGGTGATCCGCGGCGACGAGCCTTGAACCAGCAGGTTCGACGCGACCACAGGTCCCCACCCGCCCCCGCCGGCAGCATCGAGGAAGCCTCCTACCAGGCCCAACGGCTCGACGATCTTCGGCTCGCGCTCGGTGTGGTGATGTGTGGCGCCGCGCCACAAGAGATAGGAGCCGATGGCGAGCAGATAGGCGAGAACAAGCGGGCGCGCGGTTTCGGCGTGGATGTTGCTGATCACGTAAGCGCCGAGCACGCCGCCAATTACGCCGGGTATGACCAGGCGGAAGAACAAGGTCCATTGAACGTTGCGATGCGCCACGTGGCTGATCGCAGACACGGCCGTGGTGAAGGTCTCGACCGTGTGAACGCCCGCGCTGGCGACGCTGGGGGGAACCCCCATGCTGACCAGCAGCGTGGAAGAGATGGTCCCGAACGCCATGCCAAGCGCGCCGTCGACCAACTGCGCGGCAAAGCCGATAAGGACGAAGGGCAGCAAGACCGCCGGATCGGACAGCACATCGGCAAAAATCGCTTGGGTCCTTCGCGGTCGTAGGGGCATCCTTTGCCCGAAGCTGTACTACGCGCAAGCGGGTTTGCGCCCGAATGCTGGCATTCACGGGCGGGGCGACTTACATGCTTGGTAACGACAGACAGGCAGCAAAAAGGGTGCCGGCTTGAGCTTCGCGTTGTTCGATTACTTGGATTCGGTGAAGGTCCGCGACCCAGCGGCGCGATCGCGCTGGGAGGTGCTGCTGTATCCGGGCGTGTGGGCGCTCGGACTGCACCGGGTCTCGCATTGGCTGTTTGGGGGTAAGCTGTATTTCCTGGCGCGCGTGGTGAACCACATCGCGCGATTCCTGACGGCGATCGACATCCACCCCGGCGCCATCATCGGACGCAACTTCTTCATCGATCATGGCTTCACGGTGATCGGCGAGACGGCCGAGATCGGCGATGACGTCACCATTTACCAGAACGTCACGCTGGGCGGCACCAACCCAACGACAGGTATCGCTGGCAAGCGCCACCCGACCCTGCGGGACGGCGTGGTGATCGGATCGGGCGCGCAGGTGCTTGGACCAATCGAACTTGGGGCTGGCGCGCGGGTCGGGGCCAATGCGGTGGTGACCAAGGATGTCGCGTCGAACACCACTGTCGTCGGCATCCCGGCGAAAGCCGTGCCGGTCGACACCGTGCATTACAGCCCAGGGTTCGTGCCATATGGAACGCCTTGCGGCGAAGACGTCGACCCGGTGCGAGCAAGACTGTTCGAGCTTGAAGAAGAGATCGCCGTGCTTCGACGCGAGGTGCAGCAAATGCGCGCCGTGGGGCAGGAGCTTCCCGAGGCAAAGGCCTCGTGAGTGTTGTTGCGGCATTCCCGGGTGGTCGACGCGAAGCGGTCACCACCTTCGACCGAACCGAGCTGCAACGTATCCTGGACCTGTATGGACGAATGGTCGCGGCCGGGCACTGGCGCGATTATGCGATGCAGTTCGAGCGTGACGTGGCGAGCTTCTCCGCCTTCCGACGGACCGCCGAGCGACCGGAGATTCGCATCGAAAAGCGCCCATCGCTGCGGCTCAAGCAGGGCGAATGGGCGCTTATCGGAGAGCATGGCATGGTGTTGAAGCGGGGCCAGGAACTGGTGCCGGTGCTCGCCCCGCTCGAGCGCCGGCTGATCAGGATCGTCGACGCCTAAGCGGGCAGCGCCGCCTGCGATGATGCAGGGCGAGTGGTGTTCAGCAAAGGCAAATGCCCGCGCATCGCTTCTGGCAAGCTGCGTACCACGGCGGAACGAGCTTGGTGCCAGAAGGCCGACAGCAGCAGCAACGCCGAACCGATTACCAAGGCGGTCAGCGCGAAGTTGAGTTCCACCGCTCCGAAGTCCCGGAACAGCTGGTTGATGGCGAAGAGGACGTAGGCCAAAGCGGATACGAGCAAGGCACGACGATCGATGGCCAGCGCAACCACTGCAAGTGCGATGTATAGCAGAATCACCGTGGCGCCTTCTCCAAGGTTCACTTGGCCGCTGGTCAGACCGAGCAGGACAAACACCGGGTGAACGATCATCGGCGCGGCCAGCAGGTGAAGCCAGAAAGCGACGTCGCTTCGGCGGGTCACGCGGGCAGGGTCCGACGAGTCCCAGCGCATGGCGAACAGAAATACGCCAACACCGAGCAGCAGGACCATGCCGAGCACGGCCTGCTCGTGATTGCCAACACCAAGCGCGGCGAGGACCAAGCTGACGATGAGGCCGGCAACGGCCGCGGCACCGACGGCGACGGTGATCGGCACGCGAAAGCGGCGCCAGTGAAGCCAGGTGGCGATGGCTGCGATGGCAGCACCCGCCGACGCGACGATTGCACCGAGCACCTGATTGCTGCTCTGGTCCTCGAACCGGTCGGGGCCGATAATCAACGCAAGCGTGCTTCCGGCGGCAAACAAGACGCCCCCGCTGAAAGCTAGCAGCAACAGAATGGACGGCAACGCCATGCGGCGCTTGGCCGTAAAGAACTCGGCAAGCCCCCAAGCCGTTGCGGCAACGAAGGCGCCGGCGAGCGGCGAGGGGCCTCGGCTGAAGGTAAAGCCGATCGCCTCGCCGATGCTCTGGCCGATCCAGCCGACGGCAAACAGCAGAATGGCGGCGGCAATCGACACGAAGATATCGTTGAAGCCGGTGAGCAGACGAAACTGCTCCTCGTCCACGGCTGGCAATTGCCCGCGGGATTCCAGATGCGTGCGCAAACCCGCGGCGGCTTCGGGCGTAAACGCCCCTGCAGCGACGGCGTCGTCGATGTCGGCTTGTGTGTACATGTTCGAGAACTCCCCTGTTCTACGGTGAGCTTCGCGTAAGTGTGTTGCTGTGTCAATACAGCAGGGGAGGAATGCTTGACCTCGGCGGGTGCGGCGCCACATCCTCCTGAGCATGTGCAACCTCTATTCGATGACAGCGACCGTGGACGAGATGCGCCGGGTTTTCGGCAGCTTTGCCGGGGACACGTCCAACCTGCCGCCGTTCGCGGAGATCTACCCAGGTCAGCCCGCACCGGTGCTCCGTAGGACGAAAGGTGAGGGGTTACGGCTGGAAGCCATGGAGTGGGGCTTCCCGAGACCAGCGGCATCAAAGGGGCGACCGATCACCAATGTGCGCAATCTGGATAGCCCGTTCTGGCGGGGCGCGCTCAATCGGCCGGACCGGCGGTGCATCGTGCCGGTGTCGCGCTTCTGCGAGTGGACCGCCGATCCCTGCCCGATCACCAAGCGCAAGCAGAAGGTGTGGTTCGGGCTGCATGAGGCGGATCCGGAGCCATTGTTCGCCTTCGCTGGACTGTGGCGGCCTGGGTCGGAGGGCGTGAACTACATGGCGTTCCTGACTTGCGATGCGAACCAGGTGGTTGGCGCGGTGCACCCCAAGGCAATGCCGGTGATGCTGCGTGCCGCCGATGTGCCGCTTTGGCTCGACAGCGAGCGGGTCACTGCCTGCGAACTTGCAGTGCCGTTCGCCGACGCCGATATGCGGCGCATAGAAGTCTAGAAGACAGGGAGTAAGTGCGTGGCCAAGGGCAAGAAGAAAGCTAAGGACGACAGCATTGTCAGCAAGGCGATTGCCATCGTCGATGAGCCCAAGGGCAAGGCGAAAGGCAAGAAGAAGGATAAGAAGGCTGAAGGCGGCAAGAAGGCCGAAGGCAAGAAGAGCTTTGACGCGCTGAGCAGGCTGGTCGACCATCCGCTAGTGTCCGAGCTTCTGGCGGTAGGCGCCATTGCGGCCGTCGGAGTGATCGCCGAGCACCGCAAGCTGGGCGAAGTGGAAGCAAAGTCAGCCAAGGCCGTGAAGTCGGCCGGGAAGGCCGCCGCAAGCGCGATTGGCGTGCGGCTGATGAAGGAATTCTCGTTTGGAAGCGGCGCCAAGAAGTCGCCTGACAAGCAGGTCTAGGCTTCTCGCCGCAGCAATGTGATCCGAGCGCGGCCAGTGTCGCGCTCGGCTTCTTTGGTGAAGGGACCGGGGTCGATGACCTCGCCCCTCGCTGTTTCGATTGCCAGCCAGCCGCCCGGTGCGAGCCAGTTGGCGGCATGTACGGCGGTAACCACCATGTCGCCCGATCCGGCACCATAAGGCGGATCGGCGAAGATCAGGTCGAACGGTTCAGCGGCGGGCAGATGCTCGGCCGAGGTAGCGAGCACGCGCTTTCGCTCGTTGGCCTGCATCGCCACCGCATTGGCCTCGATCGCGCGCCGGGCAGGGATGTCGGTCTCGACGAAAACGACTTCCTTCGCGCCGCGCGAAAGTGCTTCGAAGCCCAAGGCGCCGCTGCCCGCATAGAGGTCGGCAACGCGCAACTCGCCGAAGCTGCCGATGCGGCTGGTCAGCATCGAGAACAGGGTCTCGCGGGTGCGGTCCGCGGTTGGCCGAGTGACTTGGCCTTCGGGTGCAATCAGGGGCCGCTTGCGCCATTCGCCGGCGATGATTCTCATTTCAGGGTCCGCCGGAACTGAAACAGGGTTTCGCGCTGCACTTCGGCAACGTCGCCGACCGCCATTTCGTCAAGGTCGAACGGGCCGTAAGCGGTTCGGATCAGGCGCGATACCTGCATGCCGAGATAGGCGAGGACCCGGCGAACTTCGCGGTTTTTGCCTTCGGCCAAGCTCATCTCGATCCAGCAATTGCGACCTGTCCGGCGCTCCATGTTGGCGTTGATCGAGCCGTAGCGAATGCCTTCGATCTCGACACCCTCGGCGAGCGCTTCAAGCTGGTCCTGCGTTACGTCGCCGAAAGCGCGGGCGCGGTAGGTGCGGACGACACCGGTACGCGGCAGTTCCATCTGCCGCTTGAGCTCGCCGTCGTTCGTTAACAGCAGCACCCCTTCGGTCATGAAATCCAAGCGGCCGATCGGCATCACACGAGGCAAATCCTGCGGCAGCTTGTCGTAGATCGTCGGGCGACCCTTGGGATCGTTGGCGGCCGTCAAACAGCTTGGTGGTTTGTAGAAACGCCACAGGCGCGTGGCGGTCGGCGGAGCGACCGGTTGGCCATCGACCGTGACGCCGTCGAGCGAGGTCAGCAGGGTCGCGGGCGTATCCAGCGTCCTGCCGTGAAGCGCGATGCGGCCATCGGCGATCATGCGCTCGATATCGCGCCGGGAAGCGACGCCGGCGCGGGCCAGCAGCTTGGCGATCCGCTGATCTCCGTCCTCGCGTGGTGCCGGGGTGCCACGACGCGCCGGATTGTTGCGCGGGGAAGCCGGACCACCGGACACCGGAGGGCGGCTCGTTCGTTGCGCGGTCACAATCAGTTCCTTTTCGGCGAGGTCGAATGCTGTTCAGCAAGCGCAAGCAAATCGTCAACCGCATCCTAATCGTTGAGGATGAGCCGCTCGTCGCGTTCGACAATGAGACAATGGTCGTGGACGCCGGATATCAGGTCGTGGCCACCGTGGACAGTCATCTTGGCGCCGTGGAGCGCCTGGACGAGGAAATAGCGGCGGCCGCGGCCGAAGAAAACCGCGGGGTGGACCTGGTGCTGAGCGACCTGAGCCTGGCGGGCGATGGCACCGGGCTCGACGTGGCGAGGGAAGCGCACCAGCGCGGTATCCCGGTCCTGTTCGTCACCGGCAGTCCGCCACCGCACGCCAATCAAGTGGCGATCGGCTGTTTGTTGAAGCCGTATAATGAGCGGCAGTTGAAGGCGGCCCTGAAGGCCGTCGAAGCGACGCTGGCCGGGGACAAGGTCAAGCCGCAGGACGGCCTGACGCTTTACGCGACCCCTGCCTGAGCGAAGGTCAACGAACGTTCGATCATGGCGTGGAAGGCCGTGATGCCGTGCTCCAGGGTGCCCAGCGTCACCTGATCGATCAGGCCCGACGCAAGACCCTGCTGACACAAAGCGGCCGCGCGGAAGTCCTCGGCGGCGAAGGTGCCGCCGTCGAGCAGGTCCCAGCTCTTCTGCCAATGCGCCTCGGCCTGCGGAGTGGCCGGCGACTCGGGGATGAGCATTAGATCCTCCACCAGCGTGCGGCCGACGCTCTGCGGCATGCAGATCAGCAGATTGACGTAGTCGGGCGAGACGATGACCACGGCATTGGGGAAGAGGTGATAAGTGTAGGTCACGGCGCGGCGCAGCGCCGACCAGTCGTCGCGGTCGACCTTGGCTAGGTAGTCGGCACGACCGACGGCGGCGCGCTGGTGCGGTCCGATGCGGTCGGCGGCGGTGATGCCATCGGCAAAGAAAGCGGCGATGGTGTCGGCGTGGAGGCGCTGGACATGGTAGCTTTCCAGGAAGGCGTCGATCACCAGCTTCCAATTGCCTGCCACCTCGTGGGTCTTGCGGCGATAGAGATGGAGGTCGGCCAAGCCGAAGGCATCCATGTCGGGGGCGAGCGCCTGCACCGAGCCAAAGTCGGTACCCGCCAGTTTGGCGAACCACAGCAATCCGCCGGCCTCGGCTACCGGGAACCGCGCGAGGCCTTGATCGGCCTTCACCAATCCGGGGAAGCAATCGGCCCGTGGTAGAGCGACAAGCTCGCCGTCCGGGCGGTAGCTCCAGGCATGGTAGGGGCAGACGATGCGCGGCGCCGCAATTACGTCCCGGGTTTCGATCAGCCGGGTGCCACGGTGGCGGCAGACGTTGGCCAGCACATGGGCTGCGCCGTCGCGATCGCGGCTGAGGATCAGCGGCAGGCCGTAGCCGTCGTGGGTGACCGCTTGTCCCGGCCGGGGCAGCAGGGCCGACGGGCCAAGCAGCAGCGGCATGGCGCCGAACAGATGCTCCTGCTCGAGCGCATAACGGTTCGGGTCGGTGTAGAGACTGGCGGGCAGATGATCGATCCCGCCACCGAGCCCGGCTTCGCCGCGGGCAAGCTGGTCGGCAAGCGCGCGCTGGCCAGGCGTGGGCCGCGCGGTACGGGTAGGGGCGTCCATGCGGCGAATGGTGCGCCAGTCGCCGCGACGGTGCAAGGGTCCCGCATTTCGCGGCTTCCCGCGCAGGTTCTCCACGTTACAAGAGCGCATGATTGAACCGACCGCGTCCGCCTCAACCAATTGGCGCAGCAAGCTGCCCGCAAGCGTCCAGCCCTATTTCGAAGGTGCACCGATAGCGGCATTCTTCCTGGGGGTATCGTCAGGCTTCCCTTATGCCATGATCGGCGCGACGCTGACGACGCGACTGGCCCAGGACGGACTCAAGAAGGCCGATATCACTACCTTCGCGCTGGTCTTCTTGGCCTATAACTTCAAGTTCCTGTGGGCGTGGATCGTCGACGGCGTCCGGCTTCCGCTGCTTGGCCGGCTGGGCCAGCGGGTATCCTGGCTGATCCTGACCGGATTTTTGGTGATGGCGGCGGTCGCCAACCTCGCCTTCGTCGATCCTTCCGCCAGCCTGCTCTATACGGCCTATGCCGCAATCGCGGTCGGCATCGCCGGCGCGACCTTCGACATCGTGATCGACGCGTATCGCATCGAGCAGCTTGAACCCCGCCAACTCGGGCCAGGCTCCGGCATGTCGCAATATGGCTGGCGGATCGGTTCGGCCGGCGCTGGCGCGCTCGCGCTGGTGATCGCGCCACGGCTGGGTTGGGAGGTTGCTTATCTCGCCTGCGCGTCACTGGCGCTTCCGGCCATGCTGACGGGGCTCATCCTTGGTGAACCCAAGCGTTACCGGGAACCCGTTGGTCGACGGGGCTTCGGGGAAGCGGCAGCGGCGGTATACAAGCCGTTCAGCGAGTTCCTTGCGCGCAAGGGTGCGTTCCTGGTGCTGCTTTTCATCCTCCTCCACAAGGTTGGGGACACGCTCGCCAACCTGACTTTGCGCCTGCTGTTCGACGATATGGGCTTCACCAATGACGAGATCGCCATCTACGATGTCGGTATCGGATTCTGGGCCTATCTGATCGGCATCTTCGTGGGGGGCATTCTCTACGCGAAGCTCGGCATGAAGCGTTCCGTGCTGATCAGCCTCGTCCTGATGGCGGTCTCCAACTTCTCATTCGCGGCCCTGGCGCAAGCTGGGCATAGCAATTGGGGCATGGCAGCGGCGATCGGGTTCGAGAACTTTGCCAGCGGGATCGGCGGAGTCACTGTCGTCGCCTACTTCTCGGCCTTGTGCGACTTGCGTTTCACCGCATCGCAGTTCGCCTTGATCTCCGCCACCGCCAGCATCGTTGGGCGTTTCCTGACGGGCACGTCTGCCGGGGCGCTGGTGGAAGGCTTGGGTTACGTAAACTTCTATCTGCTCACCACTTTGGCTGCGCTGCCCGGGATCCTGCTGTTCTGGCTGATGATGCGAGCGGGGCTGATCGATGCTTCGATCGGAACAGCAGGCACCGAGGGCGAAGGCGACGCCCGGCGCGACCATCCCGGTGACCCGCCGAGAGAACCCGCAGCCTAGTCGGGCTGTTCGCCATTGGCGGCGAGGGCTTCTCCGGCGAGATAGAGTGACCCGAAGATGAGCACGCGAGCCGGAATGGTGCTCGCTGTCAAAGCGTGAGGTAGGTCCCTCGCCGGCTGAGCTTCCAGGCCCATCGAGGCCGCGGTGCGTGCCAGTTCGACAGGGTCGCGGCAGTCATGGCCTTCGATCGGGATGGTGATGATGCGAGGCCCGAGGCCTGCGAATGGCGCCAGCATCCCGGCCGGGTCCTTGGCCTTGAGGCTGGCGAAGACGAGCACGAGCGGCAGGTTGCTGGGCCAGTGTTGGCGCAGGTGATCGGCCACGAATTGCGCCGCTGCAGGGTTGTGGCCGCCATCGAGCCAGAGTTCGCTGCCAGCCGGAAGCACGTTCGTCAGCGGCCCCGGCGACATGCGCTGCAGCCGGGCGGGCCAGTCCGCCAAGTCCATGGCTGCGGACAGCGCCGACACGGGCACCTCCAAGGTGTCCTGATGCCGCAGCATGGCGACGGCGAGCGCCGCATTGAGTGTCTGATGTTCGCCCGCAAGGCGGGGAAGGGGCAGAGCGAGTTCTCCCGTGCTGTCCCGATAGTGCAGCTTTCCGTCGCGAACGCCGGCATCCCAGTGCAGTCCGCGCGGCTCCCATATCGCACCTGCAGCCTGGGCGACTTGCTTGACGCAAGCGGCGGCTTCTTGCGGGTATGATTGGGTTACGAGCGGCACGCCGCGCTTTGCGATGCCTGCTTTTTCCGCCGCAATCTGTGGGAGCGTGTCGCCCAGGAAGGCCTGGTGATCGATGCCGAGGCTGGCGATGCCGGTAACCAGCGGGCGGTCGACGACGTTGGTCGCGTCGAGCCGCCCGCCGAGGCCCACTTCCAGGATCATCGCGTCAGCGGGCACGGCGGCGAAGGCGAGAAAGGCCACCGCGACGTTGACCTCGAACAAGCTGCCGCCGATCGGTTCATTGGCGTCGAGCACACGGCTCATCAGTTCGCCGAGGCGGTCGTCATCGATTAGCGTTCCAGCCAACCGGATGCGTTCGTTGTAGCGAACCAGATGCGGGCTGGTGAAGGCATGCACGCTGTGGCCGGCAGCTTCCAAAGCGGCGCGGAGAAAGGCGCAGGTCGAGCCCTTGCCGTTGGTGCCGGCGACGTGGAGCACGGGAGGTAAGCGGTCCTGCGGCCGGCCAAGTGCCGCCAGTAAAGCGCTGACCCGTTCCAGCCCGAGGCCGTCATTGTCGGGACGCTGCGTCGCTTGGCGAGCGATCAGCGCAGCGATCCGCGGATCGGCCGAGCGGATCACTTCCTTCACCTCAGGCGGCCTGCTCCGTCGGCGCCTCATGTTCGGGGGCAAGGAAGGCGACCAGCCGCGCAAGGGTGTCGCGAAGCTCGGCGCGCGGCGTGACCATGTCGATCATGCCATGCTCGAGCAGATATTCGGCGCGTTGGAAGCCCTCCGGAAGCTTCTCACGAATGGTCTGCTCTATCACCCGCTGCCCGGCGAAACCGATCAGTGCGCCAGGCTCCGCCAGCTGCACGTCGCCGAGCATCGCATAGGAGGCGGTAACGCCACCGGTGGTCGGATCGGTGAGGACGACGATGTAAGGCAGGCCAGCCTCGCGCAATTGCGCCAAGGCCACCGTGGTGCGCGGCATCTGCATCAGGCTTAAGATGCCCTCCTGCATGCGTGCGCCGCCGGCGGCCGTGAAGATGATATACGGGCAGCGTTCGGCGATCGCCGCCTGGACGCCCGCCACCACAGCGGAGCCGACTGCGACGCCCATCGATCCGCCCATGAATGCGAAATCCTGCACGCCGACGATGACCGGGCGGCCGCGCAACCGGCCGCGGGCGGTGATCAATGCATCGCGCTCGTCCGTTGCCATCCGCGCAGCTTTTAGGCGGTCGGCATAGCGCTTGGTGTCGCGGAACTTGAGCGGATCCTCACGCGCGGGCGGAGCAGGCAAAATGCTATGCTGTCCGTCGTCGAACAGCATCTGGAAGCGGGCAGCCGGGCGGATGCGATCGTGGTGATTGCAACGCGGGCAGACGAACAGATTGTCTTCCCATTCCTTGGTGAAGATCATCGCGTCGCACTGCGCGCACTTGTGCCACAGCTGATCGGAGACTTGCCGCTTGGGCAGGAATGGGATGCCGTTGCGCACCCGGCTGAGCCAATTCATTTGAAGCGTAATCCTGTCGGTTTGGAGACGGACTCTAGACGTTCGGCCGGTCGGCTGTCCACGGCTACAGGTTGGCGGCGATGGCACGCGCTGCGGCGGCAGGGTCCGCGGCGCCGGTGATGGGACGGCCGATCACCAGCACCGAAGCTCCGGCGGCAAGTGCTTGGCGGGGGGTCATGACTCGCTTCTGATCGCCCAGGTCGCTGCCTTCTGGACGGATGCCAGGCACCACGAAGTGTCCGTCGGGCCAAGCGGACCGCGCCGCTGCGACTTCTTGTCCCGAGCAGACAATGCCATCCGCGCCGCTGCTCCGGGTCAGTGCCGCCAGGCGGGCAACCTGCTCGCTGGCCGATCCCTCGACGCCGATGGAGGCGAGATCGTCGGTGTCGAGACTGGTGAGCACGGTGACGGCAATGATGCGCGTTTCGGGCGGCGCGGCGGCGCGGGCGGCGGCGAGCATCGCCTGCCCACCTCCTGCGTGGACCGTCAACAAGGCAGGCTTGAGCGGGGCGAGCGCGGCCACGGCCTTGGCCACGGTATTTGGAATGTCGTGCAATTTCAGGTCAAGGAAGATGGGCAGGCCAAGCTGTGCAAGGGCGGCCACGCCTGAGGGTCCGTTGGCTCCAAAGAATTCGAGCCCAAGCTTGAGACCGCCGACCGATCCGCGCACGGCTTTGGCAAGGGCACGAGCAGCATCCAGGTCGGGCACATCGAGCGCAACGAAGACGGGATTAGCCATCAAGCACCACCTTCCGCGTGCTGCTCGGAAATGTAAGAGGTTCCGGTCGGGGGCACAGCGACGGCGGCGAGTTGCTGCTGCAGGAGCATCTTGCGCTTCACCCGCCACAAGCGGCCGCGCGCGATCAGTGTCGTGGGAACGAAGCCGATCCCCCAGACGATCAAAAGCAGTAATGGCAGTTTGACGTCCGCCTGAAGGCTGCCCCACAGATTGAGTGTGACGTCCGTCCAATTGTTGCTGGCGAGGATTGCCAGCAAGGCGGCCACAACCACCCAGATCAACGTTCGCAGTATTTGCATGCCGGTTGCTGCCCTTGCGGAATAGTCCGGCATCTAGGGGAGAGCAGCCTGCATGACCAGCGCTGCGCCGCTTCGTCGCTCGGTGCGCTCGTCCTGCCGCTCTGGCTAGCGGCTAGTGTTGAGGCTCTGCGCCGGCTCGCACAAGGGCGATTACGGGGCGGGAGGAACTTGCACTGAACAAGATGACTGTGGCCGGCATTGCGGCGTGCGTGCTGATGGCAGGCACGTTGGCAAGCGTGCGCGTGATGCAGGCGCCGCCACCTGCGCCCGCCGGGCTGGCTTCGGCCAACATGCAATTGGGTCAGGTAGCGCCAGCGGCGCGCCAGCGGATCGATTACGCCCGGCTCGATGCCCGCTTGCAGCGGATGGTGCATGAGCCATCCATGGTCGGCATGGCGGTCGGCGTTATTGAAAATGGCCGCATCACTTTCCTGTCGGGCTATGGCGAAACCGTTGCGGGGTCCGGCGAGAAGGTCAGCCCGGAAACCGTGTTCCGCTGGGCCTCGGTATCCAAGGGGCTGGCAGCAACGATGGTCGCCAAGCTGGCGGAAGAGGGCAAGCTCAAGCTCGATGCGCCGATTGTGGGCTATGCGCCGAGCCTCAAGCTGCCCGGGTCGGCCGAATATCACGCTACGGTCACCGACCTGCTCAGCCAGCGCCTCGGCCTGTATCGCAACGCCCTCGATAATAAGCTGGAGGAGGGGCAGAGCCCGTTCGTTCTGCGGAACCAGCTTGGCACCTTGAACGCGATCTGCGCGCCGGGAACCTGCTGGAGTTACCAGAACGTGGCGTACGATGCTGCGTCGGAGATGGTCGTTCGGACCACCAACATGCCGTATGAGGACGCGGTCCGGCAGATGCTGTTCAATCCCCTTGGCATGACCAGCGCGTCGGCCACTCGCGAAGGGCTGGTGTCGGCCCGCAGTTGGGCGCGGCCACACACCGCGGGGCGAAAGCCGCTCGAGGTTTTGGAACCCTATTACCGGGTGCCGGCAGCCGGCGGCGTCAATTCCAACATCAAGGACATGGCGCTGTGGATGATCGCGCAGAGCGGCGGCATGCCCAAGGTACTCGACCGGCGACTGCTCGACACGGTGCACGCCAGGCTTGTGAAGACACCGGGCGAGCGGGCTCGGATGCGCAAGTTCCTCGAGCGGGTGGGCGACGCCTATTACGGCCTCGGCTGGCGATCCTATGATTATGCCGGGCATGTCATCGTCGGCCACCGCGGGGGGGTCGCGGGCTATCGGTCGCTGATCATGTTCGACCCGCAGACCAAAAGTGGGGTGGTGGCCTTGTGGAACAGCAACACCAGCCAGCCCGGCGGGATGGAGTTCGAGGTCATGGACATGCTCTACGGGCTGGAATTCCGTGACTGGATGGAGCTGGACAGCAAACCGGCACGCGCTGTGCCGGCCGTCCTTGAGGAGCCGGAGGCGCTCGCTCCGGACGCTGCGGCTGCGGCCGGTGCTCCTGTAGCCCGATAGGGTCGGACTACCAGCGTATTGAGACTGTGTCGCAGGTGGAACAATGGGCCGGGCGGACCGCTCTTTGGCCAAGCACTCCACTTGCAAGGAAACACCGTGGCCGACACCGAAGCACCCGACGCGCTCACCCTTTTGAAGAACGACCACCGCGAGGTTGAGGCGCTCTTTTCCGAGTTCAAGGAGGCCAAGAGCGACAGCGCCAAGCAGAAGATCTCACAGCAGATTTGCGAAGCGCTTGTCGTTCATACGCGTATCGAGAACGAGATTTTCTACCCCGCTTGCGAAGGCAAGGTCGAGGACGCCGATCTAAAGGAAGCCTATGTCGAGCACGACAGCGCGATCGTGCTGATGGCCGAGATCACCAAGAACGGACCGGAAGACGAGTATTACGAAGCCAAGGTGAAGGTGCTTGGGGAAGAGATCACCCACCACATCAAGGAAGAGGAACAGTGGTTCACCGGCATTTTCAGCCAGGCCAAACGCCATGGGCTGGACGTCGATGCGCTGGGTGTCGAGATGACCGCGGCCAAGGCCAAGTTCTACGCCGAGATCAAGAAGGACGGCTTGAAGTTCAAGACGACGACGCTGGAGAGCACAACGGTCTAAGGGAAACCCCGCCTGATCCCGCTCTTCTGGGCATGAGCGGGATCAGGCGGTCTGACCGTTAGGCGTGGGCCGTCAGAAACTTGCCCAGTTCGTCCGAGCCACCGATACGCTGGCCATCGACGAAAACCTGCGGGGTGGTGGACACGCCGTGCTCGGACTTGAACGCTTCGACTTCATCGCGGCTGGCAAGGATATGCTCCTCGCAATCGAAGCCGGCCTCGTCGAGCATCGCCTTGGCGCGGACGCCGAATGGGCATTCGTGATCCGGCAGGACCATGCGGTACAAAGTGGCGCTGGGCATCGGGTAGCTCCTTGGGTGAGTGACTAAGCCGATCCAGCGAACGAGCGAAAGACCA
This sequence comes from uncultured Sphingomicrobium sp., assembly GCA_964243335.1. Taxonomy (GTDB): domain Bacteria; phylum Pseudomonadota; class Alphaproteobacteria; order Sphingomonadales; family Sphingomonadaceae; genus Sphingomicrobium. Next base: position 187,574 of record CAXTED010000005.1, on the reverse strand, counting down.
GTTCCGGCGGCCATGGTCCGGCAGACCCGGCTTTCGCCTCGCGCGGAAATCGGTTAGGGGCGCCTGCATGCAACAATCTGATTTACCGCCCGCTCTTGCGCAGGCGCTCGCCACGCGTGGCTATGACACACTTACCGAGGTCCAGACGGCCGCCGCCGCGCCCGAGGCGCTGACCCGCGACCTGATCGTTTCCGCTCGCACCGGAAGCGGCAAGACGGTCGCGTTCGGACTGTCCATGGCCAGCAACCTTATCGACGACAATGGCAAGCTTCCGTTCGCTCTGGCGCCGCTCGGTCTGGTGATCGCGCCGACCCGCGAACTTGCGCTGCAGGTGTCGACCGAACTGGAATGGCTCTACGCCGCCGCTGGGGGCCGCGTGGTGACCTGCGTTGGCGGAATGGATCCGATGAAGGAGCGCCGGGCGCTCAACGGCGGCGCGCATATCGTAGTCGGCACGCCGGGACGCCTCCGCGATCACCTCGAGCGCGGGGCGTTGGACCTGTCCGCTCTCAAGGTCGCGGTGCTCGATGAAGCCGACGAGATGCTCGACATGGGTTTCCGTGAGGAACTGGAAGAGATCCTCGACGCGACTCCGCCGGGCCGCCGCACCCTGCTGTTCTCGGCCACCATGCCGCGCCCGATCGTGGCGCTGGCCAAGCGCTACCAGAAGGACGCGCTGCGGATCGAGGCCGTCGGCGGCACACAGGCGCACGGCGACATCACCTATCAAGCGGTAGCCGTGACACCGACGGACATCGAGCATGCGGTCGTCAACCTGCTGCGCTTTCACGAGGCAGAAACCGCCATTTTGTTCTGCGCCACGCGTGATGCAGTACGGCGGCTCCACGGCAGCCTGTCCGAGCGCGGGTTCGAGCCGGTAGCGCTGTCGGGCGAGCACAGCCAGAACGACCGCAACCGCGCGCTTCAGGCGCTGCGGGACGGCCGTGCACGCGTGCTTGTGGCGACCGATGTCGCCGCGCGCGGCATCGACTTGCCGTCGGTCTCGCTGGTCATCCACGTCGAGCTGCCGCGCGATGCCGAGGCCTTGCAGCACCGGTCTGGCCGAACCGGCCGCGCCGGGCGCAAGGGCACCGCCGTGCTGATCGTGCCGGCAATGCGCCGACGCCGTGTCGACATGATGCTCAAATCAGCGCGCATCCCGGTCGAGTGGATCAACGCGCCGACGCCCGAGGACATTCGAACCCGCGACCGTGCGCGGCTGCTGGAGAAGCTGCGGGCACCGGTCGAGCCGCCGGAGGATGGCGATACCGAATGCGCGGCCAACCAGGCACTGGCGACGCAATTGCTCGAGGAGCTTGGGCCCGAGGGCGTTGCGGCGGCGCTGGTGCGAGCGCTGGCAAGCGACCTTCCCGCACCCGAGGATATCCTTGAGACGAACCAGCGCGGTGGTGGTAGTGACGATGGTCCGGCCGGACCGCGTCAGGGCTTCACCGGATCGAGCTGGTTCAAGATCAATGGCGGCCGCAAGCATGGCGCCGACCCGCGCTGGATGCTGCCGCTGATCTGCCGCATCGGCCATGTCACGCGCAACGACATTGGCGCGATCCGCATCGCTCAGAGCGAGAGCTATTTCGAGGTGGCAGAGCGGTCGGTGCCCGGCTTCATCAAGGCGATGAAGAAGAATGCCCCCGCAATGGCGCAGGACGGCATCCTAGTCGAAGCGAGCGGATCACCCGAAGAGTGGATGGCGGCCGGCAATGGTCCGCCCAAACCACGCTCCGGCCCACGTCCGGCACCGCGAGGCGGCAAGCCGCCGCGCGGGTAATTGGCGACGAGAGGGCGGCGCTAAGGTGACTAAGGTGACGGGCGTCGTCATCGGTTCCCGCCTTGTTCATCCCTTCTGCTAAGTCGAGCTCGCTGCTGGGTAGGGCGCGCGTAGCGGAACCATGAGCAGGGATGCGATCGAAGCTGTGCTCAGCCGCCCTTGAGCAGTTCAAGGTGGAGAGCAATCACTCGATTGGATCCCCTCAGGTTTGCCAATCTAACTGCTTGTAATCCGTTGACCCTCGGTTAGTTCTGGAGATGTAAGATCTTCGGGGGAAGTTGCATGTTTGCGCGGGGTAAGTTCGTTTCACTGGCGGCGGCGCTCTTGGTAAGCGTGGCCACCCCGGCAAGCGCTTCATGGGTTCAAGCAACGAGCGATCATTTCATCGTCTACGGTGACATGAAAGAAGCCGACGTGAGGACGTTTGCTGACGGGCTCGAGCGGATGGACAAGCTCCTGCGCTTCGCCACGAGCACGCCCGACACGGGTGCCGAGCGCGCAAATAGGGTCACCGTATTCGTGGTCCCTGACATGAGCAGCGTTCAGCGCCTGTATGGCGCGGGCGGCGGTGATGTCGGCGGTTTCTACCGACCAGATGCACAGGGTTCGTTGGCGGTGACGCCCAGGCGCTTGGGCGCTTTATCGCAGTATATGCGGCCGCAGGAGATCCTCTTTCACGAGTATGCCCATGCCATCCTGATAAGTGGCGCGAAGTCGGCTTATCCGCGCTGGCTCAACGAGGGCCTGGCGGAATTCTTCGCCACTGTCGAACTTCGGCCGGATGGCAGTTTGATCCTCGGCGGTTTGCCGATGATCCGCGGGTTCGCGCTTGCCCAGCAGAATCAAATGACCGCCGAAGAATTGCTCACGGCGGACCGACGCCAGCTGAGTTCTGGCGATGTTGGTCATCTTTACGCCCGCGGCTGGGCTCTGATCCACATGCTCATGCTGAATAAGCAGCGCGCTGGTCAGCTGGACACCTACATCAAGTCCGTCAGCGAGGGCGTGCCGAGCCTTGAAGCGGGTCAAAGGGCCTTCGGGAACCTTGGTAAGCTCGACAGCGATCTTCGCTTGCACCTTCGGGCAAGGAGCTTTCCTAGCATCGTAGTGCCGGCGTCGAAGGTCTCGGGCGGCAGCGCAACCGTAAGGGTGCTGAATGCGTGTGAAGCCCGGATTATGCCGATCAGGATCCACTCCGCCGTCGGAGTGAACGAGAAGTCGGCGCCCGGGGTGGCCCTTTCCGCTCGCAAGGCAGCGGCTGGGTGCGAGAACGATGCTTTCGTTCAGCGAACTCTCGCTGAAACGGAGTATGATGCGAAGAACAACAGCCAGTCGGCCGCCGCCGCAGACAGGGCGCTGGCAGCGGACCCGACGAACATCATGGCGATGGTGTACAAGGGCCGAGTTTACGCACGCGCGGGTGACTGGGCGAACGCTCGCCAGTGGCTGGTGCGGGCGAATAAGCTGGATCCGAACTATGCGATGCCGCTGGTATTATACCATGACAGCTTCACGGCGGCAAACCAGAAGCCGTCCGCTGCCGCCCAGACCGGGCTGTTAAGAGCGCTTGTACTCGTACCCCAAGATGCCAGCGTCCGCCTTCGTGTGATCCGAGCGATGATTGCTGAGGGCAATCTGGATGCGGCCCATGCCGCGCTGTCACCTTTGGCATTGTCGCCGCACGCGAAACCAGACGCGCCGGCCGTCAAGATCCTGAAGATGATCGACGAGAAGAAGGATCGGCAGTCCATCATGGCAGAGATGGACAAAGCCAAGTGGAACGAAGTCGGCAAGTTCTGAACGCGGTCGAAGTGGGCGAGCCGTAGTGTGCTCCGAGCAGTAGGGATCTGCCGGTCTAGGTACCCAAGCTCACAAAGCTATCAAGCACGCGCTTCCTCCCCGCGTGCTCGAAGTCGATCTCCAGCTTATTGCCCTCGATGACCGCGATGGTGCCGTAGCCGAACTTGCCGTGGAACACGCGTTGGCCTTGCGACAGGTCGGCGCGGCCTTTGTTGCCGAGGCTTACCGCAGAGGCGCGGACTTCACGGGGGGGACGGGCGTAGGCGTCGGGCTTGGGGCGCAGGCCGGGGCCGCGCGCCTTGCTGTAGCTGCTGTCGCTTCCAGAAAGGTTCGATCCTCCGGTGAGAGGGGAGGGATTGATGGCGCGTTGGAAGCCGGGACCACGCGTGCTGGCCCGGTGGCTTCCGCCGTCCGCCAGATGCGCGAAGGGATCGGCATGCTCGCTCCATTGCGCGCGCCACAGGCTCTCGCCGCCCGTCATGGTGGTTTCCGACGCGGTATGTTCCTCGGGCAGTTCGGCGACGAAGCGCGAGGGGATGGAGCTGGTCCACTGGCCGTAGATGCGGCGGTTGGCGGCGTGAAGGATGGTGGCGCGGCGCCGGGCGCGGGTGATCGCGACATAAGCCAGGCGGCGTTCCTCCTCCAGGCTGGCAAGCCCGCCTTCGTCCAGGGCGCGCTGGCTGGGAAACACGCCTTCCTCCCAACCGGCGAGATAGACGACCGGAAACTCCAGCCCCTTGGCCGCGTGGATGGTCATGATGGTCAGCTTGGGCTCGCCCCGTGCGGCGTCATTGTCCATGACCAGGCTGACATGCTCGAGGAAGGCGCCCAGGCTGGCATATTCCTCCATCGCGCGGGTGAGCTCGGCGAGGTTCTCCAGCCGGCCGGCGGCTTCGGCGGTGTTCTCCGCTTGGAGCGCGGCGGTGTAACCGGATTCCTCAAGCACCTGGCGGGCGAGTTCGGCGTGGGGCGCGGCGCTGTTGCCCTGGATCCTGGGAACCGCTCCGTCTTGACCTTGCCCCGCCAGGTCGTCCGCAGCCGACGTGTTCTGGTGATGGATCGAGCGCCACCGCGACAGGTCGCCGACAAAGCGGCCGAGGCTTCGGCGGGCGGCGCCGGTAAGCTCGTCGCTATCGAGCATCTGCGCGGCCGCGTGGAGCAAGGGCTGGCCCTGGGCGCGGGCCAAGCGGTGGATGGTGGCGACCGCCTTGTCGCCAAGCCCACGCTTCGGGACGTTGATGATGCGTTCAAACGCAAGGTCGTCGGCGGGGGACTGAACCAGGCGAAGGTACGCCAAAGCGTCGCGGATCTCGGCGCGTTCGTAGAAGCGGAAGCCGCCGACGATCTGATAGGGCAGGCCGATCGAGATGAAGCGTTCCTCGAACTCGCGGGTCTGGAACTGAGCGCGAACAAGGATCGCGATGTCGTCGAGCGAACCACCCGATCCGCGTTGATCGCGGGCGTAGGTTTCCGCTTCCTCGCCGACGCGGCGGGCCTCCTCCGGGCCGTCCCACACGCCGATCACGCGAACCTTGTCGCCGCCGGGCTGCTCGGTCCACAACGTCTTGCCGAGGCGGCCCGAGTTCTGCGCGATCAGGCCCGAGGCGGCGCCCAGAATGTGCGGGGTGGAGCGGTAATTCTGTTCGAGCCGGATCACCGCGCAGCCCGGGAAGTCCTTTTCGAAGCGCAGGATGTTGGCCACTTCCGCGCCGCGCCAGGAATAGATCGACTGGTCGTCATCGCCGACCACGCACAGGTTCCGGCGCGGTTCGGCGAGCAGCTTGAGCCACTCGTATTGCGACGAATTGGTGTCCTGATATTCGTCGACCAGCACGTAGCGGAAGCGATCACGATATTGCTGCAGCACCTGGGGCTGGGTGCGGAAGATCACCAGCATGTGCAGCAGCAGGTCGCCGAAGTCGCACGCGTTGAGCACGCGCAGGCGGTCCTGATAAGCAGCGTACAGCTCCCCTCCGCGACCCGCCGCATAGGCTTCAGCCTCGCCGGCGTCGATCTGGGCGGGGGTTAGACCGCGGTTCTTCCAACGATCGATGCACGAGGCGAGCTGGCGGGCGGGCCAGCGCTTCTCGTCGATCTGCGCCGCGACGATCAACTGTTTGAGCAGGCGCAACTGATCGTCGGTGTCGAGGATCGTGAAGTTGCTCTGCAGGCCCGCAAGCTCGGCATGGGCGCGCAGCATGCGGGCGGCGACGGCGTGAAACGTGCCCAGCCAGGGCATGTTGTCGATCGCGCCGCCCGAAATGCGGGACACGCGCTCCTTCATCTCGCGCGCAGCCTTGTTAGTGAAGGTGACCGCGAGAATCTGGCTGGGCCAGGCACGGCCGCTGGCGATGAGGTGCGCAAGGCGGGCGGTAAGCGCCGCGGTCTTGCCGGTCCCGGCGCCGGCAAGCATCAACACCGGCCCCTCGGTGGTGAGCACGGCATGGCGCTGGGGTTCGTTCAGGCCCTGCAGATAAGCGGGCTCGGGAAGGGCTTGGGGAAGAGAGTCGGACACGAGGGGCGAGGTAAGGCCGGGAGAACGAAACGGCAACCTCGGGCTTGGAGGCGGATAGATGGGGTTATACGCGATATCCCCGTTATCCACAGGCAGGTCGTTGCCGAAATGATTCGTGCCCAGCGGCGTTTGCCCACATTGTCTGTCTTGTGATCGGGGGGCAGAGAGCCCCGGCCTTCCCCAGGGAGGTCAGGGGGACAAAGAGCCCGAGAACATGCTGGCAGGCAAGGATGCGAACTGGGCGGCCATTGAACTCTCCTCTCCGCAAGGTGGGGTTGAGCAAGTGGCAGGAAGGATCGGATCGGAACCGGTCGGCAGAGGCGCCGGAAGAGACTCCATGAGGTTTCCGCGCGGTTCGCTTAGCGAGCGTCCAACCCGCAAGGGGGAGATGGCAGTCAAAGCGGCGGCGGAAAGAGAAGGGGTTCCAAGAAGGGCCGCGAGAACGACAGGAACGGCTTTTCACGAAAGCGGAAACGCCGGAGTGCAGCAGGGTTCACCGGAACAGCCGCGACAGCGGTGTTCGACACTTTGGTTCGCAAGAGCCGAACGGTTCGGGTTCCAGATTGGCCAGGTCCGCAAGGATCAGGCGAAACTGGATCAGGAAACGGTTCGAACGCTTAGCAGACACGGGAATGGCTGGAGAACCGCCGAACCAGCGTCGGTTCGCTTGGAGGTCGATTGGTGAAGCGCTTCGGTGCGACATCGACGACAAAGAAGTGGGCAAGACGGTTCGGCAGAGCTGGTTGCGAATGCGATCACGAGGAAGGCTGAAGTGCTTGAAAGAGCGCATCAGGCGGAACCGGGATTGCGGAAGCGCCGGGGAAGGTCAGGTGACCCGCAAGGGACACGCCGACAGGTTTCCTGAAACGATGCGCGACGCCTGAGCTGGGTTGAACGAAGCGATCATTGCCGGCGCGAACACCCGCAAGGGCTGACGCGCCGAGATGAGCGAAAGGTTCGGTCCAAGTCTCGGCGCAGTGGGGGCTGGCAGCAATGCCGGCCCCCATTTCGCGTTTGGGCCTGCGCGCTATGCTAGTCCTTGCTCAGCGCACTGGCTTCACTCGACCGTCACAGCGAGAGTTCGCAGTCAAACGCGATGGAGCACAGCGACCCCAAGCTGGCGATTCGACACGCCAGCAAAGTTATAACATAACGCAGACTTCCTTGCTTCGGTCACCTCGGAGGTTTGGCATGTTCTTGGCGCTACAACGTGCAGCAGCGACGCTTTCGGCTGTTACATTGTGCATCTGCGCATCGCCGCTCTCGGCTCAACCAAGGAGCGTGGCTTCGCTTGACGAGGAAGTCCGGTTTGCCTCGGATCCTGGCACAATGCTCGCCGGGACGTTGGCCAAGCCATCAGGACTTGGCGCCGGACCATTTCCGGTGGTCGTCATCGTCGCGGGGACAGGACCGTGGAAGCGTGGCGGTTGGGCCAACATCCGGGCTCGGCTGCTAGCCAGCGGCATCGCCACGCTCACGTATGACAAGCGCGGACAAGGGCAGTCGACCGGTGCGTTCATCGACACCCTTCCGGCAATGGAGCGGGACGTGACCGCGTCCGTCGCGTTTTTGCGCAGCCGTCCCGACGTCGACCGCCGGCGCATTGCCCTTCTGGGAACGAGTCAGGGCGCGGTAGCAGCACCCATGGTCGCGTCCCGCGACCCTGCGGTGGCTGCCGTTGTGATGCTTTCAGGACCCGTCGGTTCTCGCGGCGAACTGTTCCTCGGCATCCTGCGCGGCCATTTGAAGCAAGCCGGCAAGAACCCAGCGCAGATCGAAACAGTCGCTGGGGCAGTCGGAGCGTGGATGGCGTCGCGCAGCCGCAGCGCTGGGGCGGCTGAGATTGCACGGCATCGGACCGCAGCCGAGGGTGCCTTTGCGACTGTCGGTTTTCCTCGCCCGCAGGCCGCTGCATTCATCGTGACGCTGGACGATGACGTAGTGCTGTCGATGTTCGAAGCGGCGCCCGATGAAGCGCTCGCGAAGCTGCGCGTCCCCGTGTTGGCGATCTATGGCTCAGAAGATGACGTCATCGCGCCGGCGCTCAGCATCGAGGCAGCAGTGGCTGCCCTTAGCAACAACCAAGACGCAATGGTGATTGCGATTCCCGGCATGAACCATGTTCTGTCGCGCGCCATCCCGGCGGCCACCAACGACGCAATTCCAGAGGATGGAACGATGCCTGTAGTGACTGATGTTGTCGGGGACTGGCTTGGGAAGAGATTGAGAACGCCTTCGGCCAAGCGCTGATGCAGTCCGACCCCAGCCTTCAAGTCACCGACGTCGCGATACGAAGGCGGAAAGGTCGTCGGTCGAAGCGTTTCAGCCAACGTCAGTGTCGTGGCCGCCTCCCCCGCCGAAACGGGGGAGGGACCTTATGCTACGCTTACGCCATCAAACTGGCGGAGACGTTGCCGCCGTTATTGGCGAGCTCCTTCATTACGGCCTTGTGGAGCCAGATGTTCATTTCGGCCGAGCCGTCCGTGGCGCCGGTGTAGCCGAGTTCGGTCGCCAGCTGCTTGCGGTTGTCGAGGCTGGAATCCAGCCCGAGCAGCTTCATCAGGTCAACGATCGAGGTCTTGTAGTTGAGGTTGGGATTGCCCTGTTCTTGGGCGATCGTGCTCAAAACCTGATCGACGTCGACGGCCTGCTGCGGCGCGGGTGCAGCAGGCTGCGACTGACCTAGATTCACCTGCGCCGTTTGCGTCTGCGCACTGGTAGGAAGCGGCGGACCGCCAGCCATGCCCGCGGGGATCTGCGGACGGCTGGCTGGACTGGCGCTCTTATGCCCGAAGATGGCGTCCTTGATCTTGCCAAAGATGCTCATGCGCTCAGGCTTCCATGCCGTGCTTGAGATCGCGCATCTGGTCGTGACCCCGACGAACGGACTGATAGGCGCTCTCGACCGCGGCGCGGCTCTCGCTCGATAGGTCGTCGGCCTTCAAAGCCGCTTCGAACTTCTCCTTGAGGTAATCCTCACCGCGCTCGACTTCGTTGATGATCGCCTTGTCGTCGCGGCCGGTCACTGCCGCCTTGAGGTCAAGGAAGCGCTGATGGGTCTTGCCCAGGATGCTGCCGTCGTCTGGCGGGTTGCCGCCGAGGCGGCGCACTTCGGCGCGAAGGTCCTCGACCACGCTGCTGCGCTCGTCCGCCAGCTTGCGGAAGATCTGCTGGAACTGTGGGCTGTGCGCATTTTCGGCCGCATCGGTGTAGCCGTTGATGCTGTCGATCAGGGTGGTCGTGAGCGTGTTCAGCGTGGCGCTGCTGTCAGAATCGCTGATCATGGATATTACTCCTGCTTGGTGTTGAATGGTGTCGCAACGAGCGGGAGGGCTACCGGGTTCGTCCTGCTGGGCGAATTTCGCAGAGAAGGTTTCGCCGTCCGCCCACTGGGAGGCGTAAGCCTCTGGTGTTCATATGTTACCTTCCATAAGCTAATCGAACGATCCACGGGGGCGGTCCGGTCGTAGGGGGATGTTTGATGCGTGTGACTCTGGGGCTGTGTCTGGTCTTCATCCTGGTCGCTCATGGGCCGGCCACGCCCGCGTCGGCCGAGTCCCTCAAAGCCTCAGCCAAATGGGGTGTCGATTTCGGCGACGCGCACTGCATCGCCTATCGCAGCTTCGACAAAGCAGGCGAGCCAGTGCTGTTGACGGTGAAGGCTCCGGTCATGGGCGACGATCTGCAGGTAAGCATCCATGCGAAGAGCAAGGGCGGGACCGTCTATGGCGAGCAGCTACGGGGCACTTGGCAGGTTGATGGAGGGCCACCCGTCAAGATCACCGCCTTGAAGTTCCACCCGGCAAAAGCCCGCGACGACATCCTGATGATGAACATCCCGCGCGCGGCTCTCTCCCCGATCATTGCAAGGTCGGCAACGATGTCGCTCGTGTTTGGTAAGACGGTGTCACACAGCATGCGGATTGAGGGTCTGGGATCGGCGATGAAGGTCTTGGACGATTGCGTTGCCGGGCTCCAGACCGACTTCCATGTAACGGAGCAAGCGAGAGCCAACTATGCAGCGCAGTTAGCGTCTCCGAACACGAAGATACCGGATAGCAAGCCGACCGACGGAAGTACGCATGCGAAGGCCATTCCGGTAGGAAACCTGTTCTCGTCGGACGACTACCCATCGGACGCCCTGTTCGAAGGGGACGATGGCGTTGTTCGCGCCGTGCTGCTGATCAACGACAAAGGCCGGGTTGCCGACTGTACGTTGACCAAGACCAGTGGCGTGGCGTTGCTCGATGCTCAAACCTGTGCCGTTGTACGGGAACGGGCCCGGTACAAACCTGCACTAGACCCCGCTGGCCTGCCTCGCCGCGACGTTGATACCTATACCGTGCGGTGGTTTATTCCTGACCGTTGATCGTGACTGCCTCCAAGGCGGCGACGCAATCTGCGTCCAATGCACCGCCCACTTCCGCCCGCATGATCGCCAAGGCTTCGCTGCTGGGCATGGCCGCGCGATAAGGGCGATGGGACGTCAGTGCGTCGTAGAAGTCGCACGTGGTGATGATGCGGGTGTCGCGCCCGATCTCGGCGGCCTCCAGGCCAAGCGGATAGCCCTTGCCGTCAAGACGCTCATGGTGAGCTGCGGCAACGTCGGCGAGATCGGCCAGAGCGCCGATGCGGCCAAGTATTTCGCGCGTATGCCCCGCGTGTTCGCGCATCTCCTTCCATTCGGCAGCGTCGAGGGCCGCGGGCTTGTCCAATATCGTGTTGGAGACGCCGAGCTTGCCGATGTCGTGAAGCGCAGCAGCACGGGCCAACCAACCCTGACGAACGGCCGGGACGTTCAGGTTCGAACCGAGGCTCCGCGACAGCTTGGCCACCCGCTCCGAATGCCCCGCGGTATACGGGCTCTTGGCGTCGATCACCTGCCCAAACGCCCGTGCGATGGCGTCCAGATAGCCATCATAGACAGGCATGGCCGGTGCCGGCGGGGCCAGCCGAACAAGCCGGGCCTCAAGGTAAGGACAGGCAAGCGTCGCCCAGAAACCATCATGGGCGGCGAGCTTCCGAAAGGCGTTGGCAAGCTCCGGATCGAGCCAGGTACCGGCCCGTCGGGGGACCTCATCCCGAGCGGCCTGCGGACCGGCATGCCTGTGAAACACGTCGGCAATCTGCCCAAGCAAGGCCAGGCGCGCGTACAGTGGAATGGCTCGACCGCTGAGGCGACCGGGGCGCCCGGAGCCGTCCCAATGTTCGTCGAGCCGGTAGATGCCCTCGCAAACTGCGGGTGAGAAGCGCAGGTCCGCTGCGATCTCTGCGCCGCGGGTGCATCGCGAGAGGATCAGTTCGTTGGCGGTCTTATTGCCATTGACGACCATACTCCCAAGCCGGGCTGCACGATTTCCGAACGACGAGCCGCGAGCGGTCTTCTCGAATACGAAGTGAAGGGTGGCAGCGAGGCTCGTGCCGATCGTTTTATAGCCTCGCTTGAAGGCAAGATCGTCCGCTTCGTACAACTCGCAGATGCGCGCTGCATTGCTTGAACAGCCGAGGTCTTTCAGCAAGGTCGTATAATAGAGATCGTGAAGCTCGGCTTCGTTCAGCCCGATCGACTTGCCGATCTGCATGGCGATCCAGCAGGAGCGGACCGCATGTCCCGCCGGCTGACCCTCGGTGAGGTCAAGCGCGAAGCTGAAGGCAGCGAGAACTTCGGCAAGGCTCACCGTGGCCTTCCAACCGCTATCAGTGCTGATTGGCTGATAAAACATGCCAAAGAACTGAAGCGGCGCTGTTAATAAATCGTCAAGCTCACCGCTGGTGTGGACGTATTCCGCACGCTAACCAGCACCATCCTGACGATCAAAGGGCTGGTATGAGATGAGACCCAGGATCGGATATTGCTTCTCAAGGTGCGTTGATGGCTGAGCAGATTTTGAACAATGTCGACACGCCACCCGTGAAGGGGAAGTCCAAGGCGGCCAGCGGCGCGGTGCTGATGCTGGTGGCGCTGGTCGCGGGACTGCTGCTTGGCGTCCTTGCGGCGCAGAGCGGCGGCGGATGGCGCGACCCGCTGATCCAGGCTGCGAGCCTGATCGGTGGCTTGTGGCTGGACGCGCTGCGAATGACGGTTGTGCCGCTGATCGTGGCGTTGCTGATCACGGGCATCGTTGGCGGCGCCGATGCGGCGCGAGCAGGCGGGTTGGCGGCACGTGCGGTGGTCTGGTTCATGCTGTTCTACGTCTTCTCCGCGGCGTTCGGCGCGGGGATGATGACCTTGTTGTTCAACCTCTTCCCATTGCCGCAGGCGGCCGCCGACGCGCTGAGGGCCGGGCTGGCAAGCGTCGATCCCGCCGCGACGGCTCAATCGGTGCCGGGCGTCGCGGACTTCTTCAAGTCGATCATCCCGACCAACCCCGTTGGTGCCGCCGCCAACGACCAGATCCTCCCATTGGTCGTGTTCACCACAATCTTCGCTTTCGCTTTGGCGCGGGTGGCGCCCGACCGCCGCGGGGGCGCGCTCAACTTCTTCGAAGCGATTGGCGAAGCGATGCTGACAGTCATCGGCTGGGTCTTGTGGCTGGCACCGATCGGTGTTTTCGCTTTGGCCTTTGCCGTGGGCGCGGGCGCGGGCGGATCGGCTCTTGGCGCGGTGGCGCATTATGTCGTCTTGATCTCAACCGTCGGTATCCTGCTGACCGTTGTTGGCTACGCGATTGGCCTGTTCACGGTTCGCTGGAGCCCGGCAGCCTTTTTCCGTGCGATGACGGGTCCCTCCGCCGTGGCGGTGTCGACCCGGTCGTCACTCGCAAGCCTGCCAGCAATGCTTGAATCAGCGAGGCAGTTGGGCGTTGGCGAGCGCGAGGCCGACGTGGTGCTGCCGCTTGCCGTGGCGTTGTTCCGGGCAACCGGGCCGGCGATGAATGCCGCCGTCGTGGTGTACGTCGCACACTGGCTCGGCGTAGCGATATCGCCGCTGGGCATGGCTGCGGGAATTGCCGTTGCCGCCATCGCTTCCATTGGCGCCGTCAGCTTGCCCGGACAGATCAGCTTCGTGACATCAATCGCGCCGATTGCCATGGCGATGGGGGTTCCGATCGAGCCTCTGGCTTTGCTGGTGGCTGTGGAGACGATCCCGGATATCTTCCGGACGCTGGGCAATGTGACGCTCGACGTGGCGGTGACAGGCGCCGTTGCCCGGGGCACGGAGGCGGAGCCGGCGGCGGAAGGCACAGTGGCGGAAGTCTAGCGCCCGGCTATGGCACGCACAGCCTCGGCGTAGAGGCGCCCCACGGGTTGTTCGCAGCCGTCCGCCAAGCGGGCGATCCAGCGGCCGGAAGCGTTGCGCTGAAAGCCCGTGATGAAGTTGCGCCGCACGATGGCAGAGCGGTGCAGGCGAACGAACAGGGCTGGGTCGAGGCCGTCCTCAAGCGCGCTCATGGAGTGATGGATGAGCCAACTGCGCTGACCCACGTGGAGCCGCATATAGTCGCGCTCGGCCGAGACCCGGTCGATGTCGCGGGTGGCGATGCGGACCAGGCCCGACAGGTCGGATGCCCAGAACTCGTCCAAAAAGGGCGAGTCGGGGCTGTTGCGCGTCTTGGGAGCGCCCGCCTCGGTCCGGGCCAACAGGTGCGCGCGGGCGCGTTCCAGGGCGCGCGCCAGCCGCTCGGGGTCAACGGGCTTCATCAAATAGTCCACCGCGGCGACATCGAACGCCGCCACCGCGAACCGATCGAAGGCGGTGACGAACACCACGGCCGGCGGGGACGCTTCCCCCGACAGGGCCCTAGCCACGTCGATCCCGTCCATGCCCGGCATGGCGATATCGAGCAGGAGAAGGTCCGGGCAAAGCGTCCTGGCCATGCGCACCGCGCCTTCGCCATCGCTCGCGGTTCCAACCAGATCGACCCCGTCGGCCCGGGCAAGCAGCAACTGCAGGCGTTCGGTAGCAAGCGGCTCGTCGTCGACCAGGAGCACGCGCAAGGGTGCAGCGCCGGTTGCGCCGGTAGTTGCGACGTCAGTCATCGTGAGTCACCGGGATGTGCATCAGGACTTGGAATCCGCCGTCCGGAAGCGGCCCGAACTGGCAGTCTGCAGCGTTGCCGAAGCGGGCAAGCAATCGTTGACGCACATTGTCGAGGCCAACACCCGTCCCGGGTAAAGGAGGGCAATCACGGGCGTCCTTGGGCGGAGCTCCGCAGCTATTGGTCACGGCAATCTCCATCCGATCGTCGGCCATGGGGCGGGCAGAGATGGTCAGGATCACGCGCTGGCGACTGGCCGAGACGCCATATTTGATCGCGTTCTCGACAATGGGCTGCAGCACCAAAGCCGGCAGCCGGACGGAGGCAAGATCCGGCGGTACGTCGATCACCACCTTGAGGCGACGCGGAAAGCGGACCTTCTCGATGTCCAGATACACTTTCTGAAGGTTGATCTCCTGCGCCAAGGTGACATCGGCCTGGGGGTCGAGCGACAGGCTGATGCGGAAGAAATTCGACAGCCGCAGGATCATCGTCTCGGCCTCCTGGGGCCGGCCGGTCATGACCAGCGAGGACAGGCTATTGAGCGTGTTGAACAGGAAGTGCGGATTGACCTGATAACGAAGCGCCCGGACCTGCGCGCCTTGTGCCGCTGCTTCCGCGGCCGCGGCACGGCGTTGCAGTTCGAGCGCACGGGCCTGGCTGACCGCCGCAAGGTAGAAGGCGCTCCAGGCGGCGAAGAAGAATAGCCACACGACGGAGGTGTCGGCGGCAATGCGCAGGCGCTCGAACCTGTGAAGCTGATTCAGGCGGGGTAGAGTCAGGATAAGCGGATCTGCCGCCTGACGTTCGATGCGGATCTGTTGCCCTTTCTGAATGACGACAAAGCCTTCGTTTGCCTGAAATCGGAACTCCTCACTGCTGGCTTTCATGTGGTCTTCGGAGCCAACGAGGATGGCGGCCATCAAAGCGGCGGCGACGAAGGAAGCGAGGCCCGCCACCACCGCCTGGCGCCGAACCGGACCATCGGCCGCGATCAGGCGCACTGCGACGTAGATGCCGGTGGTGAGCACCATGCCGGCGATCACTGTCAGGACCTTGTTCTGCAGCACCGTCAGCGGATCGGTCCCAAGAAGCGCCCGCGCGACAACGGTCAGCAAGTAAAGAAACCAGAAGCCGAGCACCGCCTTGAGCGCGATCGGCCAGTCGGCGAACCGTTGCGCCGATGTCCTGGCAGGCTGTGCGTTCAGCAATGCTTCGGCTTTTGTGGGCATGTTCATCGGCGACGACTTTGCGCGCGAAGCGGCATGATCGGCAAGCGTCTCAACGGTGCCTTGCCGAACGGGTGAGTTCGCCTGTCGAACTGCTTGAGCAGGAAGCAAGTGGCGGTAAGGAGGGCGGAACGTGGCGAACACGGCTTCGTTGAGATTTAAACAGGAGAACAACCGATCATGACCGACACGAGCAAGCCAGCCGACGATTGCCCCCCGGCGGTGCTGTCGGGCGATCCAGAGCATGAGCTGGAGCAGAACTTGCGGCGCAATCCGAAGGATGCGGACGCGAAGATCGACGTTGGTAGCGACGAATCCATGGACGCTTCGGACCCTCCGTCGTCCTCGCAGCCCGGCCAGTCGGACGAGCCGGTGCCATCATCCAGCTTTCCGGAAGGATCCTCCGGACAGTAAATCACCAAGCTGGTGCTTTCTCATGTTCTCGATTGCTGTGGATGCTTTCGAGCAGTGAGGGATGCCTGCACTATTCGTTGCAATATTGAGACAGGTTCCGCTCTCTCTCGACTTGATTGAAGATAAAGCATTGTGCCTTGCTAGTCTTCTGATTCAAAAGTGAACCGGGAGCGGAAACTTGATTAATGCTTATGCAATCAAAGCAGGAGCATGGTCCTTCCGAGGGTAAGGAGTTGGGTCATGAAGACGCAAATCAGTCAGCCTGCCGGTGGGGCGCTGTTACTAAGTGAGATGAAGGAGTTCGCTGGCTTTCCGAAGTCGACGCAGCGGTACATCCGCCGCTCGCTCGATGTAGCCTTTGGACGCCGGGATGCTTTGGATTGCTGGGCACGCGACGAGGGCGAAGTGGCCTCGATCCGCGCTCAGGGCCGCTTGTACAAGCAGCTCGAAGCCTTGCGGCTGCAATTGCCCGATGACAGCGGTTTAGACACGATCGAGCCCTTTCTGGGTTTGCTCGTAACGCTGACCGCGTTCGATCTGGGTCAGGACCGTCTGCCGAACTTCGCCGCGTATCGCTTTTTGTACGAGCGGCTGATGGGGGCTGGCGTTCGGCCGTGGTTGCCCGCAGCCTTCTGTGCCGCAGCCGCCTTGCCGCACCTTCATCCGGATCGGCGCCGCAGCCTGCTTCAGTCGATCAGCGAGAGCGCTGCTACGGCGCCGGGCTGGTCGAACCGCGAGGCAATCTTCTGGCCCGAGTGGGTCGAGAAAGTGGACATGGCCGAGGCCTGAGCCAGGTTGGGGCCACGGTCAGACCGGAGCCTTGATCGACGGGAATAGCGAGGCGAGCCTGGAAAGGCTCGCCTTTGCGTTGAGGTGGTGAACGAATACACCGCCTGCACTCTCCCATTTGCCGCGATGTTGGTCGCGATCGTCGACCAGCACGTCGCCGGGCTGCAGGTGGCGGTACTTGTCTCGAGCCATGCAGGTGATGATCGGCGTTCCGGGGAAATGCTCGGCGGCCCAGCGGACCTTCTGTGGCGCGGCCCAATTGCCCATTGGCAGGCCGGTCAGGATCGTTGGCTCCAGATGCTTCACGGCATCGAACAGGATGCGCGCGTCAGGCATCTCGGGCAAAGTGGCGTAGAAATCCTTGGCACGGGTCAGGCGACGCCAGAATTCGCCCTTGCCGTGCTTGGCTTCGAACTGCGCCACTGGTGCGCCCAGGACGGCCAGAGCGCCTGCATCGAAGTCGGCGAGAACGCCATCACAGTCGAGGAAGAGATGGGGCAAATCAGCTCCCTTTGCTAACGAAAGCAGGTGCTTGTGTGACGATCAGAACCTGCCCGGCGTCACGGTAAGAGGAATGGGATGGTCCAGTTCCTTCCAGCCGCGCTGCTTGAGGACGTCATTGCTTTCGCGCGCGCGTCGGCCCTCGGCCAGCGACCAAGTGATGTGAAAGGTCGATCCATCGGGGCGATCCACCGTGCCGTCGACGGTGACCACCATGGCTTCGACGCCCTGATCGTCGTCGGTGCGGCCGACGATCACAGCCTTGATGTCGGCCGGGGTGGGCAGATCGCCCCTTGCCAGGGTGATGTGGTCGGCCACTGTGTTGGCGTATTTCGGCGGATGGTCTCGCAGCAGCTGTTCACGTTGCGTGCGGTCCAGCCTCCAGCCGGAAACGAGAGGTGGTTTGCTCATGCCAGCCCAATCATGTTTGCCGCCTGCAGTTCCATCTTACCGCGCGAGTTGCTCGACAAGGCTGGAGGCGAACTCGCTCAGAGTATCGTCGCGAGCTCCAAGAATGGCGATCGTATCGCCCGGCTGCGCTTCGGCCAGCAAACGGTGAGCGATGGCGGTACGGTCGGCGAGGTGCTCGGCCTTGCCGCCCGCCGCGACAATGGCTGAGGCAAGCCAGTCGGAGCCACGGCTGCGGTCCACCGTGCCACCTTGATATACCGGATCGGGCAGCAGCAGCAGGTCGGTTGCGCGAAGGCCGGACCCAAAGGTCTGCGCCAACTCCTCGCCCATCTTGGCGAGCGGGCCATAACCATGCGGTTGGAACATCAGCAGCAGGCGGCCGGGGGCCACGGTGAGGGTAGCAAGAGTTGCGGCGATCTTGTCGGGATTGTGCGCGAAGTCGTCGATCACGGTCACGCCGCGTGCCGTGCCCACGGTCTCCAGCCGGCGCTTGAGGCCGGCGAAGTCCGCGAGTGCTGCGACGGCGGCGGCCAGTGGGAGGTCGAGCGCCACCGCTGCGCCGAGAGCGGCAAGGGCGTTCATTGCATTGTGGCGGCCGGGCACGGTCAGGCGAACTTCATGAACGGAGCCGTCGTGCGTAACAGTGAAGTCGCTGCCATCCGAACGAAGCTGAAGTCCACGTGCCGCCAGACTCGCACTCGGGCTGTCGAAACCGAAGCCGATCAGGCGCTCCGGGGGGAGGGCGTCCGCAAGCGCGCGGGTCTCAGGATCGTCGAGGTTCAGGACGGCGGTTCGTGCCTCGCCAAGGAAGCTCGCGAACAAGGCCCGCAGGACATCCATTTCCATATGGTCGAGGCTGACGTTGGTCAGCACGGCGACCTGGGCTCGGTACAGCGCGATGCTGCCGTCGCTTTCGTCGACCTCGCTGACGAACAGGTCGGGGTCGCCGACCAGGGCGCTGGCAAACGGCGTGTCCGGGCCGACGAAGTTCTTCATCACCGCGCCGTTCATCACGGTCGGCTTGCGTCCGCAGGCGTGAAGGATCCAGCCGATCATGCCGGTCACCGTGGACTTGCCGCTGGTGCCGCCCACCGCCACGCTGTGGCTGGCGGCGTTGAGGAGTTCAGCGAGTAGCTGTGGCCGGGTCTGGTGAGGGAGGCCCAGGGCACGGGCGCGCTGCACGTCGGGAATGGTTTCTTCCACCGCCGCGGAGGTGACGAGGGTGCTACCTTCGGCCAGGCCGCTGCCGTCCTGCGGGAAGAGGGCGATGCCGAGCGAGCGCAGATAGTCGAACTTCGGGGCTAGGCGGCCGGCGTCGAGGGCACGGTCCGAACCGGCGACCTGACCGCCTCGGGCGCGAACGATGCAGGCCAGCGGAAGCATGCCGCTGCCGCCGATGCCGCAAAAGAAAGTAGAACTGGTCATGGTCGCCGCCCTATTGAGGAAGGCGCGCCAATACAAACGGGGATGATGAGCGATGCGGATCATGGTGGTGGCGCCGAGCTGTTCCCTCAACCGGGAGGCGGCGGAGCGCGTACAGGAGATCGCGGCGGCGCGGGGCGACTGCGAACTGATCGTGCATCCGCAATGCTTCGCTCGGGAAGGACATTTCGCCGGAAGCGATGCCATGCGGCTGGCGGCGGTGCGGGAGGCGCTCGGCGACGCGTCAGTAGACGCGGTGTGGCTTGCCCGAGGCGGCTATGGCTCCAACAGGATAGCGGAGGCCGCCGCTCGCGACCTGCCCGCCGGGGCACGGAGCAAGGTGGTGCTTGGCTATAGCGATGGCGGATTCCTGCTCGCGGCCCTGCACAAGGCTGGCCTGCCGGTGGCGCACGGACCCATGGTGCAGGACATCGCTCGCGTCGGCGGGGAGGCTGCGGTCGAACGAGCGCTGGACTGGCTGGTACGGCGAGAGCCCGCATCGCTTGAGGGCGAGCTCGATGGCCCGGCGTTCGCGTTCAACCTGGTCGTGCTGTCCAGCCTGATGGGAACGCCGCTTGAACCCGACTTCGCCGGCGCCGAGCTGCTGGTCGAGGAAGTGGACGAGGAACACTATCGGATCGACCGGTTCCTGTTCCACGTCACCAGCCAGCCGAGCCTGAGGAGCTTGCGACGGCTGCGGCTCGGCCGGTGCTCCGTGAAGGCCAATGACCGGCCTTTCGGGGCCGATGAGGAAGCCATCGCGCGCGGCTGGTGCGAGCGCGCGGGGATCGCCTGGGGCGGGCGGGCCGACATCGGCCACGACGTCGACAACCGAATCGTGCCGTTCCCCCTCTGCAACGCTTGATCGTCCACACAGAGGGAGACCATTGCATTGCCCCTTGGATTGCGCTCTATCGGACGCCGGAACAAACAGGAGGGTAATTCATGGCCAAGGAAACGACCGCAACGCCGCGCAAGGCCGGAGGCGGTCTCGCCCGTCCGGTGCAGCCATCGCCCGATCTCGCCGAGATCGTTGGCAAGGATCCTCTGCCGCGCAGCCAGGTCGTGTCGAAAGTCTGGGAGCACATCCGCAACAACAATCTGCAGAACCCGCAGAACAAGCGCGAGATTGTTGCCGACGACAAACTGAAGAAAATTTTCGGCAAGGACCGCTGCACGATGTTCGAGATGAACAAGCATCTGTCCAAGCATCTGTCTTAAGCTTCGCCGCAAGGCACAGCTTCAAAGGGGATCCGCGGTGTGCCGCGGGTCCCCTTTTTCTTGTGCGCCGTCGCTAGCGGCAGGCGGTCCAGCCGCCGGTCCCACGATTGGCCATGTCGAGATGGAGATGGTCGCGGTGCGCGGCGTTATAGTCAGGGCTGAGCACGGTGGTGAACGCGGTGCAGGCGCCGTCACGCACCGCACGGAGGAAGCGTGCATTGGCACCATCGCCTTCCCAGTCCCGAACGACCCGGACCGTTTGTCCGTTCGCCAATCGAAAGCCGAGCACGTCGAAGGCGTTTGCCCGCGCATGCTCGCTCCACGCACCATCGTCTCGGCCGTATAGGCGGCGGCAACTGTAGCTTCCGGCGTGATCGATCGCGACGACCGGACTCTTGAGGAAGCGGGTCGCTGCAGGCTGAACCACGTCGCGCTGCCAGAGCCAGATACCCGCGGCGACCGGGCAACTGGTCACCGGGGCGGCCGGAGCAAAGCGTATGTCGGCTGCATTCTGCGACGATAGCCTCACCCCGTCAGCGAACCCGCAACTGGCGCCGTCACGCCTTGGCGGAACCGCACTGCTGGTGCTGCCAGCATCGCCGAGGAGCGCGCGGCAGGCCTGTGGCTCGTCGCTCAAGGCAGCGAGGCGGGCGGCGGTGAAACGGCCTGGAGGTAAGCTTAGGTCGAGCGGGGTCCAGGGCAGGTCCTGGCGGTGACGCGCTCCCCAGCCGGCGAGTTCGATGACGAGAACGGCGAGGATGGACATCCAGACGAACAGGCGGAGGGCGAAGCGCATGCGGGGCGCAACGCCGCATGCGCCCAATCAGGCGCGAATGGCGCTGGTGAGTTTCTCGGAGGTGACCGGATAGCCCAGATGATCGGGAATGCGGAGCCACTGCTGGCCGTCCACTTCTTCGATCCATGGAGAGATGATCTCGACAGGGTGGGCGAGGGCGTTAGCGCGCGCCTCGGCAAAGCTGCCAAATAAAGCGAGCCGCTCGAGATTGCGCACGGTTGGGAAGATGGCGCTTGCCGTCCCGCCGGCGATGCGGTCGAGCACCGCACGCGCGGAGAGCCACTCGGCCGCGTCGCACTCGCCGGGCTGAGGTCGGAGGACCCACGCGCCGGACGGTGCTTCGGCCAGGAAGAACATGGTGTCGAACCGCCGGGTCTGGTGAAAAGCAGGGCGCCAGCGTGCGAATGGCACCAGCGCGGTCCCGTCCAAGCTCAGGCCGTTTCCGGCAAGCAGAGCGGCGAAGGAAGCGTCGGCATGCAAGGCATCCTGCAGTCCAAGCGCCGCACGGGCACCCGGCGGCGGCGCCAGGCCGACCGGAATGCCGGCCTCTTCGAGCGTTTCGCGAATCGCGGCGACACGAAAGGCGCCATCCTCGCCAAGCTCGGCACCGAGCTCCTGGTCGGAAGAATCGACCCGCCCACCGGGAAACACCATCGCGCCGCCAGCAAAAGCCATGGTCGCCGGCCGGGTAACCATGAGAAGTTCTGGCGGGCCCGAAATTTTTGCTTCGCGCATGACCACGAGTGTGGCCGCGGGGATCGCGGGTTCTTCCATGCCAGGTGCCTAGCCGCGGGCGCCTCACAAAAAAAGCCGGCTTCCACCACAAGGATGGAAGCCGGCCAATTTGCTCCGCTTCTCCCGTAAAGAGAGAGGCGGCGCGGATTACATGGCGTTCACGGCCGCATTGGATTCAACGGCATTCGCCGCGTTCACGTCAGCGTCGTCGATCGCCTCTTCCTTGCGCTCGCCTTCCTGCTCGAGTGCGCTCGCCTGGTTCTCCAGGGTAGCGGCCTCGGCTGGGGTGGATGCGTTCTCGGATGCCGCTTCCAGATTCTCGGATGCGTTCTCGTAGTTCGACTGGACGTTCTCGCCCAGCGAATCGTCGCCGCTGCCGCCGCAAGCGGCGAGGGCAAGGCTGGCGGCGCCCACAAGCGCGAAATGGATCTTCTTCATGCTGCATGTTCCTCTGTTTTATCGTTGTGCGAACCGGCCGAAACCGACGCGCAGCGCTTGATGCATATCAGCATGGTGGAGCGAAACACCAGCCCACTTTACATGTTCACGCCCGGAGAGCGCCGTTCCACCTTGAGAATCGGGCGCCGACAGCCTAGATAGATCAGGCCGGGCAACCGGCTATGCTGGTAGATGGTGGGTTGGAATAACCATTTCGGACCCGGGGGGCAGTACCCCGGCGCCTCCACCAGCAGCGGCGATTGATCCGGGTGTATCGGCCCGTTCGCCGTTGCTGATGGGGGCGAAACAGGATCGACGAGTGCAATAAAGAGCCTAGTGCCAGTCGGCTTGAGCAGGCCGTAAAATTGTTCGTTTCATAAGTGCCAACGATAATGAGGCGCTCGCGATTGCCGCGTAACTAAGGTCTTAACGGACTGAAGTTACAAGGACGAAAGCGCGGTTGGACCCCACCGGGCAACAGAAGGGGATTCCAGCGGTTTGGGGGGCACCGGGCAACAGAAGCCTCCCACTTTTCCTCACAAACCTGTCCTACAGGTACGATCCATGCTCGAAGCGGGTCATGCACAGCTTCGTGGTCGACGTTCATTGTTCAATCGAGATTACGCCGGCAATCGCACGCGGATCTGCGGGCGGATCTGTGGCATAACGTTCATGCAGAAACCGGTACGTCAGTGCGAACATTGGGACCATTCGCCCGTTTCGGGACACTTGCGGCAATCTCGTAGCAGCGTGAAAATCGGCCTCCGCGATGCGGCCGAATGCCGTCACTGCAAGTGACTCGGGCCGATTGAATCGGCGCAGTGTGTCAGCTACATAAGGCACGACATGTTTACAGGGGAACACAGCGTTATGACCGCACTTCGTCGTATTGGCCTGTTTGCACCGATTGCCGCGCTTAGCCTTGGCGGCTGCGGGCTCAATTCGGTCCCGACGTCGGAAGAGAACGTCAATGCCAAGTGGGCGCAGGTGCAGAGCGAGTATCAGCGCCGGTCGGACCTCATTCCCAATCTGGTGGCCACGGTGCAGGGCTATGCCAAGCAGGAGAGCAACGTCCTGATCCGGGTTACCGAGGCCCGTGCCAACGCCGGGCGCGCTCAGCTGAGTGCCGCCGACCTGAGCGATCCGGCCAAGGTTCGCGCGTTCAACGAAGCGCAGGGCCAATTGACCCAGGCGATCATCCCGCTGCAGCGGCTGCAGGAGGCCTATCCGGACCTCAAGTCGAACCAGAACTTCCTGACGCTGCAGTCGCAGATCGAGGGAACGGAGAACTCCATCCTGGTCTCGCGCAAGGATTATAACGAAGCGGTGCAGGCCTATAACACCCGCATCCGCACCTTCCCCGACGCGATCGGCGCTAAGATATTTTACGGTGCCAAACCCAAGGTGCCGTTCGAGGCAACGGCTGGATCACAAGCCGCGCCCAAGGTTGATTTTAACACGTAAGTCTAGTGCTCCGCTCGGCCCTGATCGTCGTTCTTGCAACGGCGGCTTGCCGGGCGGAGCCGGCCTCGGATCAGCAGGAACCCTCTGAAAGTCGTGAGGCAAGGGTAGGGCACCAAGCGAAGGGGCACGTAATCGATCAAGCGGATGTCCTGCAGCCAATGGAGGAACGGCGGCTCACGCAAGTGGCCGTTGCACTCCAAGAAACGACCGGCGACCACTTGGTAATCGTCACGGTGCGGAAGCTGGGCCAGGAGAGCATGGAGCATCTCAGCTGGGCATTGGCCGGTGGCTTGGGGCTAGGCGAGAAGAACGGCGTGCTGATGATTGTTGCACCAGAGGAGAAGCGCGTGCGGATTGCGGTGGGCAAGGGACTGAATGGGCTGGTGACGGATGTGCGCAGCGCAGACGTGGTGGCCTCCATGATGCCTGCGCTCGAGGCAGGACATCCCGGACAGGCCATCGCAATCGGCGAGGCGCGCATCGATGCCTTGCTGCGCAGCGACACCCGCCGGCCGCAACGGAAAGCAGCATGAAGACCTTACGCATCCTGATGCTTTCTTGGCTCGCGCTGGTCGCATCGCCGAGCTGGGCACAGACTTTTCCCAAGCTCAGCGGGCGCGTGGTGGATGCCGCCAACATCATCCCGGCGGACCGGGAAGCGACACTCACGGGGCGGCTTGAGCAGCTGGAGCAACAAAGTGGACGCCAGCTGGTTGTGGCGACCGTGCCGAGCCTGGAAGGGCGAACGATCGAGGATTACGGCTATCGCTTGGGCCGCACCTGGGCGATCGGGCAGAAGGGCAAGGACGACGGAGTTGTCCTGCTGGTCGCGCCAAACGAGCGCAAGGTACGTGTCGAGACCGGATATGGCGCGCGGGTCTTCCTGACCGATGCGCTGAGCAGCATGGTCATCCGCAACGCCATCACGCCGGCGTTCAGGGATGGTGACTATCCGCGCGGGATCGATGCCGGCGTGACCCAATTGATCACGCAAATGACCCTTCCCGCGGCCGAGGCGCAGAAGCGCTTGGCAGCGGCCGAATCACAGAGTCGAACCGCAGCGTCCGACCGCGGCGGGACCAGCATCGGTCCCGTGCTGGTGTGGATGCTAATCTTCTTCTTCGTGCTGCTGCCGCTCCTCAGGCGTGCTGGCGGACGAAGGCATCGCGGGCGTCGTGGCTGGGGCGGACCGGTTATCCTGTGGGGTCCGGGCTTTGGCGGCGGCGGTAGCTTCGGCGGAGGCGGCGGAAGTTTCGGCGGCTTCGGCGGAGGTGGCGGCGGCTTCTCGGGCGGCGGCGGGTCGTTTGGCGGCGGCGGAGCATCGGGATCATGGTGAACGCACCGGACAGCGCGCATGACGCGGTGAGCGCCGCCGTTGCCGAGGCCGAGAGCCGCAGCAATGGCGAGATCGTCACGGTCTTGAGCGATACCAGCGATGCCTATCACGACGTCGGGCTCCACTGGGCCGTCGCGGCACTGCTGGCGGTGCTGGCGCTTGCCGCCGCTTTCCCTGCTTGGCTCACCGGGCTGCATGGGCTGGTGGCCGGAGACGGCTGGGATGGACCGCCGTCACTGGCTGCCACGTTGTTCCTGCTGATGATCGTATCGATCGCGGTGTTCACGACTGTGCTTCTGGCGCTCAAGCATCGGCCGTTGCGCATGGCTCTGACTCCGGCCGCGACGAAGCAGAGGCGGGTTCGTCGCCGGGCGATCGAGCTGTTCAAGGTGGCCACCGAGCGTCGTACCGTGGGACGTACCGGCGTGCTTCTGTATCTATCCATGGCCGAGCATCGCGCCGAGATCGTCGCGGATGAGGCGATCCACTCGGTGACCACGCCCGAAACTTGGGGCGACGCGATGGAAGCACTTCTGATCGAGGTGAAAGCTGGCCGGCCAGTCGCCGGTCTGGTTGCTGCGATCCACGAGATCGGCGTGGTTCTGAGCGAGCACAGTCCGCGCACGGTGACGGATACCAACGAAATCCCCGACAAGCTTATTCAGCTATGAGCGACCCCGACCTTCAGGCTCCGCTTGAGACCATGTGGGAAGGGCGCTTCGTCAAGGCGATGAAGCGCGGCAGGTGGGAGTTCGCATCGCGCGCCAAAGGCATTCGCGCGGTGGTGATACTGGCCGAGCATGACGGAAATTACGTGCTGGTCGAGCAGGAGCGGGTCGCGGTGGGCGGACTTTCGCTGGAGCTGCCGGCCGGACTGATCGGCGACGTCGCGGGCGACTCTTCGGTCGAAGCGACGGCTGTTCGGGAGCTGGAAGAAGAGACCGGCTTCACCGCCGAGCGGATCGAGGTGCTGGGCGACTTCTTCGCCTCGCCCGGCATGCTGTCGGAGAGCTTCACCTTGGTTCGCGCCCATGGGCTGACGCGGGTCGGCGCGGGTGGCGGCGTTCCGGGAGAGGAAGACATAGCCGTGCATTTGGTGCCCCGCGGCGACATCGTGGAGTTCATCGCGGGCCGCCGGGCAGCGGGCGTGGCGATGGACGTCAAGCTGCTGATAATGCTGGCGCCAAGCTTCCTGGGCTTGGCCATTCAGCCTTAGAGTCTGGCGTTCTCGGCCTGCTGCCAGGCGAGCTCGGCGAGCGGTTCCAGTGCCTTGGCGCTTTCCGCGGCGTGGGCCGAGGAGGCGCTACCGCGAACCAGCCGGCCCTTGATGCCGTGTATGATCGCGGCGAGGCGGAACATGCCGAACACGATAAGATAGTCGAACGAGGCGATCCGATCGCGGCCTGTGCGTCGGCAGTAAGCGGCGACATATTCGTCCTCGCTGGGGATGCCGAGAGCGGGAAGGTCGAGGCCGACCAGACCGGTGAAGATGCCAGCAGGCATGCGGTACATCAGGCAATGGTAAGTGAAGTCCGCTTCCGGATCGCCCAGCGTGGACAGCTCCCAGTCGAGCACGGCGCCCACCTTTGGTTCGACCGCGTCGAAGATCATGTTGTCGCAGCGAAAGTCCCCGTGTGCGATCCGGCTGTCGCCTTTGTCCGCAGGCATGTGGCGGGCGAGCCAGTCGACCAGTCGGTCCATGGCCGGAACGCGGCCCGCGTCCGTGTCGGCGATGTACTGGTTGGACCAGCGCTTGACCTGACGTTCGACGAAGCCCGACGCGCGGCCATAGTCGCCAAGGCCGATCGCTACGGGATCAAAGCTGTGCAGCTGCGCCATGGTCGCATTCATGGCGTCGAAATGGGCGGCGCGTGCGTCGCGCTCCAGGCCGGGAAACTGTGCTTCCCAGATGATCCGGCCTTCGACCATGTCCATCAGATAGAAAGCGGTGCCAACGACGCTCTCGTCCTCGCACAGGCCGTGCACGCGTGGGACGGCAAAGCCATGCGCCCCTAAGGCGGCCATGACGCGATACTCCCGCTCCACGGCGTGAGCACCGGGAAGCAGCTTGCCCGGCGGCTTGCGGCGCAGCACGTAGGAAGCGGTGTCCGTGTCTACGCGGTACGTTGGGTTGGACTGTCCGCCCTTGAACTGGCTGACGCGGATCTCCTCGGTAAAGCCGGCCACGTTCTGCTGCATCCAGCCGGCGAGGCCGGCCTCGTCGATGCGCAGGTGATCGGCAACGGCGCGTGTGCCGCTATTGGCTTCGGTACGATCCACGGACGGCTTCCTTGCGATGAACGGTTGCGCGGCCTTATTCCTGCCCGAAGGCCCCCGTGCAACAAAGCGTTGAACTTAGGAAACAAGTGGAGCGGCGGAGGTTTGAGTCGGCATGGCAAAAATCGTTCATCTGTCCGACCTGCACTTTGGCGCGCACGACCCTGAAATCGTGACCGCCGTGGAGGCGGAGATCGCTACCATCGCCCCGGACCTGGTGATCGTATCAGGAGACTTCACCCAGCGCGCCAAGACCGAGCAGTTCCAGGAAGCCTGTCGCTTCCTGACGCGGCTTCGGGATTCGGGGCACGAGGTGCTCGGCATCCCCGGGAATCACGACGTGCCCCTGTACGATGTGCTGCGACGGTTCCTGTCGCCACTAACGCGATACCGGCGCTTCATTGATGATGAGCTTTGTCCCTCGTTCGACTTGCCCGGCGTCGCAGTGCTGGGCGTGAATACCGCTCGATCGGCGACCATCAAGGATGGACGGATCAGCCGCGAGCAGATCGACATGGTGCGCGAGCATTTCGGCAAGGTGTCAGCCGGGACGGTAAAGGTGCTTGTCACGCATCACCCATTATTCGCTCTACCGGTCGACGACTCGGGAGCGTTGGGGCGAGCGCTGGGTCGACAGGAACTGGCGATCGACGCGGTCAACGACATGGGAGTCGACCTGCTGCTGGCCGGGCATAATCATCGCGCGTTGGTTAGCCGGGCGCGCGACTTGGTGACTCGGGCCGGCGGAGCGTTGGTGGTGCAGGCGGGAACGGCCACCAGCGTTCGCACCCGCGAGGAGGAGCAAAGCTTCAACGTGCTGGAGGTGGAGGGCGAAACGGTGTCGCTGTCCCTGATGCAGTGGACCGACAAGGCTTTCCGGACTGCGGAACCGACGCGGTTCCGGCGATCGTCGGGTGGTTGGGCGGCGACCAGCCAGGCGGAAGCGGACGCAACGGCGCCGGCCTGAATGCTTGCCTGAATGGCCGGTCGGGGTAGAGCGGGCGCCATGACACACGCCAGCTTGCCGAATGCCGCTTCTTTCGACCTGCCCGAGTTCGTCCGCCGAGTCTTGGCCGAAGACATGGGCTCCGGCGGTGACGTCACTTCAGCAGCCACCGTGCCAGCTGACGCGCGGTTCAGCGCGACGATGAACTGCCGGGAGCCGATCACCGTCGCGGGCTTGGCGATCGCAGCGGCTTTCTTCCGCGAACTCGATAACGACGTGCAGATCGACTTGCCCGTGAGCGACGGCGATCGCGTGGGAGAAGGCACGGTATTGATGCGGCTGGACGGGCTGGCTCGGGCGATGCTGACGGCCGAACGATCGGCGCTGAACACGCTGCAGCACCTGTCTGGGATCGCGACGCTTACCAGCCGCTATGTCGAGGCGATCGCGGGAACAGGCGCGATCCTGCTCGATACAAGAAAGACCACGCCCTTGCTCCGAGTGCTTGATAAATACGCCGCACGAATGGGCGGCGCGTCGAATCACCGCATGCGGCTGGATGACGGAGTGCTGATCAAGGATAACCATGTCGCGGTGTGCGGGTCAGTCGAGGCTGCGGTGAGCCGGGCGAAAGTGGCAAACATCGGATTGCAGATCCAGGTGGAAGTGGATCGGACTGAACAGATCGAACCGGCGCTTGCTGCAGGAGCGGCTCGGCTCCTGCTGGACAATATGGGGCCAGCGACCTTGCAAGAGGCTGTGCAACTGGTTGCTGGCCGAGTGCCGCTCGAAGCTTCTGGCGGGGTGAACCTACAGACGATCAGGTCGCTTGCCGAAACTGGAGTAGACTTCATTTCCGTGGGAAGGATCACGCAGTCGGCACCTGCGGTGGATATAGGCCTCGACTTTGCGTTGCAGCCGTTCCCATGAACCTTGCTGCAAGAGAAACGCAGCGTTCAGGGAGGTGTCAGACGATTAAGACCATTGAGGGTGCAACCACTTCGATATGGAGTTTGCACCATGTTCAACAAAGCACTCATCGCTCTTTCCGCAATGGCTCTGGTCGCTGTTCCTGCGGCTGCGGAAGCACAAGGCCGCCGCGGTCATCACAACCAGAATGCCTACGGACAGCGCTATAACAATTATCCGCAGGGCTATTATGGCGGCGGGTATCAGAGCTATCCGCAGGGCTACTACGGCAACGGTTATCAGTCGTACCCGCAGGGCTATGGTAACGGATACAATAACAACTATCCGCAAGGCTATTACGGTCAGACCTACGGTCGCCGGGCCTACCGCCAGAACCGCAACGGACGCTGCTCGGGAACTACCGGCACGATCGTCGGCGGTGTCGCCGGCGCGTTGATCGGCAACTCGGTCGGTAGCAGCGATCGCTACGGTTATCGCCGCGGCGGCAGCACGACAGGCGCCATCATCGGTGGCGCGCTGGGCGCGCTTGGCGGACGTTCGATCGACAAGTCGAGCTGCCGTAACCGCTACTAAGCCTTAGTTGGCCTTTGCGAATTTTTCGGAGTTCGCTGATGAGGGCCGCCGGAGCGATCCGGCGGCCCTTTTCGTTGGGCGTAAGCGCTGGCAATTGTTGCTGCCGCCCATGTATAGCGCCCGTAAGTATCAGACGGAGTTCGTATCGTGTTCAAGGGCCTTCAGCCGGTCAGCTATGGCGGCCATGATGTTTATCCGCTGGTCGAGGGCGGCAAAGGCGTCAGCGCGACCAATCATATGAGCAGCGGCGCTTGGGCGGCCGCTGGCGGCATCGGAACGGTCAGCGCGGTCAACGCCGACAGCTATGATCCCGAGGGCCGGATCATTCCGCAGGTCTACCAAGGGATGACGCGCCGCGAGCGGCACGACGAACTTATTCACTTCGGCATCGAAGGAGCCGTGGCACAGGTCGAGCGGGCGTATGAAGTGTCCGGCGGGCGCGGCGCAATCAACATCAATGTGTTGTGGGAGATGGGCGGCGCTCAGCCGATCCTGAAGGGTGTTCTCGAACGCACACGCGGCATGGTCACAGGCGTAACCTGTGGCGCAGGCATGCCCTATAAGTTGAGCGAGATCGCCGCTTCTTATGGCGTTAAATATTTGCCGATCATCAGCTCGGGCCGGGCATTCCGGGCCTTGTGGAAGCGGGCTTATTCCAAGGCGGCCGAGTATCTAGGCGCTGTGGTCTATGAAGACCCGTGGCTCGCAGGCGGGCATAATGGCCTGAGCAATGCCGAGGATCCGCGCAAGCCGCAGGATCCTTACCCGCGCGTGGCCGAGCTTCGCGCCGTAATGCGCGAAGGCGGCATATCAGACGATGTGCCGATCGTGATGGCCGGCGGCGTGTGGCGGCTGGACGAGTGGAACGACTGGATCGACAATCCCGAGCTAGGCTCGATCATGTTCCAGTTCGGCACCCGGCCCCTGCTGACCCAGGAAAGCCCGATCCCGCCGGACTGGAAAGCGCGGCTGATGACCCTGAACGAAGGCGACGTGCTGCTCCACAAGTTCTCGCCGACCGGCTTCTATTCGTCGGCGGTGCGCACGGTGTTTCTGCGCTGGCTGGAGGCTCGGTCCGAGCGGCAGATTGCGTTCACGCGCGAGTCGATCGGCGACCACGCATTTGAGCTGGATGTCGGCATCGGCACGAAGAAGAATTATTGGGTCACCAAGGCCGATCTTCAGCATGCCCGCGAATGGTATGGGGCGGGTTATACCAACGCGATGAAGACGCCCGACGACACTTTGGTGTTCGTGACGCCGGAGGATGAGAAGATCATCCGCAAGGACCAGGCGGATTGCATGGGGTGCCTGTCGCAATGCGCCTTTTCCAGCTGGGCGGAGAATGAGAAAAACTCGACTGGGCGGTTGGCCGACCCGCGGTCGTTCTGCATCCAAAAGACGCTTCAGGACATCGCGCATGGCGGCCCCGTCGAGAACAATCTAATGTTTGCCGGCCATGCGGCGTTCCGGTTCAAGACGGACCCATTCTATTCCAATGGCTTCGTGCCAACCGTTAAGCAGTTGGTCGACCGCATCCTGACTGGAGCTTGAGAGTGCGAATTGTTGCCGGCTTGATCGCGTTGGCGGTTGCCGGCCCGGCGGCCGCGCAGGAGAAAACCCCGCCTTATTGGGCGTCGATTGCTAGCGGCGAGGCGATGATGCGCACCGGACCGGCCAAGACCTATCCCGGCATCTGGTTGTACAAGCGACGCGACCTGCCGGTGCGGGTGTTAAAGTTTTTCCCGAACTGGCGGCTGATCGAGGATCCGGACGGCGCAAAGGGATGGATGCTGGTGACGTTGCTCAGCGACCGGCGAACCGCGATCGTAAAGCCAGGCGCCGCGCGCTCGTTGCACGAACGGCCGGACGCGGGCAGCCGCGTATCGTTCAAGGTAGAGCCGGGTGTCGTGGGCCACTTGGATCGTTGCGGCGATGGCTGGTGCGAGCTGACCGTTGGCAAGCAGGCCGGCTTTGTTCGCTTCAACGACATCTGGGGGATCAACCCGGGCGAGACGATCGACTGATCTTGTATGTCGCTGCGGCTGAGACCACGTCCGAGGTAACCACCGCGGAGAACCCAAGATGAAGCTCTATTACGCACCCGGCGCCTGTTCGATGGCTTCCCGCATTTCCCTGTACGAGATCGACCAGCCGGCGGAGTTCGTTCGCACTGACATTCGGGCGAAGCGGACAGAGGCCGGTGAGGATTACCGGACGATCAATCCTCTGGGGTACGTGCCGGCCCTGCAGCTCGACAATGGTGAGGTGCTGATCGAGAATACCGCGGTGCTGCCGTATATCGGGAGCTTGAAGCCTGGTAGCCTAGGGACGGGCGGCGATGCGCTTCAGCAAGCGCGGCTGCATGAAGCGCTTGGGTTCCTTTCGGCTGAGCTGCACAAGGCGTTCGGCCCTTTCTTCGGCAACCCCGAAGGTGAGGCGCGTGATGCTGCCATTACCAAGCTCGAGACCCGCCTTGCCTTTGTTGAGAGTCACTTGAGCGATGGCCGTGCGACTTGGCTTGCCGGCGACTTTTCTGTGGCCGATGCTTACGCTTTTGTGATCCTCAGTTGGGCGAGCCACTTCGACATCAGCTACGACAAGTACCCGAACATCGCTCGGTACGTCGCAAAGATCAGCGAGCGCGCGTCCGTGCAAAAGGCGCTGGAAGCCGAGGGTCTGCTTAAGCAGTCCTAGGCTTCCATTTAGCGGTGGAGAACTAAACCAGCTCCACCGCGACCGCCGTGGCTTCGCCGCCGCCAATGCAAAGGCTGGCGATGCCACGCTTCAGACCCTTGTGCTGGAGGGCGGCGAGCAAGGTCACCAAGATGCGAGTGCCGCTGGCGCCGATTGGATGCCCAAGGGCGGTGGCACCGCCGTGGATGTTGATCTTGTCGTGCGGAATGCCGAGGTCCTTCATCGCGAACATGGCGACGCAGGCGAATGCCTCATTGATCTCGAACAGGTCGACGTCGCTCATGTGCCAGCCGGCCTTCGCCAGCACCTTGTGGATGGCGCCGATGGGAGCAACGGTGAACTCGGCCGGTGCCTGGGCGTGGGCGGCGGTGGCGACGATGCGAGCGAGCGGGGTGAGGCCCTTTTCGGCAGCGGTTGACTCGCGCGTAAGGATCACGGCGGCGGCACCGTCCGAGATTGACGAGCTGGTGGCCGCGGTGATGGTGCCTTCCTTGGTGAAGGCGGGTTTGAGCTGCGGGATCTTGTCCGGGCGACCACGACCGGGCGCTTCGTCGGTGTCGACGATGCTGTCGCCAGTGCGGCTTTTCACGGTTACCGGCACGATCTCCGCCGCGAAGGCGCCGCCGTCGATCGCAGCCTTGGCGCGGCTCAGGCTCTCGATCGCATAAGCGTCCATGTCTGCGCGGGTGAGTTGATATTCGTCCGCGGTGCACTGGGCAAAGCTGCCCATGGCGCGACCTTCCTCATAGGCGTCTTCAAGACCGTCGAGAAACATGTGGTCGTAGGCGGTGTCGTGGCCAATGCGCGCGCCCGAGCGATGCTTCTTGAGCAGATACGGAGCGTTGGTCATCGACTCCATGCCGCCCGCCACGATCATGTCGGCATTGCCGACGGCAATGGCCTCGGCGCCCATGATCACCGTCTGCATGCCCGATCCGCAAACCTTGTTGACGGTGGTGGCCTGGACGGAGACGGGCAGGCCGGCCTTGATCGCGGCCTGGCGGGCGGGCGCCTGGCCAAGGCCGGCGGGGAGCACGCAGCCCATGTAGATGCGGTCGATGTCGGCGCCCGACACTCCGGCACGCTCTACCGCAGCGCGAACGGCGGTAGCGCCGAGGTCTGTGGCGGAGGCGTCGGCCAGCGCGCCCTGCATGGCGCCCATCGGCGTCCGCGCGAAGGAGAGAATGACGACGGGATCGGTTTGAGTTGCGACGGCAGTGGCCATGGGTGGTGCTCCGACAAGTTTGTTGCACTGCAATAGGGAGTCGGACCGCCTTGTCCAAGTGTCAGTGTCTCGCTAGCGCCGCCTTCAAGAGGAGAAGCGATCCTAATGTCCGCACCGACACTTGAGTTCAACCTGGGTGAGATGGCCGATACCATCCGCGACACCACGCAGCGATTCGCCACCGACAAGATCATGCCTTTGGCGGCCGAGATCGACCGCGACGACCGGTTTCCAATCGAGTTGTGGCCGCAAATGGGCGAGCTTGGACTGCACGGAATCACGGTAGAAGAGGAATGGGGCGGGCTTGGGCTCGGCTACCTTGAGCATGTCGTGGCGCAGGAGGAAGTGGCACGCGCCTCGGCTTCGGTGGGGCTGTCCTATGGGGCGCACTCCAATCTGTGCGTGAATCAGATCCGGCGCTGGGCGAACGACGAGCAGAAGCGAAAATATCTTCCAGGACTGATCGATGGGACGCAGGTCGGCGCGCTGGCCATGAGCGAAGCTGGGGCTGGATCGGACGTCGTGTCGATGAAGCTCAAGGCGGAGAAGAGTGGCAACGGATATCGCCTGAACGGGACCAAGTTCTGGATCACCAACGGCGCATATGCGGACGTGCTGGTGGTCTACGCCAAGACCGGCGAAGGCAGCCGCGGGATCACGACTTTCCTGATCGAGAAGGGCACTGAGGGTTTCTCGATTGGGCAGAAGATCGACAAGGTTGGCATGCGCGGATCGCCCACCAGCGAACTGGTGTTCAACGATTGCTTCGTTCCGGCCGAGAACGTGATGGGGCCGGAGAATGGCGGCGTCGGCGTGCTGATGAGCGGCCTGGATTATGAGCGCACGGTGCTCGCGGGCATCCAATTGGGCATCATGCAGGCGTGCCTTGATGTGGTCCTGCCCTACGTGCGCGAGCGCAAGCAGTTCGGTCAGCCGATCGGGTCATTTCAACTCATGCAGGGCAAGATCGCGGACATGTATGTCGCGCTCAATTCCGCGCGGGCCTATGTCTATCAAGTGGCAAGGGCGTGCGACGCGGGGAAGACCACGCGTTTCGATGCGGCTGGCGCTATCCTGCTGGCGAGCGAGAGCGCGGTGCGGGTCGCGAACGAGGCGGTGCAGGCGCTGGGCGGAGCGGGTTACACCAAGGACTGGCCCGTTGAACGCTTTTGGCGGGATGCCAAGTTGCTCGACATCGGCGCCGGCACCAACGAAGTGCGGCGGATGTTGATTGGACGAGAATTGGTCGGAGCGGGCGAGCGCGTGGCGCAATGAGTGGGCCGACCATCGACAGCAATGTCGTGCTGGACAGCGACGAAGGGCGGGCCCGGGCCGCGCACAACCGGGCGCTAGCCGAGCGGCTGCGCGTGGATGTGGCGACTGCCGCGCTTGGTGGAACCGAGAAGTCGCGCGATCGGCATGTGGCACGCGGCAAGCTGTTGCCGCGTGAGCGGGTGGAGCGGCTGCTTGATCCAGGCTCCGCGTTCCTTGAGATCGGCCAACTCGCGGGGAACGATCTGTACGATGGTGAAGTCCCCGGAGCTGGCGTGATCGCAGGCATCGGGCGCGTCTCCGGGCGACAGGCGATGATCGTTTGCAACGATGCGACGGTGAAAGGCGGGACATACTATCCGCTGACCGTGAAGAAGCATCTGCGGGCGCAGGAGATCGCCGAGGCTAACCGGCTGCCGTGCATCTACTTGGTCGACTCGGGCGGAGCCAATCTACCGCATCAAGCTGAGGTGTTTCCCGACCGCGATCACTTTGGGCGCATCTTCTTCAACCAGGCCAACATGAGTGCCAAAGGTATTGCGCAGATCGCCTGCGTGATGGGCAGCTGCACCGCCGGCGGGGCCTATGTGCCTGCAATGTCCGACGAAAGCGTGATCGTGCGAGAGCAGGGGACGATTTTTCTTGCCGGGCCACCGCTGGTGAAGGCGGCAACCGGGGAGGAAATCACAGCCGAGGAGCTTGGCGGGGGCGACCTGCATGCGCGCAAGTCGGGCGTAGTCGATCATCTGGCGGACAATGACGAGCATGCTCTGACGATCGTTCGAGACATCGTGTCGCATCTGGGCGGGGAAACCGGCGCCGGGACGGAGCTGCGCGAACCGCGCGCGCCCAAGTATGACGCCGAAGAACTGTACGCGCTGATCCCTGAAGACGTGCGCGCGCCGTACGACGTGCGCGAGGTGATCGCGCGGATCGTGGACGGGTCCGAGTTCCACGAGTTCAAGGCGTTGTATGGCACAACTTTGGTGTGCGGTTTCGCGCACATATGGGGCATGCCGGTCGCCATTCTGGCGAACAATGGCGTGCTGTTCAGCGAGAGCGCCGTGAAGGGCGCGCACTTTATCGAACTCGCGTGCCAGCGGCGCGTGCCTTTGTTGTTCTTGCAGAACATCTCGGGCTTCATGGTCGGCGGCAAGTATGAAGCGGAAGGCATTGCCAAGCATGGCGCCAAATTGGTGACGGCCGTAGCGACGGCTCAGGTGCCTAAGGTCACGGTGCTGATCGGTGGCAGCTTCGGCGCCGGAAATTATGGCATGTGCGGGCGGGCTTACTCCCCCCGGTTCCTGTTTTCGTGGCCGAATTCGCGGATCAGCGTGATGGGCGGCGAGCAGGCCGCGTCAGTGCTTGCGACGGTTCACCGCGAGGCAGACTCCTGGACGCCGGAGCAAGCGGAGGCGTTCAAGCAGCCCATCCGCGACGATTATGAAGCGCAGGGAAACCCTTGGCACGCGACATCGCGGCTGTGGGACGACGGGATCATCGACCCGGCGCAGACCCGCGACGTGCTCGGCCTGGCGTTCGCCGCCTGCCTCAATGCCCCCATTGCCGAGCGTGCGTCGTTCGGCGTCTTCAGAATGTGACGAACATGACCCGCACCGAATGGACTCGCGACGAAATCGCCGCACTATTTGACCTGCCGTTTTCGGAGCTGCTGTTTCGCGCTGCCGAGACGCACCGCACGCACCATGCCGCGACGGAAGTTCAATTGTGCACATTGTTGTCGATCAAAACCGGCGGCTGTCCGGAGGATTGCGGATATTGCAGCCAATCGGTGACTGCCCGGTCCGGGCTCAAGGCCGAGAAGCTGATGAACGTGGACGCGGTGCTCGCCGCTGCCGCGGAGGCCAAGGCTGCGGGCTCGCAGCGATTCTGCATGGGGGCAGCCTGGCGTGAACCCAAGGAGCGGGACATGGCCGCGGTGTGCGACATGGTCGCGGGCGTGAAGGCAATGGGGCTCGAAACCTGCATGACTCTGGGCATGTTGACCGGAGAGCAGGCGCGCGGGCTCAAGGCAGCTGGCCTGGACTATTACAATCACAACATCGATACTTCGCCCGAGCATTACGGCGATATCATCACCACGCGAACCTTCCAGGAACGGCTCGACACGCTGGAGGAGGTGCGCAGTGCTGGGATGGCAGTTTGCTGCGGCGGGATTGTCGGGATGGGCGAGACGCGGGAGGATCGTGTCGGCTTCATCCACGCGCTCGCGACGCTTCCGCGCCATCCCGAAAGCGTACCGATCAATGCTCTGGTGCCGATCCGGGGAACGGTGCTTGGCGACCTGCTTGCCGACACGCCGCTGGCAAGGATCGACGATATCGAGTTCGTGCGGACGGTCGCAGTAGCGCGTATCACCATGCCGGAGAGCATGGTGAGGCTTTCGGCTGGGCGCGAAAGCATGAGCGAGGCGGCGCAGGCGTTGTGCTTCCTTGCCGGCGCGAACTCGATCTTCACCGGTGACAAGTTGCTAACCACCGCCAACGCGGGCGACAGCGCCGATGCCGCCTTGCTGACCAAGCTCGGGTTGAAGCCGATGAGGGGCGAAGAGCCGATGCGGGCACTTGCTGTTCCCCAGCCGGAGTTGGCCGATCAATCTTCTTCTAGCTTTGCCTGGGAGAGGGGCGAGTGATCGGCACGCTTCTGATCGCGAACCGCGGCGAGATTGCTTGCCGGATCATTCGCACGGCCAAGCGGATCGGGGTGCGCACGGTGGCGGTTTATTCCGAGGCCGACGCCAAGGCTCTGCACGTGCGGATGGCGGATGCTGCGGTACACATTGGCGCATCGCCCGCCCGTGAAAGCTATCTTGTCGGAGATCGCATCATTGCGGCCGCCAAGGAAAGCGGAGCGGACGCAATCCATCCGGGTTATGGGTTTCTGAGCGAGAACGCCGACTTTGCTCAGGCAGTGATAGACGCCGGGCTGGTGTGGGTTGGCCCGAAGCCGGACTCGATCCGTTCGATGGGTCTCAAGGATGCGGCAAAGACGCTGATGGCGGCGGCGGGAGTGCCGGTGACGCCGGGTTATTTGGGCGAGGATCAATCGCCCGAGCGGTTGCAGGGGGAGGCCGATGCGATCGGCTATCCGGTGCTGATCAAGGCCGTTGCCGGCGGCGGCGGCAAGGGCATGCGGCGGGTCGAGACTGCTGGTGAGTTCGGCGACGCACTCGAAAGCTGCAAACGCGAGGCCTCGGCCTCATTCGGCAACGATGTCGTGCTGATCGAGAAGTACATCCTGTCGCCCCGGCACATCGAGGTTCAGGTGTTCGGCGATGCACATGGCAATGTGGTGCATCTATTCGAGCGCGATTGCTCGCTGCAGCGGCGGCACCAGAAGGTAATCGAGGAAGCGCCGGCGCCGGGGATGGACACGGCGACCCGCGAGGCGGTTTGCGGAGCCGCTGTGCGCGCGGCGCAGGCGGTCAATTACGAGGGCGCGGGGACCATCGAATTCATCGCCGACGCGAGCGAAGGGCTACGCGGGGACCGAGTGTGGTTCATGGAGATGAACACAAGGCTGCAGGTCGAGCATCCGGTGACAGAAGAGATCACCGGCGAGGACCTCGTCGAGTGGCAGCTGCGCGTGGCGAGCGGTGAACCTTGCCCCAAGCGGCAGGACGAATTGTCGATCGACGGCTGGGCGGTGGAGGCCCGGCTATATGCGGAAGATCCAGGAAGCGGGTTTCTTCCGAGTACCGGACGTCTGGAGCATTTCGACCTGGGCGAGGCCGGACCCGACAACGTCAGTGTCTACGGGGAGCCACGCATCGAGACCGGCGTCGAAGAGGGCGACACAATCTCACCTTTTTACGACCCAATGATCGCCAAGGTGATCGGCTGGGGCGCCGACCGCGAAGAGGCGATCGAGGTGCTGGTAGGTGCGCTCGCCGATGCAGAGGTATGGCCGGTGCGGACCAATGCCGCTTTCTTGGTCAGTGCGCTTGAAGACGAGGACTTTGGCGAAGGACGAATCGACACCGGCTTCATCGGGCGCAAGTTGGACACGCTGGTACCGGTTGCGGAGCCGAACGACGCCGTGTGGCGCGGCGCAGCGGCAGTGGCCCTGGCAATTGATGAGGATGAAGCTGAAACCGCGCTGCACGGATTGGCGGGTTTCAGGCTGAATGCGGCGCCTGCAGTTCGTGTGGCGTTGGCACATCGCGGCGATGCGCGAGTTGTGGACCTTGGCGACGAGGGCGACACGGCAGCACTGTCCGGCTTCCGCGATGGCGAGCGCGTCGTGGTGTTCGACGCGGGGCAGGCGTTCGAGTTCTCATTGGCAACCCGAGGGATCGGAGGCGCTGCGGCCGGCGATGGTGCCATGCTGGCGCCGATGCCCGGCAAAGTCACATCGGTCGATGTGTCGGCAGGTGAACAGGTCAGCAAGGGTCAGCGATTGCTGACGCTGGAGGCGATGAAGATGGAGCATGCGCTGGTGGCTCCGTTCGACGGGGTGGTCGCGGATTTGAGCGCAGTCGCTGGAGCGCAGGTTCAGGTGGACGCAGTGTTGGTGCGGATTGAGGCTGTTGGGTCTCCGGCGTAGGCCGGGGTCCAAGCGGCGCTGACGCGCTGGTTTATTAGACTGGGCTCCGGCTTCGCCGGGAACTTGGAGGATTACATGAACATCAGTGGCGTGGCGGCGGTGGTTACGGGCGGGGCTTCGGGGCTAGGCGAGGCGACCGCTCGGGCGCTCGCGGCCAAGGGAGCTAAGGTAGCGATCTTTGATCGCGACGTTGAGCGCGGCGCAAAGGTCGCCGCGGAGCTTGGCGGCGTGTTCTGCGAAGTCGACGTAACCAGTGACGAGAAGGTCATCGCGGCGTTCGACAAGGCTCGGGCGGCGCACGGGCAGGAGCGTGTCCTGGTAAACTGTGCAGGCATCGCCAACGCGGTGAAAACCGTCGGGCGCGACAAGGCCACTGGTGAAATCAAGAAATATCCGGTGCACCAGTTCGAGATGGTGATTGCTATCAATCTGGTTGGTACGTTCCGCTGTATTGCGCATTCGGCCGCGGGCATGGTCGCGAGTGAGCCGGGTGAGGATGGTGCGCGCGGGGTGATCATCAACACAGCGTCGGTGGCGGCGCAGGACGGGCAGATCGGCCAGGCGGCCTATTCGGCGTCAAAGGGCGGCGTGCTGGCGATGTGCCTGCCGATTGCACGCGACCTGATGAACGACGGGATCCGCGTGAACACTATCCTGCCGGGCGTATTCAAAACGCCGATGGTGGCCATGATGCCGGCCAATGTACAGGATGCGCTTGGTGCGCAGGTGCCATTCCCCAAGCGCCTTGGGAAACCCGAGGAATATGCCAATCTGGCGTGCTTCATCGTCGAGAGCAATTATCTCAACGCCGAACATGTGCGGCTCGACGGCGGTATTCGCATGGCGCCGCGCTGAGCAAGTAAGATGAGCGACCGGCGCGCGCTGCTGAATGCTGTCGCCGCGGCTTGCCGGGAGGCGGGCGAGGCAATCATGGCTGTCCGCGCACGCGGGTTCACCGTCGAGCACAAGGGCGATCTTTCACCTGTGACGGAGGCCGATCGCGCGGCAGAGGCGATCCTGCTTGAAGCGCTTGCCCGAGCAGCACCAGGCGTGCCGGTGATCGCCGAGGAGGAAGTCGCCGCCGGGCGCATCCCCGCGCATGGCAATACGTATTTCCTGGTTGATGCGCTGGACGGCACCAAGGAGTTCGTGCGGGGCGGCGAGGACTTCACGGTCAATGTCGGGCTGATCACAGACGGTTTGCCGGTACTCGGGGCCGTGTTCGCACCGGTCACCAGATCCATGCATGCCGGCATCGTCGGGGAGGGCGCGTGGACCGAAGACGAAGTGGGCAAACGCGCAACAATCCGTACGCGCCCACTTGGCGACAAGTTGCTGGCGGTGGCGTCCAAGTCGCACTTCACCCAGTCGACGAGCGATTACCTCGAGGCGCTGCAAACAGGCTGCGAATACATTGGTACGGGATCAAGCCTGAAATTTTGCCTGGTGGCGGAGGGGAGGGCGGACATCTATCCCCGGCTGTCGCCGACCAGCGAATGGGATACGGCAGCGGGCCATGCCGTGCTGATGGCGGCGGGAGGGCGTTGTGATGGACCGGGCGGGGAGCCTTTGGCTTATGGCAAGTCGGCGTTCTTGAACCGCGGGTTTGTGGCCACCGCGGGGTGGGCAGCACTACCATGCGAACCTTTTCTGGTCGAGTTCGGCGGCGGGGGCGACTTGCCCCAGGGTGTTTGACTAATCAAAGGGTGTGAAAGGATCGATCCGATCTGGAGCGGATCGGTTCAGGCGGGCGGGACGAAAGCGCTGAAGCGCGTCGACCTCGTCGCGGATGCCGGACAGCCTGGTGATTAGATCAAGCGCTTCGGCTACTCTGCCCGCGTCATCCAACAGGTCCTTAGCGACGCGTTCGGCGTTGTTCAGCGCTGATCGCAACTGGGCCAAGCATGTGGCACGCTCGACAGCTATTCGCTCCGCTCTGCTTACCCGTCGCACCCCGCATTCCTCCGCAAAAATGTCCGTATCAAACCTCCATGTTGCGACATTGTGCCTAGTTGGTCCGAAGCGGATGCAGAAGCCGAATGACAATCTCCCCGCTTTGGAGTGTAACGTTCACCAGCTCGGTTGGATCTTACGGAAACGAGGTTGAAGATGACCGCAGTGTCTCATCCGATCGGACAGTTATCGGCTGATTGGGGTTCTGCGCCCCTGCTGGCGATAGGTGACTCGCCGGCGGCAATCGCCCGGGCGTCGCAAACGGCGAAGGCAGCAGGGTTGCGGCTTGCTGGTGCCGTGCCGGTCGTAGAGGCCACCCAACGCCTGGATCAGCAGCTGAATAATGGCGCCGTGTGGATGGAGCTGGAGAGCGAGCCGACACCGCACCTGGACGGCTTGCTGACGCGGCTTGAGGCCGATGCATCACGGGGGCTTTACCCGGTCGTTGTTGTTATCACGCGCGATCTGATCGACCTTGTGTTCGCTCAACTTTCGGCTCCTTTGATCCAGATACTCGTCGAGCCGGACGCGGTTGAACGTGCCGCTGCCTTGGCTGTAGCAGCGTCGGGTCTGGCTGACGCAGCGCGCTTGTCGGATGTGGCGACGGACACCAGCGCCACTCGGCTGCGACAGTTGAGCGATGAGGTAAGCCGCATTGCCGCGACGCTGGCCCGTTTGTCGACGGGACCAGGCGCACCGCCAGCGGCCATCGCCGTTCCCGTCAGCGCAAGCGAGGTGCCGGCAATTGCAGCGGAGAACCTGCGCGCCATCATCCGCGCACGCCGCATTCGATCCAATCACCTACCTGCCGACCTATTTGCCGATCCTGCCTGGGACATGCTGCTCGACCTGCTGCAGGCGGAGATCGGGCAGCATCGCGTGCCAGTGTCGAGCCTGTGCATAGCGGCGGCCGTACCCGCCACGACTGCCCTGCGGTGGATCAAGACGATGACCGATCGCGGCTTGCTTGTGCGGCGCGATGATCCGCATGATGGCCGCCGCGTCTTCATCGAAATGGCGCCGCAGACCAGCGCTGCCCTGCGGCGGTTTTTCTCCGAGGCAGGCAAGATCGCCGTGGTTTGAGGAAGGTTGTGGGCGGTCGTCTGACAGCTTCCGTCCGCCAAGCGTGTTCGCGACGGATGAAGGTTCTGCACGCCAGCAACCACTGGCACAACCTTATTATGACATTGAGCCGCTATTTACCTCCGATCGAGGGCTAGTTCTAAGTGTTCAGGACTTCTTTCAACCTTTGATCGTGCCTCTGCGAATGGAGCTTGTAAGCGCCTGAGGGGGCTGAGGCAGAATGCCTCGCTCGATCAGATCACGTCGGCACCATCCAGTCCTAAACCGAACAGCGTTCCGAGCTTTCAGAGCGCCGTGCACTTTCATGATACTGATCGATAGGTGCAGAGCGATCTCGGCGCTCCACGCAATTTCGCCCGCAATCGCTAGGACGTCTTCGCGCGAAGCTACAAGTGCAAGTCCTTCCCTTTTGAATGAGAGCTTGAAATCGCCTGATCGCTTGGCGACAAGAGCTGGTGTGATGTTCAGGATCTGACCAGCATCGAGCTGGCTCAACGTTTCAGCGTGCTCAAGACCGACCGTTGGTAATTGCGCTTCAACCTGGTCAAAGCGCTTGAGGTCTTCTGGAAGTATAACAATCGATTTGCTGGTTGGCTCTGGACCAGCCAGCCAGAAGGGAAGTTGGCGCATCCGCAGCGCATCAATCATGCAGGACCATGGCTTAAGGCGACCGCCAATGCGCTTTGAAGCTGTGGCAAGCGACACTGCCCGTTGGGGTGGCAAGTCCAGTTCGGCCGAAGCTTTAAGCTTTCTGCAGAGTTCTGCTACACTGGCCTCACGAACGTGCCGGCGAGGCCGCGTCGCTAAGACGATAGGGTGATCTTCCCACTCGAGCAAATCCGGAGCACAGAGCTGATCAATTGCATAAATGGGCAGTTGAAACTGCCAAGCGCATGAACTGAAGGACATTGTGTTGCGAAAGTGCGGTTCGAGCAGGTCGATGAATTCTGCGTCGAAACGTCCTTGATGGTTTGTCCGCTTATTCGAGCTCCGGAACTTGTCTTCAGCCACACTCCGAAGAACCTCGGTCTGCTCGGGCGACGTACCAAGCCTGTCTCGCACTTGTTGGTAGATGTAGTAGCGCTTGTCAGTTGGAAAGCTGTGAACATGATGCCGGCCTAAGTCGGGAAGGGCGTCACGGACTAGGGAGACGAGATCGGCTTTTTCACGATCTTGGCTCGTAAGACGTTTGAGCTTCGTTCGGAGAACCTGAAGTGCCGACGGATCCGCTTCCAGTTCT
The DNA here is from genome assembly GCA_964243335.1 of uncultured Sphingomicrobium sp. Classification (GTDB taxonomy): domain Bacteria; phylum Pseudomonadota; class Alphaproteobacteria; order Sphingomonadales; family Sphingomonadaceae; genus Sphingomicrobium. Next base: position 143,976 of record CAXTED010000005.1, on the reverse strand, counting down.
CTTGCTTGATTAGATACCCACGTGCGGAACCCATCAGGCCAAGTGGAAAGCATACCTGTTCCGGAAGCGACAATCGAAGCTAGCACGGGCCCCGGAAGCCTTGCCACGGCTTGCCTGGAAGTGGTTTCTACCATTTCTTTCTGAACGATGCCGCCTAACTGCAGGGCGAGCCGAACGAGGGTTCCGCGTTGGACGGTGCGGAGGGTAGCTGGAAGGCGGTCAAGGGCGGCTGTGGCGGCGCTAACACGAAGTGAAACTATTTGACTGAATAGCCGGTAGTTGGGAGCTAGTTCCTCTGCGAGCAGTGGCTCCTGTGCCGGGTCGACAACTCGCTGGCAAATGTCGCAGCTCTCGATGCCCCAGGCATAATGCCACTTAAGAGTGGCCCTGCAGTGCGAGCAGCTGGACACCAATCTTTCCAGGCTCTCGGTGCAGTATGGCAGGAGAAGGTTCATCCAGCCCAGTCGATGGTAATTGTGCTTACGAAGAGTGACGGGCGCAATGCGCCGGCGGTTTAGCTCAAGGTAAGCACGTGGGATCACCAGGGTGCCAAAACGAGCGTCTACGGAGATCTTCGCCTGGTCATTCAGGACCCGCTCACCGGCTCTGGCGATTAGGAAGGCAGGCTCGCAGCGAGCCACGAAGGCTAAGCGAGCAAGCTCCTCATGATCGCACAGTTGGCTCCACCCTAGGTGTTTGAGCGGAACTTCAGCTGCTTCAAGGACGAGGTTGGTGCGCTCCAAAACATGCTCGCGGACGCCTTTTGCAATCGCGCCTGGAATGCTTTCATCGTCTGCCAGGTCACGATCAAACCGAAGCCTTCGAGTGTGCCGGTTCAGATTATACACCGACCAACTCGCCTGCCGTTACGGTTGTTTGAGGTTCAACCTGGGCCGGGGCCACCCCGAAAGGATCATGGTTGACCCAGCCTAAACCGATGGCGAAGTCCCGGACCGCGTTGCTCAGGTCGTACGCCTCAAGCGTGACAGCACCGCGTTCAAGAGCGGCAGGCAGAGCCACTTGTATGATCCTTGCGGCTCTCCCGATGTGCCCTCCCGATGCCATGCTAAGGGCTGTCAGCACCAATGGCTCGGTAAGACATGTCTCAACCGCCGTCGCTTTTTGCTGAACGATTTGGTTGTTGTACTCGATGCAAAAATCAAAGAACTGCTTTTGTTGTCGCACCTTTGAAACATCAAGTGGGCGCAATTCGAGTGGCTTTGATAACCTAGCTGCGAACTGGCTGTTGAGTTCAAAAAACCGTTCTGATGTCTCGTCGCCGATGAACACAAGTGGCACAACGCCACGATCAAGAAAGGCTTGGAGCTTTTTTGTGACATCAAGGGCGTCGGCGGTCAGGAAGGTGTCAATGCGTGCCTTGTTGGCGCTGAGGTTTCCTGTATTGCTGATAAGCCTTTGGACCTCGTCTACTATGATGAGTTCGACCCCAAGCCTGTCGACCCACTCCTCCACGCGCTGTTCGAAGATTTTTATGTTGTCCTTGGAGCTGCCCTTGAGCTCCTTAGCTTGCTCAGCACTTACACGCCGCCCTTGAGATCCAGGTTCCGCCGTGAAGTCGTCGGCAAGGCGTTTCAGTATCTCTTGGTAAAGCATCTTCAGCGTCATGCGCGGATCAATCGTGATGTGGATCACACGGAAAGGATTTGGATCAAGCCCAGCGGCGATTGCCTCCTCCATGAGTTCGATGATCAGCCGTTCGGCAATGGCGCTCTTTCCCGCTTGGCTGAACTGGCTCAATCGGCGACCGGTGAGTGGAGAGCGGTTTTTTCCGCGACGTGCCTTGCACACCCGCATGTAATTGCGGATGCTGTTGAGGACCAAGCGTTGCCGTTCGGTATCTACCCACATGGCTTCAACGACGCCCTGGGCGTGTTCGGCTCGGGCCTGTGCATCGAGATCGTAGGGGTCTGGAGTTGCGCGACCGGTGAGGCGCTTGGGCTTCTTATAAGTGCCCATTCTAGTCCTCCTCGTCATCGTCATCGTAGCTGTCGGAGCCATCGGGGAACTGCCACGTTGGATTGAAGGGATTTGTAGTGGCCTCGTCATCACCCAGGTCCCGGGCGATCTTTTTGGATGGATCTGAGCGAGCATCGTCATCGCCTTCCGCCACCTCAGCCTCTTTACGTCGTTGAGGCGGAGGTTTGGCGACGTCGTTGCGTTGCGCCCCATCGATGTGGGTCGGGATGTGGAGTTCGGGAACCTGGGCACAGTTCAGATTGAAACCGCGTTTACCTGACTGGCGGCGCTCCTCGGCCTCCAACAGTTCCACGGGCGCTTCTCGCTCGCGGAAGGACTTGCCGCTAAGGGTTTTTTGGCTGTCGTTCAGCTGTTTAGCCCGGATACGAGACCGATCGCGCTTCGTTTGACTGCTACCCGCTCCGGATCGGAGTAGTGAATGATAGATGTGGTGCTCCCAACGGTTCAAGCCGCCGGTATAGAGTGGGTCGGTGGACCACATCGGGAAGAACTCTTTGTTTTCCTCGTCAAAGACCTCAATCATGTCGATGTCGTCGTCCCACACGCGGAGAACCACTAGGATCTTGGCCGTTCCTTTAAGGCGGCTCCCGAAGGGTGTGTTGTGCAGGTTGGAACTCAGAGCCTTGCCGACACCCTCTCGATTGAAGCGGTAATGTACGTTGTCGTAGATCAGGCCATTATTGGTAAGCACGCACGGCTTGGCCGGCGTGCTCGCGAATGTGCGCATGACCTCCTTCGGATCTGTGAGCCGGGTGCCGCCTGCTTGCACCAAAGCACGCATCAGGTCATTGGGTGAGCGCCACCCGAAAGCCTTCTTGCCCGTTTTGTTCCATTGGCGACGACTCTGCTCATGAAGATCGACGTATTGCTGTCGGGTGACTTCGGTTGCCGCCAGAGGGTTGTAGCCCATCTCATATTTGGTTCTCGGGCCAAGGATCCTGCCGGGAATTTCTGCGAGCCGTTGCTTTGCGAATTTGTGGTAATTCTCAAGCTTGCTCTTTGCGTCGCTGTGAAAGGCTTCTGCCAGCTCCGCAGTCGAAAAGATCTTAATTGCACCCGGCACCATACGCGGCGCAATCATGGTTCTGTCGCGATCGTACATGACGTCGCTGGGCAGACTGTAGAACAGCGCCGCCTCAGGATCCTCCTCGATCTCCTCGGGTGTTAGCTCAGGTGGCAGCATTACGCTGCGTAGGGCCCGCAAGCCCCACACCGGCCGGAACTGGCCAGCGAAAACCGGATAAGGAAATATGTACGACGAGAAGGCGCACATCGAGATCACTGATTTCATCTTCACAGCCGCAATCTTCAGAGCATTAGAGAAGAAGACGCTATGCTCCCACTCGACGCCGTCCATGTATATTCGCTCGAAGGGTCGATCGACTGGTACCGGTTCGCCGCTTGGTGAATAGATGCGGTCAGCCGACGGCCTGCCGAAGCGAGAGGCATGCGTAGAATAGCACTCCAGGCTGTTGATCCGCTCTCTTACGGTCTCCGACGAAGGAGCTTCTTCGCTGAGATAGGGCACGCCCATTTCTTTGAGCATGTCCCAGTCGGCGATAAGGAGCGCAGCGGCGTCTTCCTTATGTGCAAGCCTGCCGTTCAATGTACTTGGGCGCCAGTAACGCATTGCCCACTTGTGGACTAACCGGTCCTCGATGTCAGGCAACTGGCTTTGCCCTTTTGCGCGTCCACTCGTATTTACTAAAGCGCCAATACGACCACCGTGTATTACAAGCTTGCGCATCCAGCGCAGGAGTGAACGTGGCTGAGGTTTTCTACCGCCCTTGTTATTCTTCGAAATCCAATATTTTGCGTCCGCTTCCGTTTTCTTAAATCCGGCCTGAACCGCGGCGTCAGCCCAATCAAAGCGCCAGCCCGCGAACTTGTCGAGTGCGATGCAGGCTGGCCGATCGAACTTCAGGATGTTTTCGTTCCGCTCGTTGATATCGATATTGTAGTCGGGGTCGACCACCACACCCGCGCGAAACTGGCAGATGATCCAGGCCACCTTTGGCATGCCGAGCTCGCCGGACCTGCCTACCGGGACAAGAACAATCTCTTCGTCACCGTCGATGTACCGGAAGCGCAGAATGCCATCACCGAGCGCCTCTTCGAAGCGCATCAGCCGGTTGCCGTACTTCAGTATGTGGCCCTCGGGCAGCCAGAATGGGATCACCACCTTTGCTCCTCAGCGTGCCACGTGCTGAGCGAGAAAAGCCCGAAGAGCGCCCTTCTTGGCAGCGATAGGGATGGTCACGGGCGTGTCCGGCATTGGCGGCGTATCAAGTGGCATCGCCAAGAGCCTGTGATGCATCATAGCCCGGGCTATTTCGAGCGAGAGAACCGGATGTTCTCCGATCGTGTTGAGCACCTGGCTTAACGCACTGGTACCGCCATCGCTGACAATAAGAGCTCGAACGCGCCCAGCGACATCATCGCTGTAAGCGGTTCGGCGGGCGTCGAAGATATCTTTGACGATGCGACGTTGCAGGTCATTTGGCAGGCCGCCGGCCACACGGCGCTGAAAGGAAGCGCCCTTGGTTCTCAAAAACAACTCCGCAAACGCGAGGCGCTCGTCCAAGTGAGGGTCGTCGAAATATTCGGTGCTTGCCTTGTCCTCCCCGAAGACCACCTCGCCCTCGTCAGTCTCGATGCCGAAGTCAAACGTCATCTCGTGAGTGGCGCCTGTACGCAGATGCCACTTGAGTATGATCGGCTGGTACTGCAGGTCCAGCACCCCGGTATCACTTTCGTGAAGCCGGAACCCAAAAGTTTCGTGTGGACCTTCGAAGTACTGATCCCGCCCCGCCTTTTCGCTGTGTGCCGCCGCCATCGACTGAAAGGATGCGTAGCGAAAGTTGATGCGAACGGCCCCCAGGGCCTGGTCGGCAACAAGGTGTGGTTGAAAGCGCTGCAGCATGCTCGAGGACAGAGCCTGTCCGGCACCACGACGATCTCGTCGGCCAGGCACATACATCGGCCGGGCTTGAGGTCGAAACGGCAAGCACTCGATTGGATGCTTGATGCGCACCGACCAAACCTCTTCGCTTGCCGACCTGCCGAGATTGGGGATGGTCTCACCATCGAGATCACTTGAGATCGGGTTCTGGCTTGGCGCAGGCCCGGCTGAGCCGCCGCGTCTTCTTGATCTTGCACTTGTTGCCGCGTCGCGAGCGTCGCCGCTTGTCTCACGGCCTGGCCGAGCCTTGGAGCGAGGCTGCTTTGCACGCACGCCCGGCAGAGTGGTCGACCTGTCCGTACGGCCTGTCTGATGCGCTGCACCAGGGTCAAGACTCGTCGTGCCGAGTGCCAACTCGACTGGTTGGCAATACGCCGAGGAATCTTCGTTTGAGTCCAAGGTAACCTCCTGTTTTTCGATCTCGAGAACTCACGGTCGGACCTGAGGGAACGCCGCGCTAAACAGGCTGGCCTTTACCTAGGGTCGAGGAGCCGATCTTGGCGCTGAGCTTTCAAGCCCGCGGCTCAGGCCAGATCGCTTCGGCACCAAGCTGTGGAAGGCGACAGGGCTGACCACTGCAAGACAGCCGTCACCCGATGGGTTGGATGCTGAGTCAGTGAACTAACAAGCTTTCGCAGGAGCGATTCTCTAGCAGGAGAGAAAAGGGTTCCGCGATCCGGATCGTACTTACTTGTCGCCACGGGTCACACTGCGATCGGCAGGATCGCTGGTGAATAGCGGTCTGTAGAGGCGCGCGTAATCCGGTCCGTACAAGTCTGCGTCTGTATTCTGAGTCTTCGCCATAGCGCACTTGAACCGCACGGCGCACCGAACGCTCGCCGCCGCGCATGTACTCAACCTCACGAAGTACAAGCACGTCACGGTCGTAGCTATGATGATTTTCGACGTAGAAGGGGTCGCCGTTCAAATCGAATGGCTCGCCATCCATAACGTACTGGGCAGCCGGGCTGATCAAGCCAGGTGCATGTTCTGTTTCCTGACTCTTCACTTTGCTTCCTCTCGCAGGAGCGTGTCGCGGTGCGACGGGTGCGAGCGGACCCAGAATGGGCGGCGCCATCCTTCCGCGCGCGTTTGGGCGCAAACCGACAATGGCAGAACAGGCTCGTTGCGACGCCGCAGCCGAGCACGTTTCGACTTCTCACCAACCAAGTCGGGCATCCAGCTTCTCCCTGCTTGCTGCCAATAAGAAACGAACAATCCAAGGTGGACTGCACTAACTGCGAACATTATCGCCGCAACGATAGATGGCCGTAGTCGAGCGCGAACCCTTCATAAGCGCGATTTCGTGAGGCGAGTTGTGCGGAGCTGGAGTTCCCGCCGGGTGGCAGGCGTGTCCAAGGTCACGAAGCTTCCCGACGGGCGGCAAGCAGACTGGCGGATAGCCAGGATGTTGGCCTTCATGATCTCGAGGTTTTCAAGCAAGTGGTGATGGATGACATCGCGCGCGGGGCGACCGATCATCATCTCGGCGTCGCTTGCATTGATGCGTGGTGTGTGAAGGCCGGTAGGTGAGACGGAGAACGTATCGGTCGTGAGTTCACGAGGCTGAAGGCTCTTTGGTAGACGAAACAGCACTGAACATCCGCGAACATCGACTGCATGGTTGACCGTTGTTCCTTCAGGGATGGTGGTCAGATATTTACAGTCTTTAAGCGTCAGGCTTGCAATAATTTTTAGGTCTTCTGGAAGCTCTTCGATCGCAGTTCCAGATAGACCAAGCGACCCATAAACGCGCTTGCCAGGGATTCTATGCAGTTTGCCGCAGCCCCCTGCTTCCAGACTTTCACAAACGGCATCTTCATGAATTTCCTGAAGTTCCTCGCAGTCGTGCACATCAAGTTTGCCCTCCACGATCATCTTGGCCGGGAGGGCCTCGATTGGAGTGCCGGCAAGGTCGGCCCAACCGCCAACGTACAAAGCCTCTGGCATAAGCGTAAGTTGGAGACATTCGGAAAGGTCGAGGTTGCCCGTTACAGCGAGCAAGCGCGGCAGCCGGCGCAGTTCTGTGTTGCCAGATAACCGCAGGTCGCCCTTGGCCAGCAGCTGATTGTAGATCGGACCTGTCTCGTGGATAGACAAAGCGCTTTCGCTAACGACAACACACGAAGTGCAATCGCAATCGTCGGCGATTTGGGAGACATCAAAGTTCGTGTCTGGGATGTACTTCATGATTTGCTGAAGAGCGTTCTCATCATGGCTTCCGGCACGAATAGGCATGTTTTGTCTCCTAGATCATCAGCGAGCTCGCGGCAGCGGCGTCACTGCTAAGTTCGAGTTGCTTGGAACAAGATTTGGCTTAGATCAGCCACACCGACGACACTTCATTCTGAAGGCCGTCATTTGCCAATACGACAAGGCAAACCGGGGGACTCACTTCTTTTGCGAAGTTCAATCATTCCACCGGCTCTCGGCAAGTTCATCCTGTATTGAGGGGCGAAGAACCATGGGAAAGACCGCAACTGCATCGCTACTCGGCGGGCGAGGTGGGAAGATCAATTTGCGCGGGGGTGGCCGCTTCCATGTGCCAGACCGTGGAAGATCAACGGCACGAAAGAGGATGCCGGCATATTCCGCTTCAAGCTGAGTCAGCTTTGCTAGCTTTTCAGCCAGCGTTTGTTCCGGCTTTGGAATGCGAGGCACGCAGCGTATCCTCTTCCTCATCAGATGCCTTTCAAATAATGAAGATAACTGGAATGAATGATTTGGGTGGTAGATAAGTGGCTGTCAAGGCAATAATGAATATAAATGGAATGAGCGAGGAGGTGCCAGATGCCGACGCCGTGCTGAAGCAAGCATTTCCGGATGGCTTACCCGAGCAAGACCGGTTGCTGCTCCTTAGTCTACCTGCGAACCGCCGCATCTTTGTGGTTCAAAGGCTCGCCGCGATGCTTGCAGCCGACGAAGCGACAACCACGGCTCAGATGGATAAGATCGCTGCGAGTGTGGGCCTCAAAAGGAGTGCTCTTTTTAGCTTACGGAGGCGGTGGAGGAGCGAAGGCCGCTCATTGGCCGTGATTGTTCCTTGGGCAACAAGAACGGCAGGCCGGGAAACCAGCGAACGTACTGTTAAGCAGGCAGAGAAGGCTGCTCGTCGTTGGCTCATGCAGGACGCCAGTTTAAGCAACGGCAAGATCGGTCGCTTGCTGATCAAGCAAGACAAGGTGCCCATGTCGTTGCCAACAGCGACTAAGATCGTTCAGCTATGCCGCGCCCGGGCTAGCTCGGACCCCTCAGTGCTCGCCCTTGCTTATGGCTTGGGAGTGATTGTGGACGTTTGCGGCGTCGATCTGTTAGTCAAGGCCGGCGACAAGCATTTTGCTCCGACCTGCGTGTTCGTGATCGAGCGGAGCGCCAATCTCGTGTTGGCAGCCCGACTGACAGAACCGGCTATCGCTTTGCACGAGCAATTCGCCGCTTGCCAGATGGCAGCAGGATGGCTCCAGATGGTTTTGGCGGATCGCGAGTTGCCGAGCGGTCCGGCGACGCGCTTGCTCGTAACCTTGGCACCTGATGATGGAGGCCGCGCAAGCGAGCTGGTCAAGACGTTAGCGGAGCCTGGCAGCGATGTGGATGTGAGAAACACGGGAAAACGCCGCTTTGGTGAACGCGTACGATCCAACCTAGGGCCGACCTTTGGCCCGCTGAGGCTTCTAGCCGATTGGCCAGAGACGCGTGAGGTGGCTGCAGTGAGGCGAAGTGGCCGAACCCTGTCCATGACCGAGGCAAGACAGCTGTTAAAAGGGCTTGTCGAGCAGCACAACAAGGAAGTCTTCATTAGGCTGGAAGCCATGTCCTTCTTTGCCGAGCAAAGAATAGGGAGCGGCGCGATGGGCAGGTCTCTTGAGGCCTTTGCGCGCTTAGGTCTTCAGTGATCTTTTATCAGCGTGGTAAGTGAGGTCTGCAGCGGCAGCAGGAGATCCTGTGCGATCGGCAGAGTACTTAACCCTCGCGACCGATCCTCGCGAGCCTTGATGAACCTTTGCGCCTGTTCTGTTGTCATCGGTTCTTCTTTGGGAGCTAACTTGATCGGTCGGGATGAAAGCGGCATCCAAATCTTGCGTCTTTCGAGGCGAATGTTGCCGACCCGCTCTCCCAGTTCAGCAATTGCCGCCTTGCCGTAATCGTCTCGGACGACAAGTCGCGTTCGGACGTCAACACCCGCGCTGGCTAGCACCGGTACAATCAAGTCTTCGGCCTGTTTCTCCACGCTAAGTGTCAGGGCAAGCCTTCCAGAAAGGCTGCTTGCGCCGGAGGCGGCATCCATCAAGGCTTCGCTTATAAGCTTGATCGTGGGCGGTTGGGTGGAAAGCGCCAATCCAGCGAGGCGTTGGGAGACTACATCGATGATACAGGCAGCAACAGGGCGACCCACCTGTCCATTCTTCGCAATCACGGGAACGCGCAGAACAAAGAAGTCGAGCACGTATTCTGCCCCAAGCGTAAGCCGTTCGTCTGCTCGCCGTTGTAGTTGTCCCCGGATATAGCGCTGAAGCGTCGGGGGGGAGGGCAGGGTTATACCACGCAAAGCAGCCTCGCCGGCGATTTGCTGCAGTAGCTGACGCTCCGACGCATCCCTTTCTTGTGTCAGGATACGGTCGATAAAGCGGCGATAGTTTACCTGGATGCGCTGCCTGTGAGGCTTCTCGCCGGTTGCACCAGGGATGTCTGCCGGATCGTTGTTCTGGCGAAAGGCTTGCACAAGTATGTAGAAATTCGAATACGACATGCCGAGTTCACGAACTGCGATGGTGGCCTCTGCCCTGCATGGATTGGCTAGGTAGCGGCGTACGGCGGTCAGCCGTCGACGAACTTCTTCTCGCCGAGATGGCGAAACAAACTCCAGTTTCTCGTGCTCCATGATGATTTTCCTTTCTCCGTGCATGTTCATGTTTTGTTCTTTTACCATTAGATTACTGTCGGGCATCGGACGAACCATTAGGCACGTCACTCTTCCTCAGCTGCCTTCTGATCCATCCAAAGAGATTGGCCTCGCTCGATGTAGGAACGGAAGGTCTCCTCCATCCGGAAGCTCAGGCCCGCGCCGGAGCGGGCAAAGCGGACCATCATGCCCATGTCATTGGTGGCCACCCGCGAGTCGACCGCAACATCGAAGTCGCGGCTATCCTCGGCAAACTCCCAGCGATAAGGTGCCACGTTGGCTTGCGTTCGCCAGGCGTTACAGACGTGATCGATCAGCTCTCGCGGATGGGCGGGCGTGCCCTGCTGTAGTAGGTTATCCGGAGTGGCGACGGTAACCTGGCGCCGCTCGGCCGAGACCGGAACGGCGATCATGTCCTGATCGCCTCGCCCAGCCTCACGCCGGCATCTTATCTTTCGCGAACGATACCGAACTCGGCTCGCGCATGAACCGCATGATCTCAGCGGTCCAAGCAGGCACGATATGGGCAACGCTCGAGTTGAGATCGACACCAAGGCGTCTTTGGGGGCTACAACCAGTCCGGACTGGAACGTGAGCTAGGGCTGGGTTCGATCGAAGCGTTCACTCAAGTCAAAACAGCGATGATCCGTTACGGTTGAAGCTCTGTTGTCGGTTAAGCAAATCAACTTCAGCAGCCTTGCTGGCGTCAAAGAGCCTGGGCGACGCTGACGCGGCGCCGGCGTCCTTGCCTGCGTTGACCGAGGTGTTTGAGCCAGAGAACGGTGTGAGTCGTGTGTTCATCCAACGCGATCAGACGGGCAGGGTGCACGAATCTTTGGTCGGAGATTAGTAGCGGGACTGAGACGTTCCACGGGACAAGAGCTAGCCTAAGCAAGAAGCATCTACCATGGTCCGTCCCATGCAGCAGCAGGACGCCCAAAGGACTTCCACGACACAGAGCCTTCGCTCTATTCCGCGAAGTGCCGACGAACGAGAATAGCAAGTCGGTCGCGGCAACGCGGTCTTGACACCGCGACGGGCTAGGGACGAGCCCGCCGCGACCAGCACGCATCGTTTGTCGTCGCGGCCCGTGTGGACCTGCTCCGTGCCTGCTTGAACCTCTCTATTCGTTTGCTCCCGACCAAGTCAGCGCGGTAAGCGAGGGCTTGCACATCTGTGCAGCCTGTCACAGCGTCGACGGTCGCTTCGACAAAGCGACCGTCGACGCTGAAAACTGCGTTTGGGCTGACTTGGTCCTCTCCCAAGCCAGAGAACCGAAGCCCCACGATGACTGACATGGATGTTGGCTCAGCTGCTCGGGCCCTTCATAGAAGGTGTAGTGAAGTCGCTTGGCGAGAGTGTCCGCAGGCAACTGGAAATTTCCTGACGCTGGCTAGGACGGTTTACGGCGACGGCGGGAACCGACGCGGAGGAGGGCACCAGTTCCCAGTGCTTTCCTGAATTTGAAACTTCTTGGCCATGTGCGCATGGGATAGGAAGGGGCGTGTCGCTTCCCGTGCAGCGCGGATGGAGTCAGCAGCCGCTCGCCCAATCGGGTGTTCCAGTTTCGATAGCGAGCGAACGAAGGGGTCGTCCTCCTTCTTCCATGGAAATTGCAGTTTGCCAGAGTTGTCACGACCGTTGAGCCGGGTGAGCGTCGCCACGGTTTGATCAGGGGCATGCACGAGATTGTTGCAAAGGTCAGCCGCGATCGGCTTCAGATCCTTAAGCTGCTGACAACGAATTACCAAAGTACTGGTGTAAGTGCCCGTAAGGCTTCTTTGCTCCTGGACGCTCCACCAGGACGCCTCGCCACTCGCGTTTGCAACAAGGTTGTACTCTGCTTCGTGTTTGCGGGCGCGCGCAATCAGAAGATAGACGTCTTCAAAGAATTCATAAGTTGAACTGTCCATTCCATCCCCGTCAGGCGCGGCCGGGCTCCAGGAGAACTGGATCACCTTTCCGGTTGAGGTCGACTATCGGCCGCGTCCTTGGCTTTGCTGCTCCGCGAGTTGCCGCTTTTGCTGAACCTTCATGACCTGTTCGAAATGACCAAGATAATCAGCCATCGTCGCTTCCAAACGCTCGTGCATGAGGATCTGGAAAGGGGTAAGGTCATTCGATAACAATCCGGTCTCGAGTGTGTCGAGGTAACGGCTTCTGTCCTCAAGGCGAACGGCCACGGGTGCGTAGCCGCCTCGGATCAGCATTAGGTTCATTAGCAGCCGAGCGGTACGCCCGTTGCCATCGGCGAAGGGATGGATCCTGACTAACTGAAAATGGGCATCGAAGGCAGCTTCGGGACTATCGGACATCTCTGAAAGTTGGTCCCCAAACCTGCTCATCAGAAAAGGCACCTTGGCTGGGTTAGGAAAGATCGCCGCCGAGCCAGCGATGCGCCGAGGAAATTCGCTATATTGGCCAGCGATCTCGGGCGTGCTGTGTAGCACTACCCGGCGGTGCAACTCGAGGACAATGGCTTCGTCCAGTGGAGTCTTCGCCTCGGCTTTGCCCCTCATCCATTGCAAAGCTTTATAGTGGTCAGTCGCCTCAAGGTGCTCGGTGAGCTTCTTCCCACCGACTGTGATCCCGTGCTGGATGACCTCTGCGGTCTCACGCAGGGTTAGCGTGTTCCCCTCGATCGCGTTGGAGGTGTAGGTGATCTCAATATCATAGAACTCTCGAAGGCTGGTCAACAGTCCAGGGGCGAGCGGCCGTAATGCGTCGAGGCGCCGCTTTTGGTCATGAATACGGCCTTTAAGATCGTTCACGATGCTCTCCCTGTTCGCTATGTAGGATCCTTGACGCCTATTCTCCAGCGTAAGCTGGTGCCTGGCGGGTAATTGTAGTTGGGCAGGTTGCTCACCTTGTTTCTCCTTGGCGACAGAGCGTGCGTCGGCTTTCCGCCGACCGCGGGCACGGTCTTTGGTTGGCCCGGGCTTGCGACCCGGATGCGAAGGCGGGAAAATGCGCCACCAATTTGCAGCGCCTGCCGTTCGGCCCAAAGCGGAACGGCCGTCGGCTCAGGTTGTCAGGTGGAACCCGAGAACTGCGCGGGTATGGACGTCCACGATGAGGGTCAGCTCCGGAGCACGGACAACTTCACCGTCCTCCGTGAGCAGAATATCCGGAAAGCCGTGCATCTTCATGGTGGTGCTGACTGTTGGATTACCGCTGTCGGGCGTGCCGCCGGTGGACCGGCCGACGTGGCGCTCACTGTGGCGACTGACGAACGGAACACGAAGGAATGCACCTTGAGCGTGGCTGAATTTTCTCATTTTGGTTCTCCTAAGCTAATGAATGGTGATTGGAGTTCGTCCGATCAGCCGCCGCGTAAGGTCGATTTCGACTTGGCGACGCACCACGAGGCCTTGCATTATGGCCTTGCCGCGTGATCCATAGCCGGGCTCAAGTATCTCGGCGAGCTCACCGTAAGCGGTGTGGCATCCTTGAGTGATCGCGTAGGCTTCGAGCCGTCGTAGGTGGCGAGGTTCGATGCTCACGAAACGACGTGAGGCGACCAGTTCGACGTTGTCGCGGTGGCAGCGATTGGAACAGATCTCGTCAGCCATGACTATGCGGAAGCGCAGACCCGATTCGTCGGCAAATCTCGTCAACACCGGCCAGCGTCAGGCGGTAGTCAGGATCCTCCAGCCCTCGGTCGTCGCGCTTCACCTCCCAGATTTCCGTTGGCGCAGCGAACATGTCTACTTCCAGGTCGCAGGTGTATCGCCGCCAGCCATCACCCAAGAAGAAACGAAATCGACGGGCCTCGCTTTGTGCCCAGAGGACTCGAAAGTCGCACCCCGCAAGCATCAGCGCGTTGCGTTGGGCCGATCCCTGCCAGTGCTGGAGCCGGCGGCGCTTCCAGCTCGGCCACCAGCCGTTCTCGTGCGCCAAATTTCCGCTGAACGTGCGCAGCGATCCACCATCGGCGCGCACGATCATCTCGCCCATGCCGGTTAACTCGTCCCCGACCACGGGCATGTCCGGATCGCGCTGATCGATGACCCTAGTTCGGGAGGTCTCAAGCGTCGGATTCCGCAGCTGGCGGTGCAGGTCGATGCCGTGCACCACCATCTGTGAGGTGGGGACGCGCACCACATTCGCCCCGAGAACAGTTTGATCAGGATTTGCCTGCTCCCTTGGGTTTTCATGCGTTCCGTTGTCGTGAGTTGCCTTGACGTGTTGCATGAAGTGTCCCCTGAGCGGCAGCTGGCCTCGCGAGAAGGGAGGCCAGCCTGACATCGGAAATTTGGCTGATCGAACGACTTCGCTCCCTTCTCGGGTGCCAGGGGCGTTCTACCCTCCTGCAGCCACCGCCAGTTGGGCACTCAACTCATTCTTGCTTTTGCCCAGCTGGGCGGAGCGGGCGAGGACCAAGCAGCGCAGCCCGTCAGACCACTCGATCTGGGACGCTTGTCGCACAAGGATCTTGCTTGGCTCTGCGCTCATCTGCTCGATGGTCAAGCAGCCGTCCAACACCATTGCGCAAGCTATACTCAGGCCGTTCGGGCTGTTGAATGTGGCCGCCAATTCGCCAAGTGACATAAGTGCCCGTCCACTAAAGGCTTCATAGACGGCCGCCACGTCCATTTTCCGCGGCCTGACAACTGCTCCTGCGGCCGATACGAAAGCCGCGGCCTGGCGCTCGCGTGGGCGACCAAGTGCATCAGGATTTATGCACTCGTAAGTTCCAAAAAGCAGGTCAGCCGCCTTGTGTCCGAGGAGCCGGACGGAGGACGGCACGTGAACTTGACTGGTGCGGATATCGATAATGGTGATTACGCCGCCCGTCTGAAATGCAGCGCTCGGGATATGCTCTTCGACTACCTTCCCTTGGTGCAGGCGAGTAATCCGGAGTTTGCCGAACATAGGCTTAGAAACACCGCCAAACACTTCGAAGTGGTGGGCGAGAGGCAACGTGATCCGGTCGACGTGGAAGTTCTGCTTGAATCGCTTAGATTGGTAGTCCCAGGTACCAGCGGCTGCTTTGGCGATTAACTCGACTCGTAGGTCGCCGTCTTCAGCGAGCACGATGTCGATCCGTGGACCTGCAGGTACTGCCCTGCTTGCGAAACCGGCTTGCAGCCTGACTGGCATCGTATCAACGATCTTGCTATCCACTCTAGTCGCCACTGTGTGAACTCCCTCGTTTGCAGTTCACCAAAGGTGGTATGCAGAATTGGGAGTTCAAGACTTAGGATGAATGGTCTGCATCTCAGACTTCCTGGAAACGGTGAGGAGCTCTTGAGCAGGGCGTTTCCGGGAGGCCCGTCGACGCAGGACCGCACCTTGATCCAGTCGTTGTCCGCCGAAGGGGCTGAGAACGTGTTACGGCGGCTCTCTGCCGTTCTCGAGTCAGAAAAGCCTGACGCGCCCACCGGGACAGAGCTTGCCGCTCTAGCAGGAATCTCGATCCGCCTTTTCTATGATCTAAAGCGGCGCTGGAAGCGGGAGCGGAGCTTGGCGGTGCTGGTCCCTTTTCAGCAGCCGAAGAGGCTAAGCCCCCTTAATCAAGGAGCGGGGCACGAGATTGCTCGCGTTGCGGGCGAACTTGCGGCTGCCACTCCGGATTATGTCGCCGCCGGCGTCATTGCACGCGAGGTCGCGCGAAGGATTGAAGGCCCAAATGCGTTCCGCTCCGCCTTGCGCCACGTCCGCATGGCTCGCCTTCGCTTGTCCAAGGACATCGCCTATCTGGGATCGAACTATGCGCAGAACATTACCTGCGACGTGAGCTCGATCAGCATACCGGCGTTTGGCAATCCTCAAATGGCCGTGCCTGGGGTTGCGTTTGTGATGGAGCGGGCCTCGAGGCTGGTCTTAAGCGCTGTCGTCGTGTCATCTGCAGGAGTTCTGGCTGCACAGCGAAAAGCAGCAGTAAGCGCAATCGAGTTTTTGTCCGAACAACGAGTGGACCGACTGGCGGGCGTTGGTCAGCACATTGAAACCGAATTCGTTCTCGGTGACTGCCCTCAAGATACGCTTGAGTGCATCAGGGGTCGCCTTTTCGGCACGCCTGGATTGGACCTGATCGACAACGGCTCTCGGCGGTTCGGCCAACGATTGGTTTCTCTTCTTGGAAGCCGCGTTGGAAAAATCGCGTTTGCTCCTCGGTTCACGGCTGAGCGCGCCAAGCTTACTGGGGCGCTGGAACCATCCGGGCTTGCTAATCATGCTCAAGCGCTAATCGGACTCGAATTTGAACGTCATAACGAGCCCATCTTGGCGGTTCTGGAGGAGGTTCGATTCAAGAACCTTGAGCTAATTGCCGACGGGGCCATGGCAGCCCGGCTCAAGCTTATAGCCGACACGCTCGGCGTATGTTGTTGTTGATCGCTTTCTTATGCGCCTAAGTGCGACAGTTGTTTGATGAGCTTCGAGACAATCTCGTGGCTTGGTCCAGCGAGTTCGAGTGACGGGGCAGCAAGGTCGAGCAGCCGGGCACGCACATAACGTTCCGCCTCCTCCATTGAGACCGGATTGGCTCCTTGCGTAAGTTTCGCTGGTCGGCTCTCGAACGGGCGATTGGTTGTACGCGGATGAAGTGTCAGGCCCGCCACGCGACTTCCAAGAAGTGCCAGTGTGGCGTCAGCCCGCCGAATGCTACTTCGATGTTCGCCGATCCGTTCGATACTCGCTTTGCCCAGGATCGTGCCTAGCTTCGCCCAATCAGCACCCTCCAGCAAGTCCAGGTAAACCGCGAGCGAGCCAGATCCGTCGCCCGTAAGCTTTGCCTCCGATAATGTTTCGGCAAGGGCCTTGGCTGCGGCTGATGCTGGTGCACCATCAAGGCTCAGCCCCACTGACCGCACCCTCGCATCGCGAACTGACGTGCAGATGGTTGCAATCGGCCTGTAAGCTTCTCCGTCGATGCCAACCACGCCAACGTTAATCGCGCAGTGCTCAATTACCAGATCAACGCCAACGGCGGGCGATGATGAGGGGAGACGTGCTCTTCGGTGCCGCCGGACGTATTTGCGGGTTGTCGAGAAGATCGGCATGGGCACTGCCCGTCGCTCGCCAATGGTCGCGGCCAGCCTTGCAATATCCTCATGGGTGCCGTCCGTGAGCCGCTGCATGGCTTCGTCGATTATAGTCCTTTGTTCTTCCTTTAGTCGATCATGGTTTATCTTGGGTCGTCCCGCTCCATGGAGCGCGGCCGGGTTCCGATCTTCGTTCCAGATCCGCGCAAGATTGTAGAAGTGGGACAAGCTAAGTCCGAGTTCGCGTGCAAGCCGTTTCGCCAGAGCCGTTCCGCCTCCTTCGTTTAGGAACTTCTCAACGGTGTTGATGCGGCGGGTGACTTCGGCGCGCTTGTCGGGCGCAACAAAGTCGAGACGACATTTATCAGTCACAATAGCTTTCCTTTGTTCACGTTTTGTTCTTCCTTAGGCTTAATGAATTGCTACCTAGGAGTAGCTGGTTAGGTGGGATGGCCTGGCTGCGGCAGATCAGGCTTTTGGACCGCACTTGAGAGCCTCAAGATGGTGAGCTCGACGTGTAGGCGCGAGAACTTTCGCGGCGCAGGCTTTCTGCGACTTGCTGCGGAATCGACTTCGGTGGCTGGAAGCCCGGGCCAATCCGGTAAAGGCGGAAAGATGTCTTCAGCGCACGAGGTCTGCGCAGGCACAGGCGGTTTGAAACGAGAGCGGGCGACCCAACGCAAACGGCGCCAAGTGGGGTCGGATCGATGAAAAAGGGAGCCACCGGTGGCGATGGGCAGTAGAGGCGCTGCGCCTGCGCTAACTTTGCCGACAGCCTTTGTCGCCGCAAATAGACGGATCAGCAACTAACGGCTGCGCAAGTCCTAGTAACCAAGGTTCGGCACTAGTCTTTGGAAGCGCGCGGGCTCGCTGCCGACATATTGCAAAAATTTATTGTTCACTTTCCCGATTTTAGTTTTTTAATCGTTACATTTTCCTTTCATGTTACAATTACAATGATGCTGCTCTAGTCAGCTCCTTCTTAGAACCAAACCGTGTCAGTTAACCCATAGGCTAGCGAACGGTTTATGGTTAGGCGTAGTCGCTCAATCTCAGTAACCTAGGCCTACTGCTAAGGAATTGAGGCGTCCCATGCTCGCCGCCTTTTCTCTTCCACTGACGGGTGGTCGAACTTCAAGAGCGGCATGTGTATCGAACGCCCCGCAAGCTCCAACTTACCTTGTTCCCAGCGATAGTTGGACGTATCGTTGAGCTGCTCACGTACTGACTGCAAGGCGGCGATCAGACCATCAACGGTCGGGATAGCCTCGACCCGCCGCATATCCTCCAGCGCCAGCGAGAGTGTCGCCAGCGTGAGCAGCTCGGCGTCAGATCGCCTGTCGAACGCTTCTGGAGCGCCGAAGCAGGATCGAGCCAGGATTCCGTGCCTGAGGTCCTTTCCGGCTACAGGCCGCCCAAGAGTATTTGAAACGATCTGTTCCTGAACGTCGGGGGGCAATCCCCGAAAACGTTCTATTTGCCCGATACCTTCCCGGATCCGGTCCGCAAGCCGTTCTGTTAGGCGAGCACCTTGCGGAGGTAACGGTCCCTTTGCTTGAATTAGAAGCACCGGGCCGCCCGTTTCGGAAGCGATCAGCAGGTCTATCTCGCCCGCGTCATGCTTCACTTCTTGGCGAGTGATCCAGCCGCCAGTTCGGGCAAGCAGTTCCCTCGCCTGAGAGAGGAGAACAGGCTCCAATTCGGCGGACACATGGCGGTCGAAGGTAGCGCGGTCCTCGCGGGAGAAGGCAAAGATCGCGTTCCTGAGCTGCGTAAACGAAAGCACGAGGCTCGGACCAAAAACATAGGAATTTTCGAACCGCGCGAACGGCGGGAAGAAGCCGTCGCCGCCATTGTGAAGCGACGGGTGCGCGCGAAAATCGATACTGAAGAAGGAGATGAAGCGCTCGACTGCCGCCGGGCCGCAGCCAGACGCGCCGGCGATCATCGTAATGAAATGCTGTGCATCGTGCTTCACCGAGGCCCACTCGATTGTCTCGTCCGAAACCCCTGCTCCTTGGTTTCGAGACAAAGCTATCCGACCTATCGCGACCGAGAGCTCTAGCGCGAACTCGGCGAACGCCATTACGGCAGCGCGAATTCTGTAGAACGTTGGATAGTCGAAGCCAAAGACCCGGCGCATGCCGTCGTTGGTGATAAGATTGGCCTCGGCGAGGCCGTCCAGATAGAAGCTCGTTTTCCGATCAAGAAGCTTTGAGAGAAGCTGCGGGTTAAAGATCGGTGCGGTTTCCGCCAGCCGGTAAACAACCGGGTCCACCTTTTGCACACTCCGGAGCGGGAAGGGGATGGCAAGCTCGCTCAGCAGGATGTCGTGAGCCTGGGCTTCAGCAAACGACGCGTCGCGATGCATGAGGCGATAGCCATTGCCCGTTCTTTCCACGACGTAGTAGCCCTTGTGCACCTCAGGCATGAGTTCAGAGAAATGGCTGTAAGCGAGCAGCGCAGAGAGCTGCGTCCCGTCGGGATCTGCCTCCTTGAAGGCTTGAACGGCGTCCCTGGCGCTGGCACCAAATGGCTGAGCGGGACGTGCAGCAAATATATGAAGCAGATTACTGAGGCGGCTTTCTACCATATCCGCCACTCCAGGCTGCGGATTGAGGCCCAGCAACTCGGCATTGCGCGACTGGTAGAGGAAAAAATGGAAGCCCGCGAAGAGCGGCCGGGCCGGAAGCTCGAGCAAGGGCAGCTTGGCGATCGCAGCATCGACCTCGAGTTCGAAGCGCTTGAGATCTTCAAGGGGGGTCATGGTCATGGTCGGCAACGTACGCCAGCGGATTTCTGTTGCGCTTCCCCCTGAAGATGAACGCCCCAGAGGCGGCGAGATCGAGGCGGCAGCTGACGGAGGTGAGAAGCGCCAGATGTCGGCAAAGAATGGCCTGCCGGGTTACGGGCGGGTTTCTTGCACGCTTGGTCATACTAAATGTTTTCGAATGGCGGTTTAGCAACGAGCGGTTCGGCCGCTTTCCAAGCACCAGATTCTGTTTGCTCAAGCAGGGTGGGCCAATGATCGCACAGAGCAAGGAAGCCGCCCGCGTCGGCAATGATTGACGCAGATTGGCAAAGCTTTCTCTCCAAGCGTTTCACGGAGCAACGTGCCTTTTGACATCTCGCCTTCTACGGCGAGGCGGCGAAAATGGAGCAGACCCCAATGTCTCACATGAAGCGCTCAGCTGCCGAGCGACGCTCCTCAACCGGACCTCCCCATTGGTCCGGCTGCTCCGACCCATAAATGGACGTACAGGGAATGCGCTATCGCTTCCCACAACCTGCCATCTGTTCACGTAAGCTGAGGCCCAGATGACGCGGCAGGCGAAAACTGGGGTCGTTGTCGCATCCGAACAGCCGCTTCTCGTCGAACCGGCGCGCCAGGCCCTGTGCCGAATGCGCGCCTTCACGCACTGCCAGCTGCTGCTCGGCAACCCTGCCGTCGGGATCAGCCGCTACGGTCAGGCAAGTCTATGCAGTGCTGCGTCCATCGGTATAGTCGCGTGATGGCGGTGAAACCACGGAAGCCTGCACTCGCCACAAACGGGAGCAGGCCGATCAAGCGACGCAGTGCTGTCGACAAAAGGT
Organism: uncultured Sphingomicrobium sp.; assembly: GCA_964243335.1. GTDB lineage: Bacteria > Pseudomonadota > Alphaproteobacteria > Sphingomonadales > Sphingomonadaceae > Sphingomicrobium. Next base: position 123,533 of record CAXTED010000005.1, on the reverse strand, counting down.
CGCATCCGGCCGGCGTTTCGGGCAAGCCCGACGTCCGCATATTCCTGTCCTATTCGCATCACGACGCAGCAGCGCAGGCCAAGCTGAACACGCACCTAGCGCCGTGGAGGCGCGATGGCGTGACGGTCTGGTACGACGAGAACATCGAGCCGGGCGGCCGGCTTAATGCCGAGATCGCCCGGGAACTGCGGCAGGCTCACATTTTCGTTGCGCTGTTCAGCCCCGCCTACCTTGAGAGCCATTACTGCTGGGACATCGAGTATAAGCGGGCGATGGGACGGCGCGCGCGCAAGCTGATTAGGGTGATCGCGGTGGTGGTTAAGCCGTGCGGCTGGAAGCAAACCCGTGCGGCGGGCTTCAAGCTGCTGCCGAAGGACGGACTACCGCCGGAGCGGTGGTCGAGCAGCGACGCCGCTTATCTTGATGCCGCACAGGGCATCGGTACGGTGATCAAGGGGGTGCGTCGGGAACTGACCGAGAAGCCAGCGCGGGCAGATCCGGCCGTATCGAAACCCACCCGGAAGTTGCAGCCTAAGCCTGCTCCAAGGCCTTCTATTGGCAAGTCGGAGAAGGTTGTCCCCTCAAAGACGTCGAGAAAGCCAGCTTCACGGAGTCGGAAAGCTCCGACGAAGCGCTGAGCAGCCCGCCCAATGGCCAATACTGCTCGCCTTCGATTTTCGCGGAACGACCCAAAAGCAGACATCCGAGCCTCCTTCGCCGCCTATCAAAAGCGGACATCCGTTCATTCATCCGCGGTTGATGGCTGCCAATGGCCGTAAACAGACGTTCGCCACAACGATCCCAGTGGCGAGCTGGTAGCGAACTGCCTTCGTTCTAACTGTTAGACGGCGAGAGGGCGGCCTTGAAAAGCTGCTTGAGCTTAGCTTCGATGACGGTGCAATTGTTGGCGCACATTGGGCCTACGGACATGATCTTTCGCATGATCGTGGCGCCCATGAGGACCCCCATGGCCAGGCTGGCGCGGGTCTGCGCGTCCTCGCCAGTGAGGCGCCCGGCGAGCGGCTCCAAGATGTCCTTTCCAAGCGCTTCCCGCACGATCCTGCCAGCATCCGGAGACGATGCCGAGCGCAGAATGATAAGCATCTGCTCCAAGTGCTGGCAGTGCTCGGCCTGATCCTGGTCCATGAATAATCTTGTCATGAAGTCCGGCAGATCGCTTGCTCCGACCTCGGAAGGGACAAGGTCCCCCTCACACTTGCCGAGCACTTCCTCGAACAGCTTTTCCTTGCTGCCGAAGTAGCGGCTGACCAAGGCCACATCCACACCCGCGCAACCAGCAATTTCCCTGAGCCCGACATTGTCGTAGCTGCGCAAAAGGAAGTGTTCCCGCGCGGCGGCAAGGATGGATTCGCGGGTGGCCGCAGCATTTTTGACGCGCCCGGTGCATGGGTCGTTGGCTGGCAGAGGCACGGACACCGACATGGCTCTTAGCTACTTTCCCTTACGCAGCAATGACTGCTGACTTTCGACGGGGACGCGACACGGAGCAGCAACATGCTCCGATGACTGGGAAATCATCAGGGTCACACCCGCCTAGCTGGAAACCACACTCGCGCCTAGCTGCGAAAAAGCCGAATATCCCTATGTATCCCGCTTGGCGGAGGCGGCGGCGCAGTTCCAATCGATCGCAGTTCGCCACGCCGCATCGATGGCGAGGTGCTCGTCATCCAGAAGCTCGGTCCGGCCGGTGGCCAAGACGGTCCTGAGCAAGCAACACCCATCGGGGTCGTGTCTTCAGGCTTTCGAGCCGTGCTTGCCATGCTGTGATGAGGCAAGAGCGGGCTTCTGGGCACTAGAGAGCGCCGGGCTCAGTTCGACAGTTAAGAGGGCTACAAGGCAGCATTGCTCTCGACCCTCGAGCGTACCCGCGAGCTTCTGGCGGACGGCGCGCTTTGATCGCCTGGTCTAACAGGTGATGATAGGACAGGAGCAGGATGTTGTCCCCTTGGGCGCACGGGGTCCGAGTACGATGTCAATCTTCCCGTCAGCGGACCGTCTGCTTCAGGCCACTTACAGACGCTCAGGTCGCGCCCCTTGATAGGTCTGCTGGTGGGGGAAAGCGGTCTGTCCGCTTCGAGCAGCTAACCGCATTAGACAGACTCTCGTTTAACTTGAGGCTTTCGGTAGCTGAACGTGCAGCGGCGAACCTTCTGCGCGGAGTTTGTAGATCTCCGCAAACCTTCATTGCGCAAATTGACGTTCGTGATATGTTCGTCTTTCAAGGCGGGGTATCCGGATGGCATTCCAAATCCTATCGCTATCCGGGGGCGGGTTCCTTGGACTGTACACCGCTGCGGTTCTCGCGGAACTGGAGGAGCGTTCCGGCAGACGGCTGACCGACTGCTTCGATCTGATCGCGGGAACGTCCATCGGGGGCATCATTGCACTCGGTCTCGCGGCGGGCCGCAGCGCCGCCGACATCTGCGCCGCATTTAAGAAGCATGGGCCGGAGATCTTTCCGGGTCACCCGCCATTCACGAAGGCAGGTTGGCTCTACCGTTTCGCGCGCAACGTGCCCGCGCCCCTCTATCAGGCCGCCGCCCTGCGCCGGACCGTCGAACGTATCGTTGGTGTTGAAACGGTGATGTCCGACCTTAGCCGCCCAGTTGTCATTCCGGCGGTGAACCTGACGAAGGGCGGCCCGAAGGTTTTTAAGACGGGCCACAACAGACGCTTTGTCCTCGACTGGCGTCTGAAGGTCGTCGACGTCGCCCTCGCGACTTCGGCCGCCCCAACGTACTTCCCCGCTCATCGCATTGGAGACGAACTGTTCGCGGACGGCGGCATGTTCGCCAACTCGCCTGACATGATCGCCATGCACGAAGCGGAGATGTTCCTCGACGTGGCGCGCGACGACATCCGCGTCCTCAGCGTCGGCACCACGACCACTGACTTCGCAATGTCCAGCTCTCTGGAGCCAAACATGGGCGTGATGGGATGGATGAGGAATCAGCGCCTCACCAACGTCATGATTGGTTGTCAGCAGGCGCTGACCAATGACATGATGAGGCACGTTCTCGGCGAGCGTTACCTACGGATCGATCGGCGGCAAGCTGATGAGCAACGAGCCGAACTCGCCCTCGACGCTGCTACGGCCGGCGCGATCAGCAACCTGTTGGCCATCGCCGGCGCCTCGTTCGCCGAAGTCTCGGCCGACCCAAGCCTGGGCGAGATGCTCGCTCATAACGCACCGCCCTTCGCCTTCGTCAACGCCAAGATCTGAGGCCCCGAATGTCCCGCGCTGCGCACCTCTTCCATTCCAAGTCAGACCAGACGCTCTACACGCGCATCACACCCTCCATTGAGCAGTTTACGACGCAGCAGGCGCGATGGAACGATCTCGCGGACTTCCTGAAGTCTCGGCTAAGGGAGGACGCCGGCTACTCGACCAGCACATGGCTCCAGGGCTCATACAAGTTCGACACCCAGATCCGGCCCTGGGAAGCGGGCGCCGAGTTCGACATCGATCTCGGTCTTTACTTCGAGTGGGCAGGTGACGATGAGGACGGCGACTACGGGCCGGAAGGCTTCAAGGAGTTCGTGCAGAACGCCTTGGCCGATTACGCCGAGGATACCGAGAACGACGCGTCGGGCATCGAGGAGCCGAAGGAGCGCTGCTGCCGCGTCGCCTTCAAGCCCGACTTCCACATCGACGTACCCTGCTACCACCTCGACCGGGGCGCCGATCGCCGCGCCCTGGCGACCGCGACCAAGGGCTGGGAGGCGAGCGACCCGAAGGCCATCTACAAGTGGTTTAAGGAACTCCACGACGACAAGGACAATCGCGCCCAGCTGCGCCGGATGGTCTGCTACCTAAAGATGTGGGCGGCCCTGAAGATCGAGGATGACGCATCGCGCCCGTCCTCGATTATGCTGACCGTCCTAGCAGCCGAGGCGTTTGACGATCTCGATCGACTGGTTTCGACTGACGACGACGACGTACTAGAGAGGCTGGTCACCGCCATCGCGGATCGTCTCGGTGGCCGCGCCGAGGTGCCCAACCCCGTCGCAACTGAGGAGAACCTGAACCGGTTGGCGCAGCAGGCCGCCAACGAACTAAAGACTCGATTGCGTGAGTTCGAGGACACTGCACGCAGGGCGAACGCGGCCACCAGCAGCGAGACAGCGGCCGAGATATGGACCGAGGCGTTCGGGCACTTCTTCCCTTTGCCCGAGGACATCGGCGACGAGGACCAAGCCAGTGCACGCGCTGAGGGCACCGTCGCGAAGAGCACGGCGCTGGTCGCCTACAGCTTTGACCCGCAGATTCCGCCGCCCCCGCCGCCGCCGCGTTGATCTCGATCTGGGTGATGGGGTAGTCGCCGTACAGAAGCGTGTTGAAGGCCTCGTCAGCCGCGTTCACGAACTGCGATGTTGAGAAAATGTACGCGTCGAGGGTTGCGGCTTTAACGTCCTGCTGCTCCGGCAGTTCATGCACGAAGATGTGCCGCTGCTCGAAAAGCCCGGCGAGATCGGCCCGGACCTTGTCGGGGGCTGGCATGATCGGTGCAGACGGCCGACCTCCGACCTTCACGGCCCAGCGGTCCACCACGTTCTGGAGGTGGGCGAAGAGCGGCCTGTCCATCAACCCAGAAAAGATACGATCAATGTCGCCGACGCCGCTCACCGAAAGCTCGTTCGACACAAGTTCACCGAACGAAACTTCTTTGCCGACCAGTGCTCGCGCGAGCGCAAAGTCGATCTTGAGCGTACCCTTCACCAGGTTCGCACCGCGCGTCGCGTAGGGATCGCCGGCGTCTATTATCTGCGCAGCCCAGTCTCGCGTGAAGACCTCGAGGATCGTCACCAACCTGATCACGATGAATTGGTGCGGGACTCGAAAAGCTGCGCTATTCCAACCAGTCACGAGCGCCGTGATCTCGCTCATGCCTCGCGAGTGCCCGAGCCCCTTGCCGCGCATCCGGACGCCCGCGATCTCGGCAAGCTTGTCCCGTGCCATTCGCTCAAGGTAATGCCCGCAGCCCTGGGGCACCAACTATTTTCTCTGATCCGATCGGTGATGGAAAATCCGCGGCGTAGCTCACGCCGAACTGTGATGAACGAGTGTCCGATGTTGAGGAGGCGGATGGGAGTCCTGAACGTCGGCTTGTGGGTCCTTCCAGACGCAACCATTCTTCGAAGGCACCTGTAGGACGCTTCCCCGGTCTAAGCTCAGAACCCTATCGTCGCACTCGCAATGAACGATGCGCCAACGTCGCGAGGGCGGGCACCAACTCTACGAGCTCCACTCTTGTTGATGTTCGTATCAATGTAGGCGAGGCCGACGTTGACGCCGCGCCAAGCAGTCTCCGCACCGGCGGACCAGTCGGTATAGCCACCTCCCGGGCTCAGCGTGGTGTCGCCCTCCGACAGGCCGACGTGAGCTTTAAAGGTCAGCGGCGCATCCTTGATCCCAATGTTGAGATCGCCGGCAACATAGATGTTTGACCTGGCACCGATCGCGGCCTGCGCCGGAGCGAAGGCCACCCCGACCTTAGCTGCGACGCGCCCGCGTTGGTGGGACACGCTGGCATAAGGCTCGAAGAACTCGAACGTACCGCCTGAAGATCCCGGATAGGCGTAGTAGACCAGCCCGGCATCGTAGGTGGTGTCGCCGCGAGAGGAGCGATAGCCGGCAGACAGGTCGACCTCGAGGTTGGAGCCGCCGAGCTCTCCGAAACCGTCGATGTTGGACGCCCAGGCGGTGGCGTAGAGCCCGGAGCGGTGCGTAGCCGTGAGGCTGCCCTGCAGGGCTGGGCCGTGGCCCGACAGCGAGATCCCGCGGAAGCGGTAGTCCGACGCGAGCGTCGCAGTGCCGGTCAGATCGATCGGTGACGAAGGCTGCTCCTTGGCGGCAACCGCGGGTGTCGCCACTCCCGCCAGGGCCGCGAGCAGGATGGCGCGCAGCATCTCAGATCTCCACCTGGCTGCCGAGCTCGACGACCCGGTTGGACGGCAGCTTGAAGAAGAGCATTGCGGACTCGGAGTTTTGCATCATCCAGGCGAACAGCTTTTCGCGCCATATCGCCATCCCGGGGCGGGATGATGGGATCAGCGTCTGCCGCCCCAGGAAGAAGCTTGTTTCCATCATCCGGAACTCCGGCCCACAGCCCTCCAGGCGAGCGAGCTCGGCTGGCACGTCGACCTCGTCCATGAACCCATGCCGCAGCACGATACGATGAAAGCCGTGGCCAAGGTCCGTTCGCCTGATCCGCTCCTCGGCGGGCACGTGAGGCAGTGCCTCTACCTGCACGGTGAGGATGAGCACGCGTTCGTGCAACACTTGGTTGTGCTTGATGTTGTGCAGCAGCGCGGATGGGATCCCTTCGGCGCTCGATGAGAGGAACACGGCAGTGCCTCTCACCCTGTGCGCGGAAGCGGCGCAGGAGCGAATGAACACTTCCACCGGCATTGCGCCTTCGCCCATCCGCTCGCGCATGATCGCACGCCCTCTGGACCACGTGGTCAGAGCGATGAAGGCGATGGCCCCGATTAGGACGGGCACCCAGCCACCGGCCATGAACTTCGTGAGGTTGGAAGCGAGATAGGCGCCGTCGATGATAAGAAAGAGGGCAAGGGCCGCGCCGGCGAGCCAACGATTCCACTTCCACACGGCGAACATCAGCACACCCAGCATCAGGGTGGTTATGAACATCGTGCCTGTCACCGCGATGCCGTAGGCGGCGGCAAGCGCAGTCGACTGGCGAAAGGTCAAGACCAGCACAAGGACGAGAGCCAACAGCGCCCAGTTCACGGCCGGAATGTAGATCTGGCCTGCCGCCTTCTCGCTGGTATGGAGAATGCGCAAGCGTGGCAGGAAGCCGAGCTGCACCGCCTGCTGAGTAATCGAGTAAGCGCCGGTGATGACCGCCTGGCTGGCGATGACTGTGGCCATGCAGGCCAGCACTACGAGCGGCAACCGCGACCATTCCGGAGCCATCAAAAAGAAGGGATTCTCAGCGGCAGACGGGTCAGACAGGAGCAGCGCGCCCTGGCCCATGTAGTTGAGGAGAAGGCAAGGGAAGGCGACATATAGCCAAGCGATGGCGATCGGCCGCCGCCGGAAGTGACCAAGGTCCGCGTACAACGCCTCGGCACCGGTGATCGCCAGCACCACGGAGCCGAGCGCGAGGAACGCAAGCTTCGGGTCGATGAGGAAGAAGTTCACTGCCCACCAGGGGTTCACGATCCCGAGGATCTCGGGATGCGAGACGATCTGGCTGACGCCGAGCACGGCGAGCACGGCAAAATAGACGAGCACGATAGGTCCAAAGAGGGTTCCGACGCGCGCGGTGCCTCGGGACTGGATGGCGAACAGCCCGACCAGGATGGCGGCGGCGATCGGCAGAACGAACGGCGTAAAGCGATCGCTGACTACGCTGAGACCCTCGACTGCGGAAAGGACGGAGATGGCAGGAGTGAGGACCGCGTCTCCGTAGAACAACGCGGTCGCCAGCACGCCCAACAGCGCGAGAGTCTGCGTTCGGCGCCCGCCCGGCAGGCTCCGTGACAACAAGGCGAGCAGGGCTAGCGAGCCGCCCTCGCCGCTATTGTCTGCGCGCAGGATGATGAAGACATATTTGACCGTGACCACCAGCGTCATGGTCCAGAAGATCAGCGAAAGAACGCCGAAGATGTGGGCAGGATCGACCGCCAAAGGGTGAGCGCCGATGAAGCTTTCCTTTATTGCGTACAGCGGCGAGGTACCGATGTCCCCGAACACGACGCCGATCGCGCCGATGGTCAGGGCGGTAAGCCCGCTTTGCGGAGCGTGTGCCACTCCAGCAGGCTGGGTGAGAGTCGTTGCCATGATCAATCCTGCTCCGGACGCAGGTCGCGCCGCCGAAGCGAACCATCTGCGATGACGTCGCATTAAGTTTCCACGCGCAAAGCGAGCGATTGCATAAGAATTTCGTAAAGGCGGCTTGCCGGAGCAGGTTGCCCTGTTCATCGTCAAAGCGTGACTGGTTCTAAAGTTATCAGCAGCGAACGTCGCTTGCCTAGCCCACTCAAGGGTTACGCGCTCGCCCTGATCCTGGTGGTTATGGCAACGGCAGCTGGCCAGCTGCTGGACCGCGCGGCCGGCTCTTCAGGCATTGATCTGCTTTATCTGATGCCGGTACTTGCGGTCTCGACCTTGTACGGCTTTCGGCAAGGCTTGCTGGCAAGCATCGCCTCCGCTTTAGCCTACAATTTCTTCTTCACCGTGCCGCTGCACTCCTTTCGGATGAGCGAGCCCGGCAGCATTCTGACTGTCCTCATCCTTCTACTAGTTTCGTTGGTGACAAGCCGGCTGTCCGCGCGCCTCCGGGCGGCTGCGGGTGCCGCGGAAGCGCGTGCCGACTACAGCGAGGCGCTGGCTGGGTTCGCCAACCAATTGCTTGGTTGCCGCACCTTCATTGAGGTCGGGGTGGTGGCGACGCGGGAAATGGGTCGATTGCTGCACGTCAACGCACTGCTTGCCCAAGTGCACGATGACGGGCTGACGGTGGTGGCCAGCACGCCGCAGGTTGCCCGGCTCTCTGAGATGGACGGTTTGGCGGCGCGGATTGCGTCGGAGAGCCGGCAGCCTGCGGGCCGATGGACCTCGCAGCACGCAGCCTCCGACTGGACCTTTCAACCATTGGCTGTTGGGGGGAAGAGTAGCGTGGCGCTGGGCTTAGCTCGGGACGACGGCCTGGCACCGGTCGATGCCGCAGACGAAGCACTGCTGGGCAGCTTGATTAGCCAAGCCGCACTTGCCCTCGAGCGGGCGCGCCTGCAGGCCGAGTTGGCGAACTTCGCCCGGCTCGAGGAGCGAGACCGGCTGCGCGCTGCCCTGCTCTCGTCGGTCGGCCATGACCTGCGCACGCCCCTCACGGCGATCGCCGCGGCCGCTAGCGAGTTGCGCCAGGAAGTTGGGCTCCGGCCGGACCTCGCGGAAACAATAGCGGCGGAAGCGGCGCGGCTCGACCGCTACATTGCCAACCTCCTTGACATGACCAGGATCGAGGCAGGCGCCTTGAACCTCAAGTTGGAAGCTGTGGACCTGGAAGAAGCCGTTGCCAGTGCGGTTGGGGACGTGCTGCCGAGGCTCAGGAGGCTGAAGATCGAGCGGCGCTTTCCGCCCGATCTGCCGCTCGTCAGAGTCGATCCGCAACTGCTGCACCATTGCCTTCTCAATCTGATCGACAACGCCGCGCGACACGGGGCACCAGCTGGCACTGTGACCGTGTCCGCTGCCACTGGAAACGACTTGCTGGTTTTGAGCGTCGCAGACGATGGCCCCGGCATCCCGCAGAACAGCGAAACAGAAATCTTCGGCCGCTTTGTTCGGCTCGACGGCTCGGACCGCCATGGCGGCACCGGGCTTGGCCTTGCCATCGTGAAAGGCTTTGCGGAGGCGATGGGCCTCGCCGTGCAAGCTGGCAATCGCCGAGAAGGAACCGGCGCCGTCTTCACCATTACCTTCCCACCAACGACACTGATCGCGCTTGAGGCGGCCGAAACGTGACCGGCGCGACTATCCTCGTCGTTGACGATGAGCCGCAGATCCGACGCCTTCTCAAGGTGGCGCTCGAGCGGAGCGGCTACCGCGTCGTGCAAGCGGCAAACGGTCGCGAACTGCTGACGGCTATCGACATAGATCGCCCGCAGCTTGTTCTGCTCGACCTTGGGCTGCCTGACCGGGATGGCCTGGAGCTTATATCCGTAATCAAGGGCAGAAGCTCAGCAGGCGTGATCGTGATCACGGCCCGGGATGAGGTCAGCGAGAAGATTACCGCCCTAGATCTCGGCGCAGACGATTACGTCACCAAGCCATTCGACACGGAGGAAGTCCTCGCCCGCGTTCGCGTTGCCATGCGCCCGCGTGGTCAGGCGCATGACGAACGGGTGCTGCGGATTGGCCGTGACGTAGAAATTGATCTCGCCGCACGCCTGGTCACCAAAGCCGGCACGGAAGTGCATCTTACGCCTAAAGAATATTCAATCCTTCTCGAGCTGGCCAAGGCACCCGGTAGAGTCATCACCCATTGCCAGCTACTCACGACTGTTTGGGGCCCCGCCCAGGTCGAGCGCACGGAATACCTTCGCGTCGTCATGCGCGGGTTGCGCCAGAAGCTTGAGCGCGAGCCGGCTTCGCCCGAACTGCTGATCAACGAGCCCGGTGTGGGCTACAGGTTACGAGCCGTGCCGGCTCCTGCCGGGTGACCCGCGCGTCGATCAGCTCACTCAGCACGGAACCTCGATCGTCAACGGCAGAATGGCAAGGAACGGAACGCAGACTAGCCTCTGCTTTCGGCCACGCCGAAGAGTTGACGATGATGAACGTACGTCCGGTGGTGGGATGAAGCGCTGGTGTTCTGAACGTCCGCCTGTGGGTCATTCTGGACGCGGGATCTCCTTGAACGAACGTCCGGATTCTCGCCTTCTTGCCGCATGCTGCCGATGTACTTCCGGCCACTTGCCGCAATCCGCCGAACCTGAACAAATCGCGACTTCCAGGTAGCCTTGATCAGCTTTGGTCGTACGATCGCCAATCGTCGCCGCCGCAATGCCGGTGCTCGGCTATCGCCGAAGTCAAGGTATTGGACGGACAATTATCGCAGCTCGTACTCGGGGTGACTGGCAAGCCATCGAGACATTCGACGCGAGACTGAGCGTCTTCGGCGCGCAGCGGCTAAATTTCCGGGACAATGATGAGAGTCCTTCTTCTTCAGCATGACGCGCTCGAAGCTACTCAGGCCGGTGCAGGTGCGGCTTTCCGACCTCAGTGCAATGGCAGTAAGCTTTGGAAGTCCAGCTCAAGCCAACCTCACCACGTACGTTTCGATAACGGACTAAAGACCTCGGCCTCCGGGCTAGATCGACAAAGCCGCTCGCTCAATCTTGGCAACTATTAGTGCGCTGAGCCCGTTGCGGAGGCCTCTTAGAATAAGAACCCGGCGCTCGTTTTCTCGTTGAACTCCAGCCGAACTCGCAGCCAAGCGGGCATGCTGGCGGGGGCCTTGAGGAAGCCGCACAACCCACTTTACCAAATATAGGCGAAGGCGCACTCTTCGATTTTCACGTCCCAAGCGACTCGGCGGAGAGTCTTATGATGGTCCTCAGGCTAGGTGCCCCGTTCTTAATGGTAGCGGTGTCTGGTTGTGCTAGTTCTATGGAGGCTTGGAAGGGCCGGGCCTGGGGTTCGCACGAGTTCCGACCCGACAAGATCTATGTTGCTTCGGCCGACAGGCGTATTGTCCTTACTGGCCTTGCGGGCGGGAAGAAAGTTGCTTGCGCCGAGCTCGCGCCGGAGGTTGCTGTATCTAGAAGCGCAAGCTCCACTCCGTCCCTGTCGGTCAAGGAAGCGCAGTCGATCTCATTCGCTGATGCTGTGACGGCGCTGCAGATGAAGGGCCATGAAATGGATGGCTCGTCGCAAAAGTTTGCGATGCTCCATTGGACGCTCTGCACTGCCTATCTGAACGGAGCTCTTGATCAACCAACGTATAGGGCGGAGCTGCTGCAACTGGTCAAGGCAGGAACCGAGGCCATGCTCGCGCAGGCGAAGCCTAAGCCGCCTGCGGAAGCTGCGCCAAGGAACGACGCCCCCGCCAAAAAGGACGAAAAGGCGAAGTAGTCGCGTGTTGTTCAGCGCTGTCGCTGCACCTGGACCCTGCATGCCCACGACATGTGGTTGATTAATCGAAGTTCGATCACGTGAGCGAGGCGGTCGGTTGTTAGCTTTTCACCGTCGTGCGGGGGGCGCGGGATCCACCGAACTCCAGAGCCCGCTTCAAACGGCCATCTCAATCCTTTCGTGGACATTGAAGGGCTCCTTGTCGTCGTAAGCGTGATAGACATAAGACTGGCTGTTTAGGCCCGCCGCGATCTTCTCAGCTGCTTCGATGACATCGCGCCGCTCCTTTCTGCGCCCAATGGCTCCAATTAGAAGGAAGTGTACCATTTCACTTGGTGGCGTTCTGTCACAGACAAACACTGTCGGGCCTTCTTTGGTGTCTACTATCTCGGAGTAATAGCGCTCGACGCCTGGGACATGAGCCACCGTAGGGCCGTTGAGAATGGCAGCCGCTTTTGAGATCAGTTCTACCTCAAAATGGCCGTGCTCCGGTTGGCTACTGACTGAGATCAATAGCCACTGCTGCTTGGTGTCGACCACTCCAATGGTTTCGTAGTTCCCGACGCAATAATCGGCTCCTTGGAAGGCTGCGGGATCGCCCCAAGGTCCGATCTGTGCCTCAAGATCATTGTTGCGAAATAACCTGTCAAAGTTTCGCATGATTTTCCTCTCAGATTGTGAAGTTCAATCCTAGAGAATGATAATGCCTGCTAGTTGGGATACTTGGTCGTGCTCGACGTGTGGGCGGGAGTCCGTCCCACTGGACAGGCACCATTGTCACTTGCGCCACGCGATAAGGAGCGGCATCCGGAATGTCCTTGTGCCCTGCTATGGACGAACGGGCACGAACAAGGCTTTTCAGAAGCGTAGAACGTGGTCCGAAGATGCCAGGGTGGAACGCGTCACCCGCTTTGATCCAGTGCGGATTCGCGGAAAATGCAACACGATCGACGTTTGCGACAGGAGGTCGAAGCCCGGTCCGTATTTCTCCTTCTAGCCCGATGAGATCCATGACGTGCGACTAGCAGCCGGCAATGCCCAAAACCGTGGAGCAGCCTTTACTGCCGCGCGGCTGTCCGAAGGGCTGCGGCGCCCGACTATCTGAGACGCTGTGCCCGGGCGTCGCGACTGGGTCGGACGATAGCTTCGGAGTGGATGGCCGCCGGAGTCTTATAAGCGGTCGCCGTTAGTCAATGAATGCGGTCGATCCCGACCGCCTCGATCAGATCCAGCCTGAGTAGAAGAAGCTTCCTACCGGGCCATTGCGAATGTCAGCAAGTCATGGTCAACGAAGCTTGGTGCATACTTCCACATCTGACAGGCGAGGAAGCGCAGGATCAGGCGGAGCTCCGCACGCTGAGAACCAATGCCAAAAGCTGCGCTACGAGAAGGGAGAAGGGCGTAAGAAGCACGTCGGGACGAAGGACCATGCTTACGTCGAGTTCAATAGCAGTCGGCCGCGCCACTACGTGGGCAAGTGTCCTAACAACGTGTCGTTGCATGAGGCTACCAAACTTCTGCAAGAGGCAGTCTCCGGCGCAAACGGCGATCGTGAGCTCCCTTATGCTAAAACCTTGTATGCGGTTCGGCATGGAACGATCTATGAGCTGGCAACTAGCAACGCGGGGGTATCCTATCACGCTTATCCTTATCGTGGTAAGCTTCCGAAGTTACTGGTCGAGACGTTGCGGAAGCGTTCGGTCAACGAGGGTTATGGCAAAGCGTTTGAAAGTTGGTTCAAGGAAAACATCACCCCGCACGGAAGCTGGACAGCATGAGCGCTCTTGAATTTCATCTATCAGAGGTTGCAGATGATTCTGGCGGAACAACGGCTGACTTCGCCGTCAAGATCGACGGTCAACCTGTGTGGCCGGTTCTTGGAGAGCCGGATGGCACTTTGTCGGTCTGCCTTGATGATCTACTCAGCTACCTCGTGGAGTTCTGGAAGCCCCTGTTGCTCCGTCAGACCTATCCGATCTCTGCAGTTCCCGATCGGCCCTCTCATCTGCTGCTCGAGGCGAAAAAGCGTTGGGCAAACCTGCCTGAGTCGTTGATCGAGCATGAGTCCGAGCGTGTTGAAGCCTTCGAGCAAGCCCACAATCTGGCGCGAGCTTTCTCGGGTCTCTTTCAGCTTCCGCCGCTATGGCTTCTTCGGCAGGGACCGTTGATGCTGATTGATGCGGGTGAGCAGATGTGGCGCGTACCCTATCTTGAGGCTGTCAGCGCTTTAACTCAGTTAGGCGATACTCTTGCGGCTCGCTTGGACCAGGCGAACTCGACGTTCGCGCGGATCACCCTAGCGTGGCGAGACCGGGCGCAGTCTGATGAACTCGGATTACTTGCGTGGTCGACGGGTCTTTCGCGCGACAAGGCAGCTGACCTTCTTGCCGATGGAACTCTGAAAGCGCCTGAGAGCCTCGATGAGGCTTCGAATGACAATGATGAACTGCGGATCGCGGCCCGTATGGCGGGGGTGCTTCCCCTTCCAGAGATGCGGGCTGTCCTGCAACGCGCTCAAGAGTTCGAGCACCGTCCATCACCCAAACTCAAGGATCTCTCTAGTACAGTGCTGGAGCTACTTGGGCCTGACGAGGGACGCGAGCAGCCTTATCGCCGAGGGGAGCGTGCGGCGATCTTTGTTCGAGACGCCCTGGAGGTCGGGACAGATGGCTTTGTCGATGTTTTTGGCATCATCTCTGACTTAGGTATCGAACTTCGCTCCGGTCCCGTAGAGGCCTTGAACTTCGAGGGACTGGCGATCTGGGGATCGCGTCATGGTCCGGGTGTCTTCCTGAATACGATCAGCGCTCGTGCTCGTCCAACGGTCAAGATCGAGCGGAGTTATCCGGCAAGGGTGACGCTGGCACATGAGTTCTGCCACCTGCTACTTGACGGTGCCCACGCATTGAGCGCCGTTGATGTGCTCGGAGGACGAATGCCGCACGCAATCGAGCAAGTAGCTAAGTCCTTTGCAGGCGAGCTCTTATTGCCAGCGTTGACCGCCGGTCGGTTGTGGCAAGACGCTGGCTCTCCGATCGTCGCCGAGCACGTCGAACTGCTATTGAATGGGCTTTCGCGTAGGTTTGGAGTAACTCGAAGCGTAGCTGCTTGGAAGCTCGAGCACGGCACAGCCGCTCTCGACGCCAACCTGCATTACGTTCTTGGACGTCTTGCACCGGGCCGCTAAAGGTTGGGCACTTCGATAAGTCTTCGCCACGCGGACCCCGTTGTGGTTGCAATTGCAGGTTGCAGGCAGTCTCACGATACATGCGAAAGTTGCGCGAAATGCAACGTACAGTTCACACTGAGGCAGCTCTGGCGATCGCCGCCGAGCTTTTCCTGATGCCTGAAGCGTTTCCCGCTGAGCAGATGGACAGCCTGCATTGAATTGGGGAAGGACTGATGGGACATCGGCCGGCGGCCTACTGGTTGCACTGGGTACCTCGCAATACGCCCGACTAGCTCGCGACTGGTGGTCCAAGGACAAGGCAAAAAGACAGGCCGCACGGAACATCATCTGGAATTTCCAACGCACGCGGACCTTCGTTCACGCGCGCCTCCCTTTGCGCCGGCCCATAGGGCAGCTGGCAGGGAGAGGGAGACAGAAGATCGATCCAACTCACAAGGATACCGCGTGCCACCGTTGCCGCTTCGTTGATGCGGGAAGCGCGAAGCTGACCCAGGGTAATGGCGACTGACGTCATTGCGGAGTTCAAGAAGCGTCGAGCAAGGCACCTGTCCGTGCCCCCGGTGCCAATGCGTCCGCCGCGTTGCAGCCAAATCGGTGCGAGTATTAAGCCACCTTTGACCATTACTATGAGATCAAGGCTGCCTGATCTGGGATGAGCCAAATGACTGCTGCCGCGAAGCTTAGAGATGTTGTGCCCCGGCAGGAGCCACGAAGCGCCGCGCTTCCGGAAATGGCGACCGCAGTCCTAATCCTGGATGAAGAACGCAACGTTGAGTACGTCAACGTCAGCGCCCGAAACTTGTTCGTGCCAGTCAATCCAGTCGGCTGCACGCTTGCGGAATTACTTGTAAGCTGTGAGGCGACTGGTGGGGACAACATGTTTTTGGCGCTGGACCAAGGTTCAGAGCCAGCCCCAGTCAGGCTCAAATTGGTCGACGGCCGCTTGCTGGATTGTACCTTGCGCCTTCTGTCCAGCGGTGGCTTCGTGCTCAGCATGGATGATGTCACTGTTTATGTCCGCAATGCGGAACTCGCCGAGCGCGATGCACTTACCGGTCTGGCGAACAGAAAGGCGTTCCGAGACCGCCTGGCGGAGCGGCTCGCAGCTACCGAACAGGGCGGCCCTGCAACAGCGGTGCTCTACGTTGATCTCGACAGGTTCAAAGCGGTGAACGACACGTTGGGTCATCCCGTGGGCGATGCCCTGCTTCGCAAGGTAGCTGATCGGTTCAAGAGCGTTCTGCGTGAGGGCGACCTTGTGGCACGCCTTGGAGGCGACGAGTTCGCGATCATCCAGTCCGGTCCGCCACAGCCCGCTGCCGCTACAGCGCTCGCGGCCCGCTTGGTCGACCTGATAAGCCGAGCCTATGCGGTTGATGGCCATGTACTTCACATCGGCGCGAGCGTTGGCGTAGCGCTCTCGCCAGATAACGGCTTTGAGCCGGATATCTTGCTGAAGAACGCCGACCTTGCGCTTTACAGAGCCAAGGCGGAGGGACGTGGATGCCATCGCTTCTTCGAACGCGGCATGGACGAACGCGTGCAGGCCCGACGATTAATGGAAATCGATCTGCGCCGAGCACTTGCCTTGAAAGAGCTTCAGCTCGTCTACCAACCTCAACTCGACGTTGCCACTAACACCATTGTTGGGTTCGAAGCCCTGATCCGCTGGCACCATCCCACTCGCGGCGAAGTGCCTCCAGCTCAATTTATCCCTTTGGCTGAGGAGATCGGCGTCATCAACGCCATCGGTGAGTGGGTGCTGCGTACGGCTTGCAAGCAGGCGGCAAGTTGGCCTGTGCCGGTGTCGATCGCGGTCAACCTGTCGCCGCTACAGTTTCTTGGTGGCAAGCTTCTGGAAACTGTCGTCTCGGTGCTTGCCCAATCCGAGCTGCCGCCTTCCCGACTAGAGCTTGAGATTACAGAAGGCGCGCTGATGGAGAACACCGAAGAAGTACTACATGTGCTAAACCGGCTCCGAGAGCTTGGTGTATCGATCGCCATGGACGATTTTGGCACCGGCTACTCGTCGCTTGGCTATCTTCAAAGGTTTCCATTCGACAAGATCAAGATAGATCAATGTTTCGTCCGCGACATCAACATCCACCCGGACCGACAGGCGATTATACGAGCGGTTAACAGCTTGGCTGCGACACTTGGAATGTGGACGATCGCCGAGGGCGTTGAGACCGAGGCCGAGTTAGCCTGCGTTCTCGCTGAGGGCTGCAACGGGGTCCAGGGCTATCTCACGGGCAGGCCGACCTCGCCCGAAGGTACGGTGGCGCTCCTCGAAGTCTTCCCTGGCAGACTCGCTTATCAAGGAAGCACATGATGTCCCAAGAACTTTACCGCTTGGTATATTACAGCCGCAACGACATTCCTGAGGGGGGTGGCAAGCTCGCTTGCGCCATTACTTCAATCCTGGCGAAAAGCCAGGCCAACAATCAACGCGTGGGCGTGACCGGCGCACTGATGTTCAACGGTGGTTGCTTTGGGCAGGTACTGGAAGGTTCGCGCTCTGCTGTTGAGGAAGTGTTTGAACGCATTCAGCAGGATGAGCGTCATGGCGAAGTATCGCTGCTGGCGTTTGATCCAGCGCCGTCTCGAGCCTTTGAGAACTGGTCCATGGCTTTTGTGGGAGCTTCGGTGGACAACGCCGCGCGCTACGGCTCGCTAGCGACCGAAAGTGGGTTCGACCCAGCTCGCATGACTGGGGATGTGCTCTTCGAAACTCTACGTCGCCTTGCTTTGGAGGAAGAGCGTATTTCGCCGGGATGATAGTTGGTACGCAGCTTGCCAGCTGGTCAGATTCGCTAGCTCTGCAGAGCAGAGCGAGTCATCGTTGGATAAAAGCACGGCATCAAGAGCAGCAATTTTGGTCGATGTGGAAGCGAGCACCTCAACGGCGGCAAGTACTTCTTGAAGAGACTCGACGTTAAAGTCCTGTAGTTTGTCGCACTGCCGTGGCAGCTAAGTCGCTCGATGCGGCATAAGCAACCCGGCAGCTTTGCGACCTTAGATCCACAAGCAGACGTTCAGCCCGCCCGAGCCCGCGTTGGATGGCGGGGAGGATAGGCATGGCACTCTCCTTAGGTTTGCCGCCCGACGATGCCTTGGGTCGACTTTCCTAGGTTGAACGTTTGCGTGTCACTATCGCCGATAGTGACGGCTTGGTCGCTGGGAGCTCCCCAATCCAGCTCTCAATAATCTGCTGTAAATGATACAGACACTTCCGCTGGGTAACAAATAATTTACGTGCTTTAGTCTGTGTGTCGGGCGGCGGACTCGGATACTCAGCATGGTTGTGTCATTGTTCATGTTGGGAGCGACATGAGCTAATGAACTACCGGGTTTATCACTTAGATAGTGCTAGCAAGATTGTCGGTGCGCATTGGATTGATGCGGCTGATGACGAGCGAGCTATCGATATTGTGCGGGATGAGGGTGCAGCCCACGATTGCGAGTTATGGGCTGGTCCCCGTTACATCGGCAAGGTTGTGAGGTCGGCTGAGGTTAGCGCCTTGAATTGGTAGATTATCTACCATTGCCTGTGACGCTTCACGTTGCTCCTGCTCGAGACTGGGGCCAGGTTCAAGCCGAGCAAGGCAGGGCGCTCCCGGGGCTGTATCTTTGTTTTACGTACTAATGCTCCCGGCTAGGGGGCGCCGACACGGCTGCTACGTCTGTGGCGAACCCAACCACTTTCTCTGCCGTTACCTCCGGCGGCAGCAGAGCGCCGTTAACCATTCTACCAGAATGACCGGGCCAACCGGTCCGTAAATCTAGATCGCCTTCAGCTCGGCAAAAAGCAAGCGGAACCGATCCGTTGCGCAAACGTCTCGTGAGCTTCTGAGGTGGAGGCATCGTTGGCAAGAAGTACCGGCACGCGCAGTTCGACCAGCAAAAGCGGTGAGGCCCATAAGAAGGCGGGAGGCCAGGAGTTTGTTGCTGCTCGTGACGTACAAACAAGTAAGGGCTCCGAGCAGACCCCCTTGAACGCAGGGGCTGGAGGTAAGTCCAGACTTCCAAAGTCCAAACCTCAACAAGATAATACTGGAAAGAAGCCAGACGCTCGCGTTGCCAAAAGCTGGGTCGGTGCCCGCGGACCGTTCGGCTCGTCGAGGCTTAAGTCGGCGTTTGGTTCGGAAGTCGTCCGCAAGGTCGTCGCAGCCGGCCTCGCCTCCGCGGCCTTAGCCTTGCTGTTGAAGCGCTCAGGTCTGCCCGATCTGTCGGCTCGGGATGTAGGCGGAAGCGGCGAGGCGGTGGGCGACCCAACTCCATTAACTAGAGCGGTCATCGAAAAAGCGCCAAGGAAAGTGAGGGCCGCCATCGATGATGTCGCAAGCGCAACCGCAACCGGGAGAGTGGGCAAGAAGGCTGCTGAAACGGTGGCGGCCAGGAAAGCGAGGGCATCCACAAAGCCAAGTAGGGCTCAGTCGTCGCAAAACGATCGTGTGGTCGTGGAATCGCCGCGGGTGAGCGGCGTGGAGGTGACGCCACTAGGAGCGACCGCGGCAAAGTCTCCTGAGCGGCTTCGGAAAGCTCGGTCAGACGCGGGCGTGCGACGCAAGCCGAAAACCCTCCCTTTGCAGCCGGAGGTTCAAGCCGCAGTAACTATTCCAGCGTTCGCTTCTGAGACAAGCAGTGTGGCAATAGACAGCGCCGATGCGGCAATCTTTGACGAGATCAGCATGAAAGAAGTAGTACCAGGTGATGCAAAGCCAAGTTGAGCACCAGCTAGAGGGTGGGGTAGCCATAACTACGACGCTAACCCGTTTGATTCTTTTCGGCGTGCATCCGGGTATGGCAATGCTTGCCGCCCGACTTGAAAAATACTTGCAGTGTCGGGCCGGTTATCAGCGCGCCGTAACTAGCTACGAAGCAGTTGCACGAACTCGCTGGTAAACCAAACCGGTTCAACCAAAGCTTGCGGGATTGGGAAGTCTGTGATCACGTCTACACAGTTCCCGTCGCTTGAACTCCGTACGTGTTAGCGGCTGGCTGGTAACAACAAGGTTATCTCGCGCATTCGCTTTCGCTCTCTTGAGCCGGTCTTCATCCTTACAGACTGCCTGCCAAGAGGTTGGCCTGCGTTGCGGGTGAGAGGGCTTGCAACTCCTGAGCAACTACGCTCGGTGGGTCAAGTTGCAGGTCGATGGTGGGCACCCCGGGGTTTCTCGTGGCCACGGCAAGCACCTCGACCAAACAGCCTTGGCTGTCCTACAACGGGGAACAGGATGCGTGTGACTGAAGATTGACGGGTTGTGATGAAGATCGGCGAGTTGGCTCAGGTGACCGGAACGAAGGCCGAAACCATCCGCTACTATGAGAAGAGCGGACTGCTTCCTCGCGCGGAGCGCTCGTCAGCGAATTACCGCGAGTACAGCCGGGAGGATGCACAGAGGCTGGTCTTTATCCGCCTTTCTCGGGCACTCGGCTTTGACATGGCGGAGGTCCGTTCTCTGCTGAACCTAAACGAACAACCGCCCGCGACGGACAAAACCGTGGTTAGTGACCTTCTTCGAGTGGTGGCGGAAAAGATCGCTCTTTTGCGGCGATTGCAGGGCGCCCTGCAACGCAGATCTGGACCAACAGAAGTCGGCGAAGCTGACAGCGAAGCGCCGGAGTTTCTGTCTGCGTTGGCAGCCTTTCCACCCGGTGAAGCGGTTGGAGACGTAGCGCCGGCAAGCCGGACCAAGAAGGGCAACAAGGGCAACAAGAAGGATTAGATTGGGTTCATGGCGACGTTGTTCTTCTCGTACTCGCATGCTGACGAGGCGCTTCGAGATCAGATCGAGAAGCAGCTAGCTATGCTCAAGCGGCAAGGCGTCATTGAGACGTGGCATGATCGCCGCATTGGGGCTGGTGAGGAATGGGCAGCTGCGATCGACCAGCATGTTGAGACAGACGACATCATTCTGCTGCTTGTCAGCTTGGACTTCCTAGCGTCGGACTATTGCTATGACCGGGAGATGCTGCGGGCTCTGGACCGGCACGAGGCGGGAGAGGCCGTCGTCATCCCAGTGATCTTGCGCGCATGCGAGTGGCACGGTGCGCCGTTTGGGAAGCTCCAGGCAGTGCCAAAGAACGGCACGCCGGTAACCTTGATGCCTGACCTCGATTCAGCGCTACTCGAGGTGGCGCAAGCAGTTCGCGCTGCATCTTCACGGTTGGCTACCAGCCGCAGCAAGCCCGCTCCTACGCGTCCTTCGATAACGCTTAGGGATTCCAGCAGTCCTACACTGGCACCTGCCGTGCCTAGGTCGAGTAACCTCAGATTAGCCAAGACGTTTACGGACCAAGATAAGGACGGCTTCCGCGAGGAGGCATTCGATTACCTGGTCCGGTTCTTCGAAAGTTCTTTGATGGAGCTCGCGGCCAGGAATCCTGGCATTGATGGACGCTTCCGCCGGGTAGATGCAAATCGGTTTACGGCCGCCGTTTATCGTGGCGGTAGAGCTGAGGCACGTTGCACGATCTTTTTGAGCAGCGAGCACTTCGGGTCCACCAGCATTGGTTTTGCTCACGGAGAAACCAGCGGTAGCAACAGTTTCAATGAGCAGCTGACCGTGCAGGCCGATGACCAGGCTATGTACTTGCGCAGCATGGGTATGGCACTCCGGAGGGGCCGTGAGGAGAAGCTTAGCATGGAAGGAGCAGCTGAGCTTTACTGGGAGATTTTTATCGCTCCGCTGCAACGTGGTTAGGAGGACCGAGTGTTAAGATCCGAAGAAGTCTGCCCCGGGAATCAGACGTTTTTGGCCAGTGAAGGCTTGTCAGTGCTTATGCCGCGTAGCCCGGATGAGCGCCTTACGGTGTTCGGGCGGGTGCAGGGGGAATGGTGGGGCGTCCTCCTCAATGGTGACTTGCCGGCACAGGCTTACGTTGTTCGTGACGATGAGACGTGGGCCGGCTTCTCAGTACGAGGTGCAAGAATTGAAGTGGACGAGACGTCGGCCTTCAATGCCTCACTGCAGACAAGGGCAGGGGCAGTTGTCCGGAAAGCAGATCTGCTCATCCTTATTGCGCTAACGGGCAATCACCCGAGAGTAAGCCGTGCGACTGCAATAACGCTTGAGGAAAAACTCCCAGTTGGCTCGAACGGCGAGACCGTTGGCTTCCTTCGTTGGGTCTTGGTGATTGGCGAAGGCGCTGATCGGCGAGAACTATTCCATGCCGATGTTGAGGAGTTCGAAAGCCAACGTTCCGCCGCGTTGGACCGCGCCTAGCTTCAAATAATCTTGCGAAAAAACACATTTATGCTTTCATAACCTTGTAGTCACTACAAGGTTTACCATGTTTGGGTTTCAAAACCTGACATGGAGAACGCTGATGCTTACCGATGGCACATCATTCCAGCAGCCCTCTCACGAAGTTCCTGGCCGGGACAGCGACCCCGGCCTGGGCGACTTTGGAAGTATCCTCCGCCTTGATCCTCTCGATGATGACGATTTGCGCGATCGAAGCCTCTGTCTGACAGAGCGTGAGCTTCTCAGACTCATCTTGGTCGCCGCGGAAACTGGCTCGCGATTTCAGCGTGAGAATGTTGCGGTTGATCCCGTCGCGTGGTTGCTTAGTCCTCGTCAACTTTTCGAAGGACGCTCCGCCTTTGAGGCCTGCCGCGAACTTCGGCCTTTCAAAAGGGCCATCCTTTTGCATGGTCTCTCGCTCGGGCTCGATGCCTCGGCTGAGGCAATTGATGCCCTGACACTGAAGGACGACGAGACCCCTTTGCCGTGCTTCCCTGTGGATGAGATTCGTGCGTCCGACATACTTGAATCTGAAGCGGTAAAGGCAACTGGCTTGAAACAGCGCTCACCTCAGCGCGCCTGTAGCTGAGCCCTTTGTCGCTAGTCGCGACTGTCCGGGAGCGACGGAGCCGAATTGTGTCTGCTTTCGGACGTTTGCTCAGGGCCCTTGCAAGGCAATGCGTGAACCCTGCCGATCCCAAGAACCCCCAAATAGGTGGGAGATGCGACATGCTCCGCCAGCACGACACTTTGGACCTAGTGAAGAGGCTGGAGCGGGACGGCACGTACCGCGTCCTCCGGAAGCTGGAGGTTCCAGACGGCAGAACAGGCGTACCATATCACGGTGTCCCCACCTTCATCGCTGTAGTGGTGGATGTAGAGACCACCGGTCTGAACGTAACTAAGGACGTGATAATTGAACTGGCCTTGCGGCGCGTGCGTTTCGACTCGCGTGGCCGCATCTTGAAGATCGATGCGCCCTACACTTGGTTCCAGGATCCCGGTAGACCACTTGAGGAAGAGATCGTTCGACTAACAGGTCTGAGCAACGCTGGACTAGAGGGCCAGGACATCGATGAAGCCGCTGCCACTAGGATCTTCAAGTCCGCGCACCTGGTGATTGCTCACAACGCGGCCTTCGACCGTCGTTTCATCGAGAAGCGCCTTCCAGAAGCGGCCGGCTTGCCTTGGGCTTGCTCCATGTCCGAGGTGGATTGGGTCGCGGCGGGGTTCGATGGAAGGGCTCTGGGTTGGCTCGGCCTGCAAGCCGGCTGGTTCTTTGATGCTCACCGAGCAAGTGGAGACGTTGACGCCGTCATAGCGCTTCTCTCACACGTCCTACCAGATGGTCGACCAGTCTTGGCTGAGCTTGTAGCACGATCCGCAGCTCCATCCATGAGGATCGAAGCAGTCGGAGCTGACTTCGCCGTCAAGGACGACTTGCGTGATCACGGGTATCGTTGGAATTCCGATGCGAAGGTCTGGTGGAAGGATGTGTCGGAATGCAAACTTGCGGAGGAGCAGGGCTGGCTGAGCCAAAAAATATACGGTGCTGACTGCCGTAGCCGTAGCAGCGAACCGCGTATCACGATGATCTCAGCAAGGGAGCGATATACTTAGCTTACTAACAGAAGGAGCCCCGCTTTCGGTCGGCGTTGTGTATTTCTTTGTAACAATGGCTTGGTTAGCACCTGCATGGGGTCGCAATCTGATGCTTCTCTGCGAGACCTGACACATTGACGCTCGGCCATCCTCTCTCAATAGTGGAACCCGACGGCCACGGCGGCTCTCCCGGGGGAATACATCCAAGATATGCGCGATTTGTTCATGCGATTGCTTTTCGCGGGTACCGAAGATGAGGTTCAAGCCATCCTGGACGGCGAGGGACTGGCGACGGACAGTACAAAGTGGACGCCGTATGGAGACAACGAAGCCTTCTACGGCGTTGTAGAGAACCAGCAGGCTCACCCGGTGCCTGCGCTGGTGGAGAAGATCACAAACGGCATCGATGCGATCCTGGAAAAGAAAGTTCTTCAGGACGGCATCGACATTCGCTCACCGCAAGCGCCGCGGAGCGTTCAGGAGGCTCTTGACCGGTACTTCCCTAACCACCGGAATTGGGATCTGGGTGAAACGCGCCGTCAACAAGCCCGCGAGCTTCAGATTGTCGCCAGCGGGCCTCGGCGTGACACATCGCTTTTGATCTATGACGACGGGGTCGGGCAGGCTCCTCAAGACTTCTCACGTACTTTTCTGTCCTTGCTTCGGGGCAACAAGAACGACGTTCATTTTGTGCAAGGCAAGTACAACATGGGCGGCGCTGGGGCGATCGCGTTTTGTGGCGACCGCCGCTTTCAGCTGGTTGCAAGCAAGCGGTTCGATGGTTCGCAACCCTTGGGCTTCACGCTCCTTCGCCGGCATCCTCCCAAGCTCGCTCAAGCAGCCGGGCGCAAGAACACTTGGTACGAGTACCTTGTTTTTGATGGGCAGGTACCTTCGCTTCAGATCGACGAACTGGATGTCGGATTAGAGAAGCGCCTTTTCCGTACCGGTTCGCTACTAAAGCTCTATTCCTACCGGCTGCCTGAAGGCGCACGGTCGATCATCTCGCGCGACCTCAACCTGAGCTTAAATGAGTTCCTATTCGAGCCCGCTCTTCCTTTTCTGACGGTCGATAACAATCAACGCTATCCCGATAACCGTGCGCCGATCACTCCGGTCTATGGTTTGAAGCGCCGCCTAGAGGCTGATCAGGAAACCGTTGAAAGCCGCTTTTCAGAGGTCTCCAAAACGGCGGAGTTCGGGGAACTTGGAATCACGGTGTATGTTTTCAAAGCGCGGTCCCGAGGTGAGGGCGTCAAGGAAACAAAGGCGTACATCCGCCGTGAGTACTTCAAGAATGACATGGCGGTACTGTTCGCCCTGAACGGACAGGTTCAGGGTTCCTATTCATCCGAGTTCATGACCCGGGCGCTAAAGATGCCGCTCCTGAAGGACTATGTGCTGGTTCAAGTCGATTGCTCGAAGCTCAATCTGGATATGCGTGGCGAGCTGTTTATGGCCTCGCGCGATCGACTAAAGGCTGGCGATAAGGCCGACGCCCTTCGCAAGCACCTTCGTGACATGTTGCTTGGGAGCGAACTCAAAGAAATTGCGCGACGTCGGAAGGCAACCCTAAACGTGGACAATGCTGATGCTGGGCAGATGCTTCGAGATCTGACCCGTAATCTCCCGATGAACGATGCTATGACGCGAATCTTGCGGCAAACCTTTGATTTATCCGATCAACGAGGCGGAACCGGACCAAAGTCTACTGACAAGCCTGCTGAACGACCGCGACGCGAGCCTCGAGAGGCGCCGCCCTTTGAACCTCAGCGTTATCCTTCCACCTTTAAGGCAAAAGGCGGTGACGGGCAGCGAGAAGGTATCAAGTTGTACAAGTTACCTCTGGGCTCCAGCCGCGCCATCTCGTTCGCCACAGACGTCGAGAACGACTTCTTCGACCGCACTGAGGATCCTGGCAGCCTTGGCTTGGCAGTTCTGCGGCCTTCTTCCATCGGGCGAGGCGGCGGCGGTGGCACGCTGGAGCCGTCTGAGCAGGACACTGTCCTGGACATCTCGCGGGCCAGTCCGGTGGACGGCACGATCAAAGTCGGTTTGCGAGCGACCAGCGAGGTAAATGTTGGCGACACGATCGAAATCCAGGCCCAGCTGAGCAGTCCGCATGGCGACCTCATTGAACACGTACTAGTCCAGATCACCAACCCTGAGCGCCAGCCGCAGCGCAAAGTGCCTGATGTCGAACCTCCACTCGGCATTCCCGAGCTTGTGTTGTGTTCGCAGGCGGGTGGCCCGGGCATGAAGAGCTGGGACGAAGTTGGCGAGGGCGGAGTCAACATGGACTTCGGAACTGTGGTTTATCCTCTGGTCGAGGATGACCAGCTGTCTCGAATTTACATCAACGTTGAGAGCTCCATCCTGAGGGACTTCAACGCTGGAGTTCGTTCTGCGGAAGCAATTGAGTTGGCTGAGCGACGCTACATCAGTGCGGTCTACTTCCACACGCTTTTCCTGTTTGCGACAACCAAGTCACGCAAATATGAACTTCGCCGCGAAAATGGGGATAAGCAAGACGAAGTGGAGCTTGCTGAGTACGTGTCTGATCTGTTCAGTTCTTCCTACGCGCAATTTCTGTTAAGCTTCGACACCGCCGACTTGCTCGCAGCCGTGGGGTAAGAGCGTCAGGTTGACGCTCTTACGTCTACCGCCGGACGGGTAAGGCGGTTGCCTCGCGACACAATGCTCAGTGCAGGTGATAGGGCGAGGGAGGCGAAGCGGAGGAAGGCAGCTCCACCTCGCCTTCCTCTCAAACCTTCTTCATCCAGGGCACCAGGTTGAAGATGTCCATGTCGTCGCACTTGCCGATCACGCGACCTGTTTTGTATTCGGTTTTTCCCAGCACAGCGATGTCGGCTTCAAGCGCAATGGCCGATTTGATCCGCGCAACGATCGTTTCGGTGCTTTCGTCCGAAGCGAAGAGGAAGAACGAAGTTGTCTCGACCCAAAGGTTGGGCCCATCGCCGGACGCTTCTCTGATCTCATCGTTCAAGCTGGTAAGTCGATCGTTATAGGTGTCCCTCCAACCTTTTTTGTCGGAAAGGCGAAACGATAACCAGAAAGTGTCAGCCATCAGGTGTTCCTTTTCGTGAGCTGTTGCGGCGCTGCCGTCGCTTTCGCTTGGCGTGGGCGGTACCTATTTCTGAGTGCGTCAGTGATCGAAAACTCCGTGGCATAGGCGCACCTCTCGACCCCAACCCACAATTCGGCCTTCCAGCAGGTAATGGGTTCCATCGTCGCTGTGCCCTTTGAGTTCCGCGGAGACAACCTCGCGTGCTTCAGCCATCTCGAGTGCCCGGCGGAAGCGAGTACTTGCCCAGGCCTGGACGTGGTGGGCTTTTCGCATTTTGACCGAGGGGAAGGTCCGGTACGCGACCTCGCGTAGCTCGTCGATGCCATTAACCTTTCTCGCAACTGTCACGCGTGCACATAGGCTGATGTTGCTCATTGATGATCCTTTTCCAATGTCTACTGACGACATCTCACCGTCATTTTTGGATCGGATTTTGTTCTCATCTTCTGGGCGAAACTCAGTTCTGCCGGCTTTTCTTTAAGCCGCTTACGTGTAAGAACTTGGCGAGATGGGGGTTCGTTTGACTTGCAGTTTTAGGATGACCGTCTTGTCGGTCGCGTGGGAGCGGAGCCGGCGTTCGCTTGATCCGTCTGTGTTGCCAGTCGGCACTCCGAACGGGAATTGGGCGCTCAGCGTGTGACGGGCTTCAAGGTCAACGCCAGAACGTTATTTCACCTTGGAGCCGACTTGATCAGCTCGGACGGCATGGCGCTGTATGAGCTTGTCAAGAACGCGTTTGATGCTGGCTCTGAGCGAGTGCGCATCGCCGTTGTCCAGCGCTGCCCCGTGGCGGTAGCGAACCCGCTGATCGAGCGCATGCTCGAACACATTGAACTTCTCGAGGCGCACGCTGCGGCAGACACTCAGGCTGCCGATCAAGGGGCTTCCGATGAGCTAGTGCCGCTGCCTGATCCGAAGGTCGCGTTTGAGGCCCTGCAGGAGCAAGCGCTTGCGACGATCCCGGCAGAGGACAGTTTGTTTCGCGGGCAAGTTGAGGCCACCAAGGGCGTAGCTACCCTGCTTGAAGCGTACTGGCCGATCAACGAGATCCAAGTCAGCGACAGCGGTCAAGGCATGTCACTCGAAGACTTAGAAAACATCTTCCTCACTGTGGGCACGATGTCCCGTCGTTCAGTTCTCGAAACTCGACGGCGCGAAGGGGCTGTGCAAGGTGATCGACCTATCCTTGGCGAGAAGGGCGTAGGACGCTTAAGCGCTATGCGCTTGGGCTCGTTTCTTCGGGTTGAGACTGCTCGGCTAGAAGATGCGAAGGTTAGTCTCCTTGATATCGATTGGTCGTTGTTTTCTCGTCAGCCCGATCGACGCCTCGAGGACATCGCGCTCACGCCGCACTCTGGAGGAGCCAAAACAGGGGAGAAAGGCACAACGCTCTACATCCGTCAGCTTTCGGGTGACTGGACGTCAGATAAGCTGGAAGAGATCGCAAAGACCCAGTTCAGTCGCCTCAACGATCCGTTCGAAGCGAGTGCCAGATTTCCCATTGACCTAAGCTTCAACAGTGCCGCGGTTCCTATTCCTGCCTTCAGGCGGATGATCCTGGATCATGCGCACGCCGTCGTATCAGCGACCTTCAGCCCTGATGATCCTAGTGACGTGCAGCCAAATGGGCGCCCGAAACCTGGCGCCGAGATGCGGCTGCGTGGGAGTGTTGATTATCGACTGCGCCGAAGATCGCTTCCAATAGACCTGTTCGACACTCACTTGCGAACCACCGCACAGGCAGACAGCGAGGTTCTTCGCTCGTTGGGCAAGTTTGATCTTAAGATCTATTGGTTTAACCGCCCGCTGCTCGAGCAAGTCGATACGATCGGCACCAAGAGGCAGGTAAAGGATCTTGTCAACGAGTGGAGCGGCGGGATTGCCGTGTACCGCGACGGCTTTCGCGTGGGTGGGTATGGCAGCGGCGCTGATGACTGGCTCGGCCTTGATCGCAAGGCACTGGCGTCTGGAGGATACAAGGTAAACCGGGCGCAGCTCATTGGACGCCTTGAGATCTCCTCTATTGAGAATCCGGAATTGATCGATCAGACGAACCGCGAAGGCTTGCGGGACTCGCCGGAGAAAAAGGCGCTGGTTGCGCTGCTCAAATACGTGCTTGAGAGCGCTTTTAGACCGTTCCTGGATAAGGTGGACCGGGAGATCCAAGCGCAGGAACCCGTAAACCTAAAGTTGGTGGCCGACCGGGTTTTGAAGCAGCGAAGGGCGATCGCGGCCACAATCAAGCTGCTGTACGAACGCTACCCGGCAGTGAAGAGCGACCCTCTGATTGGCGGCCGCATCGAAGAAGCGTTGCAGAGCATCGGCGAAATGATGCGCTCGCTTGAGGAACTGGGCGCTTCATATGAGAAAGGTCGCGGTCAATTGACCGTGCTAGCCGGCATAGGCCTGTCTGTCGCAGCGATTGCTCACGAACTTCGGCAGGTCACGACTAACGCTATGGCGTCCGTTGATACCCTTCGTAAGCGTCGAAATATCTCGGACCTGCCGGCCGCCTTGGCACCTCTCGGCACGCAGCTAAAGACGTTGCTCACCCGCTTGCGGGTTTTGGACCCATTGGTCACGTCGGGGCGTCAGGTGAAGACCCGCACCGACATGGTCGACTGGGTTCTGACTATCGTTGAGTCGGCTCAGCCGGCTTTCGCAAGCGATGACATGTTGATTGAGGTCGCCGTCCGGCGTCGGTCGGAAGGGACTCCCTTCGATGTCTCCGTTGTTCAAGGTATGATCGTGCAGGTCGTCAGCAATCTCCTGGATAATGCCCGCTACTGGTTAGGGCGGAAGCGGCTTGAACAGCCATCCTTCCAGCCTCGCGTGCTTGTTGAGATTGACGTCGACAAGCGAGAAATCCGCATCAGCGACAACGGTCCTGGTGTCCCCGAAAGCATGCGCGAGAACATCTTTGAAGCTTTCGTCACGACCAAGCCGCCCGGTGCAGGCGTGGGTCTAGGTTTGTTCATCTCTCGTGAAATCGCCGCCTACAGCAATGCCACATTGGAGCTTCTTCCACTCGAGAAGGCAACGGCTGACTTCCGCACCACCTTTGCCCTTTCCTTTAACAAGGCAGCCGCATGATCAGCGCTTCCTCCGTTGCAGATATCTTCAAGCAGCACGGCATCAAGGCGGTAGCGATTATCGACGACGACTTTGATGATCCGGGTCTCTCGATGTCAGCTTCGTTGACTGCCTCATTGTTCAATGATCTCAGTGCCAGCCCAGAAATGTCCGCCGCGTTCGCACGGGCCGGTCACAGGTTGGACAGCATTGACGATCTCACGCCCTCTGCAATCGCCAAGGTACGTGCTGCAAAGCAAGATCAACACGCGCAAGATGCTTGGAGCCAAGTGAAGGTAGCGGCGCAGGGGCGCCGGCTTTTGCTTGATGCGCTCGCATCAAACCTTAAGACTGATCTTAAGCTGAAGGTGAAAAAGATAGGGGCCTCCTCGCTGCGGACCACTTCTCGGACGCGCAATAAAGACGTGGTCGATGATGCCGTGGACATTGTTTTTCTCGATTACGAGTTGCGGGAGGGAGACGAGCAGGGCGCCCTGTCAGCCGAGATCACGGAGCGTATTCATTCGCAGTTTGCTGGCAAGAATAACGCTCCGCTAGTCATCCTGATGTCGTCCAAGGCGCTTGATGAGCTTGCAGTTGCTAATTTCCAGAGGGGCACGAAGGTGCTCAGTGGCATGTTTTACTTCGTGCAGAAGGCCGACCTCTTCGATCAAGAGAAGCGACACTACCGGCTTGCGGCTTTCGCCAAGTCGCTCGCAACGGGCCGTGTGCTGCAGCGGTTTGTGACGGGCTTGGAGACATCGATAGAGAGCATCCGAACCAAGGTGTTCGCGGATGTCCGAAGCCTCAGCATTGCCGATTACGCGTTCCTGCAGAAGCTCCGGCTGAACGAGGATGGGCAGCCGCTTGGTGAATACTTGCTCTGGCTCACTAACGCCCATCTAACCAAGGAGCTGCTCTGTTCCCCGGCGGTAAAGGCGGCGGAGGCCGAGGTGAACAAGCTTACCTTTGACGATCTTCCGCCAACACAATCGAGCCCGTCGATCAGCTTGGCCACCTTGTATTCGAGCGCCGTAATGCGCCCCATGCAGCCGTTACCGGAAGCACCCGAAAATCAGGCGACATTTCTTCAGTTCGGCGATCTCTTTCGCAAGAAGACGGGCAAGCAATGGGGCAAGCAGGTCTGGTTGTGCATCACTGCGCCCTGTGATTTGGCGTTCGGACCCAAGCGGCAGATCCCAAGCAGGCGCAGCGTCCTCTTCCTTCCCGGGACTCTTCAGCCGATAGGCCAAAGCATGAAGCCGTTCGAGCAGCGGCAGCCAAGGACGGAGCTGGTGCGGCTGCCCGACAACAGG
The DNA here is from genome assembly GCA_964243335.1 of uncultured Sphingomicrobium sp. Classification (GTDB taxonomy): domain Bacteria; phylum Pseudomonadota; class Alphaproteobacteria; order Sphingomonadales; family Sphingomonadaceae; genus Sphingomicrobium. Next base: position 92,389 of record CAXTED010000005.1, on the reverse strand, counting down.
GTTTATCGCATTATCTGGAACACGAAAGAGATCGCGCGAACGGAATGGGGCACTATCGACGCGTGGAAGAAAAGTGTCAGTGCCGAGCGCATTGCTCGCCTGAACACGCCTTTCGCCCTTGAGATCCAGCGCGCATTCGCGACCGATCTGACGCGAGTGGGCATGCCAACGCCGCCTCCGTTCTACAATCCGGTGAAGGTCAGGCTTACCGTTGCAGACGCGATGGGCAAGGACATCGAGTTAACTAACAACAGTCGCTGTGACGGCTACCTGACCAGTGATGACCGAAATACACGCCTGGTGTTGGGCGAAGGCTTCATGAACGCTCTCCCTGAGATGCTTCAGAAGGCCGAAGCGACCCTCAACGCCAAAGTCGCGATCCTTAATGAGAAGAGGGATAAGAAGGAGGTCGATCCAGGGACGGTCAAGAACGCTGAGGAGGCCCGCGACAAAGTCAAAGCCGCTCGGCAGGATGCCGAGGTTCTTAGCAGCATCAAGGGGCCGTTCGATGTTCCCGACGCAAGCCGGGCCGAATCGCTTTTGCAGGAGCTGATGGTGATCATCGGTGATCCCGACATGTCCTCCAGCCAGAGCCATGTTCCTTTACGCCTGGCCATCCTGCCCATCGAAGACCCCGAAGAGGCTGGGCAAGCCGCTTAACCGGTGCCCGGCGGGTCGTTGACGAGATCTAGATCGAGCAGATCAAACAACCTTCTGGCTCGTCGTCCTCAACTTCTGCTCCGGCGAGCACGGCGCTGAGCGGAAGATTCTCTCGCTTGGCAGCTTTCCGCGCGCGGGACTGCTCCCAGTTACGTTCAATCGCCGCCATCCGTTCGGGCTGCTCCAGCTGAGTAAGTGACTCACTTTGCGCCCAGGTGAAACCTTGGCTCACTTCGGCGCTTCGTACTTCGTACGCTTTCGCTTCCTCGTAGAGATGCGGATGCTGCTGCTTCAGGCGAACCCACTCGATCTTCTGCTGATAGAAGCAGAAGAAACAGCCGGATCGTGTCCGGCCCCAATCCATATAGGGCGGCAGGCCCAATCCGCTGTCTTCCAGAATGCGGATGATGTCGGCCTTGACCAACCCGTCTTCTTGGAAGGGGTACACAGCCGTGATGTTCGGCTTAGTGCTGATATATCCAGTTCGTGCCTCGTCCGCCCGCAGGCCAACGTAGTTAATGACCGGCTCCGTGCCCACGAACTCCTCGAAAGGCTTTAACTTCAACATCTTAGTGCACCAACGCCGATGATTCGACGGCAGCATGTCGCCATAAACGGCCAGCCAGTGCTCAAAAGAGTCGTCCGGTGTGGTGCGTTCCACTGGGCGGCCCAGAATGCTTTCCAGTTTTGCCATGTAATCGTAGGTTTCGGGCAGCTCCTTGCCCGTGTCGTGGAAGATGTACTCCATGTCAGACACCCGATCGCGCATGTAGACCGCCAGTGCGGCGCTGTCTTTGCCGCCCGAAAGGCTGAGTATGTGTCGCGGGGTGGTCATGTGCCTGGTGCTCCAGTCGGCTTGACGTGCAAGCCGCGGATAATGAACTTGATCCCTCTGGCTGAGAATGGCGCAAGCCTCATCTCGCTTCTGCCTTGGACTCATTACCTGAAGTCTGCTCAGGCACCAAGAGGCTCTCGGCCAGCCGAGCTAAAATGATCGATGCCGATGTCCCGTTTTCTTCGATCAGCTTGAGGATAGAGCGAGTGAAGCGCTCCTGCTCTTCTGTTTCCTCGTCCAAAGACAGGACCGACACCGTGTCGCGCCCATCTAGGTGCGTGACGGCGAGCCGAACAGCATGCCGTCGCCCGCCGCCGTCGTTGAACGCCGTTGCTTCAAGACGCAGGAAGGCTTGCGAGGCGTCAGCCAAGCGTGCTTGCCAGCTCGCAACATCTTGGCTCAGCCAGCGTGATGGCGGCTTTCCAAGGAGCGCCCCGCCCAGAGCTTCGATCCAGGCGTCATCACTGAGCACGCTATCTGAGATGCGCTGGATGAACGTCCGCATGGCCTGCTCCCGGACTGCGAACATCAACGGCCGAGTGCGTTCGAGTAACTCCGTTCTGAGATCCTTATTGATCTGTAGCGACTGCCCGAGGTCAGAACGCATTCCGTCCAGCAGCGACGGGTAGCAGGACTGTAGCTCAGCGATCGCTGACTCGAGCGATTCGGCAAACGCCGCAGCGTCGGTCTTGCCGGGGGGCTGGTCGTGCTCAAAGGGCTCCAAGCCGCAAGCTCGGGGGAGTTCAATAAAAATCAGGTCCACCGGGCTGCGCGTTCGCAACAGCGCATCCAGCACGCCTCGCGCTTGGTCGCTTAGTGCCGAAGACCGTTGAGCATGAAGGTTCAGGCCTGCTGCAAACCGGACAAGTGGCGCGACTACGGCAAGCAAACCCTGGTCAGCTTCATCGCGGCCAAGCACAGCTGCAAGTCGCTGGAAAACGTCTGCGCGAACGCCCTCAAGGGCGATCCATTGTAAGGCAAAGTGCTCAGGTGATTTAAGGACTCGCATGAACGCCTGCGCGTCCAGTTTGGGGCAGTAGGTACCTCGCTCGAACAACGCGATCCGATGTTTGTTGGCGACCAGCACGGTCGTTAGGAGTACTGGTGAAAGTCCTGCCCTAACTCCGAACGGGGCTGCCGCGAGAAGTGCGTAGAGCTCCGGTACATCAACCCGCTTATCCGAGGCTGCCAGCCGCTCACGCAGGCTCGACAAGGCAGGAAGAAGGCGGAGGCAGTCTGTAGTTGGATCTGGCAGGTCGATGCCGTAAACGCCGGCTCGCTCGCGGTGGAGACCACCTGATTTCAGTACCGATAGGTATAAAGCGCGCTCTGGCGGGCTTTTTGCGCTGCTGAAGCCAAGATCCGGATCGTGAGCCGAAGCGAACATGGCTTCGATCAGTCGCAGTCTGGCGCCGGCCGCGGCACTGGTCAGAGAATGGCGATTGATAAGCTCATTCTGCACCAAGGGTGAGCGTTCGAACAAGCGATCACAAGCAACGCTAACGAGAATGTGCATGGGCGCAGGATCTTTGACCCGGGCCCCGGCGCTGAGGACGACCACTTCATCGTGAGGGGGTTCACCGCTGAGTCCGAGCAAACTCTCCAGCCTATCAACCAAAGTCCGCTCAAGTTCTGCCAGCCGACGGTCGATCTCTGCCGCCGCGAAGGCGTCTTCACGTAAGGAGGTGGCGTTTGCCTCGATCCAACGATGGCGCAGTAGGTCAAGGGCAAGTGGCTTGAGCTCATTCAAAGTTGGAGCAACGCAAGCGATGAGAGCATGGTCATCCTGCGTGGCCTCAGCCGCCCACTGTTTGGCAAGCCGAACTTCGTCCAGCGTTGATGGGAGCACCACGATTATCTGACCGTCAGCGTCCCCATGAAGGCGCGTTGAGGCCAGAGCCGAAGCGGGCACGAGCTTCACCGGAAAGCGCCGGGTCACGCCGGTTTGGATGGAATGGCGGCGTGCCAGAAGAAACGGTCTAATCGGCTGCTGGCTCAGAGTGGAAGCCAGGTCGTGACTGATCGCTTCAGCCGGCACAGCACGATCGGCCTGCTGCCAGAGGTTCGAAAGATCAACCCGGCGGCTCGTCCACAGTCTCAAGCCGTTACGGATAACGCGCTCAAAAAGGATGCCGTTCGTGCGCAACGCAACAACAGCGGCTTTGATCTGCTTAGTTGAGAAATCCGGATACAAGCAGGCCTGCAGTGTCTCTTCGGTCGCGAGGAGATCGGGCGCGTCGATGAGGTTTAGTAGGCCAACTACCTTCAGAACGGCGCTCTCAACCGGATCGCTTGCAGAAGCTCCGTCAAGGACGGCTCGGATCCGTTCCCAGTCTCCAGCGCCACTCCGAGTGATAAGTCGATGTCCAAAGGAGCTTGTGACGTAGTCGAAGAAGCGTTCCAGCCCATACAGACCTGCGCTCGTGGGAGCGTCGGCGGCGAACGCGCGAAGGCTGTTCGGTTCTTCACTGGCAGCAAAGCCGAACAGGGATCGTTCGTTCTGTCCAAAAGACGCGAAGAAGCGCGAGAGCACGGGCACGCATGCTGGGTGCAAAGGATAGCAGGGCGCAAGCAGCCGCTCAGCTGCAGCACTGGACCAGCCAATGGCGCTGACCTTATCCGACGCATGTTGGTACTGCGCTGCGGCTTGCTGCGGTAGTTTATCCATCTCGGGCGCCAGCGCTGCGGAGAGAAGGGCGGACGTATGAGACAAAGGATGATCGAACACGAGCTCTTCGAAGCGCTCGGCAACTTTGGACCATTCAGTCCTTCTTGCATCACCGTCTTGTTGGTATGACTGCAGGCCTTGATGAAGTATGAGCAGAACGGCCAATGGCTGGTCGCCTGAGCGAGAAGCGAACTCGGCCAGTTCCTGAAGTCGAAAGACGTCTCCTGAGGCTGGGTCGGAGGCTGCGGTCTCCAGAAATTTCCCCATCTCGTCGATAACAATAAGTAAGCCGTCGTACTTGCCGCTTGCAACCAGCGCATCCCGTAAGTGGATCACCCCGTCAAAAGGATCTGAATTAGCCAGTCGGTGGATGGCCGCGTCGCCAAGCAGCCCAGCTTCTCGGGAGGCTTCCGCATGCAGGGCTTGCGCCAGAGCTGTTGTAAGTCCCGCTCTTGAGCCGGACACCACTAGTGTCCGCATTCTGGGCAGCCCTGGACCAGCGCTCTTTGCCAGTTGTTGAAGCGAGGCTACTGTTTTGCGCGCGGCGCACGGCTCTGTTGTTCTGATCAGTGCCAACGCGAGGGCTGACTTCCCAACCCCGAAATCTCCCGTGACGCGCCATGCGCGACGTCGTGAGCCAGGAAGGAGGCCGCTCAAGATCTCGCTTCCGACCCGTTGCAACCAAGGTGTCAGAACGTAACCGTTCAGGACCGCATCATCATCACGATCGCGCTCAATGGAGATGGATCGGTAGAACTGCCCGGACGGGGCCAGGTAGCTGGCGATTGTTCGCTTCGAGGTGCTCACGAGTAGACCTCCTCAAGGCTGCTTCTATAATCATTCTCACTGACGCGGCTGACAGCGCCCGTATCGCCTGAAGCTCTGAACAAGTAGCGCTCTGGACGGGCCTCGATGTGTTCCCGTAGATCGTCTTCACCGATCCGCAGAGTCAGCCCTGGCGACCCTTCTGCATGGGCGAGGTCACGAAAGCTGACCACTCGCTCATGTGATCGTCGTTCTGCCCAGAAGCGATCGATGGCAAAGTCGACGACGCGAGGCGGCACTCTTCCGTGACTGGACTGAGCAAGGGAGTACACAGCTTCCGTCCGGGATCCGCCGCCTCGTCGCTTTCCGTCCGATCGAATAAGCTTAAGATCCACCAACGGTCCGTCGAGCACGTCTTCGGGGGCCTCAAGCGCGTGCGTAGGAACGTACGTATGAAGCAGGGCGTCGACGTGCTGTGCCAATGTGACGTCTGACAGGTCAAAGCCTTCCCGCACACTTTCACGTCGGAGTTCGGTGAGCAGCTCGCCGCGGGTGAAGTCCATTCTCATGCGGCGATGAAAAACATGCCGCCAGACGAACAAAGGAGTCTCGGCGCGAGTGGTCAGTGTCCAATGCAGCAGCCACTGAGTTTCGGTGCGCTCGATGAATGGGTCTGCTCCGCCCTGGCTGAAGACCAACTCGCCAAAGGGATGGAGGCGCCATTCGCCCCCCTCTGGTGCGGCTATGCCAAAGGCATCGAGCCAAAATCGGAGCGACTTGACCATGTTCTTGCCCAAGCCAAGCTGGATAATTGCTGCATCGTCGCTGCAAAGCGCAGCCGCATCGCTCTCGATGAGGCGCACGGCCTTAGGCAGCCAGGTAAACCGGCAAGCGAAAGTTTCGTGACCGCTAAAACGCGGTCGGATTGCGGCGTTGCCCCTCATGCGATCTTCTTTCTAGCCACAGGTGGGCTCAACGCCTCGGCCAGCAGCTCAATAGCACTGGCGGTTTCGTCCTCACGGTTGAACTTGCCAAAGCAGATACGGATGGCACCCTCTGCTATCCAATCATCGACGCCCATAGCGGTTAGCACGTGGGATGGCCCCGGCACACCGGTGCGGCACGCTGCCCCAGTGGAAATATCGACCTTTCCCCAGAGCCGGGCCACTACTGCCTCGCCCGGCAGGTCAGGTGACGACACGTGAAGTGCGCCGGCTAGGCGCTGCGCGGCCGAGCCGTTAACCACCAGCCCAGAAATTCTGGATAGTAGCTCTGCCTGCATCGTATCTCGATATCCGGCAATCCGAACCTCATCTTCGACCATCTCAGCTGACCGCAGCGAGCAAGCAAGTGCCATCGCAGATGAGGAGGCAACGTCGGGGGTGCCGAACAACGCGGCTGAAAGGTCCTTCGACTTGGCAGCGAGCCGGCCGGCCAGAACGCCGACGTTTCGCGGGCCGTAAAGCTTCGCTCCGCTAAACACCAGATAATCGGCATCGGCGAATGGTTCAGTCGAGAGCCGGCCTGCTGCCTGACTCGCGTCGACCAGTGTGCGTGCTCCTTCCTTCGCCGCAATAGCCAGGACCTGCCTAATCGGCATAATTGAGCCAAGCTCATTATTGGCGGCCATCACGCAGATGAGATCGACACCGGTACGGCATAGCCGCATGAGCGCCTGAAGGTTCAGCTGCCCTAGCTGGTCAACCGGGCACAAGGTCAACTCGACCTCTCCGCCGCGCTCGGCATCTTCCAGGTGGCCAAGGAGAGCGGGATGCTCAATGGCGGACGCGATCACTCGCAACGGACGAGTGCGTGTCCGGCTCAACTGATCCCTCAAGGCAAGCCACAGCGCCGAGGACGCGCCTGGCGTGAAGGAGATATCGTCTGCCTCCCGGCCGACAAAGGACGCGATGTCGCTGCGAGCCGCTTCCAGAACGGTTCGGCTTTGCTTCCCGGCTGCATGTTCCCCGCTATTCGGGTTGCCCACCAATTGGAGAGCTGTTGCCGCGTGATGCGCTGCCACGCGCGGATCAATGGGCGTGTACGCCAGATTATCCAGGTAGATTGTCAACTTCGCCCATCCCCGACGCCGCCTGGGGAGGACGGCGGTCCATGCAAGCCATGTTACACGGTCTGTCTGAGAGCGTCGAGGTTGGGCGATCAACGCGCATCTGTTCTCCAACGGGGTGGCAGGTGCGACACAGGTTCCAAGAGGCTCGGAGCGCCGTTCGGGAATGATCGAAGCAAACGGCAGGCTGGCCCTCAAGCGATATCGCAAACGACGCTGGTCGGGCGACTCTCGGGGCACTATGTTGCTTTAGTATGGACATCTTGGCTTTGGAGTTATCCGTCCGCTCGCGGGACGGGTGTGATCACCGTCCGGTCGCACGTGAGCGGCGCCGAGCCGAGACCGCTGCCTTTTACCAGCAAAATGCTGACGACTATGCTGCCAGCACGCTGGGGCTGAACGTGGGCCAGAGCATCGATCGCTTTGTGGGCCTACTTCCGGTTGGAGCGCGGGTTCTTGATGTTGGCTGTGGCGCCGGACGGGACCTCTTGGCTCTCAAGCGGGCTGGACTGAAGCCGGCCGGCCTGGAGCTGTCAAAGGAGCTGGCAACGATCGCTCGCCGAGTGTCCGGCGTGCCGGTTACAGTGGGTGATCTGCGACAACCACCGGTTGAGCTGCAGGAACTCGACGGGATCTGGGCGATGGCGTCCTTGCTCCACTTGGACCGTGGAGAGGTGACGGAAGCGCTTGCCCGGCTACGCGAGTTGTTGGTGCCAGGCGGCGTCTTCTTCGCTTCGGTTAAACGGGGAAGTGGCATCGTTCAGGATCAGGATGGACGTTGGTTCACGCTGCATGATGAAGACGGTTGGGCGAAGAACCTAGCCGCGGCTGGTTTTGATCTTCTAGAAATCATCGGTGAGCCGCCAGCATCAGCAAGCGCCACGAGCTCCGTCGCTCCCGGTTGGGTTTCCTCGATCGCGCGCCGGCCTTGTTAAGCCTCTCGGTTTTTAATCTCGTTGCGCTCTCAAGGGCGATCGCTCCAGCAGCTTGCCTTTCGGCAGGCTCCGTATCGCAGGCAGGATCGGTGTGGCTCACGCCGGTGATCTCGGCCGCAGCCGCCCTGGGAGGAGCGCTGGTTGGCGCGTGGGTCGCCACGCGCAATGCCAAGGCGGGCATCGTTCAGAAGACTAACGAGCTCGAGATTGCGTCGATCGACAAGAGGGTCGGCGACTTTCTTGCACCTTTCGAGCAGCTGAGTGCCGAGAACCTGAAGCTCGCCCGTGAATTGAAGCGAACGCAGGGCGAAGAGGACTTTCGAACGCTTCCTGCGCTCCTCAAGGCCGGTTGGAAAGAAGGGTTGGGTAAGGGTGATCGCACCCTGCTGGACGCTGTGGTCGAGAACGGCGCAGCCTTGCGCACCTTGATCCTCCAACATGGCGGCGCCGTGTCGCCGGCAGTAAGGCCTCACTTGGCCGCGGCCAGCATGCACTTCCGGATGCTTGCGCTTGCTTATGCTTCAAGCCTTGAGCCTGATCCGCAAAGATACTCGTCCTACGTCTATCCTCGCGAACTCGATGGAGCGCTTGCTCTGGAGCGTAGGCGACTGGAGGATAGGCGAGAGCTACTTCGTAGCCGCCCAGACACGTCTCACCCCGCCATGCAGGATCTCAGATTGCCGGCCAACCTGGCTCTTCCTTCTTGATGCGCCTCGCCACCGACTTCGTTGGCGATCATGTAGCTAACGAACCCACTAACCTACTTCAGTGGAGAGCAACCCTTTGAAAGCCAACGCATTAAGGCTTGATGCCTCGCTTCTTCTTTGACCTGCATAACGACATAGAGGCTCCCGATCCGGACGGGACGGATCTCCCGAACGTCGACTCCGCCGTTGAGCATGCGGTGTCTGAAGCACGCCAGATAATCACAGAAAGTGTCAGGCAAGGCCGCCTCGACCTTCGCCATTACATAAAGGTGCGGGATGAAGCTGGAGAAACCGTTGCGGTAATGCGGTTTGAAGATGCCGTGTCCGTCGTGCGCGAGGGTTTGCCGGTCTAGGCTCGCACCGCTTCGGAGAAGAGGACGGTTGTCAGGACGTGACCGGCTTCATTGGTTATATCGATAGAGCGATCAAGGTCCACCGGCTCACCAGCGGCTTGCTCCTCATTGAGTAGAGCTCGGATCCGTTGAATAGCTTCCTGGCGGGCAGCTTCCAGATTCGAGGCTTCGACCGATGTCCTTGCTTTCGATCGGATTTTTTCAAAGCGCCAAACCGTCATATGCCAACGTTGCAGCGGTGTGATGGAACTGGCAAGCGGCTTGCTATCCGAAAAAGTTAATGAGCAACCCCGCCAGCACGCGGCAACTAATCACACCGAGCGGAACGGCCAGCTCTCCTGCGAAGGAGGGGTCAGGGCCTTGGAAGCCTGCTGAAGCCTCTTCGTCGGCCTCCACCATGTCAGCCTTCTTCTGTGCTTCGTCATCACCAGTCACTCAGGCTTTACAACCGGCTTGTGCTTCACCAGCTTGCCTAATCGCTCTTTGAAGCGCGCCGGATCGTCGTCCATCTCTAGCTCGCGAGCGGCTTCCTTGAACTTGTCGAGCTGGGTTGGTTTCTCGTAATGCACGACCATCCTCCAAACGCTGCATCTGAGGTGAGTTCCAATTGCACGGTCTGGGATCGTGTTTTCACGATATCATAGGGGTCAGGTTCTCGGATTCCCTCGTAGGTCCGCTTCGTAATTTCGAGTAGCTTCTGCTCTGCGCCGTAGTACCGTCCTCGTTTCTCGCCGACTGGTTTTAACCAGCCGAGATCGCACAATTTCTTGAAGTCGCGGCTCGCAACAACGTCAGATATCTCGTTCTCCTCCCAGTAACAGTCGCTCTTACCTAGGGTTAAGCAGCCTCCAGTCGATCTGCGATTGTTTCACGTGGCAGAACATTTTTATTGACCAGCATCGTCTTAAGAACGTTGGGATGCACCTCGTAAGTACGTGCTACCCGAGGAATGGTGCGTTCCGGTTCATCATAATCGATTTCATTCAAGAGAGCTTTGACAGGTACAAGGAAGCTTTGTGCGAACGCTCGCTGGAATCTTTGCCGATCGGTCTTAGCTCGAGAGATCACCCCAAGGGTTTCGTGTTCGCTCCAGATCACGTCGCCGATCATACGGGCAACCTCGAAGCGACGATCTCGCGTGTATTGCGACTGCAGCGCAATCTGATCCGTCGTCGAGCCACCGACCCGAGCTCCATAACGCAAGCTTCGAGCGCCAGCAGGAGCGTTACTGAAGTCCTGAAGTCGAACGTGCAGGAAGTCGCAAAGCGTCGATGTGAGGAGGGGGCCTTCGCCAAGACCCAAACGGATGCGCAACTCTGAGGCTGTGTCCTCGGCAAGCTCCCACGGCTGAATCGCGGAGCTCCGCTTGCTCGCCTGGCTGCCGCCTCGAGCAAAGCCGAAGTCCATTTCGAGCTTCGAATTTGCAGCGGCCGAGAGAACCGCTTGTAGTTCATGGTACGCTGCGGGGCTGGCGCTCGCATTGGCAGCCTCTTCGATGGCTCCCTCGCCGAACTTATCCTCTACCTGCCGCAAGGTCTCAACGAGCTCCGTGGGAGCTTCATCGGTATCGAAGCCTAGCCGGGCCTCAAGCCGACGCCACCGAGACGTTGTCTCGTTCCCTCGCTCCTCGCTAAGTTCCTCAAGTATGTGCTTGAGCACCTTGCCGTCGGACGCCTGAGGGCAAGCGTCGAGCACATTATTGAAGAAGCTGTCGAGAACTCTCTCGTAGCGCTCACCGTCGATCGACACGACCTGGTCAGTTTCAAGAAAGCGAATAGGCCCAGTTCGTGGAGCTTGGCCAAAAGACGGAGCAAATACGACGCGGCGCCCCGTTCCGTGAATCATCGTGGGAGGCCAAAGACTGCCTCCGTTGGCAGAATTCAGCTCGTGCCGGCACCTCCAAGCGGAACTCGGCGCCCCGTCGGAAGGAGCCTCCCAACGTAACCTCCACCAATTATCTGCAAACCAGAGCGCGAGGGACACGCCGGAAGTCCTCAGAAAGTCCCGGTTTATTCCCTTCTCCACTTCAGCCACGCGGGTCAACGTAGCGCCGCGCACCTGCATCCGGATGTTCGCGAGATCCCGCGTCCCGTCCTGAGTCTTCTCAGGCCAGCTGGCATCGATCCGGAAGTCCTCTTTCAGATGCTGGTTCAACGGTAGCGTTCCTGTGCCTCGCGGAGAGACTGCAAAAAAGGGGCGGGATTTGGATGACAATACACCCAAGCGGCATAACGTGCGATTACCTGACGAGCAAATGCGTCCCCCAAAAGCAGCGGATATCCGTGATATAAGAACTGAGCGGCATTTGTGATCCTCGCTTCGAAGACCCATCCGGTCTCCCAAACGGTCCAAAGGATCGTGGGTGTGGTATCGTAGAGAAGATTGTGGCCGATGAGCCCGGCACTGACTCCCTGTCGTAAAGATGGCAGAACGTTGATCATGTCGCCGGGTACGAAGCCAGCGTGACCGTCGCAGAGCGTGTCATCTTCTTCTCTCGAGACCGGTTCCAGGCCGAAGGCGCAAGGATGTTCCTTGTGCTTGGCCGATCCCTCATACCTGAGTTCCCCGGCCAGCTCTGCTAGGAAGGCAGCAGAAGGCACCGGCTCGAGTAACCGCCTTTTTTCATTATCGCTGCTTCGCTCAAGTACGAGCCTACGCTTTGGCGCCATCAGGACACCTTAGAGAGTCGAATCGAGTCTCGCCAAGCTGGCGCCGCAACCCGGCTAGGCTGATAAGCCTGATGGCTTGCGGTCGATCAGTGGCAAGATCAGTCTCTGCATGCTTTCGTTTTCAGGTGTCTTCCTTGGAGTGTTAAGCGCTCGGCTTGGCCATTGCGGCACTAGCTGCACTTGCGGTTGGTCAGCCTCCCTCAGCCCAGACCTATGATGCGTCCAAGTTCGATGCGACAACGCTTATATTCGCAGGCACAACCGAGAAGACAGCTCGATGCTTGCCGATGCAGATGGAAGAGCTGGCGCTGATGAGCAACGCGTCCCCAAGTGGTTCTTTAGAGCAGATTGGCACAGCCGACTTGATTGAGGCGGTCGCGTGGAAGATTGAAGGGGAAGTATCGATGAACCCAACTTCTGACTTGCAGTCTAATGCTGAACGAGGACCGACTGTGGTGCTGGATAACGAGAATGACGTCTGCATTTGCGGCGACCCCTTGTGTCCGGGCAGTGTTTCTTACCCTCACCCGTTTAAGGTCAATGCGGTCCTTGAAAAGCCGGATGCCAGTGATCTGATCGGCTATTTCTCAGTGCGAACGACCTCATGGGAGTGGGATGGCGAAAGGACCGACCTTCACGATGTGCTTAGCCTCCTTTGGGGCTTGAGTTTGAGAGCGCGAGATGCTGCATCCGTTCAAATCCTCACCGAATTGAATCCTGCGATCGATCTTGACAGCGAGATTTATGCAAGAGTGCTCGTGCTGCGCCAGCAGGGGACCTTGGCAATGCTTCGAGGGCGGGCGTACCTTCGGGCCTTAAGTGCTGAAGCCCTGGCAGTTGATGGATTGGTGAAGGACGTCTTCGGTGTTGCTGCGTCCGGGCCCATTGATCCTCGAGATGCTGATGCAACATACCTCGATCCGCCGGCTTGGGTGGCTGCCGCTCGTCGAAGGCTGCGGTTGTCTGAGATCGGTGGCTATGAGTTCAATCATCGGCGGGCGTTTGGATGGAGTGTTTTAACATCGCTGAAGCGGGGTATCAGCGTAGTCGAACTTGGCAAAGGACCCGCTGATCGCTTGCGTGAGTCGCTCGCAAGCTTCAAGCCAAAGTTGGCTGAGCTCAACGACTCGATTGCTTTTCGCACGGGTCACCTTGTGAACGCAGTTCCGCTCGCGGCCTTGAAGAGGGCCAAATCACTTCTTCAACTTGTTGAGGGTGGTTCGTCGGAAAACTTCATTGTTCCCATGGAAAGTCACTTCGCACTTCTAGGGCGAACATCGCTAGTGGCGGTGGAGAGTGAGACCGGCGCTCGGGCGTTCGAGACGGCACGCTTGACGACCCAGAAACGCCGGGAGGCTGAAGCTGCCGTTTTCAAAGCGGATGCCAGGTTAGAATGGTCAGGACAGCTCGACCCAGAGCGTTTTGAGCAGCTTGTTGGGGATCTTCTCGAGCGAGAACCCGGGGTTATATGGGTCCGCCAAGTGGGCGCCACCCGCGAACCTGACGATGGCCGAGACTTTTTAGTTGATTGGAACGCGCCGCCGGTTGGGCATCTGACCGGCGGGGTTGCCGATGGCGTCTTGTCGCCAATTGAGCGACAGCGAGTGATTGTTCAGGTCAAGCTTCGTGGCAGGGGTGTTGGTCGGTCCGACATGAAGGGGATACGAGACACCATTGAGCACCACGATGCGTCCGGAATGCTTGTTGTGGGATTTCCGAACCTGACCGTGCCGCTGACAGACCATCTGGACCGCTTGCGGCGAAATGGTGAGCTCTGGATCGACTGGTGGGGACGGCCTGAAATCGATCGCCGCTTGCGGGGTCATCTAGACTTGGTCAACCAGTATTCCGACCTGATCACACTTATAGACGCGGAGGGCTGAGCGGCCGCAGATACTAAGCCAGTTGTCGAGTCCCTATCGGGACACATTCTCTAGGCTGCTCCACTTGCAATCGAATGTAAGTGGTCAAGTTACCCAGTCCGATGATCTTCAGGTCGCAAAGATCGAAGATGCCGCCGCAGATCACCTCATGCAGCGGTCGCCCGACGAGCGACTCCTGGATTGATACTGGGACCGGGGCCTTAAGGAAGATGGAGCCATCCTTGTAAGAGCCTCCCACGAAGTTGAAGCGCACGGAGACGTAGCCATCGCTCATCTGAAACCGGATATTCATCAGTGTGCTGCCATGCACCTTGACAGCGTCAGAACCCACGATGGTCCTACCGTCAGGTAAGCTGACCACGTCGGATATACTTGTGCCGGTAAAACTCAGAAGGAAACAGGTGATCCCGTCCGTCTCGACGTACCCCGGTTTGGCAAGTCGCCGCTTCCTTATCTCCATCCTGCGCCTGTGAGTAGGTGCTAACGACAGCAGGGCCTTGCCGACCTCGGCGGCCATTGAGGTCGTGATGACAACAGGTTTAGGACAAAGATTGTCGCCGAGAATCTCCGCAGTAACCATGAAGGGTTGCCTGCACAGGGTTGGTTGCTGGCTGAAAAGGTCACTTGGTTGCAGGATAAGTCGGGTAACCTTCGCTCCATTGCCTGCTTGTTCAGTGAAGCGTTGACCTTGATGAAGCATGGCATTGTAGCGCTTCCTTAAAGGCACCAAAGCCTGCCCGACCTCCGACAGCCGAAGCCGAAGCGCAGAGAGCAATGATAGTTCATTGTACTGTTCGTGCCAGCGCAGTTTCTTCTGCAATAGAAGCGGAACCATAACGTCCGCGGCAGTAATCAGAACGATGATATGCCGGTTGAACTGAGATTGGGGATCGGCCTCCTTGACGAACTGCACGCTCGCACGAAGATGCGAAGTTTGTCCGAAATCTCGCACGCAAGCTGCCATCTTAGAAACACTCCCATGGAACCAACTGGACGCAAGCGTCTCGCTTGAGACCGGTGTCCAATCATGGCACCCCAGGATCGGCGCGATCTGCTTTGCTGACATGGGTCGAAACTCCTTTTCCACCGCCGTGGTGCGGCACCTCCTTCCATTTTCTATGATGTTATTTTTTTAAGTACGGGACGACATCTGAACGGCTGACGTTGATCTCTATTGCGACTGGCGGCTTTGCTTAAGGATCAACTGAACATCGCAACGGTGCGTCAAAACGCGTCTGTGGCTCTTGTTCATCAATTGCTGGCCGCTTTCGGCCGCGGATTTCACACACGGACACTTCCATGAACCGCTGCCTGATTGTAGCTCGGCTGTCTGCATGCGCGAGCCTCCAACCCGCTCCCGCATCAAGGGCAACCTAGCGAGCTAGCCGTCGTCCTCACCCTGTCCTACAATGCTGTTATGAGTAGCAATGTACTATGAGGATCGGCGAGCTTGCGCGTCGAAGTGGCGTTAAGCCGGAGACGATCCGTTCTTTATGAGAAAACTGCGGTACTCGATGAGCCAACCCCGACCGATGGTAATTACAGGATCTACGACGAAACCTTTCTCAAGAGGCTGATCGCTGTACGAGAACTACGAGACGTCGGCTTCGAAATCGCTGAACTTCCGGAACTGCTCCACTTTGTCAAAGATGAATGGCCTTGCAGGTGTCGGTTCAAGCGAGGAACAAATTTCAGAGAACGCCTACGTTCGAAGATGGCAGTCTTAGAGCGTCTTGAGCTTGCCTTGGGAGGTTAACTTACCCCGCGTCTCAGCTCGCCGTGTAAGCGCACGCCGCAACCAGCGGAAAGGTTGCTTGGACAACCCTTGATCCGCATCGCCGCGATGGCATCGATCTTCGCGGTTCTCAGCACGTTCAAAGTGCGAAGATGCTCAACGACACGACTCGGCTGAAACCTTGTCGTAACAAGAGTTGCCTCAAACGCCTGTTCGGACTCAAGTAAGTCCCTTGCCAGTCACAAGAACTCGAAATCAGGCGCGCGAGAAGGTGCTCGTGTGAAAGGGAACCTAAGCATCAATCGGCTCCAGCCGCAGCCACGAGGTGTGCGGTTGCCTTGGCAACAACCAGGGCCGCGCACTGTGCCAACTTTTGCAGCGTTCAGGCGGCCGGAGTTGTGCTGGTGCGAGCAGCCTAACCAACACCGAGTTGTTGCATGAGCAGCGTTGTGTCGGAATTGACCCAATATTCGGCGAGTAGGCCATCTTGGACCCGGAGGATGTCGATCCCCGTGAAGGTTATCGCTCGTCCAATTGCCGCGTCGGCAACCCCAGGTATGCCACCGCGGTAGGTTCCGTTCGTCCGCCAGCGAAGAACAAGGTAATCCGCGTCTGCAATTGGCCCAACTTCTATGTCAAAGCGCAAGCCATCCATCACGGAATGCATGCCGCTGATCCATTCGCCAATAGCCGCGCGGCCCACCAAGGTGTCGTCACTCTTGCCTCCGGCCAAAGAGGCATGCGCTACGAAGTCTTCTGAGACAATCTTGTCAAGCTGACTAAGGTCACCATTCCAAAGGTTGCGCCACGGCTCCGCCAGCGCAGTGTTGGATAGCTTGTTCATACTGTTTGATCCCTTGA
Organism: uncultured Sphingomicrobium sp.; assembly: GCA_964243335.1. Lineage (GTDB taxonomy): Bacteria > Pseudomonadota > Alphaproteobacteria > Sphingomonadales > Sphingomonadaceae > Sphingomicrobium. Next base: position 76,250 of record CAXTED010000005.1, on the reverse strand, counting down.
TTACATCGTTTTCAATGAGCCGGTTAGGTTACGCGGCGATTGAAGGCTGCTGAAAAGAGCGGGCGGTTGCGGGCACGCCGACCTCGAATGGGGTTGCCGAGAAGTCGAAAGCACGGATAAACTTGCTGGCGTCCACCCGGTAAGGTCGATCCCAGGTGAAGCCGACATCAACGACCTCCTTAATGAAACGCGAGAACAGGCCTAGAAGTGGCAAGAGTCGAAGCGGCACCGCTCTGACCTTCAAGGGGACACCAAGCGCTTCTGCCCCCAGCTTTAAGAGTTGCCGAGGGGTCCTGGTTGGTGCGCAGGGCATGTTCCAAACCTGGCCATATGAGTCATCCGACGCATCGATAAGCAGCACGGCGGCGCGAGCGATATCCGGGACATAGGCAAAGTCGTGATGAGTGTCGGGCGGCGCAAGAAGCATCGCCGGCTTGCCGCTGGCAAGTTGGCCAAAAGCGCTCGTTCCAAGGTGGGAGATCGCGACCCCGGGACCGTAGAAGTCGGGGCACCGAAGCGCCGCAACCCTGACGCGGTCGCGAGCAGCCAGCCAGATGCGGGTAACCTGTGCCAAGATGGCCGGCTTTTTACCCTGACCGGTAAGCGGCATGTCTTCGCGACGGGGCTCAGATTGAGGGCCAAGCTGATACAGGTTGTCGATAAAGACGATTCTGGCGCCTGTTGCGGCGCAGGCCTCGACCACATTCGTCATTGTGCGGGGCCAAGCAGTCTTCCAAACACGAGAGTCGTAGGCGAAGCCCACAGCAAGCAAGACTTGTGTGGCACCGTCAACCGCAAGCCGAACTGCCGCGGGATCGAGAACGTCGCACCGCATGAAGGTTGCTCCGGTCGCAAGATCAGCCGGGCAGGTGCGTTGCGCAACTCGAACCGTGGCGCCTCGTGCGAGCAAAAGTTTTGCAACACACCGGCCCACGGCGCCATACCCAAACACCACGGTCGTATCGTTCATCGCGGTTGCTCCCGAACAAGGTGGCTGAAGCGCCTACCATTCACACCACCACATAGAGTGCATCAGTCTGCAAAAGAACGGCCCAACGTCGGGCTGGTGCTGTACGCCGGTGCATTAACTCAGGTCGGAACTCGAGAATGATCGTCCCTTGCCGGCATTGTTGAGGAAAAACTCGATGTCTGAGCCTGTGACTCTACTCGTGCGAGAGTACTTGAGGAGCATCGCTCTTGCCGGGTTGTATCGTTACTCTCGCAGCGTTGCTGGCTGCATCCCTGGCCTTCTTGGTTTCACGTATATGCGGTAATCGCTTCCGGTTTACGCAGTCGTGCAGCGTCTGCTGCTGGTGGCATGCCAAACATGCGCCGATAGTCTCTGCTGAAGTGAGATGGGCTCTCGTAGCCTACACCGAAGCCTATCGCACCGGCGTCCTGCTCGTCGACGAGCATCAGGCGCCTTGCTTCCTGCAACCGGATGCGGGTGCGGTACTGCACCGGACTCATCGCCGTGATCGCCTTGAAGTGGCGATGGAACGAAGTGACGCTCATTCCCGCCTCCGCCGCCAGTGAGTCGATGCTGACGGCTTCTGCGTAATGAGTCCGAAGCCAGTCCGCGACTTTGCCGATCTGGGCGACATGGCTGCCAGCAGTTGCAACTTGGCGGACTAAAGAGCCCTGCTCGCCCTGCAACAACCGAAACAGGATCTCGCGATCAATAAGCGGCCTGAGCACGGGAGCATCCGCGGGGTGGTCCAGCAGTCTCAGCAATCTGACGACGGTGTCGAGCAAATCCTCGCCAAGGCTGCTTACAGCCAGCGCAACAGGAGCGATCTGTTGTGGTAACTGCGAGGGGAGCTCAAGCAGAAGATCAGAAATCTTTGCAGGGTCAAGGTCGAGGCTCAAGCTAAGGTAGGGTTGATCGCGGGTGGCCTCAACGATGCACCCTGTAACCGGAAGATCCACTGTGACTATCAGGTACTGGCTGGCGTCGTATACAAAAGTGCGATCAGCAAGCAGGACCTGCTTTCGACCCTGCGCAACGATGCACAGGGTCGGGCGGTAAATGGTATTGACCTGCGGACTTGCTTCTTCTGCCCGAAATAGCGTCAAACCAGGCAGCGCCGTGTCATACCGCCTAGCCATGCAGTGTCGGTCAATAAGATCGCGCAGTTCGCTTGAAGACTTTTGCATAACCCTTGTTTGCTCGCGCGTGACCCTTTGCGCAAGCCAAAGCCAGCCGCTTCAATAGCCATTTGGCAGAATCGTGCAAGAAAACGGCAGTATCTCGCTTCGAATTCGTCCTGCCTTGAGGCATTGCCTGCTCAGCATCAGTAACCGCTGGATGGATGGAGCAAATCATGTTGACCAAGACGAGCTTGCTTGTGATCAGTTGCGTGCTCGCAACTTCGGTCTTTGCGCCAGTCCCCGCGTCTGCGAAGGTCTCTGACGGTGTCATACGTATCGGCTTTATCACCGACTTATCAGGTCCGTATGTGGCGGTTGACGGTGTGGCCGGAGTCGAGGCAATCCGCATGGCTGTGGCGGACATGGGCGGCGTCGTCGCTGGTAAACGCATCGAAGTTCTAGCGGCTGATCATCGCAACGACGCCGCGGTCGCGGCGACCCAGGCGGCTGCTTTGTTCGATAACAAACGGATCGACGTGCTGATCGGCGGCGTGAACACAGACACAAGCCTGGCCATGGTCGACGTCGCGCGAGCAAGGCGCAAACCATTCCTTGTCGTGGGGGCGGGCAGTTCGGCACACACCAACGCCCGGTGTTCACCATATACGGTGCAGTATGCCTACGACACCACCTCGCTGGCGAAGGTGACGGGAAATGGCGTCACTCGGGCGGGGGGCAAGTCCTGGTACTTTCTAACAGCAGATTACCCGTTCGGTTTGGAACTGCAGAACGACACAGCGGCGACGGTCAAGGCAGCGGGCGGTATCGTCGTTGGCGCGGTCCGGCACCCGCACGAGACCGAGAACTTCTCACCATTTGTGCGAGAAGCGCGGGCAAGTTCGGCCCAAGTTCTAGGCCTTGCGAGCGGTCATACCGCATTGATCGGCGCGGTGAGGGAGGCAGATAAGCTCGGCGTTAGTAAAACAAAAACGATCGCAGGCCTTCTGGTCTTCATCGACGACGTCCACGCTCTCGGGCCTGCAGCAGCTCAGGGGATGTACCATGCGGACAGTTGGTATTGGGACCGCAACGCGCGAACGCGGGTCTGGAGCAAAAGATTCTTCGCCAAGTTCGCTCGCATGCCGTCTTCACTACATGCCGGCGACTACTCCGCGGCGCTACAATACCTCAAGGCGGTCAAGGCGACCGGCAGCGATGATGGTGACACTGTCATGGCTAAGTTGAGGGCGACCAGCATCAACGATATGTTCGCTCAGAACGGCCGCATCCGTGGTGACGGCTTGATGACTCACGACATGTATCTTCTGCGGGCCAAGGGGCCCGCACAATCAACAGGGCCTTGGGACCTGGATGAAGTCGTTGGGGCATTCCGAGGCGACGACGCTTGGAGCACCAAGGCCCAGACTGGATGCTTGTCGTGGAAATGACGGGCCACCCTACACAACCCCAAGCAAGGATTCCATTATGATCGGATCGACCGCACTTGCCGCCCTCGGTTCGCTGATGCTTGCTCCAGCGGAACCCGCAGACGCCAGAAAGTCTCGTGGTGAAGCGGTTATTCGATCGCTCAACAACGGCGCTACCCAGCCAGCCCTTGAAAACCTGCGACGAACTTTCCCCTTTTTGGCTGACGCTACCGAGCAATACTCGCTGGGTGAGGTCTGGTCTCGAAAGGAGCTTGATCCTCGCACGCGTCAGCTAGCGACAGTGGCTGCCTTCGCAGCGACCGGCAATCTTGCGCAGCTAAAGATTCATGCGGGCTATGCGCTCAACATCGGCGTTCCGCTGCAGGAGCTTAAAGAGATCATTTATCTCACAACGGTGCACGCGGGCTTCCCGCGGGCGCTAGATGCGGCGGGCGCGCTGAGTGAGCTGATCACCGAGCGGCAAATCAAAGGATTGGATCGATGAGTAAGGTCGCCAATCTCGACCACTATCGCCTGCTAGGCCGTTCTGGCCTGCGCGTTTCGCCATTGTCGCTTGGTACCATGACCTTTGGGTCGGACTGGGGCTGGGGGGCAGACGCGAAGGAAGCCAGGCGCATCTTCGACCTGTACGTCGACCGGGGCGGCAACTTCATCGATACATCCGTCAACTACACCAATGGCACTTCGGAGCAGATGGTTGGCGCCTTCCTAGCGGAAAAGCGCGAACGTATTGTTTTGGCCACGAAGTTCACCATGGCCCGAGACCCGGGCAACCCGAACTCGGGCGGCAACCATCGTCTGAATATGATGCGCTCGGTTGAGCAAAGTCTTCGCCAGCTCGACACCGATCGCATCGACCTCCTGTACCTTCACGGCTGGGACTTCACGACGGCACCGGACGAAGTCATGCGGGGACTCGACGACCTCGTCACCTCGGGGAAGGTGGTTTACCTTGGTATCTGCAACACGCCCGCTTGGCGAGTGGCAGAGATGCAGACGATTGCGTTCCTGCGTGGATGGGCGCCGCTCGTGGCGCTCCAGATCGAGTACAGCCTGGTTCAGCGCACTGTTGAACATGAGTTGATTCCGATGGCGGCTGCATTGGGGCTTGGTGTTTTGCCTTGGTCACCGCTGGGCGGAGGCGTTCTCACTGGCAAGTATAGCCGGGCCGACCTGTCGGACGAGAGTGAGTCCGGCGTGTCCGCGTCTCGGAAGGGCGTAATCGCGTCGTCGGGCCACCTGACCGTGGAAGCTTTGGACATCGCCGAGGTCGTCCGAAGCGTTGCGCACGAGTGTGGCGCAACACCCTCACAGGTAGCGCTGGCCTGGACGCTGACGAACCCGGCGGTTGTTTCCCCCATTGTTGGGGCGCGCACGGTTGACCAGTTTGAGGACAATCTTGGCGCACTGCAGGTGACGCTCACAATCGAGCAGCGTACGCTTCTTAATGACGCGAGCGCGCCTACCCCAATCTTCCCGGGCGTCTTCATGGCCCGTCCGATGGTGCAAGGGTTGATTTTTGGCGGCGCGACACTTGATCAAACGAATAAAGATTGAACCCGGCACCGATATCGCAAGTTGAGGTTACACGCTTTTAAGAACAGCAAGTCACGCAAAGGCTCGGCTTAAGCAGCAAGTAGAAGGAGCACGGGGAGCATGCCGCCCAAGGTCCTCATTATCGGTGTCGATCCCAAAGTCGTGGACCCCACCGACCCGTCCGTTCCACAAGGAACGACGCCAGAAACCATAGCCACTGGAATCAATCAAACGCTCGCAGATATGCACGGGCGTGGCTGGGAGGCTGAACACTGTACAATCATGCCCGATGACAGCGCCGAGGCGACTATCTCGGCTTGTTTGGCCAAGCACGAATGGGATTGCGTCGTTATTGGCGGTGGAGTGCGGCTACCGCCTCAACGTCTGGAGCTTTTTGAGCGGGTCGTAAACGCGGTTCGACGAAGTGCTCCAAAGACGCCAATCGCGTTCAACCGGACGCCTCTCGACAGTGCTGAGGCTGCTGTACGCTGGTTGCAAGCAGAGAACGGCGGCTGAGTTCTTTCCTTCTTCAGTTCGACCTCAGGCGTCCGGCGGCATTGGTACGGTCGCCGTGCTACGCGAGCAGCGGTAAGTGAGCGCAGCTGGCTCGTCGAGCGGTCGAGCCCTTCATCGTTTGGTACAGGTACCCGTGCAGCCGGTGAGAGTCGGGCGCGGCCGCCACAGGAGCTTGTTATTAGCCTGACGCCAGCGTGGCCGAGACGCTGGGCCTCGGCGTGCTGCCCTGGTCGCCGCTCGGCGGCAGCGTGCTTACCGGAAAATACACGCGGGTCGATCTGTCGGATTATTACGCAGCCGACGTGTCGCCCACGCGCAAGCGGGCGATCGCCTCCTCGGGACATCTGAACGAGCGCTTGCTGACGATCGCCGATGTCGTGGGCGAGATCGCGAGGGAGAGTGGGGCCACGCCATCTCAGGTGGCGCTCGCCTGGACGCTAAACCAATCCCGCGGTCGTGTCGCCGATCATCGGCGCGCGAACGCTCGCACAGGCCGTGGACAATATCAGCGCGCCGGCTCTAAAACTTTCCGCCGAGCAGCGAAGCCGGCTGGACGCGGCGAGCATGCCCGCCCCACCTTCCCGGACCGCTTCATGGCCCGGCCGATGTCCAGCAGCTCATGTTCGGCGGGACCGCTGAGGCCACGCGCGGTCGAACTGCGGCCTGACGCTAGCGAAGACATGATCGCAAAAGGAGACTTAAGATGATTGGACTTGTTGCAACACTCGCCGCCGCGGCCTCAGGCCTTTCGGTCCAGGCCGCCGCGCCAGCGAAGCCTGTTGTGGCGACCTGCTCCGCCGCCAGCAAACGCGGCGTCGGCGCGCTCCATCGCCGCTGGATCCTGGAAGGGTGGGAACGAAAGCCCGGCGACGGCCGGTTCAGCTTCCGGGACAAGCTCGGGCAGTTCTACGACTGGGAAAGCCCGGATGTCGTGCTGTACGACGACTTCGATCCTCAGCACCGGGTCGCCCGCAGCGCAGCAGCCTATGCCGCGATCTGGGAACCGATCTTCAACACCGTTCGCTCGGCGCGGCACGTGGTCAGCGACGAGCCCGCCGTACTAACGGGCTTTGGCGATCTTTCCGCATCCACGCTGGAGTTTGCCGCACGAATCGAGGGTGGCGACGGCAAGGTAACGGGTATCAGGACCCGATCGGACCTTGTCTGGGGCTGCCGCGGCGGTGAGTGGCGGATCGTCCGTGAGCATAATTCTACGCGTGTCGTGCCTCTCGCCGAGGTCACTGCGCTTCTGTCTGGGCGCTAGCCACTACCAAAGGCCCGGGCCCTTCCACCGGAGTGTTCAGCGCCCGGCAGAACTTCATCGACCGCGCCGTCACGCCATTCGGTTCGCGTCTGTCCAGGCCGCTGAGGGACGGCCGCCCCTACAGCAACAGCTACATCTGAATCTTCCGGATGCGCGGCGGGAAGACGATTGAAGCTACCGCGTTCCTCGATCTCGCTCCCTATGACGACGTGTTGAGGCGCGTCCCCGCGAAGTAAGTGGAGCGTTCGCTTCCGGCATGTTTCTGGTGCTAGCTGCCATTGTGTTGCTGGTGTCACAACCGAACGGTTGTGACACCTTGGCAATCTCGGCGAAACGGTCGTTTGCGGGAGTAAGCAGATGCTCGACGTCAACCAAAGGCGTGGACTTCGGCTTTCGGCTTGCTTCCGAGTGATGACATGCAACCGTTCACGAAGTTCGATATAGCCGGCATCAAGCTACCGCGGTTCTGCTCGATAGGAGGCACTCATGGCAACCGAACTTGCTCTTGTTGGCTGGTCCGTTGTGTTGCTGTTCGCTCATATCGCGGTGCAAGGTGCGACCGCTGATGCCGGGCGCGGATTGAAATACAATGTGGGACCGCGCGACGGAACCCCGCCGCCTTTTGGTCTGATTGCCGGACGTGCCGAGCGGGCACTTCGCAACTACAATGAGACATTGCCGGCTTTCATCGGCTTGGCCCTTGCGCTTGTATTAGCGGACCGACACGGCGGGCTGAGTGAGCTTGGTGCTTTCATATGGCTTACGGCCCGGTTGGTCTATCTGCCGTTTTACCTACTTGGCGTGCCTTGGGTACGGTCTCTTGCTTGGGGTATTTCGATGTTAGGATTGCTCTTGATGCTGACCCGCCTTGCCTAGCGAAGCAGCTACAAACGATCGTTCATGGGACCTGGAGCTATGTCCGCTTTCGACGCATTGCGGAGATCAGAAGAAACTCTACGCTGGCAACATGAGTGACAAGGCTGCCTATCAGGCGTTGTTGAACGAGATCTGCGTGCGCCTCGGTTTCTGTGGCGCCGTCGTGAATGGCGAGACGCTGCATGTGAACCAGTTTATTCCCGACAGCGGACCCGTAAACGTTGACGAATTCGTCAACTGGTTGTTCAAAGCGGAAGGTATAGGTCCAGATCAGGAGGGTGCTCTGAAGCACGCCGCCAGCCTCCGCGAGGCGTTCGTTCGCCACATCAGTGTCGAGGCCGTGGATGCAATTGCCTTTAGATGAGGGTCGAGCCAATGTCCGCTTTCGACCCATTGCGGACATTAGGTCAGTCGGTGTCGGTCACGAGCAAACTCGTTACAACGCCCGTTTTTTTGTCGAACCAGAAGAATGAGGCATCCCACGCCACGCCTTTGAACCAAGGCGACCAGGGTGCGAAGCTTACATAAGTTAGGACGTCTGAGTAGCGGTCCTCAAAAGCGGCGTCCGTGAAGCTACCCACTAACCTCAGCAGCTCTTTGTCTGTTCCTTGGAAGGCGCGGTAGGCCCCGCCGTTTGCGATCGTCCCGGCCAGCCGTCCCGTGAGGACGTGTGGCTGTTCCATACTGAACCCTAGATCACCGCGGCTTGCTGAGGAATCGCCCAATTCCGGCAACGTCTGCTTAACACTTGGGTGTTGGAAAAAGCGCAGAAAAAACTCGGCCTCGTCGAACCTGTTTCGAGACAAGTACCATCGCCAGGTCGGTGAGACTTCGATCGAGAAGCGACCGAGCAAGGCCCCGCCGTTCACATGACTGTGGCGTAGCTCTTCAACGATGCCTGTCAGGCGTTCATCAGCAGAACCGCAGAGTTCGATGCGGACATTCGGCCAATCAGCTTCGAGCTTTGCGGAGGTGGGCTTATCTTGCTGCCAGTCGATTTCACCATAATCCGCCACTGTGAACATCCCGTCGCCAGATCACTTCCAGCTACTTAGCGAACGTTTTCGCGAATGTCCGCTTTCCACCCATTCCGGACCTGCGCTCCGGCGGCACGACCGCCCTATCGTGAACCGTAGCCTCTCCGAAAAACCGTCGTTGTAAGACGTAGGCATCGGCTTAAAGCCGAGCTTGCGCGATCATCGTTCTAAGTTGTTTCCGGGTGTCCAGCTCTAGGTTTGCCGCGAATAACGGATAACCTTCACGGCTTAACGCGCCGCTCGTGAAGGTGGGCAGGAATATGCACTGATGCCTCGGATCGTTTGTGCCTGTCATGGCAGGATATCGATCGATGAAATGGGCTTTCGGACTCGACGTCATCTCGAGTTCGGCAGGCCATGAACTTGCCATTGGCGTTGATGAAACATCCATCGCTAAGCTTGCTAGCTAAGTCAGCATCCGCTCGGCAGTAGTTCGGTCCGGCCTGCCGAGCTTCAGTCGTTGATCAGTATGGCTGGTAAAGGCAGGAGCGAATGGAAACCTTTTTACCTCCCTAAAGGCTCGTCCGGTGCTGGCTGGGCAATGTCGGTGAGCTGCAGCCCGCGGCGCCCCTTTACAGATGGTCGTTTGCGGGAGCAAAGCTCGGGCTGCTCATATCTGCTACGATTGGGTATCTGGGTATGCAGTTCGCCTTGGGGAGCAGGCACCAATTATGTCGTTAGATCTTTGGCTGGCCTTTGTCGTCACATCGATGATCATGCTGGCGATACCAGGTCCGACCGTCGTGCTGATCATGTCGTACGCCCTAAGCCATGGGCGCAGGTCGGCCTTGGCTGCGGTCTCGGGCGTAGCGCTTGGCGGGTTCGTCGCCATGACGGTGTCACTGCTAGGACTTGGCGCCCTACTGGCAGCCTCCTCAGGCGTGTTCATGACCCTGAAGTGGATTGGGGGCGCTTATTTAATCTACCTGGGCGTCAGACTGTGGCGCACGCCGATACAGGCGTCCGAAGACGGACACCGTAAGGATTTGACGCAATCTCGAATGGTCGCGCAAGCCTTCGCCGTCACTGCTCTCAATCCCAAGGGGATCGTGTTCTTCGTGGCCTTCGTGCCTCAGTTCATGGTCGCGACCGAACCGTTCTGGCAACAGGCAGGGATCTTGGTTGCAACATTCTTCGTCCTCGATGTTCTGAACTCCTGCCTTTACGCGCTTGTCGCGTCGGCCGCTCGGCACCGCCTTCGAGAACCTCACGTCCAGCGGATCGTTAATCGTACCGGAGGGGGCTTTCTGATCGGGGCAGGTGCATTTGCCGCCGGATGGCGAGAGGCGAGCGCGTAAGGTCCTGGGCGAAAATGCCTGGATCAGCTTGTAAGTAGTGCCTGCTCGTCATCCTCGTCATACTCATCGTACAAGGAGGTAGTCTTGACTGGCTGATCCGTAGTTGCACCCGGTGGACGCGGACCCATTGGCGCCAATGGACCTCGCCAAGTCAAAAGCTGCAGTTGCTCAGGCTAAGCTCGCAGCCGCTGAAGCTCAAGCTTTTGCCCCGGACGGAACACTGCTCCACCCGCAATCCATTATCAACCTCAAGCCTCATTCTGACCTAGTGCTTTTAATGATCGCAGCCGGTCGAACTGGGTCGATCCGACAGCACTGAGCCGGCAGATCGAGGATGAGGTGCTGCACGATATCGAATGCGATCTGGATCTGGAAGTGATCTACCAGCAAGGAGACTGAGCTTGAAAAAATGCGGCGACCCGACGACGTGCAAGAGGCCCGGTCGGGTAGTTGGATCCTCCTATTTCCCACTCTCTCGCGTAACTGATCGTGTTCTATGCACCTTAGCTGACCGGGACCCCCAAGGATCGTGACCAGCCCAAACCAGAGTGCCGTGTAAAGATCCCGCTGTTTGGAAGCCATCGCAACCGCGGGGCCAACCTGAAGAACGGTGTTCAGAACGCCGGAGACCATGCCCAGTCGTCGTCGCCGGCCGCCGCCAACGCGATCGGTACGAGTGACGGCAGCATGATGCCCATTTCGATCCCAATTGGGAGCGTGGCCGCCCGGAGCCAGGCGGTCGGAGCGATCGACGCGGCTAGTCCCAGCACGATGAGCAGAAGGCCGACAGGCATCAGGGTGTAGCCGATCGCCGGCCCACCGAGGCGAACCTGCTTACGAGGATTGAACTCGCCGGGCTTCAGCCGTACTTGACCAAGAGCCTTAGAAAGCCGCAGTATAGAAGTCTGTCTTTCCGGTAGTGGGTCAGTTTGAATTTCGCCCTAGCCACTGCTCCGCTTTCTCAGGATGAATCCCCCATATGCCAGAACGCTTCCCGCCTACCGGGTACAGGAAGTCGTCTTCCGCTTTGCGACCACGTCGGCGGAACTCGGAGGAGCCTGAGTGGTGACCGTTAAAGGCGCTCTGCACTGTTCGCACGATGTCGCGGGGGAGTGAGTATCCCGCCTCGGATCGTTTACGTGCGACTCGATCAATGACATCTTGCCGCGCCAATCCGGTGGGATGCGCGAGCAGAACTTCGACTATGTAACGAACCCACCGACTCTGCATTGCTTCCTCCGTTAGTAGGGAGGGTATCAGGCTTCCCGCTTCTTGTAAGGCCCGCGTGCTTTTGGGGCCGCCTCGGCATTCTCCACCAGCTTAGCGATGTCGCTGATTTCCCAAAGCCGATCAGCAACGCCAGCAGCCATAGCTGGGGTGACGCGCAACGTCTTATGAATGCGGACAAAGTTGTAATACATCATGTGAAGCGCAACCGCGTGGGCGTGGTTCTCGACCTTCTTTGAGAACGCATTCGTTAGGCGCGTGAAGCGACGCATGTGCATCCGCATGGTAAGGTTCTGGCGCTCGACATAGCTGGTCGAGACGTGCGCGATGTCTGGATTGCCTTCACGGCGGATTTTCTTGCTACCGGTGCATTCGGCGGGGCTGTAGCGGCCCGGCGCGCCAACGGTTGCGCCGTACATCTTTACGAGTTGCGCATAGTCTACATCACAACCGAATGCGCCCTCTACGGCCTCAAGATATGCACGGTGCCCGTCGCTGGTGAGCTGGACGCGGTTGGCGAGGCGAGCGGCCAAGTCGTCCATGAACCACATGGCGTATTCAGCATCACGACCGCCCACGAGATAGGACACGATCATCTTGCTGTCGGCGTCGAGAGCGGTCCACGTCCAAGTATCGCCAGCACCTTCCGGCGCATCTCTGGCGGTCGCGACATTCTTCTGCTTGGCGTAGGTAAACGACCAGATTTCATCGACTTGGACCCGGCTTGCCTTTACGTCCCGCACGTTGGCGTCGTGATATGCGGCACAGGCCTTGCCAGCGTCGATCAGCAGTTTGACGACTGTGTTCTTGCTTGCGCCAGTGAGACGCGTGATCGCGCGAATGCTCATCCCCTCGCAAAGGAGGTGGAGGATTTTCGCGCGATCATCGTTCGAGAGCCTGTTCATAGGCTCTTTCATACTGACCTTATGCTTGAGTGTCAAGCATCAAGGGTCAGTTTAGCTCTTGATCGCTCGTAACGGCTCGGGCGTCGAGACATTCTCTCCAGATCCAGCTCCCTCCGGAGGAGTTCCAGGTAAGTCTGTGGCCCTGCCTCCACCTGAAAGAGGTCCTCCGCCATCGTTAGCGGGAGACTCTGGCGACGGCCCGTCGATCGCAGACTGATCTTGTTCCGGCTCATCATTCAAATACTCCAGCTTTGGACCTTGGCTTCGGGCACGGCTGCGCGGCATAATCGCGTCCGTACGAAGCAGATCGACCAACTCAACAATTTCATCAGATAAGGGTTTCACATTCCTAAAGAGGCTTGATGCCTCTTTCGCGTCAATCACAAACCCGTGCGACGGATAACCGGAAAGAAGCTTCTCCAGAGCGTCTAGCGCTTGTGTGCGTACAAGCGCCTTACTGTGCAGATTTAGACGCTCCGCATAGGCATGAGCAACTCGGTTTGAACGGTAGTCCTCTGCAATCGCTACCGGGTCCAGCTTCTCAAAGATGGGGGCGACAAAACCCACAGTCAATTCCGAAGCGATATGGGATGCCGTTTTCAGGGTGATCCTGTACTCGGAGTCATTGATGTCGTTCATCACGTTGAGGAACAGATTCGAGGCCTCTTGCCTCAGCTTCTCAAACGCCGTTTCAACAGCAAGCCCAGAAGTTCTTTCTCCAAGTTCGTCGGGCTTCGTTATTTGGACATCCAGCGGTCCGAGTTCTCCCATTTCCCCAATAAGGAGTTCATGCCCGCCAATACACATCAAGGTACCGGCGCTTTTACACCAGCCCGGAACGACAATTGTAATCCGCTCATACTTTCCCTGCAAAAACCGCATCATGCGGTACGCAGAGTCGGCGCTTCCACCCTCTGTGGTCAGGATCATTACGAGGTTCTTACGTGCGGAAACCCGCGCGCGGACTTTAGTGATCAACATCCAGTCAACGGGAGGTAGAATCTCCCAGTTGAAGACAAAAACGTCCGCATCCATTGCATCTGATACAGCATTAGCTGCCTCGGCGATCGATAGCCCGCCTTCAGCCTCCGGCTCATCACTCATCAACTTTACTCCACCGCCGACGGGCCGCTAACGTTGCTATCTCGCGTCGCCTCTCAGGCGAAAGTGAATTTGCACGAGCCTTTCCGCCCTTCATACCCCCAAGCCTGCCCATCATAACTGCGGCAAGGTCTCGCCCATCGTCCGTCATAAGACGATCGGTCTGCTCACCTGTCGCTATGTCCGCGATCAGCTTGGCAAGCTGATTTGGATCGCGAGGGCGTGAAGGAGGTTTCGAGTCGGCCACAACGGCTAGGTGGCGAGTGTTGACGGCACTGTCAATGCTTGAGCGGCCATGCACTCATATCGCCCTAGCCATGGGACTTACGAAATTCAAACTGACCCACTACCGTCTTTCCGAGACTCTTGCAAAAGCCAGAATCCACGCGCACCGATGCCGAAACCTACGCCGGCAACGGCCAGCCGCGCCGGTTAGCGGAGCTGAAAAGTGGTGAGACTAAGAGTGCGATGGGGATTGCAGCGGCTACAACACTTGTAGTTACGACCTTCTCTAGTCGTTCGCAATCACCTTCCTTGATGTCATGATCGTTGTACAAAGCTCACCTTCATGAACGATCGGCAAACCTGCCCTGCTCGTGTATCTAGTCTTCACGGCAGTGGGTGAGAGCAAGAAAAGCTGTCAGCGCGGTCTATGTTTCCTGTGCCGTTCCAGCGTGCCACCTGCGGATAAGGACAAAGCGGTCTCGTTCGAAACGGCTTATCTTTCACCGGCACCAGAAGCGGTCGCAGATCATTCTTGTACTTGGAGGCAATTATGGCCTGCGGCGCCTCACCTCGCTCTACCCACGCCTGTACAGCTGACATCAGCCCTCGCCGCGGATCGGCGCTTGCCTGCTGAGGAAACTGACCAAAGACGTTAGGTCCGGGGCCTCCGAAAACATGTTCAACTCCTGGGGCCATGTAGAGGCGCATAAAGCTTGCCGTGGCGGCCTTGCTCAGACGCGCTTGCACACGCTCGAAGTAGTCCACCGTGTGTTGCGGCTGCAACGCCGGATCAGCCCATCCGTGATAGAGTATGATTTTTCCACCACTCGCCTTGAACGCGCTTAGGTCAGGATCATTAGGCCCGAAATCCGGCCCTAGCCTTCGAGCGGTTTCTTGCCAATCCCGCTCAAAGGAAAGGTGTCCGAAATTCCAGTTGCGATCACCAAACACCAGGTTCCGATTAAACTGGAGTATGAAGGAATGCATCAAACTGCCGCCTCGCTTGCTGCCTACAATCCATTGCCCCCAGCCGGCTTCGCCCCCAAGGTTGAACCCTCGAGCGTGTATTTCGCCGAGCTTCCCCCCGGGGCCGTTGTAGATAGAGCGCAATGTCGCAACTTGAGGCGCCGTTAGGCACGCGTCCCCATCGCGTCCCCGGCACAACAAAGATTGCGGGTCAAACGCGCACGTCCTGGGATCCTCCAGTAGTCCGTCTCTGACTCCATCTAGCCCGTCGCAAGCGCTAATCACCGCTGCCGATATCGCAGGTAACTTGGCTTCCGGGATGTAGCTTTGGTCGTTGCGATTCAGCTGTTCCTGGATCCAGCCAACTGTCGGGATGTTGGTATCGCTTGAGGGCGCTCCCGCTACGATGCCATCATAATCTTCCGGGAAACGCTGCGCTTCCATGAGCGCTTCCCGACCACCGTTGGAGCCGCCGGTAAAGTATGAATACTGCGGTCCTTTTCCGTAGAAACGTGCAATCACTGTTTTAGCGACGACCGCCGTTTCGTGGATGGCGCGCCAGCCATAGTCTTTGATTTTCTCGGGATGGCCAAGGGCCCATTCCCCGTCGTCCCCTCTGGCTTGGTGGCCGGTGTCAGTGCCGGTTACCGCATAATTGTACT
Organism: uncultured Sphingomicrobium sp.; assembly: GCA_964243335.1. Taxonomy (GTDB): domain Bacteria; phylum Pseudomonadota; class Alphaproteobacteria; order Sphingomonadales; family Sphingomonadaceae; genus Sphingomicrobium. The sequence goes on along the minus strand of CAXTED010000005.1, from coordinate 61,098 downwards.
GCAGAGCCGAGGTCATGCTTAGCTCTTCAATCGAGCCGGCAAGTCCGCCGTTGCCGACACCTTGCAGCCGCTGGTTCCAAGTTGCGGTTGGCATCCAGATCGCGCTCTCTATGTGAGAGTCAGGAGTAGGTCTAAGTACAACCCTGACACGACAGGTTTCGGGGAGGTCGAAGCCCCAAACGCCGATCAGTGCTGTAGACCAGGAGGGTTCAAAACCAGCAGGTGTCACATCCGCCGAGACGACCTCCCCGTTTCTAAGCGGGACTTTGAGCAGTGTCGCGCACCTTGCACGAGCCTGCCTGTCCACGCTTGCCCACGCTGCGGCTCGCCAGATCGCAAAGAGCAATACTAAGGCGACAACGGCCAATGCGAACCAAGTCAATGTGCGAAGCGCGACGCGCTTCATGCCTGCCGCAGACATTGGGGTCTCCCTTTCTCCACAGCGGGAGTGAACCCGAGGGATGTTGGTATAATGAAGCGAAGTTGAGGGCGCAGGCCGGCGAGGTTTATACGAAGAACAATTTCGCTTGTTGCCCGGATCATGTCAGATGCTTTGCTAAGAACGTGGCCGCACGAGCTTTTTGCCGTTCGTGCTTCCGCACAGTCAGGCAGCGTAGGCTCACTGAGTTGACTTCAAACAAGGTATTTGAGGTAACGTTGCCGCTTAAGGCCCTTGGTTTGGCCTTATAGAACTCAGCTAGGTACGCGGCGATTTTGTGCGAAGGCGTCGAGGTCTCGAACATCATCGGGTCTCATCTTCGCTTTTAATTGATGCTTGGCTCGTCGCGTCCGCGCAGTCACCGCGCCATTCCCGCACAGTGCGTGCGTACGATGACCTGATAGCTAGGAAGCACAGCATGGCCAGCAGCCACGCCGGCGCCGACACCCACAACAGTGCGCTTTGTAGCGATGACGCATCGCTGGCTTGCTGGCCAGACACCATGCCAATTGCAGTGGGCACGATTGAGAGCAGAACGAGCTGGATAACGGTACCAAGAGAAACCAGCTGACCGCGGAACTGGTTAGGAACCAAGTCGAGATACATCTTGGGCAAAAGGCCAGCGAGCCAAACGTATGCGAACAGTTGCAGGGATCCGAGCGCAACAGCCACTGGCATTGAGGTCGCAAATGGCAAACATACAATCGCGACGAGAGAGATCCAGAGTCCCACAAGGACTGCCCGAGGCGCGGCCACCAATGGGTCGTATCGACGCATGATCAGGGGCGCCGTGGCTGCCGCAATCAGAATCATGGGGACCAGCGCTGCGCCGTAAATCATGCCCGCTGTAGCGTTATCGGCGTGGAAGGTGCGGGAGATAAGAACTGGAAACCAGGCGGTGTAAGCGATCGTTACCGCCGCAACCAGGCCGCCTCCAATCATGAAAGGTCCAAGTGTACGCCAGTGCGCAAGAAGATACCCGCTAGCGCCGGTCGGGCCTGAGGTCACGACTCGTTCCTTGCGCGAAGGTTCACGAATGAACAGCAAAACCGAAGCTAGAAGAACACCGGCGATGCCCAAGGTCATGTAGCCCAGGCGCCAAGGCTCCAGGTTGAAGATGGATCGGGCACTGCCTCCCGAAGCCAGGCTTCGCAGCATCGCGCCTCCCAGGACCATCGAAACCGACGAACAGAGGCTACTCGCGGCGAAGAAGATCAACGCAGCTTTGGCACGATGGCGGGGTGCGAAGATATCGCCGAGCAGCGAAAAGGCGAGTGCCGGGACTCCAGCTTCGCCTGCTCCCACAACTGTACGCCAGAACAGAAAGCTGCCGTAAGTCGCAGAAAGTCCGCAGCCAATCGTGGCAAGGCTCCACAGGGCGATACTCCCTAGCAGCAGATTTCGACGGTTGGTTCGATCAACCAGAAATCCAAGTGGCAGAGCCAGTGCCGCGCTTGGTAACGAGAAGGCGACGCCTTGCAGGATCCCAATCTCGCTGTCGCCAATGGAGAACGCGCGGGAGACGTCGTCGACTGTGAGGGTTAAGATCTGCTTGTCGAGGAAGCCCAGAACGTAGGTTCCCACAAGCAGGCAAAGTACGAAAACGGAGGTTCGTAGCGTTGGATAGCGATCGTGATCGTCAGTTACGATCGGACCTGTATGGTTCATTGGTATCACGCCCCCTTGCTCGATATGGCGCTGGTGTCGATCGAAGGCGTAAGTGACGATCCGCTGGAGGGGTTTGTTGCAAAGACATTGAAGGACGCGTGAAGAGGGGCGGAGGCGTCGGCGCCGACCCAAACATCAAACTGTGCTTCGTCCTCTATCCACCGACGTTTTGCCGCGCTCCAGTGCCGTCGGTGTTCCGCCTCGATTTCGAACGTTATCTGGCGCTCTTGTCCGCCGTTAAGGCCAATTCGTTGAAAGCCTTTGAGTTCGCGCACAGGGCGCACTGACGAACCGTGCCGCTGGCCCAAGTAGAGCTGCACCACGGCATCCGCCCTTACGCTGCTTGTGTTACTTACGAGGACCGATGCGATCACCGGCTTGCCGATCTCCACTTGGTCGAGTCCAAGACGAAGGTCATTGTAGGCGAACGAGCCGTAACTAAGGCCGAAGCCGAAGGGGTATAACGGTGAGCCATCCTCGTCCCAGTATCGGTTCGCCTGATTGTCGGGATCATGTGATCGCACGTGGCTGTAGAACAAAGGGGACTGACCGGCGCTCCGAGGCCAGGTAAAAGGGAGTTTTCCGCCCGGTGAATCACTTCCAACGATTAGGTCGGCAACCGCAGCGCCGCCCCGCGTGCCAGGGTACCAGATCTGCAGAATCGCAGGCACGTTCGCCTCCGCCCACTGAAGGTCAAGCGGGCGACCGCTCATGAGGAAAAGTACGACGGGAGTACCGGTGGCTACGGCAGCTTGCAGTAGTTCCAATTGACGTCCGGGCAGATCAAGCGTTGCACGTGAAGCGATCTCGCCGCTCATGTCGTATCGTTCTCCCAGAACGACGATCGCCACGTCCGAGTGAGCAATGAGGTCAGTTGCGCGGCCAAGTTCAGCAAGGTCATCGAAATCGGCCCAGTCCTCGGCGTCGTCTCTTTCGAGCGCTGGCCCGAAAGGCCACGGCGATTGACGTTGTGGCATTCGGACGCCCGCAGCGTATGTTACGGTGCTTGCGCTGTTTGCGCTGCCGACTGCTTCGCGCAGTCCCTCCAGGATGGTCACCGTTTCCCCGAGATCCTGCTCGAATGCCCACGGTCCAAGCGTGTCTCGTCGGGAGTCAGCCAATGGCCCAACTACCGCCAGGCGCAGCTCGGCAGTGTTTAATGGCAGTAAGCCGTCCACGTTGCGCAGCAGAACGGCCGAACGGGTAGCGGCTTGTTGTGCCAGTGTTCGATGCTTTGGGTTGCTGAGGGTCCGCTCAGCTTCTCCTTCGTCAACAAAAGGCTGATCAAACAGACCGATAGCGATTTTGGCTTCAAGAACGCGTGCCACGGCGCCATCGATAGCAGCCTCTGTCACCAAGCCGGCGGCGACGGCGTCGGGCAAAGCAGCAAAGGCCGCGGTGCCCGCGGACATTTCCATGTCCAGCCCAGCATTAAGCGCGTCGGCAGCAGCGTTCTTCAGATCAACGGAAAATGCGTGTACCAGGTTTGCGGGAGCGTTCGCATCGCTGACGGTGAAGCCTTCAAAGCCCCATTCATGGCGAAGAACGTCTGCAAGTAACCAGCGGTTTGCAGTAGCCGGAACTCCGTTAAGTGACATGTAGGCAGTCATGATATTGACCACCCCCGCCTCAACTGCTGCACGAAACGGCGGCAGATAAACGTTTCGCAGTTCATATTCCGACAGGTTCACTTCATCGTAGTCACGACCGCCCACCGAAGCGCCGTAACCGGCGAAGTGCTTAGCACCCGCAAAAATACCAGAGCTGCCGGCGGTTCTTTGAAAACCACGAACCTGCGCGACCGCCACTTTCGAGCCGAGGTAAGGGTCTTCGCCGGCTCCCTCCACCATGCGCCCCCAGCGCGCGTCGCGGGTTACATCAACCATCGGGGCAAACGTCCAATGCACGCCGGCGCTGCGGGCTTCATGAGCCGCAATGGCCTGGCATCGCTCGATCAAGCCTGGATCCCATGACGCTGCCATTGCGATTGGAACTGGAAATATCGTGCGGAATCCGTGGATCACGTCGAACCCAAACAGGAGCGGTATCTTAAGACGCGAGTTGCGTAGATGCAGGCGTTGGAGCCTGTTTGCCTCGCTCGCTTTGCTGACAAACAGGAGTGCTCCCACGGTGCCGGTGTCCAGCGCCGCTGCTGCCTTCTTGGCGCCTTGAGCGAAGTGAGGGATGTTGTTTGCGCGGTCGCCAAGCCAGAATAGCTGGCACAACTGACCGGCTTTTTCCGGCAAGGTCATCTGCGACACAAGAGCCTGCGCCTGATCCTTAACCGCAGCTGCCGGCGACCAGCGCCCTGGTGTCCCACCGTGCATGCCATTGGTTATGCTTGGGCCCACAGTCATGATTCGGGCTCTGGTGAGTAGGCGGGGGAGGTGGCTTGGCCGATGAACGTGCGGCCATTCGCTGCGCTTTGCATCTTTGACGCGCGCTCTTCTTTCAAAGCCGAACGTCTGACCTTGCCCGCATCATCCCTGAGGGGACCTCGAACAATCTCATACGTCTCGGGACACTTGTAGCTGGACAGACGAGTTCGGACGAAGGAGTTGATTTCCTCGATATTGCATTCCGCGCCAGGTACAGGCTCAAGGATTGCGTGCACCCGTTGACCGTACTCGTCACAAGGGAGGCCGATCACAACCGCGTTGGCGACCGTGGGATGCTCGTCGAGCGCGCCTTCTACCTCAGCCGGATAGATATTTGCGCCGCCTCTCAGGATAAGGTCGGTGCGTCGGTCTGCCAGGAATAAGTAGTTGTCCTCATCCTGACTTCCCAAATCTCCTAACGAAAACCGACCTTGTTGATCGCACTTCAGCGTTCCGCCTAGGTACTCGAATTTGGTTTTGGCCTCGGCTGGGAAGAAGATTTCCCCAACCTCACCGGCTTTGCAAAGCTCGCCGCTCTCGCGGCGGATGCTGAGCGTGTCGGGTTGTATGCGTCCAACCGACCCGGGCTTCCGCAGCCATTCCTCGCCACTTATAACCGTCGCGGCGCCTTCGGTACCGGCGTACAGTTCAAAGATCCTGTCCGCTCCAAGCCAGTCGATCCAAGCCCGTTTCAGCCACATCGGACAAGGGGCAGCCATGTGCCATACGACGCGTAGGGAGGAGAGGTCGTAACGCTCACGGATTTGTTGCGGTAAGCTCCAAATGCGATGCATCATAGTTGGTACCAGGCATACCCACTCTGCTTCATGCGCCTCGATTAGTCGCAAACATTCTTCGGCGTCGAAGCGAGCCAAGCCGACGACTTTGGTACGGGCGAACAGGGCAAGGCTGGTGAAGAGAAAGGCGGCGTTGTGGTAGAGAGGTCCAGCATTGAGGATGACCCCTTGTCGGGGCAGACGAACCAGATCGATTAGGCTTGAAATGCTGGCATTGTAGCTCCCCTCGGCCCGATCAATGATCAACTTGGGGCGTCCAGTAGAGCCGCCGCTTGCAATGGCCTTCCAGTTGTTCGGTGCAATGTCCGGCAACGCGGCTTCCCCGGGAATTGGCGCACCGTCGCTAGCCGGATCAATCTGCACAATCCCAGCAAGAGAGTCAGAACTCTGTCTGACCACCACGCGGGGACGGGCCATCTCGATGATCTGCGCAAGTTCCTGCCCCGGGAGTTTCGACGGAACGATGCACGGTGTTGCGCCCAGTTTCCAAGTGGCGAAGCTCCAGACGTGATGAAGTACGCCGTTCTGTAGTGCGATCACGACAAGGTCATTTGGCTGCACGCCTTTGGCCCTGAGCACATGTGCACATCGCGTTGAACGAGCGTCGAGTTCTTTCCAGCTTAGCTTGTCGTCATGGTATTCAACTGCAGTCTCGAAACCCACGGCACTTGCCGCGTGCTTCTTCAGAAGACTTCCAAATGTCTCTTTGCTCATGACCCGGGTTCCTCCTCAACACGCGCTTGGGCGCCGGTAAGAGTGCCAAGCGCCGGGAACCCGCTTGACCGTGCTCGACAGCCACAGCTGCTGCGCCCTCCGTTGATGATGAGGAGGGTCGCAGTGAGAGCCTGATGTTCTTGTTGTCCAGGCCGAATGAAGGGTTGAGTTGGCTCGCCATGGGGCTGCCGCATCGTGAAGCGCAACGCCGAAGCCAGCCCATGACGGGTCAAATGCTTACGCCGCCACCGACAATGAGCACTTCCCCGCTGATGTAATCGCTTTCTGGTATGCAGAACAGGTAAACTCCGCCTGCCGCCTCCTCAGGCGTGCCGGCGCGACCCAGCGGAACGAGAGTTTTCAATGCCCCAAGCATTGCCGCGGGCACTCCGGCCTGGATTGTCTTGCCTTCGATTTCTATGCGTGTCGTGGGATCATCGTTCGCTTTGGTCAGGCGCGTCTCAATAAAGCCAAAAGCGACGCAGTTGACGCAGACCTTTAAACGACCCCACTCCTTGGAGAGCGTCTTGGTCATGCCAACAAGGGCCGCTTTGGCGGATGAGTAGTTTACCTGCCCGGCGTTTCCGGACGTGCCCGCCATTGACGAGATGTTGACAACTTTCCGGATGACCTCGCGTCCGTCGGCAGCTTCCTGCTTGCTAAACAGCCGAAAGGGCTCCGCAGCCGCGCGCAGGATACGAAATGGTGCTGTTACATGAACGTCGAGCATAGCCTGAAACTGCTCGTCCGTCTGCTTTTGGATAACCGCATCACGCGTATAGCCGGCATTATTGACGATGATGTCCAAGCCGCCAAATGCATCAAGCGCGGTATTGACGAAGCGTTCGCCAAAATCAGTCGCCGTTACGTTGCCGGCGCACGCCAAAGCTCTGCCTCCAGCGGCTTGGATCTCGGACACAACGGAGGCTGCCGGCTCTTCGTCAAGATCGTTGACGACAACACAAGCTCCTTCTGAGGCAAGCTTCAGCGCTACCGCACGCCCGATGCCGCGACCTGACCCCGAGATAATCGCGACTTTGCCAGTTAGCTTGCCCATCTATCGCTCCAGTCCATTGAGTTCGACGATCGCTTGGCCTTCGACCGCGTGAAGATTGTGATCAGTCCAGGCACCAATCTGGATTGTGGCACGACGCGCCGTTGTCCCAACTTCCTGAATGTCGACGACTTCTCCCCGGCAATGGATCATAGCGTGCAGCGGCACCATCGCCCTGAAGCGAACTTTCCATCCCTGGAGTTGCTTGTAAGAGAACCAGGCTTCGAGTGCCTGTGCCAAGTAGGCCATCGTCAGCATCCCGTGTGCAAACACATCATCCATGCCCGCTGCTTTGGCGTAGTCGCTGTCGATGTGCAGTCGAACATGGTCGTTCGAAGCCCCTGCAAACAAAGCCAGCGTCGTGCGGGTGATAGGCCCAAACGTTTTTTCCGGAAGGTGCGTGCCCATCACTAGGCTTGGCTTGGTGTCGAGTACGTCAAGCATTGCGCACGACCGTCACGTTGCGCATCACGGCGCACGTCTGACCTGCATCGTTCAAACCTCGGGTTTCTTGCACAACGAATTCGAGCGCGCCGTTCTTCTTCGCGTAGATATCGGTTGTGGTGGTCGTGAGCGTCAGCCGGTCCCCAGCGTGGATCGGATAGTGCAAGCTGAATTCCTGTTCACCGTGTAGTATGCGGGCTGGGTCAAGTCCGATTCCATTTGATTTGTCGAACAGGTCTCCACGCTGGGCTGGCGCGGCCATGTGTAAGCTGAAAAGGTAGCTGGGCGGTGCCACAATGTCGGGGTAACCTGCCGCTCGCGCGGCCACTTCATCAAAGTGCACAGGGTTGGTTTCCCCGGTTGCCTTGGCGAAAAACTTTAGAAACCCTCGTTCTACCTCGACAAGGCGTGGCTCTGAAACAATTCCGACATGGCGCGCTCGATCAAGCACTTCAGGCAGCTTTGCCGTAAAGCGTGACGACACATGCGCTTCCGAGGCCCAGATTATGAGCTAGGGCATACCGAGCACCTGCTACTTGGCGCTTGTCAGCGGTCCCCCTGAGTTGGTTCGTAAGCTCGTAGCATTGCGCAAGGCCGGTCGCTCCTAGCGGGTGTCCTTTGGACAAAAGACCCCCGGATGGATTAGTCACATGCTTGCCGCCATAGCTATTTTGTCCATCGCGGATGTACTGCTCAGCCTCGCCGGTTGGACAAAGGCCAAGTGCGTCATAGGTGACAAGCTCGTTGGCTGTGAAGCAGTCGTGCAGCTCTACGACTTCAATGTCGTCCGGACCGACCCCGGCCGCCTCGTACACCTGTCGGGCCGCTTCTTTGCTTGCGTCGTAGCCGATGATGCTCATCATCGACCTGCCCTCAAAGGTTCCAGCCTCGTCGGTAGTCATTGCTTGTGAGACAATTTCAACTTGGGCCTGAACGCCATGTTTGGCGGCGAAGGCAGGTGAGACGAGCACGGCCGCGGCGGCCCCGCACGTCGGTGCGCATGCCTGGAAGCGTGTTAAGGGCCCATAGAGGTGTTTGGATCCCATCACTTCGTCAAGCGTGAGTGGTTCGCGGAAAAGCGCGAGCGGGTTGTTGGCTGCGTGGCGCCGTGCCTTGACGGAGATCAGTCCAAATGCGTCATCGCTGGTACCGTAACGCTCCTGATAGTCCAGGCCGCCGCCGCCAAACTGCTGCGCTGCCATCGGAGCCGTGTCATCCCAACCTTGGATCTCGACCTGCTTGCTTAGATGGTAGTCGAGGGTGCGTTTCCGGTCGTTGAATACCATGCCAAGAGCGCCGGGTAACATCTGCTCGAAGCCGACGGCGAGAACACAGTCAGCCATGCCGCCTTCGATGACCTGCCTGGCAAGATACAACGCGGTTGAGCCGGTCGAACAGTTATTGTTCACATTTACGATAGGGATGCCAGTGCAACCGACCCGGTAGATAGCTGACTGGCCAGCGGTTGAGTCGGCATAGACGTAGCCGGCATAGGCCTGCTGGACCTGATCGTAGGTAACACCAGCATCAGCTAGTGCGAGCCGGATCGCTTTCTCGGCCATGACGTCCCAGTCTTCGCTTTTTCCCGGTTTGGTGAAAGGGATCATGCCCACGCCGGCGACACGCACTTTGCTCATTCAATCGCTCCTTGAGTGCGCCGCATCAAAGTGTGCGGGCGATTATGACTTTCATGATCTCGCTTGCTCCGCCGTAGATGCGCGAGACGCGTGCATTGGCGAACAATCGTGCGATCGGGTATTCAGACATGTACCCGTACCCGCCGAACAGTTGCTGGCAGGCATCGATCACCTTGAACTGGCATTCCGTGGTCCAGAGCTTCGCCATTGCAGCCATAGTGGCATCGAGATCATCCGCGAGCAGGCGAACCATCAGCGCGTCTATGAAAATGCGCGCAACGGTTGCTTGAGTTTTGCAATCAGCGAGCACGAACTGGGTATTTTGAAAGTCGAGCAGTGTCTTGCCAAAGGCCGGGCGATCTCGAACATGCGCGACTGTGAGGTCAACTGCGCGCTCCATGTTGACCACAGCATCCAGCGCGATCACGATGCGTTCCCACGCGAGTTGATGGGTAAGCTGCCCGAAGCCCTGGCCAATCTCGCCAAGCAGGTTGTCTTCGCACACGAAAACGTCATCAAAGATTAGCTCGGACGTGTCTTGGGCGTGCAGACCGATTTTCTCTAGCTGGCGGCCGCGCGAGAAACCTTCTGCACCCGCCTCAACCACGAGCAGCGACAAGCCTCTCGCGCCAGGCTCGAGCCCGGTTCGCGCCACAACAACAATGAGATCGGCGTTCTGCCCGTTGCTGATGAAAGTCTTCTGCCCATTCAGCAGGAACCCACCCGGCACGATTTTGGCGGAAGTTCGGATGCTGGCCATGTCGGAGCCGACACCTGGTTCCGTGATGGCGATCGCGCCGATGCGTTCTCCCTTGGCCATCCCTGGCAACCAGCGGCTTTTTTGTTCAGGAGAACCATAGGCGAGGATGTAGTGCGCAACGATCGCCGAGCTAACGGTATTGCCTATCCCAAACCCACCGCCCAGGCCCGCCCGGCTGACTTCCTGGTGAATAACGGCTTCGTGCGCCCGGTTGCCGCCGCCGCCGCCGTACTCCTCCGGAATGCTCGCACAAAGTAAGCCCGCCTCGCCCGCCTTGAGCCATGCGTCACGATCAACGCGTCCCTCACGCTCCCACCGGTCCGCATGCTTTGTAAATTCTTTGGCAAGGAAACGTGCCACGCTGTCCTGCAGCATCGTGAGTTCATCGTTCAGCCAGGGCGAGCGATCAGCGGACATGGTCTGCTCGCGGCCTGAGGGTAGATGACTCCGATAGAGGCACAGCAGAATCCCTTTGGCACCAGCAGCTAACCGGCGCGACGCGTTGCGTAGCTTCACCCTTTAGCTAGGATTGAGACATTGGTAGCCTGGTTACTGACCGGTAGCAAGAAATAGTTTAGCTTCGTGGTATCAGGCCAGACGCAAGTTGGTTGGCGACCTTTTCCGCGACCGAAGCGGCGCTCTCGGAGCCGCCTTCATGAAACCAGCGAGCGATTCCATTGATCGCTCCAGCGATAATAAACGCAGTGAGCCGGATGTCGCACTGAGCGATTGATCCATCCTTTATACCCTTTGCCAGGAGTTCGCGCAGCCGGCCATCGATAGCTCGCTTGCTTTCCTGTATCGCAGCGCCGCCGTCACCGTTCAGATCAGCGGCGGTTAGAAGAACTAGGCAGTGACCGAAGTCATTCGCGACGACCTCAGCATAGCGACGGAGCAGGTGCTTAAGCTGGTCAAGCGCATTTGCCTGCGGATCAGAGGCAAATGCCTCCATGATGCCTTGCAGCGCGCGAGTGGCAATCGCAGCTATAAGTTCCTCTTTGTTGCGCGCATAGTAGTACAATGTCGGCTTCGTGATGCCGAGCCGTTTCGCGATGTCGTCGAGCGACGTACGATGGTATCCATTTTCGCTGAAGGCCTTTGCAGCGGCATGGAGGATGGCTTCCCGCTTTATCTCTCGTTCGGCCGCGCGATCGTGAACCGATCTCCAGGGTGACTTACGATTCATTTAGTTTGTACCCACCATCGATCATAATGCCTCGCAGGTGACCCTTGGCCGCAGTTGCAACTCAATTCCACAAGCGCGTTTCACGTAAACCAAACTACCCCATTGCACATCATGTTACCGGCGAGTAGCATCATGACCGTATAGTACTACCGTGCCTAGAAGCGACGTGGCGAATCGGCTCGGAAGCGCACACTGCGAGAGGAAGAGCTATGAGAGTATCGTCCAAGAGTTGCTTGTTCGCCTGTGCATCCGTTGGAGCACTTGCGAGCGCCGTGCCGGCGACTGCACAAACCGAAACGCAGACCTTGCCTTCGCAGTCCGCCGACACGACAGAGCAGGCAGTTGCTGAAACGCAAGTCGGCATCGGAGATATCATCGTCACAGCGCGCAAACGCTCCGAGAGCTTGCAAGACGTTCCAGCTTCCATCCTCGCAATTGGTGGAGCCGAGATTCAAAGCCTCAATGCCAAGTCATTGATCGACCTAAATGGCGTTACGCCCAATGCCAGCATCGATCCGGGCGGCAATCTTACGATCCGAGGCATCAGTTCAAACGCCCGAAACTCGGGCTTTGAGGCGGGCGCCGCGGTATACATCGATGGTGTTTACCAAGGTCGTCCTTACGGAAACAATCAAGACCTCACAGATATAGCGCGTTTGGAAGTATTGCGTGGGCCTCAAGGTACGCTCTACGGTAAGAACACAACTGCAGGTGCAATCAGCCTAGTAACCGTTCGTCCGGGAGACACATGGACGGGCAGGGCGGAGGCACAGTACGCCGAACGCGATGATGTCCGCGTGTCTGGGTACGTAGCTGGACCGTTGATTCCTGATCTGCTCGGCGTCAAGGTTGCTGCGTTCCGGCGTCGAGCCGATGGCTATCAGCGAAATCTCACAACCGGAGACCGGTACGGTAACGAAAACTCCGTTGGTGGCCGGGGCGAGTTGAGGTTTACACCAGGATCTTGGGACATCTCGCTGCGCGGCGACATTCGTAATTATAAGAGCGAGCCGTCAATTGGAGAGCCTGTCTCCGGCTTTGCCGAGGCTTTCTCGCCCGGAAGGGACACTGTTGCGTTTGACGCTCCGTACAATGTTCGAATCCGTGGCGGGGGAGTGTCGCTAACTGTTGACAAGGATCTGGGCGGCTTTGGTCTAACAACGATAACTGCCGGACGCTCACTCAAATCAAACTTGCTTTTTGACGATGACTACAGCCCAGTAGACTTGGTTTATCACCGCTTCACCGATGCGTCGCGCCAATACAGCCAGGAAGTGCGGTTGGCATCGCCGTCAACTGGGCGGTTTACCTGGGTGATCGGCGGCTTCTATTTTCATCAGAAGCTAACGTCTGACAGGCCGGTCACCTTGTCCAGTGGATTTCCGTTTCCTGGTGTCCTGAACGACATCGTGACGGTGAAAACCAACGCTTATGCGGCCTTTGCGAATGCCGACTACAGATTTACTGACAAGCTCACGCTAAACCTGGGTGTGCGCTACACCAAGGAGGACAAGTCGCTCGACTTTGTTCAGCTTGGCGTGCCTGCATTGGGCTATCCATCACTCGACATCATCGACAGCATGAAGGACAGCGATCTGTCTCCCACTGCTGCGTTGACCTACGAGTTCTCGCGAGGCTTCACGGCGTATGTGAAGTACAGCAGCGGCTTCAAATCAGGTGGTTGGAATCCGGACATTACGACAACGACGCGCATCGGTTTTGGGCCTGAGAAGGTAAACAATTTCGAAGCTGGTGTCCGCACCCGTTTTCTCAACGACAGGCTGGGCGTCAATGTTACAGCTTATACCATGAACTATGATGACCTCCAGGTAAGTCAATTCCTTGGAACGTTCGTAGGGTATGTCATCACGAACGCGGGTAAGGCGAAGATCAGGGGCATAGAAGCCGAGGTGCAGGCTCGGCCCACAAGGTGGCTCAGCATCTCGAGCGGAGCCGCTTACAATGACGCTCGCTACACCGATTTCGACACGGGCACTGGTGTTGTCTTCAGCGGACAACAATTCACCCAAACTCCGAAGTTCACGGGATTCGTCTCAGGTGATGTTCGCTTCCCAGTTCGAGGCCTTGGTCAGATCGAGGCACACGGGGATGTCCGTTATCAAAGCAGGGAGTTTTTTGACGACCTTCGCACGGTAAGTCCCATCGGCGCCTTTGCCGGACCGGCGTATGCGCTTGCAAACGCACGGATCGGCCTCAGCTTTGAAAACGGGATTGAACTTTCGGTATTCGGCACGAACCTGACGAACAAGAGGGTGCTATCAAACCGGGGCCCAGACACGCTGGGACTGGGCCTTGTACTTGATCAGTACGGGCCACCGCGGCAGTTCGGTGGGCGCATCGTCTATAAATTCTGAGTCTCAGACGAGCTGGATGGCGCAGTGCATGGTCGGCCGTTGTTTGGTTCAATTGCCGGTCAGGTACGGCAGGAACGCGCGGACGTGAAGCCGTTGCGAGGCGCTCGCCTGTAAGACGATGGCCTTCAGCAAAGGTCGAATGACCACTGCCGGCTAGTGCCGCCTTGTCGAAATACTTAGGGTGAACACTGGGACTGGCCAACAGTGCGCTCGGTTCACCACTCTTGCGATGACCATGTCCTTGGGCCAAACGCCTGTGAATAGTTGGAAGGCCGGTGGGCGCCTCCTTTGGCGGCGGTCTCCGTCGCAGCTTTGGTTCTCCGCGCTTAGTGTGCGGCCGACCCTTGATCGAACGAGTGCACCAACTCGTCCTCGTAGACGCCGTCCAAAAGGATAAAGGCCATTCGGCAGATCCCGTTAGAGCGATTGTCCCATGCGTGGTTGGTCCCTCGTTGAACTACGACGTCCCCAGCCTTGATGAGCGTTTCGGAGTCATCCAGCACTAGGAATAGCTCGCCTTCCAGAACAATTCCGTAATCAATGGTCTGGGTCCGGTGCATCTGTGGATGGGCAGAGTGGCTTGAAAGCGTTGACGCGCCGGGACTGCCAAACTGAGCAAAGCCCTCTGCGATAACCTTTGTAGATGCCGAGGACACGACGTTTGGGCCATTCGGATGGAAGTCAGCTAGTCGGATAATCGAGCCGCGCTCACGCGGCGGGATGTTGACGGGCCGATTAGTGGGCTCGTCCTCAACCGCGGCAATCGGTGCGGGCGATGCATCAGTGTTCCAGAGCTCGAAGAGATCAACTTTGAGCGCTTCGTTGTCGATCCGCACAGGAGGAGCGCCATCGCTTAGGAAAACTGCTTTGCCGTGCACATCATGACCCGTCACGATGCGCCTGCAAGTCCTTACTTGGGTCAAGCTTCTCTCCCGGTTAGCTTCGTCGAGGCGAGCTGTTCACCTCAACAACTGGAACGATCGTTCTTCACGTCCTTCGCAGTATCGTGCGCCGTGTCAACCTCACGTGAGGCATCTCGTCGTAAGCCGGCCTCTAAAGGTGAAACGCTGTAACAATCGGCGCTCCAAGCATCATTGCCGTCCTTGCGTTAGCATGAGGCATTTGCCTAGGATCGGGCTAACGCTCTGCGCTGGCCCGACTAGCGCGCGCCCAGTGCACAATATTGTTCCGCGCCAAGGTCTCTCGCCGGCCTATCAAGGTGAGGTGGAGGCCATGTACCCGTTGAGGCGTTCGCGCGACCGCCTTGAGCGAAGCATTGTGGCCAGTGCTTGCTCACGGAGCCCGAAAGAGTCATTCCGACCAGTCTGGTTCTCTTAGTCGATACAGACGGTGCTCTGAGCACGTCCATCCTCAACACGGGTGTTGCATCCGAATTGTTCGTTCGTCGGCTGACATCTTCCAACGGTCGCCTCGTTGACACTGATGGCCTTTCCAGGCGCCGCCCTGCAGTCGCCGAGGCACTGACTTCCCGACGTGCAACTCTTGCCGCCATCGGAGTAGGCAATAAGGCAGTGTAAGTATTGTAGCCGTCCAGAAGGCTTGAGAGACCCTCCGCTACGAGCACAATCGGCCGCGCTTGATGCCTGTGCGGTGCTGACATTTGCGCTGGGACTAATCGTTGGGTCTAAGGCTGGCGCGCACCCCGTGAGGCTTAAAGCGCCCACAGCGATGATCCAAGTTCTATTCATAGCTGCTTTTTATCTTTCAACTTGGGCTTCGTATGACCCGTGATCCGGACTGCCGTATCGTTGATAGGGACTGCTCGTCTTCCCACGTCAAGCGCTGCTTCATCCACGCGCACGTTACGAGCAGCAAACACGCGAGGCTTCGCGGCCCTCGAGCATCGATGCGGATGAACTCCTTTCCTAGCCATCTAAGAAGCACCGTAGCGGACGCTTATGACTAGCGTGGAGTTCACAATGCGAGAAGAAGCCACCTTTCTCAAGCGGCGGCGTGCATGTGCCGAATGTAGTAACAATCGCTCCGGAACTGGGCTTCTTGCCGACCAGCATGGGAACGACGAACAAAGATCAGTTGTAGGCATGGTGAACTTTCATGGTCCTGGTTACGAGATTCACATGCCGCGAGATCACCGTTTGATAGGGTAGGGGAAGGTGATGAGACTTAGGCGCAGCCGCGCAAGCTCAATGGAATACTTCAGAGTTCTCGTTAGCCGGACAACAGCTTTGATGCTTAAGAAATGCGCTCCGCCACTTGGCGACTAGCTCCAGAACGAACAAGGCTTCAGTCTGAGGTAAACATATCCGGCTAGAAACTTTTGGGTGACAAATAGAACAAAGATTGACGCGTCTGGCCTTGAGGCGCGCCGCCAGCGTCGGTCGTTTGAGACATGCTCAGGAGCTTTGCCGCATGCGAGCCCTCTTCAAGTGTGCCTTCGACCATTCTGGCCACATCGTTTCGGGCTTGGAGGGAGTTCGCCTGTTGGTTCGTTCAGGCAGCAAGGTCGTGCAGTTTGGCGAACCTCCGAAACTCGGCTTGAAGGGCGAGATCGCTCAGGTTCTCGGTCATGTCACGTACGACCTCTCGCAAAGATCCGTCAGATCCACGCGGGCCTTGATGAAAGGCCATCGACCAGTTGCCGAAAGCTTGTGACGGGACACTTTTGGAGCTCAGAATAACAGTAGCGAAATGACGACTGTCCCGCTCGATGCGCTCATATGTTTCAAGGACAGCCTTTGTAGGGCCTTCCAGCACCTGAAGGAATCGAGTGCCGCCTGACACTAGCAGACCCGTGATCCCGACGCGATCATTGTTGATCCTCGAAGTGCTAAGGATATCCCGCAGGAATTCACCCGAGTTATCACGTCGACTAGTACTGATGTACACAAGCTGCTGCATGTTTTGCTTCTCCTCTGAGGAGAGTAGCTAGATGGAATGAATGAATCCTTCATCTTTCGTCCGTTTCGGAGATGCTCAACGAGTGGCGCCGTATGGTTTGGTCCCTGGATATGTCACAGGACACGGGGCATGATATACCCAGCGCAACGGCCTGCTTGGGACCGTAAACGTTACAGCGCAGGGGATACCTATGATTTCGCTCACCGACCCGAAGTACAGTCAACGGTTGGCACTGTGCTGGAGGACAGCGAGATCGCTCGCAAAATTGCTATTATAGGTTGCTAGGTCGAGTGCATACGCCTTGACGGTTTCAGGCCAGCAATCCAATCCAGAGCAATGAACGATCCGCAGCCAAGCTCCGTTAAGTCGGCCGACCGTGTTCTCGACCTTTTCGAGCTTTTGGCCCGTAGGGGCAAAGGCATGTCGCATGCCGAGATCGCGGAGGCGCTGGGCATACCAAAAAGCAGCTTAACCCAGCTTGTGAAAAATCTGTTGAACCGGGACTATCTTGCTTATGCACCCGACGAGAAGCGGTATAAGCTCGGGAGCAAGTTTTCGCTCCTTGCGCGTCAAACATCGCAGATCCAGAACATTGTGAGCCTTGCGGAGTCTTTGCTGGCCGAAGTCACGCGAAAGACCGGTGAATCTTCAGCCTTAAACCTGTTGGAAGGGCGCGAAATGAAGGTGGTTGCAAGCATCAGCAGCGCGCAACGTCTCGTTTCACACATGCGCACGGGTGATCTTGCGCCGCTCTACGCTACCTCCGGCGGCAAAGCCTTTCTCGCGTTTCTTCCGCCCGCTGCCCTCGACGCCTACCTGGGCGAGGTCAAGCTGCAGCCGATTACTCCCAAAACGATCACTTCCGCCATTAAATTGCGAAAGCAGCTTGCTCATGTGCGCAGCGAGGGTGTTGCCGAGGTGTTTGACGAGTTCACCAACGGCATCGTTGGTATTGCTGTCCCAATCTGGGTGAATGACGAGTTGCTTGGCGCGATCAACGTTGCACTACCGAGTGTGCGGTACAATCCTAAGCTTCGCGCAACGGCTGTAGATGCTCTCAAGGACGCTGCTGAAGTCCTTCGAGAGCGCCTTAGTTAAGGTGGTCAGTGTCCACGGCTATCTCGATGAAGAGCGGTTCTAGTCCATCTATCCGGCCCTCTAGCCGGTCACCCGGGACCACGCCGCCGACTCCGGCGGGTGTGCCGGTATAAATAAGATCGCCCGGCTCCAGTCGATACTGCTTGGAGAGTTGGCTCACGATCTCTGCGGCCCCCCATATCATCTCGGCTAAGTCGCCACTCTGCTTGATCTCACCGTTCACCGCCAAACTGATCGAACCCCTTTCAGGCAAGCCCTCGGCGCCCAAGGGAGAAATCGCCGTGATTGGCGCGCTTTGATCGAAAGACTTGCCGATCTCCCACGGGCGACCCGCCTTGCGAGCCGCGATTTGCACGTCGCGACGGGTGAAATCAATCCCGACGGCAAGGCCGAAAACGTGACGAGGCGAGTCTGCTACTTCGATTTCCCTTCCGCCGGTGCCAACCGCCAGAACCAGTTCGATCTCATGTTGAAAATCCTGAGTGAAAACGGGATAGCGCAACTTGGCGCGGTTCTGCACTATCGCGTCAGTCGGCTTCTGAAAGAAGAATGGCGGCTGTCGCTCATCACCACCCATCTCCTTGATGTGCTCAGCATAGTTTCTGCCAACGCAATATATGCGACGGACTGGAAAGAGGGATGTGCTTCCTACAACAGGAACGCCAACTACGGGTGTGGGGGGGACGACGAAGTCATCAGTCATTACCGCGTGCCTCACGGAAAATATCGAGTTTCTCCTGAACAACTCTGTCCGAGTAAGAAAACAGAACAAGATCCGAGTGGGCAGTCATGGTTGAGGAGTACCAACTTGGAATGACAAATACGTCCCTAGGACCGAAATCAAAGCGGTAGCCTTCAAACTCAATCGTGCCAGTGCCCTCAACGACATTAAAGACGGTGCCGGCCGTGCTTCGATAGCGCTCGCTGGTAAACCCCTTCGGAAGCAATTGAATGGCGGCGGTAAGTGTCGGCATCGCGGGCCCACCGGTGACGGGATTGACATAGTTCATCTTGAAACCATGGCAACGATCTGGTGCACGCAGGCGGCTCAGCCGATCGAGCGCGTCACGGCTGACGCGGTAGGGGTAGTTAAAGATTGGCGACGTCTGAGAACGTGGCTTATAATCAACCGGTAGTAAGTTGCAGCCCGCCTCGGCAAAAGCGCTGCCTTCCTCTCGCTCCAACGGGTGCACGGTTCCAGGGTAATTCTCACGAAAACTTGCGCTAAGCAAATTGACGATGTGCATGTCGAGCCCGTCTAACCAGACCATTGGTGCGCTGGATCCATTTCCATGGTCGTGCCACGTCCACGACGGCGTGATTACGAAATCACCTTGCTCCATCGTCGTCTTTTCACCCGCCACCGCTGTATATGCACCGCTTCCTTCAACGATGAAGCGCAACGCGGATGCTGTATGCCGGTGTGCCGGCGCAATCTCGCCAGGAAGAATTATCTGATATCCGGCAAACAGGCTCGGAGTTATTTTTGACTGACCCTGGAGACCGGGATTTTCGAATACAAGGACCCGGCGCTCCGCCTCTTCGGTCGAAATGAGATTGCAGGCTTCCATCAAGTATGGACGTACCGTGCCATAGCTCCAATGCGCTGGCTTGGCCTCCACTTTTGGAACTCCGGTAACGAGACCGTGCAAGACGCGCCACAGAGGTGCAAGGTTGTGCTCACTGGCGCGATCGTAGAAAGGTGTCCTTCCTACCTCAGCAGCCAAATCCACAGTTTCTACGATACCATCAGTTTCCATGCGTACTATCCGTGTTCCTGGACATGAACATGTTCGTATATGCGGAACATCTCACTTGGTCAAGAGTATGGGAAGCTATGAGTTTGCCTCATTACGCCGCCTCTGGCCTGCTTGCATTGGGTTGCAACTCGATTGGCCACATCGACACTAGAGAGTCACGGAAGTTAGTGGCGGCTGCACTGGATCTTGGAGTTACCCATTTCGATACGGCTGCCGCATACGCTGATGGCAATTCTGAACTGGAACTCGGGAGATTTCTTCCCCACGACCGAGACAAACTCTTTCTCGCGACGAAGGTCGGGCATCCTGCATCGGTGCCAGTAGGCGAGGGAGCACTTTCACCGACACGTATCTGCTCCGCAGTGGATGATAGTCTCCGTCGCTTGCGTGTGGATACGCTCGATCTTTGCTACTTGCACTTTCCGGACGAACTAACCCCGCTCGATGACGTCCTGGCAACAACCGGAGCGCTGATCACCGAGGGAAAGCTTGCTGCGTATGGCGTGTCTAATTTCAACGTCGGTGCGTTGCGAGCGGTCTTAGACTCGGCCGATCGGCTGCGTGTGCCACGTCCCGTTGCCGTGCAGGCGGAATACAGTTTGCTGAACCGTGCTGCAGAGAAAGAACTGATACCTTTCGCCCTGCAGGAAGGACTTTCCTTTTTTCCGTTCTTTCCTCTAGCGAGCGGCATGCTGACCGGCCGCTACACCGCTGCAACAAATCTGACCCCCACGCTCAGGACGCGTATCGTAAGAAACTTTCACGATCGCTTTGTCACTCCAGCCAATCAGTTGCGCCTACGCCGTATGCAGGCGCTGTGCGACGAAGCTGGAGTCCCGCTGATCACAGCGGCATTACAGTGGATTGCAAGTCGGCCCGGCGTGTCCATTCCCCTTGTGGGTGCCTCTAACGCGGAGCAACTTTCAGCCAATGTCTCCGCTCTGCGCAGGTCTGCGCTTCCCCACCTTCTCTCGAGTCTTACCCGGCTGGAGCTCTAGTGGAGGGCTGCGCTTTCTGAACTTGCCAGAAGAAGCTTGGTAGCTGCAAAAGCGGCGTGCGCGTGCTCACTAGGCGTTGCGTTGCCTGATGTGGGAACCTCCACGCTGATGGGCACATCCGGGATTGCTTGTAGAAAACCTTTCAGGGGGAGATCTCCTGCCCCTGGTACCAATCTGTCTCCTCGAGCCTCACCGGCCAGTTTGTCCAAGGAGGGTGCCTTTGCTGGTGCGTCGCTCAGTTGTACAAAGCTGATCTTGGCTGGGTCGATGTCCGCGAGGTCGGCAATCGAATGTTCTGCTCGGAAAAAGTGCAGCGTGTCGATCACGAGTGAGCTGTTAGACCGCTTAGCGATCTCGATCGCACGCTGAGTTTGGCCAAGACTCGCCAGCGCCCGATACCGCATGAACTCAAGGCCTAAGGAAAGGCCAAACGGCGCTGCAAGGTCGCAAAGTGCGCCAAAGCACTCAGCAAAGCGCGTTTCATCGGGATCTTCGCCGTTCACCAAAACATGGTGGGCTCCCAAGTCGGCGGTTGCTTCAAACAATCCTAGGAAGTCATTTGGCTGCGTATCAGGATAGATGCACAGCACCTCCACATCATTCACGACGAGCCCCGTTTCCGCAAGGCGGTCTTTTGTCTCCCGCCGCATCGCGCTGTTTCCCAGCATTGGGAAGGGTGTTTCTGTAAGCAATGAGGCGTTGAGGCGCAGGCCGACGCCAAGGAAGCCTGCATTAGCAGCAATCGTCACGAGTTCCGGCGGATTGCAACTCAAGGCACTAAGATGCGCTAGCGATATCAAGCGGGGATTGGTCATGTTCGGTTGCAACCCTGCATCTGTTCCTATATCGAAACTACATTATATCCATGATCTATCCAAGCCCTGGAGGTCGCGTGCTGGTAAACAAATCAACTGCACAGGTCGGCAGCCTCAATCTCACCGGCAAGACTCGTCTTTACGGCATTGTCGGTGATCCGGTGTCGAAGGTTCGTGCGCCGCAGGTCTGGACCGGCTTGTTTCAGCACTATGGAATAGATGCGGTGCTTGTGCCGATACATGCGACGCCTGCCAACTTTCATGACGTGATGGTAGGTCTTAAAGCGACAGCTAATCTTGATGGCTTGATCCTTACAATGCCTCACAAGGTCGCTGGTTTGACCCATTGCGACTCCATCCTTGGCCAGGCAAGCCACGCCGGCGCGGTTAACGTCCTGCGTAGGGACGGTGAGAGTTGGACGGGCGATATACTAGACGGGCTGGGCTTTGTCGCCGGCCTACGTGCGAACGGCATTGCACCTGAGGGTCTGGAAGTGTTCCAGGCTGGCGCTGGCGGTGTCGGCACGGCGATCGCTCTCGCACTCGGCAGCGCCGGCGTACGCAAGCTCTACGTATGTGATAGTGACCTTGCTCGCAGCGCTGCATTGGTCGACCGAATCTTAGCCTGTGGCTTCTCAGGCCTTCAAGTTGAGATTGCCACATGTGTGCCGCCGACTGCAGGTCTCGCCATCAACGCGACGCCAATGGGCATGCACCCGCAGGACCCACTGCCGTTCCAGCCGGACCGTTTGGCGCAAGGGGCCGTGGTCGCCGAGGTGATAATGGACCCAATCGAAACACCTTTGCTCGCGGCTGCTCGCGAGGTAGGTCTCAAAACACATCACGGCCGTTTCATGATGGACGAACAGATCGTTCTGATGGCCGAATTCTATCGTTTGCCAAAGCATGACTGGACCATTGCAGGCTGCTTCAACCAAAGCCCTGCTTATGAGTGATAGTCTCTCTCTGTTTCCCGGGTTCCGCGCCGTTCATCAAGAAGTTGACGGCGCTTTGGTCAATGCAATCATCGGTGGCAATGGGCCGCCGCTGCTGCTGCTCCACGGGTATCCTCAGACGCACGAAGCCTGGCATCTCGTGGCGCCGACGCTCGCCAGAGACTATACGGTCGTTGCCGCCGATATTCGGGGTTATGGCAAGAGCCGTGCGCCTCAGATGGCGGGAGTTGAGGCCTATGCAAAGTCCGCAATGGCGCTGGACCAGGTAGGCCTAATGCGCGCTCTTGGCTTTCAGCGCTTTGCAGTTGTTGGCCATGACCGTGGAGCGCGCGTCGCCTACAGAATGGCGCTTGACCATCCTTCTCGGGTGTCGGCTTTCGCCTCGCTCACCGTCTATCCGACGCTCGAAATGTGGGAACGGGCGGGCAAGGCTTTTGGCATGAGCGCCTATCACTGGTACATGCTGGCGCAACCTGAGCCGCTACCTGAAGCGCTAATCGGAGCGAACCCTGATTTCTTCCTAGACTACACGCTTCGAAGGATGGCGGGCGCCGATGCGGTGCTGCACCCGAAAGCGGTAGAAAGCTACAAAGAGGCTTTTCGCGATCCTGATGTTCGTCACGCCATATGCCAGGATTATCGCGCGGGCGCCACGATCGACGTCGCAGAGGACAAATATGATCGCGACGCTGGGCGCAAGCTGGCGTGTCCGGTACTTATCCTTTGGACCGATAAACAGTTGGTTGGGGGCACGGGCGAAACACCTCTAGATATCTGGCGGCGTTGGGCGAGCGATGTCAGCGGGGCTTCGATCGGGTCGGGGCATCTGCTCGCAGAAACTGCTCCATTCGCTGTTTTGGACCTTCTGTCGCCCTTCCTGTCCCGCCATGCTCATGACCATCGATGTGTTTAGGATGATTGTTGCTTTTTGGCGGCTGAAGGAGGCGTGTGACCGTGATTGCATCCCCTGACGATTTCCGCCTTGTTGCGAAGAAGAGACTGCCGCCATTCCTCTTTCACTACATTGCAGGCGGCGCTGAAGCGGAGGTTACTTTGGAGCGCAATCACGCTGCTTTACGAGACATTCGGCTACGCCAGCGAGTTTTGCGTGATGTATCCGACGTCAATCTAAACGTGGAAATCTTCGGCAGGACCCAGAATCTTCCGATCGTCCTAGGTCCTGTAGGTCTATCCGGCATGTACGCCCGACGGGGCGAAGTTCAAGCCGCACGCGCAACGGCGCAAGCCGGCGTACCTTTCTGCCTATCAACTGTCTCTGTCTGCTCGCTCGAAGAAGTAGCGCAAGCCGGTTCGGATCTGTGGTTTCAACTCTACATGATCAAGGATCGCGCATTTATGCGCGACCTTCTTGAGCAGGCGAAGTTGTCGGGGTGCTCGACGCTGATCTTCACAGTGGACATGCCGCTACCAGGCTTGCGCTATCGCGATGCGCAATCCGGCATGTCCGGTCGCCATGGGGCAAGTCGCCGCTTTCTGCAGGCACTCACGCGACCTCGCTGGGCCTGGGACGTCGGGGTAAATGGTCGGCCTCATCACCTCGGCAATGTTGCTCCGGTCCTGAAGGGCAACACAGGTCTGGAAGATTTCATGGGCTGGATGGCCCGCAACTTCGATCCCACCGTTTCCTGGTCCGATCTCAGCTTCATTCGCGATCAATGGTCCGGCCCCCTGGTCATCAAAGGTATCATGGACGTTGAAGATGCTCGAGAAGCACGCGCGCTCGAGGCGGATGGCTTGGTCGTATCTAATCATGGGGGTCGGCAACTTGATGGCGCAGCCGCCACAGCAGAAGCGCTTCCCGCCATATCAAATGCAGTTGGAGACGATATAGTTGTTCTCGCTGACGGCGGCGTTCGCTCCGGTTCTGATGTCGTAAAAATGCTAGCCCTGGGCGCAAGGGCCGTTTTGCTCGGCCGCTCTTGGGCTTACGCGCTTGCGGCTGCGGGAGAGGCGGGCGTATCCCAGTTGCTTGCGATACTCACTTCAGAGATGCGAACCACTATGGCGCTTACCGGCCAGACTAGTGCCGCAAAGATTTCTTCCGAAATCTTGCATTCCCAGACCTGAGCTCCGGGCGACCACGAGGGTGTAAACAGATGGTCCGAACACATAGCAAAGGAATTTATCATGCCTTGCTCTAGCCCTCTCCAGTGCGGAGCTTTTCTTGCTCTGTGGAATGGCCGATCTCCCTCGCGGGACGACTATGATGTCTGGCACAGTCGCGAGCATGTACCCGAGCGCCTAACGGTCCCAGGAATGGTTGGTGCGATACGATATGATCGAGGCAAGGGTTCGCTTCCACCCTACTTCACGCTGTACCTGGTGGAAGACCTCACCGTCTTCGACCATCCGTCTTATGTTGAACTGCTGCGCAATCCTACGTCGTGGTCAGCCAGCATGCGACCCGACTTCAACCGATTCCTTCGACTCGTATGCACTCTGCACACAAGCCGCGGCGCCGGTCTGGGTGGGTATGCGATTGCTTGCCTCGTGGAGAATACACCACCCGATGAGGACATGCGGGCGATGATGGAGTCCCTGTCTTCGTGCCCTTCAGTCAATGCAACATGCTTTGGAGTGATTGATTCCGATTCTCGCGATGTACCATTCACGATGCCTGTGGAAGATGTTGGTCAACCATATGGCGTGTTGCTCATACAAGGCTATCTCGATGACCGGTTTGAGGCCCAAGTGGCGGACGTGCTTGACGCTCATTCGCAAATAACAACTAGCCGCTCCACCTTGTACCATATGTCGCTTGCCATGGACGCTGCGGCAGTTCCGCAAATTGCGCCCATTGCCCAGCCCCTGGAAACTTCCACTTTCCAGCAGAGCTAAAAACAGGAGAATCCCATGTCCGATTTACCAACACGCCTAATCGCCGATCATGGCTTCGGACCGAACCAGCGGCAGGTGGCCATGGTAACCGGCGCCGCCGGAGCCTTGGGGGAAGCGATAGTCAAACGCTTGTCCGAAGCAGGCTTGGATATCATCCTGGTCGATCGCGAAGGTGAGAAGGCTGATTCCGTGGCACGCGCCAATGGCATCAACGGCGCTGTTATTGAGGCTGACTTATCGCGTGTTGAATCTGCAGCGGAAGTGATGAGCATCGTTGCGAGCACAAGTGGCAGGCTCAATCACCTTATCAACAATGCCGGGCTGAACCGGCCGCAAACGATCTATGATATCGATCCCGGCGATTGGGACGCAGTCTTGGCCGTCAACTTACGCGCGCCCATGCTACTCACACAAAAGGCGATCCCATTTTGGCAAGCAGGTGAGGGCGGGAGTATCGTGAATATCGGTTCTAGGGTTTGGCTCAGTGGGTCAATACCCGCGTACACCGCGTCCAAAGCTGGCATAGTTGGCCTTACCCGCTCTCAGGCCGTAGAACTCGCGCGCTTAAGGGTCAGGGCGAATGCTGTCGCTCCAAGCTTTGTTGACACGGCGTTCACGCGTCAGGACCGAAGTGAAGAAGACATCCAAGCACGCAAAAAATCTGTCATTGGAATCACGCCACTTGGCCGCATCGGTACAGCGGAAGATATCGCCAATGCCGTTGCCTTCCTGGTGTCGGATCAGGCAAGCTTCATCACTGGCGAGATTCTTCACGTCTGTGGCGGCGCACAGATGGCCTCTCAAAGCTATTCCTTCGTTCCTTGGGACTGAAGGAGAAAGGCGTACACTGGGGACGCTGCCGCCTGTCTTTACAGCATGGCACCCTGCGAAATAAGCGCTTGCGAGATTGCAGCGTACTGCGAAGTGTGTGTTGTGGACAGGGCAGCCGCGACGCCGGCTGCTTGGCCGGTTGCAAAGGCCGTACCCATAACGCGAACCGATCCATTCGCTTGAACATCCGCTCCTATCAGTCGGCCAGCCAACCAAAGGTTCGAGACTCCTTCCGCCCGAAGCGCCTCCAGCGGCACGTCAAACCACCCAGGTCCACCAATTGGCTCCATTGTGGGCTTGCCCGCCTCGGTATGGACTTCCACTGGCCAGGCTGCGCGTGCAACGGTCGTAGCTGAGGCTAAACCACTCAGCGCTTGTGACCCTTTGATTATATAGCGCGCTCTCGGCCGCCGACTCTCGCGCACCCCGACTTGCGGACCGGTTGAGATTAGGATTGCACGTTCGCACCCGGGCAGCGTTCGGAGGCTCTCAACGAACGACCATGCAAGCCGCCTACACTGCCGTTCAACCCGCGATAGATCGCGAGCTGACACGCCATCAGTGGAAACATCGATCCCCATCCACCAGCGTTCGCTGCTTCCAGGCAAGTCGTAAACGAAGCCCCCATCGGGCCGCAGTTTTGGTCCACCCGCCGGCTGATCAATGCTCGAAACAATCGAAGCAAGCGCACCCTTGTCGAGGATAGCTGCTGGATGGATATTGCCGATCCGCGCCGTGAATGAAGCGGCCTGAAGGTGGCTGCCCAGCGCTGCCGAGGCGAGCATTGGCACGCCCGCGTGAGCGGAGACGTCTCCTTCGCCGCTCGCGTCAACAAAAGCATCAGCGGCTAATTGGTGGATACCTTGGTGGTCCGCTACCAGAACTGCCTCGAGCCTCTCAGCGTTCCTTTCTATGCCCGCAACCATGGCATGCATAAGTACGTCGACGCCCGCAGCCTCCGCAAGATCGTCCAAAGCGATCTTCACGAGCTCGGGCTGGAAAAGCACGATCCAATTGCCAGTTCGAGTACGCACGGGCGTGATGGCAGGACCAAGCTTGCCCAAGCTTTCCAGCACGTCGTTAGCTACTCCGCCAAGGACGAGCTGCGCACTGTCTCCGCCACGAAGATAATGACCGCAATACGATAAAACCTGCGCGTTTGTGGCCGCACCGCCCAGAAATCCGTAGCGTTCCACAAGAGCCGTGCGCGCACCGCATCGTGCGGCTCCGATAGCCGCGGCCACTCCTGCCGATCCTCCGCCAACAACAATCACGTCGTAGTCGTGAGTCTTTCCGCTTCGCTTGACCATTTCGTTTGTCATCCTGCCCTGAGCGAAAAACCCGCTGATAGGCGAAGCAAACTGTTCGCTTATTAGCACTAGTTTATATGCAAAAACTAAGTCGGACAAGACCGAGAAGCTTCGGTCGGTGCTTCTCTTCTCTTTTCGCTTTTTCAATAAGCTGGACCGGACCCACCTTGCTTCATTCCAATGGTGGTCCAAGCTGGAAATTGTGCCCAGCGGCTGCGCCGACAAGCTTGCCGGCTTGAACTCTCTACCACTTCCTTTCGATTGCTGGAGAACACGGTCGAACGTTGACGCGTCCGTACCTTCGATCATCAGGTCTCAAGTATCCGCGCCCTTGCTGGCGTGCCGCGCAACTCGATCTGGAAACCATCACCTTGGCCGATCCGGAGGGGGCAAGATGACCCGCATCTGCCCCGGGGCGCGATCAATGCCAATAGAGCGACGTTGGGTTATCAATCAGTAGTTTGCGCTGCAGTTCCTCCGAGCATGCGATCCGAGGAATAAGATCCACCAGGGTTCCATCATCGGGTATTCGGTGCTCCATGTTCGGGTGTGGCCAATCCGTTCCCCATATGACCCGGTCAGGATAGCGTTCAACGACTGGCCGGACCACGTCCACGAAGTCATTGAAAGGAGGCCCGTTGGGCGACAGACGCTCCGCACCCGAAACCTTGATCCAAATCTTGGGGTGCTCGTCTAACAGCTCCTTAAGGGCGGTGATATCTTTGCCGTTTGGCCCTTGTGCAATGTCGGGGCGGCCAAGGTGGTCCACGACAACAATCGTCGGGATTGCCTCTAAGAACGGTACAAGCTGCTCCAGAAGGTCAGCCTCGAAGTAAACTACGACGTGCCAGCCAAGCTCCTCAATCTTGCGTGCGATCTCAAGATACTTGTCTTTGGGTGCATGGTCGACAAGGCGTTTAAGAAAGTTGAAGCGGACACCGCGAATACCCCCATCGTGTAGTGCGCGAAGTTCGTCGATGCGGATGTCCGGGTCCAGCACGGCTACGCCGCGCGCTTTCCCGCCTGACTTGGCGATGCCGTTGAGGGTTGCTCGGTTGTCAGTGCCGTGGCAGCTCGCTTGGACGATTACATTCCGCGAAAAGCCAAGCCGATCCCGCAGGGCGAAAAGCAACTCGGGCGTAGCGTCGTCCGGGTGGTACTTGGCTCGAGGGCTGAACGGAAACTCCGCTTCAGGCCCAAAGACGTGCACGTGGGCGTCGATGGCTCCAGGTGGGGGGACGAAGCTTGGCTTACCCGGCAAATCAATCCACGTTCTGGTCCTTGTCATGGCTCTGATCATGCGAACACTTCCCCGTCCATCAGTTTTCGCGCGGTGCGAAGCAGGGCGGCAGAGACAACAGAACCACTTGCGTCTACTCGAATCACGCAAGTCATCTCGCCTGTTGGATGCTCAACCGACATCGTCTTTGTCTCGCCAATGGGTACGTTTGCCACGTCGCCAGCAGGCGAGTTAGGGAGGAGGCACGCTGTTACCACCGTTACTGCACCAAGCACGCCCACCGTTGCGTGCGCACGATGTGGGACAAAGCTCCGCACCGTCACGGCGCCGCCTTTGCGCGGAGGAGCGACAAGCATAACCTTTGGCACGGACTTTTCAGCAACATCGCCCAGGTTCATGCGCGGCCCAGCCTTCAATCGGATGGCCTCGATCCTAGCCTTGAGGGAGTTGTTGGAGTCGAGCGTGTCACGATCCTCATAGCCACTGACACCCACGTCCTTGGCCCTAAGCACGACACAGGGCATCCCGTTATCAATAAGGGTACAAGCGACGCCATCTATAAGGTCAATGACGTTTTGCGTTGGCAACAGCGCGCCGCAGGAGGAACCGGCCGTTCCGCGGAACTCGATAGGTATCGGGGCGGCTGTGCCGGGTACCCCGTCAATGGATGCGTCGCCCTGATAGGTGACGCGCCCACCCGGTGTGCGCACCATCGCAGTAGCCGATTGACCGGTGTTGATCATATAGATCGAGACCGGCGTTTCGCCTTCACTTGCGGCAACAAGGCCTCGCTCAATCGCAAACGGTCCAACTGCTGCTAGCATGTTGCCGCAATTCTGCGTGTCAGTAGCAATCGCCCTATCGACGAACACCTGCAGAAAGAGGTAATCGACATCGATGCCTGCGCGGGACGAACGCGCGACCACCGCCACCTTCGAAGTGAGCGGATCCGCGCCGCCGATGCCGTCGATCTGGCGCGGGTCAGGCGATCCCATCACTCGTAAAAGGAAAGCGTCTCGCTCAATTGGGTCTCGTGGAAGATCATTAGAAGCGAAGCACGCTCCTTTGGACGTTCCACCTCGCATCCATGTGCAACGTACGCCCTCACTCATAACGAAGCCCCATTTGCTCAAGCTTGCTGCGCATTCCGTAGATATCCAGGCCAAGCTCGCCAGCGGCGAGCCGGACGCGCTTTGTTTGCTCTGCAGCTTCGCGCGCTCTGACTTTCTCAAGCACGGATGCGGCATCGGAGCGGCGAACGACGCAGACGCCATCGTCGTCAGCGACGATCACGTCGCCCGGTTCAATCGCGTACCCGGCACAGACGATCGGCACGTTAACCGATCCGAGCGTACCCTTGATCGTGCCTTGAGCGAACACCGTCTTAGACCAAACCGGAAAGGCCATCTGAGTAAGGTCGCGCACGTCGCGAACACCGGCCTCAATAATGAGCCCGCGGCAGCCGCGGGCCATTGCTGAGGTGGCGAGCAGATCGCCAAAGTAGCCGTCCTCGCACGGGCTGGTAGGCGCGAGAACAAGGATGTCGTTGGGTTGCAATTGCTCGATGGCAACATGCAGCATCCAGTTGTCTCCGGGTGGCGCGGAAATGGTGACTGCGGAGCCTGCTATTCGGGCGCCGGGGTAAATCGGGCGCAGGTGGCTGCCGAGCAACCCAATGCGGCCTTGCGCCTCGTGCACAGTGGCGACGCCAGCTGTGGCAAGACCATCGATAACGACAGCGTCAGCTCGGGAGATGTTCCGGACTACTTTGCCTGTCATAACGCAATTCTCCTTTGCTCGCCTTGGGCTAAGCTTGCTCAGGAGGGCGATACAATTCAGATTGCAACAGACCCATAAGCTTTCGTTATAGAACCTGCATGACCCCTACGCCTTTCGACCTCAACTTTCGCCACCTTCGTGCCGTTACGGTGATTGCTGCAAAAGGCAGCATTAGCGCCGCAGCAGAGGTGGTCTGTTTGTCTCAGCCGGCAATAACTCAAGGAGTCGCAAAGCTTGAGTTGCAACTCCAAGTACGTCTTTTTGAGCGGCAAGCTAACGGAATGTTGCCGACCTTACAGGGTACAATGCTTGCGCAGAGAACGGATGCGGCAATCGGGCATATCACAAAGGCAATACGTTTCACCAATGGCGGCTCTTCCGGGCCGATGCTGCTAATCACAGCGACTCAGTTGCGCGCCTTTCTGGCATTGGCCAATGCTGGCGGGTTCGCCCGCGCTGCACAAGCCGAAGGCGTGTCCCAACCCGCCTTGCACAGAGCCGTGCGTGAACTCGAGCAGCTCTGCGCCTATCCATTGGTTGAGAGACGTGGCCGTGGCGTAATGCTAACTCCTCGTGGCAACCGGCTGGCTCGGGGCGTTCGGCTCGCGTCTGGCGAGATTGCTGCGGCCATTGCCGAAATCCTTGGCGAAAAAAGTGCAGCCAACAGCATAGTCGTCGGCGCAATGCCGCTCTCGCGGGCATTGATACTGCCGCGCGCCATGGCGCAGTTCACGGCTGAATCTCCAAATGTCGGGATCGACGTAGTTGAAGGATCTTGGCGCGAGTTAGTTGAGCCGCTGCTCGATGGAGTGCTTGACCTGACGATTGGTGCCCTTCGCAATGTGCCGCCGCTAGGGCTGCAACAAGCGCCGCTGATGAACGATCAACTAGTGGTCATTGGACGTGCCGCTCATCCGCTCGCCCAGACTGCAACGCCCAGCGTAGGCAGCTTGGCATGTTTTCCGTGGATTGTCGGGCAAATTGGCACCCCGCTGCATACCCAGTGGTGCGAACTCTTTGCTGGACGGGAGCTTCCTGCATCACCAATTACATGCGGATCCGTAATGGTCATACGGGAGGTCTTAAGTACCACTGATTTCCTGACCCTCCTTTCTCCCGCTCAGGTTACGCTAGAGATTGCCGCGGGTGTCCTGAGCGCCATCGGTCCGCCGATCTCGGCTAGCACTCGGTCTATTGGGATAACGACCCGAGTCGGTTGGCAACCAACCCGTGCGCAAGCGCGCTTTTTGCAACTGATACGAAACGCATCATCTTCAACGGCTCCGGAAAACCAATAGCACCGTTGTCAAATGAATTGGTCCATTCGCGCTTGCGCCTTCAATTTGCGCGAATGGAGAGAGCGATTGCATATATCGGGTTCGGTGAGGCCGCAGCCGCCTTCGCCGGTGCATGTGAGCACAACAATCGCGCATCGGGGTTTGACCTAAAAACAACCATACTCTCTAGACGAGCGGCGAAATTTCGGGATTTTGATGTGGCGGGTGTTACAGCCTGCCAGAATGCGGCGGCGGCGCTTTTGGGAGCGAAAGCCGTTCTGTCCCTTGTTACAGCCGATCAAGCGCTTGCCGCGGCGAAACAATATGCTCAGTATCTCGAGCCGGGAACCCTGTGGCTGGACATGAACAGCGTTGCGCCAGAAACAAAGCGGGCAGCAGCAAACGCGGTGGACGCGGCGGGTGGCCGCTACGTCGACGTGGCGGTGATGGCACCAGTTTACCCAAAGAGGCTTTCTGTTCCTTTGCTGGTCAGCGGGCCACACGCTAAGGCGGCTGCCGAGGAACTCGGCAAGATCGGCTTCAACCACGTCCAGGTACAGCCTGGTGATATCGGGGCGGCCTCGGCGGTGAAGATGATCCGCTCAGTCTTGGTGAAGGGTATAGAGGCGCTAACTGCGGAGTGCATGCTCGCTGCCGAAGCGGCTGGTTTGCGCGACGCAGTACTCGCATCACTGGACAACGACTTGACACCATCTGACTGGTCCACGCGGGTGGACTACAACCTTGATCGTATGATTGTTCACGGAACTCGCCGAGCCGCGGAGATGGTGGAGGTGGTCAAGACGCTTGCGGAGTTTGGCACTGGCTCCGGGATGTCGGAAGCCACGGTGTTGCGCCAGCAGCAAATCGGTCGATCTGACATCATGCCGAACGCCAGCTTAGGCCTCAAGCTCGCTTCCTTGCTCCAGCAATTGCGAAAGGAAGGAGCAACGTGACGCTTATAATCGATTGTCACGGCCACTTCACCACTGCCCCTGCGGGGCACAACGACTGGCGTGACGCACAAAAAGCAGCCTTCAAGGCGGGCGAGACGCCGCGCCCCTATCCTCACATACTTGACGACGATCTGCGCGAAACGTTGGAGATCAACCAACTTCGCCTTCTTCGCGAGAGGGGGGCGGACATGACGATTTTCAGCCCCAGGGCTTCGGCAATGGCGCATCACGTGGGGGACGAGTCAGTTTCGAAGGCCTGGGCGCGCGCCAACAACGATTTGATTGCTCGTTGCGTCGAGCTTTATCCCGAGAAGTTCGTTGGCGTCTGCATGCTGCCGCAGAACCCGGAGGCAAACCTTAAAGGTTCGATCGAGGAACTCGAGCGCTGCGTCGTTGAGCTCGGGTTTGTAGGCTGCAATCTCAACCCCGATCCAAGCGGTGGTTATTTCCGGCACAAGCCGCTGACCGACAGATTTTGGTATCCGCTTTACGAGAAGATGGTCGAGCTCGACGTTCCAGCGATGATACATGTTTCCGGTTCCTGCAATCCTAGCCTTCATGCCACAGGTGCCTTCTACATAGCCGCAGATACAATTGCCTTTATGCAATTGATCGAGGGCGATCTTTTTCAAGTCTTTCCAACTCTTCGCTTTATCATCCCACATGGTGGTGGAGCGGTTCCCTACCACTGGGGCCGCTACCGCGGTTTGGCCGACATGCTGAAGCAGGCGTCGCTCGACACTCACCTGTTGAACAACGTTTTTTTTGACACCTGTGTCTACCATCAGCCGGGCATCGACCTGCTTGTCGAAGTGATCGATCTCAAAAACATCCTTTTTGGATCGGAGATGGTAGGTGCCGTACAAGGCATAGATCCGCAAACGGGTCATTACTTCGACGACACCAAGCGGTATATTGACGCGCTTTCCATCACGCCCGAGCAGCGCCACGCCATCTTCGAAGGCAACGCTCGCCGCGTCTTCCCGCGCCTTGATGCAAAGCTAAAGGAGCGCGGCCGATGAACGACGTGCGAAACATTCACGACTATCTCGCTGAGTTGGACGACATTCCCGGAACCCGGGTCTACACCGCAAAGCGCGCGCATCAGGGCTATCACCTCAATCAGTTCGCAATGAGCTTGATGAAGGCAGACAATAGGGAGCGCTGGAAAGCAAACGAACGCACGTATCTCGACGAATGGCCCATGTCAGAAGAGCAAAAACGCGCCGTGATGGATCGTGACTATAATCGGATGCTTGATCTGGGTGGAAACATATACTTTCTTGCCAAAGTGTTCTCAACCGATGGTCTCAGCTTTCTTCAGGCGGTGAGCACTATGACTGGAATGAGCGTTGAGGATTATCAGCAGATGATGATCGAAGGCGGTCGTTCGCCCGAAGGCGTTCGCTCAATCAAGGAGGGGCGCTGACATGGCCCGGATCACCTTCGGAGTTGGCTCAAGTCACATCCCGGCGCTTGGCGTGGCAGCCGATCTCCACAAAACTCACGAATCTTACTGGGTGCCGATCTTTGCCGGCTACGAGTGGACCAAGGCGTGGGAGCAAGAGCAAAAGCCCGACGTGGTTATACTCGTATATAACGATCACGCCTCCGCTTTTGACATGCGGATCATCCCTACTTTTGCAATCGGGTGCGCGGCAAGCTTCAAGCCGGCCGATGAAGGCTGGGGCCCTCGGAACGTGCCAGTGGTGGAGGGACATCCCGATCTAGCCTGGCATGTCGCCCAGAGTTGTATTCTTGATGAGTTCGACTTGACTATCGTGAATGAGATGGACGTCGATCATGGGCTTACCGTACCGCTAACAATGATGTTCGGCGAGGTGGAAAGATGGCCGTGCAAGGTTATCCCGTTGGCGGTGAACGTAGTTACCTATCCGCCTCCTTCGGGCAACCGCTGCTGGGCGCTTGGAGAGGCCTTAGGCCGCGCGGTAGCAAGCTACCCGGAAGACTTGCATGTTCAGGTTTGGGGTACCGGCGGCATGAGCCACCAGCTTCAAGGGCCGCGCGCCGGACTTATCAATGCGAAATGGGACAATCGATTTCTGGATCGGCTGGAGGGCGAAACCGACGAGCTACGCCACATCCCGCACATCGAGTACCTACGTGAGACCGGCTCCGAAGGCATCGAAATGGTCATGTGGCTGATCATGCGGGGTGCCCTCGGTAAACGAACTCGAGCCCTCCACCGGCACTACCACGTGCCTGCCAGCAATACCGCGGTCGGACATATAGTGCTTGAGCCCGTTCCAACATCGGAGATTTGATTTGAAGATCGCTCTCGCGGGCGCCGGTGCTTTCGGAGAGAAGCACCTTGATGCCTTAAGGCTGATTGACGGGGTGCAGGTCATTTCGCTTGTTGGGCGGCAGCTCGCCCCAACTCTCGCCATAGCTGACAAGTACAGCATCGGTCATGCCTGCACCGATCTTAGCGAGGCGCTTGCCCAGCCCGGCCTAGACGGGGTGATACTTGCGACCCCGACCCAGCTTCACGCGGGGCAAGCTATTCAGTGCTTGGAGGCAGGCAAGCACGTCCAAGTCGAGATCCCCTTGTGTGACAGTTTAGCGGATGGTGAGGCCGTACTGGCGAAGCAACAGGAGACCGGCTTGATCGCGATGGTCGGCCATACAAGGCGATTTAATCCGAGCCATCAGTACATCCACAACCGGATCGTTGCCGGCGAACTCCACATCCAACAGATGGACGTACAAACCTATTTTTTTCGTCGAACGAATATCAACGCTAAGGGCGAAGCTCGGTCTTGGACTGACCATCTTCTTTGGCATCACGCCGCCCACACGGTAGACCTTTTCGCGTACCAAGCAGGGCCGATCGTTCAGGCGCACGCCATGCAGGGACCTCAGAATCCTGAGCTTGGAATCGCAATGGACATGTCGATCCAGCTTAAGAGTGAGAGCGGTGCGCTTTGCACGCTTTCCCTGAGCTTCAACAATGATGGGCCAATTGGCAGCTTCTTCCGCTACATCGGCGATAACGGCACCTGGCTTGCCCGCTATGACGATCTAGTTACCGGGAGGGAAGAGCCCCTCGACCTGTCGCAGGTCTCTGTGTCGACGAACGGTATCGAGCTTCAAGACCGCGAGTTCATTGCTAGTATGAGAGAGGGGCGTGAGCCGAACGCGAGCGTTGCACAGGTGATGCCCTGCTATCGGGTGCTTGACGTCTTGGCAAAGCAGCTGGGAACGGCCCTTTGACGGCTCGCGGCACAACGTTAGCGATCAAAGAGCTGTCCATGTAGTCCACTAGAAAGCAGTGACTTTTGAGCGTCACGGCTTGGATTGGGCAATTTACTGGAGGGGCAAGCAAGCGAACATAAAGCTTGTCCGAGCCAAGCTGATGCAAGGTACTCGCCGCATATTGCCCGCCGGTTGAACGGCAAGGATCAGGTTCCGCGAGTAGCCGTCAGCCGAGCTTTCCCGACACGGTTAGAGACGGTGGTTCTGCCCACTCCTAGCTGCTTGGGCCAGGCGGTGGAACGTCAACCAGTTAACTCGGCGAGCTTTGGAATGCCGTCGCGCGTGGACGCCTCTCCAAACAGATGATCAAATGAAAAGGCTAACTCACGACCCTTGTGGGCGTGGAGCCAAATGCGCTGAAGGAAACGTTTGCGTTCGGGCTCTGGATAGTCAGTGAATTCTGTTCGGGAATGCAAGACGCTGTAGTTATTCAGGTACTGAATGTCGCCAGCTTGGAAGTTCATGTCCAAATAGAGCTCAGGTAAGTTGGTCAACCTATTTACCTCGTCAATCGCTGCTTGCTGCACCTCTGACCAGCGACCACCAGTGCGACGCATGGCTGCTTCCGACCAGCCGGGCGTATAGCGAAAGGACAGACGACCGTCGTGCCAACTGAGCATCGGAATAGGGCATTCGCTGATTGGAGCGACATTTGGGCCTTGCTCGCCCTTTCGATCGAACAAGTAACCATCGTAGAAGGCATCGACCAAATCGTGCCTGCTCGCCTCGATCAATCGGTTGAAGACCGCAAGGGAACTGCAGATCCGGCTAATGCCGCCGCTCTTTGCCGGATGCATGCACATCAGCCCGACAATGTCGGAAAAATCCGAGTGATAGTATAAACGGGAGGCGGTTTGTGGCCCCCGAACATCAATTCCGGCCTCTGCGCCAGTATCGCGAACCGCCACCATCATGGTGCCTTGCGAACTCTGCGAAACTGGGGAACCGATGTGCGTGGAGATTCCCCAGTATATGACGGTGGCATCCTCAACGCCCCAGGATTGAACCGGCAACCCTCGAATGAGTCTGAACCCACGACCATTTTCAATGTCGTCGGCGATCTCCTCCAGCTTGGCGGCCATGCTCGGCAAGGCGAAATCGTCTCTCGTTATGTTCGTCATTGAAAGGCCGCGGGATCTTACGCCGGCGAGCGCTTTTTCCATGTCCTCGATGTTCTCGTCCGTGACCTTCGTAAGCCAGACATCGCTGTCCTGCAGATTGGCGCCTTCCCAAGCACCTGGACCTCGAACTGGGTCGTATAGGCGTTTGTCAGTCATCCTTGATCCTTTCCGTTCTCGAGCCTGTTCATCGCAGGCACTACACAATGTTGCTTAGGGCTGATTCACCAGGGATCGCAGCGCTTCACCCACCGTTGCCAAATGAATGGCCGGGCACCGCATCCTGATGTGCTGACACAAGGGTACGAAGCAGACGCTTGAGCGTTTCGGCTTCCTCCGCGGTGAAAGGCGCAAGCAATCTTCTCTGGAGTCTCTTGAGACACGGCGCCGCTAGATCAAGGGCCGCATGTCCCTCAGGCGTTGCTTCCAAAAGCCTCGTGCGGCGATCACCCGGGTCAGTAATGCGCGTAATAAGGCGGCGATCCACAAGCCGCTTCAATACGCCTCCCAAAGTGGCCTCATCCACTCCGATGCGTGCTGACAGCCGTCGCTGATCGATACCCGGCCGCTCGGCAATTATCCTTAGCGCCGGCACTTGTACCGGCGTCAGATCGGGGACCTCCATCTCTTCGGCAAAGAGCGCCTGATTAATTTGGTGGGCGCGCCGAAATAGATGACCAGCCTCGTTCCAAAAATTCTTCGGCAGCATGTCCAGCGTCATTTCCTACCCCTCATTCTCGACGAGTGCGCTTGTGTTCGCACTTGTAAACGTGTTTATGTTACCGTTGACAAGCAAAATTGTCAAAGTTACTAAGTACTCAAAGTTTACGTAGATTTGCTCGGTTAGCGCAACATCATGGCCCGATGTGGATGGCTGAATCGGCAAGAGTTTTAGGCCGCATCGTCGCTGCGACGTGCGAGACAGTAAGAAGGGGAGAGTGACATGATGATCCTTTCACGACTCAGGCAGATTCGGCGGCTGCGGACTCATTTTCTAACAGGTGCGATGGTAGCCGTGCCGTTCGTCGCGCAATCGGCCGCGGCCCAAGATGCGGCCGCGCAGGCGCAGGTGGATATTGGTACCGCAGTGCCAGCTACGACCGCCGATATTGTTGTGACGGGGTCTCGATTGCGGCGCCCCGACCTGGATGCGGGCTCGCCTGTAGCGGTAATGAGTTCTGAGGCCCTTCAGCGCAGGGGCACGATAACGGTGCAGGATGCCATCAACGAATTGCCGCAGCTCGGCATAACTGTTGGCGGGAAAACCTCCAACACGGATCAGCTCAATTCCAGCTATGGCGTGGGCGGAGACTATATCAACCTGCGCAATCTTGGCACGCAGCGTACGCTCGTCCTCGTCAACAATCGTCGCTTTGTTGGCGGCGACCCGGGAACCAGTTCGGTCGATCTTAATAGCGTCCCGACGATTTTGGTTGACCGCATCGATGTGGTCACGGGCGCAGCTTCGGCCGTCTACGGTGCCGACGCCGTGTCGGGTGTTGTCAACGTCGTGCTCAAGGATAAATATGACGGATTGTTGGTGCAGGCTCGAACAGGCATTACGAGCCGAGGCGATGGTCAGGAATATGGCCTAAGCGGCCTGCTCGGC
The DNA here is from genome assembly GCA_964243335.1 of uncultured Sphingomicrobium sp. Classification (GTDB taxonomy): domain Bacteria; phylum Pseudomonadota; class Alphaproteobacteria; order Sphingomonadales; family Sphingomonadaceae; genus Sphingomicrobium. Next base: position 22,884 of record CAXTED010000005.1, on the reverse strand, counting down.
AGCGGATTTTCGGGGGGCCGCGGCGGCGTAGTGTTGGCGGCGGAATGGACTAAGAGCGAAGGCTTTCTTGGTTCCGACCGCAAATTTGGCCAGTTCGACGCGTGCAACTTCACAGTTGCGCCTATTTGCGGCTCCGCGGTCGTCGCTGGAGATCTCATCATCAACAACGGCAGAACTTACACCTTCGACCGCAATAACAATTTGGTACTCAATTCAAGTCTTCCGCTCGATCAGACAAGGTACCAGCGAGCTCCAACGCGCTCGCTTAGTAATCCGATCACGCGGACGAACGTTGCTGGAAATGCGCACTACGACTTGGTGACCAGCGGAGACTTCACGGCAACGGCCTTTGCTGAAGCAAGTTACTCACAATCAAAATCGGAAGTTTTCTTTGAAGACCGGCCACAGTTCTTCACCGGATCTCCACAGCTTTTTACGCCGCTGGACAGCTCACTTAATGAGCCTCGTGTTCCTCAGAACAATCCCTACGCACAGGCGCTCGTGCCCATCATCGGACCGATCCCGGCAGCTGGCCTGACTGTGCAATCGCGTCTGACGGAACTGGGCCGCAGCTCCACGAAAATCGATCGCACCATGTACCGCATTGCTGCGGGTCTAAGGGGAAATTTGCCGGGCGACTTCACTTACGAGATGTATTATCAGTACGGTCACTTGGCGACGAGGCAACGCGACCTTGGTGCATTCAGTCGCTTCCGTTTGGCCGAGACCTTGAATGTCAACGACAACGGAACGCCGCTGAACTTCTCGGATGACACCTGTGCAAATGCAACCGCAAGGACGCAGGGGTGTGTTCCCTTCAATTTTCTTAATTACCCAACCGCACAGGCGAGCCCGGCGCTTCTGGACTATCTTTCCGTTGAGTCAGGATTCCGGGCGGAGACAAGCCAAAATGTTCTGTCGGGGTTTGTAACAGGCAGTTTGTTCGAGTTGCCGGCGGGTAAAGTCAGCGTCGTGCTCGGCGGCGAGTATCGCAAAGAACAGGCGGAGATCATACCCGCGGCTTCTTATGTGGATCTGTCGAGCTCGGTTCGTTTCCAATCAGGCCTTCCAAAAAGCTCCTATGACGTGAAGGAGCTTTTTGGCGAGATTAACGTGCCGCTGCTCCATGACCTTCCCTTTATACGTCGCCTAGAGGTTGGCGGAGCTGCGCGGATCTCAGATTATAATACCGTCGGCAGCAAGGTGTCCTGGAGCGTTCGTGGGGAATGGGCAGTGTCCCGCGACCTTCGTTTCCGCGGGGTGTACTCGACTGCTATCAGAGCGCCCAATCTCAAGGAGCTCTATTCGCCGGCTACTGCAGTGATCTTTTTATTGCAGGATCCGTGCGATACAGTTGCGGAGAATGGTACACCCACGCCGCCCTCTGGTAGTAGGGCCGCTGCTTGCACAGCAGACCTGGGTGCACGGGGACCCAACTTCAACCAGACACAGCTGCAGTCAGCTTCGGTAACGGCGACAAGCAGAGGCAACGCCAACCTTGGTGCGGAAACAGCCAAGACCTATACGCTAGGTGCTGTTTTCACGCCTCGCATCCTGCCGCGGTTCAGCGCGACCATCGATTATTACAACATCAGAATCGACAATGTCGTTTCGACGCTTCCAATCCAAGATACAGTCAACCAGTGCTATGATCAGCCTACTCGGCCGGACTTGTTCTGTTCGTTGATTACGCGTGATGCAACCAGCGGGCAGATAATCAATGTTCTAAACAACACGTTCAATGCCGCCACCGAGAAGCTCTCGGGGCTGGACGCGCGACTTAATTATGCGTTGCGCATGGATGATTTCGGCTTGGGGAACGGACGCTTCGACCTACAATTTGGATGGTCCCGCCTGTTTAAGCATGACTTCACACCGCTTTCAGGCGCCTCTGTAGATCGCCGCTTAGGCCAAGTCGGCGATTTTAAGAACAGGTTTGATCTGTCTGCATACTATAGCCAAGGTCCGTTGACCCTCGGTTGGCAGACCCGGATCTATGGCAAGGCCTTGGGCGATACGACTATTCAAAGAACGTCGCCGCTTTGGGATCTCAATCAGATTCCTTCCGTCGCCTACCATGATGTGCAGGGGAGCTTCGCGATCGCCGATAGACGGTATATGCTTTCCATTGGAGTAAAAAATCTTCTGGATAAGCAGCCACCGATTATCACGACCCCAGCTCGTACGGTGGTCGGCTTGCCAACCGTTGCTGGCATCTATGACACGCGCGGTCGCTTTTTCTACACGCAGCTTGGACTTAAGTTCTAACAGTGTGGCAGCTATGCCCCCAGGCTTTCGCGGCTTACCGTTGGTGGCTCAGGCTCGCCGTCCTGCTGTCGGCGGGAGTTGCTGCTTTGCTCCCGGCCAACGCTGGAGCACAGGAGCGCACCGACCTTCTGGTGCGTTCCTCTGATGGGACAATGATTTCTGTCCACGAATGGGGTGATCGCCGCAAGCCCAGCATTCTCCTCATCCATGGCTATGTTCAAAGCTATCTCTCTTGGGAGCGGCAGTTCCGACCACTCTCGAAGGACTTTCATGTTGTAGCCTTCGACCTGCGTGGTCATGGCGACTCTGACAAGCCGGTCGATGCCGCATTCTACCGGGAAGCGTGGCGATGGGCTGACGATGTCCAAACCGTGATCGATGCGACCCATAGCGGGCGCCCGACTCTCGTCGGCTGGTCAATGGGCGGCCGCGTCATCATGGACTATCTCGAGAAATACGGCGAAGCCGGCATATCATCTCTCGTGTTTGTTGATGTTGGTCTTTCTCGCGCACCCGGCATAGCAAGCGAAGAAAGTGCCCAACTGACGCGAAGGCTGTCGACGCTTGGCCTATCGGAGAACATAGCGGCCACGAAGAATTTTCTCGCCGCCTGTTTCCATCTTCAGCCATCATCCGCAGAGATTCAGCGAATGATGGCGTACAATATGGTGGTGCCTCCACTTGTGCGCAGGCTGATGCTCGGCCGCCCGCTCGAGTTCCAAGCAGCATTGCGAAAGGTGACCAAGCCGACGCTCGTTGTACATGGCGCAAAGGATCGACTGATCGATTTGGCAGGCGCTCGCTACACTGCCGGCATGATACCGGGCGCGAGGCTCATAGTGTATCCAAAGGCCGGACATTCTCCCTTTTTCGAAGTCGCAGACGAATTCAACGCAGACCTGATTTCCTTTCTGAAGACAGATGCAGCTCAGGGAAGGGACAAGTGAGCGATAGCAGTCATAACAGCGCCAGCGGCAAACTTGATCGGTCTCAAGCTCGCCCAGAGGTCTCAACGGTAAGCTCGCGCGATGAGGGCATACCGGTCAAGAGTGGCTATCGCTGGGCCATTATTCTTCTGTGCTTTCTTGTTATGGTTACCTCTTTCGTCGTTCGGGTCGCGTGGGCGAGTTCCGCAACGTCTGTAGGGGGCGAGCTTGCTCTAAGCCCAACCATGCTGGGTTCCTTTGTGACTGCGTTTTACGTCGGCTATGTGCTGACCAATGCTCTAAGCGGCTTCGCAGCAGACCGCCTTGGAGCGAAGAACGTCATGTGTCTCGCGCTGTTGCCTTTAGGGTTCTTTGTTGGCGCCTTTGGGTCGATTGAAAGCCTGGTACAGGGGCTTGCGATCCAATGCTGCATGGGCCTGATGGCGGGTGTAAATTTCGCAGCGACCACTAAAATGGCAGCTGCCTGGTTCGTACCGGCTGAACGTGGTCGGGCCTTTGGCATTCTCGCATCGGCCTCATCTATCTCCCTTGTCGTTGCCAATTCGCTGTTTCCACCGTTCATTGAGGCATTCGGCTGGCGCGCACTGTACCGCACAATGGCTGTGGCCGTGTTGCTGGTAGCAGCAATCTGTTTCTTTCTGATGCGCGAGGCGCCCGGCAGCAAAGGGCATGTGCATGATACGAGCGACAATGAACCAATCCTTCCGACAATGCGAAATCTGCTTCGCGACCGTGACTATGTTTTTCTTGGCCTCGCTTGGTTTGCGGCTTTGTGGGGAACATGGGGAGTAACCTTCTGGGCGAATGCTCTCATGGTGAAGGGGCACGGTTTGTCCAACGTCGCTGCCGGACAAATATCAGCGCTCTTTGGGATGGGAGGCCTCGTGTCGAAGCCAGTCTATGGATTTCTATCGGACTTGGTTCGTGTCCGGCGCAAGATGATGCTCTTCCCATGCTTCTTACTGTTCGCCGGTATGCTCATCGTGTTCGGCCTGGCGACCACCGAAGAGCAATTCCGCATCATAGCGCCTATCTTGGGTGTATTTGCGTTTATCTACAGCCCGCTGACCCAGGCGATGTTAACTGAGATTATAGGTGTGCGAAAGGTAGGTGCGGCTTCCGGGTTCATGAATGCAATCTCTCAGTTTGGGTCGATTTTCTCGCCAATGGTCGTGGGTTTCGTTTTTCAAATAACGGGATCATTCCTTGCGGCGTTTGTCACTTTAGCGATTGGTCCGCTGTTGGCTGCAGGGTGCATCCTCATGATCCGCGAACCGATGCGTACTAGGCCACTAGAGACGCCTTAGGACCGAGAAGGCTGTACGTGCTAAAGGCTTTGCGAGCCGAGCCATGTCGATGTCCGACCATTGTTTTCAATTTACCGCCGCAAAGGGTTGATTCGGAAATGTAAGCGTGCCGGCTGGACTGAAATCTTGTAACCGAAGCCGTGCCCAATTGCCGGGGGGCGGCAAGCTGATATGAAACGTCAGGGAGATTGCGAGCACGGCACGGGCTACTCGAAAACAAGTCGAGGCGGCGGCATCACGTACCGATGTGTCAATAGCGAAAGAAGTGATCGGTACTCTGGTAGTTGCTTACGAGCGCCCGTTCTCAGAAACTGTAAGAACCTGCTTTGGTGCGCTATAGAACTTCGGGTTGATAGAAAGGCGAGGGGTGAAGACGAGTCAGCTCAGCCTGAGGGCGTTCCCGTTCCGCTTCCAATTGTTCGAAAGCATCCGCAATCCTGAGAACAAATGCCCGGTCTGACGGGCGTGCCAGAAACAAAGCGTCTAAGCGACAATTCTCTGCTTGTTCTCGAAATGAGATTCGAGCCACCGGAGCCACCTTGCTGTTGCAGGTCCGTTGATTAGCTCCGCCTATATGAACATCGGCAATCATCTTCGTTCATGGTACGCTTAGCGGAAAGGTTCTGCCCTCGTGTCTGAAGTAGCCAAGCCCTTGTCCGGCTGGAGTGCAGCAAGGAGCAAGCTCCGCGTCCGCCCAATCGCGGGGGCAAGTTGCGCTATGCTAGGGTCACAACGATTCAAGAAGTTCTACTTTGCTAACATCGTGCCCGCCGGCCAGAAGCAGAATCGCCTGAACTTCTTTGCGTTGAAGCTTGGCTTCACTCGGGTCTACTGAGACGAAGATGCCACCTCGGTTGATCCGGTCAATATGGTAGCGAGAGCCGCCCTCGCTGACACCATGCTTCCTCAGGATGTCCGACAGGGCGCCAACGGCCGCTCCGATAGCCGTACCAGTAAGAGCGGCGCCACCCAGAGCGGACTTCGCGATCGCGCCAGCCGCAGCGAAGGGGGCGACGCCTGGAACCGCGAACGCCGCAGCCCCCAACAGGGCACCGACGCCTGAGCCAACTACAACCTTTCCGATGAAGTCGGCGGGCTTATCGCCGGTGCCGAAGCGCTTTCCGACGAATGCAGTTTCCGAAGTGCCTTCATCATGTCTGCGAATCGAACAGATGGACATGTCCCGGATTCCAGCTGATCGAAGTTCGCGGATCGCAAGTTCGGCCTTGCTCTGGCTGTCAAAGACAGCTGACGCCAGATCGTCCAGCATGACACGTTGCTCCGTGAAGAGATCAAGCCAAGCTGTAGCTGGCGGATAGTTCCGCTCCGGGGCTAATCAGAAGGGGGAGAGTACGGGCGCGCCGTGCTGCTTACCGCAACCGGGCGACTGGGCCGACAAACGTGTTTGATCTTATTGCGGTCTGTTAGGGGCTAACTGCCGAGTGGAACAGCACGGCAGAAAAGGCCAGGGACTCTCCAGCAGGACAAAGTTCATAAGAACTCTTCGGCCGAACCATCTTGTGGTCTTGAAGAGGTCCAACAATCCGCGCACGGTCAGGCAGTAGCACAGCGCCTGCCGCGGCAGGCGAGGGGCGGCGGGAAGCATCGCCGTGGGACAGATAGGATGACCAAGGATGAAGCGTCTTGTTTTTTGCTTCGATGGCACTTGGAACAAGCTCATGCCGGACCTTGCGACGAATGTGGTCCTCACAGCTGCAAGCATCGAGCGAACAGATCGTCATGGCGTATCTCAGGTGATTCACTACGACGAGGGAGTGGGGACCGGGCCTCTCGATGAGGTGCGGGGAGGCATGTTTGGGACGGGTTTGATAGAGAATGTGCGGGAAGCATACCGCTTCCTTGTGTTCAATTATGATCCCGGTGACGAGATTTACGTTTTCGGCTTCTCCCGCGGCGCCTACAGCGCACGCACTTTCGTGGGCTTTGTAAGGCACGTGGGACCGCTTCGTCGCCTACATGTGGGTCGCATCGATGAGGCGCTCGAGCTGTACGAGCATCGCCAGCGAGGTAAAAACGCATCGGGTGAGGCACTGCGCAGGTTTAGAGCAGACTTCTCCGACACGGTCTGCATCGGAGCGGCTGACGATGACTGGAGGTGCGCAAACAAGCCAGGTTACACCAGCGGCTCGGTGCCACAGCTTCGCGTGAAATACCTCGGCGTATGGGACACGGTGGGCGCACTTGGCGTTCCTGAGGTGGTTCCCTTTAGCGGATGGTTGAACCGAGAATATGAGTTCCACGACCCGAGCCTCGATGCTTTTGTAGAGGGCGCTCGGCACGCAGTCGCGCTTGACGAGCAGCGTGAGCTTTTCCCGCCTGTTCTCTTTGGCGACCTGACGTCCTTAAACGTTGCTGCTGGGGCGACAAACGAGAATCCTGCAGCGCCATACCAGGAGCGTTGGTTCCCCGGGGTGCACGGATCGGTTGGTGGCGGCGGCGACATCCGTGGCCTTTCCGACGACGCACTCGCATGGGTGCTTATCGGTGCAAAGCGCGCGGGGTTAAGGTTAGACACAAGCGTCGGAACCAGGATCCATGGCTTCAATCCAGATGCTCTGGCACCCCTCGTTAACGAGGCAGATCCGCATTGGACCGCTACTCAGTTGCTCAAGGAGCATCGAGATGGGCCTGAACATCTTTGGCAGGTCGCGCCAAGTGCCATCCGTCGTTGGCGCACGCCACCCGAACGGTTGGGCGGGGAAGTCTACCGCCCGAAGAGCCTCAGCAGGGTTGTGGACGAACTTAGTGCACTTGGTCCTTGGGACTTCGTGCCTCCCAGCGACCTGCTCACGACTGAACGCGTGAGAATGGGAGACAACCTAAGCACCTACGCGAAGCGTCATTACGGCAACGCTGAGCTCTGGCCCCAGATTCTTGCCGCCAACCTTGACCTCATCGATGACCCCGATGAGATCTTTCCCGGCCAGAAAGTACGAATCCCAAGGCTTGTTTTTGAAGATGCTCCCGATGCAGTCTGATCGCTGCGCGAGGCTTGCCCCGCTCCACCCAAAGGCCATCAACCTCTTAGGCGAGATCCGCCGGTTTGGCTTGATACAACTGGCTCGAGCCTTGCTCGCTACCATGCTCATGACACTTGCGTGGACGAGCGCTCGGGCTGAGGACGTAACGCCTAGTGCAAGGGTGAAGCGTGCAGTGGTTGTTAGGAGCGAGCCAGATGCTTCGTCCAGTCCGGTAGGTCGTCTCACTCCAGGCGAAATAGCTACTTTAGAGGGCACCGATGTTGCCGACTGGTATCGCGTCAGGCTGGCGAGCGGTCGCACGGGTTTCGTCAGCAAAGCTTGGACCATCTTATCCGTCCAGCGGGAAGGCTCGTGGCCGCCGGTCATTGCCTCCAACGAGGTAAGAATGCACGTTATCGACGTTGGCACTGGGCTTGCCGTATTCGTAGAGGGTACGAGCTTCACGATGCTGTATGATGGCGGAAGCCAGGACGATCTTGGGGACGGAATTGACAATCGGATCGTGGCCTACATCCGGGCAGTCCGGCCGGACGTCACGAGCATTGATCATCTGATCCTGAGTCACCCGCACAAGGATCACCTTGAGCTCTTGCCGGACGTGTTCAATGCCTTTGCGATCAGAAACGTTTGGGATTCGGGGACAATCAACCGCACTGTTGGCTACTGTCGCTTTCTAAAGGCGGTGCAGGCAGAACCCGGCGTCCTTTATCATAACGCGATCGCCACCGGTGGTCTTCACGCAGTAACGTTCACCAACGGCGGTTGTAACGGGACGGTGTCCATACCTCAGGCAGCAATGATGACATCGTCGCCGGTCGCACTTGGCCCAGGTGCCAGCATGGCAGTTCTGTGGCGTGACGCCAATCGGCATTCAGACCCGAACGAGAACTCTGTCGTTGTGCGCCTTGATATTGGTAATCAAAGGCTGCTGCTTGCCGGAGATGCCGAAGGCGGCGGTCGGCAGCTGCCATCATCCCCGCCATCCGCATCTTCCGTGGAGGCGAAGCTTCTGGCGTGCTGCTCGGCTGAGCTGAGCGCTCAAGTTCTGGTTGTGGGGCACCATGGCAGTCTCACCTCATCAAGGCGCGCGTTCTTGAACGCGGTTGGCGCTGGGATCTTTGTCGTGTCGTCCGGACCGCACCCGTATAGCGGAGTGGTGCTTCCGGATCAGGCCGTGCTGGAGGAGCTCTCGAAGCGTGGCCGGGTTTTTAGAACTGACATCGACGATGAGAATTGCGAGTTGCAAGAAACCAAGGTGGGCCCCGATGCTGACGAGAGCCCAGGCGGCTGTAGCAGTGTGCTCATCCGAATAGGCGCCTCAAGCGTAGCGGCCGAATACTCTACGGCGCGCGATTGAGCCACGGTGCGAGCATTATTCTGGCGGGGAAGGGCCAGAGTCGTCGAGTTCTAATGGCCCTGACCATACATGCGAAGGCGCGCGTCTGAGCAAGGAGAGGCGTATGCCTTCATGCCTGGTGACAATTGTGGCGAATACGTATCTGACAACCCAACGTTTTTATGTCCGCTTTCGACCCATTCCGGACATTCGCGGGACTACCGGTTGAGCTCAACGATTGTCGTCAAGGAGCGATCGAGGAATTAGTCGGGTGCACACCCGGTAACTGCCTTGAGGCAGCTCCTCGCCGCTGAAACTCGGATCTTGATATGTGCGGAGGAAGTCAGGCTCAAGCACCTCGAGCCATTGTCAGCCTTGGATTGATCGCGGTGTACTCAGGTGAAACAATCGCCTTGAACCATGCGATGCAGTGGCAGAGTGTCCTTGTTGCGCAGAAAGCGCGCGATGGAGTCCATGTGATGAATGTCACTCTCCCTGAGTATCGAGAGCTTGCCAGAAGTAGTGTTGATGTCGCCTACTTTCGCAGGCGAGCCGCGTCAGAGCACCAGATGGCTTTGCGCTCAGACCGGCCGGATATTGCTGCTTATTATAGAGTGCGTGCACAAGAGTATCAGGCGATAGTGGATCGGTTCGGCGCTAAGCCACTGGCTCCTGCCTCTTCGCCAAATGCTACAATCCGGCCATTAGCCAAGTCGGTTCCGCAATTCATCAACCTAAGCCCTTACTCAGAGGGGCGGCAGGATCGTTAGCCTCGCTGCCCTTTCTCCGCACCGTTCGCATCGAAGCCTCGGCCTAAGCTCTGCCAAGGATCGACCTCCGCCGATCTGACACGACTCCACACCGTTGAGGGTCTTGCACGCGCCGCAGTTGCGACACTTGATGTTTAGCCCCGCACCGAAGCGCATTAGGTCTGCGTGTACTGATGAACAACTTCACGCCCGTAGCTAACCAGTTGTAATTGCCGCAGCAGGCGCAACTTTACGCTTCCTCATCCGGTTATACGACTGGAGCGATTGTCCTTCACCTTTCTGCGTGAGGTGACCGGTCGTCATCGGTTCGCCTGGGAACGACGGAGGGGATGATCCGATGGATGAGGAAGGGCATTTCGAGGCCGAGATTTGGCTCGTTGAAGCAGCTAAGCGCGGCCGAGAAGTTCGTCGTGAAACGAACTTAACCGCCATCGCCAGCCTGCCGGATGGGTCTACCGTCAGCATGACAGTTGTTGATCTGTCTTATGACGGCTGCAAGGTCGAGACGCCTGTTCCGCTTGCCTTGGGATCCTCCCTTTCTTTGTCGGTGGCTAAAATCGGGGGTTTGAAAGCACACGTCCGCTGGTACTCGGCCGGCAAGGCAGGACTTCGCTTCACTGCCGAACCAGACAAGTCGGAGGGATTGCCGCCTCGCGCCGACCGGGTCAGCCTTCAAGCAGCCGTAACGCTGCGCCGTCGCGGAAGCGCGAATTACACGGTTAGCACTTCGGACGTCTCGCCGAGCGGGTGCAAAGTGGAATTCGTGGAACGGCCACGAGTTGGCGAGACGCACTGGTTGAAGTTCGATGGGCTTGAAGCCCTTGAGGCTGAAGTTCGCTGGGTAGAGGACTTTGATGCCGGTGTTCAGTTTGCCCGAGCCATTCACCCGGCCGTATTCGACATGTTGCTCACGCGGCTCGGATGAGGGCAAGAGCTGCTCCAGGCGTTACAGCACGGCAAACGCCAGCGGACGAGTTCGAAAAAGGGGATGAGTAGATGCACGAGAGAGCGTCCTATCGATGGTCTGCGGCCGAGAACGAGCAACTGCTTCGACTTATTCGTGGCGGGGCACCACTAGGAGATGTCTCGAAGACTCTCGGCCGGTCGCAGGAGGCCGTCCGGCGTCAGTTGCAAGTTCTGAAGGGGCACAAGCCACAAGCTCGAAAGCCCGCCGTTCGACGCCGCTATGCGACCGAGTACCTGTCTTGAGGCGAGATGCAGTATACACATTCACTCGCTTTTATGAGGGCGACAGGAGGGAAAAGACCGTCTAACCGATTGGGATCAGCGGCAGAATCTCTGGCGCCAGTGATTAAGAGACTAACGCGCTCTTTGCCTAAGCAAGGAGATGCCCTTAAAGCTGTACTACTTTCATTCCCAGACAGACAGGCGGTTTGCCGATACCGTTGGCAAGGAGCTGAAGGGCTCCGCCGAAGCTCAGCGTGAGGCAATCCTTGCTTGCGGTAAGATGATGCACGACCCACCCGAAAGCTTTTGGGGATCGCGCCCATGGAGCAACACAGTCACCGATCGTGTGGGCTTGGTGTTCTGGGAATTGTCGGTCGATGGCTTCCAGTCTCCCGCTGGAGACCACTAGGCCGCCCCCGCTCAATAACGGAAAGTTTACGTGCTTTAGACTGTGTGTCGGGCGGCAGACTCGGAAATGTCGTTGCGATAGTGCAATGGACTGTCATCGGGGCGATTTAGCCACAGGCAAAGCTCCGGCTGAGAGACAATGGAAAGCTCTCGCTTACGTGCCAAGGGCCTAGCTATGTTCGAGTGTCAGCAATCAAACGTATCTCCTATCCGACCATTGCAGGCAGAAGGCATCCTGCACAATCTCCGAAGTTTGCGTGAGCAGATTACAGTGGCTTGGAGCGAGCGAGCCGTGATGCTCAGCCGAGAGGAGCAAGATGCGCTGCATGCGGAGATCGTACAGACCTGCAGCTTCCTCGCGGACCTTACGGCGAGCCACAAGCCCGCTACGAACTCGCGCAAGGGGCGTTCCCCGGCCTGAGTTTCACCAGACTTGCTAACCGAAGATGTGGAGCAGCATCCCCACCAGCACGATGCAAGCAATCATACCGAGAGGAATGGCCAGCTTTCCCATAAAGGAGGGATCGGCCATCTGAGAACTCGGCAAGGACTCTGCACCACTCTCCGCCATGCCAGCGTGCTCTGGTGCTTCGTGACCACCAGTCACTCGCGTTTTTCCACCGGCTTATGCTTCACCAGCTTGGCGTTCACGTATTAGACGTAACCGTCTTTATGGAGCGGTGTAGGGCACCTATGTAAACCGTGTTAGCGCGAGCACCACGACAGCGAACCAGCTGTTAAAACCCATCCCTCCCGAGTCATCGGCCGCGCGCCCTAGCCCCACGCTTTAGGGCCAAACCATAGCTTTGGATTGTTTGAGCATCGCGCTTCTCCACGGGCTTGTGCTTTACCAGCTTGCCTAGCCGCTCCTTACAGCGCGCCGGATCGTCATACGCCTTTAGCTCGCCAGTCACGGACTCCATCGCACGCCTCGAACAAGGTTGAACCCTTAGGATCGTTCAACTTTAGGTAAGCGCCGTCAAGGTCTGAACGGCTGAAGCTGGTTTTGTGGCGTTCTAAGTCTCTGAGTCACAACGATCGGAGCGCTTGCCATGGCTCCTAAGCGAGCTATGGCCTAGCCAATAGTGATCAGACCTGGCGCGCAAGCGGGTGGACCAACGCTCCCCCAAGTATCGAGCCGACAAACCCGATCCCTGCGGCGAAAGCCAGTCCGGCCAAGCCAATTTTTGCGGCCATGCCAAGCTGCATCAGAGTGAAGAAAGTGACTCCGACGAATACCGCACCAGCTATCAATCCAACGATAGCGGCCCTGCCGAGGTCGGACACGTAGCTCGGATGATCGCCCCTTTTTGCGGTCCAGACCGCAAGAGCGCCCGCCAAGAATGGCCAGATCAGCGGCCACGCATGACTGTTGTTGATCATGGCATGAGCGAAGAAGAGTAAGCCGCCGGTGATACCGAACAGCAAGGTTCTAAGTGTCATTAGCATCCACTCCGTTAGTGCCCCGCTCGCTTCCAAAACGCAGATCAGCGCACTGGTGTCCGCCTAGTACGTCGAAGACTTGCACAACCCGTATCTGCTACCCACCCATCGCGGACTTCCCCGCAATGTCTGTTTTCGACCCATTGCGGACATTGGTCGATTGCATAACAGAGGTGCGCGTGAGCCCGTCGACGCTAATACAAAGAGTTGTCTTTGCTTGGAGAACATCGAGAATTCTGATCATGCTCGATCGCGGCGCCAACCATCGAGCACTGTGCCTCATCCGAAGCAGCCGCCCAGCGAGCGTCTGGCCTTTGCAACAAAGTGCACTGGAGGCGCGAGTTTTGATGCTTTGTGGAAAGCTGGACCTCGCTGGCGAGACCGCTTTAGCAGCGCTCCAAAAGGACGATCTGGATCTGACGAGGAAGGATGAGCGTGCTGCTCTTTCCTACTTGCACTACATCCGCGCGGTGCTCACCGGTGACGCAACGGCGGCGGAAGTCTGCAAAGCCGAGGCGCTCTCTTTGGCGGAAGATGAGCCCGCTACGTTGTCCATTCTCGGGTTTAAGTAGGGATGCGCGAAACGTCTTCTTTCCACCCAGAGCAGACGTTTGGCTGAGCCAACTTTATCAGCTGTTTTTGCCGAAAGCGGTCTGTCCGTAGTTCGACGCTAGACCGCTACACGGACGATGGTGCGGGCTCGCCCGTTTGTGCCTCTCGCTTGATTTGGCGGTGACGCCGTTCAAGCCTCTCGTATCAAGTTCGATGAACCCTTCGATGTCGAAGGCCGTTTAAGATCAAAGCCGATCTTTAAGGTCTTTCAAATCTCCGAGCGATCCGCCTTCATCAATGCCGTTGCTACCGCTGTACCGTCGCAGGATGTCCATGCGGCATTCGTGGAATGGGCCGAGCGGCGCCTACCAGACGAGCGGCAACGGTCCGTGTTCCGGCGCATGGCAGAGCGGTCGGGGATCAATCATCGCTGGTCGGTGCTGCCGCAGACAGCGGGCGGCGGGTCCCCGGTCGCCCATGGCGGTCTCTACGCCGATAGCTCGCCGCTGACGTCGGAGCGGATGCTGATCTACGCCGAAGCGGCGCCCGCGCTCGCTCTTGCAGCCATCGCGCAACTGGATGCCGGCACGGTGGCTGGGGTCACTCACCTTGTGATTGCAAGCTGCACAGGGTTCGTTGCCCCCGGTGTCGACCAGATCATCGCCCGCAAGCTTGGGCTCGCCAACCATGTCGAGCGCACGTTGATCGGCTTCATGGGCTGCTATGCGGCCATTGCGGCGCTACGCACGGCCTATCACATCATCCGCTCTGAAGCCGCCGCGCGTGTGCTTGTCGTAACGGTCGAGCTGTCGACGCTGCACCTGCAGTTTACCAACGACATGGAAGCCCTGCTCGGCATGCTCCAGTTCGGTGACGGAGCGGCGGCAGCGATGGTCAGTGCGAATCCCACGGGGCTGCGAATTGATCGGCCGTTCGCCGTGGCAATGGAGGACAGCGAAACGCTCATCCAGTGGGCGATAGGTGAGACCGGCTTCGCCATGCAGCTGTCGGGCGAGGTGCCCGGGCGCATCGGCGCGGCGCTCGAGAAGCCATGGGTACGCGAGCGGATCCTCGAGGCATCCGATCCGGCCGAAATCGACAGCTGGGCAGTCCATGCTGGCGGGCGATCGATTCTGGACGCAGTCCAGCGCGGCTTCGATCTTCCGCCAGGCGCGCTGGACCGATCGCGCGAGGTTCTTGCAGACTTCGGCAACATGTCGTCTTCGACGCTGATGTTCGTCCTCGCCGCCATTCTGCGCCAACCGGACCAGAACGAACGCCGCGGCATCGCCCTCGCATTCGGGCCCGGGCTGGCCGCCGAAGGATTCCGGTTCGAGCGTGCCGGGTGATCGACCTTGCCGTCCGGACCCGGGGCGGAGAGCAGATGGACTCGCCCGACCTCAATCCGGAGGAGTATGGCAAGGTCCTGGCCGACTTGGCTACGGTGAATGCGTGGACCTTGGCCGCACGCCCGACTCTTTCCTTCCTCAACGCGGCAGTCGGTGAACGCGGGTGCTTCACGGTGCTCGACGTAGGCTTCGGGCGCGGCGACATGCTATGCCGGATTGCCGCTTGGGCCCGCCGTCATGGCAAGCAGGTCAAGATGCATGGGGTCGATCTGAACCGGAAGAGCCTAGAGAGCGCACGCGTCGCGACGGCCGGGCTGGCGGTTCAGTTGCACATCGGCGACTATAACGATCTGCCCGGTCCGTTCGACTGCATCGTAAGCAGCCTGGTCGCGCATCACATGAGCGATTCCGAATTGCGCGACTTCATCTCCTACATGGAGGATCACGCGACGCTCGGCTGGCTAGTCAACGACCTTCATCGCCATGCCTTCGCCTATTCCGCCTATCCCTGGCTCGCTCGCTTGCTAGGCGTGCATCGTATCGTCCGCGAGGACGGGCAGCTGTCCATCGCCCGGAGCTTTCGCCGCGCCGAATGGACCAGCATCCTGAGCGATGCCGGCGTCACGCCGGGCGTCGCAACCGTCGCCCGCAGATTTCCCTTTCGGCTATGCGTCGAACGACTGCGCTGATCATCGGCGGCGGCCCCGCCGGGTCGGCAGCCGCCATCATGCTGAGCCGAGGCGGCGTCGCACCGGAGCTCGTCGAGCGCAGGACCGTGCCCCTCGATGTGGTATGCGGCGGGTTTCTCGGCTGGGACTCACTTGCTGCGCTCGAGCGGTTGGGCCTCGATATATTTGCGCTCGGCGCGCGGCCTATCACTTACCTTCGCTTGGTCAATGGCAAGCAGAATCGCGAGGTCGAGCTGCCGTGGCGAGCAGCGAGCTTTTCGCGACGTTCGCTCGACGCTGCTCTGTTATCACTTGCAATATCAGAAGGAACGATCGACCAGCGCGGAAGGTCAGTGCGCGAAGTTAATCCAGCGACGCGCGTTGCACGCATCGACAGCGGCGAGGAAGTGGCCGCCGAAGCGCTGTTCCTGGCAACAGGCAAGTATGAACTTCGCGGCCTCACGCGACCGGCGAACTGGACCAGTAAGGGCGCGGTCGGCTTGCGCACGCTCCTGCAGGGTCCGATCACGGGCAAGCCGCTCGACGGCTGTATCGAACTCCACCTTTTCAACGGGGGCTATGCCGGGCTCTTGTTGCAGGAAGACGGCAATGCCAATCTTTGCCTGTCGGTGACCAAGGAGCGGTTTTCCGTAACCAAGTCGCCTGGCGCTCTGATCTCGGCCCTCAGGGAAGAAGGACCGGCTCTTGGCGAGCGTATCGGCAGCCGAGGCGAGCGGGAGTGGCAAGCGATCGCCGGTGTTCCGTACGGGTGGCGCGCACAGGAAACCGAGCGCGGATTGTTCCGGCTGGGTGACCAGGCGGCAGTGATCTCCTCGCTGGCCGGCGACGGCGTCGCCATTGCTATGCAGAGCGGCATCGCGGCCGCTAGAGCCTTCCTGAAAAATGGCGCCGGCGGGGCCGCGGCTTACCAGTCGGCATTCGCACGGCAGGCAAGAGCGCCCATTGGGCTTGCCGGCCTCCTCCGCAGGGCGGCCGAGCGTCCCACGACCCGCCCTGTGCTCATGGGGCTTGCGGCATTCCCAGGATTGGCGAGCCTTGCGGCGCGATTCACGAGGATTGTCTAAGATGGGGTTCGGCGGAATGAGCCGAACTGATCAGGCCATGATAATGGCTTCCAGTTCTGAACCTCTGTCCAACGGAAGGTGTATAAGGATCGTGGCGCCGAGCGTGGCCAACTGAAATGTCCGCTTTCTACCCAAAGCGGACATTCGGAATGCCTGCATACTGGGTTCGTGACTGCGGCTCGATCTTACCTGCTCGCCACCCTGCAAAGGGTAGCAAACGGGGGCGACCTGACGACTGACGAACTTGACGCGACGATACTCGACCCGCTTCTACTGGGTGGCGCGGAGAGGAACCCGTGGGAGGAGTTAAGCCATTGGGCTAACGACGGCGACATCTGCGCAAAGGATACCAGTTACGTATTTATCAAACCAGAGTGGATGCTGTATCGTATTGCGGCGCTCGGTTCTAAACATCCGCTTTTTACCGATTACCGACATCTGAGTACAAGCGCGGGAACGCCGTTGATTCGGTTGGTAAGATCGCCTCGTCGTTTGTAGAAGCGTGTCGAACGCCGCTGATGCAAGCGGTATTGCGGCAGCCGACGTTGCAAATGGCCAGGCAACGTTGCCAGCCGCTAAGAACCGCCTGTCTTTGTTGCTAGAGCGGCTGTCCGGGACAGCAGGCAGCCCTTCCCTCAGGGCATTATCCACTCTGGCCCAGATCCAAAGGCTCCGCAGTTGTGTTGACGTGCCGCTATTAGCCGATCCTTACTTCGTGCCCGGTCACCAAACGGTAGCAACTAGCCCCTGCGGGGACGCTTCCCTGAACGCAAGCTGTTGGCGAGCGAGTTCGTGCTCCACCCGCCGTGCTACAGTACGCGAGCCTTCACCCTCGATCCCGCAGAACATGCCATTGTGGCAGTGCCGATCATCGTCCCAACCCCGGTGGTTTAGGATGGGGTAAAGGCAGATGCCGTCAACAGGGACGCCCGCCGCGCGTGCATCGTGCACCTCGTCGCAGACGTAGTGCAGCCAGGGAGCTCTTCCGCCAGCCTCGGTGCCGGTCTCGGCGATAAAGAATGGTCTGTGATATCGTCGATATGCTTGTTCAAGCAGTTCGCTGAGCGGCCGATAGAGCCCGTCGCCAAGGAAGACAGTCCGACCATGATCAATCCATTGATTGTTGTAGTAATAGTTCACTCCGAAGATATCGAGGTGCTCTGGCCGGCCGCCGAGTTCCGGCTCCAGCCGGCCGCAGAGCAGGTCCGTGGCTTCAAACTGCCCCTCATTGTGGGCCTCAGCAGCCATGATGTCCTCGCGGGACCCTGAACTGGGAAAGATATGGATCAGCGGCTCGGCTACCACGAAGCGAGCGCGAGGGTCGATCTCGCGAATGGTTTCAATGGCAGCGATCGATGCCCGAACGAGAATGCGCTTCAGTTCGCGTCCTCGCTCGCGCCCGAATGGATTGAGGTACTCAACCTTGCCGCCAGCCCATGAGAAGAAGCTCATCTCGTTGACGGGCGTGTAGAAGGGAATATCGTCACTTTCATCTTTGACGGCCTGCGCTACAACCCTGACGAAGTTGGCAAAGCGCTCTGCAAAGCTTGGCTGCCAGATGTCGATGTGGTCGGGCCAACCATAATGCATAAGGTCCCAGATAACCTGAGTTCCAGTGGCGTCTGCCGCCCTGAGCATTGGCAAGAAGCTGCCGAGTTCAAAGCGGCGGGGCTCTCGTTCGATCAAATGCCAACGCACGCCATCGCGCGCTGTTCGCATGCCGTGTCGAGCCAGAAGCCGGTAATCGTCGGCTGCGCGGATGTCGTGTTCCGTTTGGGCAAGAATATCCAAGCGGCGTCCGTTGCTGAGCCGCTGGGTTGAACACTCAAAGCCGCCAAGAAAGAAGCTGTTGAACTGTCTAGATGGAGCACTGCAAGTCTCAACTGCTTCCCGCGGTATGGTCTCAACCTCCATTTAGCAACAGTACTATACTTTTGGGTGTAGCAATGCCTCAGGGCTTGTCAAAAGTTCACTATGGGACTGCCCGAACTGACGATACGAGCACCGGTCGCAATCAGTTCATTCACACATACGGCATCGATCGCGTCACGGATCTCATGGTCGTTGAAAGGTTTGCTAATGACACTCACCCCAACAGGCCTTTTGGCGATTGCGCTCGTATCGGCGTAGCCGGTGATTATCACTGCCGGCAGGTTCGGATGCAGAAGTCTTGCTTCATGAATCACATCTGTGCCTGAAAGAAGCGGCATCGCGTAGTCAGTAATGAGCAAGTCAAACTCTCGCGGTGCCTTCCTCAGCGCGGTAAGCATCTCGGCTCCTCCGCCGAAATCCGTGACCTTATGGCCAAGATCGTAGAGCAGTGCGGCAGTTGTTGCGCGAACGGCGTCGTGGTCATCGACTAGCAAAATACGGAGGCTGCAAAGAGACTTCGGCACGGACGTAACTTCATCCAACTGCTCGAGTAGGAAAGCATCGCCTTGAGGCGCACGAGGGAGCCAAAGTTCCGCCTGTGTTCCGCTTCCTAAAGTGCTCTGGAGTCGCATTGTACCTCCAGATTGCGTGGCAAAGCCATAGACCATGCTGAGGCCCAGACCCGTGCCTTTGCCGATGCCCTTGGTCGTGAAGAACGGCTCCAAAACCTTCTGCAAAATGTCGGGGGAAATGCCCGAGCCGGTGTCCTCTACGCTGAGGACGAGATAGTCGCCGATCGGCAGACCAACCTCCGCGCCGGCAGCCTTCTCGTTCGTAGCTCGAACGGTTACAGTCCCGCCCTCCGGCATAGCATCCCTAGCGTTGATGATCAGGTTCATCAAAGCGAGTTCAAGCTGTGCCTCATCCGCATACGCGCTCCAGAGTCCTTGCACGGAAGGCCAGTCCAGTTGCACGAGGCCACCCAGGGTATGCGCCAGAAGCTCTCGGACGGACTGCGACAACTGCTCGATGTCGATTTTTGCCGGTTCAAGTTTTTGGCGACGCGCAAAGGCAAGCAAGCGCGCGACAAGCTCTGTGCCATGTTCGGCCGCGTGCTGCGTCATTGATACGATCTTACGTTGATCGTCATCTAAGGGGACCCGTCGTTCGATCAGTCGAAGACCTCCAAGTACGGCCGCAAGCAGGTTATTGAAGTCGTGGGCGATGCCGCCAGTTAGCTGACCAATGGCGTCCATCTTGCTGGCATGAACGAGTTGCATCTCAAGGTTTCTACGCTCGGTCACATCAAGCAGCGTTCCGGCGAACTCGGCTGGTCGCCCTTCATCGTCACGCAGCAACACGGCTTGATCGAGGAAATGCTTGTACCCGCCGTCTTTGCAGCGCCAGCGATATTCGATCGAGGTGCCACCGGAGCTACGACGCTCGTTTATGGCAGCAAGCACGCGCTCTCGGTCTTCCTCGTGAAGACGGCTCGGCCATAGCTCCGGGTCAGCCTGCAATTCTTCGAAAGCAAAGCCGGTAAGCGTCTGGAAATTGCCGCTCATGTAGTGGGGCACCCTTGAGGTGGCGTCGGCTTGCTCGAGATACAGGATGATAGGCAGCGAGCGGATGATGGCCGCTTGACGCTGCTCAGCAAAGCGCAGCTCTTGCTCGGCGCGGAGTAGCTCAGCGTTGGCCCGGAGGTTTTCGTCCAGTAACAGCTGCTCCGCCTCAGCCTTGCGTCGGATCTCGCGAGTCTTCAAAAACAGGTCTACGAAGACTGCTACCTTTGACTGAATAACGATCGGCTCAACGGGTTTGAACACATAATCAACTGCTCCAAGCGAATAGCCTCGGATAAGATGCTCAGTCTCTTTGTTGACCGCGCTTAGGAATACGATCGGGATGCCCCGTGTCTGCTCGCGAGAGCGGATGATCTCGGCGGTTTCGTAACCATCCATAGCGGGCATGTAGACATCGAGGAGAATAACCGCGAACTCGCCGCGCAGGAGGTGACGGAGCGCCTCCTGACCCGAAGTAGCGGTTACAACCTCACCAATGCCTTCGAGCACGTTACGAAGCGCAAGCAGGTTCCGCTCATCATCGTCTACGACGAGAACGCGCGCGAGATCTTTGTTCTCTGGCAGCAACTCGTTGACCAGAGCCTCGGCCGTAAGGGAGGTCCTACCACCGGGCGCTTGTTCCAATCCCATGTGGCTACTCCGCTGCCTCAGTTAACGACAAATAGGCCTGACGCTCGTTAGCTCTCAAGATTTGCACGCGCAAAAGGGCAAGCAGCAGGTCTACGTCAACCGGCTTGGCGATGTAGTCCGATGCTCCCGCATCGAGGCACTTCTGCCTATCTCCTTTCATGGCCTTGGCTGTGACAGAGATGAGGGGCACGTCGGAGATTGCGGGATTAGCGCGGATCGTCCGCATGGTTTCGTAGCCGTCCATCTCGGGCATCATGATGTCAATGAGCGCAATGTCCACGTCCGGCGTGCTTTCCAGTATTTCGATAGCCTCACGCCCGCGCTCAGCATGTAGAACTTGGACGTCATAACTTTCGAGCACCGACGTTAAAGAGTAGATGTTGCGAATGTCGTCGTCCACGATGAGCATCTTAGTGCCAGCAAGCTCTGGCACAGCTCGCGGACCCGCGGTCCCGTCCGGCACCTTCATCGCCTTACGGCGCTTGCCACTACCTATATTTGCCGCGAGCGCCTCGAAAACATGCGCTAGTTCTGCATGTTCTGCCGGCTTCTCCGTGACACCGATCGCTCCCATAGCCAGCGTTGCTGCAATGTCGTCGACGCCCGAGATGACGTGTATCGGGATGTCACTGGTGGATGGATCGTGCTTCAGAAGATCAAGCAGCACGAACCCGTCGATATCCGAGAGACCAAGGTCGAGCGTGATGGCATCTGGCCGGATCTTGCGAGCTATGTTCAGTGTGCCGGCACCCGCAGTGGAGACAACACCCTTGAGTCCGGCTTCTCGTGCTAGGTCTAGCAGGATCGATGCGAATGTCGGGTCATCCTCGACAATCAGCACGAAGGGCTCCTCGCCTAGATCATCGCGGTCGTCACGCACCTCCTGAGGTGCCGGCAAGGTGTTAGGAACAGCAGCACCGCTGTTTTCATAGCGAGCTGTGCTGGCGCCCATTTCGCTTGGTACAGCCGGCGCGGCGGTTAGCGGGACAAACAGAGTAAAGGTCGATCCCTCGCCAGGTTTTGAGCGTACTTGCAGCTCGCCACCTAGCAAACGCGCGATCTCGCGGCTGATAGATAAGCCCAATCCAGTTCCGCCGTATTGCCGACTGGTGGTCCCGTCCGCTTGCTGGAAGGCCTCGAAGATCAGTTTCTGCTTGTTCTCCGGAATGCCGATTCCGGAGTCCGTGACCGAAATTTCAATTGCTTGGGCAGCCGTCGATAGCACCGGGTGATTGGGGCTCCAGCCTTTGTTTGCGGTGCGAACTGCTAACGTTACGCCACCCTTTGCGGTGAACTTGAACGCATTTGAAAGCAGGTTGAGCACCACCTGCTGAAGTCGCTTCTCATCCGTCCTGATGGCCAAAGGCAGCGAGCCATCGAACTCAACCTCGAACCGAAGTCCCTTATCGGCGGCAAGCTGGCGGAATGTTCGCTCCATATGCTGCTTCATCGTGGACATCGCCATGTCGCCAACTTCTATTGAAACGGTGCCTGACTCAATTTTCGATAGATCCAAAATATCGTTGATCAGGTTGAGCAGGTCGCTTCCCGCTCCGTTGATCGTGCGGGCAAACTCGGTCTGCTTCTCATTAAGGTTGCCCTGAGGATTGTCGGCCAATAGCTTTGAAAGGATCAGCAGCGAGTTCAGCGGCGTGCGAAGCTCATGGCTCATGTTTGCCAGGAACTCACTTTTGTACTTGGAGGTGAGAGCTAGCTGCTCCGCCTTTTCCTCGACCGCCCGGCGCGCCATTTCGATCTCGAGGTTTTTTGCCTCAACTTGCCGCTTCTCGTTTTCAAGAAGCTGTGCCTTGTCCTGCAACTCCTCGTTGGTAGCGTGGAGCTCCTCCTGCTTCGTAGTGAGCTCAGTTTGGCGTGCCTGGAGCTCCGTTGTAAGCAGCTGCGACTGCTTAAGCAGACCTTCGGTCCGCATCGTCGCCGCGATTGTGTTAAGAACGATACCGACCGACTCCATCAGCTGATCGAGGAAGCTTCGGTGCGTTTCATTGAACTCACCAAACGAGGCGAGCTCGATGACTGCCTTCACGTCGTCTTCAAACAAAGCCGGAAGAATGTTGACATTGGCCGGCGCCGCATGGCCAAGGCCGGAGCCGATGCGGATGAAATCACCGGGTACATTCTTTAGCAGAATCGGCCTCTTGTCAGCCGCCGCTTGGCCAACCAGTCCCTCGCGAAGTTTGAACTCGCGTTTGAGTTGATCGTGGTTTTCAGCACCATAGCTTGCCACCAGCTCCAGCTTCTCAGCTTCCTCCTCTCGCGTCTTAACGTAGAACACGCCGTATTGAGCGTTCACTAGAGGCGCCAATTCCGACATGATCAGATTGGACACGGTCGCTAGATCGCGCTCGCCCTGCAGCATACGGCTAAACCGGGCCAGGTTGGTCTTAAGCCAATCCTGTTCCGCATTCTTCAAGGTCTGTTCCTTGAGGTTGCGGATCATCTCGTTGATCGTGTCCTT